>JACMOC010000013.1 GCA_014378195.1 Oligoflexus sp. | reverse complement strand
GGTCAGGCTTAGTGCGAGGCCTGCGATCAAACACAGGTGCCGGCGATTCAGATAAGAGAATTTCATCAGTGGAGTGCCTCCTTCATAAGTTCTTCAGCAAAGTGACAAGCGACCAGATGCGCGGTATCGCCGCGAAAGGGCCGTAGCGCCGGTAATTCGGATTTGCAACGATCCGCTACAAAAAGACAACGCGTATGAAATGGACAACCCGATGGAGGACGACTGGGACTAGGGACGTCGCCCTCAAGCATCGCGGTAATAGCCGTTTTGCGCGGGTCAGGAACCGGGGCCGCAGCCATTAGGGCTTTGGTATAAGGATGAGCGGGCGCTCTATAAATCTCGGCGGAACGGGTCAGTTCCATCACCCGGCCGAGATACATGACGGCGACGCGATCCGAGATGTACCGCACAACGTTCAAGTCATGCGAAATGAAGATATAAGTCAACTTCAGCGTGCGTTGCAGATCGATCAGCAGATTCAAGATCTGCGACTGAATCGAAACATCGAGGGCTGAGACCGCTTCATCACAAACAATCAGGCTAGGATTGAGAGCCAGAGCACGGGCGATCCCGATACGCTGGCGCTGACCACCTGAGAATTCGTGAGGGAACTTATTGATGTCTGTCACACGCAAACCGACGAGGCTCACGAGCTCTTTGACTTTCTCTTTGCGCTCGTCCGCAGTGCCTATCCCGTGCAACTTGAACGGCTCGGCCAGGATCGAAGCGATAGTCATACGCGGATTGAGCGAGGCATATGGATCCTGGAAAATCATTTGGATCTGACGCCGAAAGTCTTTGAGCTTCTGCTTTTTCATTCCCGCGATGTTTTGACCTTTGAACAGCACCTGACCCGAGGTCGGATTGTAAAGGCGGACGATCGTCCGGCCGAGAGTGGATTTGCCACAACCCGACTCGCCTACGACGCCAAAAGTCTCGCCGGCCTCAAGCTCAAACGAAACATCGTTCACCGCAAAAACATGCCCGATCTTACGTCTGAGCAAGCCGCCGCGTATAGGAAAATGCATGTTGAGATTTTTAACTTCAAGGAGAGTGCTCATGGCGTCCTATACTTTCTCTGCAAAGTAACAAGCGACTTGGTGGCCGCTTTCGAGCGTCTTGAGAGGGGGATGCTCCTCAAAACAAGGGCCTTGCGCCAGGGGACATCGCGTATTGAAGCGACAGCCTTTCGGAAGGTTGCGCAGACTCGGGACCGTGCCCTCTATGGTATAGAGTCTTTTGTCTTTCGTAATAGTCAGCGAAGGAATAGACGCCAGCAAACCCTTGGTGTAGGGGTGTTTAGGATTTTCGAAAATATCAAAAACATGACCGTATTCAACGGCTTTGCCCGCATACATAACCACGACATGATCAGCCATCTCCGCGACGATTCCTAAATCGTGGGTAATGAAAATGATCGCCGTGTTTTTTTCTTTCTGAAGTTCTTTCATGAGGCGAAGGATTTGCGCCTGTATCGTCACGTCCAAAGCGGTCGTTGGCTCATCGGCAATCAAAAGACTGGGTTCGCAGGCAAGAGCCATCGCGATCATCACGCGTTGCCGCATGCCTCCCGACATTTGGAAAGGATATTCGTGCAGGCGTTTCTCGGGATCGGGTATATGAACCAGCTTCAGCATGCGCAGGGCTTCGGTCATCGCCTGACGAGCTGACATTCCACGGTGATTGCGAAACACTTCCGCAATCTGATCGCCGACGGTATAGACAGGGTTAAGAGCCGTCATAGGCTCTTGAAATATCATGGAGATTCGGTTGCCCCGAATCTTTTGCATTTTATCTTTGGAATAAGTCGCCAGGTCTTCGTTTTCAAAGAGGATACTGCCGCTTTCGATGAAACCGTTCGCGTCCTGCACAAGTCCCATGATCGACATCGCCGTCACAGACTTACCGCAGCCCGATTCACCCACAACAGCCAAGGTTTTGCCGCGCTGCACTTCGAAGCTCACGCCATCGAGAGCACGAACCTGTCCGGACTCAGTATTAAACGCAGTCTGAAGATTGCGTACTTGCAGCAACGCATTCGATTCTTGCATGACCCTGTTCCTGTCGCCGCGCGGGTGTACTCCGCCTTTTTTTGGTGACCTTCCTTCTAATCTATTTCGCAGGGACTTGCAAACAGGATGCACAGCCAGTCAGCTCTCTCCTGGATGAGAAAAACTCATGATTGACGGGAGCTTACTGCACAGCTTTGAACTTGGATTGCGCCCAGTTTTCGACAAAAGTGTCCAGCCATCTATAATCACCGTGTGTTGTTAGATGGCGGCCTAAAAATCCCATATGCCCGCCTGACGTCTCCATGCGGAGCTTAACAGGATGCTGAATAGGCGCTTTCAAAACGCTTTGCGCAGGAACAATAGGATCATCTGCCGCAGCGAGTATGAGAGTATCAATGCTTATTTGGCTTAGAGTGTGCTTTGGAGAACACTCGTCGTAATAATGACTCGCATCACGAAACCCACCGTAGGGCGCCGTTACATGCTCGTCGATCTTGCGTAAGCTGGGCCGATGGAGGTAAGTTTTGGCTTGATCGTCGCTGATGAATCGCCTTCGATGAAACTGCTCGATCGCAGTCTTAGCGAAAAACAGATCGTAGTGTTTGTTTCGCAATTGGCTCAAGGCCCGTGAACTTTCTTCAAGGTCGATCGGCGCGCAGACACTCATCGCTGCTTTGAGTAGGCCAAGGTCTTCGAGTTCTTTCGCATACCAGGCAAGAAGGTTTAAAACGATAGTGCCGGACAAGGAAAACCCGATGATTCCAAGCGGATTTTCAGGGTATCGTCGGGCGATTTCCTTCAGACATTCCAAAACATCCACTGCCGAACCCGAGTGATACATGCCCTTCGCTTCGTTGCCATGCACGCCATTGCCGCGATGATTATGCCGGATGATGCGATAACCAAGTGGCAAAAGTTTCTTCGTCAATCGGAGCTTATAGCCCGAGTCGCTGTCACCGCCGAGGCCATGCAAAAGATAGAGAGTGGCGGTAACCGGGCCCTTGGGATTATTGATAACAAGTTCGATTTTGTCCCCGTCCGGCAGCGCAACGTAAATAAACTCATCCGCAGCCACGGCCGGAGGAGGCGACAGAAAATAACCAGCAAGAGTCTGGAGCTGACCGCCTGGAAGCAAAGGATGGGCTTTAAATTCCTTGGTATTCATTCCGTCTACCTCACTATTTTCATGTCCGGTCACGGATCCTTGGCCCGGGTATGTGACTATGATTTAAGAAAGTATCGCTTTCTAGCTTTTTTTCTTTGTTTTAATACCTTACTGTCGATAGCTTTATAGTGACGAAAGTTATATTTGACGCACCAGGTGCTTCGTGAGGTCACCATCTTATGCTTTCCACTTTACTGATTGCTTTTATCGGGCTGCGAATCCTGCAGCAACTTATCGAGTCGGCGTTGGCTTATCTTAACGTTCAATACGTTTCCAATCCGACGAACCAAACCGAAGCCAAACAAGTTTTGGCACTCTCAGGTGAGAGCCTTGAGAAAAGTCTTTCGTATACTATCGATCGTTACCGTTTCGGTCAGTTCTCGGCTTGGGTCCAACTTGGCTACACTCTTATTTTCTTGGCTTTGGGCGGTCTTGGGTACGTAGAACGTCTCGCCAGCTCTTTGACTCACGGTCAGCCGATCCTTCAAGGCCTTGCTGTGTTTGCCATTTTAGGAGCCCTTAGCTTTATCGCAGGACTTCCTTTTGGTTATTACAATACCTTCGTCATCGAAGAGCGCCATGGCTTCAATCGCCAGACCAAACGCGGCTTTTGGCTCGATCAGGTCAAAGGCATCGCTTTAGGCGCGATTCTAGGGGGCCTGGTTATCGCTGTCCTTCTCTGGATTATGAATCACATGGGTTCGTCCTGGTGGTGGATCGCCTGGCTCGCTATCTTTGGATTCAGTCTTCTCACGGCTTGGCTCTACCCGACTCTTCTCGCGCCGCTGTTCAACACATTCAGTCCGCTGGATGAAGGTGACTTGAAAGTCGAGATTTTCCGCCTGGCTCAAAAAATCGAATTTCAGGCCGAAGGTATTTCGATCATGGACGCCTCAACACGCTCGTCGCATGGCAATGCCTACTTCACTGGCGTATTCGGCAAGAAAAAAATCGTTCTTTTTGACACTCTTGTGAAGTCGATGGACCTCAAAGAAATCGTCGCTGTGCTTGCCCATGAGCTTGGTCATTTCAAACTTCACCATGTGCGCTGGGGTCTGATCCGCAGTTTTTTCACGACCGGCATCATGTTTTATCTTTTAAGTTTGTGCCTGCCTCTCCTGCCTTTTTACGAAAGTTTTGGGTTGGCGGGCGTGAGCAATTATGGGGCGCTGATCGTTTTTTCCATGTGGTTTGGCCTCGCTGGATTTCTCATACAACCCATCGGCAGCTTGATTTCGCGGCGTCATGAATTTCAAGCCGATGCGTTTGCGCTCCAGCATATCGAAGATCACAATTCACTGGGAGATGCGCTTCTCAAATTGCGAGAAACAAGTCACTCTATGCCAATCACTCATCCTTGGTATTCAGCCTTTTATCACTCTCATCCGCCATTGCTTGAACGATTGAAAGCAATGAATTACATTGGCGGTAGGTAAGCGCCCGATTGAACAAGGAAGTCAATATGCAAAAGCTGACCTCACGACAGACTAAAGCCTTTGAGTTTATTCGCTCGCATAGCGACGCACATGGCTATGCACCTACTCTGCGCGAACTTTGTGAATACATGGGTTACAAAGCAGTAGGATCCGCCCAAGACGTGATCGCCTCCCTTCGCAAAAAGGGTTACATCATCACGCCCGACAAACAAACAGCCCGTTCCCTTGCCCTGACGGATCGCAGCAAACAGTATCTGAATGTTCAGCTGGAAAACCAGTGGGACAATTCACTGCTGGTTCCGCGATTGGGATCTGTGCCGGCCGGAACGCCAATCGAAGCGATCGAAGATTTTTCCGGTGCCATTCGTATTTCAAGCGATATGCTGCCGCGCTGGGCCGCTAATAGTCCCGAAAAACTCTTTGCCCTCCAGGCCAAGGGCGCGAGCATGATATATGCGGGTATACTGGATGGGGATTGGCTCATCGTATCGCAGCAAAGCGATGCTCCGAGCGGCACGATCGTCGTCGCTGATGCTCAAGGGAGTTCGACTGTAAAACGTTTGATGAATGATCCTGAGCAGGGTTGGTACCTAAAGCCAGAGAACCCAGCGTTCAACAATCTTTATGCTAAGGATGAAGCTTTCACGATCCTCGGCCGCGTGGTTGCCTTGCAACGCATCATGACCGACACCCTGTCGTCGGCCAGCCCAAGACGTTAAGAGACCTTGGTGCTTGCCTGACTTCGTGTTTTGACCATAAGGAGGGACCTGTCGTCTTCGAGACGGAAGGACTTTCCTATTTCATCGAGTATATTCTGTAGCTCTTCAAATGATGGCGCTTCGTCTATAGTCCCGAGCTTGGTGATCAGACGACGAAAGGCCCGCGCCCCTTCCATATACCCATCGGTAAACGTAAAGAGGAAACTGTCCGGCGTAAGCAGCAGTTTTTCATGGGCAAAATACGCTTCCGTCCCCATGCCGAGCGTGGTGGAACGCATCGAAATATGCCGTGATTTCCCTTCGCTCCGGAAAAACCAGCCTGGTGATCCTGCATTATAAAGATCGATTTCCATCGAGTTCCGGGTCATGACGACGACCGAACAGCTGCAGGTGACTTGTTTACCAAACAATTCAAGAATACGGCCGTTGAGATAACGCAGCGTCTCCTCCGTACCCATTCCTGATTTTTCGCATTCACCCAGTATACCTATCAGGATCGCCACGGGAATAGCCGCTGAGGGGCCTTTGCCCACAACGTCACCGATGATCACGCGTTTTTCGTCCTGGTCTTTACCCCAGATGTAGACCCAGTCACCGCTCATCTCTTGATTCGGGATATAACTCATGTCAAATGTAAAGGAGCCGTGGTCCTGAGCGCCTGTGGGCGGCAGGAGGATCTGTTGAATCGCACGGCCTAGGTTTAAGCGTTCGACCAACTGTATGTTCATCTTTTCTTCTTCGAGCCGGAGCGCGCGTTCAACGAGGAGCTGATTCTCTGTTGCAACGGCTTTGAGTTCGTTGCCGAGTCTTTGTTTCACATATTGGATCGTTCCTCCCCCCAGTAATCCAACCAAAGGCAGGACCCAGGGAACCATGATGTCATGGTAGGAAAAGAGATAAATACAGCCCGCGAAAAAGCCGAGGCTCAAGAGAATCGTGGCGATCCAGAATACGACCGAACCGGTGCTTCGGGCCAAAACTACACCAAATATACTCATGATCAAAATGATGACGAGGGAGGTGATATTGTTCGTCGGTGTGATCCAGCGGTTTTCCAGAGCAGAATCGGCGAGGGTCGAAACGTAGAGTCCACCCGGAAGATTGCCGAAGGGGGCGGCTTCCAAAAAGTCAGTCGAACCCGTGTAGAAGTTGAAGATGACAATGACGACATCACCTTCTTGAATCCACTCTTCCTGTTGATGGGCACGGGCCCGGGCTAAAGCTCCGCTCAGCGGCTTCATACGCGAATAAAAATCGAGTGGAGGGCGATGATTGACGATCACGCTGCCGCGTTCCGTCAAAGGCACAACTTCATTGTTGACCAAAAGCTTCTGATCTTTGATCGCAAAGGATTCAGCCGCATAGAGCCCGATGTGAGGAACGATTTTGTCATGGAAAACGATCAAAGGGTCGACCGCACCGATGCTGTGAAAAGCGATGTGGCCTATACCGCGGAAGGCGCCTTTATAGGTCTTTTCGTAAGCATAGACGTTGCCGTTTTCATTATGCAGGGAGTGCCTGATGAAAGGCATGTTGGATTCAACATCGCCGATGACCCAATGAGAGGGATCATACTGTGGTTCCGTGAGATCATGTTTGGTTTGGTTGCTGGGATCACTTTTATCGGCCGCTCCGGTGTAGACCGGAATGTGCATCTTCTCCATTTCTTCGAGGAAATGTTTGGCATTCTCCTCAGGAGGCGCACGGCCGAACAGCCGATCGAGAATTATGGCGCGCGGTTTTTTGCGTGCGATATTGGTGAGAAAGAGGCTAAGGTCCTGGGTCGAAACGCTATCGCCCCCCAGATATTTCACGGTGTTGTCATCAAAGGCATAAACTTTGAGGCGTGAGGACAGAGGCGGTGTTTTGCCCAGCGCCTGACGCGTCTTGAAAAAAACGCGATCGGATACGGAAGATTGAATGGTGTCATTCATCGAGCTCGACGAAATGCTTAAAAGCGCTATGACCCAAAAAAACCACACAAGGGTAAAGATCCGTTGGGATCCTTTGCGCATTTGATATTGTCCGCTCGGCGTTTCCACTCTGGTTTCACCCTCCCCATAGCCCTGTCGTGTCTTCGGCAGAAAGAGGGGAACTATTGATAAAAGTCCCTCTGCGGCATTTGGTCATTTGTTAAGACGCCTGAAGGAGCGTTTTAAAATCAGAAAGTTCGCTATTAAAAAATTGCTCAGTAAAATCCGCAGCCCCCAGAGGCTGCTCAAAGAATAGCTTGACGAGCTTTGCCTTCCATCATTACCATACTTTTGTATGGGTTTAGGGGTAAAAGTTTTGGAAATGAATACATTCAATAAACTTCAGGAGTTAAAGCTCGTGAAGAGCTCGGAGCGCCGGCTTTTGAGTGGCATCAAAACCCTCGACGCCTTGATAGGCGGCGGTTTGCGGGAAGGCGAACTCAGCGAATGGGGCATGCCATGGGGTCAAGGCCTGCGGGAATTTATACTGCCGTTTTTATCCCGGGCTCAAGCGGATTATTCGTATTGGATCCTTTGGGTCTATGGCCGTCAACATGTAGCCATCAATCCCTGGGCCTGGCATGCGCGCTCTATCGATCTTGATACGATGCGTTTTGTTTCCAGCCAGGATCCTTTGCAGGATCTGAAACATGTGTTCCTTTCCGATTTTTTCCGCGTGATCGTTCTCGACCAGGCGCCTCATCTTAAAGAAGAGGATTGTCAGCATCTGGCTCGCAATGCCCGCACCTACGGCCAAAGCATACTTATACTCCGTCCGCATCTTCTTACGCATGAGCAGGGCAACCTCTGGACACGCACGCGTTTGAATTGTGTTTATGATTTTGAAAAAACCCAGACTCGTATTGAAGTCATCAAAGGAGCGCCTCCCAAAACGATTACTCTCTCGCCTCACGATCTTGCGTCTTCTCTGTATAAACCTCTTTCCTTGTGAGACATGAGATGGCTGCGCTCCTCAGTTTGACCCGCTCGACTCTTCCGCATCAAAACGATGAAATCCTGGAGTTTATCGCGATTTTTTGTCCCGATGAAAAGTTCCAGGATGCTCTGCAAAACCTGAGCCCAAAAACCATGCAGTGGCAACCTGATTTGTGGGTCATCGACATGCGGGCCTGCCGCGCCTTCTGGCTCCACACAGCAGGTCGCAAGGATACGAAAGTCAACACAATGATCGCCGACCAATTGACTGCGCTTTTTGCGGAGACAGATTATTACGGAGCCGCAGCCGCCACACCGTGGGAAGCCATACTCCTCGTGAAGGCCGCTCGGGAAAAAGGCTTTCATGGAATGATTCACTTCAGCAGCCGGCTCGGAAGAAACCTCCTGCGTGGTATCTCCTGGGATTTATGGTGGGAAAGTTGCCGTGAATATGCAGAGAATAACAGCAAAATCCGCTCTCGGAACCATACCGACTCAATTTTAAGCAAAGGCAGAACAGCCATGACTCTGGCGATGCAGCGTCTGGGCTGCGCGCGCCCCGATCTTTTACGCACTCTACCCAGCTCGCATATACGCAGGCGTTTCGGGTCACTTATCGCCGAGGTGTGGCAACTTTCTTTTCCGCATCGCCAGGGTCTCAGCAAAAGCGAAGCGATCGCCTTGTTTCCATGGGCTCCCTATCTTTCTACCGAAAAACCTTTTGTTAAACGCCATCTTGATAACGAATTAAAGCATTGGGATGCGATCGAAGAATTATTGCGCGAAGATATAAATCGTCTTTGCGTCTTAGGATCTTTTAAGAAAGAAGAGCGTATCCTAAATTTGGAGTGGCGGATCGTCCTCTGCAATCTTCACGCAATTCCAATCTATATCCCCTTTCGCCATCCTCATAGTCTTCATCAAGACTGCCCAAGTCAGAGGACCGCACTACTCCAGATCCAATACGCGTTTGAAAAAGAAAAACTTTTTGCCACGAAGGCCAGCTCGCAAGAGACGGGCCTTATTTCGTGGGAATTGGAAATACTTGAGAAAGCGCCTGCGCGGTTTCGGCAAGGCAGCCTCTTTCATGAAAGCAGTGATGATCTTGCTCATCTTAAACAGCTCGAAAACATGATCAGAAAACCCTTGGAGGGTTTTGGTCTGGCAGCCAATTGGCTCGCTGAGGATTCATTCTATAAACAGGTCGATGCATTCGAGACCTGTCCTTCGCAGGAGGATTACCTCCCTCTTGCGCAAGAACGCCCTCTTTTTCTCTACACAGACGCGCATCATTTACCTTTCGATCAGCATACACGTGTAGGTCCTTTCCAAGAACGTACGATGGATAAGTGGTGGAAGTCCAAAAACCGAAGTCGCGATTATTATCGAATGACTCAGGGCGACACCATGCTGTGGGTCTATCGGGATCAAAGAGGAAGCTGGATTTCACAAGGTGTGTATGGATAAAGAATTCTTCTGGCATGAGTGGCTCTGCCATACCAACTACAGCTTTTTAAGAGGCGGTTCTTACCCCAGCGATTATGTCGAGCGCGCTTATGCGCTTGGTTATCAAGGTGTTGGTATTTGTGATTACAACGGCGTGTATGGACTTGTTCAAGCCTACAGCGCTTATAAAAAAATAGAAAAAAATCGTCATGAAGCTGGGATTTTTGCTCCACCTCCGAAGCTTTTTAACGGCATCGAATTTTCTCTCAGCCATGACCCTGCCCAGGCTCTTAGCCTTCAAAGTACAATTGTACTTATGGCCCAAAGCAAAAGGGGGTACCAAACCCTTTGCGCGCTGGCAACGATCGCTCATAAGGAGGGCGAGAAAAAGCCCTTTTTGCCGCTCAGCACCCTTGAAAATGTGTCGAAGGAAGGCTTGATTTGTCTACAACCTATGAGGGGTTACATCCGTTGTCATAAACCCGAAGACACCCTCAAACACTACCAAAAACTCAAAGAGCTTTTTTCGGGCCAATTTTATCTGGTATTGAGCCGTCATCTCAATCCTATTGAAGATCGCTGGATAAAGCCGACTCTGGCTTTGGCACAAAAGCTCTCTCTACCGACTCTTTTCAGTCAGGATGCCTATTTTCATCAACCCGAAGACAAATATCTGCATGATATTCTTCAGGCTATTCGTCTGAACGAACCGATCGATCGCATCGTTCCCCACCTATTCGTGAATGAAGAACGTTGTCTTCGTGATCTCAAGGTTTTGGAAAACAGGTACAAACCCTTTGCCCAATGTCAGGCGATACTCAAACAAGGGCGTGATCTGGCCGAAACTTTTCAATTCACACTTCAGGAATTGATCTATCATTATCCCCAGGAATTTATCCCGGTGCATCATACGCCCCAGAGCTTTTTGGAACAGTTGGTGTGGGAAGGCGCTCAAAAACGTTATCCCGAAGGCTGCTCCGCGAAAGTCAAAGATCTGCTGGATAAAGAGCTGGTGCTGGTTGCCGATCTCAAATTCGTCGATTATTTTCTTACCGTCTGGGACATCGTAAGATGGGCGCGCGCCCAGAACATCCTCTGTCAGGGACGCGGTTCGGCGGCAAACTCGGTTATTTGTTATGTTCTCGGTATTACAGCTCTGGATCCGGAAACCTCCGAACTCCTGTTTGAACGTTTTTTGAGTCGTGAACGGGGTGAGCCGCCTGATATAGACATTGATTTTGAACATGAACGCCGCGAAGAGGTGATTCAATACATCTATAGCCGTTATGGCCGGCATCGGGCGGCCATGGTCGCCAATGTCATATGTTTTCGGGGCCGCAGTGCTTTTAGGTCTATCGGCAAGGCTTTTGGTGTTCCGGAAGTGTGGATGCAGCAGATCGCCGAACATACAAGCATGCATCGCCGTGAGAAAAACAAACCCAGCTTGCCCGAAGAACTCACGGCTGGCATCGCGCCCTACTGTGATTGGGAGCTATGGACTAAGCTTAGTGAACGTCTGGAGGGATTTCCCAGGCACCTTGGTATTCATTCCGGTGGTTTTGTCATCTCCAACGAAGCTATGGATAATATCTGTGGCCAGGAACCGGCAACGATGGAAGGCCGTACAGTCCTGCAATGGAGCAAAGACGATATCGAAACACTGAACATCTTCAAAATCGATATTCTGGCTCTGGGTATGCTGACCGCTCTCCGCAAGGGCTTTGCAACGATTCAGGAGTATTTTCATACCGATCTTCGCCTCGATAATATCCCGACACAAGACACCCAAACCTTCGCCATGATCCAAAAAGGCGATACCGTCGGCACCTTTCAAATCGAATCACGAGCTCAGATGTCGATGCTCCCGCGCCTCAAACCCGAGAAATTTTATGATCTTGTTGTGCAGGTCGGCATCATCAGGCCTGGCCCTATTCAGGGCGGTTTGATTCACCCTTATATTCGAAGGCGCCAAGGGCTCGAAGCCATTACATATCCCGACCCCCGTGTCGAACCTATCCTCAAACGCACTCTGGGAATTCCCATATTTCAAGAACAAATTATGCGTGTCGCCATGGAACTCGGCGGATTTTCGCCAGGCGAGGCTGATGAGCTTCGCAAAAAAATCGGTGCCTGGTCTTTGGGCAAGGACTTTGGCAACATCATCAGCAAACTCACGCAGGGGCTTTTAAATAACAACGTACAACCCCAATTTGCCGAACAGATCATAGGGTATTTGCAGGGTTTTGCGAGTTATGGGTTCCCCGAGTCCCATTCGGCTTCCTTCGCTTTACTCGCTTATGCCTCGAGTTATATGAAGTGCCACTTTCCGGAAGCCTTTTATATGGCTTTGATCAATTCACAGCCTATGGGGTTTTATTCCGTCCATGCTTTGATTCAAAGTGCGCGGCGGGAGGGGGTTGGCTTTTTAGCACCAGACATCAATAAATCCCATTGGGATTCGTGCCTTGAGAGAGTGGGCGAGCGGCCTTTGATACGCCTGGGTTTTCACCTTGTACGAGGCCTTGCCGAACAGTCGATGAAAGATCTTACGGCGAGACGGTCACGCGCGAAAGATGCGCTTTGGACCCATCTTGAATTCTTTTTGAGAGATTCCGAGGGCATCAATCGCAAGGATCTCAGTGCGCTCGCGGCCGCCAATGCTTTACAGAACTTTGGCATCGAACGGCGGGAAGCCCTCTGGCTTATGGAGACTTTCCCGCGCGCGCCTCTGCTCGAGACCGAGCATCCCTATCAGTTTGAGTCCGAAACAGCCCTGGAGCGGATGGAACGTGATTTTGAGGCCTTTAGCAGTACCCTTGATCATCATCCGACTGTCCTGATCAAAAAGTTCGCATGGCATTATGCGATTCGCCCGCATCAGCTTCTAAAAGCCAAAGAATTATTGCAGGCGAAAGCACACGATACGATCTATGTGTTTGGAATGGTGCTGATCCGTCAATCACCGCCAACGGCGAAAGGCATACTTTTTGTGACTTTGGAAGATGATACGGGGTTTGTAAACCTGGTGTGCAAACCGAAAACGATCGAGCTATTCCGCGACATCCTCTGGCAGCATAGCTTTTTATGCGTGAGCGGCCGGCTTCAGCGGGATCAGGACAGTGTTTCGATCCTGGTGGAGCATGCTTATCGTCCAGTGAGCGAAATTCGTCCTATCACACAGAAAGCCGAACCAGGACCAAAGCCCGAACAATGGGAAAATAGTCCTCCTGTCCGAAATTTCCGATGAATGAATGATGGAAAAACAGAAAAGACAAACGGCTATCATCTTAAGAAAGTTTGCCCTTTTGAATCAGAATCCGCTGCTCTTCCATGATGCGAACCAAAGGAATGCGCGAGGTCGCAAGCAGCTTAACAGCGACATCCGAGGGCGTCACACGCACTATGGTGCCTTTTACCTCGATTACACCACGTTTTTCGGGCAAAACGATTTTTCCGACCACGGCGTCTTTTTCAAAAAACTGCATGCCTTTTTTAGGCGAGAACCGAAAGCCGGCTTCGGAGACATCAAGGACTAAGAATTTATTTTTATCAGCGGCTTCAAAAATCGGGTTTCCAGGCGGCCGATAGGTGATGCGAAAATACTCTCTGGCATTTTCAGTTTTCTCTTTTGGATCCTTGCCCATTCACACTCCTTTCTTTTTTAACGCAGTTTAACTTTGACAGGGGCCTGGGGTTTGATAGGGCCCTGCGGCTTCTTCGTCGAAGGCTGCATCTGCTGCGGGCCGCTTGGATAGGGCAGCTTAAGAATCATCTGGTCGACCTGATCCATTCTTAAGACGGATTGAAAGGCTAAATAATAGTAACCCTTATTGGACATTTGTGCCCTAAAAATCCCAGACTCTGCGGTCGCGGGGAAATCGAAGTCATCAATCAAAAGCGGAGCATTCGAACCTGGCTGCCAGTGAATAAAAATTATTTTACCATGAGGCTCGACGGATCGAGATCCAAACTGGACTTTCGGGGATCGTGGACCTGGTATCAATCCTATCTTTGATTTGTTGAGATGGAAACGTCCGAGCAGCACCTTCTTGCCTTCAAACATCTTCCGACAGGTCGAAATCTGCGAATCCGAAATTTCCACTGACAGCTTCGATATAACCTTAAGGTTGAGATCCATGTTGGGTTCGAGTTTGACAGGCGTCTTCGCTGGCAAGCCTTCGGTGAGTTTTATCCACTGGCCTGCAAGCAAATAACGATCGACCTGCATGGCGCCAGTGAGCAACGTAAAATGACAAGGCCCCATCTGCACTATAAGCCGCGAGTCGAGGCTTTGTTTGGCTCCAGGAGGAATGGCATCAAACGGGTCTCCGGTTTTGCCGACCATAAGAGGCAAAGGCAGAGAGGATTCAAAAGAAACCGAACCTTCGCTTCGTTTCAAATCATCAAAATAAGCTTTGTCATCGACGCGCGTCCCCGACGGCTCAGCAGTGAGCCCGAAGTCTGCAATCTCGTCGAAGCCGCCTTTGGGCTTACGCGACGCGCAAGACCATAACGTCAACGCTATGATGATAATCAAAACCAGCCGCTGCATCAGTTCTCCACTGCGCATGATTCCAGTTATGGTTTCGGATAAAAGATAAGGAAGTTAACGGGATACGGAGGGATAAAATTTGGGATAAAAAACGAAAAGAAGGATTTGTTTGGAGAAATCAGAGGGAAGAACGAAGGTCGATAGCCAAAAGGATTCTTTTGGCTTTTTTCAAAAACACAAGAGAAATACTAAGACATTCAACGCCCTGCCCCAGAAATCAATGTATGTTGACGCGTATACTCGCCAAGCAAAATACCAGTGGCGACTGAGACGTTCAGGCTTTCAACCTGCCCCGAAGTGGGAATTGCGATGCGTTTGTCCACCTTGCACTCAACATCCTTCGACATGCCGTGCACTTCATGACCAAGCACAAACACCAGACGATCAGGTAGCTTTGTTTCATAAAGCAAACTCGCTTCATGACTCGAGGTCCCATAGATTGCATAACCCAGGCTTTTCGCCCATTCGCAAAACGCTACCCCCGACTCGGCAGCAAACACCTCAACGAACTCAGCACCGCCTTCACTCATACGAGCTGCAGCCGCTGACATAGGCGCCATCGTTTTAGGACCCACTATGTAAGGCCAACCAAAGCTTGCGAGGACCCGCATGATGGTGCCGATGTTATGAGGGTTCTGCACGCCATCCATATATAAAAGTGGAATCTTCTGGGCTTCGGGCCGGGCCTTCAGGAGTTGCTCGAGATCGCGTAGGGATCGGTAAGAGGGCTGCCTGGCAAGGATAGCTACGCCTTCATGGTGCACAGATCCGGCGATTTTCTCGAGGTCCTTTGCCGTTACGATATGGTAGGCCTTGCGATTGCCGGCACACCATTGAAGCAAGGGTTTGAACTGTGGCATAAGCTCTTCCGTGCAATAAACACGAATAATGTCCGCACGGCGCCGCTCCGCTAACTTTTCGCAGATATGCTGGCCGTAAAAGAGGAGCTCGGGTGTTTGCGATGATTTGGCCGCTTTGCCCTGAATGATTTTTTTGCTCAAAACGTCGTTCTCACAGTCAAGATGAAGCCGTGTTTTACGCGTCCATGAGCAAAATGCAAAGAGAAAAGGCAACGCTTACTGGGGTGTTTTGCCGCAAGCGAGGTTCGCGGGAAGGGCCTCGTGAATCCGTTTCGGCACGGGCAACCCGAGTAAACTCATGATTCGGACAAACTCTTCGAGAGTGATTCCATCTTTGAGACGAGGATTGAATCGTTGTTCCATTTCGATAGAAGACGATGTTTGACCTTTATAATCATGGCCAGGGTATACACGAGTCGCTGGAGGAAGAACGAAGAGTTTTTCTCGAACGCTTTTATAAAGAAGTTCGGCGGAACCATTCTGAAAATCAGTCCGCCCGCAGCCGCGGATGAGCAGCGTATCCCCGGTAAACACCCTGTCCCCTAGCGTGAAGGAAAGGGAGCATTGCGTATGACCTGGCGTTTCTAAAACACCGATTTCGTATGGACCAAAATGAAGGCTTTGCCCTTCCTTCAATTCTATGTCCACGCAAGGTAGCGAAGCATGCCGGCTCACGCAGGTCTGAGCGCCGGTTCGTTTACGCAATTCGTCAGCCGCCGTTATATGATCCGCGTGAACGTGTGTATCCACGATATATTTGAGAGTTAAACCATACTCATCCAACAGCTTGAGATCGCGTTCTATAGTATCGATCACAGGGTCGATGAAAACGGCTGCCCCACTGTCGCGATCTGCAAGGAGATAAGTATAGGTCGATGATTCCGCTTCAAACAGCTGATGAAAAAGCATAATGTACCCTAGGCTCCGTCGCCGATATTTAGCCCTGTAAATGAGGAGGATGAGATGCAAACATATCAAGGTGGCTGTCATTGTCAACGTGTGCGTTACGAAGTTCGCCAGCTCGATCTTACGCAAAGCATCGCCTGCAACTGCTCCATCTGCCTCAAAAGAGGCTCTATCCTGAGCTTTGTTGCGGATTCGCAATTCACGTTAAAGAGCGGCGAAGGCGAAGTCACAGATTATCAATTTCACCGCCATAATATACACCATCTCTTCTGCAAAACCTGCGGTATTTTATCGTATGCCACAGGCAGTGGCCCTGATGGAATGCGAATGTTTGCCATCAATATTCGCTGCCTTGATGATATCGACCTCTCCGAAGTGAATCCGGTTGAAGTGAACGGAAAACTCTTTTGAAAAATCAAAGTTTCGTGGCACGCCTCGGTTTTGCATTAAACGGGATAAAGGTCGCAGTCCGGTCCGAAGCCAGCTTTCGCATCCAATTGGTTATGGCGATCGGCGTTTTGCTTATTTTAGGCGTTTTGAGAGCCCCCCCACTCTGGTGGGCCCTGATTTTTATATGTATAGGCGTGGTGTTGACGGCTGAGATGTTCAATACCGCGTTAGAACATTTAATTGATCATATCCATCCTGAGCGGCATACTGCCATTGGCATCGCAAAGGATTGCGCGGCCGGTGCCGTCCTCATCAGCAGCCTGATTTCGGTCATCATTTTCGTTATGTTTCTCATCGAAAAATTTGCCTGAGAGGATTCTTATGATGCGTTCCGTGAACTTGATACCTGCGACGGAATCTGACCTCGACCGCATCGATCTCATGCGGAGTTATATCGATGACCTTATCAAAACTGATCTTTACGATCTGAGATCGGCGACGATTAAAGCAAAAACAGAGACTGAACAATTGCTTAAATCAACGTCTGAGGTAGAGCAATCGCTTTGTCTGATGTGTTTTGAGGACGAGACCGAGATCGGCCATGTCTGGCTTAATCTCACCGATACGGAGCTGTTTATTATTAACCTCGAGGTTTACGAAGAATATCGGGGACAAGGCTTTGGCAAGTCGATCGTGCAAGCGGTTGAACAACTGGCTGTTGAAAAAGATCTCAATCGTATTTCGCTCAGCGTGTTTCCGCGCAACAAAAGAGCTATGACTCTTTACAAAAACAGCGGCTATAGCGAACTCACAGTGCGCATGGAAAAACGTCTATAATCTGACGCAGTCAAAATGCAAAGCCTAGGCCGATGAAGTCCTAGGCTTTTCAGTGACCACTTATTTGTGGAAAGGCATTTTACCGAGATAGTCCTTTTTACCCACATCGACACCGTTATGGCGAAGTATCGCGTAGGCTGTCGTAATGTGGAAGTAGAAGTTCGGGATTACGTGGTGAAGCGCATATTCGTTGCCGAACAAATACTGTCCTTCCCAACGCGGTTGAGTCACCTGACGTTTCTCAGAGTCAGCGAAGTCTTTCGCAGAAAATTTCTCAAGATAAGAAATCACGCTTTCGATACGGGCTTTGATCTCAGGCAAGGTTTTTTCTTTGTCGTCGTGGGTCGGAGCCTCTTTCCCAGTCATACGCGAAGCGCCGAGTTTCGCGGTATCACAAGCTATTTGGACCTGACGAATCAGATTGAATTGATCAGGCGCGAGACGTGAGTTCAAAAGAACTTCGACGTCAAATTTTTTGCTTTCCGCATAAGCGGAAGCTTTGTCGAAAAACGTATTAAGCTGCTGAAGACCTTTGATAAACTGGGGGATCGTGATGTCGTAAAGCATAAAGCTCTCCTTGTGTATAAAGGAGAGCTTAAGCAGAGCGGCAGGTGAATGACAAGCCGATAGTGTTCAGCGGGGATAATCGCGCCAGAGCCAAACCAGGTTGTCGCCCATAGACGCCTTCATCACGCCTCCATCGACGTGCGAGGCATTCGGCGCGATATTCAAACGAACATGATAGTTTTTTGCTTTAAGGGCCGCAAACGTCAGCTTGTTTGCCTCTGTCGTACTTTTGAAATAGTTGTTGTCGTTACTCGAAACTTCCAGAGAGATCCGGCATGGCTTCGTTGGAGCCGCTGCGATCAAAGACTCTTGGTAAGCCCAAGCGCCGTGATCGCTTCCGTCATCACCACCTTGCGTGGTAAAAGTTGAGGAATAACCTAAGACTTTCTGGAAACGATCCGGGTTTTGCCAGCAGGCGGTAAACGCCGCGGCACCGCTCGAACTTCCTCCAAACACACCCCCGCCTTCGCCGTTTTTGCTCAGTTTAATTCCGAATTGAGCCTCAACGGCAGGAAGAACTTCCGTGATCAAGAATTTCGGATTGTCCGAAGGTACTTTGTCGTATTCAAGACCCCTTTGATTGCCGCGCGAATCACCGCCACCGTTATCGACAAAAATAACGATCATCATCGGGATTTTTTTATCGGCCATCAACTTCGCAGCAAATGAAGCCAGAGGTTCGACCCAGTTATTATTGGCATCTAGTCCTATCATAAAAGGGTATTCTTTAGCTTTATCGATCCCCTCAGGAATATACACCTGAACCTTGCGGGTCGGCGACTGGTTGATATTAGGCGCCTTCGTATTATTGCCTAGCGGAAAGACCTTGGAGTCTTTCGCGTTCATAGTGAAGGATTTCAGACTCGGGTTCTTCGCGACGTATTGCTCAACGGTTTTCCACGATCCATCAAACAAACCATCCCCATCACTACTGATCGCAATGGTCGGTGTAGTGACCGGAGCACTCGAAGGCGAAGGTGAAGTCGACGGGGCCGAAGCAGGTGATGGCGAAGGCAGAATCGAAGCGATTGGGGACATGCCCGTTGCAGGAGACGTTAAGACCGGGCTCGTGCTGGACGGGGCAGTATCGGGACTACCGTCAACCGGTGTCCCATCCCCGGATCCATCGTTTGCAGCATTTTGACTCGGACTAATCGTCATAGTGGGCGCTTGAGCGCAAGAATTTACGAAGAGGCTTAGAGCAATTGGTGCCGTAAGTTTCACAAATATCGAAAGATTTTGACCTGACTTGCTCAAACCCATCCCCCCTTTAACGCGAAAGACCTTCCGCCTTATCGGATGATGCGCCCAAGTTATTGAAGAAATCTTTGGGAATATGATAAATTGAAATTGCCTTTATTATCAGTTAGTTATGTCAGAATCGTCCTGAGGAACGTATATTGAGGACGCTAAAGCTCACAAAATGGGGTAGAACTGAGGCTTGAATGTGCCCAATAAAGGAAACTCCGTGACTAAAGACGAAGCCAGAAACATCCTGGCAGAAGCCCTCCCTGCCGGCGATTCCGTCGATGACTGCCTGCATAAGATTCGTGCAGCCATCGAAAAAAACGATCGCATCACCAATTCGATCACAGAAAATGTCCTGCTCGATCCTTGGAGCAAAGCTTTAAAAATTTCCCCTAGCAAACTGGTGACCATACTCATCGCTCTTGAAGTGCTCTGAGTCTTTTTCAGATCACGACTTTTTAATGAACTCAGACTTGAGGTTCATTTGACCAAAACCTTCGATCTTACATCCAATGTTGTGACCATCATCGCTGTCGATCAATCGGATACCTTTGACTTTGGTTCCGACTTTGACGACAGTCGATGAGCCTTTGACCTTAAGGTCTTTGATAACCGTCACAGAATCACCGTCCTGCAGTACATTACCATGTGCGTCCTTTACAACGAGCGGGCCCGTAGGTGCATCGCTGGTTTCAACTGCGCCGCTGCCACCCGTCCACTCATGAGCACACTCAGGACATACCCAAAGGCCACGATCTTCATAAATATGTTCAGAGCCGCATTTCGGGCATTTTGTTTGGTTTGTCATCGGACACCTTAGCGATGGTTAGGAGAATGCCATCCTTATAAGACAAACCAAACGAGAAGTAATTATGAATCAGCAGTGCTCCTCTAGATGAATCGAGTTCGCAATGATTAAGAAAGACTCCAATAAAAAAAGTTCATCGATCTATGCGGCCCGCACAAATCGATGAACTTAAGGAAGCGTATCAATCATTCAGATAAGCGGAAATATCGTTGGCTTGAGCCGAGGATGGCCATGTCACGCTTCTATGAACATTTTTAGATTTTGCGCCCAGTACGGCCGAAGCTGAAACTGGCCCGATTCGCGATTTGGAATGGCAGTCTGCACAGTGTAACGTATCGTCAAAGAGCTTCTGGCCATTCGTTACTGCATTGGATACCATCGGTGCCTGAGCAGGAGCGGGGGCCGGCATTGTCACGGGCGCGGAGGCTGGCATCATAACAGGTGATACAGATGGGGCAGTTGCATGCGCAGGCGATGCTGGTACCGGTGAGGATGCGACAGGCGCCGTCACTGGGCTTACGCCAGGGCTTGTCGGAGGACTGCTACTTATTGCAGGACTATTACTCGCCACAGGACTATTGGGATTGGCGTCGGCACTGGGTTGAGAAGGATCCGGCGCAGGACTCGAAGATGTACTGACACCGCCCGATGTAACGGGGGCTTTGTAAAGAGGAGGTGCTCCATCACAAGCTGTTATGAGCATCGTAGTCAGGACCGAAAGTGTTATCGAATAAATGAATGTCATCACTGCCTCCAGTAAATCGCCTCGGTCGCCGTATCGGTTAGCACAAAAATAAAATTGAATATATTTTTACCATTGGAATTTGACTATCTGTTGAGGGTACTTACGGCAGACTTCGGTGATAATTTGCAACGGAGCTTTGATGATAAATCCGCGAATACCCCGCAACTTGAAGAACACTGACCTTCTTTTGGAGCTGGGTAATTCACACATTTCGGAATACAATATCCAAAAGTTACATCAAATGCGTCGCACTTTTTATTTTCTACCTAAATGAGGTAGAAGATGCTTATGGAGCTTCAGCGAAGCTGATATTCATCAGAAGTTACGCGTGAAAATAGTCAATGTTAATCCCGGGACTATAGTTGTCACCGATAAAGAAAACGGACCAATTTTACTGCGAACTCTCATAGGGTGCGGGGTTTCGATTTGTATTTTCGATCGACAACTTAAAATAGCAGGCATGAATCATTTTCTGTGGCCCGAATGTGTCGAAGGAAAAAACACCTTTCCAGACCATATCTACGATGCCTAAGCCATTCCTAGGCTCATCCGAACAATGAAAGCAAAAGGCTCGCGATTCGCCGATCTTAGCAAGCTAAGAAACATTTTACTCGAGGGACAGAGCTATTTATCGCAAAGCCACGCCGGAGGCTTTTTAGCCCATGACATCACTTCGGCTTTAAGACCGCGCATCGGCAGCGAGACACCAAATTCCTCATAGCTTTCGGCAATCTTCTTTTCAAGTTCGGCCGCATCATAAGGTTCGCCGGAACATATAGTCGGATAAATCGATAATGCAGTAATCAAAGCGCCTGTGCGATCTTTGCCCACATAACAATGCACATAGAGGCCTTCACCTCTTTCAAGGGATGCCTTTCCATCTGCAAAAGCAGCCTTGAAATTCGCCCAATCAAATTTCAAATGCACCCAATCATTCGCCAGGGGATTGATGCTATGCCGAATGCAATTCATGCCATATTTTGAGCACAATTTTGGATCATCTTCGCTATGAAATGTCTGAAGATTGATAATGTTTTTAACGCCGACACTTTGCAGAAAAGTAAACCGGTCTTCGTGTTTGCGCAGTTGTCCGCCTCGGAACAAATTCGGACCAATTCTACCGAAGTTCGAAATAGGACTTTTCGTGACAGTATCAGTATACGAATCGTCATCACTGAGCATCGAATCCTCGGCAACATCTTGCACCGTGCGACCCGAAGTTTTACAACCTGCAAAGGACAATGATCCTACTACCAAAACCCAACAGGCAAATACCCGCATGAATGCTCCACAATCTAAGGTCATTATCTAAGGAAAATCTAACGACGGGCAGGCTAGGAACGCCTGCAACTTTTACTGTTTCGGAGGATATATTGAACTCTTTCACTTTGCGTCAAGTCGCTCTTGATGCCGAAGGCTGAGAGCTCACAGTGAGGCACGCTCCAACACACGAACTCCATTTGTGATGATGCCGAGGTGAATGCACAGGAATAGAAGATTTTATCTCTCTAGTCTTTCACACCGCCCGGTGCTTTGGCAAGAAAAGGGAAATCACGAACGCACTTCAAACGCAAAAAAGCCGAAGACCCGCTTACGCGAAGACTTCGGCTTTTTCCTGAATGGTCGGGGCGACTGGATTTGAACCAGCGACCACACGCCCCCCAGACGTGTGCGCTACCAGGCTGCGCTACGCCCCGACAAAAGAGGAAGTCTGTTTTTTATAGATTTATATGGGGTCGGTAAATCAGTTTTTTCATCCTTCGCCATTTTTTATCTAAGATCCAGGCCAAACCCTTATGCAACAAAGCCTCAAAGGCCAAGTGGTCAAGATATTGGCGGCCTAGTACAGGCCATGTTGCGTGGCTAAAATGGCACTAGGTGTCTATTGCGAGCCAACAAAAGGGTCTGAGCTATGCGTCACGCTACTCTGATATTACTCCTTGTGGGTATGTTCGTTTCCACTTTGGGCCTCGCCCAGGGTGAAGCAGATCCGTTTCCGGTGAGCCCCATTGTGCGTTTGCAGGCTAGCTTCTGGGAAAAAATTTTCCGTCGCTACCGAAGCACCTCCTTTGTCATACACGACCCTGAATTAGTCGATATCATTATCGATGTTGTCGACTATGATCAGTTTGCGAAAAAATACAACAAAGGCCGGACCTATACGCGTAGCGAGAAAAAAGAACTTCTCAATCGTTATACCGAACGTTACCAACTTGCCATCAACCGCCTGCAAAAACTTGGCAAAAAAGCCTTGGAATATGGCCCTATGGAGCAACGCGTCCTCCAGGTTTATAGCCGCCGCAAAGAATCCCTCAATCGATTATTTACCGAAGAAATTTATCTACGCACGCAACAAGGACTCGCTGATGAGTTCATCCGTGCAGCCCAACGCGCTGATCAGTATCTTCCCTATATGGAAAACATATTCCGGAATCGTCAACTGCCGCCCGAACTCACGCGCATAGCCTTCGTTGAATCCATGTTTAATAAAGATGCGTATTCTAAAGTCGGTGCCTCGGGCGTGTGGCAATTTATGCCGGGCACAGCGCGTCTCTATATGACCGTCAATCCTTTCGTCGACGAGCGCCTTTCGCCTCTCAAGGCCTCCTACGGTGCCGCGATGATGTTAGGCGAAAACAAATCTCTCCTCAAAGAGTGGCCACTCGCTATCACTGCATATAACCATGGGCCAGGCGGCATGCGAAAAGCGGTTAAAACCGTAGGCACTACGAATATGGATGTCATCCTAAGACGTTACCAAAATCCAACCTTCGGCTTCGCAAGTCGCAATTTTTACAGTGAATTCATCGCTGCGCGCGCCTCATATCGCGAGATATCTCAAGGCAACAAACGCAATCTCAATCCTCTACGTATCGATCACATCCGCCTCGATCATCCTATGACGGTCGACCAGATTGTGAGCATGACGCCGATCGACGAGAAAACCTTGCGGGAATATAACGAATGTTTACTGCCAAACGCTTACAGCACACACCGGCACAAACCACTCCCTGCTGGTTTTGAAATCATCATCCCTCAATCGATGTCAGTCAAAACCAAGCTTGCGCTTCGCTCTGTAACGCCAAGTAATCTTGCAATATACAAGGCTCGTCAATGAAGAAACATCTCGCGCCTCTCCTCCTTGTTTTTATAGCGACGACAACCCATGCCGCTGATTCCAACGTTCAGGCGATGGATTCCGTGCTGGATCGTCTTGAGAAAAAACTCATGGAGCAGGAAGCAGCTAGTCTTCATATCGATCCTATTCCTTCAGGCAAAAAAACCACGCAGAACGTGCGCCTTCAGCAAAGTCACGTCGAAGGTCGCTTGCCAGGTTTTGATGATTTTAAAGGCTTGGAGACTCAGATCGCCCAGCTTGAAAAAGAAGCCGACGAACTCTCGGGCCAGATCGAAACTCTAAAGGGCGATCTATTGAGTCAGGCCAGCAAAGGAAGCTTGATCGAAATCGCGGCAGTGGTGGAAGACCCCGATCTGACAGCGATACGTGAACTTAACTTCTATCTCGATGGCAATAAGATCTATTCGATGGATGGTGGCGAATGGGCCCCGAGTCCAGAAATTCCTTTTTTCCTCGGCCCTCTGGAGCCCGGCGAGCACACACTCAAACTCGAGGCACGCACTGCCCGACGCTTGGAAAAATCTCTTCCTTTGGATCAGAATCTTTATCATCGCTACGACCAGGACTTTAAAATCCAGGTCCAGCCCGGTGTCTATCACAAAGGTTATCACTTAAAGTTGGTTCGACCTGAGCAGCAGAATACGCGTGCGCAGGCAAGTTTGGAGGCCTATGACATTCCCTAAGGCCAAACGATCTATCATCGGACTGATTGTTTTCCTACAATCCAGCACTTACGCCCTGGCGGGAGAAGCCTCTCTTCGCCAGGATCTTTTGCGTCTGGAAGACAAACTCACGACGGCGCAAGTCAGTGACAGCAAAAACGCATTGGGCGTTCAAACTCATGAAGCAACAGCGTTATTCGCACGCGCTGAAGCGAGTTTCCGCGCGCGTGAATATCTGGATGTGGTCCGTTCGTTGAACCAATTGCTCAACGCATCACCGCGCATCGATCGTTATCTTGAAGCGCAGTACTATCTCGGTCGGTCGTATGAGGAGCTCCACTACCCAGCCCGCTCCATCAAAGCCTACCTGCGATTTCTCGGCAGCTTTGCAAGCAAAAATGATATCAACAGCCCCCGTTTAATTGAAGTCATTCAACGACTTCTTCTATTGAAAGAAGACATGCTTGCGGAAGAAGGCGAAACCTTTGACCGTCTCCTGGCAAGCCTCATCGGCTATTCAGGTGTTCCGTCCGCGAAAAGGGACGAAATCAAACTTCTCGCCGCAAAAAGCGCTTATCATGCCAACAAATTGAGCCTTGCCGAAGAGTGGTTGAATGATCTCCTGAAAAAGGAGGCATCGCCTCACACCAAGGCCGACGCACAATTCTACCTAGGCCTGATCAAACTCAAAACTGGTAGTTACGATAAGAGCGAAGAGCTTTTCACACGATTGTCGGAAGATTCACACCAAGATCATTATTTTATTCAGCAACTGGCACGACTGAACTTGGCTCGCCTTTTTGCAGCGCGCGCTATGCCCCAACATGCATGGGAATGGTACCAAAAGGTCCAAGGCCCTGGAGAAAGCCAACGCCTCGCACTCTACGAAAGCGTGAATTTGCTCATGCAATCCGAGGATTATCCCCGAGCAAAGCAACTGGCGGAGACCTATCTCAAGGCTTATCCTCTCTCCAAAGAAGCCGCCTATATTAAAGAGCGCATGGGATTTCTTCAGCTCTCAAGCGGATCGTTTGAAGATGCCGAGTCCAGTTTATTCAGCCGCCAGAAGGAACTCCTTGGCCTCAATGCCCGTCTGACCAAACAATACGAAGGAAAGTTCGTGATCAAAGATCGTGAACTCGACGAACTCCGACAGGCCGTTGGGGCGTTAAATATTGATTCTTCAGTACTCGATCGCGCCGCAAGTCTCAATCATCGCCTGGATAAAGCAAAAAGTGCGATTCAGGAACATCGCCAGGAAGTTCGCTCCCTGCAATTCACCTTAGGTCGCATCGCCGACTCCAGCCTCAGACCGCTCCTTGCCGCTAAAGATGAGCAGTACTGGAACTATATAGTGGAACTGAGCACGATTGGCGAAGGCATGATCGATCGCGAAGTCGGCTTTTATCAATGGACGGCTGCCCAGCAGATTCCCTTTGTTAAAGCCAAGGAACGTCGTAAAAAAATCCTAGCTGATCAAACAATGCATCCCAATCAGTGGAAAAAGACTTATCAGCTCGCTCTTCTTGAAAACAGAGCGTCAAAGCTCAACGCGCGTATTCTCAAGGAACAAGCCCTGCTCTCGGCGGCACTCTATAATGGCAAACACGGAACGGCGCTCCAACAGGACCTTTCCAAACAAGCCAGTGATCGCCAGAAAGAGTTGAATACACTCACGAAAAAGCTCCAAATCGCAATGGAAGATCAACGAGCACTCTGGGTCGCGAACTATAAAAACAGTTCGCCTCTCATTAAAACAAAAAAACACTTTCTGCTGCTCAGTCAGGAATTTTTGGAGAACAACTCCCAACTTCAGCAGCAGCGGGACCACTATCCCGATCCGGCTACGAAACATATTCAAGAGGATTTTGCCAGCAACTGGCAGATCTGGCCAAGAATCGCCGGCAAGATACTTGTCTTGATGAATAAAACTGAAATAGCCGAACAGCATTGGCTCGATACTGAACAGAGATCCCAAAAAACCGCGCGGGATCACGCCGAAAGTCTGGCGATAAAAGAAACCAACCTGCGTTATGCCGTGGCAAAGGCCACCGGAAAAGCTTTCCCGACCGTGCTTCAACATGTTCGTTATGCAATAGATGAGCAAGCAGCGCGTGGCAAAAAATGGCTAGCCGATGTCGAATGGCAACGTTACCTCCGCGAGACTCAAGAGAAGACAAAACAACAAGCAAAACAAGATCTCAATGAAGCGACTATCAAAGAGAATATTCGCGATACCGAAGTCGAGAGGGCCCTCCATGAATAAAGCTACATATCTGAACCTGTCGCTGATCCTGACAGGCCATGCTTTTCCGGGTGCTGTTGCACAGGCGCAAGACCTGAGGCCTGAGGAAATTGAGGACAAATCGCTTTCGGCTTTCGGGGACTACTGGATAGCCTTTGACGATTATGAAGACCATCGTTTTGCTCAATCGAAAGGCGATCATTTTGAAGCCTGGGACAAGCTAAAAGCGGAATGGAAATCCCAAGAAAAAACACTGACGCAAAGTCAAACAATCGACCTCACAAACGCGGTTAAACGTTATGAAACCCAACTGCGCGACCATCCCAATGCGTCCAGCACCCCTTACGCGCGCATGAATCTTGCTCAGGTTCTCAATAAGTTAGGATCCCTCCAAGAGTCAGAAAAAAGCGGTGAAACCTACAAAAAACAGGCGCTTGCAGTCCTTGCGGATCTCAACACCAATACGCCGAATTTCACCCAAAACGATGAAGCACTTTACCTGCGCGCAACCATACTCGAAGGCCTTAACCAGCAAGAAGCGGCCACTACCGTTTGGCAAAATCTAGCCAAAGTTGGGCGCGACAGCCTATATACGGTCCATGCGAACATCGCGCTTGGTGACCACTCTTTCGAAAGAGAAAAAGCCACCTCAGCCCTCAAAGCCTACAAAAATGCCAACGCCGTCCTTGCTCGCGTGCGCGGACCCGAAGTCGACTACGAGAAGGTTCGGGTCAACTACCGTATCGCCTGGGCAGCTTACCGAACAGCGGATCTCGATCAGTCGCTTATCGCCGCACAAAATCTGCTTCATCCCGAAGTCGATTTCAAGCGCATCAGCATGCAAAAACATATGACACAAGATGCTTGTGAGCTCATCGGGGATACGCTATTTGAACAGGATCATTTGAACAAAACCAAGGATGTTTTGCAAAAAGACCTTCTTCGCCCATACGCGAGCACCATCGGACTAAGGATATTAAGCCGCCTTGCGAGCCACCCTACCCCTGCGCAAAGTATAGATCTGGCTGAATTCCTTTTGGATCAATATCCGGGAGCCAAAGAATCACCCGAAGTCGCCACGATTCTTGCGGATGTATATCGCGGCACTAAAAATGAAAAGAAATATGTCGCGACGCTTGAACGTCTTTCTTTAATGCTACCCCGCACCAGTGTGTGGCGTGTTCAGCATAAAAATGAACCCAATGCCCTTGCGTCAATGGAGAGCAAGGCCCTCAACGCCAATCAATTACTCGCCGGCAAATTTTATGAATACGGTATGGTTCAAGGCGGACAGTCGAGCTTTGAAACAGCGCGCACCTACTATGAATCGCTCCTCAAGTTTGATCCACAAAACGCACAGGCAGAAACTTGGGACCTGCGCCGTGCGCATTGTCTATATTTTGCCAACCATTACGAAGAAGCCGACAAAGCTTACGAGACTTTCAAACAACGCGGGACCGTAAGCCCCGAAAATCTTGAAGTGGCTTTTTATCAGCAGACACTGAGCCGCGAAAAAGTTTGGCGGCAATCGCTCGCCAAATTTGACGAGAGCGGCACAAAACCAAATGCGGCCAGCATGGCAAAACTTCATAAACTCGAAGACAACATCAGCGCCTTTGCCGATCGTTTTCCAAATCGCGGCCATGTTGTGGATCTCCTTTTGCTAGCGGCCTCAGCCAATCGTGATCTCAACGACTACACAGCTGCCGAAGGCTTTTGGAATCGCACCCTCCTTTCCGAACCAAGCCCAACCCAGAGAACTCTTGCGATAAGGGGTCTAGTTCAATCCCGAGTGCACAGTGGCAAACCTGAGGAAACTCTGGCTTTGACGCGCAATTATCTCAAACTCGAGAATTTCGATCAACTCGGCGCTAGCTTTCAGGGCGAACTTATCGGTATTGTAGCCGCGTCCGCAAAGGAAACGGCCGCTGAACTCAATAGCAAAGGCAAAATTGCCGAAGCCGGCCAGCTTCTTTTGTCTGTGGCGAACGAATTCCCGACCATGCCGGATCACGACAATCTCTATCGTGATGGTGCGTACTATATGGCTCTGGCCGGAAACTGGAAGGAATCCGAAAACGCTGCCGACAAATACCTTGCTGATAGGGGCTCCAAAGGCAACACTGAGGATATCCTATATCTCAAGGCCAGAGCTCTGGAATATCAACTCCGGTTCCGTAAAGCGGCCGAAGCTCACCTGGCGCTCGCTATGGAGTATCCGAAGTATTCCAAAGCTATGGCAGCCGCGCAACGAGCTGAGAACCTCGCAGCCGCCGAAGACGATTATAAACTTGCCGGTAAGGCCGCTAGTATAGTCAGCAATTATCAGAGCAGCCCCGAAACAAAAACTGATGCTCTCCTCCGTTCAGCGGACTATTATGCAAAAGCGAAGGCGTGGCCGGAATCTCTGCAAATTCTCGCCAAGGCGGAATCACAGAGCCGAACGCCGAGCGGTCGCATGAAGGCCCAGCTCCAGATTGCGAAAGTATGGAACGCGCAAGGACAGACCGACAAAGCTCTGGCGAGTTATAAACGTCTTGCAAGTGATGCTGAGCAAAGAAAAGAAGATATTGATAAGAGCCTTTATCGCAGTATAGTTGGCGAATCCAACTTTCTGCTTGGAGAAGCCCTGCAGAAAGACTACGAAAAAGTTGACGAAGGTAACTCGGCGAAGTCACTTACGTTTAAGGGCAGTAAACTCGAAGACAGTTTGAGGCTCTACAACAAGGCCATCGCCGCCGACGACTCGGAATGGTCGAGCCGGGCCCGTTTCAACGCCGCTCAACTCGCTGAAAACATGTCTCAATCAATACGCAACGTGGTGGCAAAAAAAGAGCGCGGCGATCGCACGCTCGAAGAACAATCCAAACGTTGGTTACAGGTCTCGCAGCAGTACCACACCCAAAACCTCATGGCTCGCCAGAAGGATCCTTATCGATACAAGGATGTGGTATGGATTGAACGTTCAGCTCTGAAAGCCAGTGGTCTTCAGCCCCAGGTTGAACCCGCGTCCCGCAGTCTACCCTCAGCCCTCGATACGACACAACCGTATCAATGGAGTCACTGATGAGAAATACCCTCTTGGCTTGTGTCCTGTTTAGCCTTGCCTGTAGCCACACCAAAACCGAGCGACCCAACCTCGATATCGATACCGCTGCTGCGGGAAAATTCGATATCAAGGATGCTAATAATATCGAGCCATCCAAAATTTTTGAATGGCAAAAATATTATAAAACGCCACCTGCCGGCCCAGAGCGTGACGCTATCGCTTTATCCGTGGCGAATACCACAGCCGGCTCGTCTATTGAAGACAAGCTGAAAGCGGCTCGCAACGCTCTTGCCATCGGTGAGAGAAGCAAATCAAAAGAGCTCTATACCGATGTTTTGAAAGACAATTCTGAGCAGTTGGATGCCCAGCTCGAGATGACCCACATCTATCTCGCCGAAAATGATGTGGAACGCGCCTTTGACTACCTAACATCCGTGAAAAAAATCCTGGAAAAAACTGAACGTCCAACCAAGGATTATACGATCCGCTACCGCTATGCTCTCGCACAGGCCTACATGAAAGGCCAGAACCGGGATCAAGGCCATCAGATCCTAACCGATCTGATCGAAGTCGAACCGAAGTTCACACTCGCCTATGCAGCTCTCGCTCAATCCTATATGGAAAACGGCAAAAACGATCTGGCTGAGTTTGTTCTGAAACGTGGCCTCGATCAGGATGCACGGGACCCTCGTCTGATGAACCTACTCGCAGTCATGCACATTAAAGCCGGGCGTCTCCCCGAAGCCCGTGAATGGATCAATAAGGCCCTCGAACAAGACCCTAATTTCGTTCCGGCTTTAGTCAACCGGGCCCAACTCGCTATGCAGCGCCGGGAATACGTAGCTTCTGAAAACGATCTCAAACGCGCCTGTGCCCTCGAACCCCTCAATGCCGACGCGCATATCACCATGGGTCTTCTCTATCGTCAGACGGGCCGTATAACCGCCTCAAAAGGTTCTTTTGAACATGCCATGGAGATTGCGCCTCTGAATTCGCTCGCTCGTTACCAACTTGCAAGTCTCCTTCAGGACGAATTCAAAGATAAAACCACCGCGCTTCAGCTCTACTACGATGTGCTGCAGGCACAGGATCAAGAGTTAAAGAATTTGGCAAATATCCAGATACAATCCATTCGTGACAGCCGTTTATACCAATAGGGTCAAACGAAGTGCGATTCGATTTGCAAGACTAAGCTTGAGTTTTTTTCGGAGTAGCCGATAGGCCTGTGAAGATTCTTAGGTACAGTTCGAGTAGGAGTATTTCATGACTATCCAGGATCGTGTTTACAACCGATCGTCTCATATCCTCGTCGTCGACGATGATGATACTCTACTCAAATTTTTTAAGATTCATCTTAACAAATTCTTTTCGCGTGTTCTCGTCGTCCATAGCGCCAGCGATGCGATGGACGCTTTGAAGGAAAAAGAAATCGATCTTGTTATCAGCGATATCCGTATGCCACGCGTTGACGGTCTGCAGCTGATGAAAAAGATCAAAAACTTTGACCCGACCATACCAGTCTTTTTGATCAGCGGCGCACTGCTCGATGAAGACCAAAAAGAAACCGTCGGTGCGAAAGCAGATGGCTACCTCAAAAAGCCCTTCACGATCGAAGAACTTCATGATTACGTCGATCGGGGGATGAAAATCCGCGATGCCTACAAAGAACTTGCGATTCTGGTTCCGGATAAAAAGAAGTTTCTGGAATTGATTCAAGGCAAACGTCAGCTGCGTTTTATCAAAGATGAAGAAAGCCGCGACAGAGCCCAAAAAATACTCGAAGACCTCAAAGCTGGCTGATAATACCTCGATCTGTGGGTGGCTCTTTGCCAAGAGCCGCCTGAATCGCCTTCCAAGCCTCTATCGTCGCACTCCCATACCAAGACATCAAACGCCCATCGATCTTCAGGATTTCAGGACAGTCAGGCCACGCCTCACGCAGCCGCGTCGCGTCGCGTTTGCGAAAGGGATAGGGTTCTGTGCTGAAAAAATATTTGGAAACATCAAGTTTCTTGAGTTCCTCTAAGCTCATCTGCGGATAACGAGTCTCACCCTCATAGGCATTCACCCAACCAAAAGCTTCCAGAAAACGAGATATATAGGTATCGCGCCCAGCGAGCATGTAAGGTTCGCGCCAGATGAAATAGAGAAAATTTTCTGAATGTTGATTTTTGCAGGCGCGCACAAAATGAGCCTCTAATTCCACGGCAAAAGCACCATAGACATGGCTGGTCGCTAAAAAAATATCCATGGCGCGGAGCATGCCAGGTACATCGAAAGGGCTCTTCGGAAAAGTCAGGAGCAGAGGGAATCCTTTTTGGAGTAGTTCGATCAACTCTTTGGGGTTTTCTTCTTGATTGGCAAGTATGTGAGTCGGACTCAGGGCACGGATTTTGTCCAGATCAAAATCTTTGGTGCCTCCGACAACCTGAGCCGTTCGATGAAGGTCCGATGGTTCCACGCAGAACTGAGTACAGCCAACCAATTCGTCCCGCATTCCAGCAGCTACCACTGTTTCGCTTAAACTCGGAACAAGGGATACGATGCGTCTTTTCATAGCGTCTAGACCTTCATAAACCGATACCACAGAGCTACTGAGTGACTGGCGAGAGTCAGCAGTGATAAGGAAAGCAACACGCCTATGGCGAGTCCCATCCCTTCCAGTGATTCGCTGGGACCGTAAGATGCGCGGGCCATCATCAGGGGCCCCATGGCAATCACCCCCGCGAAAAGCCCAGCTGTTTGCCAGGCTTTGATTTTACTTGAGAGCTGTGAATAGGGAAACGTCAGCCCTAAAGCAATGTGGAGTGTTCCAAAAAGATTGGTATGCCCATGTGCGCTTGCGAGAAGAGTTGCCTGCCAGGTATGAAGCTGGGTGACATCCTTCAAATAAGCTTCCGTCATATCAAAGGATACGAAAGCCCCGGCACAGGCTGCAAAAAAAAGGACCGTAAAACCGATCGCCATATTGAGTAGACTCAAACGAGACATTGGATCACGCTCCTTTTCAGATGAGACCAAAAGCCGAAAGGCCAAGGCGATACGCCTCGGTTTTCCAATTGACTATCCCAGTCGCCAATGCCTGCGGGGAAACCCATTTCAGGGCTTGAAATTCTCCTTCCGAACGATCGAGATGATGGGTCTCGCCCTTTTTAAAACGAAGCAAAAACCAGATTTGTTCCTGGCCTGCCCACTTCGCCATGCGGCCCGTCGCGAACTCAGGCGGAAAATCATAGCGAATCCACTCGCTATGCTCGCGCACTATCTCAAGTTCAGATGTACCGATCTCTTCATGAAGTTCGCGCATCACCGCGATCCTGGGCGTTTCGCCCGGATCAATGCCCCCCTGAGGCAGCTGCCAGGATCCAGCTTGATCAGCTCGTTCGCCCGCTAGAAGCAATCCGTCTTCATTCGTAATCACAGCGACAACACACGGGCGATAAGGCTTTTCCATAGGTAATCCCATTTCTCAAAGTCTTCGTCAAAAGATTGACCGAGCTTACACGGCTCGGTGGCCATGTTACCATTTCCTATGGTCAGCATAGCATTGAGGAGACCTAAGGTATGCGTTTTTATTTGCTCCTAGCCGGACTTACAATCGGCGAAATTCTCGCATCCAATGCCTTCGCATCGATCAGTATCAGTCTTTCCGGTTCGGGGCAAACAACGACTTCAAACCTTGAAAAAACAACAGAACATTCTGTGAGTGCTAACGTAGGTTTGAGTCTTGGCCAATATTTCTCGGTCGGAGTCACCCAACGGCGCGTTTTCTCAAGCGACGTCGGTTATAAAAAGGGTATCTCAGCGGACCAAAAGTCTTTCATATACAATTCATTTCGTGAAGATACGCAAACCTTAACGAACTCCGTTGACTTGACGATCATTCCCTATCAGGGTGTGGTTTCGCCCTTCTTTTTCGGTGGCGTTGCCCGCCGCGATTACTATAACCAATTTGATTACCAAGGTGTGCGCATCACCAACAAAACATCCCTCTATCCGGTTCCCAACTACGGTGGGGGGCTTTCGATCCAGCTCGGGCAGAACTTCTCATTCAAGGTGACCGAGACGTTCTCCCCAGGCAAACAAATGACCGTCGACGATAAGAATGTCGAGCACACAACGACTGTCCGGGACTCCTATACGGAGTTTGGCCTTGGCTATAAGTTCTGAGTATTAAATAGAACTACATGATATCAATTACTTATGCTTAAGCCCCCTCAATTCTTCCCATTTTTTTCCGATACTCTGGACAGGTAACGCAGGAGTATTTGGAGAATGCGGGTCACTACCCTCATAGCCGTAATCGCAGTTGGGCTAACGATAGCCTATCTAATCTGGCAGCTGGTAAATTCCAAGCTGGCTGGACATGCGCGTCGTGGCACCCAAAAAAGAGCCTCCGATAAAGTCAAACTCAAAGGCCCTGACAAGGCAGCCTATCGTCAGGCTCAAAAGCTCTATCAGGAAGGCAACTTCCGCGGCTCGGCTAAGATCCTTGAATCTATGGGCCTGGTTCGTGAGGCCATCACGATACTCGAAAAATCCGGGTTTATTCGCGAAGCCGCTGACACGCTCATCCGCATTCAACGCCCCAACCGCGCCGGTTCTTTGCTCGCTCGTAACGGGATGTGGAAAGACGCGATGGAGTGCTTTAAAAAGGCTAATTTGCCGCTTGAAGTGGGCCGCTGCGCGCGGGAACTCGGGGATTTACCGACGGCCATTCCTTACTTCCTCGAAGCCAAAGCCAATGCCGAAGCTGCCGAATGTTATCTGGAGCTCGGCAAACATCATGAGGCGGCCAAGATCTTTCTGCGCATCAAAGAATTTGATCGGGCCATCGAACAATACCTAAACTTCGTCGATAATTTCCAGGATCTCGAGAAGGTCTCTTTTACCGACCAGGAACTGGATTTTATCCTCAAAAAAATCGCTGAAGACCAGGCCGATACTCGACTTGCCGATATACTTATCGCTAAAAAACGCCTCCCTGGCCTCATCATCGAGCTTATTCGGGCCAACAATCTGCGATCGGCAACATCTGCGTTTATGCGCAACACGATCGACATCGGCCCTGAACTTATCGCCTTCAATGACTTTAAGCGGGAAGAAAACGGGCTGCTTGCTTCGCTCTTCTCAAACGTTGGCGCCTATGAGTATAGCGGTATGGTCTACGAACGGATGGAGGAGTTTGATCGTGCCGGAGAGTCCTTCGAAAAGGGCGAACTGTACGAACGAGCTCTCTATTGCTATGAGCGCGTGAAAAACAAAAACAAAGCGACCGAGATGAGAATCGCGATCGCTACCCACGGCACCTCGCCAGCGAAAAATGCACGCCCACAGGCCGCAGCTCCCTACCCCAGTGAGAAAAACGCGGGACAACCGAACGCAGCCGCCCCCCCGCAAATGCACGCTCCCGCACGAAATGCCAATCCATTCAGCATTCAGGACACATCAACGGATGCGATGCGCGATCCGGGTAAAGCGTCGGGCAAAGCCAAAGGCAAGGTGGCCGTCCCTGCCTCCAGCGTAGCATTTTTAGGGCTGATGGACACCAACTCCACCGCACCTCATGACATGAACCCGAGCGACAAGACTATTGCTGATCCTACCGTGGATTGGGATCCGTTTTTCAGGGCCGAGTTTTTGGTCGATCTGAGCTCAGCCGAGCAAAAGCTCCTCCAAAAGATCTGCGTAGTACGCGATTTCCAGAAAAGCAGTGTAATCCTTGATTATAATCAGGTTCCTCAGGGTATCTATTTCCTCCTGCAAGGCAGCATAACTGTCTTCAAAGCTGACAAAGACGGCCTGGAAACTCCAGTCGATGAGCTCCAATCTGCTGATACCTTTGGCGAACTTTGGCTTCTCAAAGACCAGCCCACCAAAGTCAAGTTTGCCGCGACCACCGTCTGTGTCCTCGGTTGTATAAAGCGTGCAGAGTTTGAACAGTTGATGGATCAAAACGGAGCAATTGCCCGAAAACTTTACAAGCGTTATGCCCACAAACTCTTCTCCAAGCTTCTAAACGAGCAGAATCGTTTGAAGAAAAAGTCCGCCTCCTAAATTCCCGCCCTTGGCACAATCCCTGCTTAATACTCAAGTGTGAACCACGCTGTTGTTGTTGAATCAAGCTGATGTTGGAGTGGAAAATGGAACGAATCGTATGTATGCGTCATCCGCATTATGATGGTCAGAGAAACCCTGAATTGCGTTGTAAAGCCTGCTGCTCAATTTTTGTGAATCGCATCAAGTCTATCAACGAGAAACGCGCGATCGACGTTTCCGCATGGCTGGAAACGAAGTCTCAGAACTTGCCTCATACAACCCCTATTAATTAGTGGTTGAATGCTCTATGCCTCTTCTTAGTGCTGAATTTTGACGAATCCCCTTTTTTGGAAGCCCCTTGATCACTCAAGGGGCTTCATTTTTTTCAGGGAAAAATACAGCTCGGTTAAATCATCTCAACCACGACCGCGGTTGCTTCTCCGCCGCCGATGCAGATTGCCGCCAGCCCGCGTTTTTCTTTACGGTGCTTCAAGGCATGGATCAATGTCACCAAAATTCGAGAGCCGCTCGAACCGATTGGGTGACCAAGCGCGACGCCGCCACCATTCACGTTGACCCGCGATGGATCAAGTTCGAGATCTTTAATCGCCGCCATAGCCACAACGGCAAAGGCTTCGTTGATTTCGAAAAGGTCGATATCGGATACTTGCAGTTCCGCTTTTTTCAGGACTTTTTTAATACAAGCGATAGGCGCTGTCGTAAAGTAAACCGGGTCCTGCGCAAAAGAAGCTTGAGCGACGATGCGGGCGAGTGGTTTCAGGCCGTGTTTTGCAGCCGCTTCTTCGGAACACAACACAAGCAGAGACGCACCGTCGTTAATCGACGAGGCGCTCGCCGCTGTAATGGTTCCGTCTTTCGCAAAAGCTGGACGGAGTGTGGAAATGCGATCAAGGTCAACGGAGAAAGGTTCTTCATCGATCTCAAAATTCTTGGTGCCTTTGCGGTCCACGACGGGAAAGGACACGATCTCCTCGGCAAAGAGTCCGGACTCGACGGCTTTACGGGCGCGCACATAACTTTGATAGGTAAACTCGTCCTGAGCTTCCCGCGTGAAATTATAGTCTTTGGCGCAAATCTCGCCGCAGTTGCCCATCGGCATATTGTTATACGGATCCCAAAGACCATCCATCTGCATGGAGTCTTTCACTTCAAACGAACCAAAGCGATAGCCCGTACGAGAGTTCGGAAGGACGTGAGGCGCCAGACTCATATTCTCCTGACCGCCCGCAAATATGATTTCGGCATCACCGACACGAATGGCCTGATCCGCTAACATCACGGCCTTCATTCCACTGCCGCAGACTTTACCGAGAGTCGATGCGGAAACGGAAATAGGAAGACCTCCGTATATTGCGGTTTGGCGAGCAGGAGCCTGACCGACACCAGCGGTGAGAACCTGACCCATGATAATCTCATCTACGGCATCGCCCTTTAGAGATAACTTTTTCAAAGCGTCTTCGACAAGAGCAGCCCCGAGACGAGGAGCGGGCGTGCCGGCGAGTGTACCACTCAGTTTTCCAATAGCTGTTCGACTGGCATATGCTATGACAGTTTGTCTTAATTTCATGTTTTCCAATCTCCTGCCCCCGAAGGGACGTCATAAATAACTTGTGGGCGCCCGTAAATCGGACTAAAGCATAGCCAATTCAAGAGCAATCGGCTATCTTCGAGCAAATTTTTTTCTGGCCTTTATTTATACCCTTGGGGTGACCATACAATGCGCCAAAAATGTAAACTCGTGCTTTCTGATGGCACCAGCTTTTCAGGGGAACTCATTGGAGCGCCTCTCCGGGCTAGTGGAGAACTTGTTTTTACTACAGGAATGGTCGGGTATAGCGAAGCTATCACCGACCCTTCTTATTTTGGGCAGATTTTGTGTTTTACTTATCCTCTTATAGGGAATTACGGCATCCCCGATTTGCCACGCGGCCTGGAACTCCCCATCCCGCGTGGTTTTGAAAGTGCAAAAGCCCGCGCTGCCGCTGTCATACTCGCAATTGATAGTTCCGAAGTTTTCCACTGGAATAGTTTTCAACCTCTCGATCAGTGGCTTAGTGCTCAGGGCGTTCCTGCCATTGTCGGTCTCGACACGAGGCATCTTGTTCACCTGATCCGTTCGACTCCGAATCTCCTGGCTCGCATAGAGCCTGACCATCCTGAAGGCTACCGTGATATGGGCGAAATTTTTCAACCGAAAAATTCCGCCTCTTTTTTTGATCCGGGCAATCACAACGTGCTGCCCGAAGTATCGACCTCGGAGAGACGACGCTTCGGAAAAGGCAAAACCCGAGTGGGTCTCGTTGATTGCGGCGTGAAATGGAACATTATCCGCCAGTTCCTTGAATACGATTGCGAAGTGGAACTCCTGCCTTGGGATACCCGCTTGAGTGAAGTGGACTGCGATCTGTGGCTCCTTTCCAACGGTCCCGGCGATCCCACCCGAACCGGCGATCTTGTGCAACAGGTCGAAGGCTTACTCAATGACGACCGTCCTATACTCGGCATCTGTCTCGGCCATCAAATCTTGTCCCTTGCTGCAGGCGCAAACACCAAACGCATGGCATACGGTCACCGAAGTCATAACCAGCCGGTGTACGAAGTCGGCACCCGTAAGGGCTACATAACGAGCCAAAATCATAGTTATGTTGTCGAAGACGCATCTTTGTCATCCGAATGGGAACCGTGGTTCCGCAACGTCAACGACCAAACGATAGAAGGCATACGCCACCGCACCAAACCCTTCCGCTCCGTGCAGTTCCACCCTGAGGCTTCAGGCGGACCACGCGACACGTCATGGATATTCGAACAGATCTTGGCTGAGGTGAAAAAATAATATGCCTATGCTCAAACAACTGGCGAATCTAGGCCGCACCCCGAAAGTTCTCATCCTTGGATCAGGTGGTCTATCGATCGGCCAGGCCGGTGAATTCGACTACTCGGGTACCCAGGCCATCAAAGCTTTGGTCGAAGAAAAAATCGACGTCATCGTCGTCAACCCGAACATAGCAACTGTGCAAACCAATCCGAGTCAGGGCGTTAAAGTCTATCTTTATCCCGTTGAAGTGGAATGGGTCGAAAAAATCATTGCCACCGAACGACCGGATGCAATTATCGCAGGCTTTGGCGGTCAAACAGCCCTCAATTGCCTGATCAAACTCGATGAGCAGGGTATCCTCAAGAAATATGCTGTCTTAAACCTCGGAACACCGGCAGCGGTCCTGCGCCTTACTGAAGATCGCGATGAATTTGCGCAAAGAATGCGCAAAATCAATATGCCTGTGCCCGCAAGTTTTGCATGTGAAACATACGATCAAGCGCTCAAGGCTGCCAATACTATCAATTATCCCGTGATTGTCCGCGCAGCGTTTGCGCTCGGTGGATTGGGTTCGGGTTTTGCTAATAATGACGAAGAACTCAAAGCTCTCGTCATTCCCGCGCTTGCTTCCTCACCTCAGGTTCTGGTCGAAAAGTCCCTTAAGGGCTGGAAAGAAGTTGAATACGAAGTCATGCGCGACTCCGAAGGCAACACGATCACGATCTGCAACATGGAGAACTTCGATCCGCTGGGAATCCATACTGGCGACTCCATCGTCGTCTGTCCGAGCCAATCCCTTTCCGATGATGAATATCAAATACTTAGAAACGCAGCGATTACGATCGTGACCTCACTCGGGATAGTCGGTGAATGTAACGTCCAATACGCACTGGATCCCCATTCCCTCAACTTCTTCATCATAGAAGTGAATGCTCGCTTGTCTCGTTCCTCGGCTTTGGCGTCAAAGGCTTCGGGCTACCCTATTGCGTATATTGCGGCAAAAGTGGTGCTTGGTTACGATCTTCTTGAGCTCAAAAATCCGGTCACAGGCATCACCTGCGCATTTTTCGAACCAGCTCTCGACTACATCACGATCAAGTTTCCACGTTGGGACCTTTTGAAGTTCCAGGGTGTCGACAGGCATTTAGGCTCGACAATGAAGTCGGTGGGCGAAGTCATGGCGATCGGCCGGAGCTTTCCTGAGGCTTTACAAAAAGCCACACGCATGGTTACCGAGCATGCCGAAGGCCTGAGTGCTATGCGCTTTAAGGGAAACGATGACGAACTCCGCAGGGAGCTGAACTCGCCAACGGACAAACGCCTATTTGCCGTCGTCGAAGCGTTCCGTCGCGATTGGACCATCGAAACGATAAGGGAATTGAGTGCGATCGACCTCTGGTTTTTGTCAAACCTTCGTTCCATGATTGCTTACGAAAAAGAGATCGCTTCGTATGGCAAGGCCGTTGAAAAGAGTGAACGGGTGGATATGATGATCCTCGCGACTCTCGGCAAGGTCGAAGCAGAAACCTGGAAACGCTGGAAAATTAATGGCTTCGGCGATGAACAGATCTCTGGACTCGTGCTCCGCGGCAAAGGGCTGAACGCCGATGCGCTGTGCAAAGCATCGCTCGCGGTTCGCAAATTGCGTCTCGATCACAACATTCGCCCAGTCGTCAAAAAAATCGATACAACAGCTGGCGAATATCCGTCGCCTTCCAATTATCTGTATATGACCTACGGTGGTTCGTTCAACGATCCTCTACCGGAAGACAACAAAGTCTTCTCGGCTGTGGTATTGGGCGGCGGGTCCTATCGCATCGGAACATCGGTTGAATTCGATTGGTGTGCCGTAAGTTGCTCACGAAAACTCCAGGAATCGGGCTGGCGAAGCATCATCGTCAACTGTAACCCCGAAACCGTGTCGACAGATTACAACAGCAGCGATCGACTCTACTTTGAAGAACTCTCGGTTGAACGCATCCTTGACATCACCGATGTCGAGCGTCCCGTCGGAATCATTTGTTCAATGGGCGGGCAGCTTCCCAACCGTTTGGCAAAACCATTGTCGGAGGCAGGACTCAAACTCCTCGGACACCGGGCGGATTCGATCGATACGGCCGAAGATCGAGCCAAATTTTCAGCGTTGCTTGATAAGCTCGAAATAGGGCAGCCTCGCTGGGTTGCCGCTACGGGTCCACACGAAATTCAAAACTTCATTCGCGAAGTGGGTTTCCCAGTTCTGATCCGCCCGAGTTATGTCCTTTCCGGTGCGGCCATGAGTGTCGCCTATGATGACGAGTCGCTTCAGTATTGCCTCACCCAGGCAAGCGATATTTCGCCCGACCATCCGGTGGTTATTTCGGAATTCATCGTCGGGGCGCGGGAGATTGAACTCGACGGCGTTGCCAAAAACGGTGAAATCCTAACCGCAATCGTGAGTGAGCACATTGAAAACGCGGGCGTGCATTCCGGCGATGCGACCCTGGTGGTTCCGGCTCAGAGACTTTACGTGGAAACCGTCCGCCGTGTGAAGCGGGCCGGGCGCGCAATTGCTCAGGGCTTGAACTTGAACGGTCCGTTCAACATGCAGTTCCTCGCCAAAGAAAACGAAATCAAAGTCATTGAATGCAACGCGCGGGCAGCGCGTTCCTTTCCCTTCGTCTCAAAAGCTGTCGGCCTGAATCTCGCAGACGTTGCGACCGACGTGATGATCGGCGTTAAACCGAATCTCGCACGCTTCAATGAAGACGAGCTTCCATATGTTGGCGTAAAAGCCGCTATGTTCAGTTTTAAACGCCTCGGGGGCGCTGACCCTATCCTTGGGGTGGAGATGGCCTCTACGGGCGAAGTGGGCTGCATTGGGGAGAACGTAGATCAGGCTCTGTTGCTGGCGATGGAAGCCTCCGGTGTGTTTGCTCCGAAAAAAGGCGTTCTGGTGAGTTCGGGCAGCGAAAAGGAGAAACTCAGGTTTCTCCCGGCTGCGCGATCTCTTGTTGCTTTGGGCATTCCGCTCTTTGGAACACCAGGCACCGCTCAGTATCTGCAAGATCACGGCATTCCTGTGACGTCTTTGGCATGGCCAGAGGAGGATAAGTTCGACGTCATCAAGGCTGTGAAGGAAGGTCTGGTTGATTTTGTCATCAATATTCCGAAGGACACGCAGCGTAAAGAGCTGACCCGAGGATCGCTTGTACGTCAGGCCTCCGTGAAGTTCGGCTGTTCGTTGCTGACCAATATGGAAATTGTGACAGCCTATGTTCATGCCCTCGAACGCTGTCCCGACTTCCTCGCGCGCCACAATGTAATTCCGCTCCCGAGTTTTCGGGCTTAGGACTTTGTATTTGACTTTTGGGGCTTTGGATTTTATAGACTATAGCCTTGGTGAATGGCGAGGTAGCTCAGCTGGTTAGAGCGCATGATTCATAATCATGAGGTCGGTGGTTCAAGCCCACTTCTCGCTACCATTCTCCGGTCTAAAAAAGCCGACTTTTCGAGGTCGGCTTTTTTGCGTCTTGGACCCCGATCCCAAAAATCCCTAATCAAAACCGTTTTCTCATTCCCCTCGTCGGATCAGGATTTCGTCAGTTCAGCGCCCTAATCCCAAAAACTTAATCTGAAACCCTTTTCTCATTCCGATTTACGTCGCTTTTGGCGGAACGAAATCGAAGAAGGCCACCTTGCGTCTAAAATCGAAACTTTTGCAGACTGGCCAGCGTCAATCGCCTGGACATGCTTGAACTGCTAAATTTCGCAACTGGCGAGATTAAAAAGGGCTGAGCAGATGTTAGCCCAACTTGTAAAAACGCGATGATGTGTGAGCCTCAGCCTCATTCAAGCTGATTGTAAGCTCTTGTATTCACAACCAGAGAACGACGAAACCCGGGCTCAACAAGTCTTTCATTGACTCCTGAAGCGGTAGCCTTTATAGGTGTGTCAGATTTGCTGGCGGGGGATTACAGTGGAAGTCAGGTTCAAGCTTGCGAGAATTATCGGAATTATTTTCACTTTCACAGCTGTATTGAGCAGTGCTTATCTAGAGTATACAAACGCTCAATTACCGGTACATGTCTCGCCGTTGTTTTGGACAACTCTGATAGCAACCGGTTTATTCTTTAATGCAGCAGGTGAAGCGGGCGAACTTCGCTCAAAATACTCTGCGAAAGTTGATAGTCTCAAGGGACTCGACTTTGCTATAGCCGCTGCAATCATAATTGCTCTCATCGGAGCGGTGATATGTTACGCAAAATAGTCGCCACTGCGATGACGCTGGTTTTTGTTCACACCTCGATTGCACAAGGCAGCGCAGCATTTTCCAGCTATATCAACTACTATCGAGGGATGATTTTAAACAACGCCGCTACAAGTTATGACCAAGTTTCATTACCAGTTTTTACGTTTGAAGAAGAAGATCTAAAGCCAAATAAAATAGGCGAAATTAATACTCATTGCTTCACTCAGACCGGCAAATGCGTCGTGACCGGCGTCTATTCTAACTTCGCAACCGTGTTTGTCAGCGATGACGAATCAATCACAAACATCAACTTATCGAAACTACCAATCACACCACACACAGTTGTCGCTAGAGTTGATAGCGCAACTCTTTCAAAAATGATGGCTATAAGCTCGACAAGATATGAATGGGGCCAGGACAACGACGTCGATGACAAAATTCTTAGCTGCGGAATTTCAACAGTGGGATGCCTCGGTGGAATAGCTTTGTCTGCATCAGGTATTGCTGCGATTTTAGCCCTTGCCGCATGCACGAACGCTGCAAAAGATTGTGCAAACACTTCGAGAGCGATGAATAAACCCGAAAAAGACCTGAAGGATAAAGAAGCTGCTGCTCAGGCGGGCAGTTCACCTGTTGGTGGTGGCGTTGGAGAAGGTGGAAGAGACCCTCTGGAGGTCATACATCAACCGTTGGATCGTCCTCTGAAAGTCCGAGCGGCACTGTAGATGTACACGACACTCCTCACGAAGGCGTGTCAGAACCAGGAAGTGGCGGCGGGACATCAGGGTCACATCGACCTCACGAGAATTAAAGCGATAGACAGCACCTCGACCGGTACCGCAATAAACATCACTTCGCGTCGTCCTCCACCCTACCGCCCCCAGCGCAAGGAGTATTCCCGATGAACACGCCACGGTACAAAGCGAACTATGCCTTCCCTATTCCAAGCACAATGCGAAGCAAGCCTATTGAAGTGCTAAAAATGGGCTTCAAAGATTTGGACTGGAAATCTGCCCCAAGCTTTTTCCTTCGTTTCGCCTAAGCCCCATTCGTCCTCTACACTACGGCCTTGCGAAGCAAAGAGGCTTTTTGCGCAATTATTGTGGCGATAGCACTCCTTGCTATCGCCACAATAATTGAATATTTATTCTTCAATCCTATTTTCCACATCAAGCTCGTTACAAAATTCACTTGGAACAAAGGCACGTTCGTAGTTTTGGGAATTCTCGCGTCTTTCGCAGGAGCGGTGGTCGTATTCCAAAAACCCGGACAAGAGGTCTTCGTTTGGATTGTTGTAACGCCCCTAATTTTAATTTTACAACTTCGCAGCTTTCTTTTACGCCGCGACGTTTTTATAAAACATGTGCTCAATTCACAGCGTAACGAGTGTACTGAGGCTTAGCGTCGCTTGCTCATCACGTAGCGCCCCGTCTTTGATAAAAGCCTTATGAGTCGACATGTCCTGACGCGCTTCCATTCGAATTTCGAACTGAGGCACAACTTTCCAAGATGTCGTCAGGGTAGCTTCTCGAATCGATTGGGAAGCGCCTGTCGTGTAGCCTTCGCGGTCCCAGAAAGCCTCTATTCGCGGACTCAGATAAAATGCGGGACTGAGATTATATTTCAATCCCATCTGTAACGCACTCCAGTGAGCTTTGGATTTATCCATATTCGCTAAATCGACAATGGCCTTGTCTTCCGAACCAATAATCGCATCTGCAGAGAATGCAAGCTGCTCATTCGCAATCCAGGTAGCTATAAAGTCGTGAACGATTTTTTTATTTTTCTCGTTCCCATCCTGCTCGGGACCGCCGATCCCATTATAGACGAATGCCAAACCACTTCCTGGTGCGTAAGCCAACTGAACGCCAAGTGTTTTGCCACGATTGGTATCGTTCCTATTATTCCAACCGTTATATATGTAGAAATTGGCAACAAAAACATCCTGTACTGCTGTCCAGCTCAGGTTAAGACCATTATGCCAGTAAGGGCCAGCGAAGGCATAAAGGAGGGAACGCGAATAGTTCCAATTATCTTTTGCTTTAGCGCCTTCCCAGCCTATATGACTCAGCATTTTTCCAAAATTGAATGTCAGAGATTTCAATGAGCTCGGCGTATAGCTGACAATTGCCTGACCGATGTGCTTGCTTGTTTCGTCGACTCCACTCGAGCTGGAGTGCATCATATCAGTGTTGTCACCCGTATCGAGGTCGACCTTCAGGCTTAAGTTTTCAATGGTTCGTTTATAAGTGATTTCTGCCGATGCCAAGGTAAATTGATTGTCTTGGACATCAAAGTTTCGGAGTTGGGTGCCGCCCTGTGTAAAGCCTTTGTATGTAGCCGAATTTGGATCTGTAGTGACTGGAACAGAAGCATGACGTGGCAGTGGGTGATTAAAGTTATATTCGTAATAGGTATCGAGATAACCCGTTATCGATTCTTCGCTAGCAGCCTGGGCCATTTGAGCGAACAGGCTAGCGAGGGCGAGGGCTCCAAGAGACACAATCTTTTTCTGCATTCGTTTTTTACCTTCTATAAAAACAAGGAATCCAAATATGGTCACAAATCGTAAAGTCGAAACAGATTTTTGACTTTGATGACATTTTTTGGAACATCAGCCAAGTTTGAGTTTCGCGGTTGAGCCATTGGAAGTATAGACAATACCTGTTACATCAATGTCTGCATCATACCACGGAAAGTCATTTCCCCATTATTCCGCGCAGGAGCTTTCAAGGCTGGAGTATGCTGCGCCAGTCATGAAAGTCGTACCCGAGGCTTTTCCTAAGAGCTTCAAATTTGACCCAAAACGAGTTATACAAATAAGATTCGAATTTTAAATTCAGCGCTATGCTCATAAGAAAAAAAGTAAAAGGAGAAGGATGTCTCGTGTGAGGTATTTTCTATTTGATTGTGTCCGTACTCTTGCTTTTTCCGTCCTCATAGCCCTGCAAGCTTCCCCGGGGAAGTCTGATGAAAACAAGAACCCCGGGGAACCTGGACGGTCGATCTACAATTCGGGAGTGCCTTCCCGGGTCGGGCCTTGCATGACATGCCACGGACTCCAAGGAGAAGGAATCGAAGGCACGACATTTCCAAAGCTTGCTCATCTAGGCGCAGCGTATGTAGCAAATCAACTTCTTGCCTTTCGATCGAAGGATCGACCCGACCCTGCAATGCAGGTGATCACACAAGGCCTCACGGATAGCGAAATAACTGCTCTTGCAGACTATATATCCCAACTCCCGCCGTCTTCGGAGATTCCAAAAGCCCAACTCTCAGAAAAGGCCATACGGGGCGAAGACATCGCAAAAAACGGACTTTGGGACAAGGGAATTCCTGCCTGTTTTGCGTGTCATGGGCCAAGCGGATTCGGGATCGGCGAAATTTTTCCAAAAATTACCCTGCAGGATAAGTCCTATATTTTGCAACAATTGAGTGATTGGAAAAAAGATGCCCGCAAAAGCGATCGAATGAATTTGATGAGAACCATAGCCGGAAAACTCTCGACTGAAGAAGCCGAAGCTGTATCGGCCTACCTTTCCGCCCCATCGTCGCAAAGTCAGACTTATAAAACTTCAGTTGTAAAATCATTTCCTGACGGCGAGATGGGCCGCATCATACGCCTTGGCCAAGAGATTTTCACACACACTCAAGACAACGCAAAACCCTACGTCGGCAACGATCTCCAATGTGTAAATTGTCACCTCGATCGGGGCCGCCGCCCTAATTCCTCCCCACTTGGGGCGGCCTATGGAATGTATCCTGCCTTCCGCAAAAAAACGAATCGCGTCGATACATTCCAAGACAGAATCGCCGGCTGCTTCCAATACAGTATGAACGGAAAGGCACCTGCGACTGACAGCGAAGTCATGACCGCGCTGGTTACCTACTCCTACTGGTTAGCCCAAGGTGTACCTCTGGGCGCAAAAATCGAAGGTCAGGGCTATCTGAGCCTCCCTCGACCCGCGCGAAAACCCAGCGCAGTAGCAGGCAGACTCGTCTTTGAACGAAGCTGCAGCCTCTGTCATGGCCTCGATGGCCAAGGCCAGGCGTCTGAGGGGAAAACCGTGTTTCCACCACTCTGGGGCCCTCGCTCTTTTAACTGGGGTGCAGGCATGCACAAGCCCGATAGAGCCGCAGGCTTCATCAAAGCAAACATGCCCTTAGGTTTGGCCAATACGCTCTCGAATCAGGAAGCTTGGGATGTCGCGGTGTATATGAATAGTCACGAGCGCCCCCCTGATCCGAGGTCACAAGACAATGTGCCGAACACTAAAAAAGATTTCCACGACTCCGACGCATGTCTCTACGGAACGAAAGTAGATGGCCACGTTCTTGGTTCTCAGGTGACTTCAAGTCAGTGAATTTGAGCTTTGGGGAAGACGCAAAGGTAATCGCCTGGACCCACTCCGAAGTCGTCTTTAGCTCTAAGTTTGACACGCTGATGCAAGTCGAGCAAAAACGTCGAATTAAAATTTAGATTCCATGGCCTTAGCGCTTTGACAAAAACAAAGCTCTTGACGGTTGCATCACCTATCGATAACCATACATTTGAATGGTATTTATATGAGTCAATAGGAGACAGCCATGGGAGTGCCAATACTGAGGGAAGAAACGGTGGAAGCGTTTCGAGAATGCGTACTCATTGCTGAGGAAATGCATCTCTTTCATTTATCAGCAGCCCTGAAAGATACCGGCCTCGTAAAGCCTGAGGACTTATCGGATCCCAGTCGCGTTCGGGTCGCCTTTGATGGACTTCTTAAAGCCATCGATTGGAATGATCGAGACTCTATTCGTCCCATTATTCCTGTTTTTGTCGATGCATACGCGGAATCACCGATCGACTTTCATACCATTCACCAAAAGATTGATGTTGAACTGGCCCATGATGGCTTTCAAATTAAAGAAGGTAAGTTGATTCAGCTCCCTCTTTAAAAAGTGCTCAGAACCCATACAATTCCTGAAAACTGTCAATGGCAACGACGCCCTAATCAAAACATTCTCAACTTAAACAACGGGTTACATTTAGCACCGTTTTTTGCAAATCATTTCCCAAGCGATCTCTGCAGATCAACTGCAGCGAGTATCCCTGAGGCAAACGATGAACAAAAGACTAGCATTTCTTGCGGGAACTTTTGCAGCACTCGCTGTCTTACTCACGTTTCAAAATACGAACAAACAAAAACCAGCTCAGCAGCTGACCACTGCAAAAGTTATTGCGGTTGAAACTGTGAGCCTGCCGAGTCCTGCAAAAGAACCGAAAAAAACCGCTCCCAAAAAGACTCGGCGGACTGACGCCAGTCGCAAAAAAGCTGTAGCTTCGGCTTCCCGTGACAACTCAAACGCAAGTCCTAGCGCTCCTAAAACCAAACAGTTCAAACCAAGAGCAAACGATCTGACTCCGGTGGTGCATAAACCCGTGACAAACGAGAATGCGATTGCAAAATCTGATCTTCAAGGCCTCGATCGCTCCAAGCAAATCAACGCCTATAAGTTTAAAGATATGAATCTCGATTTTCACATGAGCAATAGAGAAGTTAATAAGTACGTCTATCAGATCTCAACGGACGATCGTTATACAGATGGTCGCAAAGAAGGCGTTGTCAGTGTAAGTTACGCCATTTAAAAAAAGAATAACCTACCCTCAATCCCGTCAATGTCTTGCTTCTAGAGCTTCGAATTTGGTTTTGAGTTTTTCGCCAAGTTCATCAAGTTCTTCCGAACTAAACTTCTTTTTTGTCTTCGGGAAGTATTCGTTTTCCTCTTCTTTCACGTGATGCTCAACGATTTCTTTCAAAACGGTGATTTTCGCCATGAAGGTCTCGTCATTTGGTTCGGTCCGTTTGATCTTGGCTAGCATCTGTTTGATAACATCATGTTCTTCGTACGCCTCAAGAGTAAGATCCTTGTCGACACTTTTGCCTTCGGGATAAAAAATAAGCTCCTCGATTTTCGCATGGTGGGTAAGCTTACGGGCGATCTCCTCAAAGATCTGAGCTCGGGCTTTGAACGCCCTGTCACCTAATTCATCCATCTGCTTGAATAATGCTTCAACCTCGCGGTGCTGAGACTCAAGATAGGTAATGGCATTGGGAGATTCTTCGCCGATAATTTTATCAACTATATTGCCTATTTCTGAAGCTATTGTCATAATTTATCCCTCTGTTTAAAGACTGACCTACAGAGCAGTAGAGCAACGACCGTGCCGCTCTTTTCCTCACGCGATGCTGGTCAAATCGTGCCGACATCGGGCAACCCTGGCGGGTGTTATAATAATAGAAACAAGAATCCTAAACCCCCAGGATTCCTACGCCACGGTGAGCGACGGATGAAAAAAATCGCATTCCTGATATTCTCTTTTTTATCCTATACCGCTCATTCTCAGACTCTTGAGAGCATCCGAGGCGGCTACAGCAAACCACTTGCCGATCGCTCACCTTCAACTAACCCCAGCACCCCCGATAAAACCGAGCTTGGCAAAATGCTCTTTTTCGACGTCAGGCTGTCGGGCAACAATGCAATGTCCTGTGCGAGTTGCCATAATCCGCTGCTCGGCTGGAGCGACGGTATTCCCAAAGCCATCGGTCGCGACGGCAAACAATTGGAGCGCCGCACGCCCTCGCTTTGGAATGTCGGCCTGAGCCCTCGATTGCAATGGGACGGCGCATTCGATGAACTCGAAGACCAAGCCCTCGCCCCGATTCATAAACCGACGGAGATGAATCAGGACCTCAAACGGCTTCCCGCAAAAATCCAAGCCGTGAAGGGCTACGCACCACTTTTTGCGAAAGCTTTCCCAGGCGAAACGATATCCAACGTAACGATAGCCCGTGCTTTGGCAGCGTTCGAGCGTACAATCCTCTCAACGGTTACACCCTTTGAGGACTTTTTGAACGGCAACGACAATGCATTAAGCCTGGATGCTAAAATGGGCCTTTTACTCTTCAAAGGCAAAGCTGGTTGCGGCCTATGCCATGGCGGTTGGAAGTTTAGTGATGACGCATTTTATGATATCGGGCTTAAATCTGAGGATCGTGGTGTCGGGCGACTCGCTAACGACTCGAGCCGCGACTTCATGTTTAAAAATACAAGGCTTTTAGAAGTCGCTTCTCATCCTCCCTATATGCATGATGGATCGCTCCCGGATCTCGCCGCGGTGGTGTCTTTCTATAATCGCGGTGGCGACAGTAAACGCCCTACTGTTTCCCACGATCAAAAACCACGTCACCTCTCAAGTCTGGAAGAAGCGCAGTTAGTTGAATTCCTTAAATCCCTTTCGAGTCACCCGAAGACTTTTGAGATTCCTCAAATACCCGATTAAATAAATCTAAAGTTCTTGTTTTTTATGCCTAGATTTCCGTGGCTTACAATCGACGGGCGATTAGGTCTCAATATTCTTCCGACTTGTTCCGATGAGAAGCCGTTAACTTCTCAAGGAAAGGTCTATCGATGCTCACGCGAAAAGGTCACGCAAGAAGAAGCCTTCTCATGAGCTGCGCTCAGTCCTCAATCCTCTATCTCCCGCTCCTGCGAATGTTTCGTAATTCCGAAGCTTTAGCGGCTGATGCAACGGCGAAGCCAAACGTTATATTCGCATATTACCCACTTGGTGGTTATCAGTCCGACCTGGTGTTCCCGGGCGGAGGTGATGGACCAATAGGATCATTTCCGCAAAACTATAAATCCATCGAAGATCTTGGTCTCAAGGATCAGTTTCTGCTCTACGATGGCCTCAATTTTAAAGGCACCGAGAATCACAACGGTGCCCACACTCAGGTTTTTGCCGGCTGGGGTAGAGCCAACCATGATACCGGTTATGGATTATTGTCGTCTGGCATTGTATTCAATCACAACGATCAAAAGGTAGATGCCAATGACGTGGACCCTACCCCTTATTCACTGGACCAGCAGCTTGCGACCAGATGGGGCGTAAAATCGATGGTTCTGGGTGCTGTGACAGGGAAAGATTACACTGCATTCTATGAAGCCTTTTCCTTTAAAAGTGCCGGTGAACACATTTATGCAGAAGACAATCCTGCGACCTCATTCGGCAATTTTTTCGGTGCATTTAAATCGGGATCGTCAACCGGCTCTACCTCTCAAATGGCTGCTGAAAAAAAGGTTGCCCTTGCGGAAGCCAAAGTCCTGGACTTTCTTACCGCCGATCTCAAACGCATAGAAACATCGCTTGGTAGCGAGGATAAGGCAGCGTTTCAAGCCCACCTATCCGCTCTACACTCACTGAATCAAGATATCGTAAACGCTAAGATGATAGATATGTCTGCCGCGTGCGGAGCCGCTGGTGTGCAGACCAAAATCCCAGGCGATGATTCCAGATGGTGGGCGGACGAAGATAAAATCGGACTCGTCCTAGAAATCAACCGGGGCCTTCTCGTTCAGGGGATCGCCTGCGGAATCACGCGCGTCGGAGTTTATCAAATTGGTTGTACACACTCCACCAAACAGCTCCGAGCGAGCGGTATTCCTAAAAAGATGGACAAGGACTATCACGAGATGAGTCATGGCGACATTCCGGGTAGTGTGCCGATATTTGCCGAAATTCAAGCGGGCTTGGTCAAGGAAATTGCGAAGATTGCCGTCGATCTGAAAGCTATCAACTCAGGCTCGGGCAATTTATTCGACAACACTTTGATATACGGAACCTCGTGCGGAGGAACTGACTCGGGTCACGGTGGGGGCCGCGTTCCCACCTTCACGCTGGGATCTCTCGGCGGCAAGATCAATTCCGGACGCAAAGTCAAAGCTGATTCCTACAATAAAGCCCTCGTAACCGTCGCGCATGCGGTTGGCGAGACCAGCATCACATATGTGGGAAATAAAACACAAACGGGCCCTATCAGTGGCGTTCTGAAGTAAAAAAAACGAAGCTCAACTTTCGTAGGGCAGCCGATTGAAAACATTAATTTTTATAGCTATGGCCGGCATGCTCGTCTTTTCGAGCTGCAAAAAGGCGCCACAGTTCGGGGGATTTCAACTCGCCGATCAATTTTCAGGTGACCCAGGAACTGTCGACTCTATTCAAGCGTCATCCCTGTTTGCGCCGATCACCTGCAAAGCACCACTCGCCAAAGGCTTGAGAGCCTGGCGTCGGTTGAGCAACGCCGAGTTTAAAAATACGGTGACCGCTGTGTTTGGCCTCACCAACGTAAACTATTCCGGTCTTACAACGGATATTTCGCACCAGGATATTTACGATACGTTGATGGTCCCCAGCAACTACGTTAACGAACAAAGGTTTGGAACCTTCCGTGCAGTCGCCAAGGATATCGCCTCAAAAGTTGATCTCGCTAAAACATTTCCTTGCTTGTCATCGGGAGTGGGATGCATCTTGACTACGAGCAAAACTCTTGCTGAAAAAGCCTGGCGCCGTCCGCTACTCGATGTTGAAGTTGCAGGTCTTGCCGCTGTTTTTACCGGTACGCAGGCCGACGTGGGACCAGAACAGGCCGCTCGTTTTGTGATTGAGGCAATCGTACTGGCTCAATCTTTTCTATATCGAAGCGAACTGGGCATAAAAGCCGCCGACGGCACTTACACCTTAAGCGATTATGAAATGGCCTCGGCTCTGTCATACTCAATTCTGAGAAAGCCCCCTGACGACACTCTTTTAGCCCTCGCCAAGAGCAAAAGCCTTAGCAGCCGGGCTGCTATAACAGCCCAAGTCAATCGCTTGTTTGCCGATCCTCAGGCGAAAAGCGCCTGGAAGGACTTCGCTTCGATGTGGCTTGACTCGAATAAAATACTGGAAGCCGACCGCACAGGTATTGCTGAATTCACGCCTGCTTTGGCAGCCGCCGCCTCGAAGGAAACAGGCGACCTATTCGCTGACACGCTCTCTAAAAAAACGGGCGGCACACTCAACGCACTTCTCACTTCCGATTCTATCCCATCCTCAAACGTTTTGAGCACTATCTACAGCTCAGTAGCAGCAAACGGTATCCTGAAGTTCAAAGAAACCGATAGACGCGGCCCCCTTGGCCTTGCATCCTTTCTGATTGCAACGTCTGCGGTTGACCACACGAGTCCTGTGAAACGCGGTGTTTTTGTGCTCAAACGCCTTATGTGCTCAAACTTCGCACCCTTTGCGAAAGCGTCTTTGCCGCCAAAAACTGCCACACAAACCAACAGGGACGTTTACCTGGGCTTGGAGAAAGGCTCCTGCGGAGGTTGCCATAAGCCAATGAATGACATTGGTTTCATTTTTGAAAACTTTGATATGATGGGCCGCTACCGCACCACCGCTGATTCGCAGCCGATCACTGTAGCTTCAGCGCCGAAACTTGATGGCGATGTCGTTGATGTCTCCAGCATGTCGGACTTCCTTACGGCCCTTGGCCAGTCAAAGCAAGTTCAGGAATGTTATGCGCGGCAGATCTTCCGCTACAGTTTCGGTCGCAGCGAACTCACACCTATGCCAGTGATTGGAGCGGCCGCGAATACGATAATCAAGCTTCCAACACAGGTCGAAGTTGACAACTGCCAGCTCAGAGATGGAATCGACGCGATGGAGGCCGGAGGTGGCGACTTGAAAGCGACTTTAATCGCGTTTTTAACCAGCGATGCGTTTCGCAAACGCATCGATCGAAAACCTCTGTGAAAATTCTTCGCTACAGAAATCAGGCGACCCTGGGAATCCCAAGATCGCCTTTTAATATCGATTGAAGACGTGGAAGCGGTTGCATCGCTATGAACGATTAGTAGGTCGCGTTGAGCTCTGTCTCTTGAACGCCAACCCCTCTCGGGATTTTTAGAACTCCAAATTTTTCGGCCACCAGGCACAGACCATAGCCAAGATCAATCTCGCCAGCCTTATAAGCGAAGTTTGCGCTGGCCGGACGCGAATGGTGATTGTTTTGAAAACCTTCGCCAAAAGCTAGTACAGCGACAACCACGTTATTTTTTGAGTTGTCAGCGCTATTAAAATTGCGGTAGCCGGAGTGATGGGCAATAGAATTCACCATCCAGCCTTGTATCGGATGACTCATGATCCCGAGGAAATAGGCGATGCCGACCCAAACGCTTCCGAAGTAATGCCCGATTCCGTAAGCGAGTGCGATATGGACGAGATACGGTATGATCCAGATTTTCTTGCGGTTGAGTATATTCACATCAAATTTGATGTCAGAGACGATTTCTGTGTATTCCGGATTGCCTCGGATCAGCTGACCCAGAATTTTTTCGTAAGATCGAAGCTGCCCGAGCATGACGCCGAAGACGCCGTAATGGACAGGGCTATGCGGATCGAGGTCGGTGTCGGAATGGATATGGTGAAGGCGGTGCATGCAAGCCCAGGCTTTGGGGTCGATTCCAGTAAGCCAATTGCCAGTATAGGCTAGACATTTTTCTAAGCCTGGACTTAGCTCGATGGCCCGATGGGTAAGACCACGATGGTATAAAACGGTTATATAAAAAATATTTATAAGATAACCTGCCATAAACACTGCAAAAACAAGCCAGAGAGTCGACATTGGATACCTCGGATTGGGCTGTCAAAAGGCTTTGGGAGCGTTGACTTTTTCACTATACACCTGTTTAGTGAACCTACAAGGCGAATTTTGAAATGTGGTATTTTTGCTGGCTTTAATGCCTCAAAATAACTACAAGGACTGTATACTGAAAAGGACAGCCATTGATGACCACCCGCTCCTCTATGAAACAGCAAAACCGTCGTCGTCTGATTGATGCAGCCCTGGAATTGAGCGCGGCCAAAGGGTTTTCGACACTTAGTCTTAGAGAGGTTACGCTCGCTGCCGGGTTATCACCTGCAGCGTTTTACGGGCATTTTCGGGATATGGACGATCTTGGCCTCTCACTCCTTGATGAAGTCGGCTTGAGTTTGCGGCGGCTCCTGCGTGAGGCTCGCATTCGCACGGGTGAGAACCAGAGTGCTGCCAAGGCCTCGATTGATGTTTTTTTAGAATATGTGAATGAGAATAAAAATCTTTTTCGTATTTTCCTCGGCGAACGCCAGGGGGCAAGCACGACTTTTCGGAGGGCGATTCACGCGGAAATCGACCAGTTCGTAACCGAGGTCACCGAGGACCTCGAGACCTCAGCTCGCAAGACAGGCCACCCTATCGCCTCGATTCCGTACGCGGCCGAAGCGATCGTCGCCGTGGTATTCACGGTGGGGGCGGAAGCCCTTGATCTACCCAAACACAAGCAGGAAAGCCTCGCTTTGCGTTTGGTGGAGGAAGTGAAGATCATCCTCCGCGGGGCCCTTTACTGGTCGGAAAAATCGTCAAAGTGACAGTCGGTGTCAAAGCTTTGACCACTTAACAATGTGTTGTAAAATTCTTAATATCTCTGATTATAAGGATTTTTTATCGGCTTTTAATTTGGCTCAACCCTTGCTTGACTCCTCCCTACAAGAGAAAAAACTGAGGGAGATTTTGTTCATGAACATCCAAAACCTTGCACTTGCCTGTCCTATATTTTTAGCTTTGGCCTGTGGCACAAAAAGCACGTTTAAGGCCAACACGGCTCAAACTGCAGTACCGGCGACGGCCGACGCAACAACAAAAGCGGACCCAGCCACCCCAATTCCAGCTACAACTGCAATAGGAACCGCGTCGAACGCTCCAGTAAGCGCCTGTAAATCCACAGACACGAACATCACCACAGTTAAGCTTCTTTCCACCGGGATCGACCTGTCGGCGAAGAGCCAAGTTGTTGACTACGAACTCTCTATCGTTAGCTGTAAAGACGGAAGTGTGGTTCCTTTTAACAACCAACCCGTAGCCTTTGACCTGAACCTGAAAATGGGCGGAGATTTCGCTTCAGCGGCCTACGCAATCTTAGATACAACCAGCAAAAAAGCAACAACCTCCGGGCGTCTTTCACAGGTCGACGGCAGTGATCTTTTTGGAAATGTCGGCATTGGTTATTCTCACTTCGTCACCAAAAGCTTGAGTTTTGCGAGTAACGTCGACAAAGTGTTGCTCGAAATAACGCTTACGAATGCTCAGCTTTCGACTGAGCATCCAAATGATCCGTTGGCACAAACCTATCTAAAAATCGGTGATGCAGCCCCTGTTCAGCAGGATGTCATTGTCACGGCTCACTGAACGCAGCCTATGACTCGTAAAGCACCGGCCCTCGCCTCACGGCAAGGGCCTTTTTTATTCTCAAATGTTATCGATCCCAACACCAACTGTCAGGCAAACAGTCACCGTCTAATTTAAAGGCAATAATTTCAACGCCCTATTCAATAATTTCAATAGGTTAAAGTGTGCCATAAACTTGCATCATCTCTTACATCGAATAAAAGCATTGCAGTCTGAGCCGGTCAGACCAATAAAAAAGGAAGTCCCTATGACAAACACTAAGCTCCTCTTTATCGGACTATTGGGAACAAGCAGTCTGCTCGCAAGTTGCGGCACTAGCTCAAATTCCGAAGTCCAGTCCTCAGTATTCCAAAGCATCGAAGACAAATGGTCAGGAGCCTTTGACCTCAGCAGGGAGATTACTCTCCCTCACATGGCTGACAACCTTACTGCCACCAAATCCCGCGTCGACACCATGTCGATCGGCTCCAAGGTAAACGCTGAATTTTCGTTCACAGACTACGTGACCTTTACGGTCGGAGGTGGAATGGAGTTTGGCGAGCTATTTGAAAGGAAAGTCCTTACGGAAGCCGTGATTGGTCGAGTCAAAGACGAGAGAGGAACCCAATCAGGCGACGGCGTGTTCCAAGATGCCGTGACGGTCAACCCAGGCGTTATCCTCAACTGCAAGGCTCAGAAAGTGATCTCCGAATCTTCTAACATGGGCGTGAACGCCAATGCCGGCATCTCTTTCATCGGAATGGGCATCTCGGCAAACGCAAGCACGGGGCAGAAACTCGCTGCTTCCACTGACTATGTGATGAACAGAGGCTATTACACCACAAAAACTTCTGTTAAACTTTCTCAAATCTTTGAATTGTGTCAAGATATAGGCAAGTCAGACATTGCCCTGCAGAATGTCGATCATATCAATGATGTGATTCAGTTGAACTTTAGCGGCGCTAATAACCTGGAGAAACTCGCAAAAGATGTCGCCGCTGGCAAGAAAGTAAACAACTTCCAGTATAAGCACATCAAATATGATTTTCAGAGGAAGACGAAGGATAACAATCAGGTTGTGTTCACCATCTATCCGGACACAGGCTACGCAGATCCTAAGTTAGAGTCCACTGTCAAGTATCAGATGGATGGACAGCGAGCAGTTATAGAGGACGTTAGTCAAAAGTGTGTTTCGAACTGCCAGAACTATATCGATCAGAATGGCAAACACGGACTGCATTCTTACGGTGATAAAGCCACCAAGGCTGAGGCAGAAAGTTCGATCAAAGTCATTTCAACGATCTTTGCAGCAGCGGTTCTTGGTAGCAAATAAATCTTTTTCTCGACCGGGGCTTAAGGATCAAATTTTGAGCCCCTTCAAACACAGTAGCAGGAGCATTTGAATGTCACGTAAGCTTCCTTATATCGTAACACTTGTATCTCTACTCGGGCTCTCAACGGCTTGTAAAACAGCCGGAACTTCCAAACTGGACGCTTCGGTCAGCCAAAGCATCGAAGAAAAATGGAGCTATTCGGTTGATTTAACGAAAGAAATATTCTTTGTCTTTGACGCTGGTATCGGCGACTCGCTGAAAGCGACCAAAACCAAAGTTGATACCGTCGAAGTCGGCGCCAAAGTTAATCCGGTTCTATCCATCGGCGGCGTAACACTCCTCCGCCTTGGTCCAACGATCGAAATCAAAAATCTATATGAGCGTAAACTCCTCAACGAAATTCAACTTGTTCGTGAGAAAGACGTTGCCGGCACAGGCGACGGCCAAGGCCTCTTCGTTGACGCAAATACCGTCGCCGCTGATCGTCTCGTCAACTGTAAGGCTCAAAAAGTCATCACTGAAGGCGCAAGTTACGCCAAAACTCAAGGTGGCGCCATCAACTTCGTTGGTCTTGGTTTGAGCCTTAACAAAGAGACAAACATCAAGATGTCGGCTTCAACCGATTACGTCATGAGCCGCGGATTCTACCGCCTCAAAACGAATATGGCTGTGAATGACCTCTTGCAACTCTGCTCGGACATCGCTCGTTCCGATGTTGCTTTGCAGAACCTCGATACGATCAACGAAACAATCGCTTTGAACTTCGACAACGAAGCTCGTCTTATGGGTTTGGCTGATGATGTTGCCCGCGGTAAAAAAGTTAACAACTTTCAATTCCACAACATCAAATATGACTACCGTATCCGCGCTCGTGAATCAGGCAAGATCTTCTTTGAAGTCTTCCCAGACACCAAATATGCCGATCCAAAGCTCGACATCGAAGTTGATTACTCGGCTTACGGTAACGTTCCACAGATTGACAACATCATCCAAAAATGTGTTTCGAACTGCCAGAACTATAAAGACGATAGCGGCAAACATGGTCTCCACGGTTACGGCGAAAAAGCCACAGTTGCTCAATCGCAGCAATACCTTAACATGATCAGCGCTATCTTCGCTGCGCGCGCCCTCGGCATCAAATAGGCCTTAGAGTCCTATAAGCAAAGCCTATCAGGCCCCACAGGGTTTGATAGGCTTTTTGGCTTTGGAGCCGAGAGAGATTCAGGCTCGGTAGATTGTTTTGATATTTAGAAATTCTCTGAGACCGTAATAGGAAAGCTCCCGGCCATGCCCTGATTCTTTGATCCCACCGAAAGGAAGCCGTGCATCGGACTTAACAAGAGCGTTGATAAAGACCGATCCTGCCTGGACTTGGGACGCCAGTCTCTCAGCCTTCGAAATATCCTTTGTAAACAAGGCCGCACCCAGACCAAAGACAGACTGATTGGCGAGACGGATGGCATCGTTTTCATCTTCGGCCTCGATAATCGCGGCAACAGGTCCAAATAGCTCTTCATCAAAGGCCGGCAACCCGGGTTTGACCTGCGTAAGGATAGTGGGCGGATAATAAGCTCCCGGAGATTTTGTATCCACGGTTCCTCCGAACAAAATCTCTGCTCCAAGTTTGACGCTTTTGAGAACCTGCTCGTGGAGCTGATCTCTGAGATCGACCCTGGCCTGGGGTCCCATAGTATTCTGGGGATCACGAGGATCGCCCCATTTCACTTTTTTAAAGGCCTCCAGCATCTCATGCTCAAATTCCTTTCTCACCTTTTTATCGACGATAAAACGCTTCGCAGCGATGCAGCTCTGTCCGCCGTTGAGCAAACGGCTTTGCGTACAGATCTGGGCAGCTTTTTTAATGTCAGCATCAGCGAGAACCACATAAGCGTCGCTACCGCCCAGCTCCAGGACACATTTTTTGAGATATTTCCCCGCGGTGCTTGCCACAGATTTACCCGCCGGTGTGCTGCCAGTGATGGTAACTGCTTTGATAACCGGATGCGCAATGATCGCTTCGACATCCTTTCCCGAAACCAAAAGACTTGAAAACACATGCTTTGGAAATCCGGCCTGCAAAAAAAGGCTTTCGATTGCCAGGCTGCAGCCACTCACGTTGGATGCGTGTTTTAGGATCCCGACGTTTCCGGCCAGCAAGTTGGGAGCTGCGAAACGGATCACTTGCCAGAACGGAAAATTCCAAGGCATGACGGCCAATACTGGACCCAGCGGTTCGTAACTGATCCAGCTTTTGCTGGCATCCGTCTTGACGATCTCCGGGCTGAGATACTGAGGGCCTTCATCTGCATAATATTCACAGGCTGTGGCACATTTTTCGATTTCGCCTTCACCTTCCGCTACGGGTTTTCCCATTTCGTCGGCCATGAGCAAGGCGAGCTCATGCTTATTTCGCCGCAGCTGTTGCGCCATGGCATGAAGAAGTTTGCTCTTTTCTGCGACGGGTACATCTTTCCATGTCTCAAAACGATTTTGTGCGGCTTTGAGGGTCTCTTCTATATATTGGCCGTTATGAGCTGTATAGCTTCGGATAACTTGGCCGTTATGGGGATTGGTACTGTTCACGAAGTGCCTCCTGAAGAGCATAAGTCTCTCTTAGTCATAAGACAAAGCGCCTTAATACCCCAAGTCTTTTCCTCACCACAAATTGTGAGAATCAATATCAAATGCCCTAAAATATTAGATTTTTGAGGAGATATCGGACTCTTCTTGGCAATCTTTCCCGAGTCCGCTATCGTAGCCCCAACATTTGAGGTCTAAGGAGAAAACGATGAAGGGTGATCCCAAAATAATCGAGGCACTAAACGATATACTTACTGGCGAGCTTACTGCCATCAACCAATACTTTCTGCACGCGCGCATGTGTAAAGACTGGGGCTACGAGAAAATCGCGAAGAAGGTCTATCACGAGTCAATCGATGAGATGAAGCACGCCGAAAAACTTATGGATCGCGTTCTGTTTCTCGAAGGCATCCCAAACGTTCAACGCCTCTTGAAAATCAACATCGGCGAGACGGTTAAAGAGCAGTTTGAGAGTGATTTGGCTTTGGAATATGAAGCCGTGACGAAATTGAAGCTTGCGATCCAGGTGGCTTTCGATGCGAAAGACCACACGACGCGCGAACTGTTTGAGAAGATTTTAGAGGATGAAGAACATCACGTGGATTGGCTCGAAACCCAATTGAGCCTGATTGACCAAATCGGGTTTGCCAACTATCTCGCCCAACAGGTTCACGACGAACCTTCCTGAGATGTGTTTTTAGAAAGTAGTTTTTTGATATCCGGTAGGCACGCTCCACATGAGCTGCCTGCCTGGCATTCCTTTTGAACTTGACGCACCGTGCAGCAGCCGGTTTCCTGAAGCTTCTCTACGACCTTTTTGTTGACGCCATGACAAAGGCATATATACATCGAGGTTCCCTTAGCTAGTTCTACCTGACAACCCAGGACTCTTATCGGCTTCTTTATACATTATATTGAGAGTTAATTTCAATATCAACTATCTGTTTGAAAATACTGCGTATTTTTGACATGTATCGCCCTTGATTAAAATTGCCAGAACAAGGTCCTTTTCAACCAAGCTTCGTTTATCCTCTTGTTCATTAAAAAATTGATTTTCAATCAAACGTTTTCGCGAATGTTCAAGGCCACGCTGGAAATGTGAGCTTGAGCGTATGTTCGAATAGTCCGAAGTAATAGCTCGACATTTATAGGTTTTGTGAGGTGGGCATCAGCTCCACTGTCGAAAATTCTCCTGGTTTCCTCTTTAAGGGCATGAGCTGTCAGGGCAAGTCTGGGAGTTTTAAAGCCTTTTGCTCTGATTTCTTTTGTTGCTGAATAGCCATCAAGAATCGGCATTTGCATGTCCATCAGAATTACGTCGTAAGCCCCAGCCTGGACCATTTCGATCGCCTCGAGGCCATTATTTGCGACATCTACGCTCATGTTCTCAGAACTCAAGATTTCTTTGATGATAAGCTGTGCCAGAGTCTTAGTCCAAACTTCTGTCATCGACTGGACTGAACTCAGACGTTTTTCAAATAATTTTGCCGGGCGTTGATGACAGTTGGCGACTCAGTAATCATTAAAAGTATAAAAGAACGAAGTTCCAAGGGTCAGAAATAAGACGCTGTTATCGAGCTTCAAAGCATTTTGAATTGCCCTTCGCTGCAGATCCCATTTTAGGCTTAAAGCCTCGCGACTTTCTCCATAAAACGTTTTGGGTAACCAATGATGATGAACGAGGCCTTGATGATCCAGAAAAAGATCGTCGTGAAGTAGACCTGGACCAGTGAGAGCATTCAAAATTGCAAAGGGATGAAAGAGTGTTCCAAAGGGATTCACTAAACCGTGCCATTTATTAGATAAAAGACGCTAGCCGATAGAATCGGCAAAGCATGAGCCTAGACTTACAAAGCTATGCTCAGGTGTGATGAGTGAAAGTGTCTGCACAGGAACCAGTGTCCGAAAGATCTCTTCCAAGTCAGCACTCTTTGTCGTGAAAGGTCCGCACGTTCCTAATGCGGACTTTATACAATTTATGGCTGTCCTTTGCCACCGGAACAACCATAAATATGAAAATTAGAAACGTCTTGCGCATCCTAGCTTAGACTCAGCAGTTACTAAAAAATAAGCTTTAAATAACATAAAATAATCATCCTTAATCATGCTCAGAACAACGGATCGAGCGCGATCCATCCGGCATTATCGAACGACAGATCCGCGCTTTATTCAGTTCGCTCGCTTGTATATTAGCTTCAGTAAGATCGGCATCGCGAAGATCCGTGCCGTCCAGCTGCACAGCTGTGGAAAGATCTGAGCGCGTTAGGACTGCCCCACGAAGATTCGCTCCACGAAGATCCGCATGGGTGAAGTCCGCGCCTTTAAGATTAGCGCCGCGTAAATCGGCTTCACGCAAATCACTGTAGGAAAGTTCGGCTTTTTGGAGGTCACACCCTGGGCAGGCTTTATGCTCACGCACATAAGCTTCTGCCTGGCTGCCTTTTTTAAATTCCAGGGGGGCCTTCGGCATCGTAATACAGGCATTGAGTAGATAGAGTGTGAGCCCGATGAGCAAAGTCAAACGCATAAAGCCCTCCGTGATTGACACTTTTCGGCCAATCCAGAGGAAATCTTTAGATTTTCGGCACTTTAAGCGACTTGCCTCAAAAATTTAATGTTTTCAGGATCATCGAGGTGGCATTTGCCGAGCCTTTGTTTCTTTTCGAGCTCCTTCAAGACCGTGGCTATGGGAATCCGATGATATTGGATCTGATAAAGGATCTCCTGCGTTTCGTAATAGTGGGTTTTAAGGAGATTATAGATATAACCCAGCTCCTGTTCCCCTTCATCGCTGCGTTCGTCCACAAACTTCTCATGCAGTTCCACTGCACGATTCAACTTCTCCAGAAGTTCGTTCATATCGATGGGTTTCGAAACGAGATTACACCCGCCCAATTGGAAAACCTTGCGAACGACGTCGGGATCGATGTTGCCAGAAATAAAAACGATCGGAACCTCGGTGAACTTCTTTTTCAATTCTTCGGCAAAAACGAGCCCATCCATGTGCGGCATGCGAATGTCAGAAAGGATGATGTCGAAAGTTTTATGACTTAGGATCTGAAGGGCCGCAAAGGCATCAGGTGCATAGTCAAGGTGATAGTGACCGCTCAGCGCAGCCTGAACGATTGCAAAGATGTCATAATTATCATCCACGATCAGACATTGTTTCATAGCCAAAGCTCGTGAGGAGGTGATTTGCGCGTTGCAACATAGGTGACAAGTTCTCTATCTGTTGATTCGACATAAAACTTGACACTTCCTCCTATCTAGCCGATTCCACGGGACAAATGACCTTGAGTTTCCAACACTCCTGATGTCATCTTGGCAAAAATTTCGCTACACTCGCTCCACCTGGACAGACCTTGGAAAGCTGTCTATAAATCTGGGTCCATGGAGGGGCTATGAGCCAAACACAATTGCGTCTTGAAGAGAGTTGGAAGACGGTGCTTGCCGATGAATTCAATAAGGATTACATGCATTCGCTGCGTGGATTCCTTAAAGACGAAATCAAGGCCGGCAAGACGATTTATCCGAAGGGCTCCGAATACTTTCAGGCACTCAATTCCACGCCATTTGACAAAGTGTCCGTTGTTATTTTAGGTCAGGACCCTTATCACGGACCGGGCCAAGCACATGGGCTTTGCTTTTCTGTTCGTCCGGGTGTACCAGTGCCTCCCTCGCTTGTGAATATTTACAAAGAGCTTGATTCAGACCTGGGCATAAAGCCGGCGCATCACGGGTACCTTCAGTCGTGGGCCGATCAGGGCGTACTCCTCCTGAACAATGTCTTAACTGTCGAAGCCGGGCAGGCGGGGTCCCATCATGGTAGGGGTTGGGAAAAATTTACGAGTGCCATAGTCGAACATCTCAACCTGGAACGCGAAAATTTGGTTTTCATGCTGTGGGGAAGTCCGGCGCAGAAAAAAGGCGCTAGTGTTGATGAAGACCGCCATTTAGTATTAAAGGCACCTCATCCCTCACCGCTCTCCGCATATCGGGGCTTTTTGGGATGTCATCATTTCTCGTTGGCCAATGCGTATCTCAAAACACACGGGCGAGCACCGATCGATTGGAAGCTCCCGTCACCCACTCAAGCAAGGACGATCTATGCAGAAGAAGATGGTCTCCAAGCGTGAAAATCCTTTTCTGAACATCGCGTTCAGTGTGGTGATTCCAGCGATCATTTTGAGTAAAGCCAGCAAGCCCGAGTATCTGGGGCCGGTGTATGCGTTGATAGCAGCCCTTGCCTTTCCTCTTGGCTATGCTGTTTATGACATTATGAAACGCCGTAAGCTTGGGTTTATTTCCGGCCTTGGGTTTATCAGCACCCTGCTCACCGGACTCTTCGCGCTTTATGAGCTGCCCGTTCAGTGGATAGCTGTGAAGGAAGCATCGATACCATCCGTCATAGGACTCGGAATTCTTCTATCCATGAAAACGTCGACGCCGCTCATTCAGGAGCTTCTCTACAACGAGAACGTCATCAACGTCGACCTTGTGGATTCGAAGCTTGAGTCCGAACACCATCGCAGTGAGTTCGGCAAACTCATGCGGAATGCTTCTATCGTCCTGTCGCTGTCGTTTTTGCTTTCGGCTATTTTGAATTACACACTCGCGCACATCGTTTTGAAATCGCATCCCGGCACACCAGAGTTCAATGCCGAACTCGCTAAGATGCATTACTTAAGCTGGCCGATTATCGTCGTACCGTCGACTCTCATACTCTTTTTTGCATTATGGCGCCTGTTGAAGGGCCTCGAAAAGCTCACCGGACTTCCACAAGATGAAATCTTGAACACTCAGCCGAAAGAGAAAGAAAAAATCGAGACGGTTTAAATTCCATAGCGGTTTTTCAAAATGATAAAATCCCCACTTCTTATTAAGCACTTCAAGCGCTTAGCTAAAATACTTTGCGGGGTATTTTCGTGCGAAAAATTCACGTGTCATCCCGCCGTTTGTAAATTCAAATTATTTGATTGGGGATAACTTTTTTTTAGAAGGGTACTGAACAACTACAAGTACCGAAGGTGTTTTATTTTTCTCCCGGATTGTTAAATTTTATACAGTTCTATCCACCATATTTAGCGGTTGACACTCCGAAGCCACACTATATATGCTGATTTTCAGAGGCGGGCTTTCCCTGCATATCAACAGTTTCAACGACCAAAGCAGAGTCGCTGTTGTGAGAAAGCCGAGTAGCAACCCTCTCACGTGACACACGGTCGCGAAGAGGGTGACAGATAGAGGTAAGCACGTTGACGATCAGCACAGCACTCACGGGAAACCGATTCAAACAAAATCAAGCGCTGATGACTTGGCGCCACGGTGCAAGAGCTGAGAAGAAACTCCGAAGCCTTGATACGACGCTAAGAAAGAGATTACTTAGCGAAACACCTTGAGTTTCTCTGCTTTTTATTTAGAATTCCATACAAAGCCATATCAAAGCGATGGTATTGAAGCGCGGAGGTCATGAAGTCAGGATTGAAATGCAAATTTCAGATCCTCAGTCCCCGCATCTTCAGCCAATTATGCATCCGTTTCGTTCCTCAAATCAGTAGCCCCTACTCATTTGCAGAACGGAGTGAAGTTTGATTTTCTTTTTTTCATGTTAAGTAGCGAGGAATGCACCATGAGTCTTCACACCAACAGCAGCTCCCCATCCGCATCCGACTTTGCTGTCGACTCTGCAAATGAACGTCGCCTCTTCGTTCGTAAACGCAACGGAGACCGCATTCCTCTCGATTCTGAGAAGCTGCTCGAAGCTATCAGTTCTCTTAGCTATGGACTCCACGAAGTCACGCCCAAGACTATCCTCGACAAAGTCGTCAACGGACTCTATGACGGCGTTACGACCGAAGAGATTGATAATCTCGTTATCCAACAGACAGCGATGATGATTTCCGACGAGCCTGAGTATTCCAAACTCGCCGCACGTCAGCTTCATCATTTTGTTCGCGACGAAGTTGTAAAGCTTGGTGTGCATAGCTTTTCCGACTCCGTTGCTTACGGCGTAAAAGTCGCTATTCTTTCTGACGAAATCGGTGTCTTCGTAAAAACTCACGCAAGTGCGTTGAATGATGCGATCGATCATCGCCGTTCCGAGCTTTTTGAATACTTTGGTCTTCGTACGATCTATGACCGTTACCTTCTTAAAGATCCCAAAGCACGCCTCGTTTTCGAAGCGCCCCAATACTTCTTTATGCGCGTCGCCTGTGGACTTTCGCAGTCAGTCGAAGAAGCGATTGAGTTTTATGACTTGATCTCGTCCTTTTCTTACATGCCAAGTACACCAACACTCTTTAACTCTGCAACACGTCGTCCCCAAATGTCGTCGTGTTATCTGCTTGATTCTCCGGATGATAGTCTTGAGTCGATCTATGATCGTTACAAGGATATCGCCCTCTTATCGAAATTTGCTGGCGGTATTGGCTTCGCTTATCACCGCATCCGTTCACGTGGGTCTTTGATCAAAGGCACCAACGGCAAGTCGAACGGTATCATTCCGTTCCTTAAGACTTTGGATTCCTCTGTATCAGCTGTCAATCAAGGTGGAAAACGCAAAGGTGCGGCTTGCATCTATCTCGAAACTTGGCATGCTGACATCCTCGACTTTTTGCAACTTCGCGAGAATACGGGCGATGAATCGCGTCGTACTCACAACTTGAACCTGGCTAACTGGATCCCTGACCTCTTCATGAAACGTGTTGAAGTTGATGGCCAGTGGTCTCTTTTTGATCCCTCGAAAGTGCCTCATCTTCCAGATCTTTTTGGTCCAGAATTTGAAGAAGCCTATCTGGCTGCTGAGAGAGACGGTCTGGCCGAAACAAAATTTAGTGCACGCGAACTGTATGGCGCTATGATGAAAGCCCTCGCCCAAACAGGGAATGGCTGGATGACATTTAAAGATGCATCAAATCTCAAGTGCAACCAGACCGGAAAAAACCCGAAAAACGTCGTCCACCTTTCGAACCTCTGTACAGAGATCATCGAAGTGACGTCGAAAGAGGAAACAGCGGTCTGTAACCTCGGTTCTATCAACCTCGGCAACCATGTCGACGGCAAGACCTTCAACTTCGAAAGATTGCGTGAGAACGTAAAAATCGCTGTGAAGTATCTCGATCGTGTCATCGACATTAACTTCTATCCTATCGGTACCGCTGGTGATTCGAACAGCCGATGGCGCCCTGTCGGCCTTGGTCTCATGGGACTCCAGGATGTCTTTTTCAAAATGCGCATAGCGTTTGACTCTCCGGTTGCAAAAGCACTCTCGGCTGAGATTCAAGAAGAGACGTATTTCGCAGCGCTCCAGGCGTCCTGCGATTTAGCAAAAGTTGCCGGGCCTCACGGTTCGTTCAACGAGACTCGAGCGGCTGATGGTTATTTGCAATACGACCTGTGGAATATCACGCCGTCCAATACAGCTCGTTGGAATGCTTTGAAAGCTGATATCAAAAAACACGGCCTGCGCAACTCCCTGCTTCTCGCAATTGCTCCGACAGCGACTATCGCCTCGATCTGTGGCGCTTATGAATGCATCGAACCCCAAGTTTCGAATCTCTTCAAAAGAGAGACGCTCTCAGGCGAATTTATACAAGTGAACACATATTTGGCCCGCGAACTCAAAGCGATGGGCCTCTGGAACGACAACGTTAAAAACCAAATCAAGATGGCGGAAGGCTCGATTCAGACGGTTGAAGAAATTCCAGCCGAGATTCGCAACATCTACCGCACTGCTTGGGAATTGCCGCAAAAAGTCTTGATCGACATGGCTGCCGATCGCGGCGCGTACATCGACCAGAGCCAATCGCTGAATCTCTTCATCGAAAGCCCAACGATCGGCAAGCTGTCCTCCATGTATAACTACGCATGGAAAAAAGGTTTGAAAACAACCTATTACCTACGTTCACGCCCAGCGACCCGAATCAACAAAACGACTGTTCAGGCGCCTATAGCCGCCGCGGTTGATAGTGTCGATGCCGTCTCGTGTTCTCTCGAAAATCCTGATGCGTGCGAAGCTTGTCAGTAAGTTAAATGTTTTGGAACCTGTGTAGCGGAGTTTAGCGCGAATGATACTTGATCACGGAATGGACCTGACTCTTAGACCAATGAAATATCCAGCTTTTTACGAAATGTATAAGTCGGCTATCAAAAATACCTGGACTGTCGAAGAGGTTGACTTCACGAATGACGTTTCTGACCTTCGTGACAAGTTAACGCCAGCGGAAAGCCATCTGATCAAGCGTCTCGTCGCGTTTTTCGCGACTGGCGACTCGATCGTTTCGAACAACCTGGTCCTCAATCTTTATAAACACATCAACTCGCCCGAAGCGCGGATGTATCTTTCTCGTCAATTGTACGAAGAAGCGCTCCACGTTCAGTTTTACCTTACTCTTTTGGACACTTACCTGCCCAACGATGACGAGCGTGTGGCAGCGTTTGCTGCGATCGACAATATTCCGTCGATTCGCGCCAAGGGCGAGTTCTGTTTCCGCTGGATCGATTCGATCAATAGCCTGGAACGACTTGAGACGAAAGAGGATCGCCGCAAATTCCTCCTCAACCTCATCTGTTTTGCCACGTGTATCGAAGGCCTGTTTTTCTTTGCGGCTTTTGCTTATGTGTACTTCCTTCGTTCCAAAGGCCTCCTCCACGGACTAGCCTCGGGCACAAACTGGGTCTTCCGCGACGAAAGCTGTCACATGAACTTCGCGCTCGAAGTTATCAACCAGGTTCGCCGGGAAGAACCGGACCTGTTTAATGACGCCCTTCGTCAGGATATAGTTCGGATGATGGACGAAGCTGTCGAATGCGAAATGAACTTTGCAGCCGACGTTCTAGGCGGCGGTATCGCCGGTCTTTCAGAGAGAGACATGCGTTCCTACCTTGAGTATGTTGCTGACCAAAGACTGAGCTCGCTCGGTATCAGTACGGTTTACAATTCAAAAAATCCTTTTTCCTTTATGGAACTTCAGGATGTTCAGGAGCTCACCAACTTCTTTGAGCGTCGTGTCGTGGCCTATCAAATGGGTGTTTCAGGCGAAGTCAGTTTTAACGAAGATTTTTAATCAAGCTTTGATTCTATCCGTCTTCTCATGAATTGATTCGATAAAGGGAGTGGCCATTGGTCACTCCCTTTTGTAGTATGAGGGCTGCACCTCTGGACTTGGGATGAGCGATGGTTAACCTCCTTTTAGCAGCCGCTGTCCTATTCCCCGGATTAAAAACAAATCTGATGTGTCCCCGGCCCATACTCGTCAACATCAATATCAATCATAAAATCGACAGGCTTGTTTTCAAACGGGCGCTTTATCACTGTCGACGACAATTCAAACGTAACCCGTGCCTCCTCCGCTTTGCGCAGCCCCAGAGAGGCGCCTTTCACGTCGTCTGCGGCCTGGCTAAAACTGGGCTGGTTGATGGTCTTAGAGTCGCTCAGGTGGCTCCCGCGCCTGAGGAAGAGGCCACTTTCGAGCCAAGCTGCTCATCAGAGATCTTTGACACCATGCCTATGGACTGGGCGATGTATCAAAACAGTCCAATCGTTCCCAAGGTGTCGATGAGCTTTTGTGAATCGCTCGACATTACGCCGGATTCCCCTTTCGAAGAACCGTCGCCCTGATCCGAGACCTTACGCGCTGAAGTGGCTTCACACCATTTCGCAAAAATAAGTATGAAGCCTGCAATTTCCCTCAAAATTTAAGGGGTTCGCAGGTCTTTTCACCTTGGAAATCAGCGCTTTGGTTTGGCACGCTCCTGGTGAAACTGCTATAGCCAAAAGGTCTGGCCTTCATTGCAGGAGCGTGTATGAGTAAAATCCCGTCTATGTCACCCACGAAACCATGGCAAGCGGGCGAGTGGCCCGAATTTGATAATCTCACCTCTAATTTATTAACGGAAACTCTGGTGATCGGCGCAGGCATCGCGGGACTAACCACAGCCTACATGCTCGCCAAAAGTGGGCATGACGTTGCGATAATTGACGCCTCACGCCCCGGAGCCGGCGAGACAGGGAATACCTCCGCACACCTTTCCTCGGCTCTTGACGAGCAGTTCTACAAGCTAGAGGAACTCTTCGGCCGAGAAGGATCGCTCTTGGCAGCAAAATCCCATCGCACGGCGATCGATGCTATTGAGGCCATTTGTGAGCAGGAAAAGATCGAATGTCAGTTTGAACGTGTCGATGGCTATCTCTTCGCGTCAAGCCCAAAAGACGACGATATGATCACCAAAGAGTTCGATGCCGCGAAAAGGGCAGGATTCCCTGGTCTGGAAATGGATTCCAAAATTCCCTTTGCCGGGTTTCGCAATGCGCTTGCTTTGAGGTTTCCGAGACAAGGGCAGTTTCAACCGATTCTGTATCTCGAAGGTCTAACGCGTTCCCTTAAGCGTTTGGGCGTGAAAATCTACACCCAATGCGAAGCGACCGATATCGTAGGCAAGACGCCTCTTGTCGTAAGCCTGAAGAATGGCTACAAAATTACCGCTCAGAATGTGGTTGTTGCAACCAACACGCCCTTCAACGATCGTTTTGCCCTACACACGAAGCAAGCCCCTTACCGCACCTACATAGTCTCCTTTGAAATCGCGCGTGATGCGATTCCTAAAGGCCTTTATTGGGATACCGAGGACGCTTATCACTATGTGCGAACGCAGGATTTAAATGCAAATCAGTCGCTTCTGATTGTAGGGGGTGAGGACCATAAAGTCGGTCAGGATGATGATCCTGAAAAACGCTGGGCGAAGCTCGAAGAGTGGACAAGAAAAAATATTCCAGTTGCAGGGGCTGTTGTAAAGCGCTGGTCAGGCCAAGTGAACGAGCCCGTCGATGGGCTGGCATTTATTGGGCGAAATCCTGGAGATGAGCATGTTTTTGTCGTCACTGGAGATTCCGGCCACGGCCTTACTCATGGGACCATTGCGGGCCTCATTATCAGCGACCTCATTATTGGGAACCCCAATCCTTGGGAAAGCCTCTACTCACCTTCCCGCATCAATATGCACCTAGGATCCGTAGGGGAATTTTTCAAAGAGAATTTGAACGTCGCGCTTCAGTATAAAGATTATTTCTCGCCGGGAGACGTGGCCTCGCTGAGCGATGTTCCGATGGGTGAAGGCGCTATCGTAAGGCATGGTCTTAGAAAAATCGCGGCCTACCGCGATCACAACAACAAGCTGCATTGCAACTCGGCTGTGTGTCCGCATCTGGGTGGATTGGTGCATTGGAACAGAGCTGAGAAAACCTGGGATTGTCCGTGTCACGGTTCGCGATTTGCTATCGAGGGACAGGTGATCAATGGGCCATCGAAATGCGGGCTGAAGCCGGCCTTCAAAGAAGGCCATGCTCCCGAGTGATCGGCGATTAATCGATTATAACACCTTGATTGGCTTGAATCCTTTTCACGATGTCCGAAGTCGAAAGACCTGGGACAAAGGGAATACGCTCAACCTTGCCGCCGGCATCCATGACAGTATCTGCTCCAACGATTTGATGAATCTCGTAATCAGCACCTTTGGCGAGTACGTCCGGCATGAGCTCTTTAATGAGGTTAGCCGGCGTATCGTCGTCAAAACTCAATACATAATCAACGGCGGCCAAGGACGCGAGCAGACGCATACGCTCGACGAGCGAAACAATAGGTCGCGTTGCGCCTTTGAGTCGACGAAGGGAAGCGTCGCTGTTCACGCCAATGATCAACAGATCGCCCTTTGCCCGCGCTTCTTCGAGATAACTGATGTGACCTGCATGAAGAAGATCAAAACAGCCGTTCGTAAAAACAACTTTCTTTTTGCGTTTGCCGATTTTGCCGATGGTCTGCTTGAGTTGAGTCAATTCTCTGATTTTGGAACGTGTTGAGAGGAACCCGACGTTGCGGTCCTTATCTACCAATGCTTCCAGCAACTCTTCGCGATAGATCGGTTGCGTACCCCATTTTTCAACGACACGTCCCGCTGCAGCGTTTGCCAGGACCATAGCATCGAAGAGGGAAGCTTTGGACCCAAGGGCGAGCGCCATGATCGAGACAACTGTATCGCCTGCACCAGACACATCAAAGACATCACGGGCTTTGGCCGGAAGCTGGTGAACTTCACCCGTCAAAGAATTGAGCCCTATCATCCCTTCCGGTCCAAGAGTCACCAAAATATTGTCGATCGCGTAGGTCGTGGAAAGGGCATTTGCCATTTCTTTGGCAGGCCACGTGACAGTATTTTCCCAGCCCAAAGCTTCACAGGCTTCCTTTCGGTTGGGCGTGATGAGAGTGGCTCCGGCATACATCGCATAATCTTTCCCTTTGGGATCAATGACAACAGGAACTTTGCGGGCACGCCCCAGCGCGATGAGGCGCTGCATGAATTCTTTGGGCACTCCGCCTTTACCATAGTCACTCAAAACCAGAACATCCCATTTTTGGGCCTCTAAATGCTTATAAAGCGTGTCCTGCATCGCCGGCGAAATTGCTTTCACCTCTTCCCAGTCGATACGAACGAGCTGCTGATGATTGGCGGTGATACGCGTCTTTTTAATAGTAGGTCGATCCCGATCGATGAGGATACCGGAGACATCGATGCCATCGCTGATCAGGATATCTTTGAGTTGATTCCCCGGAACATCCGCACCGCAGACTCCAATCATCAAGGCGCAACCGCCAGCCAGTTGAATATTGCGAGCGACGTTAGCGGCTCCGCCAGCGGTAACCGAGCTGCTCCGAACGAGATGGACAGGCACGGGCGCTTCGGGCGAGATGCGGTTCACGACCCCATCGAGATACTCATCCAGAATCAAATCACCGACGACCGCAACAGTTACGGGCCGGGTATCCCAGGGAAGCTTGATTTCGCTCGTCATAAAGCTACCTAACATACGAATTTGTCGAGAAAAACGAAACATTTAGCAGCTATCCTAGACCTACCCCGCAGTCAAGTCAAATACATGACGCCAAGGTGAGGCAACGTCAGTCCTTTGACTCCCATACTCTTGACCCCCTGACGGTATTTTGGCGATGTCAAAGTTTAGATAACAATTTAAGCCGCTTATTTTCTGGCACACGGCTTGCTTATAGAAACCTATATATTTAATTCACGACTATAGGTTTCACACGAATGCGCTTAGCACATATCGCGCGATGGACCCTTTTGCCTCTAATTTCCCTCACTCTCGGTGGGAGCGAATTAGCGGCTGGGCCACGCTATAGTCAGACGGTCATCAGTTTCCCCGAAGAGCGCCCCTTTGAGTACTCCTACGAGCCCAAAGATCGCGCGTTGGTACTCGAATTTCAAAAAACGCACCCTTCCGAGTTGGAAACGCTCTATGAGTATGACGACTCGATCATTCGCCGCGTGCTTGTAAAAGACCTCGGTGGGATCGGCAGTGAAGTTAAGCTCATACTTCGCGACGACAAAATCAAAGTTATGGTCAATACGTATAAAGAACCGTTCCGTATCACTATCGACTTTTTTGATGCGGATTATCGCCAAGCGGTTGATCCAGCTACAGGATTACCGGTGGTTTCGGTCCCCAACTCAGGTGCACAGTTCGCTTCGGATTCATCCGAACCAGCACTCTCGACTGGTTCGATTGCCGTAACGATTCCCAGCCAAGGCACGACAACTTCAGGCCCATCGAATGTTTCGTCGAGCGCGCCCAAAGCCCCCTCGAATGGCATTCGTCGCCTTTTGATACCCCAGAATGAACACAGCATCAAAACCGCTCAGGACTTGATGGCAAGTGTCAGCAGTCTTCCTGAAGGTGTGGGCAATGCGTGGAAAACATTCCCGCCTTACGTTTATCGTCTTCAGACAGCGGATCTCAATACGGGCAAGAACTACGATGCCTGGATCAAACAAAACAGTACGCAAGCGATGAGTTCGCACGAAGCGATGGCTCAATATGCTGGGCAACTCTATGATTTTGGTCACGAATCACGTGCCCTCATGGTTTATCAAAAGATCCTGAGCGAGCAACCCGCAATCTTTGATAAGCACGCCGACGCCCTGTGGAAACTTGCTGAAATACAATTGGGCCAAGGGAATTTCAGCCTGGCCCAGGGGTATTACGAAGCGGTGCAATCCAAACATCCAGGCAGCCCCCTGGCAAGCCTTGCGGCCCTCCGCAAACTCGACCTCAAAGCGATCAAGGCGAGCCAAAAACAAAAACCGGGTGAGATCGCCCTCCTTAAAGACGAACTCAAAGCGATCGTCCCGACCCCTGCAAATAGCGCCCATATCGCTGTCCGCCGCGCCTACTGGGGCGTGGATAAAACTCAGCTTGCCGCAATGATCCCAGACTATACGAACCCACCCCTCGTGGATGCCGAGACCGCCTCGAATCTGGAAGATGCGCGCAAGGCTTCCGATAGTCCACGGACATCTTTTCTTATCGATACAATGCTTCTAGCTCAAAAAATTGAGAACAATGCCTGGAATCCGGAAACCGCAAAATTCGCTGGCGCCTATTTCGAACGCTATCACGGCAAAGCAACCGAGCCCTATCGCGGTCAAATGCTGAGCAAAAGCGAAGCTTCTTTGCTCAAAACAATCGACAAAAGCCTCGGTAATCAGCAGTACACAGAGATCACGCAAATCATCGAAACCCTTCCTAAATCTCTCGATGAATTGAAAAATCGATCGAATGTAAGCTGGGCTGCCGCAGAAGCCTACCGCCGCCTCCAGCAACCGGTCTCTTCGGTTCCTTACTACGAGAGGGCTCTCGCATCTGCTCAACTCAAGCCGAATCAATTCCGCGCCGCTTTCTGGCTTGAGCAAAGCTTGATCACCAGCCTCGGCATGGCCGCCGTCAAGGGGCAGGACAAAAAGCAAAACCTGACAGCCAAACTTAAATCAGCGGATCAAAAAGTCTGGGACGTTTGGAAAAATCTGAAAGACGATGAAAAGCGTAAGAGCTTTACGGAAGTCCAGGCCGAACTCGAGGACAATGTCCGGAACTCCATTCGTGTCAAGAGTTCGCCGCAGATTCTTCTTGAGATACTTGGCCAGGATCTTGCAACGAATGTGGGTATACCAGATAAAGCCGTCAATGGTTCGACAGTGGGTTCACAGCCTACGGTAAAGATGATTTACCTCCTGTCCGATCTTGGCAAACGCTTCAAAGAGCAAGGGCAGACTGCAGAGGCTAAAAAGTCTCGTCAGCTTCTCCGGAAACTCGACATCAAGACTGTGCAGGCAAACAAAGAGGCTCTCACAATCTGGACGGACGAGTTAACGAAACTTGCTGAAGAATACCGCGAAGGCAACGACTACCTGGAAGCTGGTCGAATCTATGCCTTGACGGGAAGCAGCAATAATCAGTGGGAAGGTCGGGCAGAAGCTCTCTACAAAGGTGGTTTGCTGCTCTTTAGATCAGGTCGTAAAGATGAGGCGCTCGCTGCTTTCAAAGACGCAGCAAGTGATGGCAGCAATCAACTTTACGCTGAATTGGCTAAGAAACGACTTGAGCAACTCAAGTAACAGGGGGTTCTTTGATGAGTCATACGAAGAGTAATAGCGCGATTGCCCATGATTTCGAAGAAGGCAAAGTTAGTTCGCAAGACTATCTTAACTACCTTCAAGAAAAGCAAAAGCGTGAACGCCTGGCTAAAGCCACACCACAGGCGCCAACCAATTTCATCTTTGCCGATGAAAAAATGCTTCGCATCCGCGAAATCATCAAGCAAATCGCCGATGCCAATGTCCCTGTCCTCATCTCCGGTGAGTCAGGTACGGGCAAAGAAGTTATTGCTCGTATGATCCACGCGAGCTCAGGACGGAAAAACGATCCTTTCATTTCAGTGAATTGCGCCTCGCTTCCCCCTGCCATGCTCGAGAGCGAACTCTTCGGAGTTGCGGGCGCGCAAGGCCAGATGGGTAAGTTTGAGCAAGCTCACGGCGGCACCGTCCTACTTGATGAAGTAACAGAAACAGAGCAAGGCCTCCAGGCTAAACTTCTTCGTGCTCTTCAAGAACAAGAGATCGAAAGAGTCGGCGGCGACGGCGCTATCAAGATCGATGCGCGTATCATTGCTACTACAAACCGCGACATCGCGCGTTCTGTAAAAGACGGCCGCTTCCGTCAGGATCTCTTTTATCGCCTTTATGTTATCCACTTGGAAATCCCCGCGTTGCGCGATCGTCCCAAAGACATCGAAGTCCTAACGCGCCACTTCCTTAAAACCTTCAGCGTTCAGTTCAAAGGCGAAGCAGCGACATTGACTGCTGACGCGATGCAAAAGCTCTTGAAATACACCTGGCCTGGTAACGTTCGCGAACTTCAAAACGTTATCCAACGCGCTGTGTTGATGAGCCAAGGCAACAACGTCACCGCGAAAGACTTTGTTCTTGAGCAGAAGAAAGTTGACGAAGACCTTGAGTGGGTTAAACACCTTCCAATCGGTCAGAAAATGCGCGAAGTGGAAACTCAATTCATTTTGGAAACACTCCGCACACACAACGGCAACCGTACACATTCCGCAAAGACGCTTGGAATCAGCCTTAGAACACTCCGTAACAAGATCAACGAGTTTGTTCTGGAAGGCCATGAGGTTCCGCAACCAACAACAGGTAAAGCACTATGAGTGGAAGCCTAATCGGGGGTTTATTTACCCGCGGCGATTTCGTGAAAATGGGCGCTCTCGACCAGCGCCTCGAGCGCCAGCATGTCATCAACTCCAACGTTGCGAACGCTGAAACTCCTGGATATCGAGCTATAGGGTATGACTTCGAAGAGCAGCTCCAAGCGCTGTCTCCCGACGAAGAAAACCTCCCGATGAAGGCCTCCGATCCACGTCACTACATAAACGGAATGGCGGAAGCCGACGGGACCATACAACCCGAAGTTTATGTTAGACCCACAGAGAGTGTTGGCCAGGACGGTAACACAGTTGACGTTGATCAAGAGATGGCGGCGATGGCGGAGAACCAGATTCTCTACAAAGCGACCGTAGAACTTATCAATAAGAAGCTGGGCACTCTCAAATACGCTATAGCTAACGGAGGTCAATCATGAGTTTCTTTAAAGCCATGAATATCAGCTCGTCAGGACTCGCCGCTCAACGCGTGCGGATGAACGTCCTGTCAGCGAACCTTGCCAACGTAAACACAACACGTACGCCTGAAGGCGGCCCTTACAAGCGTGAAGACGTCGTTTTCGCTGCGACCAACGCCAGCGATTTCGAAAACATGCTTGATGAGGATTACGGCACCGAACTCAAAAAAGTTCAGGTTGTCGACATTCACAAAGACACCAAAGCCCCTCGCATGGTGTTTGATCCCTCTCACCCCGATGCTAACAAAGACGGATATGTTGCGATGCCGAACATTCAGACCATGACGGAAATGGTTAACATGATCGCTGCGACACGCGCCTTTGAAGCCAACACCACGGCGCTGAACTCGGCTAAAAGCATGGCGAGCACAGCAATTGAAATCGGCCGCGGCTAAGGAGTAGACCCACATGAGCACGATAGGTTCTGGCCTCAAATTTGATAACGCGATGATGGGTCAGCTCCATGACCTCAAAGATCGCACCAAGATGGATTTGCCGGGTGCAGGCGCGGGCGCGAAAGCGAGCGACAAACCCAGCTTCATGGACCATCTCAAACAAGCCATGGAAGAGGTGAATACCGACCAGGTCACAGCTGATAAAAAGGCCACCGACCTGGCGAGCGGTAAAGACACGAACATTCATGAAACCATGCTTTCAGCCTCAACCGCTGAACTTAGCTTCAACATGATGGTTCAAGTCCGTAATAAGGCTCTCGCTGCGTATCAAGAGATCATGAGAATGCCTGTTTAACTTTTAGGAAACTTGCCTGATGGAAAAGATGAACGAATTTTTCCGACTCTTTTCGCAACGTATGAAAACGACCTGGGAGGCTCTTTCCGGAGCCAAAAAGATCGCTATTCTAGCTGTTGTGGCATTGGCTATCGGAGGAACCGCAACCCTTCTCCTCACCCAGAAAAAGACCGATCGGGATTACCTTTATCTGAACATGTCGGAATCCGACAATACCGAAATCATGGGCGAGTTGAAAAAACAACGCTTCGAAGATTTTGTGATGGACAGTAAAGGTATCCTTGTTCCTGTGGAACAGATCGTACCCTTGCGTTTGAAGCTTGCTCAAGAGGGTTTGCCAAGCCGGGGCATCATCGGCTGGGAGAAATTCGACGACAAGGACTTCACCCGTACTGAGTTTGAACAAAACATCAATAAATTACGCGCAATTCAAGGTGAATTGGCTCGTACGATCGGTTCTATCGAAGGCATCACTTCTGCGCGCGTGCAGATCGTCACTCCAAAAAAAGCACTTTTTCAGGAAGACGTTGAAAAGCCTACAGCGGGCATCTACATCAAAACCAATCAAAACGTCACGCTCACAGCGAAACAGATCAAAGGCATTACGCATCTTGTCTCACGTTCGGTTGAAGGCCTTGATGTGGACCACATCACGATTGTGGACCAACAAGGCAACATGCTGACTAAAGTCGAGTCGGATGATCCCTCTTCGAAAATGACCTCAGAAATGCTTGGCTATCGCCGCAACATAGAAGCCGAAATGATGAGCAAAATCAAGTCGTTAGTAGGACGTATCGTCGGCCAGGACCGGGTCGACGCCAAGGTTGATATCGACGTCGACTTCACCCAGGAAGAACAGAATATCTCGGATATCGATCCGGATCGCGTTGTGGTTCTCTCGTCCAATACAACCACTCAGGAAATGGCTGGCGGCGGCACGAACCCTACCGGTATTCCGGGCGCAAAATCAAATATCCCCGGTGAACAGGAAGACCTCGCCGTCAATTCTATCTCCAATAAAAGCAAACGCGGCAGCGAACGCATGAACTACGAGGTCGCTAAGACCCAAAGACATAAAGTGCTTCCCGTGGGTGCCATCCGCCGTATATCCGTCGCCGTAATCGTCGATGGATCGCAGCAATACCCGGCTGATGGATCAGCCCCTGAGTTTGCAGCGCGATCCGCCGAAGAAATGAAAAAAATAGAAGAGCTGGTTCGCTCCGTCATCGGTTATAAAGAGGGCCGGGATGAAGTCAAGGTTCACAATATGATGTTCGAAATCGCTGCCAACCAAGCGCAGGCGATCAAAGAGAAACAAACCGAAGATCGCAAATATCTTTCGACCCTCGCGATCGCCGGTGTCGTAGCTTTAGCCCTGGCCTTCTTTTTCGCCTTTATCGTAAGGCCCTACTTCCGCTGGCTGTCCTATGACCCGGAACGGAAAAAGAAAGAAGAGATCATCGAGGACTTCAAGCCTGATCTTGAGATGTCGAGTGCTCAGAACGTGCAGGTCAAAGAAGATGTTCCTTTCGAGAAACTCACCCCCCAGGAGCAGATCCTGTTCCTGGCGAAGAATGAGCCCGCTCGAACCACTGAAGCTCTTCGTATACTTCTCAGTCCTCATGCCTCGAGTCATTAAGGTAGGGTTTAAATCATGGCTAACCTTGATAGTAAGAGAAACGGGCGCTTCATCAAAAAAAGCGACCCGTTGCATAAGGTTCTGAATATCTCCGACTTCAGCTTGGCTGATATCTGTGACACGCCTATTACGTTTCACGATAACGCGAATGCCAACATCATCCATGAAAAGCTCCATCTTCGCGAGGACTTGGCGGCGACCGTACGCCTGTCCCACGAGATTGAAGCCATCTTCCCTAATCAGGAAGAACGCATGTTGATCCGTCCTTTGGATTTCACCGAGGAATGGCATCGTTTGCGTAAAAGACAGTCCAGTCGCCATCAGCGCAGTGACGATGATGATGATTTTGATTTGGAAGCCGCCCGTGCGGAAGAAGCCAAACGCGATGAGGAAGATCTCGAAGCCATCGAGTCCCGTCAGAAAAAAGCCGATGACCCGACCACACCTCAAGCGCCGCCGCTGGTGACTGCAGATCCTGCTGATATTCTCTCTGAAATTCGCGAAGATGCACCTGCTCCGGCGCCCATAGCGCCAACGCCTGCCCCGCGACACGTTGCGGTTCAAGCGGCTCCGGTCCCTGCATTTGAAGAAGAATTTGAAGAACCCGATTTTGTGCCTTATGCATCGGGCCCCCATACGCATCAACAGAATGTTTCGACGCCTGAACGCTATCCGAGCGAAGACGAGCTGGAACAAATTCGTCAGGAAGCTCGGGAAGAGGGCTTTCGACAGGGATTTCAATCTGGCGAGGAACGCGCAACGCTCGAATCACGAAGCAAGGTTCAGGCGATACTCGAAGAAGTCGCTAATATCGCCGAAAACTTAGAAGGCATGCAGAAAAGCATACTGAGTCATGTTCAAAGCAACTTTTATGCAATCGCCAAGAATTTCATCGAGTCGATGTTGCACAAGGAATTTTCGTTAAGTCCCGAAGTGTTTGGCAACGTCATAGAAAGAGCTATTCAAGAGGCACTGAATGACGATGAGTTCAAAATCTTTGTTAGCCCTAAGGTCGCGAAGGATCTCAAGGTCTGGAGCAACGACCGTCTCTTGGCGCGTCTCCGTACCGACGATGGCCTCAAAGACTATGATTTCCGCGTAGAAGGCCAACACGCGTCGATCGATGCCGAAATGAGCAAAATTATCACGCAGCTCCTCGATCAGGCTGATCTTAATCTCTTCGACACAAAAGACAAGGTTGGTTAATGAACGATAACCTCGGGCTGCGCAAGCTGAGCGCCTCTTCACTCAAAGAGTCCTTTCATTCGATCCCGTGGTCCTGCAAGGGCCGCGTAACGGATGTGGTTGGAACTCTGATCGAAGCCACTCTGCCCAACTCCCACGTTGGTAGTATCGTGAGCATCAAAGCTCCCGATCGCAGAGAAGCCATCCTTGCGGAAGTTGTTGGTTTCCGCAAAGAACGCGTTTTGCTCCTTCCCTACTCTCATCTCCAAGGTGTTTCACCGGGATCGACGATAGAACATGTTAAGAGCTTTGCTGAAGTGCCTCTCGGCGATCACCTGCTCGGTCGTATCATTGATCCTTTTTTGCAGACGCTCGATACCGGCGAGAGCCTCATTCGCGAAGACCTCCCGACTTATAACATCGACCGTGAGGCTCCTAACCCGATCGAACGCGAGCGCATCGAAAAGGCCTTAGGCCTCGGTATTCGCGCCATGGATGCCCTGCTCACTTTTGGCGAAGGCCAGCGTATCGGTATCATGGCCGGCTCGGGTGTGGGTAAATCCGTACTGATGGGCATGATCTCCAAAAAATCAGAAGCGGACGTCAACGTCATTGCGCTGATCGGTGAACGAGGTCGTGAGGTTCGCGAATTTATCGAACGTGACCTTGGTAAAGAAGGCCTTGCCCGTTCTGTCCTCGTTGTCGTAACCGGTGATCAATCGCCCCTCATGCGTATTCGCGGTGCTAAACTCGCAACAAGCATTGCAGAATACTTCTCGCATTCTGGTCGCAGCGTGATGCTCATGATCGACAGTCTTACGCGTGTGGCCATGGCTCAGCGTGAAATTGGCAACGCAGTCGGCGAACCCCCAACGACCAAAGGCTACACACCTTCGGTCTTCTCCCTTTTGCCGAAACTTCTCGAACGTGCTGGGCCTCAAAAAAAGGGTCATGGTGCGATCAGCGGCCTTTACACAGTCCTTGTTGATGGTGATGATTTTAACGATCCTGTTGCCGATGCAGTTCGCTCAATTCTCGACGGCCATATCGTTCTCACCCGAGAACTGGCCATCAAAGGCCACTTTCCGGCTATCGATGTCAGTCAGAGTGCAAGTCGTGTCATGAGCGATATCGTGTCACCAGCCCACTGGCAACAGACTAACTACTTCCGCGAGCTGCTTGGAACATATAACTCAGCGCTCGACATGATACAGATCGGTGCTTACCAGCCCGGAACCAATCCAAAGCTCGATGAAGCAATACGACTCATGCCTGTGATGGAAAACTTTCTGAAACAAGGCATCAACGAATCATGCACCGTCGACGAAGCCACAGTCGGCCTCCGCCGCGTATTGATGGGGCAAACTCATAAGTGACAAGCTTTGCGAAAAAAATACAAAAGATGGAGCCGCTGATCAAAATCCGCCAGCTTCAACTCGACCAGCAGATGTTTATTCTGCAGCAGATCCAAGCGCGCAAATCGTTGGCAAAAGCCGAGCTGCTCCGCTGTCAGCACATGTATATCAAAGGCATCGATCGCTTGAACCAGGAACGTCAGTCACCCGAACGCCGCATGCTGGAAGCCCTGGAACGTTCGATCGATCTGGCAAAATCCCTCTGGCACAACCGTCTGCTCGACCTCCGCGCGGTTGAGGACGAGGAAAAAGCCCAGGAACTCGCCGTTCGATTGGCCCATAAAAACTTGAAAATGTTAGAAAAACTTGACGAGCGTTATACTGTAAGCAACAACGAACACCTGAAAAAAGTCGAGCAAAAACAATTGGACGAATTCGCAGTCCAAAGCGCTCGCAGAAAAACCTGAGGTCCACCATGTTTAATGCACTCGGCAATCTCTTGAGTCGTTATACGATCCCGATCATCATTGTTTTGAAGATCGGCGTTCTGTCTTATATATTCATGGGCGATAAAAAATGGTTCTGGATTGGCGACAAGCCCGCCAGTGCGCAAAGCAAGGCGGAAGACACGCCGGAGCCTGCGCCAGCGGACACTAGCGATAAAAACGACGAGAACAAACGCAAAGGTTTTCTCGACGACCTCCTCAACCTGCCGAAAATTGATAGCGAGAATCTTAAAAAAGACGAAGTCGGACGGTATCTGACTCTTCTCGAAAGAAAACAAAGTCAGGTCGACAATAGAATTCAGGTTCTGAAAGCACGCGAAGCCCAACTCAAGTCTCTCGAGGCCTCCGTCGACGACAAGCTCAAAAAGCTTGATGAAGAAATGGCATTTTTCCAGCAAACGATTCAAAAAGAGAAACAAATCCAAGGCGATCGTTTGGATAAGCTCTTAGAGTTTTATCAAAAGATGGATCCCAAAAAAGCAGCTCCTATTATCGAGAAACTCGACAAAGATCTCGTGGTTGCGCTGTTTAATCGTTTTCCTCAGAAACAAACCACACTGCTGCTTCAGTTCATGACGGCAGACAAATCGGTCGAACTCACCGAGTATTACGGCCGTATCCGCTCCGCGAAGGAATACGAGATGCTGAAAGAGATCAATACGACCCTCAGAAAAGAGTTCCAGGACTGCAAAGGCATGCCTGAGAAAACACCGTAATCACCTTGTGCCTCTCCTTGTTCCGAGCGCCAGGCGATGGCATACTAAAGCCGCTTTCAGGGTAGAAACCTTGAAGCGGTTTTTTCCGTTATGGCCATTTCCGAGGTCTTTTTATGCGTTTAGTCTTCCTGGGCTCGCCGGGTGAAGTCATCGCCCCGTTGGTTACACTCATGCAGCACTGTCAAGACAGCAGCGATGAACTCGTTGCAATCGTCAGTCAGTCTGCCAAACCTGCGGGTCGTAAGCAGGCTTTGACGGATCCACCCGTCGCGGCTTTTGCGAAGGAGCATGGTATTCCCTGTCTCCAGCCCGCTAAGGCGAGTGAGCCTGAGTTCCTTGAAGAACTCAAACGTCTCGATGTGGATGTGATGATCACTGCGGCCTACGGGCAGATTCTCTCAAACGCATTTCTTGCGATCCCTAAACGTGCAACCATCAACATTCATCCGTCGCTTCTGCCTGCGTACCGAGGTGCGATTCCGGTTCCTGCAGCTCTGCTGGATGGCCATGCGTCGACCGGCGTCACCGTGCTCTTTACTATCAAAGCACTCGATGCGGGCAATATTATCCTGCAGAAGACTTATGCGATCCAAGCCGAAGAGACTGCAGCTAGCCTCACGCCGCGATTGTTTGCAGAGAGCGGACCCTTGATTATCGAAGCGCTCGATAAACTCCGCGATCCCGACTTTAAAGGCGAAGTCCAGGACGAAACGAAAGTCACGCTTTGCCGTAAGATTGCCAAAACGGACGGAGCCATTGACTGGCACAAGCCGTCGCTTTTAATCCTGAATGAATACAAGGCCTACCAACCGTGGCCAGGAACGTATACCGCACGTGATAAACTCCGCGTCGTAATTGAGGACCTGGGGGCAGCGGGCGAAATAGCAGTGAATCTTGCGCCAGGCGAATTTTACTTCGACAAAAAAGAAAAGGCGCTACGAGTCGGTACAGGCGAAGGCCAGTTGGCTATTAAACGTTTGAAAAGCGCGGGTTCCAAATCAGTCGACGCCGCATCGTTTTGGAACGGCCTGAAGATTGAAAGCCATGAAAAAGGCAAATTCGAGGTCTCATGTTAGGCACGAAACCCAAAATCGCTGTCGCCGTATCAGGCCAAGGCCGAACTCTTCGGAACTTCCTGGAAGGAAACTTTCCCTTTGAAGTCGGAGCGGTCATAAGCTCGAGTCCTAAAGCGAAGGCAAATACGCTCGCGACGGAAAATGGTTTACCCCTTTTCGTAGCTGATTTTGGTCAAGTCGACGCGCTTACTCTCAACACCTGGCTCCTGACGCACGCAATAAAATGGGTGGCCCTGGCGGGCTTTTTAAAGCCATTTCCTGCCCTCCCTTCCTTTCAAAATCATGTTATTAATATTCATCCCTCTCTACTCCCGCGTTACGGTGGTCATGGGATGTACGGAATGCGTGTACATGATGCGGTTTTAACGGCACAAGAAGCGGAATCTGGCGCTACCGTTCACTTTGTAAATGAACACTACGATGAAGGCTCGATTATTGCCCAGGCAAAAACAAACATTCAGGGGCTCGCTACAGCAGCCGCTGTGGCTGACCATATATTCGCCCTGGAATGCAAGCTTTATCCTGAGGTCATAAGCCGCCTTATACAGAACAAACTCCCTCTGAGCGAAGGCCGCACCTGGCACTTCGAGAAAGATTGATATGCTTAAAATGACAGTCGAAAATTTCCAGGAAAAAGCCTTCCGATTTCGCGAAAGACAAGCGGGCGTCAGCATCATCTTTGATCCTGACACGGACAGCTTCAGCTACAATGCCTATTGTTTAGAAACTAAGATCATGAAAGAATTGTTCACAGTCGAATTTGATTACCTCGACGATGCTCTCGAACTGATGAATGACGAATTCGGCAGCTGGGAGCTCTTCGATCTTTCAGAAAAGAGTTCAGGCTGTGCATCATGTGTCGCAAAATAAATATAATAAAATTGTTCTCCGCATAATTTTAGGCGTCGGTCTTTTCTCTTCCGCACCTCTCGTTCGAGCGGAAGAGGCCAGCTCCAAGCCAGAAAAAGTCCCGGATGGCTGTGATCTCCTCTCACGCGGACCGGGCGTTGCCCTGCAAGACACCGAAGTCACCCTTCACGGCTTTCTCGAAAATTTCCTCGGCGACCTCAAAAAAGACAAATTCGAAAATCTCAATTCCTACTTTCATCCGCGCGCCAAAGTGAAGAGCGACATCGGCGACAAAATCAAATCCATCATCGACAGTCGTTACAATGCACCCTTGCAGTATTCGATCTTTCGCGTGTGGCGTTTGCGTTCCGCCGAGGCCAGCAAAGACGTTCTGGAAAATTGTCCCGAAAGCGACGGCGCAAAAATCATCAGTTCGTATGGCTACGAGAAACAGTATGCGGTCTGGATCCAGATCATGGGGCAAAACGAGTTGGGCCGCCTTATACTCTCAATTGCACCCGATAAGGGAAAAGATAGCATCGTCGGCTTCCGTATCCAGCAGTGGACGCAATCGGGCGATGACTGGCGAACCTGGGCCGGCAAGGGCGAAAACGCCAAGGCCAGGAAAAGTAACAAGGAGGCATATCTTGCCTACGATATCGCGCAGAAACTTGTGGACGGCAAAGACCTCGTGATTTACCCCGTGCAGAACGAGCTGCTCAAAAAGCGTGACGCGATCTTTTCCCAGGCAAAGCTGGTCGACGCAGTAAACAGCGATCTCGGTACTCAATCAACCGCTTATGTAGGGACCCTTTTAGCGAAAGAAGGGAGCGGCATCTTTCTCAGAGAATACATTGCCAAGGAGCTTCCTTCGCAAACCCTTGATAATCTATGCACTGCACGTGGTCAGGCGTTGCAGAAAACAGGATGGCTAAATGTCAACCAAGGGGTTCGCTGTAATTTTATTTTTAAGAATATGGACCCGACCAAAGACTCGGGTTTGGGCGGATTTTACAAGACTTCCGAAGATTTAAAACTTGCTCTGAAAAAATAATCCTCACTCTGCAGCAATTGCCACATCCCTCCCCTATGAAAAAGAGTGTGCTAAGATAAACCTTAAGCAAGCACACTCTATTCTCGATTTGAACTTGGCTCATATTGTTCCTGCAATTGTCCTGGTTGAAACATCTGCCCCCAATTCCATAGCGGTATTCTTGAACTCTTTTCTAGAGGTAAAGCTGTGTCCAGCAGCGCACTTTCGATTCTGCATGCGTTCCACCAGCAGTTGCAGCAGTCAACGCTCGACGGCATCAAGCATTTTCATGGCCAGACTCCGGCCATCGCGAGCTATGCTCAGCGTTTTCACAAATGCTTACCTTCCACTTACAAAAAGATAGCGTCCGCATCCTTGATTGAGTGCGTATTGAGCTCAGAAGTGATGCTGTTTGGGGATTTTCATACGCTGCCTCAGAGTCAAGGCGCTTTTTTCGATGTTCTGAGGCAAACTTATGAGCGAAGCGCTGGCCGGCCGATTACGGTAGCCATGGAAATATTCGCTGCTAACGATCAAGACCATATCGACGATTTCCTCGCGGGGCGTTTACCGGAAGAGTATTTCCTAAAACGAACTGATTATCACAACAAATGGGGTTTTCCCTGGGAAAACTACAAACCCATCGTGGACTATTGCGTTCAGAATAAAATCGCCATCGTCGGGATCAATTGCCAGACCGGCGAAAGCAATCGTCTCGCCAAACGCGATTTGTTTGCTGCCGATATCATCAACAATCTCCACAGCTCAAATACCGACACGCTCGTACTGTGTTTGATCGGCGAATACCACCTTGCTGACCAGCATTTACCGAAATGCCTGGACCATAGACGCATTGTTCGTATCGTTAATAATATCGATGACTACTCTTTGCCGGCGCTGGACAGGGGCACCCAGAACTTTCAGGCCTTAGAGCTCGGGGCCAATTTCTTTTGCGTCCTCAACACCTCTCCCTGGCTCAAATGGCAATCCTTGGCTATGTGGGAAGAACTCCACGGCGTGTCTGAAGACAGCTTCTACGGCGGCGAAAACGACGCCTACACTGTTCAAGAGTACGACTTTGAATATCAACTGCTCTTCATACTCAAATCAATGAACGAGTTTTTGGGGCTTGGCATCAGCGCGAGCGATCTGTCCTTTGATATATACCTCAAGCCAGACAGACCAACTTTAAGCTACCTTCGCAGCAAATTCGGCCTCTCCCGCACCAACTATGCTATAGCCGAACGCAAGCTGCATCAAGATGGTTTCTGTTACATTCCGCGCGCTAAAGCTATATTACTACTAGACTTTTCGATGCATCATCTGCTCGAAGCTGCCGGTTTTATCCTCATGGATTGCGTGAATAAACGTTTGCCAAAACAAGGCAGTTTCATTCAAAGAGTACACTATCAAATCTGTGGCACACTCTGCGGTCTGATCATGAATCCAAGACGCCAAACCTCGACCCTTGATCAAGTGGAACGGGACCTGAAACGCCTACAGCGCAAACGACTCTCGGGCGAATTGCGAAAATACAGGGAAGCCTACAAAGGCGTGCGGGACTTTCATGAGGAAGGTGTGCATTCCGTCTTTAAAAGCAGTAAAAGCCTTGAAGAGCGCGACAAAGACGCTAACTTTCTCATAAGCCGTATCTTTGGCGAAACGATCGCCAGCGAAATCTTTCAAGTTTTGCTGGCTGACGATGAGGCCGAATTCAAAAAGGGCCTTGCGGCCCTTTTCACGACCGATCTGGTCGGTCAACTTCAGTATGTTAATCGTCTCGCAGGAAAACTCCGTTCGGCCTCTTAAAAGAGAATCACGTCGCCACGAGACGCGGACTTGTCCTCTTCCTGTTTAGGCTTCGCAACTTCGTCCTGCATCGCTTTTTCATCAGGTGTATCAAAAACAAAGACTTCACTCGGCTTCGCCATCTGGGCAGAGGCCGATTTTGTTTCGGGCGCACGCTGTGCATCAACGCCGCGAAGTTCGTGTCGTGATCCCATGTCCATCGGCGGCATGTTTTGTCCTACCGCGACTTTGCCAAATGAATCCATAGCGCCCCGCGCGCCCGACAAACGCGAAATCATCTCTTCCGCAAGATTCGAGATTTGACGGATCGGTATCACTGCGGCTTCGATTTCTTGTTTTGTTATGTCCTGAAATTGAAGACTTAAAATGATGTGGTCGATATTATGCGCAACGCTTTTGGAGCTCACTACCGAAGAATCCACAAGTTTTGAGAACACTTCCGTCGACTCACGAGCTGTGGTAAGAAGGCTTTTCACAGCACGATCAACACTGTCTTTCTTGTTTTCCGTTTTTACGCGATTCTCATTGAGCGACTTCGAGATAGCGCCCACTGAATCGTTTACCTTGCCAACGATCTGAGTAATATCATTAGACGCCTGGTTGGTTCGGTCAGAGAGTTTCCGAACTTCCTCCGCTACAACGCTGAATCCACGTCCATGTTCGCCGGCTCGTGCGGCTTCGATCGCCGCGTTCAGGGCCAAGAGATTGGTTTGATCGGAAATGTACTGGATGTCTTCCGTTATTTTATTAATTGTCGCTGTATTTTCGAGAATAGTTTGAATCGATTCTGCGTAGTGAACGTTGAGTTTTCCGTTCTCATCCAGCATTTCCGTCATGTCTTGAAGCAGCTTTAGAGCCACGGTGATAACGCCTGACAGGGAGAGTTTATCCTCGTCCTCTTGATTGCCACCGGAGAACTGCTTGTTGATCTCTGTGGATTCGACCAGATGATCCTGGGCTTTTTCGTAGATAAAGCGGACTTTGTCGCCAATTTCGATCGCCGATGTTTCGGTGTGGTTGATGACAGTTGCCATTTGTTTTTGGATCTGCGGAATAAGGCCGAGGATGTTACGCAGCAACTTTTCCTGCGACGCTAGATGCTCGTCACGGGCAGCAAGGAGAGACTCAACTTCCCGAAGCCTATCGGCTTGGTGATGTTCAATTTTAGGTAAGGCCATTTTGGATTTGATAGTTTCGAGTTCAACTTTGAGAGTATTGAACGTCAAGCGGGACTGGGACAGTTCTTGAGCCCGGAGGTTGAGTTCGTTTGTCAACTCGCGTTTTGTCGCTTCAAGTGCATCACGCTCTGTAACGAGCTTGTCGCATTCAACCGCAAATTCTTTTTCCAGTTTATTTTTGAGGAGCTGGTAATTTTGGTCAGCCTGCCGCTCAATTTTTGCGCGCGTTTGAGAAAGGGTGGGATTGACGTCTTGAGCTGGCGCTCCGATAGTCTCATCGATTGAACCCTTATTCATCCAGACCTGTAGAATCATGCAGGCCCACATCACAAGCGCCAGTATCGGCAGCACATAGGGCTTGTAGTCGATGACGGGCGCAAAGCCTATGACCGCGGCCGGAACCAAAGCCAGACTTGCTATAAAAATTGGATCTTTAAAGAGCTTCATGCGAGCGCGCCTCATCTAGAATCTTCGTTAATTTTATCTTCGGAATTTTTCGGTAAGTCTTAATGTTTTTCATGAACCGAGGCAGAACCGAGGTGAGTCAAAGCCCCGAAGTGATAAAGCTTTGAGGCGAAATTTAGGAAATACTCATTTTTTCCAGAGGTTTTCCAGTTCGGTCTGCCTCGTATCGAGACGGGCTTTGGCAAAACGAACTTCGGGCAGTTTGGGATCCGCTTTGGCCACTATCAAAGTCCAGATCTTGCGAGCTGGCCCTATCTCGCCTTCCTTGAGCGCTTGTTCTGCCAGATTAAAATAGATAGGAGCGGTGGCCTTGTCCATTTGAATGTAATCGCGTTTTAGGTATTTATCGATCAGATCAGCCTTGGTTAATTTGGAATGTGTGGATTCAAAATCCATCAGGGAATACGCGCACTGCGTCTCAAAGCGAAGGAGATTTTTAAGGTGTTTATCGATGAAAACATCTGCCGCATCGAGTATATCGGCAGGAATAGATTTGTTTTCCGACAGCGTCTGAAGAAGGGGATAAACGCGGTCACAGCCAACCGAGATATCATCCTCCGACCAGCGCAGGGCCTGTTTGAAGACCCAAGGGAGAAAGACATCCCGCCCGGGAGTTGCCATGATACGGTCGATTGAAAGCGTGACCTCAGGTTGACGATCGAAAAACGAACCCTCTTTAAGAAAAGCATCGTTGATGGCCTTCAGACGCTTGAACCACTCAGCCCGCTCTTTCATGGGTTTTGAAGCGGCGATTTCTGCATAGGCTACGGCCAGGCGAAGTTTTCCGTCCAGACTTGGATTGGAGCCTTCGTAGGCTTTGATAAAGGGCTCGGCTTTTTCGCTTTGATGAATGTTCACATAGGATGCAAAAAGCTTTCTGGCCAGATCATCGCTGATCTTGGGATAGAGAGCTTTTCTTGTCTTTTCGAAAAAGAGCACCGCACCATAAGCATCTCCTGCATTGAAATAAGCGTCGATGGCCGTGGACTGCACATCTCGAACCGGCTCTACTAACGTTTTTAACAGACCAGATTCCGGATAAAGCGCTGCAAAACGTCTGATCCGTTCAACCATTTCGGGATTGCGATCGTGCTGTCCGTAGGAAGCGGTCTCACAGGTCCAGGCCATCTCCTGAGCCACACTGGGTATCCTGTCCAATTGATCTTTGAGCTCGGCGAGGAGCGCGCGGGTATGGGCGATATTATTGCCGTCGTAGTAGGGCAATTCCAGGCAAGCCAGCCGAATTTTTGCAAAGTTTTCCGTCACATGGCCACGAAACTCCTGGCTGTGCGTGAAGTAGGCGAGTTTCGCTTTTTCCATGTTATGTTCGGCTAGATACGTGTCAGCGATGCGGAGCGAGGCCAGAGCCTGCATGTTGTCGTCGAGGACTTCTCCGGCACGCGGGGAACTCATCGATTGCAGGGCGTACTGAAAGTTCTTACGGGCTTCTTCGAAACGTCCCATCCAAAAGAGCGATTCTCCACGGAGAGCGTATTGATTCGGTGAGATTTGCCTTTTTTCCGCATCGATGCGATTGGCGGCTTCGTACACTTCTTCGGCAAGTTCGAAATTATTGAGAGCATAATAAATATCACCTACGCGGGCGAACAACGCGGCTGAGGTTGGAATGTCCTGGTCCTGACGGAGCGTCATATCAATTTCCCGCACCGCTTCCAGATAGTCGCTGTTTCGAATGTAGGTCTCAGCAAGCATCCTATGAAAGTCTCGACGATACTCGGATCGTCCGGTTTTCCTCAGAAAATCGAGCCCGAGGGTTGCCGCTCCCACAACGCCCGCATAACGCTCGTAGTTATAGAGGACAACGGCCTGGTTGTAATAAACCGAAGGCGCAACCTTATCGAGAGCCGCATCCGGCAGGTCTTTTTTCTTATCAAAAGCTGCGGATATGAAAGCATTTCCATTGATGAAATCCTGCCGCAATTCCGGAAGCGAATACTTTTTGCCGTGAGCAAGCCAGTAGTCGTAGGATTTGTAGAGGAAAGCCGAAGCGATAAAATAATCGTTTCGACGGTGATACGGATAGGTTTTGCCAAAGCGCGCGCGCCCGCTCAACCAGGTCTGTCGTGCTTCCTCGTACTTCCCTTCGAGAAATAGCATTCGTCCCGTATTGAGATGCTCGATGGCACGCCCCTCCCCCACAGTCACAGGATAAAACTCCTTAAGCTTTTCGGGATTATGCTCAAGCTTGATATCGAAGCTCACTTTGGGCACCGTCGAAGGATAACGCCAGAAGATTTCCTTGGAATTGTTTCGAGTCTCTTCCTTGGTATCGAAGTCGCCGACAAAGGTGAAGTTGCGCACGATCTCATCGGCAGTCGGCTTGCGGGCCGGCAACGGAGGTGTACTCTTGGTCCTCAGGGCTTTGGTCGTTTTGCCAAAAGCCAGCGAAGTTCCAAGGAGTGTGAGAATGAAAAGATATGTGAGCCGTGCTTTCAAATGAAATTGCCTCTCGCGATTCGGATCGTCTGAGAGGCTATCGGCAGGAATCGAAGTTTTACTTAAGGTATAAGGACCTGGACCGGCTCTTGGGAACGTTTGAAGACGGTGGCCTGATAGCTCAAAACCGCATCCGACAAGCTTTCTAAGCTCTCGAGAACCATGACCGATTCACCGTTCGTGAAAAAGATAAGAGTATCAGGAACGGCCTCGATATATTTCACTGTCTCGAGGTTGAGGAGTATCTTTTGATTATTCAGCTTCGTTACCATTATCATGAGCACGGTCCCCTTCCAGCAGAGCTGAGATCACTGCCTTCAGAACTGGCAGACGACCTATGTTTATGGTACGTTCTTGGTCCTTATCGAGTCAACGTTAGGGTTAGCAGTCTGGAACAGAAGGAAATTTATAATGCAAATCGACATTTTATTAAACCGCGCCAAAGAAGCATATGTGAAATACGATCGAGTATGGAGGTTTCTTTGACGTCCCTCGCAAAGAGCAAGAACTCCAGGATATTGAAGCCGAGATAGAAGCCCGCGCCGACTTTTGGTCCAACCCGACCATGTCCGCTCCTATCCTCAAACGCAAAAGAGCTGTTGAACTCGCTTTGACTCGAGCCAAACAACTAACAGCCAATCAGGACGACCTCAAAGTCGCTCTCGAGCTCGCCGGCGAAGGCGAAGATGAATATCTCGCCGAATCCGAAACTCTTCTCATTCGTTTTGAAGAAGAACTCCAGGCGCTCGAAATACAAAGTCTGCTCTCGGGCGAACTTGATACTAATGACGCTCTTCTGACCATCAACTCAGGCGCCGGCGGAACTGAATCCTGCGATTGGGCATCGATGCTTTTCCGCATGTATCTGCGTTTCGCCGAACGAAAAGGTTGGGCGACGGAAATCCATGATATTCAGGAAGGCGAAGAAGCCGGGATCAAAAGTGCAACGATCGAGATCAAGGGAACGTACGCCTTTGGTCTGCTCAAGTCCGAAACAGGCGTCCATCGCCTCGTTCGCGTGAGCCCATACGACTCCAACGCACGCCGCCATACCTCATTCGCCTCGATCTTTGTCTCAGCCATGGTCGATGACGAAATCGATATTGACCTCAACGAGTCTGATATCAAGGTCGATACCTATCGCGCCTCGGGCGCGGGTGGTCAGCACGTTAACCGTACCGATTCCGCGGTTCGCATGACCCACATGCCCTCGGGCATCGTGGTCGCAAGTCAGCAGCACCGTTCGCAGCATCAGAACCGCGACCAGTGTTTAAAGATGCTCAAATCGAAACTCTACGAAAAAGAAGTGGAAGAGCGCAAAAAGGCTGCAGCCGTCATTGAAGGCACTAAGTCCGATGTAAGCTTTGGTAGTCAGATCCGCAGTTATGTTCTTCACCCCTACAAGCTTGTGAAGGATCATCGCACGGATGTTGAGAGCTTCAGCCCAGACGAAGTCATGGATGGAGCGATCGATCCGTTTATAAACGAGTTCCTGGCTGAGCTTCACAGCAAAACGCATGCCCAGCAGCTGCCCGTCTAAGCTTTGAGAGTTTTCATTTATTTTCGAGCCCTGTTACCAGGGCTTTGAGCATACTCAAGCCGAGCAACGAAGGGGCTTCCAACGAAACCCCGCCCCCTACCACCGCTAAACACCCAAATTCATTTTTTGACTTGCTGTTTCTTCCTCGATATTCTGATGACAGGACGGGGAATGGCACGTTACCCTTTCAAATCCTTCAGAGAGTTCTCATATAGTTCTATTTATCTCTATTACCTTTCGATTACTGTCTTGGGCAACGTTTTCGTACACTACGAGCGAGGAGCTAGCATGGATGCGAGCAAATTGATCAGCGCCGTTACTAAACATGAATTTAATGATCAGTACAAGGAATTGCACTGGTCAGGAAATTTCCGCCAGTACTTGGATCTTGTCATTGAACGGCCAGCGGTTGCGCGCACTGCCTTTCAACGTGTCTATGACATGATCAACAGCTACGGGTACGAGACTTATACAGAATATAAGAAAGAGATGTATCACTGGCGTTTCTTCGACGATCCCTTGGATCACGGGAAAGACGCGGTGTTTGGCCTCGATATTCACTTGAACAAACTCGTGAACGTCTTCAAGGCCGGTGCGGCAAAGTACGGTCCTGAGAAACGTGTAATCCTGCTTCACGGACCTGTAGGTTCGGCGAAGTCGACTATCGCCCGTATGCTTAAAAAAGGACTTCAGCACTATTCTGCGACACCCGAGGGTTCCCTTTATACCTACACATGGACCAACATCGGCGAAATCCTGAACATGGACAACCAGATGGCGTGTCCGATGCATGAGGAGCCTTTGCACCTCATCCCGACCGATCGCCGGAAGTCTGTTCTCGATATCTTGAACAAAAACCGTGATCGCGGCGAGGCTGTTTACATCGAAGGCGAGCTCTGCCCAGCTTGCCGTTATGTGTATAACCACTTGATGGACCATTACAAAGGCGATTGGGAAACCGTTGTCAGCAACCATATCGCTGTCAAACGCCTGATCCTGTCCGAACAAGACCGTATCGGTATAGGCACATTCCAGCCGAAAGACGAAAAAAACCAGGACTCCACAGAGCTTACCGGTGACTTGAACTATCGTAAGATCGCTCAATACGGGTCGGACTCGGATCCTCGCGCTTTCAATTTCGACGGTGAATTCAACATCGCAAACCGCGGAATCATTGAGTTTGTCGAAGTTTTGAAACTCGACGTGGCCTTCCTTTATGACCTTCTGACAGCGAGTCAGGAGCATAAAATCAAGCCGAAAAAATTCGCGCAGACGGATATCGACGAAGTCATCATCGGTCACACCAACGAGCCGGAATTCCGTAAGCTGCAAAGCAACGAGTTCATGGAAGCCCTTCGTGACCGTACCGTAAAGATTGATATTCCTTACATCACGCGCCTCGATAAAGAAGTTGAGATCTATAAAAAAGACTTCAATTCGAGTACCGTACCGCACATCCACATCGCCCCCCACACTCTTGAGATGGCGTCCATGTGGGCTATCCTGACTCGTCTTGAGGAGCCGAAAAAAGCCAACCTCACGATCATTCAGAAACTCAAACTCTATAACGGCAAGTCCATACCTGGATTTACCGAAGACAACGTCAAAGAGCTTCGCAAGGAAACTGTTCGGGAAGGTCTCGAAGGCATCAGCCCTCGTTACATTCAGGATAAGATCTCGAACTCGCTCGTAACCGACCGTGGAACAGGTTGCTTGAATCCCTTCATTCTCCTCAATGAAATGGACTCTGGTCTCAAAAACCACTCCCTGATCCGCGACGAAGAAATTCGCAAACGTTACCGCGAGCTTCTTTCCATCGTAAAAATGGAATACGAAGATATCGTTAAACACGAAGTACAACGTGCGATCTCAGCCGATGACAGTGCGATCGAAAAGCTCTGCGGCAATTATATCGATAACGTGAAAGCCTATACTCAAAAGGAAAAAGTCAAAAATCCTTATACGGGTGAGACGGAAGAGCCTGAAGAACGCCTGATGCGCTCGATCGAAGAGAAAATCGATATCCCCGAGTCGCGTAAAGACGACTTCCGCCGCGAAATCATGAACTACATCGGGGCCCTCGCTCTTGATGGCAAAGTCTTTGATTTCCGCATGAATGAGCGTCTCCACAAGGCCTTGGAACTCAAACTCTTCGAAGACCAGAAAGATACGATCAAGCTCACGAGCTTGGTATCGAGCGTGGTTGACAAGGAAGCCCAAGCGAAGATCGACGTCGTCAAAAACCGTCTGATCAAAAACTACGGCTACTGCGAAATCTGTGCAAACGATGCCTTGGGCTTCGTAGCCAGTGTTTTTGCACGCGGCGATGTCATGAAAAAAGACAAAAAATAAGACGGGTGCGCTCAGGGGAGAGTGCCGCCGCTTGGATGCGGCACTGCATTCTCCCCTTTTCTTTGGGCGTCGAGTCCCAGGAATGCTGCCTTCCTCGGATCCCTGCCCTTGGCTGCCCTGACTCACACCAGGACTATCGTTTCATACGGCAGATAACGCGCCTGTGAGCGCCTATGGGGGAATCCTATGGATTCAGATCTGAACCGATTCCGAAAAATCGTTCGAGGTAAAATCAAAAAAGAACTGAGGCGTTTCATCTCGAGCGGCGATCTCGTCGGCCGTCAGGGCAATAAACGCGTAACAATTCCCCTTCCTCGTATCGATATTCCCCATTTCAGCTTTGGCAATGGTGAAAAAGGCGGCGTGGGCCAGGGTGAAGGTGAAGTCGGCGATGAAGTTGGCCAAGGTCAACCGAAGCCGGGCGAAGGCGAAGCGGGTGATCAAGAAGGCAAACACACCCTCGAAGTCGATGTCACTCTCGAAGAGCTGGCTAACATTCTGAGCGAAGAACTTGAGCTCCCGAATATCGAGCCCAAGGGCAAAGAAAACATCGAAGATAAAAAGTACAAATATTCCGGTATTCAGCGCCAAGGCCCTGAATCCCTTCGTCATTTCAAGCGAACCTACAAAGAAGCTTTGCGCCGCTCCATCTCCAGCGGGGATTATGATCCCGAAAACCCGATCATCATTCCGGTCAAAGAAGATAGACGCTTCCGCTCCTATCGCATCACTCACGAAAAAACTGCCAATGCAGTCATCCTCTACATGATGGACGTTTCGGGCTCGATGGGGGACGAACAAAAAGAGATCGTACGCCTTACCGCTTTCTGGCTGGATACCTGGCTCAGCACGCAGTACAAAGGCCTTGAACGCCGTTACATCATCCACGATGCAACCGCCCGTGAAGTGGATTCCGACACCTTCTACAAAACCAAAGAATCCGGCGGTACGCTTATCAGTTCCGCTTATAAACTCGCTTTAAAACTGATTGAAGAACAGTTCAATCCCAGCGAGTGGAACATCTACCTCTTTCACTTTTCCGATGGCGACAACTGGTCGGGCAATGACACAGCCGACTGTATGAAGATCATTGAAACGAATCTCCTCCCCATCTCTAACCTCTTTGCGTACGGCCAGGTCGAGTCCCGTTACGGCTCTGGGCAGTTCCTTCGTGATCTTCACAAACACTTTGGGGAAACGAATGAGCAGATCACCACCTGCCAGATCAAGGATCGAGAATCGATCATGGATGCTCTCAAAGTCTTCCTAGGGAAAGGAAAGTAACCGATGAACTACAATACCCAGCTCACACCCGAACTCCGCGAAATCGCTCTGAGTATCGGTAAAAAGGCCAAGGAAGTCGGCCTTGATTATTTCGACACTATCTTTGAGCTCATCGATTATAAACAGCTCAACGAAATTGCGGCTTACGGCGGATTCCCGACCCGTTATCCTCATTGGCGTTTCGGTATGGACTACGAGCGGCTCTCTAAGAGCTATACCTATGGCCTGTCCGTGATTTACGAGATGGTCATCAACAATGACCCCTGTTACGCTTATCTCCTTCGGGCGAACAGCATGGTCTCGCAAAAAACGGTCATCGCGCACGTTTACGGCCATTGCGATTTCTTCAAAAACAACTATTGGTTCTCAAAAACAAACCGGAAGATGCTGGATCAAATGGCGAATCACGGCTCGACCATTCGCCGGTTTATCGAAGACGTCGGTCATGACGAAGTCGAGGATTTTCTCGATGTCTGTCTCTCACTGGAGAATCTGATCGATATCTATGCTCCTTTCAATCAACCGACCAAAAACAGCCAGGGCATCAAAGAAGAAGAGGAGGAGGTCTATCGCCCTGATCCAGTGAACAAACTTCAGTCCAAAAAATACATGGATTCCTATATTAACCCTAAGGATTTCATCGAGTCCCAGACCAAAAAACAGGAGGACCAGCAGAAAAAAAAGAAGAATTTTCCTGAGCAGCCTCAACGGGATGTCCTTAAGTTTCTGATGGACAACGCACCTCTCAATAGCTGGCAGAGGCGAGTTCTTGGTATAATACGGGATGAGTCCTATTATTTTGCGCCTCAGGGCCAGACTAAAATCCTCAATGAAGGCTGGGCCACGTACTGGCACAGTCAGATGATGACGGAACTCCACCCGTTGAACGACTCTGAGATCGTTGATTACTGCGATCAGCACTCGGGCGTCGTCGCTGCGGCTCCTGGACAACTCAACCCTTACAAGCTAGGACTTGAGCTCCTCCGTCACACCAAACGTCGTTGGGATCGTGGACAATTTGGTCTTGAATACCTGAACTGTGACGATCCGAAAAAACGCGCGGCCTGGGATACCAAAGCGATGCTAGGCGACCAGAAGCTTTTTGAGATTCGCCGCATACACAATGATATTACATTCCTCGATGCTTACTTGGATGAAGACTTCTGCCATGAGCACAAACTCTTCATTTACGACTATGATCGCAGGAATAACAAGTACGTGATCAGTGACCGTGATTTTGGCAAAGTGAAAGCCCAGATGTTGAATCAGCTCACCAACTTCGGTCAGCCGATCATCCTCGTCAAGGACGGCAACTTTAAAAACAGGAATGAACTCCTGCTTGAGCACCAACACGAAGGCACTGACCTGAAACACGAATTTACCGTCGAGTGCCTCCGAAACCTCTTCAAAGTCTGGCGACGTCCGGTGCACATCGACACTATAATTGAAGAAGGAAAACGCCGTGTTTCCTTCGATGGTTCGACTCACTCCGTGGAGAAATTGTAACTATGAAATCACCCCCTCGCCTTCGCCTCGTCCTCCTGATTTCCATGTCATGGACTATGAGCGGCAGGTGGGGAGCGAGTGAAGCCTACGCCGCAGAACCACAGCCTGTTCCAGCCATAAAATACGCTGGTGTCCTCCCCGTCTACTGGCAGGGGACACCAGGCCCCACTCTGCAGAAAAAGAAACCTTGGGTCGAGAGCAACTTCAATCAAGTCGTTCACGATTCCAAACGTTTTATTTTCATTGATAACACTATCGTTGCCGACAATTGGTCGAGCACCGAAGGCCGGAAAAAACTCAAAGATGAAAACGAGCTCGATGCCTTCGTCAATCTCAACGTAACGGAGCAGGGCGACGTTGCAATTTTTACCGCACGCCTTTTAAGCCCCGAACTTTTAGGCCTTATTACGGAAACGGATCGCCTTCCCCTGGCCTGGCTGGCCTCGGCGAGTGAGGTTGATCTCACTTCCAAAATGCGCGACCTCACCTATCGGGTCCTCAATCGTTACCCCATCGATGTGTTTGTTACGTCCCTGCAAGGGCGTTATCTGACGCTTTCTGCAGGGAAAGACCAAAACGTCCTGGAAGGTGACATCCTTGAATTTGGCGATTTCAACGTGAAGAGCTCCCATCCTGTGGATGGCACGTGGTTGACCTTCGACCAAAAACCACTCGGCAAAGCCAAAATCATCGAAAGCAAGTCGCAATCATCGGTCGCTCTCATCACGTCTTTAACCAGCGAAAACGCGATCAGGGTCGGCAGCGGCGCTCGTGTTGAAAACATCGCCTCCCGCAGGAATTTCCGCAGCAAACCTATTGCCGAAGAGGCTTTTGTTGCCATTGATAATAGTCCTCTCGTGGTCGCGAAAGGCCAGGAACCAAAAACTGCGGACACCTCGGGCGCCCCAACACCCGCTCCTAAAAAACCCAAAAAAGACAACACCAAAACTCCAGCGGCCGAGAAAGCTGAGGCCTTACCCACGGAAGTAACGGACGAGCCCATGCATCCCGCCGTGCGCGGTGGTTCAACCGCCATAGAAGGTGCGGATAAAGAAGGCCCAGCCGAATCCAATGGCCTTGATTTTCCAGTGCAGGACGTCCGGTTTTCGCTCGAAAGCAACAGCTGGAGTTATGGCAATGCGGCCAGCGCATCCAGCCAACTCTCACCCATCCTGATCAATCAGGTCGGGGCACGGGCCGAACACAACCTCGACGCAACGACGACAACGATAGTCAGCGCTCATGTGCAGTCGGGTAGCACCGCCAAGGGCAGTTATTTCGGGCTCGCGCTAGCGGGTGAATACCTTTTTAAAATTGCGTCGCCGAACGCGATTATCCCGAGCCTGGATCGCCTACTCGTCGGCGGCCATGCGGAGATTGAAACGGTCGGTGTTACGAAAGAAAAGTTTGGTGGCACGGATGCCATTCATCTCGCCCCAGTGGTGCACGCCCAGGGCAGCTATCACATCGTGGATATGGTCCAAACTATTGACTACGATGTCACCGCGATGATTCTGCCCTTTAACTTCGGGAATGCAGGCATTAAAGGCAACACCAAACAACTCGGCAGCGGTATGGGCTTTGATGTGGAAGCGCAGGTCCTTGCAAAATCGAAAACAGAACAGTGGGAATGGGGTGGTTTGATCGGTCTTCGTCAGATGAACGAAGACCTCTCAAGCGGAAGTCTGAGCACTTCCACCTTCCGCATCGGTCTCCTCGGGCGCGTTAAACTCTGATTTCGGGATAACCCGGCCTCATCAGAGCCGGCCTCACCAGGGGCGCAACAGGTTCCCAGCGCTCCTCGCCTTTCCCCACGCCTTCAAGCCAGCACCGATAAATCCCCTCCGCCTTGAAAACCAAAGCATTCGGCTTGTCCCAAGAATCGACACTGAGAACTGCGCCTTCTTTAAGATCGCGACGTGGTTCGGCGTAGGGCACATGGAAATGCCCGAATATTCCGTACTGCGCGGGCTCCCTCTGCGATTCCATCCAGACATCTACCGCGTCCAGAATCTTGTCGTGATAGATAGGTCGGTATTCGTCTGCCGAACGGGAAACCTCGGACGTTTTGCGCGTGAGGTGATCAAGAAATGTCCCGGGAAACAGGCGGGCCACGCCTGTCACAAATCGCGATTTCACAGCCCAGCGAAAGACCTTATACCGGCGATGGCTGTAAATCATATCGCCATGCGCGGCCTGCACGAGCTGACCGTTTTTAAGCGGGATATAAACCGTTCCGCCCGGAATCACTTCGATGCCCTTCCAGGGCAGGTCTTTGAGACGAAACTCATGGTTGCCTTCAAGGTAGACAACACGGGTTCCGCTTGCCGCAACTCTTTCCAAAGCGCGACCAATGGCGGCAAACTTCTCCTGAAAATACGAGTGCGATCCGAGACAGAAATCAAAAATGTCTCCGAGCAGGACGAGTGAGTCGACCTCTCCGCGCTCGATTCGCGCAAGGAAGGGCAAGAATTTTTGAGCTCTTTCGTCATCAGAATGACTCAGGTGAATATCCGAAACGACGATCAAAGACGCCTTAAGTTGCGACAAGAAGTCCTCCTAAACCTTAGCATGCCTAACAATCCAGGCGGCTTAGGATACCGGTAAATTCTCAGCGTCTCAAGCAATCAAAAAGTCCCTTAAATCCGGGTTGCTATGGCTCTCAGCGTTGCCACTATTAACTTGCATTCAGCCCTGGATTTTGTTTCTTTAGATGAACGATCGGCATCCATATGCCAAACTGAAGGAGAAACTATGTCTCTCGACATCGAAAGCCAATTGAAAAAAATCGTTGTAAATCAGCTGGGCGTGGAAGAAGCAGCCGTCGTCAGCAAAGCGAAATTTATCGAAGATCTCGGCGCGGACTCGCTCGATATCGTCGAACTCGTAATGGCTATGGAAGAATCTTTCAGCGTCGACATCCCTGATGAAGAAGCCGAAAGCATTCGTACTGTTGAAGACGCTGTTAACTACATCAAAAAAGCAAAAGAAGTTTAATCTTCCTAGCCTTTGATGATCGTAGACACGCGATGGGAATATGGGCTTATCAATAAGCCCTCCCCATGTCCTCACTCCCAATCGCGCTCTCTTCTCCCATTTATGATTACGCCCGAGGTGTTATGAGTCAGCAGATCGGCATCGCATCTGACCACGGCGGCAAAGTCCTCAAAGATAAAATCACCTGTTTTCTCAAAGAACAATCTCTCGATATCCGGGATCTCGGCGTTTCCCTCGATAGTTCGGCCTCTGTTGACTATCCGGATTACGCAGCTCAACTGGCCAAGTTGATCGCAAGCGGCCAGCTCAAACGGGGCATTCTCGTTTGCGGAAGCGGCGTAGGCATGTCTATCGCAGCCAATCGCTATCCTGGTGTGCGCGCAGCGCTCGTTACTGATGAATTCACGGCTAAGATGTGTCGCCTGCACAATGATGCCAATATCCTTTGCCTAGGCGAACGCGTCATCAATCACGATCGGGCTCTCGAATTCGTCACGATTTGGCTCAACACCACGTTTGAAGGCGGCCGCCATCAGCAGCGTCTCGACAAAATCACCGAAATAGAAAAAGCCCTCGGATCATCTCAGAAATAGGGAACTTCGCTCATGAAACCTTGGTCATTGCTGCAGAATTACGATCCTGAGATCTATAACCTCATCGAAGACGAATTGATTCGTCAGGAAACTGGCTTAGAACTCATCGCTTCGGAAAACTTCGCGACAGCCCAGACAATAGCGGCCATGGGCAGCATACTTACCAATAAATACGCCGAAGGTTTGCCGGGCAAACGTTATTACGGCGGCTGCGAAGTCGTCGATAAAATCGAAGCCCTTGCCATCGATCGCGCGAAACAATTGTTCGGATCCAAGTTCGCTAACGTTCAGCCGCATTCCGGCGCGCAGGCAAACGCCGCAGTCTTTCTCGCCTTGCTTCAAGGTGGCGACAAAATTCTGGGCATGGATTTATCGCACGGCGGTCACCTGACTCATGGCTCCAAGGTCAATTTCTCAGGCATGCTGTATGAATCCCATTTTTATGGCGTAAATACCGAAACCGGTCGCCTGGATTACGAACACATCGCAGCTCGTGCCCGCGAAGTAAAACCCAAAATGATTATCGCCGGAGCGAGTGCGTACACACGCCAGATCGATTTCGCTAAGTTCCGCGCCATCGCTGATGAAGTCGGAGCTTATCTTTTTGTCGACATGGCTCATATCGCTGGCCTCGTCGCAGCGGGCGAACATCCAAATCCAGTTCCGCACGCGCACGTGACGACCACAACCACGCATAAAACCCTTCGTGGTCCCCGCGGCGGTTTGATTCTATGGAACGACGAAAAGATCAACATCAATAAAGCCGTCTTCCCTGGTATTCAGGGCGGCCCCCTCGAACATGTGATCGCGTCCAAAGCCGTGAGTTTCATGGAGGCCCTTAAACCTGAGTTCAAAACCTACCAGAAACAAATCCTCACCAACGCCAAAGCCCTTGCCGAGACTCTGGTGAGCAAAGGCTTCACACTCGTCTCTGGTGGAACGGATAACCATTTGATGCTGCTCGATTTCTCGCAGACCCCTGTGAGCGGCAAACAGATGGAGGATGCACTCGGCAAAACGCACATTACCGTCAACAAAAATACGGTGCCGAACGAAACCCGCAGTCCTTTTGTAACAAGCGGCATACGTCTCGGAACTCCGGCGCTTACCAGTCGCGGCATGGGAACGGCAGAAATGCAGAAGATTGCCGGCTGGATCTGGGATACGTTTCAGAACGTTGACAATGATGCAGCGCTCGCCAAAATTCAAAAAGAAGTGCATGCGATGGCAAAAGCCTTCCCTCTTTATCCTAATTGGAGCAAATAAGTCGTGAAGTGCCCTAAGTGTGATTTCATTGATACCAAAGTGCTGGAAAGTCGCGTTAGCGTGGACGGTCGTAGCATTCGGCGTCGGCGCAATTGCCTGAAGTGCCATCATCGCTATACGACTTACGAAAAAGAAGAGGAGTTGATGCTTCAGGTCAAAAAGAAAGACGGAAGCTTCGATGACTTCAGCCACGACAAACTCGTGCGAGCCATCTCGATGGCTTGCCGCAAACGCCAGATTTCTATCGATCAGATCGAAGTCATGGTCAACTCCATCGAGGTTCAGCTACGCGCCGAAGGGGATCGTGTGGTTCCGAGCAGCCGTATCGGGGACCTCGTCATGAAGAGGCTGAGGCAGACCGATCACGTGGCCTATGTGCGTTTTGCGTCGATATACAAAGACTTTAAAGATCCCGAGGAATTCGTCCGCGAGCTCAAAGGCCTCAAAGGCTCGCGAGAATCGAACGGCACCCCTCTTTCGTGATGAATGGAAAAGACTCTATGTTTACAGGCCTGGTCGAACGGATTGGACGTATCGCGGCCATTCGAGATAACGAGGGCTTCAAAGTCCTCCGTGTCGAGCTAGCAAAAGCAGAGCCTTATGCTACGCAGCTTGGGGAAAGTATTGCCATCAATGGCTGTTGCCTCACCGTGACAGCCTTTGATCAGACGTCGATGGAATTTGATGTCAGTTTTGAATCCCTCGACAAAACCAACCTCGGATCCCTGAAGGTCGGCTCACCCGTCAACCTCGAAAGAGCGATGCGCATGGGTGATCGGCTCGGCGGTCATATGGTTTCGGGACATGTCGATGGGCGGGGTGTCCTCGAAAGTATCGAGGCTCTCGAAGGCGGCTGGAATGTGTTTGTAAACATCCCGCGGGGCCTGTCGGGTTACGTCATTCCCAAAGGCTCTATTACGCTCGATGGCGTGAGTTTAACGATCAATGGCATCGAGGACAGGGATGAAGGCTCTCGCATTCGCCTGACACTAATTCCGGTTACGATAGCCCATACCAGTTTTTCGGAACTCAAGGCCGGATGGCCTCTTAATATCGAAGTCGATTTGGTTGGAAAGTATCTGGAACGTTTTGCGAGCCCTTATGTTCAGCAGGGCCTGCAAAAGTAAAGACGATATCTAGCAAAGCATGCGTGGTTTCCTAACACAGGAATCCACGTATTTTTTTGCCCGGAAATTCAGGCCGTAACGCGGTGCGGAAAACCGTGGACGCCATGATAAGTGCCGTTTTCAAATTCTTTTTCGCCCAGCTCTATAAACGCTAGAAAAAACGTGGCCGTAGCTCGGGCCATCATCGGTTTGAGGCCGACGATTGCATAATGTTTTCCGTCCCGTTCCGCGAGTGGGTTGCGAAGGACTTCAAAGTAGAAAGAGTGAGAATGCCGGGCGAAAAAATTCGCGATCTCCTCTTTCAGATGATCGGAAAGCAGCCGCGAAGGAAAGCCGGTATCACGCTCGCCATCAATCCACAAAGACTGGGCCGAGGCATTTTTCCAAAGGACCTTCAGTTCCGCATCAACTTCCAGACTGGGGAACGGGCATTGACCGAGATTTTCGCGTGTTCCTTCGGCGATATCGCGCCCCCATTTACTAACGGCCTCGCGAACCGGATTGAGAACCCGGAAGCTGGCCTGTTCCAGTATCATGCGGAATAAATAGAGATCGCCTCCACCCTTGGTGCGGGTAGGACCCTCGGTAAGCCAGGGTTTTCGGTCGATAAGCAAGAAGAAGGTGCTTAGTCCTACACCGAAAGTGGAACAAATACGTTTTAAGGTCTCGACCTTCACCTCGACGCGACCCGTTTCGATGTTCTGGTAATGCCGATAATCGAGCTCCGTGAACGAGGCAAGTTGATACTGAGTCAACAAAAGGCTCTTTCTAAGCCATTGTAACCCTTTGCCAATTTCGCTGCTTAATGAGTCACCATCCATGTTTTTGCCTGACTGTGGAGGGATAATTTGATGATGGGCTGCGTATAGCAGATATACGAACTCAAAGGTACGTGCTCCCCGCCCAAGTAGACATGGCGTGTAAGAACCAAGTCGCTTTAGGCGTTGAGTTTTGCAAGATCACTATACCCCCTTTGCATTATCATTTCCCCAAATTTCTTAACGCATGTTTATTACGCAGACATCGTGACGGATACCTGAAACCCGCCATAGACGGGACTTCCCGATGGACAAAATTAGGGACATGGACTAGGATGGGGGCCTTACAAAGGCGGCGACATTTTGCCGTATTGTTCTTTGAAAACCATGTTTCCTTCATCATTTGCGAAACGATAAGGATGCCCTTATGCAGACTGATCAAGACAAAGTAATCGCGCGTGTTCGCACTGCAATTGAAGCGATTAAAAACCATAAGATGGTTATCATGGTCGACGACGAAGACCGTGAAAATGAAGGCGACCTGGTTATGGCAGCCGATTATGTTTCCGCCCAGTCCATCAACTTCATGGCGAAGGAAGCACGAGGCCTCATTTGTTTGCCACTCGACCCAGAATTCATCGATCGCCTCAAACTCCCTATCATGTCTGACACAACGCGCACCCTGCCCTCCAAGGAAACCGCCTTTACATATAGTATCGAAGCGCGCGAGGGTATTTCAACCGGCATCTCAGCTGCGGATCGTGCGCATACGGTCAAAGTCGCGATCGCTGACGGTTGCACACCGGAAGACATCGTTATCCCAGGTCACATTTTTCCTTTAAAAGCTCGAAAGGGCGGCGTTCTCGAACGTGCGGGTCACACCGAAGGTTCGGTCGACATCGCCAAATTCGCAGGCTTCCGCGGTGCGGCCGTGATCTGCGAAATCATGAATGATGATGGAACCATGGCTCGTATGCCTGACCTCGAGATCTTCTCGAAAAAACATGATCTTCCCATCGTCGCTATCGCCGACCTCATCCAATACCGCCTTCTTCATGAATCCATGGTTCATGAAGTTTACCGCGAAAAAATCCAGACATCGCATGGCACGGCCGACGCGATTGTCTTCCGCAGCAACGTCGACCAACTGGAACATCTTGCTTTGGTTTCTGGAGCAGAATCGTTCGGCAGTGCGACGGTTGATGTTCGCGTTCACACACAGAGTGCGATCCTGGATGCTTTCGGTGATCGCAAAGACGGATCGGGTTATCGTTTTCAGACTGGCCTTGATCTGCTGAGCGGAAAAGGCCCTGCGGCATTCATCTATCTGAATCAACCGCAGCATTCCTGGATCGAAGACGTCAAACATCTCGCGAGCGATCTAACCAAAAAATCAGACGCCCCCTTGTCGAGCCGTCCTTTGGATTTACGGCTCCATGGTATCGGCGCGCAGATTATTCGGGCACTCGGTATTCACAAAATGCGTGTGCATACAACGTCGCCCATGGTTTTGAAAGGTCTCTCGGGATTTGGGCTCGAAGTGACCGAAACCAACATCATCACTAAATCTCATTGAGAGATAGACGTAAAAGAGGCTGAATATGGCATCGGATCGCATTCTTATTGTGGCTGGCAAATTCAATGATCTCGTTGGCAAGTCCTTAGTTGAGGCAGCCCACGACGTTTTCAAACAAGCGGGCAAAGAAACTCTTGTCGATACCATCTGGGTCCCTGGTGCTTTCGAAATCCCAGTGATGGCGGCCCACGGGGCTCGCAGCAAACGCTACGGCGCAGTTATTTGCCTGGGAGCTGTGATTCGTGGGGACACGCCTCACTTTGAATATGTCGCTGGTCCTTGCGCATCGGCTTGCATGGGCATCAGTGTCGAAACCGGAGTGCCTGTGATTTTTGGCGTTTTGACGACGAATACTGTCGAACAGGCGTTGAATCGGGCCGGCCTTAAAATGGGCAACAAAGGCGCCGAAGCCGCCCATACAGCTCTCCAGATGATTGATACACTCAAGACTTTCGTTTCCAAGGAGCGGTAATACCGTGACAACGCAGCATCCGAATGCAGGGTCCCGAGAATGGGCCCTACAATTTCTCTATCAGGCCGAAATCGAAAAATTATTTTTCTTTTCGGAGATTCACTTCGAACGATTTGTTCACGATCGTGGCGTTGAACGTCGCCAGGTCGCTTACCTCCGTGGTTTGGTTGAGGGCGTGTTTGAGCAATTGACCGAGCTCAACGAAGCCATCGATGAGTGCAGCGAGCACTGGAACCTTTCGCGTATGCCGGTTATCGACCGCTGCATCCTTCGCCTTTCGACCGTCGAGTTGAAAAAAAAGGATACGCCCCCAAAGGTCATCATCAACGAAGCTATCGAACTCGCGAAGAAATATTCGACCGAGAACTCCGGTGCCTTTGTGAACGGGATATTGGACAAGCTTTCGAAAAAATACAGCTAAGTCCCTACCAATCACAAAAGCCATTTCCTGGTCGGGAAATGGCTTTTTTGTTATTCAGCTTCTTGAGCAAGCTCTCGCTGGAGGAAAAGGTCACCGGTCATCACACCGTTGGCGTTTACGTAATGATCGTCAGCATCGTCCGAACCTTCCAGCACGAAGTTCCAGACTTCGGGCTCCTGTTCGCCATTGTAATGAGATACAGGCGTCACCGATGTAACAACAGTCTCCTCGCTGCCATCGATGAGGATGTCGCCCATCCTCAATGTTTTGGCTTGGATCAGACCTTTTTTGGTCAAGAAAGGATGGCCGTTGGTGATCGTCAAAGAGCGGCTGGCTGTTTTGACTTCGATCATGGGGATCTTTTCAGGACCGGCAATGACTTCTTTTACCGCTTGGGATTTGTGCGATTTAGGATTCCACACAAGATCCCCCTGACGAATCTCGGAGGCCGGCTTCAGCTCGCCGTTAGCCATCTGAATACGAGTGTCTGCCGCGAAACAACCACATTTTGATCCCCGTGCTCCGATACCGGTTCGTTCACAGGTGGGTTGTGCGTAATACACGTAGCGCTCGAGCGGTTCGGCTACTTCCTGATACCAATTCTTGCCGTCGGGCAGCATTGCATAATATTCGTCAGTTCTTTGTTTCTCAGCTTTGGACGGCGGAAGACCGAAAGTATCAAATATTTTTTTCGCCATTGCATCGCGACTGAGACAAATACGGCCTTTGAGGTTGAAGCCGGGTTGATTCAATTGTTGTTGTTTGTTAGCCGTTGCTTCGGATGCGAGAACATCATTATAGGTCGGATCCGGATTTGTTAAAGTATCATCCATCCAGGCATAATAGGCCTGGTGATCAGATGGTAAGTTGGATCGCACCATAGTCTCGGAAATATTATTACACTTATCAGCACACATGGGAGCGACGGTCAAAGGAGCCGTATTTTGGACCGTAGACGTGCCTGCAACACTATTGGACCCATCTGAGGCATAGACGATGAGATCGATCGGATATTCGTCCATTGTATTCGTCATATCCACCCGATTAACCCACGCCGAAATCTTGACCTGATTCGCTCCACTATCAACAGTCGTTATAGAAGATGATGCACCCGAGGCTCCGCCGTAGGTAACTGACTGATTGTCATTTACATCAAACCCACAGCCATCGGCCGCCCGCGTCACTGTTTGGCCAAGAGTGGTCCCCGCAGCCGAGCTGGTCGTAGATATTGTTGTTGTCGCTATGTTTCCCAAACGAATCGGCTGCGTCTCTCCAATGATGCCGAGAGGCGCCATGATGTTGTTAAATTTGTGATCGCCCACGACGCCCAGGGGAAGTGGAACGCCGTTGATTTCAATAACGCCATTCAAGGCTACACCGGCCGTAGCGAGCTGAAACTTATAAGTACCAGCCGCGAGCGGCGCGCTCGCCGTCCCTAATCCGCTCTTCATCAGATCAATCGGGTTCGCTTCGTCGCCAATTTTCACAGCATAAAGTTTTACATCGCTCGGTCGAGGCGCAGGCAGATGAATCTCAGCAAAAATGGGCGTCGTTTGTTTGGTCAAGGTTTGCCCATTTTCGACAACTTGCACAGTATCCGAAGCGCTGATCACAACCGATTCTCGGTAGAAAGGGCTGGTCGGCGATATATTTGCTTTTACTATTTTCACGGTTGAATGCGTGAAGTTGCTTGGATTATCGGAGTTGGTCTGGTGATTGTCGCCCCGAAATATTGCGGCCGCTCCTTCCAAGGTGATTAAGGGGGATCGAGCACTTTTGAGAGAAATGGTTTGGCCGACGCCGGGCACTGCTAAATCCGTAGTATTAAAATGAACCGTATTCTGATTCAAGGACCAATTTTGTGCGAAATAATCGGCCGCATAAAGGAAGGGTTCGCGCGCCGTCGCCGGACCGGTGTCAGTGAGCATGGGCGTCATGAGGCTTTTAAACACAGCGAAGTTAGAAATACCGCCGTTGACAGCCGCTTCCTGAAAAGTGCGCCCACGCGCTGCTTTTATCTGACTCTGGGTATTGGTCACTGTATTGCTCAAATAAAAACCGACCAGACCAAGGGCACCCAAAGCGACAACAAAAGCCCCACCAACTGAACCCTGTTCAGCATTGCGTTTTGTTAAGAATTTATTAATTTTTCTTTTTTGCATAGCCCCCCCTTGTAAAAACCCTATCGGTCTCGAAAATGAACAAGCCCAGCCAAATGTTGATAAATTAGTATTTTCAATAGCTTAGCCACAAAATTTAGCCGCATTTACCTTCGAGATATTTCAGAGGAATCGTCAAATCATGCCCCAGAACGACCGCCGGCAAAGGCGTGAGTGCTTCCAGTTTTGCGTTCATTTTCTCGAGATACTTGGCATCGGGTCCAAGCCAGGGCCCAAGGTCCTGTGTTAGTTTTTCAAGGTTTTGTTTGCCCCATTTTGCACCGGGAATAACATAGGCAATATTATTTTTCACGACTAAGAGCTGGAAATAAAGGGTGTGACCTTCTGCCATTTCTTTCGTCTTTTTATCCGACTGTCCCCAGGTATGAGGGTCCAGATTCGGGCTCGTGGAACAAAGCTTTTTCTGCTGGCTATCGATGCAAAGATAAAGCCCGTAAGCTCCATCTGCCGAGGGCACATCCACGGCAAATGGAGCTTTTTTTCCCATATCGGAAAGACTATAGGCCTGGGAGGTTTGGAAAGCGCCCTTGTCCATCGACTCGACGGAAATCGTGAAGATTTTGCTGGTAGGGGACGTGGTCATGACCTGCATGATATCAAAGTCACCCGCCGCACAATGAAAGCCAATGGGATTCGGTTTGACGATAAACCGAAGGTTGGAATTCACCTGCTGGGTTGGAATGGGAATAACGCCTTCCGCCATGAGGTGGAGTATGGTTTTCTGGGCCTCGGCGACTCGGGTGTCGCTCGTCGCTGGAGCGATCTCTTCTTTTGCAACGATCTTTATTTCTCCGACTTTCTCTTTCGTCGCCTTGCCGCCCTCTTGTTTTGAGGCAGGAGGCGACGGGGGCGTAAGCCTTCGTTTCTGAAAATAATAGGATCCAAATGCCATCAAAAAGACGATAAGTAACACAATGGGATTTTTTAAGATTTTCAAAAATACCTCACGTGGCGACAAGGGCCAAAAATAAATTGCTAAAAAAAAGCTTTTTCGCGCGGAAAAAGCTTTCGTATCTTAGGGAATGAGTATGTTTGTTTTTTCGGGAAGATGCACGACCCAGTGGGGTGTCTGTTTTTGAAAAAACGATTGCAGCCCGTGCTGACCCATGGCGCTGGCCCGAATGGTGGCGATAGCTTCGGCTGTGACGTCAGCCTGTTTGCCAAGTTCGAGTTGATTCCAAAGGGTTTTATAAGCCGACTGAGCCTCAGGACTGGTCTGTAGCAACGCCGTGATCTCGCTTCGCACCAGCTGTTCAAGCTGACCTTTTGCAGTAGGCGCGACCTCCTGCACAAGACCGAGCTTTAGCACCTGATCTGACGTCAGTATCGGTGACCCCATCACCATGCGGTGAAGTGAGGCAGCCGGTATCTTTCGCTGAAGGTAAGGCAGGATCACAGCCGGTATGAGCCCGATTTTGGCTTCGCTCAAGCAGACTTTGGAGCTGTCGCAGGCAAAGGCATAATCACAGGCTGCAAGGAGTCCAACCGCCCCTCCAAACACCGCACCTTTGATGATAGCGATGGTCGGAATCTTGAGTTCGGCCAGAGTCTCGAACATGTTACTGAGTTTTTTGGCTTCCTGAAGATTGCCTTCATAATTCAACAGAGCCGAAGCCTTCATCCAATGAAGGTCTGCCCCCGCTGAAAAATGTTTGCCCGAACCCTGCAAGGTGAGAAGCCGCACGGTTGGGTCGCGTTTCACATCCTGCAGGAGCTCAGTGATTCGAACAAGCAGATCGCCACTAAACGCATTCGCGGCGTCAGGACGGTTGAGAACCAGAGTTGCCATACGGAACTCGGATTCTTTTCCGTCTCCGCCAAGGAGAGGGATGAAGTGAAGATAGGCAGCGAGAGAGTCAGCCACGGGTATCATCCTCAGATATCAAATTTGATGCCTTGAGCCAAAGGCAACTCACGGCTGTAGTTGATCGTATTGGTCTGACGACGCATGTAAGCACGCCACGCATCCGAACCCGACTCACGTCCGCCGCCGGTATCTTTTTCGCCACCAAACGCACCGCCGATTTCTGCACCGGATGTCCCGATGTTGACGTTGGCGATACCACAATCCGAACCGGCCGACGAAAGGAATGCTTCTGCTTCGCGGAGATTCAAGGTGAAGATCGACGAACTCAAACCCTGTTTCACATCGTTTTGCATTGCGATCGCGTTTTCAACATCGCCACTGTACTTCAGGAGATAGAGGATAGGCGCAAACGTTTCTTCGCGAACGATTTCCATGTTCGGGCGCGCTTCAACCAAGGCAGGTTTTACGTAACAGCCCGAGGAATAAGCCTCGCCTTTAAGCACTTCGCCGCCAGCTACAATGGTTGCACCTTGCGCCCTGGCTTCAACCAAGGCTTTTTGCATCAGGTCGACTGCATCTTTATCGATCAGGGGACCAACGTGATTCTGCTGATCCAAAGGCGATCCGATGCGAAGACCGGCATAAGCTTTCACAAGCATAGTTTTGACTTGATCAAAGATCGATTCATGGATGATGAGGCGACGGGTTGAAGTGCAGCGTTGGCCGCAGGTTCCGACCGCACCAAAAACAATAGCCGGTGCTGCGAACTTGAGATCGGTATCGGGCGTAACGATGATTGCATTGTTGCCGCCGAGCTCAAGAATAGAACGACCCAAACGAGCGCCAACGACTTCGCCAACTCTTTTGCCCATGCGTGTTGAACCCGTAGCCGAGATCAATGGGACGCGTGTATCGGCAACCATAGGTTCGCCAACCGTTTTTACGTCACCGACGATGAGAGACATAACGCCTTCGGGAACGTTATTGGATTTCAAAACACCTTGGATAATATGGAAACACGCAATTGCGGACAAAGGCGTTTTTTCCGAAGGCTTCCAGATTGATACATCGCCACACACCATTGCAATCATCGAGTTCCAAGCCCAAACAGCAACCGGGAAGTTAAATGCTGAGATGATCCCGACGATACCAAGTGGGTGCCATTGTTCGTACATCCGATGATTTGGCCGTTCCGAATGCATAGTCAGACCATACATCTGACGCGAGAGACCGACAGAGAAATCACAGATGTCGATCATCTCTTGAACTTCGCCAAGACCCTCTTGCAGAGACTTGCCCATTTCGTAAGCGACGAGCTGGCCCAAAACGGACTTTTTCTCGCGCAGGGCATCCCCCATCTGCCGAACGATTTCACCCCGTTTTGGACCGGGAACCTTGCGCCATTCAACAAAGGCTTTTTCGGAAGTCGTAATCAATTTTTCATAATCTTCGCGGCTCGCTTTAAAAACTGAGCCTATAGTTTTGCCGTCAACAGGCGAATGCGATTCATAAGCGCCCGAAGTTTTGGAACCGTACCACTGCGTTCCTGTGCAAACGCCCTGGCTTTGGCTGGTAAGATTGAGCTCTTTGAGGAATTCCAAACTTGTCATTAGTCTTGCCCTTTCTCGGCATTAATCGCAGGCGACGAGCGTATAGCTGCGCTTATCCATGCTGATCGTATCAATAAATAATTTGTGGGTGGGTGGCAGTGTTTCCGACTCGCCACCCTGCTCGGGCCATTCAACGAAAATCCCCTTGAAGGCACGGATACCGTAGACTCCAAGTTCGTCGAGAGAAAAACTGCCGTTTGCTCTATAAAGATCGAGGTGCGCATACCAATCGGCCGCGACTCGATATTCGTTCATGATCGTATAGGTCGGAGAAACCACAGGCGTAGCATCCGGAAGGCCGAGGCTATAAAGAAAAGCCCTCACCAGACTTGTTTTCCCCGCCCCCATCTCGCCGACGAGCCAGAGCGTATAAGACGATCGTGATTCCAGCTCATCACGCAGATGAGCTATGAGTTTGGGATCCGCCTCCCCGCAGATAAGATCTTTCACAATCGTGCGCATCAGGCATTTCCCAAGTGAGGTTTATGAGCGGGCTCGTTGAGCAGAGCCTTCATTTCTTTAACCGCAGTCGGCAGCCCGACAAACAGGGCACGCGCAATGATCGCGTGACCGATGTTGGCTTCTTCGCAGTGGGGAAGCATCTGCATCCAGGCTGCATTGGTGTAGTTGAGGCCATGTCCCACGTGAACTTGAAGGCCCTGTTCATGCCCAATCCGATCAGCGTCTTGAAGTTTGCGGATCAACGCCCAGGCTTCTTTCGTCGTGCGGACCTTCTGCATGGCCGTACACCAGTGACCGGTGTGAATCTCGATCGCCTGCGCGCCGATTTTCGCCGCTGTGACGATAGCGTTGGCATCGGCTTCGACAAACAGAGAAACAATGATGCCGCGATCCCGGAGACGTTTGATATCGCTTTCCAGCTTACGTACGCCCTCGGTGAGGTCAAGGCCGCCTTCAGTCGTGAGTTCCTGCCGTTTTTCGGGCACGAGCGTCACGGCATAGGGACCGATATCACAGGCATACGCTATCATTTCGTCGGTTGCGGCGATTTCAAAGTTCAAGGGAATCTGGATTGTGTCTTTGAGAAAACGCACATCCGCATCCCGAATGTGACGGCGATCTTCCCGCAGGTGACACGTAATGTTATCGGCACCGCCGAGTTCCGCCATCACAGCAGCCTGGATAGGACTTGGATAGGATTCACCCCGTGCGTTGCGCACAGTTGCAACATGATCGATATTGACTCCAAGACGCATAGTCTTAGACTCCTTTCTGAGCGCGTTCAAGCGCGCCGATGATTTCGCTGGCCATGACTTCGATCTGGGCGTGATCTTCGCCTTCAAGCATGACGCGCGCGAGGTTTTCCGTACCCGAGTAACGAACCAATACACGACCCGATTGCCCAAGCTTTTGCTCGGCAGCCAATATTGTTTTGTACACCTCAGGAAGACTTTCAAAGGGCTTTTTATGCAGGACATGGATGTTTTTAAGAACCTGCGGCAGGAGTTCCATGCAGCCTTTGAGTTCGCTCAGGGTTTTTTGTTTGATGAGCATGACTTCAAGGAGATGAAGCGCAGCAAGTATGCCATCGCCTGTGGTTGAACAATCGGAGAACACCAAATGGCCCGATTGCTCGCCGCCGAGGTTGTAACCGCCGCGCCTCATTTCGTCGACCACATAGCGGTCCCCGACTTTCGTTCGCGCAAGTTTGACGCCCATTTTTTTCAGAGCTATTTCCAGACCCATGTTGCTCATCACGGTTGAGACAACAGTGGATTTTTTGAGTCGGCCTTCGCGGTGCATATGCTCCGCACAGATCGCCAGGATCTGATCACCGTCGACGATTTCGCCCGTGTTATCAACCACGATCAAACGGTCCGCGTCACCGTCGAGGGCGATACCGATATCGGCTTTGTAAAGCCTGACTTTCTCAATAAGATTCTGGGGATGAAGAGCGCCGCAACGGTAGTTAATGTTTTTGCCGTCGGGTTGGTTGCCGAGGACAAACAGTTCGGCTCCAAGCTCTTCAAAAACTTTCGGGGCTACTTTATAAGCGGCTCCGTTCGCGCAATCGACGACGATACGCATGCCATCGAGAGCCAGATGTTTGGGAAACTGTTCTTTCAGGAAAACCGCGTACTGACCAACGGCATCATCGATGCGTTTTGCGCTGCCGATGTCCATCCCAGTGGGAAGGTCCTCGAACGGTGCCGTATCGTCTACCATATTTTCAAGCTTCGCTTCGATCTCGTCAGGCAATTTGAAGCCGTTGTCAGAAAAGATTTTGATCCCGTTATCTTCAAAGGGATTGTGCGACGCGGAAATAACTATACCCGCACAGGCCCGCATACCGCGCGTGAGGTAAGCGATGCCTGGCGTCGGCAAGGGACCGAGATATTGGACATCGACACCGACGCTGCAAATACCAGCAGACAATGCCTGTTCAAGCATATAACCGCTGCGGCGCGTGTCTTTGCCGATCAGAATTTTGGGGTGAGGATAAGCACCACGAAAGTGTAGGCCTATGGCTTGGCCGAGACGCAGGACAAAGTCGGGAGACATGGGCGAAACGTTTGCTTTCCCACGGATACCATCAGTGCCAAAATATTTACCCACTCGTCGTTACCTCTTGCCTTGGAAACTTGGCTATATGAGCTTTAGAACTCATAGACTAGCTGATTTCCAAGGTAGGCAAAAGGCTTTTCAGGACGGCAATCGCGGCGATTAGTCCCCTAAGATTGTGACGTTACCTTTTTCTGGAAAGGTCTCAATGAGGACGGTCTCGGCCGGTATTTTGACTTTGATATCTTCCTCGTATTTCCCTGGGCCCAGGCTTCGGACTTCGATAAACGCTTTAAAGTCGGAACGCTGGAGTTTGTTTAGAACATTTGGCACCCCTTGCACGAGTATCGATGCAAATTGGGGGGTGATTTTTGTGCGGCGTGTAGCTCCGACTATTTCGACAGGAATGTTGGAAAAACGCTTGTTGATACGGCTGTTACCAACCTGGAGCTGCACCTTTACGGCTTCAACCGCGAGGGCTTCGGACCCTAGACCCGGCGATATCAAGCGCGTTTCGAGGGTTTTGCTTTCTTTCAGACCGGTGACATCGACGGGCTCGGTATAAATCGTGCGGAGGTCCATCACGTCTTTTCGTATGCCTTTGACGACCACATTTTTAGGTTCGATATTTACCCGTTCGACCGTAAAGCCGTCCGCGGGCGCGCCGTGTATCGTTTCTTTGATTGGAACCGAACGCTCCATAAGTTTGTCGACGTAAAGCACCAGGTTTGGTTCGTGAATAATGAGCTCGAGGCGTTCATTGAGGTTTTTGACGTCGTCTTTGCTGAGTCGGACCCGATGCTCCCCTATCCTGCCCGGAGGCACAAAGACCTCAGCGGTCAAACGTTTCGGGACTTCCAGGAGCCAGGCCTGAGGCCCACGAATCGTCGCGGCTTTGATGCGAAGGAGATCACCGCGAACACCGTATTCGGGCGAGACGTGAATTTCGACCAGGATTTCGCGATTCACTTCCTGAATCTGCTCACCCTGGATAATAGCCCAGACGACCACCGCGAGGAGAATCGCCAGGAGCTTATAACCAAAGTTATGGAAAAAAAGATTGAAGATGCTGCGGAGCAAGGATCGCATGGTTACTCTCCCTTTGATCGAAAGAGTATGCGATCAAGCCAAGACGGCTTTTTCGCTAGGCCTACTACGGTTTCGCCTGCATCCATCGTCTCGGCACTCAAGAGTTGGGTGAGAGATTTACGAAGGTCTTTGGCATCGGTTTTGCGAACCACTATGCCATCGACTGCGATCGAGATCGCTGACGTTTCTTCGGAGACCACGATCGATATCGCATCGGTCTCTTCGCTGATTCCGATTGCAGCGCGATGTCTTGTCCCAAAGTTGGGGTCGACATCCTCATCACGGGTCAGAGGCAGGAAACAGCCAGCCGAAGCTATGCGCCCTTGCTGAATAACTATGGCGCCGTCGTGAATAGGTGCCGTCGGGTGAAAGATCGCAAGGAGTATTTCCTTGCTCACTTTACCGTCGATAATGATGCCGACATCCACATAACGCGTGAGGAGGATATTGCGTTCGATAATAATGAGAGCGCCGATTTTTTTGGAGGATAAGGCCGCACAAGCTCTAGCAATTTCATCAAGCATCTGCTTGGAGAAAACCTGCTCCTGGGTCGGGAAAACAGTCTTTTTCCCCATCCTGCTCAACATGCGTCGGATGTCTTCCTGAAAGAGAATGACGATAATAATGATGATGGACGAGTAAAATTTGTCCATCAACCATTTGAGTGTTGTGAGCGGATAGATCTGCGAGATGAAAAAGGCAAACCCAACCGTCATCAGGATACCAAGAACCATCTGCATGGCTCGCGTGCCGCGGATCAATAGCAGCAATTGGTAAATAATGATCGCAATGATGCCTATGTCGACCAGGGCCCAATAACCAATTTTATGGTAAAGCTCAGACATAGTGCACAAATCCCTCGCAGGTGACTGCTTATGAAAGGCAAAAAGGGGTCAGTGACTGCTGCGAATCATGGAGAGATCAGATCCTTGAGGCGGCGCAGATGCTTCACATTGTGAGTGCGAATTGCTTTTACGCCAGCATAGAGAAATGAAAGCTCGAGCATCTTCGTCGCGCCATCGCGATCGATAGGATCCTCGATCTCCAGCAAACGCCCTATAAACGATTTCCGCGAAACGCCCAACACGATGGGAGTAGTCGCCGCACGCTTGAGGGCATCATGTATCAAATATAGATTAGCCTGATCATTTTTGCCAAAGCCGATTCCAGGATCGAGCCATATTTTATTCTGCGGAAATCCGAGATTAGTGAGTCTTTTTTGCGTCGACTCATAAAACCCTGCGACAGCCATCGCGGCCTCATCACGTCCTAATGGCTCATTTTGCATAGACTTTGGGTTTTTATACATATGCATCGGAAGGTAGATACGGCCCGCCTTCGCCCACGCGCTCAGGATAGTATCGTCGACCTGGCCTCCACCTTGGATGTCATTGATGATATCGACCCGGTAATCGAGAAGGCGGCGCATGATCTCGGGTTTGTAGGTATCGATGCTGACCTGAATGGATCGATTTTCGAGGGATTCAAGGATAGGAAGCAGGCGACGCCATTCTTCTTCGAGCGGCACCGCTTCAGCGTTGGGACGAGAGGATTCCGCGCCCAGGTCGATAATGTCAGCGCCTTCATCGATCAGGCGATCGATCTGGTTCAGAGCGGAATCGGACGCGAAAAAACGACCCCCGTCCGAAAAGGAGTCGGGGGTCACATTTACTATTCCCATGATGAGGCTAGTCGACAAGAGCGCCCCTTTGAGACTTAGGTCGGAAGCAAAGCCGGGTCCATGCCCAAAGCATTTGTTTCGGCTGCTTTTATTGGACGTGTTACCAAACGACGAGCGTCTTTCTCACGTTCAAGACGTTCTTTATATTTGTCGCGTTCGTCTTGAGTAATCAAAGTGTCGCCTTCAAGAATGGCGTCGATATCTTTGGATTCAAGAGTTTCGCGGATAAGAAGAGCGTCAGCCATAACATCGAGTTCTTTGCGTTTGTCACGAAGAATGCGAACAGCTGTGTCGTAGCCGGTCGTGACCAGGTGGCGAACTTCAGTATCGATCTCTTCCAGGACTTTTTCCGAGAAGGTTTCTTTGCTGCCAAACTCGCGACCCATAAACACTTCGTGGTCAGGAGCAGCCCAGGCTACGGGCCCCAGCTTCTCGCTCATTCCCCACGAACACACCATTTTGCGGGCAATATCAGTGGCTTTTTGGATGTCGTTTCCGGCGCCCGTGGTGCGGAGTCCGTAAACGACTTCTTCGGCAGCACGTCCGCCCATGGCATAAGCGATAATACCCTGCGCGTATTCACGGGACATCGACAAACGATCTTCGGTTGGCAGAAGGATCGTCACACCCAAAGCATGGCCACGGGGTATGATAGTGATTTTATGGACAGGATCCGTACCTGGAATCATCTTCGCAACGATACAGTGACCGGCTTCGTGGTAAGCGGTATTACGCTTTTCATCTTCGCCGATAATCATACTTTTGCGTTCCGGGCCCATCATGACTTTGTCTTTGGCAGACTCGAAATGGGTCATGTTGATGATCTTCGCATCCTGACGAGCCGCGAGGAGAGCCGCTTCGTTAACCAGGTTTGCGAGGTCAGCACCCGAAAAGCCTGATGTTCCTTGAGCGATGATATCAAGATCGACATCGCCAGCCATCGGTGTTTTGCGTGTGTGTACTTTGAGGATACCGCGACGTCCGCGAACGTCTGGCTTTGGAACATAGACGCGGCGATCGAAACGACCTGGACGAAGGAGCGCCGGATCCAAAACATCAGCACGGTTAGTGGCTGCGATCAGAATGACACCTTCGTTGGTTTCGAAACCGTCCATTTCAACGAGAAGCTGGTTCAAAGTCTGCTCACGCTCGTCATGACCGCCGCCCATACCGGCACCGCGTTGACGACCGACCGCATCGATCTCATCGATAAAGATGATACAGGGCGCTTGTTTTTTGGCCTGTTCAAAAAGGTCACGAACGCGGCTTGCACCAACGCCCACGAACATTTCGACAAAGTCCGAACCGGAGATTGAGAAAAAGGGAACGCCGGCTTCGCCTGCGATGGCTTTGGCAAGGATCGTTTTCCCGGTACCAGGAGGTCCAACAAGCAAAACGCCTTTCGGAATTTTACCGCCGAGACGTGTGAATTTTTTGGGGTCCTTAAGGAAGTCGACGATCTCTTCCAATTCGCCTTTGGCTTCTTCGATGCCGGCGACGTCGTCAAAGGTCAGCTTCACTTGATTTTCGTTCAAAAGCTTCGCGCGGCTTTTGCCGAACGACATCGCTTTGCCACCACCGGCCTGAAGCTGACGCATCAGGAAGTAGAGGAAGATAACGATGATGAAAATGGGGATGAGGCCCACGATCGTGGACTTCCAGCTGCTCTGGCCGTCAGCATCCGAATTCTCAAACTTCGTCGCGACCTTTTTCTCTTCGAGCTTTTGCAAAAGCGCGGTCTGGTTCTGAGGACCAACAGCGTGGAAAATGGCTCCACCCTTTTTGGCGACGATGATTTCGTTTTGTCCGCGGAAGGTAATTTGGTCCACTTCACCTTGATCAACGGCTGTTACCACGTCCGAATAATTGAGGGACTTATCCTCATCGTGACGCGGCGACATCATATTAAACAGTACAAAAAGAAGGACCAAACCAAATACAACGAAATAGAACTTCATCTGCTGGTTCGGTTTTTTAACCTTCGACATAGATCTGGCTCTCCTCGGTAAGAATCATCACCACAGCATCTGCACAAGTATTGTACTGACGATTCAGTATTGTACCTGTTTTTGCATGCCGATTGTTAGATGGAAACACAAAACTCTCACAGACATTTTCTGGTCGAGTCCAAGCACATTTGACCACGTTCACGCCTGAAGGCCGCTTATTTTTGCGGTTTGGGAGGCTGTTTTAAGGCCTTGCTTTCGCGCCGGATTTTCTCGTCTTTTTCCGGTTGTTCCAAACCTGCATCAACAAGGGCTTCCAATTGAGTATCTGAACTCAGTAGAGCTGACAAACCTGCCCGAGTCAATTCCTGTCCATACTGCTGCCAACGCGGCGACACACTTTTGGCTTTACGTTCGAAGCTGACGCGCCCTTGCTGGAGCCTGACTTGGTGTTCAGGATCAAGCTGCAAAACCGTGCTGGCTCCTTCAATTAAGCCTTTGTAAACAGACTCGAGCCACCTGCGATTCATGTCCTTCGCCCATTGTTCCATTTTTGCCTTATGGATCAACCATTGCGAAGCCGGATGAAATCCTAGGTCGCGCCAAGCCCCTGGCGTCGTAGGCTCAGGATAGTCAGCAAAAATTTTGCCGTAAAATCTCGACCACTCCTGACCCGCCTCGGCGAGATCTTTCAGATTGCGTCCAGCACCGGGAAACATCTCTTCCATCTCGGGAAGAATGATTTTTCGCAAGCGGTTCCGGCTGTAGTCGAGTTTAGCATTGGAACTATCCTCGCGGTGGGGGATTTTTTCGCGTGCGGCAATTTCTTGAAGCACTTTCTGCGACAATTTAAGCAGCGGACGCCAATAAATACCTTGCTCGCATTTCATCCCTTCCAAACCAGACAAACCCGAGCCTCGCATAATGCGCATGAGAATAGTCTCAACATGATCGTCGAGATGATGGGCGAGTAAAACTTTGTCATTTACGCCGGCAGTCCTGGCAAACCAATCGTATCTGATATGGCGCGCCCAATTCTGGATACCCGTTGACGGTTGCGAACCCGCCTCAACTTTCAAAACGCGAAATGGTAGGCTGCGCAACTTGGCTTGGCGCTCGACGAAGACTGCGTCGCCTTCTGACTCCTCGCCACGTAAACCGTAATTCACGTGAAGAATTTCGACCGGTAAGTTTTGCGTCCGAGCCCAGCTGGCAAACAGGTCCATAAGAACCATAGAGTCGAGACCACCACTCGCCGCTATCCAGAACTTCTGAGCCCCACGGGCTGGATCAGCAAAGAGAAAATGAGCAAGCTCTTCGCGGGGAAGCAGAATGGGTGTTTCATAAAAAGAGTTCAAAAGGCTTTTCCTTTCATACTTTTCCGAAAGAGCCAGGAGGCTAAAATAAGGCTTCTGCCGAAGATCCCCAATGAATTCAGGGTATTATAATTCAAGCTAAATATCTGTAATTTAAGCTTTATTTGAGCGTATTTTCCAAGCCCCCAAATTTCCTCACTCTTTCCCCGACTCCCTCCAAGCGCTTGGAATCACGATCGTGTCCAATGCTTTTAAGTTTTTCTTCAAACGGACGAAGAAGGGTTTGCATTCTACTGCACCTTTGACAGCCCAGGTACGGGCAAACGTGTTTCAAGGAGGAAAGGATATGAGTATGCACTCTCGCGTGCAAACGCTGCGTTCAAGCGCTGGCGTGACTTCACTCATAACTCATCACACTCCCCAAAACAATTCCGTACCCCTCTGATCGAAGAGTCTTTGGCAGGCCATGCAAATTTTTCCTGGCGGTTCATCCGTTTTGGAACGTCGCACCACTGATGGTTACACGTCCAGAGCGTTGAATATTGGGTCCAAAACAAGGAGGTTTTTATCATGGGTATTCGAGTTAAAACGAACGTTGATTCATTAATCGCTCAAAAGAACTTGGGCAAGGCCAAAGAAGAAACGTCAGCAGCAATGGAAAAGTTATCGTCGGGAATGCGTATCAACCGCTCTTCCGATGATGCCGCCGGCCTCGCGATCTCTGAGAGCATTCGCTCGCGTCAATCCTCGCTCGATGTTGCAAAACGCAACGCCAGTGATGGCATCAGCTACCTGCAAACGGCCGAAGGCAGTTTGAACGAAGTGAGCAATATAATGCTTCGCATGCGGCAGCTCAGTACGCAGTCCGCATCCGATACACTTGGGGAAAATGAGCGTGGTTTCCTCAACAAAGAATTTCAACAACTCGGCCAGGAAGTGGGTCGCATCGTAAGCACCACAGAATTTAACGGCCGCAAAATTCTGCAGCCTGACGACAACTCGACGATGCATATCTTTGTCGGTTCAAGCAATCGCGCTGACAAAGACGGCTCTTCACCGAGCATCGATCCTGAGAATGACCCCGATATCATTAGCATGGACCTCAAGGATTTGGACAAACTCCAAACCGCTCTGGGCAAAATCTCTGACGGCAGCCTGTCCGTCACAGGCCCAAGCGCATCGGAGATAGGGGGTGATACGGAGGCTCTTTTTAACACCATCGATACAGCCGTAAATGAAGTCGCTGGTTACCGTGCAAGTCTGGGCTCGGTCCAATCGCGTCTCAACTCGGCGATCTCGAATATCGATGTAACAAACGAAAACTTAGCGGCCGCTAACAGCCGTATTCGAGACGTCGATTTCGCTTCAGAAACGGCTAAATACACACAGAGCAAGATCATGGAACAAGCGGGTGCCTCGGTCCTTGCTCATGCGAACAGCGAGCCTGAAATTGTTCTGCAAATGCTCCGTTAATCGCTGAAGTGGGGGGGGCGGAGAGGGGGGGATCCTTTATTGGGGCCTCTCCCCCTCATTCGTGGACTTATAGATCTTTACGTGGCGACAATGGTATACTCGAACTCACTCGCCTCGGATCGAAAGGGAATATCAAGTTGAGATACTTACTTCGTATTCTAATTCTCTTGGAACTACTCATAGGCGCGAACGTGGCCTTTGCGAATCCCGCCGACTTCACAGTCCTGGGCGTGATTACCAGCAGCAAGGATAAAAAGGGCGTTGCCCTAATGAAAAACAAAAAAGATGGCAAAGTCAGCGCATATAAAGAGGGCGACGAAGTTGTCAAAGGCACAAAAATTAAAAGCATCCTCCGTAAAACCGTAACCTTCTCGTTTGAACGGAAGCTCTACGAACTTTCGGTAGGCGAAGATAGCCCCAAAGAAGTCAAAGACAACGGTGCGGCGGCACGCAGTGTGGCCTCTAACCTGTCCAAAGCCGAAGGCATTGAGAAAACAGGCGATACTCTTAAAGTCTCACGGGCTTTGAAAGACAGTCTGGCAAGCGGGGAAGGGCTCAATAAGATCCTGATGCAGGCTGCGACGATCCCCTATGTAGAAAACGGCAAGCTGATCGGCTTTCGCATCTTGGAGATAGACCCGGGCAGCATCTTTGATGTTGCGGGTTTTCAAAACGGCGACATCATCACCCACATCAACGATCAGCCGATTAATGACGCAGGCCTCGCCATCAGAGCTTTGGGCTCGCTCAAGGCCGCTTCATCGGCTTCGTTTAGTTATCTTCGGGGCTCAACACCCATGAATCTTAAGATCGATATTCATTAAAAATTGAATACGACCGAATATAAAAAGAGAGGCCTAAAAAGCCTCTCTTTTTTGTTTTTCAAATATTCTAAGCTGTTCAGGATTTCAAATCACGGAGCTCGCGCCGCAGGATTTTGCCAACATTTGACTTCGGCAAGTCTTTGATGAAAGCATAATGCTTCGGTCTTTTATAGCCGGTCAGTTGTTTGGAGCAGTAGGCTTTTAGCTCCTCCTCCGTGAGGCTTGGATCCTTCTTAACGACAAAGGCTTTGACCGCTTCTCCACTGTGTTCATCCGGAATGCCGACAACGGCGACCTCGAGGACTTTGGGATGCGATTGAATCACATCCTCCACTTCGTTGGGATATACGTTAAAACCTGAAACCAAAACCATATCTTTTTTGCGGTCAACTATATAGAAAAAGCCCTTTTCGTCCATTCGGGCCATGTCGCCCGTAAAGAGCCAGTCATCACGAATGACGTTTTTCGTTTCGTCATCTTTTTTCCAGTAGCCAGCCATCACCTGAGGCCCTTTAATCGCGAGCTCGCCGACTTCGCCGACAGGCAGGACTTTGCCCTGCTCATCCCGAATTTCCGCAACTGTCGAAGGCACAGGGACCCCAATCGATCCGTGAGGAATAGGTATATGCAGAGGATTGCAGTGGGTCACCGGCGAAGATTCCGTCAGGCCATACCCTTCGATGACCTGTGTCCCGGTAAGTTTGGCGAAAGCTTCGGCGACCGAACTCTGCAGGGCCATGCCACCGGCCAGAGCGAACTTGAGGTGTCTCGCGGGGGTTGCTTTGAACTCTTCGCTATTATTCAGGGCATTATAAAGCGTGTTGATTCCGGTCATGACCGTGATGCGGTACTTGCGGAAGATCTTCACCGTATTGATGATCGGCACGGGTTTCGGCACGAGGATCATCTCGCCACCGAGTGTAAAAAACGAGAGGAAATTAACGGTCAAAGCAAAGATGTGATAAAGCGGCAAAGCTGTAAGGATAACTTCCTCACCTGCTTTGACGTAAGGGCTGGCCCACGCCTGAATCTGCTTCACGTTGGCGATGACGTTTCTATGAGTCAACATTGCGCCTTTAGAAGGCCCGGTTGTACCGCCCGTATACTGAAGCACAGCGACATCATCGAGAGTCATGCGAGGTTTTGTGAAACTCTTACCATGTCCGGATTTAAGCGCCGATTTGAAGGAGGTAACGTTCAGCGTATGTTTTGGCACCTGACCTTTAAGCTTGAGAACGGTATCAATGATGAGACCTTTCCAGCTTGGCATCTGGTCACCGATGCTCGTCACGATCACCGTCTCTATAGCGGTATCTTTGAGAATCTCCTGGAGCTTATCGACGAACATATCGAGAATAATGATGACTTTGGCGCCTGAATCAACGAATTGATGCTTCATTTCTCGAGGCGTATAAAGAGGATTTGTGTTGACACAAATCGCACCGATTTTGTTCGTCGCAAACAGGGCGATCGGAAATTGTATGATGTTCGGCAGCATGATCGCGATGCGATCCCCTTTGCCGAGCTGCGCTTCGTTCTGCAAATAAGCCGCAAAATCGTTCGACAGACGTTCGTACTGGCGGAACGTGATGCTTGTGCCCATGCACGTCAACGCATTTCTGCTCGCAAAGGTCTTGCAGGTAGTTTCCAGCAAAGAGGCGATACACATATTTTCGGGTATATCGATGGTAGGACCGACAACATCAGGATACTGCTTCAACCAAGCGTGACTCATGATCACAGACCTCCAAGCCACTTTTTCGCATACTTGCGTTGATAGGAAAGCTTCACTTTTTTAGGGTCTTTTCGTGAAGAAAGTGCGAATATACTCTGGTCTGTACCCTTGAGCTAGCTAAAAGAGAGGCGACGGGTGTTTGCTTTTGATGAAGAAGAATTAAATTCCATCCTCGGCAATCTACACGATGAGTGCCTTGCGCGCAAAGTCACGTTGGCAACGGCCGAGAGCTGTACCGGCGGACTCATCAGTTCGGTCCTCACCTCGAAAAGCGGAAGCTCCGCATACTTTCTTGGAGGCGTCTGTTCGTATTCTAACGAAGTAAAAACCAAGCTGCTTGGGGTACCCGCCGAACTCATCAAAAAAATGGGAGCGGTCTCGGATGAGGTTGCAAAAGCGATGGCCGAAGGAGCCTGTGATTTTTCGGGCGCTGACTATACGGTGTCGGTTACGGGCATAGCCGGACCCGGTGGGGGAACTCAATCCAAGCCTGTGGGCACTATCTACTGCGCCTGGACAACGGCCAACGGCACCGATGTTGAGCGCCTTCAACTCAAAGGCGATCGCGATTCGATCCGGGCTCAAACATGCCTTATTGCACTAGCAGGGCTTTTATCACGGATTCTTATGAATTCTAAGGAGGTCTCTTGAATCGACGATCTTTACTCGTAGTTATGGGCTTGATGTTCACCATGCCTGGCGCAACAGCAAAAGCCGAAGGTCAGGCCGAAGCCAAATATGATCAGATCTTTTCTTCGATCGACAACCTCAGTGTCGACTTTACCCAATCAACTTTCAAAAAGTTGCGCGGCAAAACTATGGTTCGCCAGGGCGATGCGCTTTTTTCAAAGCCGGGCATGTTCCGCTGGAACTTCACGAGCGATAAAGGTGGTCTCGAGGAGTATTACTTCAACGGCGAGCGCTTGACCCATTTCCGTGAAAAAGAAAATCTGGTCAATCATTACAATACTAATGCGGGTTTAGCGCGCGAGCTGAAAGAGGTCGTGACCCTTGTACTCGACCCTAAAGCCTTGTTTTCTCGCTATAAAGTGAAAGAAAGCAAATCCGCGAACCAAAAAATCACCGTGACCCTCGAACCCAAATCCAAGGAAGGCACTGATATCGATTCGATAAACGTGCAGGTCGAGGATTCCCAAAAATACGTCGAAGACGTGCAAATCTTCTATAATGATGGGAACAATACGCGGTTTTCGTTTAAGAACCCAAAAAAGACCAAGATCGATTCCGGCGTTTTTGTTTTCTCCCGCAAAGGCAACTTCACTGTTAGACACCACGGCTGACCAGAATTCTGCCAGTAACTGTCGCTACTGGCATCACTCTTTTCTATCATCCCGAAACCGCTCACAGATTAAGTGTAAAGTTTTTGGCCGCTCCCACCGATAAGGATCCCATATGCGAGGTATTTAGACACTCGCCTAGGGGAGAGCCTCTTATGTCTCAGGAAACTGTACGGTGGGAAGACTTCGACAAGATGCACGTCATCCGCAAACTCAAAGAGATTGTGGGCAAGTGGTGGGGCGTGCAGATCAACTTCACAGACAAGCGCGGTTTTCTCCGCGGCGTTCCCGAAGGAAAATTCTTTAATCCCTTGAACCCTATCTGTCAGGCCATAGTCGCCGACAAAAAAGGCTTTGGGATACGTGTGAACACAGCCCGTCAAACGACGGTCGAATCAATGAGCGCGAAAAAGACCCGCATCACGCAAGACGTCACGGGATTCGCAGTGATTTCGCTGCCTATTCACGTTAATGGCGAGTTTTTCGGCACAGTGTTTGGTGATGGATTCATCTGCGAAGACACAGCGGCTGCTCAAAAGACTCTTATCAAAGAATACCTCGAACGGGATTTCCCGAGCCGCAAAGACCTGACCTCAGCTATCGATGCCCTGCCCGTTCTTTCGTCAAGCGAACTCCACTATCTTACGGAATTGATCACATTGGTAGTCGACGAGATTCTAATCATGCACAAAAATCTCGACGACGAGAAGGGCAAGGTCAGCGAACTCTCCAAAGAGCTTGGTCAACGTTACGGCTTCGATCGTATGATCGGCAAGTCTATGGCAATGCAGGATCTCTATCGCCTCCTCGAAAAAATATGCGATTCAGAAACCACCGTCTTGATCCAAGGCGAAAACGGAACCGGTAAAGAATTGATCGCCAAAGCACTACACTACAATTCGAAGCGTAAAAACAAACGCTTTCTGGTTGTCAACTGCGGTGCTTTCAACGATAACCTCCTCGAATCCGAACTTTTCGGTCACGTGAAAGGTGCCTTCACTGGCGCTATCAAAGACAAAAAAGGGATGTTCGAAGCGGCTGATGGCGGAACCCTGTTCCTCGATGAGATCGGCGACACAACACCTCAGATGCAAGTGAAACTCCTCCGTGTTCTACAGGAAGGTACGTTCACGCCTGTCGGGAGTACCGAAGTACGCCGCTGCCAAGTGAGAACACTCGCAGCTACGAACAAAAACCTCCTGGAAATGGTCGACACCGGCGAATTCCGCGAAGACCTTTACTATCGCCTGAACGTCATCAATGTGGCTGTCCCGGCCCTTCGTGAACGCAAAGACGATATCCCTATTCTCCTTGAACACTTTCTCGCCCGTTATTCCAAAACCAGCGGAGCACCGCGCAAACACGTATCCAAAGACTGCCTTGAACGCATGTTGGATCACGAATGGCCCGGTAACGTCCGTGAGCTTGAGAATGAGGTCGAGCGTCTCTGTGTACTTGCCGGTGAAGAAGCAGAGCTCCCAGAGGATCTACTCTCGGCCCGTATCAAAGAAAGCACCAAAAAGAAATTTCCAGGCTTACGCATCAGCGGCAACCTGAAAGATTCTTTGGAAGACATGGAAAAGGTCATGATCCTCGAAGGTCTGGAGCGCAATGGTTGGAACAAGTCCCGCCTCGCCAAGGAACTCGGCATCAGCCGTGCGGGATTGATTACCAAAGTTCAGAAATATGGACTCGAAAAACGCAAAATCAGCTAACGCACACGTGACAAGCCGGTATTGACCAATTGCAACACTTTTCAAGGATGAAAACACCATGGCTCTGAAGCTCTTTGCAAAACAGTCCGAAGTAGAAGTTCAAACGATCGACCAAGACTCTCGCGTCGCACGTCTCGAAAAACATGTTGAAGACATGACGATGGAAATGGGCAAGTTAAAAAATGAAGTCGATACGATGTTAGCTCGTCAACAGGGCTTTCGCCTTGCCTTGCGCCGCCTTCGTGAATACCTCGAAGAACGTGGTATCCAGGAACGCACACCGACAGAAATCAAGGATGACCAGACGACTCAAACGGTAACGCCAGCTATATTGTCCCGCAAAGACAAGACCGGAATGCACTGATTAAAATGTGCGGAGTATTTCGACTTCTCTGAATTCTGCCTCAAGAACCGCATCCTGGTCATGGCCGTCAAGCCCGGAAAATTCTGCAAAGAACTTCTGGGCTTCGGCCAAAGACTCCTCAGCTCCCGTACCATAAATCGTCGAAACATGAAAAATATTGAAATGCTTTGTTTTGAGTGCCATTGCGATCAAAGCCGCCTGCCTTGTCGTCAGATGGGCCTTGGCGACAGCCCGGTTGCGATCCCGATCTAAAAAACTGCTCTCGCAAATAATGCGATGGGCAACACCAAAACCTGATCGGAGCGCCGCGATATTTTTGCGGTTAAAACTAAGGTCTGTCAGATAAACGAGCGATTCGCCCTTTTCGCCTTGCAGCAGTTTGTCTGCTAGGTCCCGCAAATTAAAAATTTGATCACCGATGGCAAAGGGCTCCAGAAACAAATTATTTCTGACGCGATATTGCAGCTGGCTAATCCAGGCGCCGCTTACCAAACCCAAGCCGGCCAGGTTTTCGTGCAAGAAGCGGAGCTTGTCTGGATTTTGTATTTTATACGCAAGCGACTTGATCCCGTTGTGGTCGAGACTCACGCATGCCATGACTGATCCATCCTGCAAGGTCATCAATTCATGGGGGGTGTCGTCGGTCTCTTCGACGTTGATCGCAAAGTCGTTGGTGTTGGTTAAGGTGACGACCGGCACAGTTCCATCCTCACGGATTTCGTGCACTTCAAAACGAAGCTGATCGGGCTCTATGAGGTTCCACGCGTAAGCTTTGAGTTTGGCTTGAACCCTTTCAAAAAAAGGCGCGGGCCCCCAGATTTTAAGCAGACGCTTGTGGGGAATATTGACCCGAAGCCACCGGTCGAAGCCCATGAAATGATCCATATGCGTATGGGACACAAACACACAGCGGACTTTCATGAGGTCTTTTTGGGCAAGCTGCTCGATATTTCCGAGGTCAAACAACAAACTCTCGCCGCTATTGCGCATGAAGGCGTAAACAGCGGGATCGCCTTGCAATCCGTTGAGAATTTCGACATCAAGCTCATTCATATACTTCGGGACGCCTATTTTTGAGAGCAGGAAGTCGGCCACGAACAGCGGCAATACGCTCAAGGCTCATTTCAGCCATGGCAATGCCTTGCGTACCGCCGGTATTCGCCAAAACATATCCCCACGGATCGATGATCATTGAATGCCCATAACAGCTCTTACCGGGCGAACTTTCGCCGACCTGGTTGGAGGCATAAACATAGGCCTGCTGTTCGATGGCGCGTGCGCGCAAGAGGACTTCCCAGTGATCCATACCTGTTTGCGTCGTAAAAGCAGACGGAAGCAGGATCACATCGAGAGCTTGATCTTTTGCGAGTCGCTCAAAGAGTCGAGGAAAACGCAGGTCATAACAAATCGCGAGACCGACATGATAACCTTCAACATCAAGGGTGACGAGCGTGTCGCCGCTCATAAACCCATCGGATTCGCAGTAAAGCGGCTTGCCTTCGTTATCCATAAGGTTGAATGGATGGGTCTTACGGTATTTCCCAATCGTTTTTCCGTCCCGACCGAAAACGTAGGACGTATTAAACACCCGTTTAAATCCGGTCCGTCCTTCCAAACTCTCGCTCAGTTTTTCTGAAGAACCAGGACGTTCGCCAAAGCTCCCAGCAAACAACACGATGTTTAAGTCGCGGGCAAGCTTTGAAAGCGTTTGAACCAATGGACCGTTGTCGACTTCACCGTTCGCATAGATAGCATCATAGGGGCCGATATAAGTGAAGACTTCAGGAAGGAGAACCCAGTCGGCTCCCTTCGCTGCAGCGGTTTTAACCCACTCGATAGCGCCCCGAACGTTCTTTTCCTTATCGCTGCCGCTTGTCATGCAGACGGAAGCCAACATGATTTTTTTTGCCTGGTTCATCTTAAAGCTCCGGAAGAACGATCTTAGAATCCACACCAAAAATCTTCGTGAGCAAAGCAACGCGCGTCCACATCCCGTTGCGCTCCTGGCGCCAGTACTTGGCTCTGGGATCGCCATCGATAGCCGGGTCAAGTTCTGCCCGTCGTGGAAGGGGATGCATGATAACCGCGTTTTCCTTCATCACCTTCAAGTGCTCGAACTTTAAGTGGAAACGGCTGTAATCAACTTTTTTTGATTCCCCGTCAGTATCGTACTCGTCTTGAACGCGCGTCATGTAAATAGCATCAGCGATCGAAAGCGCGTCCTGGAACTGATCGGTCTCGTCAAACCGCACTTTGGCTTTAACGAGCTTGGCACGAATATCATCGCCGATGCGATACTCGGGCGGCGAAACAAAAACGATGCGCACATCTTTGTAGTTCGTGAGAAGGCCGCTGAGTGATCGTATGGTACGACCTCGTTTCAAGTCACCCACCATCACGATGGTTTTGCCGTCGATCCCACCGTCGCGGATAAAACTGCGATTGAGTGTATAGATATCGAGAAGAGCCTGCGTAGGGTGTTCGTCAGGTCCGCTGCCCGCGTTGATGATGGGAACAGGCCGCTCGCTTTCATCGAGAATAGCGGCGATGCGATTACAAAGGCCGGGGACTGCAGTTCGCATGATGATCATGTCGACATAACTTGAGAAGGTCTGCAGGGAGTCCTCTATACTCTCGCCCTTACGCTCCGAACTCGTCGCGGAGTCTCGAATCTCGTTCGTCGACATACCAAGTATCTGAGCAGCCGTCTGAAAGGACAAAAACGTACGGGTTGAGGGTTGCGTAAAATAAAGCATGGCCCGTTTATGCGCAAGGAGCCCACGAAGGTAGAGCAGACCTTCCTTGGATTTGTCAAACCTCCGAATCGTATCGGTGAGTAAACACATATAGTCGAGGAAGGGTCGATCAAACTGAGATGAGTTTAGAATGTGCATCGGATTGATCTTCGATTGGAGTTCCATGAGTTTATCCTTTGTAACGAACGCTCGCTTCAGTGCCCGTTTCGCCTTTGACGATACGCCCGATTTTGACCGCACCCAATTTGCTTTCTGCACAGGCTTTAATGAAAGCATCCGCGGCATCGGCCTTGACGGCCGCAATCATTCCAGCGCCCATATTGAAAACGCCTTCTACACTGGCAAACGATGCGCCATGTTCATCAAATATCGCCTGCATCCACTCTGGAGTTGGTATCGTTTTAGGATTGATCTCAGCCACGACACCAGCCGGTAGAACACGCGGAAGGTTTCCGGAAATTCCTCCGCCTGTAATGTTAGCCAATGCATGGACGCTCCCCCACGGCAAAGTTTTGAGGATCTGAGGCAGTTCCCAGTAAATGCGAGTCGGCGTCATGATCTTCAATATCCGCTCAGGGCTGGCTTTTTTCTCCTTGAGCCATTTGCGCACGAGAGAATACCCGTTGCTATGAAACCCGGAACTCTCCAGAGCGATAAGCACATCGCCGGTCTCAACCATGTCTGGCTTCAAACGTTTGACGCCATCAACAACACCAACCACAAAACCCGCGAGATCAAAGTGGCCTTTTTCATAGAGCCCAGGCAGCTCAGCCGTCTCGCCCCCAAGTAAGGCTGTATCACACTGTTTAAGCGCCTGCCGAATGCCGGCCAAAACCGCTTTAAACTGCTCAGCGTCCAATATCCCCGTTGCATAATAATCGAGGAAAAATAAAGGCCGGCCACCGACCGTATAAAGATCGTTTACACACATCGCGACGAGATCAAACCCAAGTCCTTCCAGCTGCTTTTCTTCGATGGCAAGTAGCACTTTCGTGCCGACACCATCGGTGCCCGTCACCAGCAATGGATCTTCCATCCCTCGAAAATCAGGGCGAAACAAAGCTGCAAAACCGCCGATACCGGACACAACTTCGCCGCCTCGTGTGCCGATGCTTCCGCTTTCTTGGAGCCAGTCCACAAGCGCATCGCCTTTTTCCACGTCTACGCCTGATTCTTTATAGAGGTCTCTCGTCTCAGCCATGGTGTGTCCTATAGAGGTTCCGATTCGTAGTCTGAATCGTTGTCGTCATCCGCATGTTCAGGTTCTTGTGTTTTAGTTTCCAGTCGGCTCCGGGGCTCACGCTCGGAGAGAGGAATAGTTTCGAGAGTTTGGATCACAGTGCAGACCCAGTCGGGCGAAAGCGTGAGGCGTTCGGTTGATTCATACATAAGAGTACGGCCGGCAAGAGTCGGAAGATCAAACAATCCATCGGTGTGCACTTCATCACGAAGCCAGAGTATGCCTCCATCCTGAATCAGCAGGCCCAAGGCAAGATCTTCGGGCGTTCGGCAACTCAATATCGCCGGCAATCCATAATCCCGGCCCACCTCAACGAGGAATTGCACCATGGCCTGATCGTGGATACCGACATCGATCGTGTAGGCGTCCGCCCCCATCGCGCGTGTTTCGAGGATTTGTTCTTCCGTGGTAATAGGATCTAAGCGCCAGATAGGCCGTACACTGTCTTCTGTTTTGAAGGCTCGGAAACGATCGGCGCTCGCCGTGTCACCAACAAGCTCAAGAGCGAGATCGATACCCGGCACGCTTTGCCCATCCGCGCGCGCAAAGGCCGCAAAGGTCAACGACGTTGGATCTTGAGGAGTTAAGCGACGAACAGGGGGGGCATCTTGGATAAGACTGCGAAGCTTTTCACGGTATCGAATGCGTTCTCTGCCCTTCTTGCCGGAGCTAGAAGGATCGAATAGATGATCGAGAAATCCACTCATACTTCACACCTCTTGAGACAAGGCCTGAGTAAATTCAGTATAAACAGTCACTTGTCAGCAGCTATCTAAAGTTTTGACAGCAGATTCCGAAGCGACTCTTGAAGATAAACACATTCTAATGGCCAAGGACGCAGTCCATGGGAACAGTTTCGCACACGAATAAAAACCGCTTCATTATGGCTATGTTTGCGATGCTTGCAGCACCTACAAACCATAGTCTCGGAGACGTTGTCTATAAGAAAGTCTCCACTCTCAAGGTCAATCCTCGAGACGATGAGCCAGGTGTTGTCTCCACGCCAAATACACCAGAACCAGAGAATTCGAGCTTTCGTGTCCTGAAGATTCAGGCTACCGGCCCAAGCCTGACAGCTCTCATCGATGGCGGACTCGATCGCGGCATGTTACCCGGGACCATACTCAGAGCCCAGCGCCCTTACATCAGCCCTTTGGGAGTCAGTGAATATATTCCCGTAGCTCTCCTTAAAACCCTGGAAGTGCGTGAGACGTACACACTCGCCGAAATTGTGACAAACGGTTCTTTGGACTCACAGGTGCACTTTCCGAGCTACCCCGAACTCATGCTCGGTGATCGCGCCGTTCCTGAGGCAATCAACATAGCAGCACGGACACAACTGCTGCCAACGGTATCGCTCTCCTATAAAAGTCTTTTCGTAGATCCCAAAAGCAATCCAGGCAGCTTTGAGCTTTCTGCTGAGGGGCGACAGACCCTTCTCACCCAAGCCAAATCCTTTGCCCAGGTGCGTGCGCCTATCCTCTTGGTCGAGGCGTACACAGATACCCATGGCGATCGCAGCGCTAACCAGATGGAATCTTATCAACGCGCACTGACTGTAAGACAAACTTTGATCGACGAACTCAATATTGACCCGGATCGTATCATAGCCCTCGGTATGGGCGAGTCGGAAACTCCTCAGGATGCGGATTTACCCGGTGGCGAAGACGAAGCGCGTCGCGTGATCATCAAGGTTAAAACCATTCCTCAAGGTAATTTGCAGTAGAAAGCGCTCTGGCTTTTACGGCAATAACTTGTATCCATTTTTTTGGTGTTGTTGCATCATGCCTTTATGTGATCAACTTTGCCAAATCGACTCATAATGGATCGTGATAAAAGCCCATGAAAGCCTTCCCTGTGCTTGCGACTGCTGTACTTTCCTTTGTCGCCGCTTGGGTCATCCTGAGTTGGACGCCGAACGGCGCAAGTTCAAAATCACCAGCCAATTTCCCCATAGTCAGACCTATAGCTGAATTTGAGCAGACCTTTGGCATTGGTATCAGCGAGCAGATGCTTTTCAAAAAGCAGGGCATCGTGTTTCTGAAAACTTTGCTAGCAAGCAACGCCCGCGTCTATGTCTTCATCTCCGGCGATCGACGCGCGGAAGTTGAAAAGTTGCTGCGATCGACTCCCCTTCTCCACGGCGCCGAGCGGGAGGCCATCGTCAAGATCCAGCTTGAGCATGAATCGATATGGACTCGCGATTATTTTCCGATTCCCGTCCTTAAGGTCATTCCCCATCTGGTTCCAACCCCTAGCTTTGTCGACTTCGTGTATCGAGATGGCAACACGCTGGATGACGCCGCTATTCATCAGCTGGCCCTCGCTATCAACCTGAGCGTGGAACATTTGCCGATAGTTTTGGACGGGGGAAATTTCATGACGAACGGTGAAAGCTGTGTCCTTAGTGAAGAAGTATCCGAAGACCCTGAAATACTTCTTTTAAATTCCCCCGAGCCCCCGTTAGAGTCAAATCTGCCAGCAATCTTTAAAGCAGCACTGGGGTGTAGAAAAACAATTATTGTTAGCCAAATTCCTCATCCTCACGTAGATATGTGGATGAAGTTTCTCAATACAACAACAGTCGCCGTCAACCGAATCGACGTGAGCGCTATCGATGCAACGCCAGCCATCAGTGTGGCCGAGCGTGAAAAAGCGCGTAAGATCGCCGGGGAATTGGACAAAACCGCTGCGCGCCTCGCTCAGGATTTCACGGTCGTTCGAATGCCGATGCCCGCGCCAATGACCGACTTGTTTATGACTTATAGCAATGCAGTTCTTAGCAATGGCAAAGCCGTCGTGCCGCGTTATTCTAAGCTACTGAAAGCCGATAAAAACCCCGCGAAAGCTCAAAGCTACGCGAAGATTTTGATAGGATACGAACGGGAAGCGGAAACGATCTATCGACGCTTCGGCTTCGACGTTACGTTCATCGATGCAAACGATCTCATTCAGGACGGTGGCGCTTTCCATTGCGTGACGTTCCATCTGCCTGACTTAGATGCGATATTCAAGGACAAGGGATTTTCGGCAAACAAGTCAACAGTGGTACCTTAGATTGTAGTGACTGAGACGAGGAGAGCTTTCATGATGCATCCCCATACCTGTTTGAAATGGGTCAATGACGAAATCGGTTTTGGCGTTTTTGCAACGCGATTCATCCCGAAAGGAACAGCTGTTTACGTCCGTGACGCGTTGGAGGTAAGAGTCGAACGGAATGCAGCGCTACTGAAAAATCCGGCCTATCATGACATTATCACGAAGTATTCATACGTTGATTCCAAGGGTGACTACATCCTCAGCTGGGATCATGCGCGTTTCGTGAACCATTGCTGCAAACCGGCTTCGCTGACGACAGGTTATGGGTTCGAGATCGCCATCCATGACATCAACGAGGGCGAAGAAATCACCGACGATTACGGTCTTCTCAACATCGAAGAGGATATTCCTCTGGCGTGCTGCGACAGCGATTGCCGCGAAGTGGCCCGGCCCTCCGACTTTGATCGTTATGCCGAGCAATGGGATGTGACCGTTAAGGACTCTCTATCGCACTTCTATTTGCATGATCAGCCACTCCTCAAATTTCTGGACGCCCCCATCCTTCAGCAGCTCAATCAGTATCTCGAAAAAGGCACGCCTTATCTTTCGGTTCGCACGCAGAAATACGAGCCTAAGGATAGAGACACAGATCTGTATTTTCTCAGAGATCGTAAAGTTGGGTCGGCCGTCATGGAACGCTCGGAATAAGAATAAGAATAAAAGTAAAAGCACAAAACCAGTGGCTGTTTATGAACGAACCGTTGTTATTTGATCAAGAGTCCTTGTTTGCTGCTATTGGAAGCGATGGGGAGGAAATTCACCTCAGACACTTTCGGCCTCACCAAGAGGCTCGCGCCGTGGTCCTCATGATTCACGGGGCTATCGAAAACGGCCGAATTTTTTACTCAAAAAAGGGTGATAAAGGCTTCGCTCCGTTTTTAGCCAACGCTGGTTTTGAGGTTTTGGTTGCGGATCTAAGAGGCCGGGGCCGCAGCCGGCCTCATGTGAATCGACATTCCAAGTTCGACCAGACCGATGCCATATGCGAAGACCTCACCGTAATGGGCAAAGCTCTGACGGATATAGCGCGCGGCCGGCCTCAACACTGGGTCGCTCATTCCTGGGGCGGGGTCCTGATAGCCGCTCATCTTCTGCGTTTCCCTGAACGCATCCCAGGCATTCAGTCCATCGTGTGTTTTGGCACCAAACGCAGTATTTCTGTGCAAAACCTCTCGAAGTTCGTGGGTGTTGATGTCGTCTGGAATCGGGCGGCAAAACTCGCCGCCGCGGTTTATGGCTATTTACCGGCGAAAAAACTTGGGATGGGAAGTGACGACGAGTCACGCGCGTCTCATGCACAAAGTGTACTGTGGGTGAAAAGCGAAAAGGCGTGGATTGATCCCATCGACCATTTTGATTATGGAGCCGCTGCAGAAACCAACAAACTTCCGTTAACGCTCCATCTCGCTGGCGCCAGAGATGCCTATCTCGGACATCCGGTTGACGTCGCTCGTTTTGCAAAAGAATGTCGACTGCCGGAGGATAGTGTTTATCTCCTCTCCAAAACGAACGGCCATCTCTCCGATTATGGGCATATAGAAATGCTCACGGACCCTCGTGCCGTAGACGATCATTTTCCCTTAGTTGTGAGCTGGCTTTCTGGCAATAAAGATGCGTTCAAAGCCGAAAGTGTTTCCTCGCAGCGAAGCTAGGCCCTTCCCTAGAACCTCTCACTCCAAGTAGTGGAAAAGAGAGGAGTTTACCTTTAGGCACAGAATCGCTGATCAATTAACAGGGGACATTATCGCTGACTAATTACAAATAGGGCCCATGAGCCATCTCGAAAAGATGCATGCTAACAACCTGTTTTCATTGTAACAACATAAGTTTCATTCAGATTATTCTAAGTCGAACCGATAAGATAATTACGGCGCTGTCGCCGGATAGCAAGGGGTCACCTATGAAGACGAAAATGATGGTTCCCATGATCCTTGGTTTTTTGTTCGCGGTATTCATTCTCCCTCGTTTTGCGAACATGTCTTTGGCAGCCAAATACAGAAAAACAGGCATCGCTTTCGCTGACGAAAAAGAAGTTAATCATACAAGCTGCACTTCCAATGAATCAAGTTCAGCCAGCATAACCGAAGTCATTTCCAAAATGAAATGCCGTAAACAAGCTGCCTCCGACTCAACACGCTAAAGCCAAGGCTAAGCCACGTCTACTCGAGTATGATATCGAGTTGATAGAGCAGAGACGTTGCTTCAGGCAGAGAGAATTTGGTCTGTTTTAAAGTATTTTCAATCGGATGTATCCGGTAATTTAGAGCTTCCCTGAAATCCGCCTTCGTAAGATTTGTAGCTGAGAATTGACTCCCTTTAAAATCCGATCTTCGCATTTTAGCTTCTGAGAGATTCGCATGCGCGAAGTCCATCTCATGTGCATGGCAGTTCTCAATAACAAGTCGCCTGAGATCCATCCCCGAACAAATCGAGAAACTCAACACGGAATCCAGGAATTTCACGCCGTGAAAGCCGCTTGTCTCGGTCCAATTTATGCCTATGATTTTGGACGCCTTGAATTCCGTGTCCCGAAATGTGCAATTTTTGACGGTCAGATTGCTGAGGTCGCAATTTTCGAACTGGCAGTCCAAAAACCGGCAGCGCAGAAAACCCGCCTGATTGAACTGAATATTTGAAAACGTACAGTCTTGGAATTCTTTGTCCGTGACGATTTTGTCCCGAATTTCAGTGCCCTGGAAATGTTCCTCACAAAATTCTTTTGCTTCGTCAAATGTCATCACGGTGGTCCTATACCTTGAGAGTGACGAGCCATCCCGTTACTGCAATTCTTTATAGAGATTGAGTGCGATCTGTTCGACAGGTTCGGTCACTTCAAAAGCGATGAACCGGGTTTGGCCACTTTTTAAATTAACGATCGACGCTGCGATTTTCTCTTTGGGACACATATTCATACACGTGGAAACCATGGCTCTCATGTTCCGTTTGTCTTTGTGTTCGCTGATGATGCTTTTGAGAGCTTTTTGCACTAGGCGCGTGGGATTATTATGTTCGTCTGAACTCAATTTTGAGCCGCATTTTTCGCACATCCATATCATGGTCTGTCCGACCGGCTGTTCGGCTTGTTCAAACCGCGCCTTTTGTCCTTCGCCTCGTCCCCATTTAAATAAATCCATATGATCCTCCAGCCTTGCCTTAAGCTTATTATAAGGCACTTTTTTCCGGAAAAAATCTGATATATTCCGCAAAGCCACTGCGGGCTATGCTACTATGGCATTTAAATCTCCGAAAGGGTCTTTCTATGAGCGCATGGCTCGCTATCGATTTTGGAACCTCCAATTCTCTTGTTGCCGGCGCTCACGAAAAAGGAGTGTTTGCTCCTATTCCAATCGATCCCAGTTCGCCCGATCCTACGATCATGAAAAGTGTACTTTATTCTCTCCGCCGCAATGAATGGAGTGTTGGGAACGAAGCCATCTCCCTCTATTACGAAGCGGGTGCTGAAGGACGTGTCCTCAAATCTCTCAAAAAATTCCTGCCGGATCCTTCCTTCCAGGGGACTCAGATCCATGGCCAATATTATTCGCTCGAAGATCTTCTTGCGCGCCTTTTACGGACGATGCGCGAACGATCGGAAGCCCACATGGGTCAAGACCTGAAAAAAGTTGTATTAGGTCATCCCGCGCTTTTCTCGCCTCAAATCGAAGCCCATCAAAGAGCTCTCTCTCGTTTGGAGAAATCCGCGCAGATCGCAGGCTTTGAGGAGATCCGTTTTTGTCCTGAACCAGTTGCAGCGGCTCATAACTTCGCGAAAATCCTCAAATCCGAGAAGATAGTTCTCGTGGCTGACTTCGGCGGTGGAACAAGCGACTTTACGATTATTCGGCTGCGTCCTGAGGGTTTCACGGAGCAAGATGTTCTTTCGCTTGGTGGTATTTCTCTAGCCGGGGATGCATTCGACGGTAGCATTATGGAACATGCTGTGGCGCCGTTTTTCGGATCCAAAATCAACTTCCGTATGCCGATGGGTTCCAATACCTTGAATCTACCGAAGGCTTTGGTTCGTAAGTTATGTTCGCCAGCCGATCTTATGCTTTTGGGCAAAAAGGAATACATCGAATTCTTCAGGAACCTTCAGCAGTGGTCGCTCGACAAGGGTGATGCGCAAGCGATTGAACGCCTGGAACTCCTTATCGAAGAGCGTCAGGGGTATCATCTTTTTGAAAGCATAGAAGAAGGCAAAAAAATGCTTTCGTCTCATCCTAAGGCCAATGTGAATTACCAATACCCTGGTATCGATTTGGATCTGTCTTTTGACAAAGCGGAGTTCAACGAGTTCTCCGCGAAGACGATCGATGCGATTTTAGGGGCCTTGGATAAAACGGTTGCCGATTCGGGACTTTCCTACGACCAAATTGATCTCGTCTGCTGCACGGGGGGTACTGCTCGCATTCCCGCGCTAAACGAAGGCCTGATCAGCCGCTTAGGCGCTGCAAAGCTTGAGCTGCACTTGCCATTTCACGCTGTTGTAAATGGTCTCGCCGAGCATGCCTATCGGTATGCGAAGGAAGGTTGAGAAAGCATCGGGAGGGGGTCTTCCCTCCCAGCGGTGCTTATTTTCAAACAATGCTTGTTTCGAACTGGAGCTTTTGATGTGGCTCAGCCGTATGATAAGTTCCGCCCGTTAATACAGCCTTCGTAAAGCTAAGGATCTCGACTAAACGATTGCTCGGCACGTCCCAATACTCCGCTTTTTGGATATAGACCTTTATCAAAGCGAGATGCGTATCATTCGATCCTTCCGGATACCACTCCGCAAAGCTAGGTCGCCAGAGCTCTCGTTTTTTACTTTCATCATGCACGATCTCCGCCAGCCCGCTGATCGAAATGAAACGGCTTTTATCGGGCATTGAATAGGTTACATTAACCCGAGGATCCGCCTCCAGCTCTTCCGCCTTCCCATAATGATCGCTACTGAAAAACCACAAGGTTCCGTCTTGCTGATAGTCCTGAGTGAGCATAGGTCGACTGCGCAGTGTTCCATCGCGATCAATCGTTGTAAGCATGGAGGTTTTGATCGAACCGATCATCGCCATAAGTCGATACACGGCCTCGGGATTGTGGGTCGAAAATTCATCCTCCTGAACAGCCTTTTTATTGACTTCATGTTCAGGCCTATCCAGAAGTTGTTTCATAATATCACTCCTCGTTACGTGAGTTCCGACAGTATCAGTGTTTCAATTTTTACACTTCACATCCACCGTTTAGGTGCGCCTAGCCTCACCACACCGCGCTGTATGCCGGAGTTAACAAGGCTTTACGTCGCGGCCAATTTTAAAACGCTAAAATCGTGAGACAAGCGCTTCGCGAAACATCTTTAAGCCTCGACTGAATGCCGCCCTGGAAGGAAACGGTTTTGTTATGCTATGGTCGAGTCATAACTTGAGCCCAAGCAAAGAGTAATGATCATGAGTACTGAAAAAGATGTGTTGGTTACTATACTTGGATTATCCGATGACCCGACTCGGTATGCATATAAAGCTGCTCAGCGCCTAAAAGAGAGTGCGTACAATAACGTAAAAGGTGTGCATCCAAGCGCCCAACCGGTTCTAGGTTTTGCGGTAGTGAGCAGTCTGACTGAAATCAATGAAGCTATCCATACCCTCACGATTTATCTCAATCCGACCAAATTAGATCCGCTTTTTGAAACGATACTCAAAGCCAAACCCAAACGTATTATTTTCAATCCCGGCACAGAGCACCCTACCCTTATGCGGATTGCCAAACAAAAAGGCATTCAGGTGGTCGAGGCATGCACTCTCGTACTCCTGGCCTCTAAGCAGTTTTAATCAGCCGCGGCTGAACCATAATGATCGCTCGCGCGCTCTTGGGAACACCTGAGCCGCAGCGATCAAAACTCCGTCATCCGATAACGACCTGGTTATGGTAACTAAGGAATAAGAAGTGCTGCGTGGGTCACTCTAAAAGTTGAGGCCAGAGTTTAAACATTTTGGATTTGAAGATTTATAGACAAAAGCAGACCGGGTGCATTCTGGCGAGTGAGACTGAAGGTTCGCCTCGGGTTCAGAGGATCAAAACATTTGGTATGGACTCACGGCGGGGATAGGGATTCTGATTCATATCAACGTGATGTTTGACTGATGCTAAAAGCGCCTGCGGATTGATAGGTTTGCCTATATGGGCCTCAAATCCGTGGGCGAGACATTTTTCCCGCTCTTCGATCATAGTGTGAGCGGTCAACGCAATGAGGGGTTTGTTGAAACCACGCATTCTCAGCTCTTCAGCTGTTTCATATCCGTCCATAACAGGCATTTGTATGTCCATGATTACAATATCGAAATGGCTTCGATCTACCATGCTGAGAGCTTCGAGACCATTGTTAGCTATCTCAATGGTCGCACCAGCCGACTTGAGATATGTACTAATAAGGAGTTGGTTGTCAGGCGCGTCTTCCACAAGAAGTATCCTTATACCCTGCAGGGCATAGGGATCCGAAATAGCGGGAGAGTCATCTGGAAGACGATTAGGAGGACTCGGAGGGTCGAGCAAAGGCGCGGTGAGACTCAGGGCCTTGTTAATAGTAATTGTGAACACACTGCCTTCCCCAGGCACACTGTGGGTCAGGCACACATCACCACCGAGCAAACGAGCGAACCGTCTGGACAAGGCTAGCCCGAGTCCTGTTCCTCCATACTCCCTCTTTGTAGCCGAATCACCCTGGCTGAAAGGCTTAAAGAGATCCTGGGCATGTTGGGACAATATCCCACAGCCACTGTCTTTGACATGGAAGGCAATCAGATCGGTCCCTGCCACCTCCTCAATGCGAACCTCTACCTTGCCTTTGCTTGTGAACTTCACAGCATTGCCAACGATATTAATAAGGATCTGTTTGAGCCGGGTAGGGTCGGTCTCGATAGTGCAAGGCAAATTAGGTGCGGGATCAAGAACGATATCCACCTTCTTCGTTGTTGCCTGCACGCCGACATGATTGACAATATCGGAAATGACCTCATGCAGATTAACTCGACAGATTTCCAAAGTGACTTTGCCGGCTTCAACTTTTGAAATATCCAGAATGTCGTCGATGAGGCTCTTGAGCAAAGTCCCATTGCGTTTGATTGCGTTCAAATAACGCTCGCGCTCGGCAGGCATTATAGATGGCCTTGCCAAAAGGTCGGAAAATCCAAGAACAGCTCCAAGGGGCGTTCGTATCTCGTGACTCATATGAGCCAAAAAAGCAGATTTTGTAGCATTTGCAATTTCGGCCGCCTCCTTTGCTGCTGACAATTCTTTTTCGATTTTTTTATAACTTGTCACATCGGTACTGACGCAAATCACACCGACGACGACTCCACTGCTGTCACGATGCGGGATGAAATTAATATGGGCGATTTGGCTGTCGATGAAAATGCCACATAACTCGACATTGAGTGTGTGGCCGCGAAGACTATTCTGATAGTAACGTTCAAATTCTTTGTAACGGGTAGCGCCGAGCAGCGATTTCATCGACGTACCTTCAAAGACAGAATAACTGTCCTGGTTCGTAAAAACGAGCATGCCTTTTGCATCAACATAATAAATTTTACAGGGAAGAACATGGGCAATGACGCTCATCAGCAGATTCCGCGGCGCTGGTGAGGGCGCGTTTTTGTTGATCTTAAAACGCCCGAGCCAACTGAGAATGCGAGACGATTGATTCAATAACCAGCGAAGAAAAAAGCAAATCAAAATAAGAAAACCCAGAAAAGCAGCGCGTCCAAGAGAAATCCCATGTCCCAATGCTAAAAATTCCTGCGGCGATCCTAACATGATACTCGGGGAGCTCACGACATTCGTTATTAATGGGTGCGCCGCTGGCATGCTTTTCCATTCTGGAAAAATCCGCAAATTTTTTGGGAGGCTGAGTGCAATGTTCTGCGCTTCTACGGTCTTCTGGTAGCAGCCACGGTTTTGTGCAGCAAGATCTTTCCTAATCTTTCCGAAGACGGATGGTTTTTTGAACAATCTTTCGATTGTTTTGGCTACGTCATGAATTTGACAATATCGCACTGCTTGCCCCCCCACCCGCCAAGATATCGGCTATTGCACCGCTCTTGTACAGGTTTACCCCAGATAAATGATTGACAAAGAGAGGGCCCTTAGCGACTCTTGGGACGTTGACTTTGGCTCACTTTGACTGCATTGAGTCGAGCCTTACCGAGAGAATAATTTATGGCCGGTAAGCAAAATTACGATGTTATTTTTATCGGTGGCGGCTTGGCTGCCGCTCTTGCCGCTCTGCTCTTAAAAACGCGCTGCCCGACTCTTTCATTCGTCATAGTGGATTCACAGGGCGAGTGCAAGTTACCGCAGACGTGGTCCTTCCAAAGCCTCCCTTACACTATAGACCCGACACGGACTAAGGTGTTTAGTGTGCTAAACGAGTCTTGGTTACAAAAATTCGTTACCAAGAGTTGGAGCGGCTATTCCGTTCGATTCCCGTCATCGAGTAAGGATTTTTCGATTGCGTATCATAGCATCCGAAGCGCAGATTTCTGGACGAGTATCAAACAAGAGTTGGGCGATGCTTTCGTAAGCGGCGAAAGCGTATCAAGCGTTCAGAATCATGAGGTTGTCACGCAGAATGGGAAACGCTTCCACGGACGACAGATTATCGATGCTCGGGGCTGGGCAAAAGATGGCTTTGCGATTGCGGGCTACCAGAAGTTCCTGGGTCTCACGATTCGCACGGCAGTTCCTCACGGCGTGAGCCATCCTATACTCATGGATGCGACTGTCCCCCAGGTCGACGGTTTTCGATTCCTCTACACGCTTCCCTGGACGGATACAGAACTCCTTATCGAGGACACGCGTTATAGCAACGGTCCGGATATTGACGATGACGACTATCGAGCTGCGATACTTGCGTATGCCCATGACCAAGGCTATGTTGTCAAAGATATAGTCGGTGAGGAAAAAGGCGTACTGCCGCTTCCGAGCTTTAGCAAAAAAGGGTTTGAAACCGATCGGCTCGCACCACATATACCGCAGCTTGGTGTTAGAGGCGGGTTTTTTCATCCTACGACAGGGTATTCGATATACGACGCGGTCCTCGGTGCCGAGCAGTTGCTAGAAAGCTGCGAGCACGCTTTCGCCAACATCGGCTCCGATCTAATCGGCTTGGGGCGAAGACGATGGGATGATCAGGAATTTTATAGACGACTTAATAACATGCTGTTTTTCGCTGCAGAAAAAGAGAATCGTTACCAAGTGCTCGAACGTTTTTATGAACATGATAACGAACTGATTTCAAGATTTTACGCAGGCGCAACGAGCACCCGCGATAAGTTTCGCATCCTCTTAGGGCGCCCTCCTATTCCTATAAAACCAGCGCTTTTTCATTTTTTCAACCGAAGCGAGGTGCAGCATGTATAACGCAAGTCAGCAGGATACCACTACGGCTCCCTTCGGAGCGCCAGGGTTAGGTTCTTTTCCGAATGTCGAAAATCAAGCCGTCAAAGATCTCCTCCAAGAACTTCTGATCAATCCGACCCACGAGCTGCGAGCGAGGCCTAGCCACCAGTTTCGCTCCAAACTCGTCGCTATTGGGGCTGCTCTTTCCGACCAACCTTTCGCCAAAACCTCCGACCAACTTGAGGTGTGTTCCCAAGCCATAGAATATCTGCATCTCGGTTCCCTGATCGTTGACGATATTCAGGATGGCAGTCCAGTGCGACGGAACGGTCCATCGCTCCATTCCAGGCTGGGTGTACCGCATGCGCTGAGTGTGGGGAACTGGCTCTATTTCCGCGCCTTGCGTCTCCTCGAAAAACTCGAGCTCAATGCGGAGCGAAGACATATGCTGGACGCCGAGTGGCATGAGGCTATTGAATTGGCTCATTACGGACAGGTCATGGACTTGAGTGTTTCGATTGAGCATTTGCCTCAGTCTATGCTCAGCGCAATCTGTCACCATTGCGCTCTCTATAAAACCGGTTCGATCACTGCCCTCGCCATCGGCATGGGCGCTTTGATTCAGGGCGCTTCGATGGATCGCGTGCAGGCCGTAAAAAGACTCGGGTCGGCACTCGGCGTTTATCTTCAGCGTCTCAATGATATCGGCAATGTCGTTGGTTCCTTTGATACGGAAAAACGTTATGAAGACCTCCTGTCACGCAAACCCTCCTATATTTGGAGCCTCACTCTCGAACATTGGGGAGCGCAAAGCCTCGGTCACCTTCTTGAGGCGACCAAGACTCTTCCAAAAACTCAAGAGATCGAAAGCTGGCTCAATCGCCACGATATCAAAAAGGCGGCACAGGAGCATGCGGGACATTGTTTCAACACTGCCGTTGAAGAGTTTCAAGTCACTTACCCGCACACAGATATGACTGCATTTTACCTTCTTAAAAACAGGATCCAAACAGCCTATGCATGAGCCTTCCCACAAAAGTCAAAATGATAAAAACGCAATAGTAATTGGTAGTGGCTTTGGAGGACTGGCTGCGGCCATTCGACTTCAAGCGCAAGGATTTCAAACCGAAATTCTCGAGCTGCGCGACAAGCCGGGCGGCCGCGCTTATGTCTATCACGAGCAAGGTTTCACTTTTGATGCTGGGCCGACCGTCATAACGGTTCCTCAGTGCCTCGAAGAGCTGTTCGAACTCGCCGGCAAAAAGATGTCTGACTATATAGAACTGCTAGAAGTTCAGCCTTTTTATCGCCTCTTTTGGGAAGATGGGACGATCTTCAACTATTCCAATAAGGAGGACGAACTTTTATCTCAAATCGGCAAAAGAAATCCTGATGACATCAAGGGCTACCAAAACTATCTCGCCTACGCAGAAAAGGTTTATGTCGAAGGCTACGAGAAGTTAGGCCAAGTGCCCTTTTTGCGCTTTTGGGATATGGTGAAAGCGACTCCGCAACTCGTCAAACTCAATGCGCAACGGTCCGTATATTCGACTATCAGCAAATATATCAAAGACGATAAAACCAGGCAGGCTTTGAGTTTCAACAGCCTCCTGATTGGCGGAAACCCTTTCGAGATTTCTTCTATCTATACATTGATTCATCCGCTCGAGAAAAAGTTCGGTGTGCATTTTCCAAAGGGCGGCACTCATGCTTTGATTCGCGCCATGGTCAAGGTCTTTGAAGACATCGGCGGCAAAATTCAATGCTCAACTCCAGTAGAACGCATCGTCACGCATGCCGGTCAGGCTATCGGCGTCCAGGTCAAAGACGGCTTTATGCCGGCGAAGATAGTAGTCAGCAATGCCGACGTTCATCACACGTACACCAACCTTCTGCGCGATGAAATCCTGGTTAAGCGCACACGTAAGGCCATGGAGAAAAAAGACTATTCGATGTCACTCTTTGTCATTTATTTCGGCGCGACCAAACGGTTCGATAATTTGAGCCATCACAACATTATGTTTGGTGAGCGCTACAAAGAGCTGCTGAACGATATTTTCAAGACCGGCGAACTCTCCGATGATTTTTCCATCTATCTTCATGCCCCCTCGGAGACGGATCCGAGTATGGCGCCCGAAGGCCACTATGCGTATTATGCGCTTGCGCCGGTTCCGAATCTGAAGATTTCGTCTGTGAACTGGGCAGAGGAGGCACCCCGCTACTGCGAGCGTATTCTTACTTATCTGGACGAGCATTATATGCCAGGCATTAAGGACTCGATCGTGGTGAAAAAATGGTTCTCGCCGGATGACTTCGCGACTGAACTTAACGCTGTCCATGGTTCGGCCTTTTCGCTGACACCGACGCTTCAACAAAGCGCCTATTTCCGTGTTCATAATCGTGACGATGATATCAAAGGCCTGTATTTCGTAGGGGCAGGTACCCACCCTGGAGCCGGTATTCCGGGTGTGGTTGGATCGGCCAAAGCAACCTGCTCTGTGATTGCAAGCGATTATGCATGAACGATAGCTCTATCCATGTGAGGACATGTGTGAACACGCAAACTTACAGTTACGATTCTATCCAAAAAGGCTCTCTTAGCTTTTCATTTGCCGCTTCGATTTTCGGCAAAAGGATTCGCGACCGTGTCGTTCGTCTTTATGCCTGGTGCCGCTACGTTGATGATCAAATTGATGACGAGGGTCAGCCTCTCGAAAAAAAGATGGTGGTCTTAAAAAACCTTGCGAAACAAAGTTTCGACACTTTGGTATCCGTGGATATTGCTCCGGCGATCAAAGCCTTTCGCGAGCTTCGCGATGAAATCAAGCTTCCTATCGAACAGCCCATCGATTTGCTGAAAGGCATGTCGATGGACCTCTGTCAGCAGCGGTACCACACACTTCAGGATCTTGAACTCTATTGTTACCGTGTTGCGGGGGTGGTTGGCCTGATGATGACTCATGTAATGGGCATCAATGACCGCCGCGCCTATCAACATGCTGTCGACTTGGGCCTCGCGATGCAGTTGACAAATATCTGCCGTGATATCGTCACGGATGCTAAGTTGGGACGTATTTACCTCCCTGAGACATGGCTGCAGGATGCCGGCCTTGATCCCTTACCGGAAGTCCTACTTGATCCGAACAACCGTGCGGCCTTGATTCCCATAGTCGATCTTCTTTTGGGTCGGGCTGAAGAGCTTTACAGCAGTGGTGACCAGGGCCTGAAGTACCTGCCGATACGCTGCGCGATCGCTGTCGCAATTGCGCGCGAGGTTTATGCAGCTATCGGTCATGAGGTTCTGCGGCTAGGGCCCAAAGCGTGGGATGCACGAACCTGGATTCCTTTTCCGAAAAAATTGCTTTTGGGTTTTAGGGGACTGTTGAAGGTGCTTAAAACTTCCCCCTGCCGCTTCCGAAATCGCCAATTAAGGAGATCGCGTGGAAGTGAAACAACTCTCGCCTGAACTCTCTATTCTGGAAGAAGCCAAGGCCTACGTCCGAAATATCAGTCGTTTCAAAAACGAAGATTGGGTCCGCTATGGCGCCTGGATGGCGACTATAACCAGCCTGTTCATCGGCATCAGTATATTCCTCGCAGTAGGCACGCTGATGAAGGTTCACTATCCAGGTTACGTCTGGTTTATTCCAGGGGGGACTCTGTTGTTTGTTTTAGCTCTCTCTTTCGACGACATCGGCCATCGCACGCTTTACAAGGCCGAACTAAAAGCAGGCGAAGGTCACGTTCATAAGATGATTATCGTCACGGCCGTGACGAGCGTGATGGCGCTTTGTTTCTGTTATGAACACGGCGAAACTTTCTCGACTCCAGCCGTGGCGCTCATCGCGCTGTCTTTCTTTTATAGTATGGTTGACGAAGCGCTCCACTGGCATCGCTATCTCTCCCGCGGTCTCGATCGCATCGAAATGTGGAGCCACTTCTTTGCCATACTCGGCCACGTTCTTATGATTTCATGTTGGTGGCATTGGTATAGCCAAGGGTATCCTGGGGTTGTCGAAACACTCAAAGCCTTTCCTCATTGAGACCTTCATGATTTCACTCGCCTGCGCTCTGTGTGGATTTTTGCTCTTAAGTTTTAGACTCTGGCCACGGGCGGCAGCTGACGCCCCGCCTCTTTCCCTTTGGCCTAAGGTCTCTATCATTATTCCCGCGCGTAATGAGGCGCATAATCTGCCCTTGCTCCTCGAAAGCCTGCAATCTCTCGACTATCCCAACTTCGAAACAATAGTTGTTGACGATAATTCTGATGACGAAACAGCACGCATTGCTAAGAGTTTTGGCGTGCATGTGATCACGGGTGCCGCAAAGCCTGAAGGCTGGTTCGGTAAACCTTGGGCCTGCCATCAGGGAAGCTTGGCAGCGACCGGCGATTACCTATTATTTACGGACGCCGATACTTGGCATAAGCCTGAAAGTCTCAAAAAAGCCCTAGCGGAATGCCGGCAGCATAACGCCCAGGGAATGACCGCGTTGCCCTACCACAGCAACCCAAAGCTCTGGGAACAACTTCTGGGCCCCTTTCAACTCCTGCTCCTGGCTCTCACGCACCCTTATGGGCTCCCTAAAAAAGGCCGTGTTTTTGCGATAGGTCAATATCTCATATTCGATACTTTATTTTATAAACAAATCGGTGGACATGCCGCCATTCGAAGTCAAGCTGTTGACGATCTTTCTTTAGCGGAGCTGGTTTTAGCCGCAAAAGGCCGATGGTTTGTTTACACAGGTAAGAACCTATACAAAGTCCGGATGTATACGACTCTGCCAGAATTCTTAAAAGGATGGCGACGTAATTTTCGAGGTGGAATGGAACACAATAATGCGCTGAGCTCGTTGGAAGTGGTGCTTTATTTCATGGCAATGACGATAGGATTTGATGGCGGAAAAGCGAGTCTTTTGTTGAGTGTGATGACTTTGATACTTCTGGCTTTTACTCAAAGGCGTATCGGCAACTTTTCCTTCCTAGGTATAGTATTTTTGCCCTTTTCTATCCTTCTTTTTACGTCAATTAGTATCCTGGCTGTTTACGACAGATTAAGAGCGCGACCTCTCCACTGGAAAAACCGCATTTATGAAACTCAATGATTCCAGCTCCCAAACTTCCCTGCCTGATAATCAAAAATAGCCTCGTGAATCTCGGCCTTTGTGTTCATAACGAAAGGACCATGCGAGACGATCGGTTCGCCCAAGGGCTTCGCCGTTGCTAAAAAAATGCAGGCATTGGATTGGGCGTGAATTTCAAGACCGCCTTCACCAACTTCAAACTCGCCGAGATTATGATCCTGAAGGTCGTGACTATTGACCGCGACCTGGCCTTGGACGACATAGACAAATATGCGTCGATCGGCATTGACAGGTATTTTAAGATCAGCGTGAGCCTTTAACTCCAACGCCGCAGCATCCACCCCTGTGAGAGACTGATAGTTGGCCTTTTCTGAAAGCCACTGCCCCGAAATGATCTGGACGTTACCCTGACCATCGGGAAGATCCTGCATCTTAATGTCAGCCCTTTGCATACCAACATAGTTGGGCTTGGTAAACTTCAGAGCCGCCGGAAGGTTGATCCAGAGCTGAAGAATTTCGACCTCGCCGCCCACTTTTTTGAAAACATCCGAAGATATCTCTTCATGAATAATACCACTGCCGGCTGTCATCCATTGCACACCGCCAGCTTTGATCACACTCGCACAACCGCTGCTGTCGCGATGCATGAGTTCGCCTTTACGGATGAATGTCAGTGTTTCGAATCCTCGATGCGGATGCGGTGCGAACGGTAAACCGCGGTTGCCGGGAGGATAGATTTGGGGGCCGTGGTGATTCAAAAAAAGGAAAGGTTCGAATTGTCCTGTATCGCCTGTAGTAGTCGGCAAAACCCGATATGTGACGAGGTCCGCGATATCATCCCGTTCCGCTTTATAAAGGCGCAATAGTTTTCTCATCAGACACTCCTTAGGCTCTAAGACTCAAGAGTTAAATTTCGCTGGGATGAACGAGGAAGTCAAGGTGGGGACGCGAAGTCAGTGAAACTGTGAGAGCGGCTTTTGGCCCGCATAATCCCGAATAATCCCTACAAGCTTTTTGACATCCACTGGTTTCGTAAGATGTTCATCACAGCCCATCGCAATCGATTTCGCTCGTTCATCTTTCATCGCATGGGCGGAAAGAGCAATGATCGAACCCTTATAGCCCAGACGTCTCAACTCTGTGGTTGCACCATAGCCATCCAGTAGAGGCATCTGCACATCCATTAAGATAATGTCATAGCTATTGGCCATAGCCGCTTTGATAGCCTCTTCACCGTTTTGGGCAATGCGGACTTTTGCCCCCCGACGCGTGAGTATTCTCCGTATAAGTAGCTGATTATCAGGTGCATCTTCAGCAACGAGAATATTCATACCGGAAAGCTCATCGCCCGCTTTTGGAGCGTCTTGACGAACGGCCTCAACGGCTCGTTCTTCAAGACGCTTACCATCTGAGGTATTTATCGCGGCACCAGCGGTATCAATCGTAATAACGAACGTGCTGCCGACCCCTATTGCGCTACTTTCAAGGACAATATCACCTCCGAGTGCGCGCGCCAAACGTCTGGATAAAAAGAGCCCCAATCCAGTGCCACCGTAATTGCGTGTTGTCGACATGTCGGCCTGATTGAAAGCTTCAAAAAGTCGTTTTTGCTCGTGAGGCGATATACCACGGCCCGTATCTTTCACCGCGATTTGCAATTGAGGAACGAGAGACGTCAAGTTTTCGTTCAGACCTACGTTGACCTCGACAGATCCGCCTCGCGTGAATTTGATTGCATTACCGATAAGATTTTTAAGAATCTGCCGAAGACGCGTTGGATCTGTTTGAATTGATAGTGGAATATCCTCTTCCACATCAATAGTTAACTTAACGTTGTTACGACGCGCCTGATCAGCAAACGAATTCCAAATCTCCGCGAGGAGATCGGTCACCGAAGTTGGGATGATTTCGATATCAAGTTTGCCGGCCTCAATTTTTGAAAGGTCCAAGAGCTCATCGATGAGCTTGCTGAGATCTTCGCCGTTGCGTTTGATCGTTTTCAGGTAAAGCCTGATATCGTCTGACACAGGAATTTCAGCGGCAATAAGCTCACTGAATCCTAATATGATACCAAGAGGCGTTCGTATCTCGTGACTCATGTTCGCCAAAAATGCGCTCTTTGCGCGGTTGGCCGCCTCGGCTTCAAAGCGTGAACGTTCGACATCTGCAAGGAGATCACGCACTTGATACTGTCGTCGTCTCGCGGCGACGGCTGCCTGAAGGCTACTCACGAGAGTCAAGATGCGAATCGGTCGTTCAAGTACCGTAACATTTCGCAAAAGAATGTGAAGCTGCGGCATCATATTGCCTGCTTGAATGGACGACGTTAAGACAATAAAAGGGATATCCGACCACGCGGGTTGCCGATCTAAAACAGCTTTAAGTCTATCCGCTTCGGCCGACAGCATTTCGATTGCGATTAGGACAGCGGCCGCACCGACTTCGATTTTCTGGCAAAGGTCAAGGATGTCGGTGCATGATTCTGCATCGAGATTTGCCTCTCTCAGAATACCGACAGTGAGCTCACTATCCTTATAGAGACTCGAACATACAAGGATACACTTTCCTGTTTTGACTTCATGACTTTCCATAGTCGCCTCGCGAGAGCCCTTCAGGGTCTCCCAGGTATTCAGGATTGCCGCCGAGGATGCCTCTAAAGTTTTGAAGGGGTGGCCCTACATGAATGCCAGTCGATATCAGGCTTAACTCTCGAATAAAATGCTCATGAGAACCTGACCGCTTTTTGAGAACCGAAATCGCCTTTCGAACTTGGCCTGACGATTCAAAATAACGAAGCACTATCGCTGAATCAGCTATGTAACTTACGTCGATAGTATTGGAATCAAGGGGGCCCCCGATCAAACCGTGTTGCACGAGTATGATAAAAGTCGCCACACCCATCTGACTCAAATAGGTCAAAAGCTCAAAAAGCGACAGGTTTTCCAGATTCCAGCCGTGGGCTCGGGCAACTTCTATGAGTTCGCTCTTTGATTCTGATAGAGAGACGTAAAGACCGGATTCGTCATTATCAAGACCTGCCAATAGAAACTGCAAGGCAAGAGTCGTTTTTCCCGTACCAGGGTGCCCCTCGACTAAATAGAAGTGACCAGAAGGAAGGCCCCCCTCTAAAATCTCGTCTAAACCGCTTATACCGGTCTTAGCGCGCGTCTTCGTAGTTCCTTTATCGTTCGTCCTTAAATCCATGAGACTTACCCTTCTGCCTAAGAATACGTTTAATATGAGAAGGGCCAAGCATTCCCAACCAATGAGATGCCACTCCGACTAAAGCAAAAACCGTACCTATGAGAAGTTTGCTAAGTTCTGTCTATTAATTCACTTTTCGCGAGTTTAATTTGGCAGATGTATATGGGTGAGACTACGTATGGGGACGATCAATGGTCGGACTGTTATTAAAAACATACAGATGGGACAAAGTGACGTTAATTTCCTGTCACTTTGTAAGGGCCGGTCATAGCTCGAAGCTCCGCGGCTATCGCAGCTTTTTCTTCTTTGATAAAGGCCTCAATCGGGAGGGCAAAACGCCGATCAAATACTTTATGCGCACTCCATGTCAGTGAGGGCAAAAAGCCGCGTTGAATCTTGTGCTCGCCCTGTGCGCCTGCCTCAAATACCTCAATCCCGTGCTGAATAGCGTAATCGATGGTCTGGTAGTAGCAGAGTTCAAAGTGCAGATCTTGATAACTGTGAAAACTTCCCCAATAGCGGCCATAGAGCTTTTTGCCTTTGCGGAAGTTAAGTGCGCCAGCCACAGGAACGCCATCCTTCGATGCTAAAACCAACACAATGCGATCAGCCATTCGAGTGAAGATGCGTTCAAAAAAACCGGTCTGTAGATAAGCAATGGCGTTCTTCTTATCAGTAGTCGTTTGATAGAGAGCCTCCATAACTGCACCGTGCTGAGGCTTCAGAGAAGCGCCTGTGAGGCACTCTATCGTCAATCCATGCGAATTGGCCCGCGATCGCTCACGCACGATATCGCGCCGCCGTTTGCCAACGAGACTGTTCAGAAACTCCTGGAAGTCTTTGTAGCCCCGGTTGTGCCAGTGATACTGTATCGAATGACGAACGGCGAGTCCTTCCGCCTCAAAAGAGGGTGCTTCGCTCTCTTCGATGAAAAGCGCATGATAGGAACTCATTTCCGAATTCGTCGCAATCTGAAGGGCAGCCTTTATAAGTAACGACCGCACCGCCGATTCATCAGTACACTGAGAATTCACCAAAATCCGCGGCCCGGTCGCTGGCGTAAAAGGAACAGCTGTGAGGAGTTTGGGATAATAGGGAATACCGTGGGCCTGGAAAAAATTCGCCCACTGCCAGTCAAAGATATATTCGCCGTAACTATGCTGTTTCACGAAGGAATAGAGTATTCCTACAATAACGTCGCCCTTCGTTTCGTCCGAGCAAGCTAGGTAAACGGGATGCCAACCCGATTCTTTCCCTATGCTACCGCTATCCTCAAGCGCCGCAAAAAATTCAAAATCATTAAATGGAAAATCTGGCGACTCAAGCTTACGCCAGGTTTCAAGACCAATATCATAAATAGATTTTAAAATTTTAAATTTCACAGAAGGCCCTGTCTTTCAAGAGTCGTAGCTAAGACAGTATTAGCTTATTTATGCTGCCATGAGAAGGAAAAGGAAGACTCTCTTAAGTCTTTTGTAAAACATTCATCGCAACCGTGAGGCCTGGGCCGAAAGCCATAGAGACGATGACTTCACCGGCTCTGACGGAGACGTCGTCCTGCATTGCCTTCCACACATGGGGAAGTGTGGCCGAAGACATGTTTCCATGTTGGCGAAGGATCATTTTGCTGTGTTTTACAGCAGCTTCCGCCAGACCGAGTTCTTCCTGAATTGACTCCACTATGCGCGGCCCGCCTGGATGAATTGCGTAACGGGTTACCGATGAACGATTGAGATTATGGCGGCTGAGACATTCATTAAGATGCTCACCGATGACCTTATTCAGCTTCGTAACGACCTTTCGGCTCAAGGTCATATGAAAACGCGAGTCCTGGAGGTCCCAAGCCATATACTCGCTGCTATCAGGCACCAGTGCTTCATAATGGGCGTGGAGAGCAAGACTTCCAGGCTTTTCAACCCGTCCGATATCCATCCTTGCACATCCATCGGCAAAAAGAATGTTGCTTACAACCTGGTCGGGATCAGTGGCGAGGGGATCAAGATGAAGCGTGCAGAGCTCGGTGCTTAAAACACTCACCGTATCCCCTTCAGAAACAGACTGGCTCAATTGCGCGGCTAAATGAAGGCCGGGGACTGAGGCATAACACCCCATATGCCCTAGTTTTAAGAGGCGCGTTTTGTTTGCCCAGTCGTTTTTCAGGACGAGTTCCTGCAGAGGATAAGGGGCCCGATAACCCGTACAGGAAATATCGATAATATACGCAGGGGCTTTATCAGCAGGCGAAAAAGCTTCCCGTGCAAGTGCACGTGCGGCCTCAACATAGATCTTCATGCGGTCCTGGAGAGGCGGCTGGGACCAAGGCGCCAGGCTTCCGTCGATCCGGGCGGAGGGCTTGAAGAGCAGCATGTTTGACCAGTCATGATGCATGTAATCTTCGAGAACCGAGCGACGAAACTGTATGCTGTCATTGCTCAGGAGTCGTTCATACAAATTCAATGCACGGAACGCTTCGGGACTGACATCCGTTCGTTGCAAAGCTTTCATGATCCACGCTATGCCTTGGCTTTGAGGCACTTCAAATTGCGGTGCGATCGTTTTTATATTTTGTAGATAAGCTAGGGGTGGGACAGTTTTCATGTTGGGCTCCTTACGTATCGGATGAGATAGGTTTTACCATAAGGTCCCTGAAGCCGATAGAAAAGCAAAATACGGATGGCATGAGTTTAAGGAAACTTAGAAGCCCGAATTCCAAGGGCCTCCAAGTCAGAACGGTTTTGGTTCAACGATTTGCATCAAGTTGAGTGGATACATCGCAATTCGCTAAATCACCCGTTTGAAAACCCTTTGTGAATGAAGCGACCCTTTGGGCCGATGAACCATGCGTAAAAGAATCGGGAACAACATAACCACGACTGGCTTTTTGTAGCCGGTCGTCGCCTACGGCAGAGGCGGCATTCAATGCCTCCTCCACATCACCGGGCTCAAGGGAATGATTGACCTGATTGGTATCTTTCGCCCAAATCCCGGCCAGACAATCGGCCTGAAGCTCAATCTTTACAGATTCGCGATTTGCCTCTGTTTGCCCCCTGTTCGAGCGCTGGCTGGTAATACCAAGAAGATGTTGGACATGGTGTCCCACTTCATGAGCGACCACGTAGGCCTGCGCAAAATCACCTTTTGCCCCGAGATTACTTGCCATCTCCCGGAAGAAGCCGAGGTCAAGGTAGACTTTCTGGTCTGCTGGACAGTAAAACGGGCCAACGGCACTCCCTGCCACGCCGCAGCCGGATTGAATCTGATCCGTAAAAAGAACCAGCTTTGGATTCGTGTACGTTTGTCCTCTGTCAGCGAAGACTTTGCTCCAAACATCTTCTGTATCGGCTAGCACTACTTTCACAAAACGGGCACTGTCGTCATCCTGAGCAGTCTGCGCGGCCGGCTGGCCTTGGCGCTGATTTTGAACTTGATTTATAAGCGCGCTAGGGTCTCCGCTTAGCAATGCATAAATGATGGCAATCAGAATGCCGCCGCCTCCGACGACACCAGCAGCCTTCACACCACGACGATCTTCGACGTTGCTACTCTCTCTACGGTCACGCCATTCCATTGGTTTCTCCTTTGCTTTTGCCCACTAAAGTCGTAAGCAAAAACCAAGCCATGTAAAGAGTGAGTGTCTGAAACGTTTCGAATGTGTTCGGAAATGAGGCAGGAAAGGGCGGCATTAGGATTGGGAATGGCCAAAAATTGCGGCTGGATGAGCCTTATGAAAGTCTTCTACCTGACTGAGGTCTAAAATACCTTTGTTTACGTGGGTCGAGAGCAAAACGCCCTTTAAACTGGTCGGCATTTTGATTTTTTTGCCATTGACCCAAATCAAACTATTTTTATCCAGGATATCGGACACGACGATCGTCGCATCCAGATTGTAGGTCAACGAACTCTCCAGGGCCGTTCGGCTTGCCACAATACGCGCGATAATTCCACCGTAACGCTGGCCATTTTTCTTGATGTAATCGTAGTGCTGTTTTTGGGCTTCGGAAAGCTTGCTGCCTGGCTTTTCGAGCAATGCGATCGAGCGCGCGTTTTCCTCTGCAGCCTCATTGAAACGTTTGGCCCGCTTTGCCAAACGCTGCAGACGAATCTCGTCGTGAAAGTTGCTGCCTATGCGGCACTGGGTTGTATGACCTTGATCAGACCCGAATTTCGCGCAAACAATAGCTTTCCAGCTCGACAAAAGACCACCTGTGATCTGGCCTTTACTCTCGTCAAGCACTTCGATGAGCCCACCCGCCGTAATCCAGCTATGGGAAATCATTCTTTGCACCAGAAGATTGCCTTTGACCTGGATCACGCTATTCTCAACAAAACCCATCCGTGCGTTACCGCCGACGTTTATGTAACCGTTTTTACCCGTTAACACGCCACCTTTCACTTCGAGATCACCCGTGCACCGAATTTTCGCGTTGACCACGCTGCCCTTGACGATGAGCGTTCCCGTAATATCGACGCTAGCGCCCGATTCAATGTCACCTTCAACAACGACTGCACCATCAAAACGAAGGTTTCCGCTGGAAAGATTGATCGAACCTTTGTGAACGTAGGCCGACTGTACGGAGAGCGTCGAACCATCCAACTGAAGCAGGCCGTCACGGTTGGCGGTGAATACACCATCATGCTGGATCTCGACCCCACCCCCAAGGACAGTCCCTAGAACCGAAGCGGATCCACGGGCAAAAAACTTTTCGCCCAAGACATTAATGCCTTCGACCCCATCGGTATACCGCACCTCAGCCACGACGTCGCCGGTATGCACGATACGATGATTCTGACGTTCTCTTATATCGATTTGCTCGTCCGTGACTTCAACAACTTTATTCATTAATTTCAAGGCCAGGTTGGTCCCGGGGACCGCATTCACGCCTTTCGCGACGACAAATCCTGCCAGTCCTTCGCCTGTCTGCAGAGCTTGAAGAAGCGCCGGAATTTGCTCCTCAAAACCGCTCACGAGACCTGCCCTGGTAAGTTCTTCACGAAGCCAGGCATCATTAAGTGTCGGTCTCAGTTTCACAATTTTATCGTCGACAGCCACCAAGACTGCTTTCATAGCTGATGGATCGACGTCAATCTGCAAATGTTCGCCCTTAAACCGGCGATGACGTGCTTTGGCGAATTTTGCATCGAGTGCCAACAGATCGTGCTCACCGGCTTCTTTATCACGCGCAAGGAGGTTGGCGTTGAGGCGGTACTGCTCGTCGTAGGCAATCAGTAGGTCGTAGGGCATATTAAAACCAAACGCCTGCATCTTGCTGATGAGCGACGTGATTTTCTCGATGCTATGACCTTCAAGAAAGTTCATCTTTACTTTGTCGACGTTAACGCGGTTGAGGGCAATACGCGCCTCTTTGAGCAAGCGTTTGCAATTCAGTTCATTGGAAAGCCACTCGCCATTAAACACATGGAGAGTTGCGTAGTGGAGCTGAGGATTAATCCGCACGAGAAAGCCGGCGCTTGGACTTTCGTCCACATTAGGCTGAGCGAGCAGCTTCACCTTCTCAAGGGCCTGGCCGTTTTTAAGCATGAGGTAAAGAAACCGCATTTGCCCACGATCCACCGCCATGGGGAAATCCTGTTGGCTCAACTTGGCGATGACGTTGAAGAGAAAGGCGTTGAATGGAATGCTCGACATTTTTTTGGGGGCTATTTTGCAGCTGAGTGCTGCTTCACCCGAAGCCTTGGAGGTCTCGATCTGAATTTCCGAATAAACCCGACCGCCTTGCGCTATAGTGAACTTTATCTCGCGCGCCGGATCGATGTCGCCTTCCAAATCGCGAAGGTGAGACCATAGTTCATCAAATCTTTTGTTAAAAATGAGATAGGTCTCGATGAAACCGCTGTCACGCTCTTCTTTGAAACGTTCCTCAATGCGAGCCATGAGTTGCCGGGGCGGCTTTCTCGATTTGAAACACTCTTCCACTCGGAATTCGAGCCGAGCCCGCTTGAGGCGAGAGTTAAATGTCAGCTGAATGTTGTGGGGACTATCGAACATGAGTCTCGCCTCCCTTCTTTTCAAGCTCATCGTTACTGTTGACTGATCGACCACTTTCGGCAAAACCTTAAGATTATTCGATGGCCTTTAACATGCCTTCCTAAGCCATTGTATCTATAGCCATAATCGGAGACAATTATGAGAGTTATGCCTTGTATCGTCCTCTTTAGCCTCGGTTTCACAGTACCTCTCTTCGGTTTTCAAAGCATTTACATCGTCCGACATGCCGAAAAACTCGGTAATACGACCGATCCTGAGCTCAGCACTGCGGGTCAGGCGAGGGCAACTAGCTTGGCGCGCATTCTCCATGATAGTGATGTCGGCGCTATTTTTACCAGCGAATATGTGCGCACGCAGAAGACAGCGGTGCCACTGGCAGAAGCTTTGAAACTCAATCCGATCGCCATAGCGAGCACGAAGTCGGATGTGCTGATCCAAACACTCAAAAACGATACCTCTTTGAAAACCGCACTCGTCGTGGGACATAGCAATACGCTTCCTGAGATATTCAAGGCCTTTGGCAGTGATCAAAAGGTGGAAGTTGGTGAAAATGAATATGACCGACTTTATATCCTTACGCCCCAAAAGAGCGGCAAACCTATCGTTAACCTCATACGCTATTGATAAGCCTCTTCCGACTGTGGGATAAGGTTTGCTAGGGTTTTATACGAGAAAGGGCGTGTTTGAGTGAAGTGGGACAAGAGAAAACTACATAGCGTTCTTCTCGAAACAATGAAGGCCGAACTCCATGCAACCCTCTCTGCGGCAGAAACAGCCAAAGAAGGGGCGAATCATGAAGATGCTGTCGCGAAAAGCAAATATGACACCCACGGCCTTGAACTTTCTTACCTTGCCGGGTCTCAGTTTGAACGTGCCCGCGCTGCTGAATCAAAAATAGCGCTGCTTCAAAATAGTTTTTTCAAAGATTTTGACGAAGATGACGAAATCGATTTGGGCGCCCTCGTTTTTCTCCAGGGCAAGGGGCCTAGACCTCAGGCCTACCTTATTTCCGACCTGGGTGCTGGTCTCGACCTGACTTTGCACAACGAAAAGATACTGGTCATCTCGCCCGAATCCCCTTTAGGCGAGGCGCTTATGGGTCTTTATAAAGGGGATGCTATCGATTCCAAAGAAAGACAGAAAAACTCCTATACGGTCGTTGGACTTTGCTGAGAATGTGAGGATTATCATATGAAATATATCGTTTTTCCCCTCCTGACACTTCTGGGTGTTGTGGTCACGGCTGTGATGTGGGTCAATCTTTTTCATGTTCAGCTTATTCTGGAAGCCACCGGGATATCGATTACGGAATGGCTATGGATTGATATCGCATGGACGATAGGGAGCGGACTGTTTTCATGGGGGTTGAGCCAGGATATATCGATTTGGTCAACAGATACAAATCTCATGGACGACACTGATAAAGATCATCCGCTCGTCCAAAAGGTCAATCATCTTGCGCAAGAGATTGGCCTCACGCATATCCCGCTCATCGGCGTATACCCCTCGCCTGAGGTGAATCTCTTTTCCGCTGGACCTTGGCAAAAACGCACCGTTTTATCAGTATCGCAGGGGTTTCTTGAGCTCTCTGAGGTTGATCAATCGATCCTGGTCTATGCCGAACTGGCAAAAATAAAGAGCAATGATACGGCGTTGCTCGTCTTCTGCCATGGCATGACGCACGGATTTGTTTTGTATCTTTCGCGGCTCCTGGCTTTTTTTCTCGGCACGAGTTTTCGGCAAACCGAAGGCAGCAGCTCCTCAACTTATCCTGAGATTTTAGTGAATATTATAACGACTTTTTTTCTTACTCTATGGGGAAGTGCCGTGGTTTTTGCCTTCGCAAGGCGTCGTCATCGGGAAGGGGATCGAGCCGTATTAGCGAGGTATGGGCAAAGCGGTCTGAGCAAGGAATTGCTCACTCTCGAAAGGACTATGGTGACTCTCGAGCATTACGATCTTTTCACAGTAGCCCTCAAGGCCAATCATAAACCACGCTTCTGGGAGGCTCTCATGCCCACCCATCCTGCTCTTAAATCGAGGCACATAACCGCTTCCTGATTGTTCAATAAAAAAAGCTGCTTCAGACGGAAGCAGCTTTTTTTAATTTCAGGGCTTAGCGAGTTGGAACTGTTTCCGGAGAGCCGGCATCGATCCAGGCTTTGAGGAGCGCTTTAGCGTCGTCAGGCATTGGTTTGCGAGGGGGCATGGACCCTTCGACAATCGCCGATGTATTGATCTCATCAATCACGGCTTTCACGGATGCGTAAGTTTCCAGGTTGATTCCGCCAGCATTGTGCGGAGCCGAATGGCATCGTACGCAGCTTACTTTGATGACCTGTTCGTTGATGGTAGCCCAATCCAGTACAACCGGAGTCGTCGGTGCAGGCGATATAATGACAGGAGGCTGAGGCACTGGCGCGGGAGCCGGAATTATGGGATCTGAGGGTACGGTAGGAACCGTAGGAACTGGAATAACAACCGGAGGCAGCGGCGTCGGTGCAGGCGTTGTTGGATCGGCGGGCGTAACGGGCTCGCGCACAATAACGACTGGAGCCGCAGGAGCGGGCGTTGTAACATCCGCCGCGCTGGAAACAGTTTCGGGCGCACCAGCTGCGATCCAGACGCTTAGGATCTGAGCCTGGTCTTCAGGAAGTGGATTGCGTTTTGGCATCGTTTTGTCGATCAGAGCGACTTTATTGATGATATCAAGCGATGCTTTGACGGCCGCATAAGTTTCAACACTCACTCCGTGCGCCGGACGAGCCGCTGTGTGGCATTTCAAGCAAGAAGGCGTGATAACCTTCTCGTTTACGTAGGCCCAGTCGATAACGGGTGCTGTTGGTTGCACAAACGGTGCTGTTGGTGCCGTCTCTCCGGTTCCAGCTGCTGTGGCTGCGCCGGCGGGCGCAAGAGTCGTTGCATTGGTCGTCACTGATGCAGGAGCACCGGGCGTTTTTCCAACGACGGATTCACGAGTCGGGGCTGTAACTGTTTGCGCCACTGGCTTGGGAGCATCGCGGTCAGGGCGAACGCCACAGGCGTTCATAAGCGACAGCATGGCGACAGACGTGAAAAGAGTTCGAGCGTGACGCAGATGAAATTGGGCCATGAAATACACCTTTCAGACTCTTGGTATGCGCAGACCAAACTGGCCCACTGCAAATGACACATTCATTACCAGAGTTTAACTTGGTCGAATAGCCAAAAAGACGAACTTTCCCATCTTATTCAAATTGGTTAGCTGACGAAGCGCAAAAAGACTGCCAACCCCCTAATATTGTGACAAGGGCAGGCGTGACACTTAAGAGCGGGCCATTTGGGTCTACTGGGATAGTTCGCGAAAAAATCGTATGATCCAAAGCTGGGTGCCTTCGTGGAGGACCCATTCGTGCCTTCGGAAGGAAGAGGACCAAACAATGACAGTTCAAGAGCGCGTTAAAAAACTCCAGACACTCCTCAAAACCAATAAACTTGAAGCCTATGTAGTCCCTAGCTCAGATCCCCATCAGAGTGAATATGTTGCAGGAAAATGGGGCCGCCGCGAATTTATTAGCGGCTTCACAGGATCCTCCGGCTTATTTGCAACCTCCACCGCGGCAGCTGGCCTGTGGACCGACGGCCGTTATTTTGAACAAGCCGAAGCCGAACTGAAAAACAGTTCCATCACGCTCTTCCGCCAAGGCCAGGAGGGGGTTCCCGACTGGCAGGATTGGATGATAGAAACTCTGGACAAAGGCAGCCGCGTCGGCATCAATCCCAGCCTTTTCTCGACACAATCGTACCAAAAGATTGCCAATGCCTTCAAAAAGGCCGGACTCGAACTCGTCCCGCAAAAAGATGACCTCGTCGACGAAATATGGGCCGAAGCGCGCCCTGAGCTACCGGCGGCCCATCTCTATGCGCATCCCAAACGTTACGCGGGCGAAGACCACACAAGCAAAATCAAACGCCTTCAAACGAAGCTTGAAACAGCGCACGCCCAATCCATTGTCGTCTCCGCTTTGGATGAAATCGCCTGGCTCTTCAATTTACGCGGCCGCGATGTTCCCTGTAATCCGGTGTTTTATGCCTATGCACTTGTGAATCGAGACAAAACAATCCTCTTCACCGATACAGGGAAGCTCGATGCCGATCTTTGCAAAACACTGGGAACGACTGTTCAATTAGAACCATACGAGTCCTTCTACAAGGCTCTCGAATCACTGCAAGGCCCGGTTTGGCTTGACCCCAATACGAGTAGCGCAGCCGTTGAAGAAACGCTTAAAAGCAAAGGTATAGCGATACTCTCTCAGGAGTCGCCTATTCCTCTATGGAAAGCGGTGAAAAACGCGGCCGAGCTCGCAGGCATGGAAGCGGCCCATATTCGGGACGGGGTAGCGATGGTCAAATTCATTCGCTGGCTCAAAAGCGCTATCCGAACAGAAGCCCTGGACGAGATGAGTGTAGCAAGCAAACTCGAATCATTCCGGGCAATCGCCCCAGAATATCGTGGACCCAGCTTTGCCACAATCTCAGGTTATGGACCGCATGGCGCGCTTCCACACTACCGGGCTGCGAATGAATCAAATTCGAAACTCAAAGCCGAAGGCATACTGCTCGTCGATTCTGGAGGCCAGTACGATGACGGTACCACCGACATTACACGCACCTTCACGCTCGGATCGCCATCTCAGCGCCATAAGCTTGTTTATACGACCGTTCTGAAAGGGCACCTCTTGCTTGGCCGAACGCATTTCCCTAAGGGAACCAACGGCTACCAACTCGACACGATCGCACGTCAGCCTCTCTGGAAGGAGTCGCTCGAATTCAATCACGGGACAGGTCACGGCGTAGGCGCCGCCCTGTGTGTGCATGAAGGGCCATTCAGCGTTTCAAAACGCATGAATATGACCCCCCTCGATGCGGGCAATATACTTTCGAACGAACCCGGTTGTTACATCACCGGAGACTTCGGCGTGCGAATCGAAAATCTGGTGAAGGTCGTCGTTAAAAATGAATCCCAGGCCTACGGCACATTTTTGGGATTTGAAGACCTCACGCTTTGTCCGCATGACCGCGATCTCATCGATGTTCGTTTGCTTTCAGACGAAGATCGTCGCCAAGTTGATCAATACCACGCGCGCGTCCTGAAGGTCTTATCGCCCCTGCTCGAAGGCGACGACCTGCGCTACCTGACCGAACTCACTCGACCTCTTGCGTAATCGACTTATTTGCGAACCGCTCGACTTTCCCTAACGGAGAGACGAGCCGTTTTTGTATTTAAGGAGTTAATTCAATTGCTTATGGTTTTGAAGATTTGGAAAAAAGGCGGGGAGAGGGGAATTATTTCACCTCAAGTTTCGTTTTTTCAGACCGATAAGGGCATATCACCATGGTCTGCGAGGTAGCCCAATGAAACTCCTAATCATTTCTCTCTTAGCAAGTGCAACGTGGTCGTGCAAAAGCCAGAACACTTTCAAAGCCTCAGCACCTACAGCTGCAGCCGCTCCAGAAACGGTCGATAGCGAACCTCAAGGCGACGATCCAGCACCGGAACCTGCACCAGCCCCTGAAAAAGTCCTCCCGCTCGTGAAACTTGGCATTAACTTTGAGGATATGTCCGCGGACATAAAAAACGTTCCCGACTTTAACGATGCCGTACTGTGTTTCACAGGAGCTTTCGACTTCACACCAACCACAACGACCATCGTATCGTCGAAAGATCAAAACATCAATGCAACAACCTCGAGCCTCAGCTCCTGTAACCACACGATCTTCATCACCATCGCCCACACAGACGGCACGGTGACGGCAACCTCATTCTCAAGCAAAAACAAGGACGCGCTACCTCTTTCGTTCAAAAAAGGCGATCATCTTGAAGTCGCCATGCAGCCAACAAAAGAATCGAAAGTGTGCAATCCAGATGTGAAAATTTCTATGCACAGCAACGCAGCGGCAAAGATTCTTACGAACGAATGCATCACGACAGGCAACTGACCTCAGATCGTATCCCAGCCGATCAAGAATTCAACGAGCTGATTCCCAGCGATTTCCGTAGGGTGCTCGGATATGACTTTACCGCCCATAGTCGTATAAAATCCCACACTCGGACTTTCTTTTAAAACCCACAGCATAGCGTTCTGAAATCCTGCCGTTCGCAGCTCTCGAAACGAGGCATCGAACAGCATCTCGCCTGTACCAGCGCCTTGAAATTCCTTCAAAATATAGAGAGCGGATATTTCACCGTCGTATTTTAGCTCAGGATGGTCCCGCTTCGGTCCACTGCTGATGAATCCCACGACTTTCTTTTTCTCTTTGTCATAGGCCAGGAGCACGTGCGACCGCGGCGTAATCTGATGCAATATCGAGGTCCACATCTTCTCGCGATCTTCGAGTTTCAACTGATCGAGATACGTCTTATTGACAATACCAGCATACGTCGTACGCCAGCTTTCGACGTGAACGTGCGCTATATCTTTGGCATCTTCCGGCCGAGCTGCGCGAATGATGATCTCAGAGGACATGAAACACCTCAGTATGCACTTGAGTTATGCCCAATGTATGCAGCTGCATGAAATGAGTTGCGAATCTTGGGAAAAAGAGTTTTGAGAGTACGACAAAATACGCTAAAAATCGATTATATTCTGTAACGATGGAATTCTAGTTCGCAAATTCTTTGTTCTTGCTAATTTTGTGGCAGAAATCGAGGCGGCGCGCAGATTTTCGTCATCTAAAAAAGTTCATAATGACGCATTTTAGCGAAGTCTTATTCGCAGAATACAAAGGATGATCCATGCAGGTCTTAAAACCACTTACACTGGCAGGGCTGTTGACAGCTGTCGTCTTACCTTCAGCTTTCGCCAATGATGGGCGAGACCGTGCACGTCAAAGTATGCCCACGCAACTCGAACTGTTTGCACCTCCAATAAGCGAGGATAGCGGTTATCGATTTTTGGAAAAAGATGGCCCTGGCGGAGTCGATGGGACCGAGATGTTTCGCTGGGTACGTCCAATCGGGGAGTCCCTCGTTCGAATCGCGGCTTTCGAAACAACCAAAACGTTGGGACACGCAGCTTATCCTATGGCGATTTTTGATCTTACTTCGGAAAACGGCGATACGCCTGTGGACATGGATCCCAGTCATCCGCCCCGCGGTCGCCATCCCGGTGGTTCCCATGACAGCGGGCTTAACATGGACCTTGGTTATTATCTGACCTCGGTCAAAGGCAAAGACTTCAATCCCGATCTCGCTGCATGCTCCGACCATTTTAAAGCGCCCAAACCAGGGTCTCAATCCCTTGAAGAGGCAAACCAATGCCTTGGAGTTGCCGACAAGCTTTCGGTCACCCATGAGGCCTATTTCCTGCTCGAAGTCGCAAAGATAAACCGCCACAGTTTTGGGGGCGATCTCATCGAAGAAATCGGAATTGACTGGCAGGCGCGGGTTCGCGTTGTGAAGCAACTCGAAGAGTGGGTGAAAAGTGGACGTTATGGAGTGACGGCCGAACTCACAGATGACCTGACTCATAGTTTTACCTCGGACGCTTGGGACGGTTGGGCAACCGCGCATCTTCATCACATCCATTTACGGATGCAAGATATTCCGATGACAGGACATTCCCGCAAAGCGCTTGATGCCTTGATGGATCGCGAAAAAGCAATCGATAGGGGTTTGATGGCAAAATTGAATCCGAGTGCGCCCCACCCACTTTGGTTACGCCTCCTCTCATCGGGACTTTCCCGCTCCATCGAGGCCGAAATTCTTAGCCTTGATCCCAAAGCAGATGTGCGTTTTCAAAGCGATTCTTTGGAATGGACAAAGGCCGATGTTTCGCGTGCGCCGCATGCATCGGCAACCTGGGACTTACCGGATGGTTTTCATGACGAACGAAGTCTGGCCTCTGTGAAAGCGGAATTTAAAGAGAACGGCAAAACCGTGACGAGAAACGGCCTACTGCCTTTGCCTCGCAAACCGTCCTACCTCAGTATTGCCGTTGATCCCGCTCAGATAAAGGGTTATCTGGAGTCGACGCGAGGAGGGCAGGAGCTGACTCTAAAGCTCGATTATCCCGAACCCTATAGAGCGTATATAACCAAGGTTTCCTATGCCTTGACTTATGCAAATCAGGATCCGGTACCATCCCTTGCCGAGTCGACCAAAACCGACAACTTCCCGGCGAATGTGCCGTTCGACAAAAAAAACCCAGTCCAGTCCGTGACGGCTCATGTGGTTCTTAGCTCGCGACTTACACTGAAAATTCCTATTTATTTCCTTCCGATGTGGAACACAAAGTTTTAAACGTCTGATTTTCCCAATAAAAGACTATGGGAGGTGCTTTGCCAACTCGGGTCCAACTGTCTCTTCGACTTTAGGATCCTGAGACGCTTCATCTGGCTTTTTAGAACCAGCGATCATGCCGCCAAGGACGCCGATTGCGCAGAGTTTACCCGATTTCGCGTCTTTGCGGAATTTGAAAGGGTTGAAGATCGCATCACGGATAAACACACCGTCAAGTTTCGTGAAAATGCCTGGCTCGATGTCCGAAGCTCTCACACCAAGGCGGCAATCACCGATGAACAGGCCGTCATTCCAGTCTTTGAAAGCGTAGTCTTGTGTGTAAGGCGAGACTTTGCCTTCAACTTCAGGAATCTTGCGGAATTGAACGGAGTGTTTGAAGAAAATGCGTTGGTCAGCAGCTTCGGACACCACGAATGGGGTCGTTGCCTGCATCTGACCGATGAGAGTCGCGTCTTTTTCTGGCTCGTAAGTCCATGTATCAGACGCATAAACATTATAGAGCGGGAGGGGAGTCGCTTCGCTGATCTGAGCTTTCAGAGACAGGAAGTGTTTACGGAAGTCTGGACCTTTTTTTGCCATTTCTCCGAACTTAGCTTTCCACTCAGCGCTTGGTGGTGTGTACCAGACGAAACGCGGGCCTTTAGGAGCAGCGATCGCCGTACGGTCATTGTTCTTTTCAGAAAGTTGAGTCGCGTTCAGTTCGCGTGGGTCGAAGGTATAGTCGAGTTTCAGGATGTTTTTCGAAATATACTGCGCCGAGTAGAAGAAGCGCGAGAATGCGCCTACGCTGGACAACACGCCTTTTTCAAAGCTCAGGCGGTTCGAAAGATAATGCGTATAGAAGTTGTTATCGATCGATTTTTTAAACGCTGGCGTGACTGTTTCGTCGTCGCCGAAGCTTTGGCCGCCGATATCGTGCTGAACGATAAGGACTTGGCTCTCGTTGTTACCACCGATAAAGAACTTGGCGGCAACGGCGGGTGTAAAACGATCTTTGACTTCACCGGGAACGGCACTTGAGAAACGCGCGAGAACGCAGTCGTTACCTTGAGCGTACTGACCTGTGTAACCAAGTTTTGTGACGGCTTCCTTGTTCACGACAAATTTCATTTTTGCAAGCGTACCATAGCGGTGCGTTAAACGAATATATTCCTTCGGCGTGCGCTCGTAAGGACGGATCTCCGAGCCGCCTTCCGCTGCAGTCCAGCCGGTGAAGCTTCGCCAGTAGCGAAGAGCCGAACCGTTGCCGAAGGTTACAACTTCCTTCAGGACGTTTTTAGGAGGCAGAATTTCGGCTTCTTTTTGCTCTGTCTCAACGATTTTGTTCCAGAGTATATCGCGTTTCTCGCAGCCCGATGCATTATTAGCATTGGCATCCTGAAGCGCTTTCGCTGCATCGTTGAACGACTTGACTTGGGCATCGATCAAACGTTTTTTGCTGTCGAAGAGTGAACTTGCAGCGCTGTCTTCTTTTGCATCCTGGTTTTTACACGCCGTAAATGTCACGGCAGCACTCAAAACTCCGAAACCCAATGCACCCAATACGAACTTTCTCGACATTCCAGACTTCCTCTTGCGGTGTAACGATACTGACGACGAACGGGAGACTAATCAACCGGGTAGCATTCGCAGCTCTTTAAGTTCGCCTTCCGGAAGACTCAAAAAGTTGGTGCTGACTACAAATTGTTCAATCACATAGATTTCACAGCGTTCAGCCAGAGCCTTGTCGTCCAAGTGCTCCTGGAAAAATCTGGTGTTTTCTGTATGACGATTCGAGGTAGCGAGACTAAAAAAAATTCTTTCACTACGCTGTCGTGATGGCTCTCGAGCTTAAAGTGCTTTTTTAGGATCTGACGCACACGGGTCTCCCCAGTCACTCCCAAAAGTAGAGATTCAAGACTCGGCGCGGCGCCGGCAAAAGCTGATGTAGAGAGAGCCGTTCCTGCAAATGCAAGCATACGACGTCGAGACAATGAGTAATTCGTCATGGGTCGAGTCCTTATATGTTGGTGCTTTGCGGAATGTTTGATGGCATCAGATGCGTGTATTTAGTCCGCGTAAGATTCTTCGCTATGATGCTGGCTTCAATTTTGGTCAACTGAGCTAGGAAGCCTGCATTCGCGATTTTCACTCTCGCATCCATGAAATGACTCGGAGCATACATACCAAGATTAGTGTGATTAACCGCTCCAAGGAAAAAGAGACTTTGGAACGACTTCATCGCGACATCGAGGGGAGGCAGAAAGTCGAGATAGTCCTGTTCAGTCATACCATCGGCAGCCGGAGCGGGGCGATAACCGGCCATGGGACCAGCCGGTACGAATGTGAGATCAGTGATCTGCGGGAAGTTAACCGCCGCATGTTGCGGTCCAGCCGTCCAGATGATCATCGTGAGTGTATCAACAAGTTGCGCGCGATCTTTGATTCCGCCATTGGCGGCAAAATATTTGACACGACCGCCCATCGTTGAACCAATTTCAGCGGCCCAGCTTTGCAGTTCGAAATCTGTGGCGAGGAGGCCTTCATTGGGATAATAGATGTTTACATAATTCGCGACCCAATCATGAATTGCAGCCCAAACGGGCAAACCATCATCGCGATAGTGATAAACCGGGATATCTTTTGTCGACATGACCCCTTGGTTCGTCATACGGGTCGGCAGGTAGTTGTTGGTAAAGCTATAGCTCAATCGCTGCTTCGCGACAGTTCGAAGAATACGGTAAAAGACCTCGGACAAACTGCCCCTGACGGCTACCGACGGGGTTCTGCAGTCGACATTCGATCTCACCAAAGTGGATTCGTCCGCTCAATTCAAAGTGTTTCAAAGCGTAAGATCGGCTCCTATGATGCTGAACGTTTCGAACATCCCGTTTCTTGCTGACCTTGAGCAACGTAAGGACGTGATCCTGCGCGTTTTTATGGTCACTGACGGCGCGACACTGAACCAGGAGCAGTTAACGAGCGCACCTGCAATCAATCGGACGGATTATGTGGGATATCTTTCGTGTTTTGGGCTGGACCACCATCACAAAGGCGAGGAAAGTGTCGCGTTTGGGTCCAGCTTCGATATTTCGGACGCTTTGAGAGCTCAAAGTACCAAAGTTATACCTAAAGTCCTGCGCTTCTATTTGGTACCCGTCTCGACTGAGACCGGTGCGCTTGATGGAAGTGTATTTACGACTCTCGGTGATGTGGAGTTTGATGTTTCGTTTGGTGTACCGACCTAAATTGTGCTGGGTGATCGAGACCAAACATCAGAGGCATTCGGTTTCAGCCGAATGCCTTTTTAATATTTAGCAAGAGAGTAAAGTGGTATGCAAATTATGGGGTATTTTTCAAGACTGTTTTTCTTTGACAGATAATGCTTGGATTCAAACCGTCACAGGGAAACGAACCTTCACCCGCTATACTCAGCGAACCGCCGTTGCCTTGAGCGTCCATGTCTATGCTTTCAATCACAGAGTCCTTCGTAGTCTGAATCTCCACCTTAGCAAGATGGCCGCGCGCCTTGACGAAGATAGCGCCCACATGAATGCCAACTAAAATGTTAACACTATTTTGATTGCCAGCAAGAAATAAGCAAATAGCTTTAACTTGAGTTGCTGGAGCTTGGGTCGCCAAATTTAAGGTTACTAGGTTTTTGTTGCCTGTAACTTTGAGCGCTAATGGCTGTTGACTTGTCAATTTAATGTCTTTTACCGAACCGTTTACTTTTACTTGATCCGAGCTAACGCCGGCAAGCTTAGCACAGTCGCCGACACTTTCATCGGTCACTGCGGTGGATAAAGACGTCGAACTTATAGTATCAGTGCTCTTAGTAACAATCGCATCGCTACTTGTCGCCGTTGTATTAGGAGTTTCGTTAGCACTAGCGTACGGAACGTCCTCAACCTTGATTTCATAAGCCTGACTAGCTGCCTCGGCACTTGCGAAATCACTTCGGCTGCACGCGCTAGTGGCAAGCGAAGCAGACAAACAGATCAGAAGAAATTTATCTCTCATAGGAATCCCCGACGGTTTAATAGGCCTGCGATGTATACGGCCACTTGAATGAGTTATGCCTTTAATCTGGTGCTATAGGAAACGGCTGCAAAAGATCATAAAACAAACGGAACGCCTGATTTCAAGCGTTCCGTAGTAATGAAATGTTACTTATGGAGCGATCGGCGCTGTAGCGACAGGCGCTGTAGGAGCAGTAGCGACAGGCGCAGTTGAAGTGTCGACTGGAGCTTGATCTGCTTTGGAATTTTTACGAACTGTGCCGGATACAGCACCACCGTGTCCTTTAGCACTTGCCGACAAGCCGCCAGCGCCTTTTACACGTGTCGAATCATGAGCAGCAGCTTTTATATCACTGCCGTGTCCTTTAGCTGTGGCCGATGCGCCGCCTGGAGCCGCAAGTGCCGAGACGCTGAACATAGAGAGAAGAACCGCTGCGATGATTGTGTTTTTCATTTTGAATCCCCTTGTTGATACGTTACTAAACTCACTTCCTATTTATCGACTTTTGCCGTGACTTTGTGAGAATAAATTTTAAGTCGTTAAAGTCTTTGAGAAATTTAGACTTAATTTTTTCATCAAGTATTATCCTTTTCTTGATTCTTTTATGAATCCGACATTTTTCTTCTTTTAATTTTGTAATCGAGGACAAAATAATGTCTTTTTAAATGCATTATGAAAGTTAATTTATACAAACTTGGGACCTTGGAGCAATGCCACGAGATTCTAAGGGAGGTGATAGAGGACTAGACGTTGGTGGGCCTATTCGAAGGAATATGTTATGCCGGCACTGTAAGTTTTTGTATGGGGCCAAAGAGGTGAAGTAGCAGTATTCAGAACTCCACCGTTACCAAACAATGACAGAGATTTTCGAACCCACGTTAACTGAACAAAAATTATCTCGGAAGTCCAAACATCTATGGAATTTGCATAGTCAGAGCGAGTCAACGACATAGAAGCATCAAAGAAGAGTTTTGGACTGAGCGCGTAGCCCACCCCTACACTTTCACCGTAATACTTGTCAAAAAGAACCACACTTACATATTGCGGTGTTCCGGTTTGCGTTGGCTCTCCGGTCCCCTCTAGGTTGGTAGTATTTGCCAAGTAAGCATTTGAAGTGGGTCGCAAAAACTGTTCAGCGGCCTTATTTCCGCCGGTTAGTTTTGGGCTCGTTGAGTTGGAATAAAGAGCCGTATTTGTTGGAGAGGGAGTTGGAGCTCCAGGAGAAACTTTTCTAGGCCGGAGCGAATAGTAGGAGTTTGCGCCGTAAATGGACGCCTGGGCAGAAAAAGGACCGTTTCGAAGGGAGACCCCACTGGCCCCTGCTATTTGAGTTGTGAGGGACATTTCACGACTAAGTTTTGAAGTCGGCAGAGATGCAGTCAAAGAGAGATATCCATTGACTAGATCGCTCAAGTTTCGACTTGTGGTTACACCGGTTTTTATATCCTGAAAACCTTGCGGTTCCCTCTGGAACGAGGCTGCAACAAAAACACTGGTATTCGCATTAAGGCGGAGCCCAAGTTGAAGATTTGTTGAGACAATCTCCTCTTGACCTGATTCTTTGGTGGGAAGCTGATTAAAATATGTGAATCCAGCTGAACCATACCATGACGCCAATACTGCTTTTTCTACTTTGCTGGGCTTCTTCTCAGCTAAAGCATTGCTGCTTGAGCTGAGACCTATAATCAGCACTGTCATCCAGCCCAAACACATGACTTCGGCACTGGGAAAAATTGAGTGCTTGGCTCTTCGATTTAACGTCAACATCTACGAACCTCGCGTAGTATTTTCATGCGGTCTATAGGTACTTTTTTGCCGAGATAAGAACTGCATCGAGCCCGAGCTTCATAGGTTTCCTGATGTGAAGTATTAAAGCCGAGTCTAGATGTCTCGGACAAATTTCACGCCATCTTTAATTATTTTCAAAAATCCAAAAAAACACCAATATGTCTGTGGACTTGAGCACATTTCTTCTGAGAAGATAACGTCTGTCCGAAGTATCAGAGCATTCGGAGCAGTTGGTGAGAGCATATTGTGATGGCGAAGACTAATAGGGAGAAGTCGCTCTATTCTTAATAACACCCAATAAATCCACTTAGATCTCTATTGATCAGGCTACATATGTTTAGACTCCTTATTCCATTACTTTCATCGACCTAAAAATGATCACCAATCGATTTCACTGATTCCATCAATCCAATCCATACTAAATCATCGATATTCATCGTCCCCACAAACCTTGTTTACACACCCGAGGTTTGATAGTTCTTCCCAGGTATCTTCAATTCGTTTCAAAACCAGGATCCATACTCTCGGCAAAAATCGGAGCCATCGTGGAAAACCCATCACAAATTCCAACCAATGACGTTACCCGAAGAGGCTTTTTTACCCGCGTATCGGCTGTCCTATTGGGAACACTTGTTCCTCATCACGCAACTGCAAGCGAATCCCTTAAGAATCTTGAAAGCAAAAAACCCTGGGAACCCCATAAAAAGAAAAAGATCGTGGTGATTGGCTCAGGCATTGGAGGCATGGCTTCGGGCGCTCTCTTTGCGGTGGCAGGTCACCAGGTCACTGTATTGGAAATGCACACTTCATTAGGCGGGCATGGACGTCACGTTGTGCGCGACGGGCTTAAGTTCTCGATGGGACCCCAGTATGTGTGGGATTTTTATAAAGACGCAATAGGAGATCGGTTTATCAACCATTTGAATATCGCGGACCAAACACCATTTGTGAAAATGGACCCCGATGGTTTTGAGACCGTCTTGATTCAGCAAGACTCTGGCGAAGCCATTCGCTATGCAGTCCCCTTAGGACTCCCTCGCTTTAGAGACTCACTTGGAGAACATTTTCCAAAGGAGCGCACGCAGATCAACCGCTTCTTCAACGACATGATAGAAATTACGGATGCCCTCGCCTTCATCACAGACCAATTAAGTTTTAAAGGCGATTGGAAAGCCTACGTAAACGTTATTTTCGGCACCAAGGTTCGGATTTCAACGAAATTAAAATTAGCACGCGCCCTCCTTACAGACCTCGAGAAATGGTTCGATGACTATAAATTAAGTAAAACTGTGCGCGTAATTCTCTATGGACACGGAGGGATTTTTGCTGAATGCGAGAAAGACCTTTCTGCGCTGGTCTATATGAGTGGGACCTCCTACTACCACCGAGGTTCCCATTATCCTAAATATGGTTTCGATGTATTTTTTGATCAGCTTCGTCACGTGATCGAAAAAAACGGCGGGAAAGTCCTGACAGGCAAAAAAGCAACCGCGATTTCCGTGCGGGAAAATAAGGCAGATAGAGTGAAGTGTGCGGACGGGTCACAGTACAACTGTGACGCCATTTTTAGCAATATCGCGCCAAGGCTGACATCCAAGATTCTACCCGAGGATTTTCAGGAGTCGTTCACGTATTCACCGTCCAATACGATCTCAGTGTGTATGTTCGGGTTCGACGGGAATTACGAGAGGATCTCGGAGATGAAGGGCAAGAACTTTTGGTGGCTTGATAGCACCACGCCCATCGACTACGAAAACGTCGATCTCAATGCATCCCCCAAGATGATGTACATCACCTCTCATACGGCCAACGGCTTCGGCAAAGTCGATCCGGAAGCGAATCTCTCTTCGCTCACGGTATTTGTTCCCAACAACTTTATGCGAGAATCGGCCATTCAATACTCGGGAGGCGATGCAGAAGAACGTTTCAAAACCGAAACTCTGGAACACACCCTGGCCCTCATCGACAAAGAAATATTCCCTGGCATCGCCAATCATCTGAATTTTAGCGAAATCATGACCTCACTCGAACTCCATAAAGAAACCGATAGTGAGAGGGGGAATATCTACGGGAGGCGGCTGACGATCAAAGAACACATCAAATTGCCGATTCACAGTTTTCCAGTCGAGAACATCTACAGCATCAATGCGACCACCGGCGGTCCCGGTATCGCGCGCGGGATACAAAATGCTGCGGTTCTCCTGAAGGATTTAACAGCTCAGGTGATATGAATGTTTGGCCTCCCTGAGCTCGTATTGCGCGTTCCAGGCTCGGCTATCCTGCAGTCCCTATGGTTGGCCCAGAGTGGAATTCAAATAGGGGAGATCAAAGATTTGGAGGCTGAAAGGTTCGATTTTTCGTGGAAATCCTCAAGTACTTTGGGAAAAAAAAGATAATTCCAATTTTAACCAAAGTTTAAATGCGTGACTGTTTGGTTGATGGCATAGAGTTGATAGACGCAAAAAAGCCCGGTTTATCACCGGGCTTTTTTGAATGGTGGGGATGAGATGACTCGAACATCCGACCTCACGCTTATCAGGCGTGTGCTCTAACCAACTGAGCTACATCCCCAAAACAGGAAGCCTTTATATAAGGACTTCATGGAAAACTGTCAACGACCTTTTCAGAAGCCGGGTATTTTACCAAGCTCTTGGGTCTAAGGAGTCCTTTTAACCGAGGGGCAAAAAGAAAGAGCGCTGACAGATTCTGTCGCGCTCTTCTTTCCGTTGCACGGGCTAAGAACAGAGGTTCTTAGTTTGTGAAGGATGGTGTTTCGTTAACGTCACCTTCTTCACCGCCGACTTTGGCTTTTAGGCCCCAATCAGAAGCGCCGTAACGTTTCAGCTTGCGCTGAAGAGTACGGATACCGATTCCCAAAGCGCGAGCTGTGTGAGTACGGTTGAAGTTTTTCTGACGGAGAGTTTCGAGAATAACAATACGCTCGATCTCACGAAGCTTTGTTCCCGCGGGGAACACTACCGAAGATGTGTCGAAATTAAGGGCTGCTTCGGTTACGTTATCAGGTGTCATCATAGCTGATTTCCTCCGGTTGCTATTATCCTCGATTCCTAGGTCCTGCAAGCTATTGCCGGCATTATCTCAGGAAGCGCTGTACCTACTTATGAACGGCCATTCAATAAACACTCAAAACCTGTCGTGCACGACTCTCGATGTCTTGACGCTACCTATTTGCCTTAGCTGCGACAAATTAGCAGTTTGCCCGACAATGTCAACATCTTTAGTGAGGATTTTTCGACTTCCCTATATTTTTTTTCCAGCAGGGAGCAGCGAGTCTTTCAATCCTCTGAAATCAAATCCAAAACGGGTTTCAGAAATTAATGACGAAAATCACCCATAGCTGATCAGATCTGGCATTCGGGACAATAATACGTAGCACGACCACCCAGCTTTTTGAGTTTGACGAAACTTCCGCACTGTCCACATTCCTCACCTGCCCGTCCATAGACTTGCAACGAGAGTTCAAAATATCCAGGTCCGCCGTCTGCATGGCGGTAGTCCCGGAAACTTGTTCCGCCCGCGATAATGGCCTCCTTTAGGACAGATTGAACCTGGTCGGCTATTTTTGCCCACTCAACGCGTTTTACTTTCGAGGCAGGACGCGTCGGGCGGACACCCGCCCGAAATAGAGATTCATTCGCATAGATGTTTCCAACACCGACTACATTATGGGCGTCCATAAGAAAGGTCTTTACCGCGACCGACTTGCCGCGACTCCGTTCCCAAAGATGGTCTGCTAGATCCTCTATTTCCAAAGGCTCCGGCCCCAGCTTCACAAGAAGTGGGTGGTAGACTAATTCATTTGTAGTACAGGCCAGGATACTTCCAAAACGCCTTGGATCCACAAAGTGCAGAAACAACGGATCCTGGTTTTGATCCAAAACGCGGAAGCTCGCATGCGTGTGTTTCCAGGCTGATTCCTCATTGGGACTCAGGAGTATGTTGCCCGTCATACCGAGGTGAAAGATCCCGCACCCATGCTTGGTCTCAACCAACATGTATTTGGATCGCCTCCTGACGTTTAGAACAGGGCTGCCTACCAGCAGCTTCGTAAACTCTTGAGTCGGTATAGGCCACCGCAGGTCCTTACGGTGAAAAGTCGCATGGGTAATCGTTCGGCCCACAAGGACCTCTTGCACGGCTCGCGTCAGACATTCTACTTCTGGCAACTCAGGCATCGTCTCCGCTTCCTCTCTCCCGTTTCCTTCTGAAATCAGGTCAGTTATATGCCATTATCTCCAACTCATATGAGAGGGAGGTGAAAAAGACATATCAGAAACATTTTTCTTTTGCATCTTTTCTCCCCGCTCAAAATGGGTTAGTTTAAGCGCTTCGTTGGGGAGTAGTCATTCAGCTTAGCTGTATATTGAGTCGACACACTGGGAATATCCCCGGCTCAATAACAAGTCCGCCTTGGACTTGTAGACGAGACCGACACCGGTACTATTATGTGCCGTGTCGGACGTATGCTCTTCATGCGAACCCTCACGGCCCTTTTGTGAGGTGAGACTTTTCCATGGAAGCCATTTTTAATTCGTTTTTGATTGTTGCCCTCGGTGAGATGGGCGACAAAACGCAACTTCTCGCCTTTGTCCTCGCGACCCGTTTTAAAAAACCCTGGGCTGTGCTTGCAGGCATTTTTGTTGCGACTGTGGCGAATCACCTGCTCGCCGCAACCGCCGGCCAATGGATTTCAGCCCATCTTCCGCCTCAGTACCTCAAAATCGGCCTCGCTGTGACCTTCTTTGCTTTCGCGATCTGGATACTCGTCCCTGACAAAATTGATGACGATGTGAAGACCTATAAATTTGGAGCCTTCCTAACGACAGTTGTGGTCTTTTTCCTCGCTGAAATGGGCGACAAGACCCAGTTGGCCACGGTTGCGTTGGCGGCCCGTTTCCAGAGTGTTGTTCTCGTGACCGTAGGAACGACTGTGGGGATGATGCTGACCGATGGGTTAGCCGTATTTTTTGGTGAGAAAGTCGCAGCGAGGATTTCGATGACGTGGATGCATAGAATCGCGGCCGTGCTGTTTGTGATCTGTGGAGTTCTAGCCCTTACAAGCATGCCGTCGTCCTAAAAAAACAGCCCACCGAAATTTCGGCGAGCTGTCTCCACAGGAGGAAAGAGTATAACATCACACAGCGGACTTGACGTTCCCACGGGACGCAGAGCCTGCTTTTTGAGTCGCTGTAAAGTTCTTACGCAGGCGATCGACAACCTTTGGTGTCACATAACCGGCCTGACAGAGTTGGTCGACAAGGTTCCACGCAAATTTCGATTCGTCGTTTGAAGCCAAAAAAATGTCTTTGAGTTGGTCGCGACTCGACTTCATAGCAATCTTATCAACGATTCTCTCAGGTCTTTCGGTCTGAGAGGCCTGTTGAAAAGCCTGTTGCCGCGCAAGTTGCGACTGCATTTGCTTCAGCAGCAGGGCCGGGGCTGGCAGTTCCCCGAGCCTTGCCAACTTTATAGCCCACGTTGCATTAAAAATGTCTGAGTGCTGACGGCAAAGTGTTTGGCATTCAGGCGACATGCGTGTCAGACGTCGATACCATCCCACGGTACGGGGATTCACGCCGGATCGCTCCGCGATCGCCTGATCGGATTCCCCGAGTCGGGCCGCCTGCTGATAGGCTGAAGCAAGATCCAGGTAAAACACATCTTCGCGCAGGTTCGCTGCGATCGTATGGTAAAGCTCGTCCTTCGCAGAGGCAAAAGGCAGAATCACACATTCAATAGTTTTCCAGCCTAAGGACTTGGCAGCAAGGACACGACGGTGGCCGTTCTTGCAAATAAAGGCGGCATTACCGTCGATGTCTTGATCTTTCAGGGCGAGGGTCGGAAATTGGATGAGGCCATCTTTTTCCAGGGAATCAGCTAGGTGTTTTAAAGCCACTTCATCATAGTTTTCGCGAATGTTTTCATGGAGATGGATGCTCTCTAAAGGCACTTTCTGGATCGTACGACCGTTTTTTTCCATAAGGGAACGCAGCTGCGTGAGAGCGGACTTGCTGATTCCTGTATTGGACTTTGTATCCTCTGCATCAGGCGCGGCAACCGTTGCGCCGATTCTTTTATCATCAATTTGCGTCTGCTTGCTTTCAACGCTTATGGGGGGCGTGGAAGCAGGTGCTTTAGAAGTAGAAGTAGCACCTGATGTTTGCGAAGGTGAATTGGCTCGAGACGGTACAGATGGACGAGACGTAACGACTTCACGCGCTGCGCCCTTTACCATTTTCTCGAGGTTCTTACGTGCTGTTTCTTTCATCGAGGCCATCGCGTCGTCTCCAGATTAAAGTAAATCAACTGCTTCGTCGCCCGAACCATCTTGCTGCCAGTTGCTCTCATCTTCGTGTCTTTCTCTTAGAACGCCGAGTTTGCCGAGATTAGGGCGAAGAGGGGCCTTCTTCGCGGCGACCAGCTTAACGATGGCCTTCGTGAGCTTAAGGTAATCATCTTTTACCGTACGACCACTTGAGATCGATACAGCCGGACATGCGTGCAGGCTTCCGGTGGCAACGGCATTTGAGATGCGGATATAGGGTTTCAAAAGATTCACGTGCGAAGCTTTCAAATGCTTCCCGATGAATTTGAGATATTGCTCATGAGCCGGGATCTTCTTCACCGAGCTGATCATGACGCCCAAGAGGTGCAATTTCGGATTTTCTTCTTCGTGGATCTCTTCACATTCGGCAACGAGATCCAAAAACCCATCGTAGCTGTCTGGTTCAGGAAAACTAGGAATCAGATACCAGTCGGATGCTGCTAGCGCCGCCTGGAGGAGAATGCTGATCTGAGGCTTGGTATCGATGAGAACATAGTCGAAGTCCTTCTCAACGCCTTTGAGGAGGTGCTTGAACAGCTTGAGACCACGAGCCGAGCGCCCGAACTCGTTTTGAGCGGATTTGAGCTCTTTGGTCGAAGGAATCACCCATATGTTTTTGTAAGGGCTTTCGACGATGACCTCTTGATAGCTTACCTTTCGCGACAATCCGCTCCAAAGCGTTTCGCGTTGGCGATCAAACAAATCCCGCACACCCAGGGCCTTGGTCGCGTTCCCTTGATCGTCTGAATCGATGACGAGGACCCGTTTGTTAAGACTTACGCCCAGGAGATATGCGATATTCGTAACGGCCGTAGTTTTTCCCACACCACCTTTGATGTTCGCAAAGGTGATAATCTGAGCTTTTGCCATAGAAACCTCCCATAGTGGATCGGCATCGCGTAGGATGCAGGGAAATATGCTATTTTGAATTGAAGTTGTGCTTTGAGTGACGGTACCGAGTTTTGAAGCGCCAGACAAGCTTCAAGTTGGGTAGAAAAGGAAAATGGCCTCTGTACATTATGTACAAAGGCCACCGAATAAACTTCAGAGGTTTAGGAAAAACCTCTTTTTTGTAAAAAGCACCAAATCACATATTTCTTCTGTATTGACCGCCGACCTCATAAAGCGCCTTAGAAATCTGTCCGAGCGAACAGACCTTCGCGACATTGATAAGCGCATCAAAGACATTCCCCCCGGAAAGCGCGACCTCCTCCAAACGGGCTATGGCTGTAGCCGAACGTGAAGCGTTTCGTTTTTGGAAATCGAGGCACGATTGGACCGCGTACTCCTTCTCCTCCGGCATAGCCCTTATCACCTCTGTAGGAACGATGGTCGGGGATCCGTCTTTGCCGAGGAAGGTATTCACGCCGATGATAGGGAGCTCACCCGTGTGTTTCAAGGTCTCATAGTAAAGGGATTCGTCCTGGATCTTCGAGCGTTGATACATACGCTCCATTGCCCCTAATACGCCTCCTCTTTCGGAAATGTTCCGAAACTCCTGCATGACGGCCTCCTCAACGAGGTCCGTGAGATCCTCGATGACAAAGGATCCCTGGAGGGGATTCTCATTTTTGGCGAGGCCCAGCTCTTTATTGATGATCAACTGAATCGCCATCGCCCGCCGCACCGATTCCTCGGTCGGCGTCGTGATCGCTTCGTCATAAGCATTGGTATGCAGCGAGTTACAATTATCATAGAGCGCATAAAGGGCCTGCAGAGTCGTACGGATGTCGTTGAACGAAATCTCCTGAGCGTGAAGGCTCCGCCCTGAGGTCTGGATGTGATACTTCAGTTTTTGCGAGCGATCATTGCCGGCATAACGGTGCTTGATTGCCTTTGCCCAGATTCTACGGGCCACGCGACCGATTACGGAGTATTCGGCATCGGTTCCGTTGGAGAAAAAGAACGAGAGGTTGGGCGCAAAGTCGTTGATGTTCATTCCGCGCGACAGATAATACTCAACGAACGTAAACCCATTGGAGAGGGTAAAGGCGAGCTGGGTGATCGGATTCGCCCCCGCTTCCGCGATATGGTATCCCGAGATCGAGACGGAGTAGAAATTCCGCACGTCTTTTTCGATAAAATACTGCTGGATGTCGCCCATCATGCGAAGAGCGAATTCCGTCGAGAAGATACAGGTGTTTTGCGCCTGATCCTCTTTCAGGATATCGGCCTGGACAGTCCCACGAACGGAGCTCAGGGTTTTGGTTTTGATCGTCTCGTAAACGTCAGCCGGCAGCACCTCATCACCCGTAACACCAAGCAGCATCAAACCGAGGCCATCATTGCTTTCCGGCAATGCACCCTGGTAGCGGGGCCGAGCTATCCCAAGGTTTTTATAGATTTTTTCTATTTTCTTTTCGACTTCATCCACGAGGCCGTTGGCTTTGATGTAAATTTCGCACTGCTGATCAATGGCGGCATTCATGAAAAACGCCAAGAGCATCGGAGCCGGTCCGTTGATCGTCATCGATACCGACGTCATCGGCAAAGCGAGATTAAAGCCCGAGTAAAGTTTCTTCGCATCATCGAGAGTCGCGATGCTCACACCGGAGTTGCCGATCTTACCATAGATATCAGGACGCTTCGCCGGATCTTCGCCATAAAGCGTCACGGAATCAAAAGCAGTGGAAAGTCGTTTGGCAGGCATTCCTGCAGAAACATAGTGGAATCGCTTGTTGGTACGTTCCGGCCCGCCTTCGCCCGCAAACATACGCGCGGGATCTTCGCCCTCACGCTTCAGGGGAAAAACGCCGGCAGCGTAGGGGAATTCGCCCGGCAGACCTTCCGTAAGCAACCATTCGAGTATATCGCCCCAATCGCGATAGCGCGGGAGCGAGACCTTTGGGATATCGAGCCCGGCGAGTGATTTGGAAAAAAGTGGCTGTTCGATGATTTTATCGCGGACCTTATATTTGTAGGTCGGCTCTTTGTAACGCGCCTTGGTTTCGTCCCAGGTGGAGAGCAGACGAAAACACTCGTGATCGAGCTGCCGCGCGAGGTCTTCGCTGAGCTTTATGAGATTTTGAATCGTCTCATCATCGGAAGGTTCGGCAGGAACGCCGAAAATGGGCGCTGCTGCGCTTTTATCACCTTTCCGAAGGGTCTCTATAGTCCCGCGCAATTGATAGAGCTGGCGGGCTATTCCCGTCTGTTTGAGAACAAAAGCCTTATACGCTTCGTGGGACTCGGAAATTTCTGCCAGGTACCGCACCCGTTCCGGTGAAATCAAAGTTGCGATCTTTTTCTCAACTTCGATTGGCAGTGGGGCGAACGTCGACTTGGTTTTGGTGTTGATTTTGTCGACGACGCTGTTATAGAGCCGATTCATGCCTGAATCATTGAACTGCGCGGCTATCGTGCCCAATACGGGGAGATCGTCGTCGGAACCGTCCCATATCATGTGGTTTCGTCGATACTGTTTTCTCACGTCCCGAAGGGCATCTAGCGAGCCGCGTTTGTCGAACTTGTTGATCGCGATTATGTCCGCGAAATCAAGCATATCAATCTTCTCAAGCTGAGTCGCGGCGCCATATTCTGAGGTCATAACGTACAGAGAGGCATCACTATGCTCGACGATTTCCGTATCCGACTGGCCAATGCCGGAGGTCTCGACGATGATGAGATCAAAGCCGGCAGCTTTGCAAATATCGATCGAATCCTGAACGTATTTGCTCAGGGCAAGGTTTGACTGCCGTGTAGCGAGTGAACGCATATAAACGCGAGGATGATGAATGGAATTCATGCGAATTCTATCACCCAAAAGCGCGCCACCCGACTTCCTTTTTGAAGGGTCGACGGAAATAATCGCGACACGTTCGGTGTCGTTCGCCCTTAAAAAGCGCCGTACAAGTTCGTCAACGAGAGATGATTTACCCGCGCCGCCTGTTCCAGTAATGCCGAGCACCGGCACAGCCTTTGTGCTTAAATTTTGCACACTTTGATGCAAGGTCTCCCGAAAGTCGGGGAAATTTTCGGCGACCGAAATCAAACGAGCGATCGTTTTCGATTCTCTGTTTTTAAGGTTGGCCAGCAAATCGTCGACCGGGGGCGCTTGGGTGCAGAAATCGCAATTGCTCAGGAGATGGTTGATCATGCCTTGCAGCCCGAGAGCGCGACCGTCGTCGGGCGAATAAATGCGCACGATGCCATAGGCGTGCAGCTCTGCGATCTCCGAGGGGAGGATCGTTCCGCCACCGCCGCCAAAGAGTTTGATATTGGAGCCGGCTTCTTTTAAGAGATCGTAGATATATTTAAAAAATTCGATGTGACCACCTTGATATGAGGTGATCGCAATGCCTTGAACGTCTTCCTGTATAGCGCAGTTCACTATATCAGCCGCCGAGCGATTGTGTCCGAGGTGAATCACCTCCGCTCCCGAAGCCTGCAGAATACGACGCATGACGTTGATCGTCGCATCATGCCCGTCAAAGAGCGACGCGGCCGTAACGAGACGAATATGATTTTTGGCCTGATAGCGAGCTTGTTCAGACGACATTCCAAACTCCTGACTTTACATTCGGTGACGGCTCGTAAGCCATGGTGAGAAGCCTTTTAGTAACATAACTTAGGCGGATTTGGCAGCTGCTTTATGGATTGCGACATCGCGATCTTAAGACTGGAGCCTTGTCGCCTCCCATAGTAGAGTGCGTAAAGAACTCGAGCGCTATGATACTAAGACGCTTTATTTTTATCGATTCGGAGGCTCAGAATGGCAAAGAAGTCCAAGAAGACTGCTGTCAAAAAGACCGCGGCAAAAGGCAAGACAAAAGTCGCAGCACGAAGCAAAACTCCCGTTAAATCAAAGCCTGTTAAAGCCACGTCGAAAAAAACAACGATGGCACCGAAGACCAATCGTGCGGCTCTCCCGGTTGCTTCAGCCAACCCAAGCGCGCGCGTGATTGAGTACAAACTCTTCACGGAAGATTCGATCCGCGGTCTGGAAGACCAGGTAAACTACCTCATCAAAAAAGGCTGGGCTCCTGTAGGCGGTGTTGTTCTCCAAGGTCAGAGCGCTTTTACGCAGACTATGGTTCGCCACGAAGACTAAGTCCTTTCTATCGCTCTGTTCTTGCCTAAAGAGCGGAGCGAATATCCTCTTCAACTCATCCCTTAATTCCTTTCATTTTTCAAAAGCGCCAAATTTCCTGCCGTAGATTTTACCATTTCTTGATGCCGATTAATACGAAAGCATTAGCCAAAACGAACGGTTAGCCGTAGATTTATGGGGTAAGAAAAATGCCCTTTTCAATCCTCAATCCCTATCCGCCGCTTCGTGATTTTCCTTTTGTAAGCCTTCCACTTTCCATACTGCCGTCAGCCAAATGACTCGTTTGGTTCAGCCCGTCCCTAAAGGACGGGTGCCCTTCTCGCCTCTCAAAAACGACGAAAAGCCTTTGTCTAAAGGCTGGATTGAAGATGCAAGTAGGGTCGTGATTGTGATAGCCTAGCCCAACGTGCAAACGATATACGGCTCCGGAGGAATTATTTAAATGGATATCCACGAGTACCAGGCGAAACAGCTCTTCAAGCAAAACGGCGTTCCCGTTCCCGAAGGCTACCTGGCGACCAACCCCCTAGAAGCTGAATTTGCAATGCGCAGACTCGGTACCGAGATCGCTGTTGTAAAAGCTCAGGTCCATGCGGGCGGCCGCGGAAAAGGCGGCGGCGTTAAGCTGGCAAAGTCTCCCGAAGAGGCTGCGAAGCTCGCCAAAGAAATGATCGGGATGACGCTCGTCACGCATCAAACTGGTCCTGAAGGCAAAAAAGTCCACAAGGTTTACGTCGAAGCGGGCTCGAAGATCGTCAAGGAATATTACCTGGCGCTCGTTCTGGATCGCGAGACAGCGGGTATCGGCTTTATGTTCTCGACCGAAGGCGGTATGGACATCGAGGAAGTTGCCGAAAAACACCCTGATAAAATCGTGTACATCAGCGTCGATCCCACGACGGGCCTGCAAGGCCATCACATCCGTTCGATCTGCTTCCGCGCAGGCATTCCCGCTGCCGAGCAAAAAGAGCTGACACCCATCCTGAAAAATCTCTACAAGATGTTCCTCAAGTACGATTACGCGATGCTTGAGATCAACCCTTTGATCGTCAACGATCAAGGCAAGATGATGGTTCTCGACGGCAAGATGAACTTTGACGACAACGCTATGTATCGTCAAAAGGATATCGAAGTCATGCGCGACTTCCTTGAAGAGGATCCACGCGAAGTTCAGGCTTCCAAATACGGCCTGAGTTACATCGGTCTCGACGGCAATATCGGTTGCCTCGTGAACGGCGCGGGCCTTGCCATGGCGACGATGGACATCACCAAATTCTTTGGCGGTTCGCCGGCGAACTTCCTGGACGTTGGCGGTGGTGCCAACCAAGAGACCGTTACCAACGCTTTCAAGATCTTGCTTTCCGACTCCAACGTCAAAGGCATCTTCGTCAATATCTTCGGCGGCATCATGCGCTGTGATGTGATCGCGAACGGTATCGTGGCCGCTGCGAAAGAACTCGGACTTCGTATCCCTATGGTCGTCCGCCTCGAAGGCACCAATGTTGAGCAGGGGAAAGAGATTCTGAAAAATTCAGGCCTCGATCTTTATGCAGCATCGGACATGGCCGACGGCGCGAAGAAAATTGTCGAAATGGTTAAGAAGAAGTAAGCAGCAGCAGTCCAAAGGAGTTTTAAGGTGGCTATTTTAGTCAATGCAAATACGCGTGTTATCACTCAGGGTATCACCGGTAAATCAGGTGAATTCCACACCAAGCTTTCCCACGAATACGCGCCTCGCTTTGTCGGCGGCGTCGTACCAGGAAAAGGCGGCCAAAAAGCAATTTTGGACCTCCCGATCTTTAATACGGTTCAGGAAGCAAAGGATCGCGCGAAAGCTAACGCTTCGATGATCTTTGTTCCACCCCCATTCGCGGCCGATGCGATTTTGGAAGCGATCGACGCTGAGATCGAACTCATCATCTGCATCACCGAGGGCATTCCTGTTCTCGATATGATCGCTGTGAAAAAAGCCCTCGAGCGTTCGAAGTCCCGTTTAATTGGACCGAACTGCCCCGGTGTGATTACTCCTGGTCAATGTAAAATCGGCATCATGCCGGGCCACATCCACAAAGTGGGTAAAGCCGGCATCGTCTCCAAATCAGGAACGCTGACTTACGAAGCTGTTGGTCAGACAACGGCGATGGGTATTGGTCAGTCGTCATGTGTTGGTATCGGTGGTGACCCCATCATCGGCACAAAATACATCGACATCCTGACCTTGTTTGAACAAGATCCGCAGACCGAAGGCATCATCCTGATCGGTGAGATCGGTGGCGACGCTGAGATTCAAGCGGCGAAATTCATCAAAGAACACATCACCAAACCAGTGGCCGCTTTCATTGCGGGCCAAACCGCTCCTAAAGGCAAACGCATGGGTCACGCGGGCGCGATCGTTTCCGGTGGATCAGGAACAGCCGCTGAGAAGATGGCTGCTCTCGAAGAAGCTGGCTGCGTTGTTGCGAAGTCGCCGGCTGATATCGCGGCTTCTTTGAGAATCGCGATGGAACGCAAAGGAAAACGTTAAGTATGTTAGGCATCCGGCACCATCGTCAGACTGCGATCGATCTATACCAGGGCGATATTACGCGCTTTGTGTGTGATGCTATCGTCAATGCAGCGAACGAATCGCTTCTCGGTGGTGGTGGAGTCGATGGCGCAATCCATCGCGCGGGTGGCCCCGAGATACTCGAAGAATGTCGTCGCATCGGTCACTGCCCCACAGGCAAGGCCGTTGCGACCACAGCTGGCTCCCTGCCGGCGCAACACCTGATCCACACGGTAGGCCCGATATGGAGAGGCGGCGATGCGGGCGAAGACGCTCTGCTGAAATCCGCGATCCACGAAAGCCTGAGTCTAGCGGCATCCCTGAAGCTTCCTCATGTCGCATTTCCTGGTATAAGTACGGGTGTTTACGGATACCCCCTTGCGAAAGCGGCAAAAGCCTCGCTCGAAGCTGTCAAGCATTACCTCGACCTTGCCCCCGAAAAGAGCCTGCGCCGCATCACGTTCGTGCTGTTCGACGGCGAAGCTTACCGAAGCTTTCAAGCTACGTTGTTTGCACTTTTCCCCGAAGATTAAACAAAGGAATAGACCGTGGTTGAACAAAAGCTCAGCGATTATGCTTATTATCGCACGGGTGGTCAGTGCCAGGCGCTTTATGAACCTAAAGACATCAACGAACTCTCCTCTATCGTTCGCCAGCTGTACGAATCTAAAACGCCTTATTTTGTTCTGGGGGGCGGGACCAACTCTTTGGTGTGGGATGACTATTATCCAGGTGCCGTGATCCTTTTCACAAAAATGAAAAAGATCGTCCGTGAAGGTTATGAATTCATCTGTGAGGCGGGCGTAGAGAACACGACAATCGCTGAGGCTGGACTTAAGGCCTCCATGTCAGGGGTCTCGTGGATGAATCGATTGCCGGGGCAGATAGGAGCCACCGTTCGCATGAACGCGCGCTGTTATGAGGGCGAGATTAGCCACGTCGTCTCCCTAGTCCGAGCAGTCCTTTTCGATGGCAGCATAGTGAACTACACGCCCCTCGACGGGATATTCAGAGGATACAAAGACACACTATTCATGGATAACGGCGCAATTGTCGCCGAGGTCGCACTGTCTCTTACCCCTGGCGATCGCGATGAGATCGAAGCCCACATGAAATTCTGCGAAGATGATCGGGTTCGTAAGGAACAGTTCACTTATCCAACCTGTGGCTGCGTTTTCAAAAACAACTATGATGTCGGTATTTCGAGCGGAATGTTGCTTGAATATGCGGACGCGAAAAAGCTGAATGCAAAAAACGTGGCTTTGAATCCAAAGCATTCCAATTTTGTGTACAACAAAGGCGCGAGCAGTCGCGAGATCCTCGAGTTCACATTTGAGATGCGGGAATTGGTTTTTCAAAAATTCGGGGTTTGGCTCAAGTATGAGATGGAAATTTTAGGCCAACTTGATGTTGAGCTACAATATAGGTTACTCGAAGACCGCCCAACCCAGGTTAAAGCCGAAGAAGTCGGACCGTTGCGCGAAGTTTTCCTCGCTAAACAACGCAAGGGCGTTTAAATGTACAGCCCGGCCACGGGCTTCACTTTGTCATCGCATAAAAAAATAGGCCTGACGATGCCAGACCTATCTTCTAAACTATTTGAAATTCATTCTGAATTATACAGCATTTACCCCAATGTTCTCAACCAGTCAAAACTATAGATGCCTGTTTTATGGCCATCTGAGAAAGCGATGGTGAGAGCGTAACGACCAACGGATTCGATTTTAACTGGACGCAATGTTTCGGGAACACTGTCTGGATCGAGCTTTGGTTGTTTCGTGACTTCATCGATGCAAAATGCGCAGCGGCATTGACGCCGAAGTTCGACCGTATCGTAGAGGCTCTTTTTTCCGTCGGTCCAGTTGATGGCAAGGGTCCGTGTATCCTGTTGCCAGATGCGTTTGACTCTAACGTCGCTCATTTCCACTCCAGTAGGAAGTATCCCAGACCACCGTCACCGCTTTTTTGCTGAAGCGCGAGACCATCGCTGATTGTTTTTGCAGCCTTGGTAAATTCTCGAGCCGCATCGGAACTCGGCATGCTCACCATAACGGCTTTGCCTTCGTCCGATGTTTCGACAACGCGTGGATCGAGAGGGATCTCAGCGAGTAATGGAAGTCCCAGTTCCGCAGCGAGGCGAGCTCCGCCGCCTTTACGGAAAATATAGTGTTTTTTATCGCAACTATCGCAGATGAAATAACTCATGTTCTCAATGACGCCAAGCATCGGCACATTCAGAGTCTTAAACATCGACACGGCTTTACGCACGTCGATGATGGACATTTCCTGAGGTGTTGTGATGAGGACCGCTCCCGAGAGCGGAGCCATCTGCGCGAGGCTCAATTGGATATCGCCCGTGCCGGGGGGCAAGTCGATCAAAAGGTAATCAAGGTCACCCCAATTCACTTGAGTCAAAAACTGGCGAAGCAGCTGCGTAGCCATGGGACCACGCAAGACCTGGGCTTGGTTTACGTTTGAGAACATCGCGACGGAAATAATCTTCACGCCTTCGTATTCCGGCGGAATGAGACGATCTTCGCCGGACAGCTCAGGACGCGGAGCATTGGTAAGATGCTGCTGCGAAGGACCATACACATCGGCATCCAAAACGCCGACCTTAAGACCCTGGGCCGCGAGTGCAAGCGCAAGATTCAAGGTGATGGTTGATTTCCCTACACCGCCTTTTCCTGAACCGACCGCAACGATGTGACGAACGCCTTCGAGCCCACCGCCCTGCGGCTCCACTTTTTTGCCGGGAACGGGCGTTTCAGCATCAGAACTCGCCACTGGCTTTTGAGGAGCCGGGGAGGAAACGTCGGGCGCCGATCCAAACAAAGATTGTACTTTCTTAAACAAACTCACTGGCGATGCCCCTTAACCTTCTAGACCTTCAAGATAGTGCTGAACCTGAATCGCAGCCTGACAACCCATCCCGGCGGCGGTAATGGCCTGACGGAAGGTGGGGTCGGCAATGTCACCGGCAGCAAAGATCCCGGGTGTTTTAGTTTTCGTGAATTCATGAACTTTGATGTAGTTGTTTTCGTCCGTCTCAACATAAGGCAAAAACACGCCTGAATTCGGGATATGCCCGATAGCGTAGAAAATGCCGTCGACTTTGACTTCTTCCGTTGCACCTGTTTCCGAATTCTCGAGGATAGCGCCTGTTACGCCGGTTTCGTCATGCACGAGTTTGGCAACATGGAAAGGAACTTTGAACTGGATTTTTTTGTTGGCTTTCGCGCGGTCGACCATAATGGGCGAAGCTTTGAAAACATCACGACGATGCACAAGGATGACTTCGCTGCAGAGTTTCGACAAATAAGTCGCCTCTTCCATAGCTGAGTCGCCGCCACCGATAACAAGAACTTTTTTGTTTTTGTAAAAGAAGCCGTCACAGGTCGCGCAGGTTGAAAGACCGCGGCCCATCAATTGCGCTTCGTTTTCAAGCTTCATTGTTTTCGCCGTCGCACCGGTCGAGATGATAACGGCTTTGGCGTGAATCTCTTCGGAATCAGTCCAGAGCTTTTTGATCGGGCCGGAGAAGTCAACTTTGGTAATCGTATCGTAGACGATTTCGGTGCCGAAACGTTCCGCCTGCGCAGTCATATCCTGCATCAGTTTCGGACCCATGACGCCGTGTTCGGAACCAGGCCAATTTTCCACTTCTGTGGTCGTCGTCAACTGTCCACCATGCAGCAAACCGGCATAGATAACAGGCGAAAGACTTGCGCGCGCCGTATAAATAGCTGCCGTGAGGCCAGCAGGGCCTGTTCCAACGATGACTACATTATGTACTTTTTGCGTCATATTTTCCTCATTTCATCAAAAATACAGGCCAAGATAACAGTCGCTCGTCGGGAAGTCACGTCTGATGCCGCAAAACTTCGCTCATCATCGGAAGGCTCACATCATAGCGGTACGAAGTCCCGGAATGGTTATCGTCGAACTCAAATGCCCGGTGAGCAATTCCATACGCTTCGAGCTTTTTGCGGAACTGACGCGCTCCGAAATGAAGATGATATTGATCCCGATTGCCGCAATCGATGTAGAGACATTTCAGCTGTTTAAGGGCTTCGACTTTAGAATCAACCCGCACGAGAGGGTCGTGTGAGAGCCATCGATTCCAAACATCTTGGTTTATAGCGCCTGTAAAGACATCGATGGGAAGGTCAAAGCCAGCTGCGCCTTTCGGGCTATAAAACGCCGCCATTCCCAGCAGCATCAGTATCATCACATCTTTGCCACCTAGCTTTGGCAGCTGTCTGACGGCGGCAAGGTAAGAATCAACGTTTCCGCTGTAACGGGCGAGACCATAACAAAGCTCGACCAGATCGCGTTTGTATAACAGCTCGAAACCCATATCCCCGGAATGGCAGGCGATAGCTGAAAAGGTTCCGGGATAATCCATAGCGAGCCGTAAAGCTCCGAATCCACCGGAAGAACGGCCGAATGCGGCACGAGACGCGGGGCCGGGCAAAGCCGGGAAATTGGCTTCAATATAAGAAATAAGTTCGTGAACGATATGGTCGCCATGGGCACCAAGATAGTCAGAATTCACAAACTGACTGCCGCCAAAACTCGTGTAAAGATCGGGGCACACCACGATACTTGGTTTGATAGCCCCAGTGCGCGTCAGACGTTCTATCCTATCCTGAAGGCTTTCTTTAAACGGCTCCCACTGCAGCTGAGTGCGGCCCGCGCTCGTCCAGGGCGCAAGACAGTAGAGCACTGGATATCGCTGCTCTGGCGTCCCATTTGGCACCAATACGGTCAAGGGACGGCGTGCATCAACGCCCCCTGGGTTCCCTTCGAGAAGTGGGCTCTCAACCCACTCTGTTACGACACGGTATGACAAGTTCGAGGGTGGAAGGCGAGTTAGCAATGCAAATTCCTCCTTTTGTCGCTATGATTGTCCTTGCATTTCCTAAGGGTTGGCGAAGGAGAACCATGGATTTTTCACAAGCGGCGAATATTTTGAATATGATGATCGCCCTCATCATCTCTCTCACCTTTCACGAAGCAGGTCACGCCCTGATCGCGCGATGGCAAGGAGACCGGACGGCGCAGCTTGCGGGTCGCCTCACGCTGAATCCTATTCCCCACATGGATCCAGTCGGGACGATTATTTTTCCCTTTATCGGCTCACTACTTGGTGGTTTTATTTTCGGCTGGGCCAAGCCTGTGCCGATCGAACCTCGCAACTTCCGCAACCCGAAATGGGGACAGATTTTTGTCGCCGGGTCTGGTCCTTTGACCAATCTCATTTTAAGTTTTCTCTCCGTCATCGCTTTTTACGCCATCGGAACCGTCAGTGAAACGAGCTGGTTAATCGCCTTCAGTCGCCTCGCTCAAGCTATGATCTGGGTGAATGCATTTCTCGCTATTTTCAATATGTTGCCGATCTATCCACTCGACGGCGGAACCGTCGTTTATGAACTCCTGCCTTACAACATGAAGCAAAAGTACGATCAGTATGTGGTTCCTTACGGAAGCATGGCACTGCTCGGCATCATGCTTCTCGGTGGATTGAGTTGGATAGGGGCCATAGCCGGTCGCTGGGTCATGCTCTCAGAGCTCCTGGTTAGAAGCTTCATGTCCTAAGACCACTTCTTTAGAGCGTGACTTTATTATCCCCTCGATTTCTGTCTATCCAAATCCCCAGCGCATCCAGTGAGATGCTCTGGGGTTTTTCTTTGGTACGAATCGTTATCGAATTTGTGCCCGAAACAAGCGGATAACGCTTGGCAAAAATAAGCTTATCGTCCTTATCCTTGGCGCTGATCTCAAACTCCTGATTCATCTTTGCATCGATTTCATCACCGTGCTCGTCAACATAGAGTTTGCGGCCTAAGATCTTAAGCTCGACCGCATACGTTCCATCCGCTTCGGATTTGACCGTATGGTCTTCAATACGATTGTCGTAAAACGTGATTTTCGTCAGCATATCGTCTATCAGATCATGAAACTTGGGATCGATATTCGCTTTGAGCGTCGCAACAAAATCCAGGGATGTTACATATGGCGGTTTTTGGTACCGGTAGGATTCAAGGAACTTCCGGATAGCCGCGTTAAGAGATTTTTCGCCGATTTCTTCTTTTAGGGCAAACATCACTATACTGCCCTTGTTGTAATGAATGTACTGCTGATTTTCGTTCATCACAAGAGGCTGCTCCGTCTTCTCCTCTTGCGACCGGGCAACCAGATACCCATCCCTCTCCTCGCTCAAAAACCGCTCCATTTTTTCGCGACCAAACTTTTTTTCCATGACCATGAGAGCACTGTATTGGGCAAGAGTCTCGGATAAAAGGGTTGCGCCTTGGACATTTGCGCCAACAACTTGGTGTCCCCACCACTGATGGGCAAGCTCATGCGCCGTCACGTAATAAGGATAATCCAAATCTTTTGGATTTTTGGGGTCGACTTTCGCAATGAATCCGATCGCTTCACTGAAAGGCACGGTATTGGGAAAGGATTGCGCAAAGGTGTTATAGCGAGGGAATTCCACAATACGGAATTGTTTGCTCTGATAGGGTCCAAAATTTTCCGTAAAATAACTTAGACCCTGCTTGCTGGCTTCCATCATGGAGGCAAGATTGTACTCGTGGCCTTTGTTGTAATAAATTTCGATCTTTACATCGTTCCAATGATCACGAGCAACTTCGTAGCGCGCAGAAAGGTAAGAATAAAAATTAAGGATCTTTTCATCCATTTTGTAGTGAAAAAAGTGACGATCTCCATCAACCCATTCTTTTTGTAAATAACCTGGAGCTATTGCGATTTGATCGGAATCTGTGCTCACAGTCGTTTCAAAATCTATCCAATCGGCATCATGCCCGGTGAGATAATTCCAGCGCCTTGCATTGACATCATTAATGGATGCCACGCGTGCTTTGGGCTTGAGCCCGTATTGTGCACGCAGCTTATCTGAACTCAGTTCACCGCGCTCATCATAGCCAAACGTTGGGAAATAGCTTGAGTTGTTGATGAAGGTACCATTGCCCGCCAAGGCCGTTGCTGTCTCATCGTTTTGAAAACCCTGGTAGCCGTAATCAACTTTGTAGACAAGCGAGACTGTCTCGCCCACGTGAACAGGCGAGGTAAATCGATAGATTTGTACATCCACCTGAACATCATCTCTGTCTAACTTTGCCTCTCGATCAAAAGCAAAACTCACGTACTTTTTCCGCACAGGAAGTTTGATGAAAATTTCGCCCACCGCACCGGACGTTTTGTTTTCAAAGGTATAGACAAAATTTGCAGCGACCTTGAGCTTCTTCGGATAGAGATCCACATCAGCATGAACGGCTACGATAGACAGTTGAGGCTTCTGATCATAATCGTGTTTGAATGTTGTCTCGTAATAAAGCTGATTTTTCTCGTTCTGCGAGGGGAGATGATATTCATTGACCACATTCGTGTTGTAAAACACATAAGAACCTTGCGCTATAAATCCCAGAGCGAGAACATATAGGACGAAGCGAGCCGGTCCCACAAAGCGCGCCTTGGCTTCACTCACCCTTACCGACCAATTGTCATCGACTCCGCGAAACCAAAAAAGATAAACGACATTTAATAGAATGCCCGCTGCCAAACCCCAGTAAAGCTGAAGGGCACGGATTCGGGCGAGAAAAGGGCCGTAACCATTCATGTCAGAATACTCGACGTGAGAATCGCCGGCTCCAAAAACGTAAAGGACATGATCAAATCCCATGCTCGGAAGAAAAATAAGACCGATCAGACAAATGACCGAAAAGCCGTGCCCGTAAACCTTGTCATTCACCAGGGTGTGAATAGCAAAAACAAGACTACTGAAAATGAAATAGTGAGGCCATTCCAGCGTGAAGAGCGTTCGAAAGACCTGGACGAGCTCGTAATGCGTGTAACCCTCCGCAGTTTGTATGAGAATTCCGCAAAGACCGACGATACTTAGCAGCGCAATGATAATCAATTGCAACGCTGCAAACTTGGCAAGACCCATGATCCAGGTTGGCAAAGGCATCGCGTCTATGATCTGATTGAGACGACTCTGACGATCACGCCAAATCAGTTCGCCTGTATAAAAAATAATGATGATAAGGAGAAATGTGCCAAAACTTCCGCTGGTTGTTTCTAGAATTTTATAAGTAATAGGATACGTTTCCGTACCAAAAATTTTCCCCGACTGGCCACTGAGAAAAAAGACAAACAGGATCCCCGCAAAAGTCAAACACAGAAAATAGATGTTTTTGACCGAACCCTTCGCTTCAAACAGCACCTGTGACCAAAAGAGCTTGAGACGTGAGCGAAGGTCAAAACTCATGCAGGTGGAAAAGTCTACAGAGGCTTTGCGACTCAGAGCTGAATGAACAATATTCTTTTTCTCGCTCTTTATTTTGACCTTGCGATCGCGCTGGGCATAAACAAGCGCGACACCTAAAAACACCAGGCTTACGCCGAGCCATAACACTCGATTCCACAGGAGAGGGCCTGTCAAAGAAAGAAGGCGTGAATTTTTCTCAGCAACCGACCAGTATTCTGTGAGCCGCCCGAGTGCGTTGACCCCGAAAGGATCTGCCAGAGCACGAAGGGTTTTTTTCTCGATGTCACGAGTGAGCGTGGAAGCAAAGAGATAGCCCATAAAAGAGAGTATGCTCGTTATATAAACCGAACTCATTTTTTTGCTGATTGTACCGACCGCAAATGAAATACTGCCAAAAATAATGATATTGGGGATGATGAGAGTCAGGTAGGGCAGAAGGTAAGAGTTTAAAGACGGCGCGGTGAAGAGTGATCGCTGCACAAAGGGCATCGCGGACGCCAACGCATGACCGATTCCCAGACCGAGAAAAATCAGTGTGCAAACCAGTGTTGAACCAAAAAAACGCCCCAGATAAAACCCGGTCCGGCTGACTGGCGCCGAAAGCACGATCTGATCAAATTTTGCCTCGTAATCTTTACAAACGGCCTGGCCAAAGATGGGAGCAATGATGAGAACGCCAAAGATGGACATCAAACCGTAATAAAGGTTGATAGCATAGGGACTGTTAACAAAAACTTTCTGACCCAAACCAAAGGTGATGTTCACGCCTTTGAATGCGCCACCTGCCGAACATACGATGAAAAACATGAAGGCAAAAATAACGAAGCCGTAAACGTAAGGCGCTACAAACTTCTTTCGGCTAGTCAACTCAAACTTGAAGTTACTCCAGATACTTCGGATCATAAAGTGAGTCCTTTGATCGTTATGAAGTAGTAATCTTCAAGTGTCGGCTGCGTGAGTTCTGCGCCCAATGCCGTTAAGTCTTCGCCGTAGAACCGAACAATCTGATCCCCCATGGAAAGATGCATAGAAACAAGGCGATCGAGTGGCAGTTCAACCGAGGCGTGACGCGGAATACGTTTTTCCCAAAGTTTATTCCGAAGGCCCCTGAGGGCGTCTTGAGGCGTTTGATTGGATAGCACCTCGCCTTTATTGATGATAGCGAAGCTCTGACAAAGGTCGCTCACGTCGCTGACGATATGCGTTGATAGAATCACGGTCACATCATCCTTGATATCAGCCAAAAGATTGTGAAATCGCACGCGCTCTTCAGGATCGAGCCCTGCCGTTGGTTCATCGACGATGATGAGTTTAGGTTGCCCGATAAGGGCCTGCGCTATTCCAAATCTTTGTTTCATTCCACCGGAATAATGAGCGACGGCTTTTTTGCGAACATCATAAAGGTTGGTGACCGTCAGCAGATGCTCAACCAGGGCCTGCCGCTCCCTTCGGCTTGAAACACCCTTGAGTTCTGCGAGGTAACTCAAGAGGTCCTCCGCCGAGATTTTGGGATAGACATCAAATTCCTGCGGTAGGTAGCCGAGCATACTCCGAAGATGCATTTTTTCTCTCAGCAAATTAAAGCCGTTAAACTCGATTGTTCCAGTGTCGGGCTCCTGCAGAGTCGCAAGGGTGCGCATGAGCGAAGATTTGCCTGCTCCATTGGGCCCGAGCAATCCAAACATTCCATTCGGAATTTCCAGATGAATAGAGTTCAGTGCGTGTACGCCATTGGGATAGGTTTTCGAGACGTCGCGTATGATAAGGCTCATGCAAATCCCTTATGAAGATGGGCTACACGCTTATTTCATGGTGTCATAGGGAGAGACATACAGAATTGCTAAACTGAAGGATGATGACAATCGAGCGGCAAATCACGGGTAAGATGCTTAATCGTGGCTATCAATTTTTCGCTGTTTATTGGTTTAGTCAAATGATCATCATAACCCGATCGCTGCGACTTCTCTTTATCTTTGACCATAGCAAGTGCTGATAGAGCAACTATAGGCCCCTGATAGCCATTCGACCGTAGCTCTTGAGCCGCTTCATAACCTCCCAAAATCGGCATTTGTATGTCCATCAGTATAAGATCCTGCCCGCCAGCCATCGCGCTTGTGACAGCATCTCGGCCGTTGCCAACCACCGAAACCTTTGCGCCTGTGGCCTCCAAGATTTGAGTGATTAAAAGCTGATTATCAGGAGCATCCTCGGCCAATAGTATATGCACGTCCTTTAAAGTTAGACTTTCATCCTCAGCCTCTCGTTTTGTCTGGAGATCCCCTTCGGTCGCTGTATGGTCCTCAGTGAAATGACTGACGTGAAGATGGGGCGGAAGTCGCAGAGCTTCTGGAGTCGGCGCAGCCACCGGAATTTTCAACTCAAACTGCGACCCGACATTCGGTACGCTTTCTTTCAACGCGACATCACCATCCAAAAGTCTCGCCAGACGCCTCGATAGAGTGAGACCCAGCCCTGTCCCCCCAAACTTTCTGGCTGTTGAATCTTCGGCCTGGGTAAAGGGCTGGAACAGTTTATCCTGAAGATCGCGCGCAATTCCGACGCCTGAATCGACTACGGTAAAAACGAGATCCCCCTGGTTTTTGAAGCTTGGATGAGGAATCCACGCCAATCGAATGGCCACATATCCGGCATCTGTAAATTTAACTGCGTTTCCGACAAGATTGATCAGGATCTGTCGGATGCGCAGCGGATCAGAAACCGGCGACTTGGGTACATATCCTATTGTTTCGATACGAAATAAAATATGCTTTTCTTCCGCTTTTCCCTTGAACATCTGGCTGATATCGAGGAGCAAATCCTCCAAGTCACAGTCAATTTTCTCAATCGAGATCTTACCGGCTTCAACTTTCGAAAGGTCCAGTATATCGTCGATAAGCTGACTCAAGGCCTTACCATTCCTGCGGATTACGTCGACGTAGCGAATACGCTCCGAATCCGAAAGCACCGGCACACTCAAGAGTTCTGCAAACCCCAGTATAGCACCGAGAGGTGTACGGATTTCGTGGCTCATATTCGCTAGGAAGGCACTTTTCATGTGATTGGCTTTTTCCACCTCGCTGTTCGCATGGCGAAGAAAACGCGAAGTCGCTTCTTTTTCTTCGACATCGATTTTATAGAGGCCAAACATAGAAACCAAAAGCGCAACGGCTGCGAAGCCCATACCCAGAGAAATGAAAGAATCCTTTTGGATGGTCGCGTCGAGCAACCGTTGGCGCACTTCCAGTAGATCCGCTTCGTTCCTGTCCAGTTCTTGAACGAGGTCAAAGATTGGATTGAGGGTTGTTTCATGATTGAGAAGCTGGACGAACTGGGCGCGGCTGTAGATGAAACGCGGCAGCTCTTCTTCGTTTAGAATGAAGGGTAAAAAATAGTTGGTTATAGCCGCCTGTAAAGCCTTGATCTTGTCGTGTTGAGCCGGATTATCATGAACGAGATCAATCACTTCATTTGTTTCTATTCGGAGCTTCGATACAGCTTGGTTGCGTTCGAAGCGGAAAGCTTCGATTCCGGTAAACATATAATTTTGATGAAGATAAATTATTGATCTTAAGACGTCTGAAATATCCCGTATTTCTTTCCGAACTTCGTAGGTATGAGAAACCACTCCGGCATCGTGAGTTGCATTTTTCATAATGCGCATGGGTAGATATGCGAATGAAAAAATAATAATCACGACGAGTATGCAGGAAAGACTACTAATAACATTTTTGCGTCTCATAAACGACGCCTTCCCTAAAAAAAACTCGGACCTGCGGCTACTACACGCACCCATGAACTCGGAGTCAAGTCCTAAGTCGGGGCCTATGAGTAGATGTGCCTAGAATCGGAGCGGTCAAACCTATAGGATGCAGCACCTATGATGAGATTTTTGGAGACTTACGTTTTGAAAATATGGATTGACGCCGATGCCTGTCCGGCGCCTGTAAAAGAGATCATATATCGTGCTTCAGAGAAACGAAGCCTCTTTGTCTGCCTCGTAGCGAACCAAACTCAAAAGGTCCCGAGAAGCGCCCTGATCACCCAGGTGCAGGTCCCGAAGACGCCCGATGCAGCTGACCATTACATCATTCAAGAAGCGAGCGGACATGATATGGTCGTCACGGCCGACGTTCCGCTCGCAGCCGAACTTGTGGCAAAGAGGGTTCATGTAATCAATCCAAGAGGCGAAGCCTACACAGAAGCCAACGTGCGCGAGCGTCTCAATATGCGCGATATGATGGAAGGACTTCGAGGCGCTGGGCTGGTGACCGGAGGACCGGCCAGCTATAGCGAGAAAGACAAACAATCGTTTGCAAATGCTCTGGATCGATGGCTGCAAAAAGCCCTGCTTCGAAAGGATCAAGAATGAAACAATACGCCGGCGAAAAACCCAAGGTTCCCTATTGGACCTTCGCGTCACGACTTGCTGTTGTCTATCCACTCGGAATGCTACCCAAGGCCCCTGGCACCTGGGGCAGTTTGGCTGGCCTTCCTGTTGCTTGGCTCATTGCGCAATCAGTTCAAGGACTTGGCGACTTTTCTATTCCAGTCGCTGTTTTTTTGCTATGTGGCGTCGGACTCATCAGCTGGTGGTCAATCGACCGAACCGAAAAACAGTGGAATACTCATGACGACGGCCGAATTGTCATTGATGAAGTCTTAGGACAGGCGATCGTGAGTGTTTTTTTCCCATTCGACGCCTTTCATATGATTACCGCTTTTGCATTTTTTCGCTTTTTTGACATTTTCAAACCCGGACCCATCGGTTGGGCTGACCAAAAACTTCCCGGAGCGCTCGGCACTTTGCTCGACGACGTTATTGCAGGAATCTTTGCTCTCGCCCTGCTCACAGGAGTTTCTGCTCTGAAGCAACTTGTCCTATAATAGGGAGATTTTCACCCTTTAGGCGATGAGGTGCGTATTATGCGAAGGCTGACAACTTCCCTTCTGCTGTTAGCGTTTTGGACTTTGCCAGCTGGTGCTGAGGCGCGACTGATGCCCGCCGATGGCAGTTCCGAATCGATCCTGATCGTACGAATGAGCGACGGAAAAACGATCTATGAAAGCCACCCCAAAAAGGCGCTTATTCCGGCGTCTGTGACTAAGGTCCTCACGTCAGCTGCGATGCTTCATTATTTCAAGCCCGCAACGACACTCAAAACGAAGTTTTTCATCACAGCTCCTCGTACCGGCGAAACAGTGCCGGGCCCTCTTTTTGTAAAGGGTGATGGCGATCCGATGCTGGTAAACGAAAAATTATGGCAGATGGCGGCCGATCTTAAAAACATGGGCATCACGAAGTTCGAAGGCGACCTTGTTATCGATAACAGCCTTTTTGATAATGAAGAACGGGACCGTTCGCGCATGGACCGTGCCGATGAATCGGATCGCGCATACGATGCGCCCGTGACGGCGTTTGGTGTCAACTTCAATACGCTTCCCATTGTCATCAATCCGGCAACGCGGGCTGGCGAACCCGCAAAGGTCAACTTTGATCCCTATCCTTTGCCCGGCGTTCCTTTGCACAACAAAACCCAAACTGTTAGTGGGGGAGAAAATCATCTTTCTGCCGTGCGCTCGACAAGCAACGGGGATTCCTCATTAGTTGTGAACGGAACGATTGGCACCCAAATCCCAGTCGCAAAAGTCTACCGTTCCATGGGCGACCCGCTCACGGAATCGGGCGAACTTCTCCGCGCGTTTCTGCTCAATGCAGGCATAACAATTAAAGGCAAAGTGAGGGGCGGGAAAGTCCCCGCAACGGCGAAACTCCTCTACACTATCGACAGTTACGACATCGCTTACATCGTTCAAGGTCTCAATCACTTCTCAAACAATTATATCGCTGATTCCCTTACGAAACGCCTTGGTGCTCATTTGAATGACGATGCCTCGGAAACAGGCTCTCTTAAAAACGGCGTGGCAGGGATAGAAAAGTTTCTGCGCAATGAAGTTGGCATCAAAGATAAATTTGAGATTCATAATGGGTCAGGACTCGACGCTCGCAATACCTTCTCAGCCGAACAGATCGTCAAGGTCCTTCTCTACATGCAAAAGCGAATGGATCTATTCCCCGAATACCTCGCGAGTTTTCCGGCTTCAGGATGGACAGGAACCCTTCGTAAGCGCTTCAAGGGCGAAGATGTACTTGACGGTATGGTCCGTGCTAAAACGGGGACGTTGACTCAACCGGTGGCTGTTTCCAGCATAGCCGGTTATATGGGACACCCCAAACATGGCATGCTTGCCTTTGCGATACTCAACAATGGGCGAACAACAACCGTGGCGGAGTTTCGCAAACGTCAGGACCTCGCCTTGAAAAAGATTTGGGAAGAATTATAAGGCAAGAAGGATTGCTTGAACGGCGGTGTTTGAGCTATCTCCGTTGAGGGGCACCAACACTCGGACCCGCCGGATTATCACCGAAGAAAGGAAATGATCGTGAATTCTGTTCATTATGAAGCTCTGGAAGGCATCCTAGGCGCGACTCGGATCTCCGAGAAAGCTGATGACCTGCAAATATATGGTAAAGACTGGACCCGTTCGACACCCAAACCTTCGGCTGTCGTTTTCCCAAAAACGACCGATGAAGTTTCGAAGATCATGAAATATTGCCACAAAAACAAGATAAAAGTCGTTCCCAGCGGGGGCCGTACGGGTCTCGCTGGCGCCGCAAATGCTTCGCATGAAGAGCTTGTGATCTCACTCGAGAAGATGGATCGCATCATCAACATCGATCCCATCAATATGAGTATCCGTGCCGAAGCTGGTGCCATCACCGAAAGCCTTCATAAAGCGGCGAAGGACCAGGGCCTCTTTTATCCGGTTGACCTTGCTGCCAAGGGAAGTTGCCAACTGGGCGGCAACATCGCAACGAATGCGGGTGGACTGAAACTGATTCGTTACGGTGGCACGCGCGAGCAAGTCCTGGGCCTTGAAGTCGTCCTGGCTGACGGAACAGTTCTCGATCTCAACTACGATCTTCGCAAAAACAACATCGGTTATGACCTCAAACATCTGTTTATCGGCTCGGAAGGAACGCTTGGCATCGTCACGCAAGCGACCATGAAGCTGGCGACTCTTCCCAAAGAGCTTCGACTGACTTGTATGGCCTGCCCGGATTTTGAAAGCGTGACTAAGCTCCTGGGCCTTGTGAATCTACGCGGCATTCATCCAACGGCCTTTGAGTTTTTTACTCAAGAATGTCTTGACCTAGTGTTAAAACACCAAAAACACCGGATTAATCCGTTCCAGGAGAAGTCGCCGATCTACACTCTTCTTGAGTTTGAGAAACAGCCTGAAGGTTCTCTCGATCCGATGGAGCCGTTTTTGGAAGAAGCGTTTGAACGCGGCTTGATCAGTGATGCCGTAATTGCGACCAATTCGACAGAATTCCAAAATCTTTGGGGGTTCCGCGAAAACATCAGTGAATCGGTCGCCATCGAGGGCAATGTTCGTAAAAACGATATTTCCCTGCCAATCAGTTCCTTACCGGCCTTTATCAACGAGATGGAAGTCGTCCTGAAAAAAATCCAGGGCGTGCAGATGTTTCTCTTTGGGCATATTGGTGACGGCAACCTTCACCTAAATTATGTTGGCGATTTTAAGCAGGACTATACCGAATTTCGTGCCGTTACCCGGGCGACGGAAGAAGAGGTCTTTAAACTCGTACAGAAATATCGAGGCTCGATTAGCGCCGAGCATGGGATCGGCGTTTTGAAAAAAGCCGATTTGCATTTCTGCCTAGCCCCGGAGGGACTGGAGTTGCAAAAAAGAATCAAAAGGGCTTTCGACCCGGATAACCTTCTGAACCCTGGCAAGATTTTCGACCTTTGACGAGGCCGATCGAATGGACTCTTAGCGGAGTCCATATTTTTTTTGCGGGTCATCTTTGTTGATCAAGAGCCTCGGCCGGAATTGAACGTTCCCCGCCAGCATCTTCGAGCCTTCCGAAGTTTTGATCGAACAACGATAAAGCAAATAAACGCCGTGATCACCGGGTCTATTTTCGATCGCCATGAGCACTGCATTGCTTGCGTTTGCCCCATTCGTATGTGAATCAACCGGCAACTCTTTGCTGTCCGGAACAAGGTTTTCAACAAGGTTTATTTGCGCTTGCAGGGGCGACATCTGCAGGAGTTCGCCTTTGCTCTCGGCTGTCAGGATACGCACCAGAAGCTTGTTGACCTTATCCTTCATGCGGTCGATTTGCTTATGAACTGGATCTTTCAGACACTCTTTGGCGAGATCAGTCTGCTGATCACGAAGATAGGCCAATGCCAGGTTATAGTTGACGATACTGCAAACTTCCGGATGATTGTCCGGAATTGATTCTATTGTACGTTTATATTGTAAGATTCCCTCGGCTACCATTCCGCAACGAGCCATTGCGATCGCACGGTTGTTCATATAGGCAATAATACTGTCGATCGATTCCAAATGTTCCATGATGCTTTTTGCAGAGGTCGAATCCCCTTGAGTAATCGCTATTTTTGCCCGGGATTCGTCGGCCTTTTCGCCCCCAACGTCGAGATCATCAACTTTTTGCAGAGCGGCCTCCGACGCGCTTTCGTCTCCGACCTCAGCATAAATTTCAGCGAGCTGACACAATCTTTCAATATTCGCTGGGGCGAGTTTCTGGGCTCTTTCGAAACACTTGAGAGCAGTCTCCATAACGCGGAGCTGTAGCATAGTTTTACCCAGGAGATTCAAAACGAAAATAGATTCCCCGCCTTGTTTCATTGCGTCGAGAGCGAAGTCGCGGGCTTTCTCAAAATTGCCTTCGGCGTAGGCGATCTCCGCTCGCACTAGTTGTTTAGCGCTGACCGGGATCGCTGGCTCATTGAGATAAAGAGCGACAAACTCGTCCGCCGCACTTAAATTTCTTTGCTTGATCTTTTGCCTGATTTTGCGCTCAAGAGCCACGCGATCCGTGGGACGCCGATCCTGCTGGATCGTCCAGGCGACGCCTTTGATAAGCTCGGCTCTTTGAATAGGCTTTTTCAAAACATGGGCAATGCCCATCTCGCGAAGAAACGGAATGTCATTTTTCTCGATTAACGAGCTACAGGCGATGAATGGGGAATTTTTTTCGCCATGATCGCGTGCACGCTGGAGAAACAACGGACCAGTGATTTTCGAGATTTTCCATTCATGAATGATAAGGTCGGGATTTGGGTTTCCTTCCAAGAACTGCAACGCCGCTAGACCATCGTCAAAAACATTTATGCTCTCGACACCCATTTCATCGAGGACTTTTTTGAGTTCCCGCTGCACAGACGAATCGTTGTCGACGATAATTGCCGTTTGGATGCCAAGGATATTCGTCGTTTCCTGAGCCGTCGTTATATCCTGATTTGGGAAGTATTGTTGCGCAAGCGCAGTCACCTGTCTGATAAGCGAACTGTCGAGCTTCAGAACTTACGCAAGGATCTTAAGGGCTTCCACGACTTTTTTGGTTTGCACGAGGGGACATACTAAGTTCAAAAGCTGCAGCAGATCACCTGGAAGAAGCTTCGTCAGTTGCCTTTCAAAAACCAAGAGATCGTCAAAAAGCTGCGCTAGATTCAGATATTTACGAAGGTACTGACTTGCAATCATCATGGAATTCCAGTCCATCTGGTCAAAATCCGCCACGATATTGCTGATCTCGGCGAGTAACGAGTCTTTGGTGAAAGGCCTCATGTGATAAGACATCAAACCCAGTTCAAACGCCTCTGGCAGCAGGTATAATTCGCTCTTATCGAAGAAGGCCGAGACTTGAAGGTCGCGCAAACTCGGTGTCATACAACACAATTTGAGGAGCTGCAGAATATTTTCCGTCTGGTCTTGGAAGACACCGGTAATCAACCAGTCGATAGGCTCAACCTCAAGTATACCAATGGCATCCTTGAGCGATGCCACAGCCTGAACTTCTGGAAAACCCTGGCCCCTGACGACCTCGGACAAAAGGATGCGCGAAGGTCCGGAGGACTCTGCTATTAACACTCTACGTTTTTGCTCGCGCGGGTTTTCCATAAGTCGGCCTTCCCATAGTGGGCCAATCAGAGCCAGTTTAGCCTATCAAGGTTTACTACTCACTTTAGCTTAGTCGATATATTAAAAAGAGACAAATTGGCAACGGCGTCCTAAGATGGGCGGAGCCGAGCGTCCCTTAAACTCAATCATAGGGCCATTTTTATGCTAAAAACGCTGTTTTCTACACTGCTTAAACTTGCAGTTGCCGTGATTATAATCGGATGGCTTATCAGCTCTGGCAAGCTTGACTGGTCTCAATTAAAACTCTTTCAGCAGGATATGTGGCTTGTTGCAGCGAGTCTTTTTTATTTTGTATTTGCGGTGATTTTTCTAGGAACCTGGCGATGGAAAACGCTTCTGCAGGGCGCTGGCTATATCATCTCCTGGAAACGCGCTTTGACCTTACAAACAACGGGGCTCTTTTTCAGCTCAGTGATGCCGGGAGCCGTCGGCGGAGATGTAGCCAAAATAGCCTATGTAATTCGCGATAATCCAACAAAATCGAAGGCGCTTGCGATGATGACGGCTCTTCTGGATCGTATTGTCGGCCTGGCAGGCTTGTTTCTCATATGCTGGATTATGATCGTGTTTAACTATCAGACCGTACAAAGCACAAATGGATTTTGGCCCATACTGCTAATTATATCGGGACTGTCCTTTGGTTTTATCCTCTTTTTCTGCGCAGCACTCTATCACTATAGAGGCAACGATCCATTTCTATCACTTTTCAAACTTCGATTGCCCGGAGTGAAATTTATCGAAAAGCTCTATCAGGCCATGCGTGTTTATCGTTACGCGCGGGGATCGATATTTTTGAGCCTTGGCATTTCCCTCCTGATTCAGGGACTTTGTTTGCTCCTCTTCTATTTCATCACAGGTAAAGTCTCAGGTGGATTCCCACCGTTCGGAAAAATCGCTATCGTCTTTCCTATCGGTGTTACGGCCACGGCTATTCCGCTCGCACCCGCTGGACTCGGCGTTGGTCATGTTGCCTTCGATCAGCTCTTTCACATGGTGGGGCTCGAACATGGGGCAAACGCATTCAACCTCTTTGCCCTTTCACAGCTTGTATTAAACCTCACAGGCGTCATCCCTTATCTGAGCCTGAAAAAAATCCCTCTCCCTGAGCTCACTGGCGAAACCGACAGTTCAAGCGAAGCAAAAGCATAACAAAGGCCCATACATGTCATTTATAGAAGTTCCGAATGCTTCCTTATACTACGAAACAGCGGGCGAAAAGGGGCCTTGGATTACCCTTGTCAATGGCCATACACGCAGTTCCAAAGACTTTCGCCTCTTCGCCAAAACCTTGGTTGAGGCCGGATTTCAATGCCTGACCTTTGATAACCGTGGCTCCGGACAAACCAAAACGGAAGAGCCTTTCACCAAGGCCGACATGGTGCAGGATGTTTACGCCCTATGGGAAAAATTCGGCATTAAAAAGAGCTTTTTAGTGGGTATTTCTATGGGCGGCATGCTCAGCGAGATCATTGCTTCAGAACGCGAAATCAACGGCCTGGTGCTGGTGAGTACAGGGACCGGCAGCCGCGATATTAATCCTGCCACGAGCGGTGGATGGGGCAAGACTCTTGAAGAAGTAAATGCACGTATGCAGCTTTACGTCACACAAGGCTTTGCACAACGCAACAAGCTCCTCGTTGACGCCATGACCAAGCAGATACTGCAAAGTATCCTAACTGAGGATTTTGAGAAAAGAGCGCAACAGCAACGCGCAGCGATCAACGCGATCGACAACGATATGCTATTGAGCAAAATCAAGTGCCCAACTCTGATTATTCACGGCAATGAAGACGGGGTAATTCCGGTAGGGGCTGCTCATAAGTTGCACACAGCAATACCAAATGCGGAACTGAAGATCATGGAGGGGGTAGGGCATTTGCTTTTGGCTGAAGACAGCAAAGCCTTAGCCAAAAGCATCATAGATTTCTGCACGGCTCATCGAGTCTAAGATCAACTATTCATGCTCGCGATGAGTTGGACCTGCGACTCCGCCAGGCCGAGTTCACGGGCCACTTGCGTGGGTGTAACGCCACGCGCTAGCATATGACGAGCATCGACGTATTTTTTGTCTTCCAGCTCTTCCAGGACATCCTGATAGGGGACGGTACTATCAAAAAACTTGGTTAGCTTTTCGCCGCGACTCAAAGCCTTCTGGAGCGCCTGTCGTTCTTCCTGTGCTTTTTTAAGCAATGAACTCAAGCCGGTACGACGCTTGTCGATCTGCGAAAGGTACTCATCAAGGCGCTGGCGAGCATCCTGAAGAAGGATTTCCATCTCCTGACTGAGTGAGTGAGCGCCTGTTTTAAGTTCCATATCCGTCTCAGTCGCTATCATTGCGACTTTTTCATAGAGCATCTTCATTTCCGAATGCTTTTGCAAAAGGTCTTCCCGGACCGCTTCCCGCATCTCTTTGATCAATCGATGCTCATGATCAAGCTCACGCAGTATCGTGACAGTCGCAGGTGTGTCCTGCTTCCTACGAAGCGCCATCATAACCAGAACGATCAATAAAAAATCGACTCCAATGAGAACGGCCAAAAGCATTTGGTTCATAAAAACCCCATATGAAAAAAAAGCTGATCATGCGAATGAACCAGCTTTTTTCAGTTTTTTGATCAACCTTCTTGCAGAAAGGCCTTCAAGACTTGCTCGTCAACTTCATCCATATTTACCGTGCGGGCGAGCAGGATCTTCTTTTTGCCACGTTTGCCCACTTCCTCAGACGATACGACTTTGACGAGTATTTTAAAGTTATCCGGCGTATCGATGCGGCTGTAATCCACAAAACGACGTTTACGTTCCCAGTAATCTGGAATGTTGACGAATATCTTAAGGAGGTCGCCCTCCTCATATTCATGCGATACACGCAGCTGGATACCGAAAGGGCTGATATGAACAGTCTGAGCTTCTTCCTCGCCTTTTTCTGCGCTGATGCCGTATTTAGCAACACCAACAGCTAGGCGACGATTCGAACGAGGATATTTTTTGACCAAATCCTCATTGAAAATAAGGAGAGCCACATCTTCGTTTTCCTGAGTCGTAGCTTTATCTTTCATAACCAGAGCCCCCTACTTATTTCGCGGCGGTTTGCTTTTTGAACGTGGCATCTATCTTGTCGAGTTTGTCTTTCAACGCCTGACCCGTGAAAGGCTTCACGATGTAGTTGCTCACACCCGCTTTGACGGCTTCGATGATGTTTTCTTTTTCGGCTTCGGCCGTGACCATAAGAAAAGGCAGATGCTTAAACTTCTCGTGTGCACGCACCGCTTTAAGAAGTTCCAAGCCTGTCATGTTCGGCATGTTCCAATCGGACACGACCATTTCATAGTCGCCTTCCGCGTTGAGCATACGGAGGGCTTGTTCTCCGTCTTCGGCTTCCGTCAAATTATTGAAGCCGTTTTGTTTCAAGAGCGTCCTTACGATTCGACGCATGGTAGGGAAATCGTCCACTACCAATATCTTTAAGTTGGGTCTAAAAATGGTCATCGTTAGCTCCTTATGCACGTCAGTCGGTGAGGATAGGTTTGAGTTTAGTTCTTAGTTTTTCCACAGCCTGCGTGTGGAGCTGGCTCACCCGTGATTCTGTTACTTCAAGGATTCGGCCGATTTCTTTAAGATTCAAGTCTTCATAATAATAGAGGGAAAGAACAAGTTTTTGTTTTTCCGGCAATTCATCGATGTGTTTCACAAGAAGATCGCGAATGCCTTTGCTTTTGAGCTGCGTAAAGGGGTTCTTGGAACTGACGTTCTCAAGGCATTCAAGCAAGCTCTTACGATCCTGTTGATTCGGTCCGGAGAGTTCGTCGATCGAAAGCAGGGTAACCGCTTTGACCTTAGAGACCATATCGTAGTATTCGTCGAGCTGAATCCCAAGCGCTCCGGACAGCTCTTCGTCCGTGACAGCGCGGCCGAACTTCTGCTCGAGCTCGGCATAGGTCTTTTCAATTTTCTTGGCTTTATCGCGCACCGATCGAGGGACCCAGTCTTGCGACCGAAGTTCGTCGAGGATAGCTCCGCGAATACGGAACTCCGCATAAGTCTTGAATTTGTTATCGCGCGAAGGATCGTATTTCTCGATCGCATCCATGAGCCCGATGACGCCGGCACTGATGAGGTCATCGATGTCGATGTTCGACGGCAACCGAGCGGCGATACGCTGCGCCACAAAGCGAATCAACGGTGCGTAGTCCATGATCAATTGATCGCGAAGCTTCCCATCGACGCCTTTGGTATCCTGCTTATATCTCTTTACAAGACCTTTCATACGGAAGTATCTCCCCTACCAGCAAGGTTCAAAGGGCGCGCAGCGCACCAAAGTTTGGGAAAAGCAGGTCACTGAGTCCGCGACTTGAATCGTCTTTAGGCTCACTTACCAAGCTCTCAATCGTCTTTCTCGTGATTTCGTTCCAGGCCTGACCTGACAAGGTGTGTTTGACTTGATCATCCGCAACGCGTTGCATCATGACACTGCGTTGCACGACAGCGTCTTTAGGCACTACACCTGCGAATCCCAAATCAAAGTCGAGGAAGCGTTTGGCGACATCAGCAAGGTTTTGGTAAACCTTGTGACCTTGCGCATCCGAGACGGCCTGATTGGCGATCAAACTAATTCTACGTTTGCCATATTTCTCGCACATGACTTTGACGAAGGCATAAGCGTCCGTCTGTGCATGTGGTTCAGGAGTAGTTACAAGCAAAATAGCATCCGCTACCGAGTTCAGATGGAGAACGGACTCAGAGATGCCAGCTCCAGTGTCAATGAAAAGAACGTCATATTCCTGCGCTATTTCCGATATTTTATCGAGAAGGCGGATTCTTTGGGTCAACTTGAGATCAGCGAGTCTCGCAAAACCTGAGCCCGAAGGAATAATCTTGAGCCCCAATGGACCGTCGAGGAGCGTATCCTCCATTTCGACTTCGCCATCTAATACATCTTGAATAGTGTAACGAGCCTTGAGCCCGAGGACAATGTCGACGTTCGCCAAACCGAAATCGCCGTCGAGGAGGAGCGTCTTGTAACCCATTCGGCGCGCGGCTAATGCCATATTCACCGTTGTTATGGTTTTACCGACTCCGCCTTTGCCGCTCGCGATGCTGAGAATAAGTGGTTTTTTCTGCCGGACATTCATATAACTTGCCTTGACTCCGTGATTTATAGACCGAAAATGCGTTCCACGACTCGTTCCCGGCTTGCTCGCTCAAGATCCTCAGGGACGTTGCCGCCCACTCCGAAGTAGCTCAGGGGCATCGACCATCGTACACAGATGTTGAAGATCTCACCGTAGGACCAACATTCATCAAGGCGATTGAAAACGATACTTTGTAAGCCGAGGGGAGAAAAACCGCGGACCATCCGATCCATCTGCTCTTCTTTTTCGGTGATGCTCAAAGCAAGGTGGAACTGAACAGGCAAATCCAGCTCCTTAAAAGCCAGGAGGTCTCTCAAATCCTCTTTCGAACGCGGGCATTGCGAGCCGGTATCGACTATGCAGAGATCCCAGCTTTTGTGTTTGGCCAGGACTTCGGGAAGTTCCTCGGGGCGTTCGATCGCCTCGAAGGGGATATTGAGAACACGCGCTAGCACGCGAAGTTGTTCTTTGGCGGCGAGCTTTCGGGTATCAGCCGACACCAGAATTAGCTTTTGTTTGCCGATATAAGCAGCCGCTATTTTTGCAACCAGGCTGCTTTTACCACTGCCGGCAGGTCCGACAACAATATTCACGGCCTGCTCACCCGATTGGGAGTTCCAAAGGGGAGCGACCTTGATTTTTTTCATCATCCAACGGATCGCATGACCCTGATAGAAATTAAAGCTCTGCTCGGTATCGTCTTCAGCTGTGTTTTTCAGCCCTTTGAGATGCTCCGCGAGGCGAAGCTGCTCAGACTCTTGCACACTCATGAGACTGAGGCGCTGAAAGACCTTGGCCATAGGTGCAACCATGTTGTGCATGAGATGATCAGGCTTTTGCTGACTCAGTTCGAACACCATGCTGCGAAGCTCGTGGAGTCCTGCATCGAGGCGGAAAAGATCTTGTCTCTTGGCCAAATCATCGCTCATAGCCTTGATATTTCGCTCAATTGTTTTGAAATAATCCAGCATTTCAAACAACGCATCGCGATTAAGGCTGGCATCGGGAGGCGTATGAGTTGCGCCGCTGCTGCGAGTCTGCTGACTCGAAGAACGCGCTGCCGTGACCTCGAACGTTTTGCCTTTGCGGCCGCCTTCAGGACTTTTCTCTCGCGTATTGAGAATGACGGCATCACTCCCGTACTCGGTCTTGACCGCTTTAAGAGCATCTTTCATCGTAAAAGCCTCAAAGGTCTTGACGTCCATTCTGCAGAGCTCCTGAAAAGGCTAAATATCGGACACGCATTATAAACTTACGATGCCAATTGATTTTGTCTGACTTCCTGCCGGTATTTCATCAAATGCCAAAACAACAACACCGGGGATAAAGCGGTTTACGAGTTGCCGGATGTCCCACCGAATAAAAGAGCCGCAGAGTATGATGGGCTGCGTTCCTGTCGTTTGGAAAGCCTCCAGAGCCTCGGCGATTCGATTGAGGATTCGTTGTGCGATTTCCGGCTCAAGCATCAGGGAGGTCGAACCATCTTCACGTTGGTTTATACCGGCTGCGATCAAGTCTTCAACGGCCCTGTCAAAGGTCACGACAACGAGTTTTTCATCTGGTGTTAAGTACTTTCTAATGATACCACGGCCCAGAGACTTCCGTACATAACGGGTCAAGACATCGGGACTCTTGATGATGCGGCAATGATCGGCCAGTGTTTCAAAAATCGTACGCAAGTCTCGGATACTTACGCGCTCTGCGAGGAGGTTTTGCAAAACTCTCACAACCTCGCCAAGACTGAGTCGATCCGAAGCCACTACCTCTTCAACGACCTTCGGTGCTTCCTCTTTAAGGCCCTCAAGGAGATTCTGCGCCTCTTGGCGACCCAGCAATTCTGCCGAATGTTCTTCAATAAGTTTGGTAAGATGCGTGACGATAACGGTCGAACAGTTAACGACTGTATAGCCCCTAAAGCTCGCTTCCTCCCGCTGGCTACTCTTCACCCAGACAGCGTCGAGTCCATACGCAGGTTCTTTCCCTGCGATGCCATCGATGGTCTCCACAATATCGCCGGGATCCATCGCAAGATAGTAGTCGACCATAAGACTGCCGCGGCCGATGATGTTGCCCTTGAGGAGAATATGATAGTCCCCAGGCCTGAGCTGGATATTGTCTTTGACCATGACCATAGGCACAACGATCCCCATATCCTGGGCAAACTGCTTACGGGCTGAAACGATGCGTTCCAAGACTTCGCCGTCCTGATGCGCATCAACCAAAGGTATGAGCCCCACACCCACTTCGAGCGACAGGACTTCGATATGCAGCAGCGATTCGATGGTATCTTTTTTGCCTTCTTTACTGGTGGATTCGGCTTCCTTGACAACCGCTGCTTCCTTGCGTTCGGCTTGGTTTTTAATCGCATAACCACCGAGAAAGAATGCGAGAATCGCGAGAAGGCCAAAGGGAATCGTCGGCATACCCGGAACGAGAGCCATAACGCCCAGGAGTACCGAGCAGATATAGATCGCGCGAGGATAGTTGAGGAGTTGGTTGTTAAGGGTCTGTGAAAGACCCTCTTCCATAGCGCCCGCACGGGTGACGACGATACCGGCAGCGGTGGAGATGACGAGGGCAGGAATCTGCGCCACGAGTCCGTCACCAACGGAAAGTAGGGTGTAAAGCTGGGCTGCCTGGCCGAAACTCATGCCGTGAACAACAACCCCGAGAATGAGACCGACAATCACGTTGATGGCCGTAATGATGATGCCGGCGATAGCATCACCGCGCACGAACTTGGATGCACCGTCCATGGCCCCGTAAAAGTCAGCGGCCAATTCAACTTTAGCACGACGTTCCCGGGCTTCCTTACGATCAATCAGACCTGCGTTGAGCTCGGCATCGATCGCCATTTGTTTACCAGGCATTGCGTCCAAGGTAAATCTCGCCCCGACCTCTGCAATACGACCCGCACCTTTGGTGATTACGATGAAGTTGATAACAACGAGGATCGCGAACATCACGAAACCGACGAAGTAGTTCCCGCCGACGACGAAGTTACCGAAGGAGGAAATAACCGAACTCACGTGCCCATTATGAGCCTCCAGTAGGATCGATCGCGTTGTGGCAACGTTAAGGCCCAGTCGAAACAGGGTCGTGATAAGGAGGATAGTGGGAAAGGTGGAGAACTCGAGCGGATCTTTCACGTAGACTGAAATCATGAGTATGAGGAGCGAAGATGCAATCGACGTCGCAAGGAACATATCCAAGAGGAACATTGGCAGGGGCAAAATCATCGTGAAGACAATCGCGATCAGGCCGATCGCAAATTGAATATCCGGTGACTTCAGGATCTTGATCCAACCTGCTTGTTCTTTTTTCGGAACGGCGTTTGCCATTTACTTATCCTTATGTGCGCGGACGCGAGAGATTTTTGCCTTTGAGCATAAATACGTAACGGATGATCTCAGAGACCGCTTTATAGAGACTTTCAGGAATCTCGCCGCCCACCTTGCACACTTTAAAGAGCGTTCGGGCCAGAGGTTTGTTTTCCATGATGAGTATGCCGTTTTCCTTGGCGACTTCTTTCATGCGCTGCGCTGTGAAGTCCTGGCCCTTTGCGACTACGATGGGGGCCGACATCCCAAGCTCGTAACGTAAGGCCACTGCAAAGTGGGTCGGATTGGTGACGACAACAGTTGCCGTCTTAGTAGCGGCAATCGATTTCGAGCTCGAAATCTCCCGCTGCATCCGCTTCATCTTGGCTTTCATGTGCGGATCTTGTTCGCGCTTTTTATATTCTTCTTTGACTTCCTCTTTCGTCATCTTCAATTTCTTTTCCATGCTCATGAAAGCATAGATAAAATCTCCAGACGCAATAAAGAGCAAGAGTCCAAGAACCGACCAGAAGAGCGTGTGCGAAATGTTAGCCCAATATTCCCAGACCTTGGTGAACGGCATATTGAGAAGACCAGGGGCACTGCGAAACTCGCCTTTCAAAATCAAATAGCAGATCCCAAAGATGACAAACATCTTGCCGACGCTTTTCAAAACTTCCACGACGGCTTGCATGCTGAACATATTGATAACGCCGGTAAAAACATTCATCCGGCCCCAGTTGGGAGCTAGGCGCTCCCAAGACCAGTTCAAACGCGTCTGCGAAAAAGTGATGAACATCGCTGTCAAGGTCGATACGGCAAAAAATGGAATAATCATCCAAAGGACTTGGCTGCCAATTGTTGTCACGTGGTCAAAAACAGTTTTTTCGTTGATCTTCGTGAGATCAAAGTTCGTAAAATGCTGAACCATAATAGCTTGCAGCTTTTTCGAGAGATTCATGATGTAGCTACTGAAAAGTATCATGATCGCTGCAAGTACAAACACCGACGTAACATCTTTGGAAATAGCGATTTCCCCTCGCTCGCGAAATTCATCGCGACGCTCGGGGGTGGCTTCTTCGGTCCTGTCATCGCTATCACCACCGTCAGACAAGCTGATCTCCTACTAGGGCATCAGCCCTTGGATGGTTTTAATCATATAGCCCTGGCTCAGTTCGAAATGAGTCAGTGTCCATTCGGGGAAAAAAGGCAAACACGCCATGTAAATTGTCATGCCAACGAAGAAACCAATGGGGAAACTCATGGTAAAAACATTGAGCTGCGGTACAGTTCGCGCAGCCAGACCGAGTGCCGAGTTTGCGAAGATAAGAGCGACCAAAACCGGAGCGGAAAGCTGCATCGCAACGCGGAATACACCGCTGGTCAACTGTATGAAAAATGGCATCAAATTTTTCGAGGGAAGTGCAGCGCCTGCCGGTATCATGTCGAACGTTTTGATAATGCCATCGAGATAAATGTGATGCAGATTCAAGCTCAGAAAGATCAACATCATGACACCACGGTGCATCGCGGTGAACGCACTCACCTGCGTTCCAAGTCCGGGATAAATAAGGTCGGCCGTGCCGAATCCCATCTGATAACCAACCAGACTTGCTGCCATGAGTATGCCGTCGAAAGCGAGTCGACCGACGAACCCTACAAAGAGTCCGATCATAACTTCCTTGAAAACCATAATGCCGAAAGGAAACATATCGGTTGGCAGGACCGTGCCCCATTGCGCAGGAATTCGATCGTGAAAACCGTACGCTAGTGCCACACCAAGAATCAAACGAACCGGCGTTGGGATCGGCTCATCCCCGAAAAAGGGTAGTGCATAAAGCATTGCGCTGATCCGCACGAAGATGAGGGCGCCTGTCAGTATCGATTCAACGGTGATGTCGTAGATCATTTTCCACCTTAATGGGTGACCTGGGGAATTTGATGAAAAATATCGATCGTAAAGGTGATCAGGAGACGAAGCACCCAGGGACCAGCGATAACAACAGTTGCTGTCATCGCGAGAACCTTTGGAATGAACACAAGATTTTGCTCGTTGATCTGCGTTGCGGCCTGAAAGATAGAGACGAGCAATCCAACCACAAGCGTGGCGAGAAGTGCAGGCGCTGACACTTTCATCGTCAGCATAATCGTCTCCCAAGCGACATCGAGTACGTATTTTTCGGTCATCATAATGAGACTCCTTTGTTAGTGAAAGCTTCGAACGAGGGAATCAACGATGAGTCCCCACCCATCCACAAGAACAAAAAGAACAAGCTTGAAGGGTAGGGATATTACGGTTGGAGGCATCATCATCATGCCCATAGCCATGAGAATAGACGACACAACCATGTCGATCACGAGGAAAGGAATATAAACGAGGAAACCGATTTGAAATGCTGTTTTGAGTTCTGATACGACAAACGCCGGGATGAGTACACTCATCGGCACATCGTTTACCGTCTTCGGCTTAGGTGTTTTTGAAATATTGAAAAAGGTCGCGAGGTCGGATTCTTTGACTTCGCCCATCATGAATTTGCGAATAGGGATGGCGGCTTCTTTGAAGGCCTGCTCCTGTGTAATGGCTTTTTCAAGGTAAGGCGTGAGCGCGCGCTCATTAAGCGTGTCGATCACAGGACTCATCGTGAAGTAGGTGAGAAAAAGGGAAAGACCCAGAATAACCTGGTTGGGCGGCATCTGCTGAGTGCCCAATGCCTGGCGCACAAAGCTCAAGACCACGACGATACGGGTAAAGGAAGTACACATAAGGAGAATTGCGGGAGCGACAGCGAGAACAGTAAGCATCGCGATGATTTTCATCGCTGGCACCATGGCCTCGGGATCATCGACTTCGTAAAGATTAAAATTCACGCCGGGGAGTTTAGTATCAGCGAATGCCAATTGCGGCGCAAAGGCCTGACAGGCGGTGATGATGAGCAAGAATGCGAAGAGCATCTGTGCACAAGAAGGCCATTTTGAGGCTAGACGGCGCATATGCTCTCCTTAATTCCATTAAACTTTGGGAAGGTCTTTGAGTTTCTTGCGGATTAGACGAGTTACGTCTTCAAGGCTTTCCTGATCACGATGGCCTTCATCTTTGAAGTTCTTGATGCCAGCATCACCCACACCGTAACGAATCGAAGAACCAGGTTCAGGACGATCCGATCGAGATTCCGGTGTTCGGCTCTTTTGCAGAGGCTCGACACCTTGAGACTCTCTTGCCGCAGGCCTTTTTGGACTTGGAGAAAGAGTTCTTTGGTACATCGAAGGATCGAGTTGAATGCGAGGTTCTGCCGCCTGTGGTTTCAGTGAAGTGAGGAAATTGATGCCGTCTGGTGAAACACCAAGCAAGATCTGTTCCTGACCGACCTGAATCACAGTAATTCTTTGTTTAGGACCGAGAGCGTGTGTTGCGAGTGTTTTAAGGCTGAAGTCAGCACCAGGAGCCAAAGCCTTAACAGCCACACGGCGCCAGGACTTGATGGCAACCAGGAGGCCGAGCATTACAGCGCAGAAGATCGTAACGGCAACAAGTTTGTTTTCGATACCATCTGTCCATTTCTCTTTCGGCGCTTCTTCAAGGACCGCTTTCTTCGCTTTCGTTTTGCTAACCGTACCAGCCATAGCTACTGAAGCCCCTTCAGGCACGGCTGTGGGAGAAGCCGCAGCGATCGTATTCGGATCAGCTTTGGCATTACCCATCAAAGCGATAGGATCTGGAATGTCCTTACGAACTTCCGTACCTTTGACAACTTGTTCAGGACTGGGTCCGCCTTGAACGGGGACACCATTGAAATTGGCAAGGAGTTCTTTTTCAGCGCGTTCATGATCCATGATGACCAGAACGCGGTTTTCGAGTATATCGACAGTCACCGCACCAACTAAGTGCTCGGCTTCTTTCGTGACGAACAAACGTAGGGCCGCGGTGTCTTCATCGAGTTGAATCACCGTGAACTTACGGATGTAAGGGCTCTTGGCTTCAACAAACACACCCGGCTTCAAAACCATCGTATGCGGAAGAACCACCTGGATAAAGCTACCGTGAGCTTCAGCCACTGGCTTCGTAAACGCTGGTTTTGTATCATAACGCATCGTGATCACAGACGCTTTCTGATCTGATTCCGCATCGATAGGACCGAGCGTTTGCAGGATCGGACTCGCTGGGGCCGTTTGCGCGCAGAGGTGCGCAGGAGCTAGAAGCACTAGCAGTTGAAGAAGAAGTGGACCAAAGAAACGCATGCACTTACCTCGTGAGATTGGTTTCAGATTACGGACCCTGAGTGATGTCGCCCAAACCGAACTGCGACACGACATCAGTTAGTCTGACGCCAAATTTTTCGTTCACAACAACGACTTCGCCCATGGCGACGAGTTTGTCATTGATGAGTATTTCCATAGGTTCGCCTGCAATCTTGTCGAGTTCGATGACCGAACCTTGACCGAGTTGGAGCAGATCGTTGACGAGCATCTTCGTTCGGCCGAGTTCAACCGACACTTTGAGAGGCACATCGAGAATCATTTTGAGTTTGGAAAAGTCGGTGCGCGCGAGACGGGAGTCTTCCGGCGTCATGACTACGGGTTCGTCTTTATCTTTGTCGCCGCCTGCTTGCGCTAGAGCTTCGTCAAATTCACCGCCGAGCCCGAAATCTTCTGGGTTAAAGTCTTCAGCCATCGATACTTCCTCCTGGATTATGTGTCGAACATGGATTCAGTGACGCGTATGGCGCGATTGCCGCGCAAAAGTCCTGGAATTCCTTTGAATTTCGGAATTCCTTCAACCATGACACTGAGGGGCATCGTGGCGTCGGTGTTGAGTTGAATGATGTCGCCAACCTCGAGATTCATGAGGTCGCGCACCTGAATCTGGGCTTCACCGAGTTTGACAACGAGATTGGCAGTGGTCTGCATAATCTGTTCTTTAACGCGGTTGATCCAGATAAAGTCGACTTCCAGTTGCTCACTTTGAAAGCCAACGGAAAGTTTGGATTTGATAGGTTCAAGAGTGGAGTAGGGGATAACGATCTTAATCGTGCCCGATACTTTTTCCAGCTCCACATCGAAGGTCGTTGCGATAACGACATCGGATGGAGGTACGACGGCTACGAACTGAGGATTGATTTCGGTTCGGCTATAGCCAATTTTAAGTGGGTAAACAGGTTCCCAGGCTTTTTCCAGATCATCGATCGCCGAAAGCACCACGCGGCGCGCGATCTTGATCTCAATTTGCGTAAAATCTTTGCCTTCGATCTTGGTGTAAGGAACATCGTTCCCACCAAAAAAACTGTCTACTAGAGCGTACAGCAATTTTGATTCGATTACCATAACGGCCGCACCGCGTAAGGGATCGAGGCGCAGAATATTAAGGCACGAAGGCAACGGCAGGGAGTTCATAAACTCCGAGAACTTCAACGGGCCCGTTGAGTTCACACTCAAGTTCGCCATCTTTCTCAAAGAGTTGGAAAGAGTTACGCGAAAAAGGCGAATGAAGCGATCGTGGATAATATCGAGGGTCGGCATACGGCCCCGGATGATACGATCCTGATTCGCGAGATCGTATTGCACGACCCCATTTTGAATGCCGTCGCCACCGTTATCATCACTGTCGACTCGGTTATCGGAAACCGCCGACAGAAGAGCATCGACTTCGCTCTGCGAAAGTACTTGACTCATCTCTTAGGCCCCTTACTCGATTAAAAGATCAGTGATATAAACAGATTCAATTTTTTTGGTCATATAACGATTGATGCGGATCAGGACCTCTTTGCGGAGTGACTCTTTCCCATCAGGCGAGAGCAGAAACTCTCTCGTTTTTCTTTGTAGGATGCCTATGACGGCATCACGAAGCTGAGGAAGCCGCTTCTCGATCTCTCTTTTCTGGTCCGCCCCACCCCGATATTCGAGCGAAATCTCGATGCGGATGTAGCGATTTTCTAAAGAGTTACCGAGGTTTAGGTTGAACGACTGCATCTTGTAGGTTTCGCCGAAATCGATGTTATCGGCTTTGTCTTTATCCTTGTCCTTGTCTTTGGCATCGCTTTTGATCTCGTTGCCATGCTCGTCTTTTTTCACTTCACCGTGAGCATCGCCATGCTCATCTTTTTTTGCGTCGCCGTGCTCGTCTTTTTTCGCATCACCGTGTTCATCTTTTTTCGCATCACCGTGCTCATCTTTTTTCGCATCGCCATGCTCGTCTTTCTTGGCTTCGCCATGAGCATCACCATGCTCATCTTTTTTAGGTTCGCCATGCTCATCTTTAGCCGGCTCACCGTGTTCGTCCTTCTTCGCTTCCCCATGCTCATCTTTCTTCGCGTCGCCGTGCTCGTCATGGCCCGCGGATTCTTTGGAAATCTCTTCAGTTTTATGAGCGGTTTTGCCTTTCGACAAAAACATGAAGGCTCCGGCACCTCCACCTATTGCAACGACGGCTCCCAGGATGGCAAACATCAGGAGCTTTTTCTTTTTCTTTTTGGATCCATCCTCGGGACTCTCATCCACCGCGGGTGCATCCTTCTCTTTTTCCTTCTTTTTTGCGTCGTCTGACATGCAATACTCCTGATAAGCCAGAGTTCTATGTTCAAAAGATGTGCCATGTTTGTGGCGGATGGCGATAATAACTTCATTGTGCAAATCAGCGTCCACGGAGCTTTCAGCAATTCTTGAGGCTTGTTTACTGAATTGCGAAAATCCCAAGCTGTGTTTTTCCCCTTTTCATGACAAAATCGCTCGACAACGTGTCAGACTCCTGACGACAGGAGTCAATTCCTTGACGCTGGCTGTCAGGTTTCATTCGCAAGAGGCCCAAATTCATGACGCTCTTGAAAGCAAGCAAACTTTCACTTTTCCTTCTCTTCCCACTCATGCAAAGCTGCATTGAGGGTCACATAGATTTTGCGGGAGAAATTGTTTGTCGGAATGTCGATGGCGGAAACCTCTGCCCGAAGCTCTCGCATTTTAATAGCGAACTTCATCTCCGGCCTTCGAATTCAACTGAGGCCAAGCTCGGCTATGACGTTTCGCAAAGCCGAAAGACGACTTGGTACGATAGCCTCGACCTCCGCACCCTCACCTTACCTCCGAGGAAAAGCTGGCTCTCCGATTATCAGCTGAGCTACACATTGCCCTCGGATGTTCGATGGTCACTCCACATCGAAGACTCGCCAGGAATCACGCTGCTTCCCAATGCCAGTCATCTCGCATTCAGCGGCAACCTCCAGGACACCGGTTGGAACCAGACCTTGAGTCGCCTCAGTTTTCAACACAAAGACATCTTTGATGCTGATATTTTGGTCGGCATGGGGGAAGGGGAGCGTCTTGAGGTAGACGACGGCGATCTTTATTATGGGGCACGCGTCCGTTGGTTTGCAAAACGCATAGCCTCGCTGCAATTCGCCTATTCGCAGGACAAAAACAGTTTGCCAAAGGACGCTATCTGGTGGGCTGAGAATCGTGAGGATGCTCACAAAGGATTTAAAAATCAGCGGCTGGCTGTAAGCGTGTCTTTGAACGGCAAACTCCCGGTAGCCCGCGGCCTTGAGGCCAGCGTTGGTTGGCAGCAAAACCGCATCGATGCCGCGAGGAATACGAATCTTTCAGCACCGGTCGGCTATGCCCTTGATCCGACGGAGATTCTTTCTCAAGACCTGGGCGGTTCAGGAAAAACCAAAAAAGAAGTATTATTTGCGAGTGCATCCTATCGAATTTTGGCCGAATATCTTATAGCCATTCATGCGGGACAATTGAGAGCGTCGCTCGACAGCCCGTCACTTCAGGTTTGCGCCGCGATCGACTCGTCAGGAGCCTGCGTAGATCCGACCGAGAAATCCAAGACCTTTACAGTTCAACAATGGACTTACGGCCTAGGAAAACTCGATAAAAATGCTTGGAGTGTGTTGCTTGAAGCCCATGAGGAGCGCTATGATCGTCTGTACCAAAATTATCATTTCTTAAATGGTAATAGCCCTCGTCAAAAGAACATGCGTCTTGTGCAAGCAAGAATCAATTGGAATTGGTAAGTCATTTGGGCAATGATCGGTTCGATTTTACGGACTCATGTCCAAATTTTCGTAAAGCAGTGAATACGCTGTCGAAGCTGCCTGCATTTTTATTTGGAGCCTTCGACGGTTGTGCTATAAGTGGGCCGGCCCTAGGATCGTAATTAATGGAGACAACATGAAGATGAGACGCACCCTCTTGGTTCTATCCTCCCTGACATTTGGGATGATGATGGCCGCTTGTAAGTCCTGTGTCGATCAACACAATCCGAGACCAGATCAGGCGAAATTCAAGCAAGAGGAAACCTTTGCTAAAGCGGAGCGTACCCTTACTCCTGAAGGAACTATTCCAGCTCCTGTTGCAGTAGCCGAAGCCACTGGTCCTGCCGCACCGGGTCAAGCTAAATTTGAGCAATTCTGTTCCGCTTGCCACGGCCTTGACGGCAAAGCCAACGGCCCAGGCGCAGCAGGTCTCAATCCGAAACCACGTAACTTCACCGATGTTGCCTGGCAGAACAAAACAGACGATGCACGCATTTATAAAGTCTTGAAAGAAGGCGGCGCTTCTGTCGGCTTGAGCTCTTCGATGGCTGCTTGGGGCGGTGTTCTCAGCGATGCCGAGATTTACGACTTAATCAAATGGGTTCGTCATTTCAAAGGCAAATGATCTCATTCTTAAGTGTTGAAAAAAGCCCGATCACATTATGATCGGGCTTTAGTATTTTTGTCATTAGAATCCTCAGGCATCGTGCGCAATGAATTCCTTATGTAAAGCGCGGGCTGCGCTTTCGCCTTCTTTCTCACCGATGACACACGATATCTTGATCTCGGAGGTAGAGATCATGTGAAGGGCGATACCCTCATTTTCAAGCACGGAAAACACCCGGCTCGCTACTCCTGGATGACTTTGCATGCCAAGACCAACAACCGAAATCTTCGACAATCCGTCTTCCACTTCAACGTAAGCTCCGAGTTTTTTCTCAAGAGTCCATTTTTCCAATAACTCTTTGGTGCGGGAAAGATCGGTAGTACCGACGGTAAAACCCACACGCATGCGATCGCTATCATGACTGCGGTTGTGCACGATAATATCGACGTTGACGCCCGCCGCCGCTATCACTTCAAACGCCGATCCTATGATCCCGCCCCGCACGGGAAGGTTATGAAGTGTGATTCGCACAACGTTTTTATCAAGAGTCACGCCCGAGACTATCGGGGCTTCGAGTTTACGGTCAGGGTTAGAACTCATGATAATCGTCCTTGGCTGGGAATTGGGTTTAAACGTGTTACGTACAACTATGGGCATCTGATATTTGGCGCCTAACTCTACGCACCGGCTATGAAGAACCTTGCTGCCGAGCGAAGCCATTTCCAGTGCGACTTCAAAATCCATTTGTTCGACAAGCCGCGCGTCCGAAACTATTCTAGGATCGGCCGTATAAACGCCATCGACGTCGGTGTTGATTTCACAAAACGAAGCCTGCAATGCAACCGCTAAGGCGACGGCACTCGTATCGCTCCCGCCACGCCCGAGGGTCGTAATCTCAAGATCGCCCGTGACACCCTGAAAGCCGGCAACGACCGGAATAATTCCGTCTTCCCAACATTTATAGAGCTTCGCGCATTCGATCGATTCGATCCGCGCCTTCGCATGAAAGTTGTCCGTCACGACCCCAAGCTGATAGCCGAGAAAGGCCCGCGAAGGAACACCGTGTTTTTCAAGGGCCGCTGCCATGAGCGCCACCGAAACCTGCTCCCCAGCCGCAACGACCATGTCATAGTTTCTTAATGAAGTCCGCGGATTGATGCCACTCACAAGATCAACAAGCCGATTCGTTTCGCCGGACATTGCGCTCACGACGATCGCAATTTTCTGATAGCCCGAACGATATTGCTCGGCTACACGGACTGCCACTGCATCGATACGCTCCAAGGTCCCCACGGAGGTGCCGCCATATTTTTGAACTATGGGCCGATCATGCTTAAGATGATACATGGAAATGCTCGCTCCTTCGCGTATGATGAGGCGTGTTTGGTAGGATCTCTTAGCCAAATCTATCCTACAATTATTGTCTCTGCAAAGAGCCGATGAAGGATAAACAGAAGTTTACGAAGGAAAGGGTAGCTATGATATTAGTAACCGGTGGTGCTGGCTTCATAGGAAGTGCCATAGTATGGGGCCTGAATCAGGACGGAACCGACAATATCGTGGTTACCGACCATCTCGGCCTCGGCGATAAATGGAAAAACCTCGCGCGTGCCCATATCGATTTTGCTGTCCCCAAAGAAAGCTTTGCGCAATGGCTCAAGGATAATCCTAAGGAAATTACAGCGGTTTTCCACCTCGGCGCCTGTTCGGCGACGACGGAACGAAACGCCGATTACCTCATGGATAATAACGTCCTGTTCACAAAACAACTCTGGGATTATTGCGCGCAGCATTCGATCCCGTTTTTATATGCGTCCTCAGCCGCGACCTATGGGGCGGAAGAGGAAAACTTCAGCGATGTGCACAGTCATATTCCGAATCTTGTACCCATCAACAAATACGGCTGGAGCAAACAGATCTTTGATGCCTGGGCTATCAAGCAGAAAAAAACGCCTCCGGCCTGGTTCGGTTTCAAGTTTTTCAATGTGTATGGGCCTCAGGAATACCACAAGGGCGCTCAGGCGAGTGTGGTTTACCATGCCTTTCCCCAGGCGCGTGACAACGGTCAACTGAAGCTTTTCAAATCGTATCGAGACGGGATAGGGCACGGCGAGCAGCAGCGTGATTTCGTTTACGTCAAGGACATCGTCCGCATTATGCTGCATTTTTGGAAAAACAGCGCTCATGTCCCGTCCGGTGTCTATAACCTCGGCACCGGCCAGGCCCGCAGTTTCAAAGATCTCGGCAGCGCAGTTTTTCAGGCGATGGGGAAAACACCTCGTTTTGAATGGATTGAAATGCCCGATTCTTTGAAGGGCCAGTACCAGTATTTCACAGAAGCAAATTTGCAGAAATTGAGGGACAGAGCGGGCTATACCGCAGATTTTCATAGCTTGGAAGATGGCGTGCTCGACTACGTCCGCAACTATCTCATGCAGGAGCAACCCTATCTTTTCTAAGGCAAAACGACGGGAATAAGAGGTTCTCCGGCTCTTCTTTTTGCAAGGATTTGAATCGATTCGTGGTATACCTGAAAAGTCCAGGTGGGAAACGAGCCGGCTTATAGTATGAATGAGTTAAGGCACCCGTTTTGAAGACCCGGTAGCCGTATAATGGAGGGCAACAATGGAAGCGATGGTCCGTGATGGTATGCGATGGCTTGAAGGCCTCGAAGACGGCACTGTGGGAACAGGTGATCTCTATATCCTTTCGCAGAAAATGGATCCCGTTTTGATCCATCTCTGTATCAAATTTCTGCGCAAAAAATATCCAAGCATCAAACCGGAAGCCGCTGCCGTGATGGCTCGGTTAGTAGATTTGACCAGCAATTATCCAGAGATCGTGAAATTGATGAAGGAAGCCGAGAGTGATCCGGTTTCTGAATGGTTTTCAGATACTTACAGCTTTCCTGAGTTTTATTCCAAACCCGAAGAAATGCTGGAACTCATCGTTGATAAACTTGAGAGCTAGGCGTTTCCGTCCCCACGGATTCACTGAAGCCTGCTAACTCCGACATAAGGCCGTACGGCCGTTCCCAAAAACCTATCCAATCTATTCTACATAGATTCGAACAGAGCGATGGCTGACTGCCGGCCATCTCGTCTGTTCAGTGGGCTATAACGGCCCACTGTTAAGCCCCTGAGCAATATAAGACCAACAATCACTCTTCCGGCCATTGGAGAGCTTCTATTTCGCTTTCGGGCATGATGTATTCATTCTCGACCTCGCCGCTGTCATACGGTTCGATGCCTGAATCAGAACTGATCGTATCGTCACCGGGCAGGCTCGTTAACATCGTCTTTTTATTCAGCGAAAAAGCCGGAAAATGATTGTTCGCACTTATTGATGCGTAGCGAATGTTCTTCTTCAAGCCCGAAAAAATTCTTTTAAATTTAGACTCTTCTTTAGTGAGATGCGTGATGTATATCGTATTCGGATTACCAGGAACGACCTTGTCTATACTAAATTCGGCACCTGGATTGAAGAGAACCTCCTTCATCGGCGGTCCCTTGCGATCAAAGTTAACCGATAGCCCATCCCAAACAAACGAAATATCATGACATTGTGGAGACTTAATAATAAACAGATAGGGAGCCCCCGCTGTATTTTTTCCAAAAGAGTTGAGGAATGTTTGGGCAACGGAGCGTTCCGTGCTTGTGCTCATAAAGCCCGTCTCAATCCATTTTTTTATTTTCACGGAATCTTTGATCAGCGCAACGATTTCAGGACTGGACTTCATTCCTCGGTAGACAGTGCACTGTCTCGCAGAGACTTTGTTAACGGCGGTAGCAATTAACTTGCTGGTCCCGGCGCTCATTTTAGACGAGGAAGGCGAACGCAGACCCGAGTTAATAGTAAACCCGATGTTGGTCGTGTAAATCTTCAACGCCACGATTTCTTCGTGGGTCAAACCTGAATGCTTCAAGTTTTTTACGGCATCCAGTGACCAATTGAGTATGTCTTGGTGAGATTTAAGATCGTTTGTCATCGCCAGATAGTCAGTATGTCCTGCTCCCTTATATGTTTGGAAATCGTAGGCTTTGCCATTGATAGTGGTCGCCGCTGCAACTTCGCTGCTCTCAGCGGTACGCTTGCAGGATGTGTCCATGAAAAGGGACAGCATTAGAATCGTTGCGAGGCAATTTCTGTTCATCAAATTTCCCAAGATGAGTAATGTTTTAAACGAAACCATGAGACCCCTCGTTTCCGATACATACCCACTGAATTGTGCAAACGGGTCCATTTCCCCTCTTCGGCATAATTTTAAATAAGTTGACGTTTAATTAATCAGTTATGAACAAATTAATTATTAATAATTTTCGATTGTTATGACTTATAGTTAAGTTTTTTACGCTGGAGTTCAGCCGCTTTGAAAGTGACAGGAATAAACCGTAGGTGAAAATGGGTAAATTTAATAAGGCGGGTCAAGAGATCTTACTGATTGCGCTAGGAAAGGAGGATTTCCTTTCCGTCTGCGCCTTCTAAGTGACAACCTTCTAAAACTGAGCCAACTCCCTAGGCTTCAGCAGCTTTTGCACCTTCGACTTTAAATGCCTTCTGTAGATGTGCGGGGAGATCCTTTTTCATATCCACACCCACAACGGTCGACACACCACCCTCTTGCATGGTCACGCCATAAAGCTGGTCGAGTACTTCCATGGTTCGTCGGTTGTGAGTGATCACGATGAATTGGAAACGATCCGAAAGCGCATCCAAAACCAGGTTATAACGCCCAACGTTGGCTTCATCAAGCGGCGCATCAACCTCATCGAGGAAACAGAACGGGGTCGGTTTGGTTTTAAGCAGGGCAAAGATCAGAGAGATAGCTGTCAAAGCCTTCTCTCCCCCTGAGTAGAGGTTCATGCTTCGCGGTTTTTTACCCGGCATACGGACCATGATCTCGACACCTGCGGTCATTGCATCGTCACTTGTGAGTTCGAGGCGAGCCTCACCCGTAGGGAAGAGGATAGGAAAGAGCTCCATGAAGTTTTGGTTGACGACTTCAAAGGTAGTCATGAATTTATCTTTGGATGTCTCCTGTATCTCTTCAATCGCTTCTTCGAGGAGAAGGATACTTCCTAAAACTTCCTCTTTTTGAGCCTGAATAAATTCATTCCGTACCGAGATCTTTTCGTACTGCTCAACCGCAACCATGTTGATCGCGCCCATGCCCTCGAGACTCGTTCGCAGTTTATTGAGCTCACGGTTGGTTTTATCCGCATCAAAATCCGGGTCGTCCACATGAGGATGACTCATCAGATCAACTTGGTGCTTCTCTTGCGCCTGATCCAGAAGACTGCGGCTCACCGTTTTGAGACGCTCAAGTTCCACAGTTTTTTTGGATTTTTGCCGTTGAATTTCCATCTGCTGATCACGGGCTTCCTTGAGACGACCTTCGACTACTCGGAGCTCTTCATATACGCCGCTGGTGCGTTCACGCCGAACAGCCAAGGCCTCTTCGAGCTCTTCGCGTCTTAAAATATAAGCCTCAATCTCTTGAGAACTTTGAATCTGGATCGTTTCGGCACCGGAAATCTCGGTGGTGATACGCTCGCGCTCGTCTAATCGTTTTGAGAGGTTAGCCTGCAGGCGATTGATCTGGGCCTGCGTTTGTTCCAGACTCTCCTGCGTGCCTTGCGTTCTCATTTCGACTTTTGCAAGTTCGAGTTGCCGCTGCTGATGCACACGCATGACTTCTTCGCGGCGCTCACCTATGCTCGAAAATTCGTCCTGTAACGCTTCGAGCTCGCCCTGCTGGACCTCTTTGTCCTGGCCTAGCTGTATACGCGTCTCGCCCAATGTTTCGAGTTCACGCATCAACTCTCGTTCGCGTAGATCGAGTTCTTGAATCTTTTGATCGTTTTGCGTGCGTTGCTCATCCATGTGCTGAAGCTGGTTGGTCAGCTGCTGCATCGTGCCCATCGCGGCCAGAGTTTCTTTGTTTTGAATGCCCAGACGCTCAGCGATAGCCCGGAGTTGAGCATTTTCTTCGGTCTGCTCAAGTTCGGCAAAATCGATTTCTTCCTGAAGCGAGGCGAGGAGCGCTTCGCTTTCGTGGAGCTGTATCGTCAAAGCCTCGATATCACTTTTCCGGCTCAGGCTGCCTTTGCTCGCCGAGCTGTGAATCAAAACATCGTCACGCGAACTGATGAGCAGTCCCTGAGCTGTAAAAAGCACAACCCCTTGCGGAAGACTCAACAGCTCATCATCACCCACCATGGCCTCTGTACTATAGTAGAGACGGCTTAAAAGATCGTGCACCCATCGAGGGGCGTCACTGCTGACTTTCAGAACGTTAAGAACCGAGGCTGCACCAAAGCGCTGAGCCCAGGTCGTGACTTCGGTGCGATTCGCATCTTCCCAGAGACTTACGATAGAAAGGGGAATCGATCCGAGCTGCTCTTCCTGAATCAGATCGGCCAAGGCGCTGAGCTCTGCGCTTCCGGCCACAACAATACGATCTGTCCATTTCTCAAGGCTTTGAACCGCACGGGGAGCCCACGTTTTGATCGTATCATCGAAGGCTAAAAAGTCGGTCAGAGTGCCAAGTATGAGGCCTTCTGTCTCAGGATGTTTTTGCTTGAGTCGTTTGATCCCGGCTCGAACATCGTCGCTATTGAACTCAAGTTCTTCAAAACTCTTGAGCCGCGCGCGCGCATTCAAAAATGTTTCTTTATGTTGATCGCGGAGTTTGCTGGATTCTTTGAACCAGTGTTCACGACGTTGAACACTGAGCTCAAGGTCTTGCTTGGTCTGCAGTTCCGAATCAAGACCTTCCTGCCTTGAGTTGAGCAGGGCCCGCGCGTCTGCCACCTTTTCTTCGAGGCTTTTGGCATTTGCGTCCAAAGCGCCTTTACGTTCGCTATAGGTTTGGAATTCGATCAAGAGGCGCTTGCGGTCGCGTTCAATACTCTCACAACGCAAACGGTTGCTCTCGAGTAGATGCTCAAGATTTCGGACTTCGTCTTCGATATCCTGGGAACGGTTTTGGAACACCTGAGCGGCTTCTTCCACCTGATCCACTTCATCCTGAAAGGTTTCCAAAAGGTCTTTCAGTCGATCTAAGTCACTAGAAAGCCTGTCGTAATCGGCAGACTTCGTCTCAACAGCTGTTTCGAGCGTTTTGAGGTTTTCCTGCTCTTCGCCGATTTGCACGTCGATTTCAAACAAACGCCTTTGGCCGTTTTCCAGCGTCTTCAAAGAGTTCGTAATGAAAGACTCCGCGCGTACGATCTGCTCACGTAAATGAGAGATCTCTTCACGCACCTGCTCCAGCTCAGGGTCGGATTCGGCGAGCGAGGATTGCAGCTCTTCAACCCGGGCTTCCATACTCGTTAGATCCGTGACGGCGCGAATTTCGCTATCCGAATCGGTATCGAGCTGGCCCGCGAGATCAAGAAGTTTTCCGGAAAAGTGACGAAAGTTGTGTGAGAAGAGCTTCAGTTCTTGCTCACGAAGGCGGCCGCTTACCTGTTTCCAGGCTTCCACCTTCTCAACCTGCTCCTTGAGGGCATCAAGCTGAGCCACGAGTTCACGAATCAGATCGTCGATGCGTTTGAGGTTTTCCTGAGTATTTTCGAGTTTTTTCTCTGCTGCTTGCTGCCGCGATTTGAAGATCAAGGTACCGGCGGCTTCTTCGATGATTTCTCGCACGTCTTCCGGTTTCGCATTGAGAATACGATCAACCTGACCTTGCTGTATCATCGAATAACTACGGCCGCCGAGACCCGTCGTTGCAAAAAAGCTGACGATATCTTTGAGACGACACGGCTTTTTATTGATCATGTATTCACGTTCGCCGTCGATATAGAGGCGGCGTGTGATAGCGATTTCGGTCTCGTGACGATATTCCGGGGGACAAAACGAACTGTCATCCCGGTTATCAAAAACCAAAGTCACCTCGGCCATACCGAGGGATTTACGTTTGTCAGAGCCTGCAAAAATAATGTCGGTTGCGACTTCACCCCGGAGATACTTGGCGTTCTGCTCACCCATGACCCATCGAACGGCGTCAATGACGTTCGATTTGCCTGAACCGTTAGGTCCGACAATTCCAGTAATCCCTTCGTCAAAGTTGAGAGTCACTTTGTCGGCGAAGGATTTAAAACCTGAAACGACGAGCTTTTTCAGATGCATCTAAGTTTCCCTTAGGTGACACGCACAACACGGAATTGGAGTCCGCTGTTATTTGATTTCGATGGGCTTTTGGCCTCTGATACTAACGTTTGGAGACGCATCAAACAAGTAAAGGATGTTGCCGTAGAAAGATGAGGTCAACATCTTGCCTTTAACGCTTGGATCCGTAGCAACCGCGATTTGATAAAATGACGTTCTAAAGTCGGTCGAGTCAAAGCTTGATGGCACTTCTGTCAGGGCCGTTGGGTTATCGAGGAGTTTACGGGTGATAGAATAAAAGGGCGCTTCTGCATAATAGATCAGGTCTCGAAATGAGTTGACGAGCAGCATGGGTTCGCCATCGATATTCGCGATATCAAAGGCTCCAGGGTAACGGCCGCCGTTGTCATGGTCGATTTTGAAACCATAGACTCGGTTCACCTGAAACATCTGCTCAAAATTCGAGGTCTTGGCATTCAACAGAGCCGCATCGTTGATGACGACGCGGAGAACGTTGTTACTCTGCGAGTTATAATCGCCACGTTGTGAGATGTAAAAAATCGCAGGATTGTTTTCAACGCCGTTTTTGATTTCCCAGAAATTGGTGCGATAACGATGTTTGTTGGGTGTGATGATATATTCGCCTGAATCGGGAATGCCATTGCCGGCAGGGGCCTGACCATCCGCTTCGAGAAGGTTGTAATAGATGTAGTGAATCTCGGTATCGCTGACAGAGGGTTTGGTGAAACTTCCATGCAAAATGTAGCGGAAGGTGCCATACACAGGAAAAGCGGGATCATGGGGCGCTTTGGATGCTTCCTCTTCATCAGTCACCGGATAAACGAACATCTGGTAAGGATGAGCTAGATTGGTCTGACGACGTTCGGCAGCGGTGAGTTCGAAGGTGTCAGGAACTCCATTTGGTCCGTCCACAACAGTATCTGTGGCTGCGATGTAGGATTGTTTGTCATCGACAGTCGCATCGGCAAAGCCTTTTTTATCGATATCGGAAGGGAATCCAAGAAGGAAGGTTTTGCCGCCTGTGCTGTAGAAGTAAAGAGCATGGTGATCGTAACCATAGGAACGAACCAAATCGAAAGTCGTGGGTACATTCGCCGCGCTTCTAGGGTTTTTACCGACATAAATGTTGCCGCCGATACAGCCGATAGCGAAGTAGGTGAGATCTGGGGAGATGATGCCGTTGAGTGGGTTGCAGTCGACGTTGCGTGACCACATTTTGCTTGGAGTTCGTTCGTCAGTCGTGTCCCACATCTCGACTGTACCGAGAGCGCGCGCCTCGGAATCTGCGTAGGTAATCAAAAGAAGATTGCCTTGGACATGAAGCGAGCGTCCCACGCGTGGTGTTCCGATGGCATTGATCTTTTCGCTGCCAGCTGGAGCGGCAGGATCAATAACGATAAGGGAACCGGTATTATAGCGACGTTCGTAATCTGAGTTCAAAACGTAAAACAGCTTGCCGCTGGGCGATGTAACAATATCCACTGCCCCTGAGATCTGCTTGCCAAGAGGAGGAAGTTTTTCTTTTACGTTACACGCACTGCTTCCGAGGAATATTAAAGAACAAAGACCTAGCATCTTCGAAAACTTCTTAATTATCATCATCCTAAATGCTCCCTGAGAGTGCGGCAAAGATGCTATCCATTCTGACAGGGATGACCTTTTCCAACTCTGGTAATTTCTCCTTGTGACTCGGTCACGAGCTTAGTTATAACCACTGCTGGGCTTGGCGTCCAATCCAAGATACAAGCAATAATCCAGTCATCTAACATCGTGAGATGAGAAAGGCGCGCCTCATGGCTTCCGTCAATAAAGTAATCATTCTAGGTACCCTCGGACGTGATCCTGAGATGCGTCATACACCAGCCGGTGCGGCTGTCTGTACACTTAATCTCGCAACTACCGAGACTTGGAGCGACAACGGCAACAAACAAGAACGCACCGAATGGCACCGAGTCATCGTTTGGGGCAAACAAGCTGAAAACTGTGCCAAGTACCTCGCAAAAGGACGCTCTGCCTTTATCGAAGGTCGCTTGCAAACACGCAGCTGGGACGACAAAGACGGCCAAAAACGCTACGCGACAGAAATCGTAGCTCAGACTGTTCAGTTCCTCGGCGGCGGCAAAGGCGCAACGACAGACGACCGCAGTCAGCTGTCGAACTTTACACCGCCTCCATCAGAGCCATCATCGGATAGCGTTTTCGGCAGTCATAATTCGTCAAGTTTGGATGATATTCCGTTTTGATGCGCTGCTTAGGTGATCATTGAGACGATAGAGAGGACCCACTGTTTATGCAGTGGGTTTTTTGTTGTGGGTAAAGTAAGTCAAACTCCATTTTATCTCAGAAAATGTCAAATCATCCCAGATATCGAGCCGATTTTTTATCGTCGTTTTAGTGTGTCTGTACAATTGTTTATACGATTTTATTCTCATTCCAATCTCATAACGAGAGGATGCTTTTTTAAGCCCCATTCTACCAAGTTTTTCACGGCATACACTCTAGCCAACTTAACTTCATCTATTATCAAAAGGCAGTCCTTGCGTCCGATTCCCGCCGTTTCCCCGAGCTTAATGAGTAGGTCCTCCGTAATATTTTTACCCTCACCTAAAACCGATGTCGTATGCTCACCTCCCGGCCCGTTGCTGTAAGTCAAATCATAAGCAGGAGCTAATCGCCAACGCCCTGTCTCATCCATTAGGAATGAAAAATTCTTAGCGTGATCATCTCGATTATGAAAAAAAACATTAAAGACCGCTATCCGAAATCCCATCCGAACATCGCTTTGACTTTGGGTGAGAAGCTTTGTCGCTTTTAAAAAGTCTTTGTAGTCGAGAGCAGGCGTTCGAAAGTCTGCATGAAGCAAGCCTGCGAGGGAATGCATATGATACCGCTTACCGGATGATTCAATGTCGAATCGTTTTACACCGAAGAATTTTTGGCCCTTAGACTCGAACAGATCGCACTCAGGGACGATCAAACCAGCACTCTTCGCCGCTTGCATGTACAAAAACTCTGCGATTGCCTCATCGGCCGCATCACCTTTCCCACGGAATTTAATGATCCAATGTTCAAAGTTTTCCGGTAGGGTATTTAAATCTGACTTGATAATTCTATGCGTGTTTTTATCGCGGCCGATCGCAGCCAATACTTTAGGCCGTGCACCACCCGGTGAGCCTCCCAGTCTAAATAACGACCCTAAAATTTTACTTTCTTCGCCCTCAAATATTTTTTCGCTTTCCCGTCCAATTTTTGCCAAATCGAGAGTATTCGAATCACCTCCGCTCTCTAGGATTTGTACAGGTCGGTACCGAAGTGCTCCTAATGTTCTTTCGCCAGCGAAAGACAATAGATCGAGCGGAGTGAGGTCCAGAAAGAAGCGACCTCTACTCTCAACACTCCTTTTTATGAGAAGGAGGCCCCAACCGTCCGGCAGAGAGTCGGCGAATACCCCATGAACTCCGCCAAATACTCTTCGCTCTTTTTCACTTACTTCGTGTGCGAGATTTTTATCGAACGGAAGTTTAAACGGCGATAACCGCATCGTCTCAGCGGGGAAATCTGAATCGTAAGTAAAAAAATAGCGTCTTTCGGCTTCAACGAGTTCGCCCACAGGGATGTCCGTTGAGCCAAAATTTATTGAAATCTTGATTCGATCTATCATTTAGATCCTCTTTTCCGGACTTTCTTACTGGCAAGCATGGTCTTGAGCTCATCAACAGTCATCGCCTCGTTGGGCACCTTCAGGATATCCTCGAACTTTTGAAGTACTCCGAGCCCTTCAGCGAGCTTTAAAAGCGATTTCAAAGACACTTCACCAATAGATTCAAACCGCTTAATGGAAGCACTTTTCACCCCTGACATGTCCTCCAATGTAGTAAGGGTCAACCCTTTCGAAAGTCTTAGAGATTTCAATGATTTACCTAGATGGATCTGCATTTCTTTGGCATTTTTATCATTAATAGATAACATATTACCCATTATAACTCCTATATATCCTTAAGGGACAACATATTACCCCTTACGTAACAATATATCATGAATCGGACAAAACAAAAAACCACCCAAGCTTTCGCCGGGTGGTTTTTGAAATGACTCATCAACTAACCTCAGAACCGCATGCCCAGACCCACATGAAGCACCAGCAGGTTATCAAAACCCTGGTCTGTCCCAAGTAAAGTCATGTTCCGCACATAGACCTTCACATCAAAGACTTTGCCAAAGTGGAACTTCTGCCCGATACCAAGGTTGAGTAAAGGATTGCCTTGGCTGAGAGGCTTCGGCCGACCGCCTATACCGTAGGAATCGGTCTGATCGGCTGTTGCACCAATTTTCGCGTTGTTTGCAGCAGCCGTTGCAGCATCGTTCGTATTCGGATCGATATAAGTTCCGCGCGGCGTGTTGCCGTTTTCAAGAACATCACGTTTCGGATAGAATTTCGAAGTAGCAAAACCAACGCCGAGCTCAAGGAAGAGATCGAAGTAGCTGGTCGAACTCTTCATGAATAGTTGTTTGCCGTAGACCGGCGCATACACGACGTTGAACATCATGATTTGTTGAATTTCTCGAATCGGTACATAGGCAGGACCGTACTTCGGGAAACCATCCGGCTGCGGCTGTGTAGTGTCAGCATTAGTGAGAAGACCAGGTCCACCGCACGCAACACCGACTTCATTACTGGGATCGAAGTAGAAACTTTCGATACAAGTCCGTTCAGCCTTATCGGAGTTCTGCGCGATACTTCCGCTGAAACTGAAGCCAAGGTTCTCATTCATCCAATAGGTGAGCCCACCGCCGAGGAGCGTTGTGTTCACGTAAGACTGGTTCATGATGATGCCGAGTTCCGGAAGCGCAAGCTCCCAACGTTCGGATTTGGGGTAGAGTTTCCCCATCACCACTTCTTTGCCTTCGGTCGATTTCTTGTAATCAGCCGCAAGAAGCGGCGACTGAGCGAGACCAAACACGGAAACAACAAGCCACAAGAAATGACGACTGAGGCGCATGCAGGTAATCCTTTCCCTTGGGCCTAGGCCTGAAGGGTTAGGAGACCTTCGCGTAGTCGCAGAAGCATATCCCATGGCCGCCCTTCAGTTGATCAATGCCTTAAATGCCTGCTCAAGCTCTCCGATGCGTTTTGCGCAACTGGCTTTGGCAAGCTCAAGCTCATCATGATGAGCTTTGGTTGGTAGCTCTTTATAGACGGAAAAATAGAATTTGATCTTCGGCTCAGTCCCCGATGGACGCGCACTGACCTTAGAACCGTCACTTAGGATAAATTGTAGCACGTTAGAGCTTGGAAGAGGGATAGGGCTTGTTTGTTTCGTCGCAAGGGTCAGCTCTTGGCCTTTTTCCAAATCCCGTAGTTTTACAACAGTACTTCCAGCGATTTGCTGAGGAGGAGCCTTTCTAAGCTGCTCCATGATTGTTGCAATTCGCGCTGCTCCCTCGCGGCCGGGAAGGGTGAAGGTCGCTAGCGATTCGAGGTAAGCGCCGTGACGGAGATAGAGTTCGTCGAGCACCTGGCTCAGAGTTTTGCCCTGGGATTTATAATAAGCCACCATCTCGGCCGCTATACAGCAAGCACTCACGGCATCTTTATCGCGCACGAAGGTTCCCGCTAGGAAACCATAACTCTCCTCGCCGCCGCACACGTACTGGCGATGCGGGGTGTTTTTGCCCGTTTCGATATCATCGATGAGCTGGCAAATCCATTTGAAGCCTGTGAGAGTCTCCTCGCAGGTCGCTCCGTACTCCTGAGCGATCTTCACCTGCTGATCTGTCGTCACCACCGTCTTGATCACGAGCGGATTTTTGGGCATCCGTCCCGAATCTTTGAGACCAGAGAGATAAAAATCAATGAGAAGGGAACCAATCTGGTTGCCATTAAAGATGCGGTACTCGTCACCCTCACGGACGACTATCCCAATGCGATCGGAGTCGGGGTCGGTGCCAAGGACGAGATCGGCTTTGAGTTTTTTGCCAAGATTGATAGCCATTTCCATGGCTTCCGGCTCTTCAGGATTAGGGAACTTTACCGTAGGAAAATCTTGATTTGGCTCGGCTTGCTCGGGGACTATTGTCACATCCTTAAAACCAAATCGTTTCAGGGCTTCCGGAACAATCTTACCGCCAGTTCCGTGAAGGGGCGTGTAAACGATTTTGAAGTTATCGCGACCAAGTTTCGGGCGAACCGAAAGCTTGAGAAGTTCTCCGTAATAAGCTTCGTCCAGTTCCGCTCCAACTTCTTTGATCAAACCTTTTTTCACGCCTTCGGCAAAAGGCATAAATTTGATGTCTTCATAATTTTTGATTTCGCCGTAGCGTTTGATAATCGCTTCATCATGAGGCGGAACGATCTGACCACCTGTTTCCCAGTAGACTTTATAGCCGTTGTACTGAGCAGGGTTGTGGCTCGCCGTTACGCACACACCGCCCTTACATTGATAGTGCCGAACCATATACGATAGAATCGGCGTTGGCCGCAGCTCTTTGGTGATGTAAGCACTGATGCCGTTAGCGGCCATAACTTCCGCCGTCGCCTCGGAGAATTCTCGCGAGTAACGACGGGAGTCATAGGAGATAGCGATGGATTTAGGTTCTTTAGCGAAATAGCTATTGAGATAGTCAGCAAAAGCCTGGGCAGCTTTACGCACGTTATAAATATTCATCCGTGCCGTGCCAGCTCCGAGGATGCCGCGTAGGCCCCCGGTACCAAACTCAAGGTCACGGTAAAAACGCTCAGCGAGCTCTTTGTCGTCTTTCGCTTCCAAAAGAGCGCTGATCTCTCCACGCGTTTTCGCGTCGAATACCGGGGATGTCGCCCAATAGGTGGCGAGTTTATTAACCTGCTCTTCCAAGAAACACCTCACGCTTGCATGAATTCTTTTTACTCACACAAGTATAAAGCATCATTCCACGCTTTCAGTCTAGTGCTGGCCACCCCTGAAATTCGCGCAAGTCAGAATGCGCCACCTTTGTAGCCTGCGGATATGTCAGCAAGAAAGCGATTCCAAGCCCGTTTAAACGATAATCTCCGCAAAGCTTTCGACCAGCGACTGGCAAGAAGACATCGAGTCCAACTGTCGGCAGGTTGATAAGCACATTTGGCGATTTGAGCAGGGGAATCCAAGGCCGGACCTGATCCACTTCGCCAAAAAGCGAAGTCACGAGTGCGGCATCGGTATCATTGGTGGCAGCGATGGCCTCTTCGATCTCTTTGTAACGATAAACCGAGAGGTCAGGGCACATCAAAACATTCGTCTGATACGAGCTCGTCTGCTGGAGCTCATCAAAGAAATGCACGCCAGGCGATACAAAATATCCGCTTTTTCCCGTGTTAAGGGCCTTACCCCAGACCCAGGTTTCGCTGGCTTCGCGTTTGGCCATAGTCTGGTAACGAAGAAATTTATCGACTGCTTTTTGGGCATAAAGCGGCCCTAAATGTGGATTATCTTTTTGATCGGTGGGGCCGATTTTAAGCGCCCTGATTCCACGAATCATTTCTTCTTTGAAAGCGGAGAGCATGCTTTCATGAACATAGGCGCGGCTGGTCGAAGTATTCAGCTGACCGGCATTTTTGATGACGCCGTAAATCGTCTGCCGAACCGCTTCCTTGATATTGGACTTCGGTGCGACAATAACAGCGTTTTTTCCGCCGGATTGCAGAATCATTTCGCGCGTGAGGTTGTTCGTTACATCGCGGCGTAAAGCATCACAATGTTCGCGTGAACCCGAATAAATCACGGCCTGGATCCGTTTGTCGTTCAAAGCTTTGCTGAAGTGATGATAATTGCCAAACACAACATTCACGCTGCCCTTCGCCACATCAAGTTTTTCAATGATGAATGCGAACAGGATTCCCGAGAGAGTTGCATGCGACGAGGGCATGAGCACCAAAGGCGATCCGGCAATCATAGCACCTGAGAGACATTGAACGAAGGTTGCCAGGGGTGTTGAAAAGGGCAGAAAGGCGAGGGTTATACCGTTGGGCTGGAGATCAAATTCCGTCCCCGGCCAGGCCAGCATCACGGGACCCAAGAGAAACTGCCGAATGTTATGCCGCTCGGCCAGAATCGAATCGAGTTGCTGAACGGAGGCCCGGAAGTCAGCCTCTGCTTCCCAACGCGCCTTACCCGCTTCGATACACAGGGCATCGATAATATGCGCTTCGTAGTCGGTGATAAGGTTACGCAAACGACCTAAGGCGTTGATGCGGTCGTCGAGTGTGGAATTACGAATCAAATTTTTTGCCTGATCGGCGCTCTCAAATCCCGCGTCGATGATCTTACGGCTCAGCAGCGCGCGCCCAACGGGTTCGGCTGTGGATGGGTTCACCGATGGCGGCAAAGCTTCGGCTTTGGCATCATGGACCCATTCTCCACCAATAAAATGTCCGGGAAATTCGAGAGGAAACTTACGTGCATGCATGGCTGCGGAAAAAGCCTCAATACCCATAAAGCCCCCTTAGATAAAAACAAAGATGAGCAGCTAACCCTTTTATTCTACTGCGTCATATGTCTGAAGTCTAAGGTAAATTTAGCATACGAGGCGGTAGGAACCGCGGGCTCACTTGCCTACGCAGAATTCGTGAAAAACGCGATCAAGGATATCTTCCACGTCAACGACGCCCAAAATCGAACCGAGGGCGCGGGTCGCATTCTGGAGCTCAAAAGCGAGCATCTCATCGTAGGCACCTTCAGTGACGCCCGCAAAAAATTTCGCGAGGTCGGCTTTTGCATCCTGAATCGCCTGATGGTGACGGGCCGAACTGACGAAGGGTTGGTCTTTGAGTTGGCCCAAATATCCGTCTACCCGTTTGACGATCGCATCTTCAAGGTGATCGAGGCCGTGGGTTTCAAGACAGGAAATGGCGACATAACCGTTTGGAGTCTTGGTCTTGGTTTTGAGATCGGCTTTCGTTTGAATGCGGAGGCATTTGTCCGAACCGATAGTCGCCGCGATTTTTTCAATCTCTTCGTAGGATTCTTTGGACGCATCCCGCCCGACGAGCAGAAGGACAAAATCAGCCTGTTCGGCGAGATGAAGGGCTTTTGCCACACCTTGCCGTTCGATGGAATCTTCGGTATCACGGACGCCGGCCGTATCGATCAAACGAATGAGGCGCCCACGCACACGGCATGGCTCCTCAAGATAATCCCGCGTTGTGCCGGCCCGTTCACTGACGATAGCTCGATCATGGCCAAGCAGGGTGTTCATAAGCGTCGATTTCCCCATATTCGGCTGACCGATAATCGCGACCATCAAACCCTGGGCGGCAACGCGTCCCGACTGATAACTGGCTTCCAGTTTATCAAGTTGAGTCGAAACCCCACGGACTTTGTGAACCACTGTTTCCAGCGCCACATCCTGGGTATCGCCTTCATCCGGGAAATCAATACGGGCCGCGAGGAAAGCCAGCGTTCCGATCAAGCGCGAACGAAGTTCTTCAATCGTCTCCGAAAAACTCCCCGTTGCCAACTGACGAGCCGCAAGCCACTGCTGATGCGTGCTTGCTTCCACCAACTGCTTCACGCCTTCGGCCGAACTCAGATCCATCTTGCCGTTCAAAAAAGCGCGACGGGTGAATTCCCCGGGATCGGCCTGACGAAAGCCATGGGCAAAAAGCGTCTGCAGGATACGCTGCACAATATAGGGTCCGCCGTGGCAGAAGAGTTCCGCGGAATCTTCCCCTGTGAAGCTATGAGGCCCCACAAACACAGCGACAAGGAGCTCATCAATCAAATCCCCGGAGGCAGGATCGATAAAACGCGCTAAAGCCATCGAGCGTGCAATGGGCGCTGAACGGCGTTCCAGCAGGTCTTCCAGGAGTTCTATCGAGCCAGGTCCACTCACGCGAATGACGGCGATCGCAGCTGCGCCAGGCGCCGTAGACAGCGCCGCAATAGGCTCGCTCAGAACGGAAAACCCGGCATCGGCCGGGCTAGTACTTCTGTAAGCGTCGTTGAGACTGTGAGGACGTTTATCCTTCATCGCCTAGCTCATGTTCCATATCCAATGCTTCTTCGCCTTTTTTGCGAATCGGCAGGATCATCAATTTGCGGTTTGGGCCAGTGCCGATCGATTTTGTATAGACTCGCTCATCTTTATCCAAAGCCATATGGATAATTTTGCGGTCGTACGAACTTTTATAGTTCAACACGATGGGACGCTTGTTGTCGTGAACTTTTTCCGACAAATCTTTGGCGAGCTCGACCAGATCGGTTTCACGGCGACGACGCACGCCTTGCACGTCGATAAAGATGCGGAACGGCAATTCACGCTTCAAATGCCGTGGTTTTTTGCGAAGGATGTGTTCCAACGCTTCAGCGAGTTTGCTGTTTTTCAGCATTTGCCCGGCAAGGTAATCATCGTCGCAATCAAGGATCAGACGGCCATCGTCAAGCTCAGCGGAGACCGCAATTTTACGGCCCGCGATATAGCTGCAAATCTCTTGGCAGAACATACGCAGGTCTTCTTTGAGTGCGTTTACTTCGCCAGGGGACAGCTCTTCGACATCACTATCGCTGTCGTCATTCATATAGTCGACATTGACAGCTTTTTTAGCCCAAGCCTCGATCTCTACTTTTTTTGTCAAAAACGAGAAGAGCCCGGTGCTGCCTTGAGAAATCAAACGATAATCGATTTGTTCCTGATCTACAGCAAGCTGGCGAGCGGCTTCCGTGAGCGCGCCGTCAAGGGTCTTGGCGGTCACGCGAATTTCATGAGACTTGCTCTGCATTAGTTCTCCATTTCGTGTGCAACAACTTCTTCTCTGCACGATGCCTGGAACCTGGGTTTTACAGGTCCTTGAGAGCCATCCGGTGGTTCAGCCAACGCTGCTGGGCGATGGAGACGATAGTATTGGTCAACATATAAAGGACCATACCAGCCGGCAGCGACAGCATCATGAAGGAAAATATTACGGGCATCAAAAGCATAATCTTTTCTTGATTTTTATCCATACCGGGGTTGGGAGTCAATTTTTGTTGTGCAAACATACACAGACCCAGAATTATTGGCGTGATGTAGTACGGATCTTTTGAGGACAAATCGACAAGCCAACCGTAGAAAGGGGCATGCCGTAATTCAATTGCCTGCGACAAAGAGGTATAGAATGCGATGAATACAGGAACCTGTGGAAGGATGGGGAGACAACCCTTGAACGGGTTAACTTTGTTTTTCGACATGAACGCCATCAGCTCACGTTGCTGACGAGCCGGGTCATCTTTCAGTCTTTCTTTGAGCGCGTTCATTTCAGGCTGAAGTTTTTGCATACGCTTGGTCGAAATGGCAGCGGCACGCGTTAACGGGAAGAATGCGAGCTTCAAAATGAAGGTCACGATGATAATCGCGAGGCCCCAGTTTTGAACGATATCGTGGACGCCTTTCAATGCGCTGAGCAAAGGACGGGCAACAAAGGAGAACCAACCGAGCTTGATGCTGCTCTTGAGGTTTGGATCGTAAGCTTCGAGAGCGGCGACTTCCTTAGGGCCAAAGTAGCCCGAAAGTTTGAGGGTTGCCGACTGACCGGGCGACACGAGACCGAGCTGTTGGCCGATCTGCGTGGTGATCTCGCAGCTTGTGTCATTCGAAGCGGAGCCTCGTTCAACAAGGTAATCCGCTGTCTGTGCACGAGCCCAGAGAAGGCCCAGGAAGTAATGTTTATCAAAGCCGACGTAATCGACGAGTTGTTTATGAAGGTTGGCAGCAGCCTCGGCGTCAGATGCACAGGCTTTTTTGAGCGTGACATCGTTACGTTTGCCGTCGAGACCATAAACCACACCGACATCGGCCGGTGACGACGGACTGAACATCCCGCCGCTTGTGGTCGGCATCGTCAGAGCTTGTTTTACGAGAGCTGTCGCGTTGAGGTCCTGAGGTTTATCGCTTAGGTTTTTGTAAGCGACGTCGACGTCAAAGCCATACCCCGTAGTTGGAATGGTATAGGTCTGCGTAATTTCCCAGCTGCCCTCGGTGCGTGTGAAGGCAATGCGGTTGGCATCGCGTTTTCCGGCGAAACCCGATTTGATTGTTTTGTCAGCTGTCGAGACGGTTCCCTGAACAAACATTTCGCTATCAAGCAAATTGATCGGCTCGGACTCGCCTTTATGCGCAGCATAGTCTTTCAAACGGATGTCGGTGATGCCACCTTTTGTCTGATCGAACTTGATGATGGTCTGTTTTGTGTCGAAGGTGAGTTCGCCTTCGGTCAGAGGCGGTGTAGTAGGAGTCGGTGCAGCAATCGTTGCCGGCTGACCGGGAACGGGAGGTGTCGTCATCGCCGGATCGCTTGAAGCCGGTATCGTTTTATCGTTTTTCTCGCCAGGCTGAGTGCCCGGGACGTCCGAGGCCTGTTTGCCGTTTTGGTAGTAATCGGGATATTTGTTCTGCAGATGGTACATGTAGCCCATCACAAACAGAAAACATATCATAGTCGCGGTAATAGATTTTTTGTCCCAATTCATGGTAGATCAACGCCTCCAGGGTGCCAGGGATTGCAGCGTAAAATTCGCAAGGTGATTTTTGAAGTCGCTTTAGGAAGAGTATAGGTTTCCAAACAACTCACAGCGTAGCGAGAGCAGCTCGGATAGAAGCGGCAGCGAGGGCCAAGCAGGGGCGCTAGGCAGATTTGATAAAGTCTGACGAGGCCTATGAGTAGGCGACCAATCATTCGTGTCCGTCCTGGCTTCTAAGGAACAGTTAACCAAGGCTAGGTTTTGCAGCGGCTAAAGCACGGGCAGCATCTTTTTCAAGGCGCTGATTCACTTTCCCCAAAGCAAAGGTAAAAGCCTGGCCTAAGGCCTCGAATTCAGCACCAGCCGCTTGGCCACGTGCAATCACAACGAGATCCATACCCAAAGGTCGGTCGGGAATTGTACGAAAAAGTTCGCGAAGGCGCCGACGCACACGATTCCGTGTAACGGCACCTCCGACTTTCTTAGAGACGATAAATCCGATTCGAGTAGTCGCAGACCCACTACTACGGCGACCGATCATAACCAGATAAGGGGTTACGATCTTGGTGCCGTTGTCCATGGTTCGTGTGAATTCGGGTCTCTTACGCAGCCTAAGCAGCTTCGGAAACGCGAACAACGATGGGACCTCTGAAGGAGGATTCATAGACTTTTAAAAATTACTTTTTGTAGATGACTGGAACGAGGCGTTTACGGCCTTTAGCACGACGACGTGCAAGAACGTTACGTCCACCAGGACTCGCCATACGTGCACGGAAACCGTGGTTGCGTTTGCGTTTTAGATTACTAGGTTGAAAAGTACGCTTAGACATAAATTCTCCTCAGGTCTTGGCCCAACTGAGATCAAGTTGCTGTATATCAGAGAGCGACTGCCATCGAGCAGGCGCTTTGGTAGTTGGGACAGCCGCGAGAATCTACCAGAACACCCCGAGGCTTGCAAGAAATCTAGGAACAAGGACCAAAGAACCTCTTACCTTGCGTCACTTTTCAGTAGACATGCGTCATTTTATGGCATAGAAACCGCCTCATCTACGACTAAAGGGACAAGCCATGCCGCGCTTCGCTGCCATTTTTGCGTTTTTCGTCGCTCTGCTCATAGGCTCGTTTTCGGCTCAGGCCGCCTCGAGCGTCATTGAATTGAACGCCGTAAAGGTCCATGTTGACCGAGAAAACCGCATTCATGTGTCTTACCAAAGAGAATGCGGCGCCACTTTCGCGGGTTTCATCCTGAGAACGAGCCCGAGCAAAGAACTCTTTATTGGCATCGCCAGCCATCGTCCAAACGCCCGCTGCCTCGAACTCACAGGGCTTGAAGAACTGGTTGTCCCCCGTTTGCTTGCCTCAGATTTCGCCGGCGTGACCTCGCTCAACTCTATCAACGAACCCCGCTACCTCAAACTATCGCCTATCCAAAATTTCAATCAAGTGCACGACACCGAGCAGTTTCGCTTTGAAGCCGCCTATACCTCCCAATGTGGAACCGCGCTCGGCATGAACCTCTTCCCCACGGCTAAGGGCTATGAACTCAGCATACTCGAAGGCCGGACCAGCAAATTCGATGGCTGCAACCGCACCACCAAAGTCGTGAAGTACCCCCATATCAATCTCAGCGGAGCGCCCCTCCTGGCCCTCACCAACTTCACAGAAGACAGCGAACCTTCCCGGTACACCCTGCATCGTGGCCGCACCCGCATCTTCGCCGAGGGTGATCACTTTAAAGCGATGTATCTCCGGCGCTGTGATGAAGCGCCCGTTGGCCTCGTCCGGGCCGAGACACCAAACGGCCTCCAGATCTCAATTCTCCTGGCACGTTACACTCAGATGTTATGCCCAGCGGGAGCTCCCACCCGAATCTGGACCCCCTGGCCAGAAGACTTGCATGACCGCGATCCTATCGCTTTTGAAGGCGAGTCCCAAACCGAACAGCTTCTCATCAAACGCCCGATAAGCTACGACATCGTCCGCGATACACTCAGCATCGTGACTTACGGCTCTTGTCAAATCGACGTCGGAATCGTATCGCACACGACACGCGAAGGTTCGGCAGTTGGCATTCTACAAATCCAAACCAGCCAGCCGTGCAATTTGCCCTTAAAAGAGGTAACTTATAGTTACAACTGGAGCTTCGACGGGTCGAAAAAACGCGACATTAAACCCCTTCAACTCGTCGGCATCTAGAGAAAAGGACGTTTCTCGTGCGTTGCCGCATTATTCTTGATAGCGAAGCCCTCCGGCATAACTACCTTACGTTCAAGCAACTCTCAGCGCCCTCAGTCGCTATCCCCGTGGTCAAATCCAACGCCTATGGCCATGGCCTCAAAGAAGTCTACACTGCACTCTCAATCCTAAATCCGCCATGGTTCGGCGTTAATTATTTGACCGAAGCCAAAGAGCTCAGAGCGCTTGGATATACGGGCCGCATCCTCGTCGTCGGCCCTGTCTCGGCGGAAGGCGTGAGCCTCGCGGCTGAACTTGACCTCGATATTTTCCTCGTTGAATCGCACATGCTTAAGGCGTGGTTTGAACTCAAAGCGAAGCCTAGAGGCCACCTCAAGATCGACACTGGCATGTCGCGCCAGGGGTTTCTTCCCGAAGAAATCCCCACCTATTTTGCTCAGTTTAAAGCACCTGAAAACAAGGACCGCCTGGTCGGAATCTGCAGTCATTTCTCCAACGTCGAAGATGTGCTGGCCCAGAGCTATGCTCTTCAACAGCTGGCAACGTTTGAACGGGTCAGCACAATGTTTTCGGACGCAGGTTTTAAACTCATGCCGCACATCGCCGCGAGTTCGTCCGCATTAATCATGCCCAACGCTCGCTTTGCCCTTTCCAGGATCGGTATTTCCCTCTATGGAATGTGGCCTTCCCGCACCAATCAGCTTTCGTTCCTTCAGAGCCAGGGCGAACGCATTGAGCTGAAGCCCGTGATGAAATGGAAAACCGAAATCGCCATCGTGAAAAAAGTCCACGCCGGACAGTTCATTGGCTACGGATGTACTTACAAAGCACTTCGCGACATGCGTATCGCAGTGCTTCCTGTAGGCTATTACGAAGGTTATCCGCGTCTTGCGAGCAATCGCGGCCATGTCCTGATCAATGGCGAGCAATGTCCTATCGTCGGGCGTATTTGCATGAATATGATGATGGTCGACACGACTCATTTGGATACTGTGGACGTCGGCACACCCGTGACACTCATCGGTCGCGACGGCGACGAAGTTATAGAGGCCAGCACCATCGGTGACTGGGCGGAAACGATTCATTACGAGATCGTTACGCAACTCAATTCGGCTATTCCCAAAGTGTTGAGTTAAACCATGAAATTGAGTCAAATCGAATTTTATAGTTATGATGTGGCGGCGAGCTTGAGATTTGCTGCCGAAGTGCTGGGCTGGACACAGGTACCGGTTGCTCTTCAGGATCAAGCAATCATCGAAGTAGCGGAGGACAGTCCCTACGGGATATCAATCCGAACGCAGAAGACTCAAAAAAACGACCTCAAAGAGGGGACGGCTGGGGATCAGTCAGGAAACCCTTCGCTTACCGTCTACTTTGAGGTCGACAAAAAACTTATTGAACTCCGGGAAATTTGCCTGACCCTCGGCGCCATCATCCACCAGGAACCTACCGCTGTTGCAGGCTACGGCCAGGTGATGATAGTTGAAGACATGGGAGGTCTTCGTTACGGCCTCTATGAGGCTCGTTTTGAAGGCCCGAGAGCCAAAGTCCCAAGTTGAAGCCTGGGCTTAATTATGAACGAGTCGGCCATCTGCACCGACAGAGATCTGCTCTGTCACCTGCCCACCTTGGAATTGAGCTGGATTCGTCACTTTCCATTGACGTTCGATAAAGAGCTGAGCAACAGCACCACGGAGACGACGGTTTTCCGAAGTGTCATCCAAAAGGAATGGCGCCAGTTGATCTTTCACGTCATCGGTTTTCTGAGCGATCAGAACTTCCGCTGCCGCATAACGTACGCGCTCATCCTGATCGACGAGGAAGTGGGCGATCTGTGGAATCAGATCATGAATTTGGTAATCACGGAGATAACATAGGATGTCGTAATTTTTATCGACATCGTTTTGACTGAAAGCAACTTCACCGTAGTTTAGAGCTGCTTTCAGACAGTCGACAACCACCTGATCCTGGCCAAGTTCATAAAGAATCTTGATCGGCCACGCGATGCGGGTCGTTTTCTGCAGCCAGTCTTTAATGAATGGAATCGCTTTTTCGCCGTAACGAACGATCCCCTTCATTGCCAGTTCTTTTTCACGGGTATCGTTGATACCGTGCTCTAGACTGTACTCAAATCGAGGTAAGAGCGCCGGAATTGCTTCATCCGCATTATCGAGTCCAAGAGCGAGGAATTCCAACGCTGCCCATCGATCATCTTTGATCGCTTTGGCATTGGTAACTAATCTTCCCGCACGTTCGACACGCTTACTCTTACGGCCATCAAAGTACTCTTTCACACTTCCAAACATACCTATTACCTGTCCTGACTAATGGTTGCGATCTCGCCCGTATCAATCGAGTATCGGAAAAACATCTATAACAAGTTCTTCACCAAACTTATCCTGCAAATCGCGCTTTACGCCATTCATCAGAGTCAGCCTGGAAGACGGACAGCCTTCACAGCCGCCGCCCAGGCGAATCGTAGCAATCGCATCCTGATAGGCTTCTAAACGAGCAAATCCCGAATGCAAAGCTAGCATCTGCGACACAGGACCTTCAAGGTGAGTCGCGATTTCAAAAGCGGTTCCCTCAAATCTTGGCGAAGTTTTCGGCTCACCAAATTCTCCTGAACTGTCCATACCGAGCAAAGAGCGCATCGCTTCTTCCGCTTCGACAGCGTTTAGGCCATGCGTGATACGTCCAGAAGGCTCATGCAAAGCCTGCCAGCTTCCATCTAGTTTTTCTTTAAAACTCACTGCTTGCAGTGTTTCTAACATAATATACCTCGATCCCAAAGGGACGTTGATTCGATTCCATGCCGTTTTATCAGGCATTACTACCTTAGCTGCTCAAGGGTCGCAAGCCTACCATAGGTTTCCCTTAAGATAGGATCGAGCTGCGACTCGTCAACCGCTACAATAAAACATATAAAGATATATCGACCTGAATTCTTGAGGGCATCTATGCACAGTCAGAATGATACGATTGCTGCCGTTGTTCTTGCGGCCGGAAAAGGCACAAGAATGAAAAGCGAACTTTCTAAAGTTCTTCATCCTCTCTGTGGCTTATCGATGGTGGGCCATGTCATCAACACCTTGACCGCGGCTGGCATTAACGACAAATGCATCGTAGTCGGCGGAGATGTCGATCAACTCCAGAGCGCTTTGCGCGATTTTGGCCCCCTAACATTTACCCTTCAAAAAGACCGTTTAGGGACAGGCGAAGCTGTCGCTTGCGGCGGCTTTGGACTCGAGGGTATTGTACCTCCGTCTTTTGCGAGCGGTTCGCTACTCGCCGGCCCCAAACTCAACGCCAAACATATTCTCATCTGTGCAGGCGACACGCCGGCTATGGATCCCGACGTTATCAAAGCATTTGTGACGACGTGTCTGGGCAAAAAAGCCAAACTTGCGGTTCTCGGCATGGCTCACCCCGAACCCAAAGGCTACGGGCGGCTTATCACGAACGACGCCGATCAACTGCTGAAAATTGTCGAAGAAAAAGACGCAAGCGACGCAGAACGAAAGGTCGGCCTTTGCAATTCGGGTGTGATTTTCGCCGAGGCGCATTATCTCTTTTCCCTACTTGGCGAACTCACTCAGGCCAATGCGCAACGTGAGTACTATCTCACGGATTGTTTTGCTTTATCTTTGGCAAAAGGCCTGCCGGCTCTGGTCTGGACAACCACGGATTATGCCTCGTTCGATGGCGTGAATGACCGTATGCAACTGGCTCGGCTGGAAGAACGTGTGCTTCAAAAGCTACGCTCTAAAATGATGAGTGAAGGGGTCAGTTTTACGATGGCTTCCTCCACTTACATAGAAGTTGGTGTTCAAATCGGAGCCGACACCTGGATCGGCCCTCACGCGAGTTTAAGCGGCCTAACGAAAATTGGCCGGAACTGCGAGATTGGTAGCCACGTCGACTTGAAAAATGTAATTATTCCCGATGGTACAAAGGTCCCGGCTGGGACCATTCGGAACGGCTAAGAACGTCTTGGAATTGTGACTCGAACGAGAAAGGGTACCGTAATATGTGTGGAATCGTCGGCTATATCGGTCATCGTCCCTGTATACAAATCGTTTTTGATGGCCTTAAAAAGATGGAATATCGCGGTTATGATTCCGCCGGTATTGCCGTTCTTGATAATGGCCAGATAGCCCTTAGCAAAGAATCAGGGAAGATCGATAACCTCAAACCATCCATCGCCAAACTCCCACAAGGCGCGACGGTCGGCATCGGTCACACACGTTGGGCGACTCATGGTCTTCCGACTCGCGAAAACGCTCATCCGCACGAAGCCGAACATCTTGCGTTGATTCATAACGGTATCATCGAAAACTACAAAGAACTCAAACTCGAACTTATCAATCAGGGCATCCACTTCCGTTCGGAAACAGATACGGAAGTTATCGCTCATCTTGTTTCACTCGAACTCAAACGCACGCCCAAACCTATCGAAGCTCTGCAAAAAGTGATCAAACGCCTTGAAGGCGCTTTTTCCGTGGCGTTCATCGTTGACAGCATTCCAGACCAAATCTTCGTTGCCAAGCAAGGCTCGCCTCTGGTGATCGGTCTTGGCGACAAAGAAGTCTTTTTCGGAAGTGACATCACGGCTTTCGTTAACTACACGCAAAAAGCGATCTTTCTGCAAGACGGCGACATCGCGATGGTCAAGGCTGATGGGATAACACTTTGGGACAAAACCGGCAAAGAATTCACGCCGAAAATCACCCACGTTCAGTGGTCCCCGGGCAGTGCCGACAAACAAGGCTTTCGCCACTACATGCTCAAAGAGATTCACGAGCAGCCACGTGTTGTATCGGCCACGACTCAGGCCCTTGTTAAAGATAACAAACTCGATCCCACCGCTTTGGGCCTCGATAAAATCGACCTGAAAAAAATCAAGTCTGTGCATATCGTCGCCTGCGGCACTGCGTATTACGCAGGGATGCTTGCAAAATATTTCATGGAGCCATTGCTGGGCCTCTCCGTAAACGTCGAACTCGCCAGCGAATTCCGTTACCGAGATCCCTTCTTTTTCCCGAACGGCGAAACTTTGCTTATGGCGATCTCGCAGTCAGGCGAAACCGCTGACACCCTGGCCTGCGTAAAACACGCTAAAGACAAGGGTTGCCAGATCTTCAGTATCTGTAACGTTGCCTATTCAAGCATCCATCGCGAAAGCCACGGCTCGCTCCTCATGTTCGCTGGCCCCGAGATCGGCGTTGCCTCGACCAAAGCTTTCACCTCGCAAGTCCTATGTGCTTATCTTTGGACTCTGGGCGCGGCTCAGCAGCTTGGCCGTGTGCCGACAGTTGAGCTTGATGCGGCGCTGCAGGATCTCAAGACTTTGCCTCTTTACCTTGATCAGGCCTTGAACGCTGAAGAGTCGATCATCGAACTGGCTAGCAAACTCTACCAGTACCCCAACTTTTTGTTCATCGGCCGCGGTATGAGTTCGGTCATCGCGCTTGAGGGTGCACTCAAGCTCAAGGAAATTTCTTATATACACGCCGAAGGTTATGCCGCCGGTGAATTGAAACACGGGCCGATCGCTCTCGTCGACAAACAGATTCCGATCGTAGCGATTGCGCCTCACGATCGTTACTACGAGAAAACACTTTCCAACGTCGAAGAGATTTGTGCCCGCGAAGGCCAGGTCTATGGTATCGGCGACGATAAAGATCAACGACTCAAAGAGATCTGTGTGCAGGTTATTCCCTGTCCTAGCGTTAAAAACCCAGTATTCCAGGCCATACTCTCGACCGTTGGCGTGCAGTTCCTTGCTTATCACATAGCTGTGAAACGCGGAACCGACGTCGACCAACCGCGAAACCTCGCGAAGTCCGTGACTGTCGAATAAGAGTAGGGTCCTCGAAAAGGATGATAAGCCTTGAGCGATCTACTAAAAAACCTCAATGAGGTCCAGCGTCAGGCTGTTTTGCATAGAAACGGTCCTGTGGTGGTGTTTGCCGGAGCAGGTAGCGGAAAAACGCGTATTATCACAACGCGTATCGCTTATCTTATCGAGACCGGTGTGCTGCCCTGGGAAATCCTGGCGGTCACCTTTACCAATAAAGCGGCCGAAGAGATGCGCCATCGCTCTTTGGCTTTGGCGCCCGAAACGAAACGTTCGACGATCACCACGTTTCACTCGGCCAGCGCCCGCTGGTTGCGTGAATTCGCAGGTGAGCTTGGGTACGAGCCAAACTTCTCGATTTATGATGATCAAGACGTCACGCGCGCTTTGAAACACATCATTAAGTTGGTGATGCCCAAAGGCGAGATACCCGCGCTTGTTGGCGAGATGAAGACCTTTCTTCACTACGTGAAAACAGCTGGCGTATTTGTCAACGAAATCGATGACTTCGCAACCCAAAATCCCCTGCGCGTGCCCACGGGCGGTGTGCAGATCTATAAGCTGTACCAAGAATTTCTCGCGCAATCCAACGCGATGGATTTCAACGATCTACTGCTGAATGTCCTATTGCTCCTTCGCCGCAACGAACGCGTGAAGTCGATTCTTGGCAATCGTTACCAATACATCATGGTCGACGAATTCCAGGATACCAACCGCACTCAGTTCGAAATAATCCAGCATCTCGCCGAACGCCACCGCAATCTCATGGTTGTGGGTGACGACGATCAATCGATATACAGTTGGCGAGGCGCGACGCCTTCCAACATCATTGATTTTGACCGCACCTATCCTGATGCATCTCGTATCGCACTCGAAGAAAACTATCGCTGCACAGGGAACATCGTGGCAGCGGCGAGCAAACTCGTAGCCAACAACAAAAAGCGCGCAGCGAAAACCCTCTTCACCAATGCGCCCGCCGGCGACCCCATCGAAGTCCATTTGGAAGTTGATGGTGAGATGGAAGCGTATTGGATAGCCGAAGAAATCTGGGCCGCTCGCAACAAGTACGACTACGAAAACGTCGCGATCTTTTACCGAACCAACAGCCAGTCGCGATCCCTCGAAGAGGCACTTCTGAGGCGGCGGATACCTTATACGATTTATGGTTCGCTCGAATTCTATGAACGCATGGAGATCAAAGACCTCCTCGCGTACCTGCGCCTCATCGCTAACCCCTCGGATGATGTGTCTTTTCTCCGAATTTACAACGTCCCAACGCGTGGTCTCGGCGACAAAGCCCTTGAGACCCTCCAAAAGTTTGCGACGAGCCAAAGCGTTTCCCTTTGGAAAGCTGCCGACCTCACACTTGCTGATCCCCAACAGAAGGGTTCACCCAAACTCAAATATCTCGTCGATCTCCTCAAGGCCCTGCGCGAAGAGATCCTTGCGAACCCGCTCAACGAGGCTGTAAAGACCGTCCTTGAGGCCGTGGAATATCCTGAATATCTAAAAAAGAAATATCCCGATCAATACGCTGACAAGATGGATAACATCCAGGAATTGGCAGCGGGTATCATTGAGTTCGAGAACAAAAATCCCGGAACGACGCTTGCTAACTGGATAGAGACGGTTTCGCTTGTTCGGGAAGATGCCAAGGGCAAAGAGTCCAAAGGCGTTTCGATGATGACGCTGCACATGGCCAAAGGCCTTGAGTTCCCGCGCGTCTTCATCGCCGGTGTCGAGGACGGACTTTTGCCCCACCGCAACAGTCTGGAAGATCCAGCTTCCCTCGAAGAGGAACGGCGCCTCCTTTACGTTGGCATCACACGTGCCAAGTCCAAAGTGAGTCTGACCCTTGCCAAACGTCGTCGCAACTTCAACAACGAGATGGCCCATCCTCCCTCGCGTTTCCTCTTGGAAATCCCGGCGGAATACATGGAACTCAGCCTAAAGGCTCAGGAAGTTCTAAGACCCGAGGATACCCCTGTCCAACTCACCTACGTTTACGACTCAACCGACGAAGGCGATATCGAAGAAGGCTCCAACGTTTATCACCCCACCTACGGCCGAGGAACGGTCCAGGGCTTCGACGTGCACCTGGGCGCGCGCAAAGCCGTCGTCAATTTTCGTGACTTCGGGTACCGAAAGATCCGCCCGAGCCAGCTGCAAATCCGCGGTTCCCATGACTAATTCGCAAAAATAGATCTTATTTTGTTTGACAGCCGATACCTAAGGGAGTCCTTGAAAGAGGACTCCTTTTTTTGCAGAGGCTGGGGAATTTTCACCCGTTCCTGGAAGGAGGAGGGGAGCTATGCTAGAATAGACCAAATCCATCTTTTGACGAGGACCCCAATGGGTGTGCGGCTGGTATACTGCCTTGCGATCAGCGTGCTCTTGATAGGCACGCTTCGTGGCGAGACGTCGATATTTGATTATTTTAAACTCCGCAAAAGTCGAGACGTACTCGAAGCCACGGTCGACAAACTTAAGTCGGGCAACGAAGACTTGAGCGAAGAGATCCGCAAAATCAAAGGCTCCCCAGAATACGCCCGCAAAGTCTTGCGCGATAAATATCACGTGACTGAGACCAACGAAAAAATCATCTTTTTTGCAAATTAAATAGAGGAGTGATCATGCGAATCGACTTGAAAATAGTGGTGGCTCTCAGCTTCGCCACACTCACTAGCGCCTGTGGCAATTTCAACCTGAACAAATCTCTGACCAGCAAAAGCCAGCAGAATTCCATCGATAGCCTCATGGAAGAGGCTCAGTATGAATACGACAAAGGTCGTTACGATTCTGCCTTGAGCCTTACCGACAAAGCCTTACATATCAATCCCAATAGCGAATCGCCAGCTATTCTGAAGTCGTATGTATACCTCAGCAAGGCTGGCCTTGATGGGATCAACATTTCTAAAAAACTAATTGATGCGAAAGGCACTACCGCAACCACGACTCCGACAACTACGGCTGCTACGACAACTACAGTAGCGAAAACGGGTGATACGACGACTGACAACTTCAACGTTTTTAAATCTGTTCTCCATCTCGGCCCGACTGATTTTGAAGCAATGGGAACACCTCACACGATCGGTGCAGCAGCGCTGACGATTTATTTGCCAAAATCGGCGACCGCCGCCCGCGCCGGCAACAGCAACACTTTGAGTTACCTTAATCAGGCGATCGCGACACTTTGCCCGCTGATCCCTTCGTCGGCTAACCCTGCTAACGATACAGATGCACGCCACGCCTGTACAAAAAACTTCAATTCCAGTGGTTCGACAGGCCGTGGGAACTTCGCCTGGGCTTTGGCTCACTTGGGTGAAGCAATCAGTTTTTATTCGGTGGTACTCTATGATTCAAACGGCGACGGCATTCCTAATATCCAGGCGGCAATTCCTACGGAAACATTGACACAAGCTAACGCATCAACTTTTATTGCGACGATTAATACGCTTAATAATGCGATCAATGCGATTTTCCCTACGGATCCTGTGGCAGCCGCCGACTCTATGTTAAACGGCCTTTTTAAAGATCTCGAGACGGCTTCCACGGCCCTCGCTGCGATCCCGGGCATACCTCCAGAAGTAAGTGCTTCGGTACAAAAATCCATTACAGACCTCAACACGAAGATCAATGCAATCAATACCACGGCCAACTCTCAGACCGCACAGAACGAAGCGTTGAAAAACAGTTTAACAACGGGTGTTTCCAAAACACTCGCTTCGAAAATTGAATCCAACGATTTTAAGACTCTTAATACCACTCAACAAAAACAAGCATGCTGCGTCTATCGCAACATGAACGCAACAGCGACTATGCCTACAACTTGTAGCGCAGTCGATTACACAACGGCAGCGTGTGCAGCGATCCTGCCTCAATAAGCCCTGATTTTGCGATACTGAGAAAAAAAGGACTTTAGGGTCCTTTTTTTTGATTGAAGATTAAATGAGGCGGCAACGGAGTGGTGATGAAACTTAGAATAATAACTTTGATGATACTATCGGCTTCCTGCAACAAACCCGTAAAACGTATGGTTCCAGGTGATAGGGCAGAAGGCGTAGCGGCTTCGACTACAGCCAGCCCGGTCCAGGGATCAGTTCCTGCCTCTACAGGCACGCCTGCAACTCTCTCGGCAGGAATTGCCGAGCTCACAGGTAAATGGAATGGCTGTGACAAATACGATAAAACAGACCTCTCCGAGCCTCTTCCTAACTCCGAAATGACCACGATGACTTTCTCAACCGACGGCAACGCTGTTCTTATAGTCACAGATTTTAGCGATGATGCCTGTAAAGTCCTCTACCCCCAGTCAGCGGCTGACCAAAGTATAGCGGCGGCTCTCAAAATCCTGATCAACAAAGGCGCAAGCGAGACAAGTTCGGAATATATTAAGTATAAGACTGATATCACTCAATATATGAATTCGGCCGTGGCTGGGGTAACGACGAAACTGACCTTTAAAGCGAATCAAACAGCAGCTGGACACGGCGAGATTGATCTTACCAACGATGGGTTTACAAGCTACGGCAGCTATAAAATCACGACGGATGGTCTTTCACTCTCGAAGGTCTGTAACTCTGAGTCAAGTGACGCTGAAAAAGCGAGCGAATGCAAAACAGGCCGAGGATCAACGTTTGCCGATGCTCCCCTGAAAAAACAATAAAAAAAAGAGCCGTTAACCGGCTCTTTTTTTGTTTTGTGGAAGACTATATCTCGTCTTCGTCGCCTACACCGCGACCTGATTTCTTCATGCGTTCCAGCTGTTCTTTGTACTTAACGCTGTGACGGCACCAAGGTCTAACCTCGAGACGACGCTTTGGAATAGCCTCGCCGGTTCCTTCGCAAAAACCGTACTCACCGTTCTTGATCTTCTCAAGAGCATGCTCGATTTCTTGCAAAAGCTTTCTGTCACGGTCCAAAAGTTTGAACGTGAGGTTTTGCTCGGTCGTGGCTGACGCTAAATCGACTTCATCCAGCATCTCGTTTTTGTCGAGCTCGATATTGCCCGCTTTTACCAACTGAGCGGATTTATGAAGCAATTTATCTTTTTCTTCAAAGAGAAGTTCACGAAATTTTTCGAGCTCATCCCTTGAAAGGAATTCATGATTGTCTAAAGGATCTTGACCGGCCATTCACGTAGCCCTTTATGGCTGTTCAGTAAAGACATAGTGTGATCTACAGAGTCATTTCGTAATTCCAGATACTAAATTTTTTAGTTCCGAAATTCAAGCTATTAGCACAGAGGCTGTAGCTCAGAGAAAAGTCCAAGTTGTTCACGCTGCTCCAGAGTCGTTTTTAGTTCATCCAAAATCGCCAAAGCCTGAAGTGGAGTGGTTTTTAACACATTCACACGGTCAAGTCGCTCCACAATACTCCGTATGGCAGGAAAAAGTGCAGAAGCTTGGTTAGGGCTTGAACTATGAAAATCGGGTTCAAATGCAGATTCCAAGGGTGGTTTCGATTTATTTTTGCGTTTTGGAGCCTCGGAAACAGGTGCCAGAGGCGTCTCTAAGGCATGATGGGCCATATGGCCTTTAGCCGCCTGAATCACAGCATCGGGTATACCTGCCAATTTAGCGACTTCTAGTCCGAACGAACTGCCACTGGCTCCGCTCACGAGGCGATGCGTAAAGCTTATGCCTTGTTTTGACTCGAGGACTTCAACCTGCGAGAGTTTTACGGACGGCAAGCCTTCGGTAAATTCCACAAGCTCATGATAATGCGTCGCGAACAGTGTGTAAGACTTCAGGTGTTTGGCGATGTATTCGAGGATTGCGGACGCGATAGCAAGGCCATCCTCCGATGAGGTTCCCCGTCCCACTTCGTCGAGAATGACAAGACTCTTGGCACTGGCCTGACGCAAGATCGTAGCCGCTTCGGCCATTTCCACCATAAAGGTCGATTGACCGCGCGACAGATCATCAGCCGCACCGACTCGCGTAAAGATTCGGTCAAATAATGGCATCAAAGCCTGACGAGCGGGCACGTAACTTCCGATCTGATGCATGATCGCAGCAATAGCCGTCTGCCTCATAACGGTCGATTTACCCGCCATGTTAGGCCCGGTGATCAGCATTTGAGAAACAGAGCGCGTCAATTCCAAATCGTTTGGCATGAATGCATGCGAACCAACCCAGCGCTCAACCACAGGGTGACGACAGGCGAGTAGTTCCAGATGCCCATCCTTAGCTTCTACAGGCCGCACATACTTATCCTGGGACGCTTTCGAAGCAAACGACTGAATCAAATCGAGTAGAGCGAGTTGACCCGCCACCTGACGCAAAACATCCTGATGCGGCATGACGTCCGCAAGAAGTTCTTGAAACAGTGCATATTCACGGGCATGGGCATTTTCGGTGGCTGACGATAATATTTGGTCGAGATCTTCAAGTTCAACCGTTAAAAAGCGCTCGTTATTCACCATGGTCTGGCGACGAATAAAATTCGATGGCACTTTCGAAAGATTTGATTTGGTGACTTCTATAAGAAGCCCGTAGGTTTTATGCTCACGAATCTTGAGACTTGAAATGCCCGTTGATGTCTTCAGAGATTGCTCATAGGCGGCAATTTTCTCAGAACCATCTCGCGATAGCGTCACAAGCTCATCAAGCTCTCCGTCAAAACCAGGCTGAAAGACCTCAAGACTCCCCAAAGCTCCGGGCTGAGCTGCAAGTGTTCGATCGAGGACATCATAGATGTCACGAGCTGCGGCCAAAGTCTCCATCGCTCCTCGTAGGATTGCAGAACGAGGCTGGACCTCTTCCAGAAATTCTTTGAGCGCTAGACTGATGCCAAGACTCTGCCGAATATTATGAAGGTCGGCTGCTTGTGCTTTTCCTGAGAGCACTCGCGTCGTGAGACGGTCAAGGTCAGCGCAGGCTTTAAGGCGGTTTTTCAGCTCGCTCATCCACTCGTGACTTTGACCGAGAATCTCTGCCGTCGCATCCTGCCTCTCTAGAATAGGCCCCGAACTGAGAAAGGGACGGGCGAGATCGTGGCGAAGAAGACGCGCACCCATAGGCGTCCGCGTATGATTGATTTCGCGGAACAGACTGCCTTCAGCATCACGGCGACGCAGCGTTTCAAAAAGCTCAAGATCGCGTCGAACAGTTTCGTCGAGGAGCATCCGGTCAGAATCATGAAGAGTCCGCACCGATAAAAACTGGGAAATACTAGCCTTTAATGTCTGTAGATATTGAAAAGCGGCAGCCAAGAGTTCAAGGCCGCCCCAGACGTTACCGCACGGGAGTCCTTCGAGACCTTCGACAGCAAAATGCATTTTAAGAAATTTCGTCTGACCTTCGCGGTCCCGCAGTATTGCCTCCGGAAGCGTCGCCATACTTATCTTCTGTGCGGAACGAAGCGAGAGCTCGCGCAGCTCGTCATGCATAAACTTTCGGGCAAGAATTTCTTTCGGCTGATAAACCTGCAGCCACATATCGAGCTCGTGGCGTTCAATATTGCCGAGTTTCAATTCACCGGTAGAGATATCAATCACGAGAAGCGACCACTTTTTGTGTTTTGGGTCTTCATAGATGGCAAGCAAGTGATTGGGCCGATCGGCCTCCAGAGCTTCAGGATCATCGATGCAGCCCGGAGTCATAATCTGGACGATATCGCGTTTCACCAGACCTTTAGCCGTTGCAGGATCTTCCACCTGGTCCGCAAGGGCCACGCTATACCCCATTTTTAGGAGCCGGAGCCAATAGCCCTTCGCACTATGGTGAGGCACACCACAGAACGGAATGCGATTTTTGTCGCCGCGTTCACGACTCGTCATCGTCAAGTCGAGAAGAGGCGCAACGAGCTCGCAATCTTCGCCAAAGATCTCATAAAAATCGCCCATGCGAAAAAACAGGATTGCATCCGGAGCTTTCGCCTTCAGTTCATAAAACTGGCGAAGCATCGGTGTGAGCTGCTGGATTTCGTCGGGACTCGGTTGAGTTGATACAGCGGCCGAAGCCAACTCTTGACCTAGAGATGTCATATATGTTCTCCACACGTCTTATCAGCTCTTTGGCGTCGGAGCATGATAGGCGGAAGCGAGCGTTAAAAATCGCAATCGACTATTCCTAATGGCTCCAGCTAGGGCTGTCAATGTCTTCGCGCTTGTTACGATGTCGTCGATCAGGATGATAAGCGGCGCATCGTGGCCATGCAAATTTGTATCATTCTTTGGGCTCCATGAAACCTTTAAAAGATTGCTGCGGCTTATGATTTTCGGATCCATCGGACTTTGTGAAAGACGCTCAGGTCGCGACAGAAAAGACTGCTTTTTAAAGCGAAAATATTTTGACCACGGAGCTTTGATAAGAGGTATTTCAAGACTTCGACTAAGGCCTTCTGCCAGGCCGAAAGCCAAATCATGCTTGCCCCGCCATCTTCCCCAGACACTCGACGGCACTGGCATGATGTAATCGGCGCCCTTGACCCAGTCGCGTACACCTTCATCTTCGACAAAGATCTTAACGAGAGCCACTCCGCTCTGCCACGACCCATTTACCTTAAAATCGAGTATGAGCTGCCTTACGAGCCCGCGATATGCGAAGAGAGAGGCGAGGGGATAACCATTCACCCAAACATCCTCTAACGAGGTGTCGCAGCCCTTAAAACCGCAGTCTCGATAGATGTCTTCTGCGAGTTGTCCCATGTCCTTATCCTCCCGCTTCGATCATGAAAGAGTTCGAAGGGAAAACGAAGGGACATTTTCTAAAAATTTAAACGTGGTGGTAAGGCGTACGGCGAATAATGGTAGATGCGCGGTAGAGTTGTTCCCAGAGCATGACCCAGGCGAGATCGCTTGGAAAAACACCTTTAGAAAGGGAGAGACACAGATCAGCCTGATGACGCACTTCTTCGGTGAGACCATAAGGTCCGCCGATGACAAAGGTCATCTGTTTCACAAAGCTGTTATCGATTTTTTCTTGGATCCAGGTGGCAAGTTGCGGAGACGTCAGTTCTTTTCCACGTTCATCAAGGGCGATGACAAGGTGTTGGGGATCGAGGCGCTGACCGCTCGAAGACCAACCGAGTTTTGAGAAAATATCCTGCCCCGCACGTTCCTGGGAGGCATGAGCCTTGAGGATGTGCTCGTCGATCTTCCAGACTGTTCTTAGCCTCTTAAAATACATCTCACTCAGCTCGGTATAAGCTGAGTGAGCGGGGCGACCAATCTTTAAGACCTGCATCTTCAAGCGGAAGGACTAGCCTCGCTGTAGGACGTCGTTGCCGCTTCCGGCCAGAGACGTTCCATCGCGTAGTAATCACGGATAGATTCAAGGAAGATATGGACTAGAACGCCATCATAATCCATGAGGATCCAGTGGCCTGTTTGTTTGCCTTCGACAGCAAAGGGACGAGCGACTTTTTTCTCGCGGAGAGTGTCTTCGATATGAGTGGCAATAGCTTGGGTTTGACGTTCGTTCGAACCGGAAATGACGATTTGATAATCACAAAGGCCCGATTTGCCTTCGAGATTTTGCGCGATGATACGTGTCGCTTTTTTCTCAGCAGCCGTATCGGCAATCAACTTCACTAGATCTTGAGATTTCACTTTAGGCCTCACTCTCATCATACAGCTTATGCTGTTTGATATATTCGGTAACTTTAGGGTCTAACCAATCCTTGTCCAAGGCTTTGGTGATCGAATGGCGAACCTCTCGGCTCGCGGCGTCGGACACTTCGCCCGCTAACACGTAGAGTTTGTGTCCCTCATTGCCAAGGCTGTAAACGCCAGGAGCAAGCTCATCAAGGGTCCCAAGACTCGCCCGAAGCGTGGGCAGTATAACGGAAAGCATCTCAAAGCCTGGTCTCTCGATTGCGACCAGATCGTATTTATCAACCAGTTCCAGAGCATTTTGCCAACCGGCGAAGCTCTTTAACTGATCGAAACCCAGGAGTATGCCCCAACGCGATTCGGGATAAACTTCGCTGAGTTTATCCAAGGTCTTCCATGTGTAGTTCGGGGCAGGAAGACTCGCTTCGATAGCATCGATTGAGATCTGATCGAGCTTATAAACACTGGAAAAAGCCAGACGGCACATTGCAAATCGGTCGCCAAAATCCGCAATGGGATGTTTGTGCTGACCAAACGCGCCGGCGGGCTGAGCCGACGGCGTGATAATGATCTCCGTCTGGGGAAAAGCCTTTAAACAAAGCTCAACCATCAAACGATGACCATTATGCGGTGGATCAAACGTGCCACCAAAGAGTATGTGAGTCGGCTTAGATTCCAAACTTGGCATCTTCATGTGCACGAACGAGCCAGGTATAACTGTCTTCTTCTTTTGGAGCAGTCACTGTCACAGCATCGATATCGATTTTGTGTTTTTCTTCCTGGATCAACTCAAAAACACGGCGTTTCAAATTAGGAATACCAGTACCCACGACAGACGAAACACGCACTGTCTCAAGCCCGATATCGCGGAAAGGTTTTTCCACGGTGTCCCAGTTGAAGCCTTCCGGAGCAAGGTCTGCTTTGGACAGGATGATCACGCGCTTTTTCTTGTGCATTTTTTCGCTGAAATTAAAGAGCTCACTCTCCAAAACGCGAAACGCGTTGAAAGGGGGCATTTCATCGAAGGGAAATGTATCGAGGATGAAGGCGATGACTTTGGTGCGTTCCAGATGGCGAAGGAATTCGTGGCCGAGGCCTTTGCCTTCGCTCGCGCCTTCGATAAGACCTGGAATATCTGCGGCTACAAAGCTCGCATTGTGCCAGGTATCGGCGCCGGGAACTTCCACAACACCGAGCTGGGGAGTCAGAGTCGTAAAGGGATAATCAGCGATCTTCGGTGTCGCTGAACTGATAACGCTGAGGAGAGTTGATTTGCCCGCGTTAGGAAAGCCTGCAAAACCAACATCAGCGATGAGTTTGAGCTCAAGCTGGAGTTTGATTTCCTTGCCTTCGGTACCATCGGTGGATTCTTCAGCGGCCTGGTGACTCGACGTTACGAAACGACAGTTTCCAAGACCACGAAGTCCGCCTTCTGCAAGCAGTACCTTTTGCCCATCTTCGAGAACTTCCGCAACCATGCGGCCGCTCTCGCGATCGTAGGCAATCGTACCGACCGGAACCGGGATCAAAAGATCCTCGCCGTCGGCGCCTGTGCAGTTATTCGTTCCGCCTTTGCCACCGTTTTCGGCGGCATACATGCGGCGATAATAAAGAGAACTCAAGGAATTCAGCTGCGCGTTACCCACGAGGTAAACATGCCCACCAAATCCACCATCACCCCCATCAAGGCCGGCTTTTGGCTGGTATTTCGCGGCGCGAAAACTCACTAATCCATGACCGCCGTCTCCGGAACGGACATCAATTTCTGTATGATCGATAAATTTCATGTTTTTTCTTTGCCTCGAAAACCAAATATAAATCTAGAGCCAAAAACTTCAGATGAGTTTTGGAGAGATTGAAGGGCTCAAATGTGACAAGGAAGAATAGGATCTCAGAGAGAAGACGGGAGGAGATACTGAAGAGCAAGACGAATCAAACCACTTTTAAAGTTATAAGACTCCACGCCGCGAAACTCTAAAAGAGCCGAGCGGCGTGAGACTCACACATTTCAAACTGGAACGATGTTAACGCTTTTGCGCTTAGTCGTGGCACTGTATTCCACTTTACCGTCAACCAATGCGAACAAGGTATAGTCTTTACCTGTTCCTACATTCTTACCTGCGTGAAAAGAGCTTCCAACCTGACGAACAAGGATACTTCCTGCTGTCACGGTCTCTCCGCCGTAAACTTTAACACCGCGATATTGAGGATTGGAATCGCGGCCGTTCTTAGTACTACCACCAGCTTTTTTAGTAGCCATGCTTCATTACCCCTTTGGAAGTCCTGATAAGCGACAGACGCTTATAGCTTGATGTCGCTGATTTCGATAGTCGTAACAGGCTGCTTGTGGCCGCGTGTACGTTTGTAATCTTTACGACGTTTGAATTTGAAAACGAGAACTTTGTCGTTGAAGCCTTGTTTTTTAACAATGCCTTCAACAGTTGCGCCAGCAACAAAAGGAGCACCGACAGATGTCTTATCGCCACCAACGAGCATTACGTTGGGAAAGCTAACTACGTCGCCTTCGCTCTTACCTTCGAGGAAGTCAATAGTGAGTGAATCACCTTTGGCTACTCGGTACTGATGGCCGCCAGCTTGAAATACGGCAAACATAAAAACTCCCCATATAGATCTCTCGAGGCAGAAATTTGAACCCCAAAGAGAACCTTTTCCCAGTGAATTATGCCTAAGGCATAACGGTCTCTTAACTTGTTCAGCCTAGAGAGCGTCACATAATCTTAAATCGAACCCTTACTGTCAACAGAAATCGCCTTCTGTAGCACTTTCCGGGCAAGTTCGAACGAATTAGATGGCGCGGCCTTCGACTCGCGCGAACCATACCCCTAAAACGATAGGACTTCGAGCCCAAAAGGGAGGAGCTCGGCAAATTTTGTCGATGAAATGGCTGAATTTGCCGCCCTCAGCCACTTCACGGGCCGCTAAAGAGCTGCAATGATTATTTGTAGTGATATGGCGTGGTGCAGGGTTTCGAAGAAGTCGTCTCACTATTTCTTCGGCTCATAGAAAGGATACTTTAGACTGTGATAAATTTACCGTCACCGTCCCTACCAAAAAGACCTGGTTTGAATGATGGCCCTGTTGCAGATGCAGCAGCGCCCTCCGAAACCTCGTCTCAGTCTCCTTCGCAAAAGAGCGCTCCTAAGTTTGAGGACCACCTGAACGACAAGCCTGCTGCGGCCCCAAAGGCCCCGGCGCCCAAACAGGGAGCTCAAGCAGCTAAGGGAGCTCAACAGCCAAGCGCCCAGGCAGCGAAAGCTCATTCACAGGAACGTGTTATGGAGGCCAAAGCTCCTCAACAACGCGGTTTGCCGCAAGCTCAAGTCCAGGGCGCAAAAGCAGCGCCACGTGATGATAGGCAAAATCTTCGCAGTCCTGAGCCTAATGGAACACCTCTAGCTCCTAATAAGAGTATGAAGGCTCCTGCCCCTCCTCTCCAAACCAAAGCTGATGCTCATAACGACACGAATTCTGAAGCCGTCAAAACAACGAATGAAACGCCTTCTGCAGATGCTTCCGGAAATAAAGTTCAGATTAAGTCCAATGGACTCATGGCAAAAAATGCCGACCAAGCAGACACGAAGGCCCTGGATCCGAATGGCAATGACGCATCAAAAGGCGGCTCTGTCCTCGTTATTCAGGCTGAAGACATTCCAGCGTCCGAAAAAGCAAATCTGGATGCTGGTAGCCTTGACCTGAAAAAAGACGAAAGCGAATCCTGGGAAAAACGCCTCGAAGACATGCTCGCTTTTATGGGCGTTCAGCCTCAGGCTATGCCGCAGCAACTACCCGCCCTAGCGATTTTGACAGGACAACTTCAATTCGTTGAAGCGGAAAGTATTCCTACGACCCTCGCTCAATCACCCATGCTCGGCAATGTCATGAGCAGCGCCGACCCTGAACAAATCGTGAATCAGGTCAAACCACTTGGCACTTGGCTCGACGATATGGGCTGGTCTCCAGACGGACTCATTGTTCAGGACCCGGTTGCCTTTCAAGATCTTATGAACACCCCGGTCAGCCTCAAAGATCTAATGAAATCCTTCAACGTCGATCCAGGTCGGGTCACTGCGGAAGCTAAAATTCTTCAGGACACCTTACCTCTCGAAGGCGCCGTTCCCTACATCGCCCGTGCCAATCGCATGAAAGCAGATCCCACTCTGCCACAGCGTTCACCTAAAACGGATTCTGCCCTGGCCCAACAGATACAGACGCAGGCTTTGCCCCGCGATCAAGCCGTCGCTCCTATGGATGCCGAATTTTTAAGCGTTATTATGAGCGCAAGCATCATGAGCCAGCAGCCCGTGAACGCTCAAACCTCGCCCACATCCTTTGAGCCCAAACCCAAGGACGTAGCACCTCTCAAGGCTGAGAGTCACTCGGCGTCGCCCACGAGCAGTCTCGATCAAATGCTTGCAGCTATGGCACAAGGCCCAAGTTTTGAAGGCCTCCCAAAAGCGACTCTGTCGAACGAAAATCCCTTCCAAACCATGGAATTACGATCGACCGATACCTTCATTTTTAAGACCGATGCTCCGCAAGGTGAAGCGCCTGTGCTGCAGTCACGAGCCGATCGCCAGAACTGGCTTGAAGGTATTCAATCGCTTGCGCTTAGGCCAGAGACATCTGATGGCCAGACTTCAGACAAAGCCCGCAGCTTTGATCCAAGCGTCCTTCTAGAACGCCTCAGCGAAATCACTCTCGGTAACACCAGCGATTTCAAACAATCGAGCGGTGAAGAAAAAGGCGACGATGCCCTCGAGCAAACAGCAGGTGATCTTGTCCCCGGTATGTTCGCGTCGAACCAGACCCACAAATCTCAAGGCGCTTTCAGCCTCGCAGGCCCCGAAACACCCGCGAAAACGGAAGCTCCCAAACATCTGGAAAAAGCTGTTTTTGAAAATGCCTCTCTGCTTGTGAAAGATGGCGGCGGTTCTATCCGCATTGACATCGGCAACAAGGAAATAGGTGCCGTCGACCTCGCTGTTGAAGTCAAAGACAACGTCGTCGACATCAAAATCGTTGCCGCCTCGCCCCATGCACGCGAAATCTTGGCAACGGAGCTTCCGAAACTGAGAGAGTCTTTGCACTCGCAAAACCTCAATCTTTCGAAAGTTGAAATCGGTCTCTCCGGAGGTTCGTCCTGGACCTCTTCTGATGGTCGATCCTCTTCCTCTCAACGGGAATCCTCATCGCAATCCGATGAAGTTTTCGGTGTGAGCGGCGCTGGACGCAAATCCAGCAAATCGTATCGCCAGGTAAGCAGCACGCAGAATCTTGGGCCCCAAGTCATCACCGATGGTGGCAGCATTAAAGTGAGGGTTTAAACGATGTCGGCAATTACACAGAAAATTACGCCTCCCGTAGCCGGACCAGCTTCAAACACAACGTTTTCGGACGTCAAGGTTGATGATCAAGTCGGTGTGAACAAAACCGAAGATAAAAAACAAACCGATTTCCGTACTCTTATCACCAACTCCATGGACGAAGTGCAGAAGGACAGAAAAGCCAAGGAAAACGGCGATCTGTCATCAAGCAGTGACGCGGAATTTCTCCAAAAACTGGCTGATAAAAGCAAAGAAAAACGCACCCCGAAAAACGAACTCGGCAAAGACGAGTTCATGAAACTCTTCGTAACTCAAATGCAGCACCAGGATCCGCTCAACCCTGACAACGGCGCGGAGATGGCTTCCAAGCTTGCTCAGTTCAACGGTCTCGAACAGATGATGAACATGAACAAGGGTATTGAAAAACTGATCGCGGCTCAAGGCGCCGACCGTAACACGCAGATGATTGGTTATATCGGCAAAGAAGTAACCGTCGATGGCGGACGCGTTCAACTCAAAGGTGGCAAAGTTGGAAATTCCGATTTCAACTCGGAAGTGCCGATCGCTTCGGCCACTCTCGAAGTACGGGACGGTGCAGGCATACTTGTAAACCAAGTTGATCTCGGTGCTATGGACGCTGGCAATCATTCCCTAAAATGGGATGGAAAAACGCACGACGGACGACCAGCAGCCGAAGGCGTCTATACCTATAACGTCGTTGCTCGCAACCCTGATGGCGACGCGATTCCCATCAATCTCACAAGTAAGGCCCGGATCAACGGTGTCGATATCAAAAGCAAAGATGGAGCGTTGTACTCTGACTTTGGCCGCGTGACCTTTGATCAGATTCGATCGGTGGGTAAAGTCGGTTATGATGATAATCAAAAAACCGCTGCAAACGGCGGTTCGGCTCCCGATGCTATGACAGAAGTCGGGGGCGCAGTAGGGGGGCCACCGATTCCGCAACCGATAATTGGCAAAAGCACGGGCGCCAGCGACGGCCTCGACAAGCTTCAGGCCCAAGGCAAATTAAACATCAAAAAACCAAGCGAAGCCGCTAAGTCAGACACAGCCCAAATCCAAGAGCAGGAAGCGGCGAAAGTTGCCGAGCAGCGAGCCGGAGCGAGCGCTAAGAACGCCGAGGTGAAAAAAGCAGTTGACCCTCATCCGGCCCCATCCGCTAAACTGAATGAAACAGACAAAGAAAAATCGCCGCCTCCGCTGGCTACCTAATTCCTTGAGGGCTGCAAATCCCAGGGATAGAGAGACATAAATTGCTGAAAATGCTTTCTTTTTCCCTTCTGCTCCTCACTCTCTCCTGCAAAAGCACCGAGAGTTCGGGTCCTCACGATCCCCCATCGATTCCGGATATTCAGTTCATACCCAAACAAACAGACTCCACAGCAGCTGGCTTGCCGGCTGCTGTGGCTCCTGATGCTCTTCCTAACACAAAAACCGCAGCGCTCGTCGCTACGGAATCCGCAGTAGACTGCAAACCAGAAGATGCACCCGTCTGTCCTTATGAAGAACCAAACTCACCCTATCGCTGCGTAACCCTCAAATATCGAGGCGCACTCCTTCCCGATAGCGAACAAATAAATTCCTGGGCCAACTCACCCTGTCAGGCGCGCCTCGAACTTTACAAAGCGTCCTGCGCAAAACACCTGAATTTTGCCGAAATTGATCAAATTGCGTGTCATCCCGATGCCAATGAGGGGACTTGCCCGGCGATCTTTAAAGATTGCCCAAGTTCTGAAGCCCCAACCCGATGTTTTGCCGAAAACCTTGGCGACCAGGAACTCAACTGGGCAAACCGCCCGGAGGCCTGGGGTAATAACGAATGTGATGCACGCAACAAACTCAAGAGAAAAGCCTGCAGCCTCGGCCTCGACCCCAAAGACATGAAAGAAGTTAGCTGTGAAGCCGAACCTTCGCCCGCAATCTGTCCTCCGGTTTGGAAAAACTGCGCGGGGCAAGATAATGATGTTACCGAATGCAAAGCAGCAAAGGTTGGGGAACTTGCACTGAAGCAACCCCTGTCCGCAATCGGCGCCAATCACTGCGAAGCAACTTACCGACTCCAGGAACTTGTCTGTCGTTTTCAAAAAGACGGTATCACTGACTTTGGTGTCATGCAGTGCCGCTCGTTGAACAAAGAGAAAGCGGCAGGGCCGTCACAGACAATTGATGCCCCGGCCGTCGATACCGCACCGCAGGCTTATTAGCCGAGGACTTCGTAAGGAGGCTCTTCCAGCATCTGTGATTTGAGCGAACCGAGCTCAAATTGCAGCTGAAGCTGGTACTTCTCAACGAGACTATTAAAAAGTGGTTTCTCTTCGTTTAAAAGCTTCTCGTAAACGTCATCGCGTAGCCGAATCCGTATATCCTTTTGCTTTTTCCGCAAATAAACCCGCTCAATCTCGCGAACAAGCTCATACACCAAAGACTCAGGGCTCAGGGTCCGTCCCCACCCATTGCAATGGGCGCAATCGACTGTAAGAACGCGCTCCATAGATTCGCGCGTTCGTTTGCGCGTCATTTGCACAAGTCCCAGTTCGTTTATTGCCAAAACATTGGTTCGTGACTTGTCCGCTTTCAGCGTTTCGACAAGTCGCTCATTCACCTTCTGCTGATCCTCGACTCTTTCCATATCGATGAAATCCAGAACGATAATTCCGCCAAGATTCCGGACGCGAAGCTGATAAACAATCTCGTCCAGCGCTTCGAGGTTCGTCCTGAGGATAGTGTCCTGAGCATTGACCGAGCCAACGAACTTCCCGGTGTTGACGTCAAACGAAGTTAACGCTTCCGTTTGATCGATGACCAGGTAACCCCCCGATGGCAGCCACACTTTACGTGACATGGCTTTGGCCAGTTCCATTTCAATTCCGAAATGATCGAAGATAAGATCATCGCCTTGAAACAGAACCAGTTTTTCGTTGGCACCCGGAATCGAATCCTGAAGAAAATGCTTTAACTGATTATAAACCTGTTCATCATCGACTACGATTTCGCTGACGTCTTCGGCCAGAAGATCGCGTGTCGTTTTCAGAACAAGATCGGGCTCTTGATAGAGAAGGGCAGGGGCGGCGCATTTTTTGCGTTTGTCCGACACCGATTCCCAGATCTTAAGGAGGTATTCGAGATCTTTCGCAAGATGGCCTGGAGGCGCTTCAAGCGCCGCCGTGCGAATGATGATGCCCATATTTTTAGGACGGATTTTGTCGACTTCTTCTATCAATGCTTTCCGAATCGATTCATCTTCAATGCGCCTCGATATGCCCAGCGAATTAAACTCAGGCATAAGGACAAGATAACGCCCAGGAATCGTTACCACCATCGTCACGCGAGGCCCTTTGGTGCCAAGCGGTTCTTTGGCAACCTGCACACAAATTTCTTGCCCTTCACGGAGCACCTTTTCAATCGGTGTGCGATTGGCCTGCTCGCGTGGGTCTTGATGGGAGTGAAGACTCGCAGCATACGTTGGGTCCATGACGTCACCGCCATAGAGGAACGCAGAACGATCCGCTCCGATATTCACGAATGCCGATTGCATGCCGGGCAAAACGCGGCTGATTTTGGCTTTGTAGATGTTGCCGACCATGCCGCGCTTGGTATGACGCTCGACATAAAGATCCACCAAACGATTGCCCTCAAGGAGGCCGATTCGAGTTTCGGATGCGGTGGCGTTGATGATCAGTTTTTTTGTTGGTTTCATTATCGAAGACTTTCTGAACTCTATCTATTGCGATGTCCAAGCGCGCGTAATTTCGTGAATAATGCGGTCACTTGCGCCTTTTTGCTCGACTACCGCCTGCCACATAGCTTGGTGGGGCGGGGTGGTGGTCCAGACGAGGTTCTTATACCACTGAAAAAACTCGAGACCATTATGAATAACACGGGCGAGCTCGCGCTGAACGAGCGCCTTGGCTTCCTGACTCGTCTGATACTGCGGCCCAAAACAGACATAGAGACCTCGGCAGGCAGGCTCAAGAACGTTATGCACCCGATAATGCATAGCTCCTCCAACCCAAGCAAGATGAGCGCAGCCATAGAGTTCAGGCAAATCGCCTAGTACATCAACCAGTAAAATATCGTCTATAGAACTTGCGCCCTCGTAGCCGCTCTGGCTAACGCGACGGACCCGTAGGCCCTCCAGCATTTTTTGCATAGTCGAAACATTCGATTCACTCAAATCATGGGGAGCTACGATGACCGCGATACTGGGATCAAATGCCTTAAGATCTTGGTAGCACGACATAAATTCCTGCAAATCTCGTGGCCACGCACTTCCGATAACGATGACACGGCGATTTTTTAGGAAGTCCCGCAGGGAGGTTTGCAGTCGCTCAAGCGCTTCGGATCGCTCCGAAATTCTTTCAAGCACTCGATCGTATTTCGTATCACCGGTTGTTTGAATGAGATTTGGGGCATACCCCAAAACATTTTCGTAAAAAATCTTATCGTTATCATTCACTACAAAAATGTTTTTCATCGGTTTGATAAGCGCCGCACGAAGTCTCCGCGCCAATCGTTTGCGGCGAAGATGAGGCGCCTCGACACCATCGATGAGGTACAAAGGCGAAAATTGAGAAAGTGTCCCAACCATTCCCGGCCAGAGTTCGTATCGCACAAAAATGCAGGCATCCGGACGGAGCTGAGCGGCAACCTCCCGCCAGTAGGAAGGTTTGTCAGATGCCACAAGTGCGAAGGGCACACTTTCTTTTTGAGACGTGGCAAACTTTATCCCTGAAGGTGAGAAAAACAAGATAAATAGCGCAGTATCGCCACGCGCAGACCAGCGCTTTATCAAAGGCTTCGCCTGCTCGTATTCTCCCGCTGACGAACATACGAATAGTACGCATCGCGGATACCGAGACCGCAGCCGCGCCCAGGACGGGAGTAGGGTTAAGGCCTGATCTCTCACAAGAAGCTGCGCACCAACCTTTGCGCTCAGCAAACCAATAAATCGTGCGAGACCCGAAACAAGCACCCAGAGACCTTCGTAAAGAAACATGTTTGCCGACCTATTTAACATTCTGCGTTGATTCATGAGCGGGTAGTTTTTGTTTCATAATGCCTTTGAGATGGTCCACAACCTGGACCGCTTGAATGAGTCCAAAACAAAGTTTGTCTCCATAACGGCAGTCCTGTTTCCCGTGTTTTGAGCACGGCCGACAGCCAAGAGACGAGGAAAAAGCCTTACTTTCAGGTCGCCAGGGCGGAAATCCAAAGGCTTCAACGGTCGGGCCAAAAAGCGCCGCAACGGGCACGCCTACCGCTTCTGCAACATGAAGAAGCGCGGAATCGTTACAAAGGAGAGCATCTGCCTCGCGCAGAGCCAAGGCCGTTTCCCAAAGGTTGAGTTTTCCGGCTAAGTTTAAAACCGGGCCTTTCCAGTCGACCTTGTCGAGAATGGCGAGAGCGATGTCACGCTCCTGCTCATTGCCGACGAACAATAAACCAACTGTCTGGTGTTCAAAAAATTTATCCTGTTTAACGGTCTGGCTCAGGAGCTCTGTTATCTCTTGAAAGAGCTGAAGAGGCGCACGTTTTGTTTCGTAGGCCGCTCCTGGAGCAATGGCGAGCCAACGCCCGAATTTTAGTTCTTTCTGCCAAGGCGTCTCGCCCGTATCGTGCTCACTCAAAAGTGAGGGCACGGCTTTAATTTGATCCATACCATCGAGCATCTCCACAGGAAGATGAACCTCAAGAGCCTCTCGAAGCGTTTTGAGCATCATCACATACTGATAGACTTCGGCACTCTGTAACTCAGGGGGCAACGTTCGTCTGCGACCTCGAAGGCGCGAGACGACTGTCATGGTTCCTCGGTCTAAAGAGCGTTTATCAGCGCTATAGCTTTGAATTTTGTAGTCTTTTTTAAGTACGCGACACAGCAGCTGAGACCGAAGGTTGGTTTGCAAATCGATAACGAAATGCATTTCTTTCAACTCTTCGGCAACCTTATCCTGATAATTCGCAGCATCAGGATCGACGTCGACCACTTTAATCTCAGGAAATGCACTTGCGATCAGTTGCAATGCCGGCCTTCGGCCTACCCATGTGATTTCCACAGGCGCCGGAATTTGACGCAAAAAGTCGATGCATGCAGTGGCAAGCACCACATCACCAATACTCGTGCTTCGAATTATACCGATCTTGATCAACGGCAACATCGCTGGAGGTGTAAACACGGCGCGCTCCCTCTTAGTACAGTTCATACCCCTGACTGCGGGGATCGGAGGATAACAGAACATCTCGCTCTATTCTAACCTCTAATGACGCTTACTCGCTTCAAATTCTAACAAATCTATAGGGTCTTATCTTTTTTAAAACTCCTGTATCTCAGGCCCGGCACGATTTGCCGAGCCTACCGATTGTGCATAAAAGCCAAAATGGTACAATGGTTCTAGGCCCGTTGCAGTTCTGATCTAAGGATCCCAGGCACATGAATAATCCGAACGAGAAAACTGAAGTGAAAAAACGTCGGGAGCGTAAACGCTTTCTGAACGTCATTTACTTCATCGATTCGAACCGCACACGCACCCTCAAGTTCAGTATCGGTACGAGTTACGTAACGGTTGGGCTCTTGTGTGCTGCCGTTATCTGGTCGATTATTTCCACGTCCCTTCTTATCCGCGATCACTTCATCCTCGAAGGCATGCGGGGCCATACGACTTCATTGCTGGAGACCGTATTCAACTATCAGACTCGCTACGACGAAGTTTACGAAAAAGCATATCCCGTAAACGATACTTCCCTGTTGACTGCAGAAAAAGAAAAACCAAAAACCGAAGCAAAACCAACGGTTTCTGACTCTAATGCGCTTGCTCAGCAAGCCGAGTCACCGACTCCTAAAGAAAAGGCCATCAGTCAAGCCAGAGCAAGCACCGAACCACCGCTTGCTATCAACAACTTCTCAACGATTATTAATGATAAAAACCTGCTCGTGCGACTTTCACTGAAAAACCTCAGTACAACGAGCAAGGTCTCAGGTTCCGTTCGGGCCAAAGCAAAATTCGTTGATGCCGAAAACAAAACCCTGGTGCTCGAGAGTCGTCCGTCTCGAACGCGGGAAGACAATGGCAACGACGAACATTTCAACATTCGCTATTTCAAAAACAAGGCAATGTCTTTCGAAATACCTAAAGACACCAAAGGGCGCTTTCTTGAAGTCACCGTCACTATCAAAGACGATTCAGGTCGCTCAAAAGACTTTGCTTATCCGCTCAACAAGGAAATTCAAGTCGCCGCAAAGTCTGCTCCTATCGTGAAAGCGACAGTGAAAGATGATGACGACAGCGAGACCGACACGCACACGGATGAGATAGAATCAAAGTCAAACGCTCCGGCCGAAGACGCTGAAATGCCTACTGATTCAAGCAATTAACCGCGCCCTTTGCCCGTCTTCGCTGATTGCTTGCAAGCCTCGTCCCAACCGAGGCCCGACCCTCCTCTCGACCAACTTCTGCACCCCCGGGGATCCACGATGCTCAAAACATGTCTTATTTTTACAATCATGATTGTGCCCTTTCTAGGTGGTTGTCGTTATTTCAAATCCGATGTGACCATTCAGGTTCAGGCGCTCAACGGTGACGGCGAAGCCTTGCCTCGCGCGAAAGTCCTGGTCGATAAAAATCAGGTAGGAACCACGGATGAACACGGCTTTTTCAAAACCACCCTCAGTCTATCCGTCGAAGAAGCCGTTTTAGTCGAAGTCAGCAAGGCTTCCACGGACACGTTTTATGCGCCTTTTTTCGAAACTATCAAAATCAAACGTGGTGACATCAACTCCTTCAAGTTCACAGCGACTCTATACGGTGTCAAACAAAACGCGGCCGATGAAAAGGCTGCCACCACAGCAGGCACAGCGCCAAGCAACGAAACGGCAGCAGCCAGCAAACCAGTCGAAGCATTAAAAGTTTTGGACGTTAGCCCAAATCCTACGCCCACCCTCGCTACAGCCACTGATGCGAGCGCGGCCGCAACCATAGCAGCTTCGAACCATACAGAGATCGACAATGGTCGCCCTCTGACTTTTTACGTGGTCTCGGGTCGAGAATCGGTTGAAAACGCATCGGTCTATTTTGGAGACACCGCAAAAAAGCAATGGATGCACGGCTGTTACAGCAACAACAACGGTCGTTGTAGCTTCCGCGTTCCCGAACACATGGACAACGTGGTTATCCTCGTTCGTGCCAAGGGTTTTCAAACCCAAACCCGCAGCTTCCAACTCTTCGACGGCGACAAAGTTCGTTTTGAACTGAATCGCGGCAAAAGCCTCGAAATCTTCGCGATCAGCCCGAGCCAGGGCGCGATGGAAGGTGTGGAGAACGTAAAAATCAGCGTAAACGGCCGCCCTGTCGGCAAAACTGATGTTTTCGGCTCCTTCATCACCCCGCTCATCACTGAAGACGAACTCAACGGCAAAGTCTTGCTGGAAGCCGAGCAATGGCTCCCGGCCAAAACTGAAGTCACCCTCACAGCTGCCTCAAGCGAGTCGGTCATCCAACATTACCAAAGCATCAAACCCGCTTCGCCCAAGCTTGCTCTCATGGATTTTGTCGTGTATCGCGACAAGTCAGACGCCCCCATGTTGAGTGCACCCACTTTCGAATCCCTCCAAGCCGCACTCGTAAGCGCCGGTGCTCTCATCACCAACGGACCGGCTTTGAATGGAAAACTAGCCTCTCAAAAGACCTCTCTCAACGACCTTTCCGGATCGACCTGGGCCCAACTCAGAAAGATCGATGAACCTATTCATTACGTCGTCCGACCATCATTTATAGAGGGCCCTCAAGCGCGCATTATACTTTCTGCGATTGATCCAGAGGGTCACATGGCTTTCTCGGCCTCACAATCCGTGAAAGCCAAAGGTGCAACCCAGGCTGCTCTTAACGATCTCGCCGTAAGGCTTATGCAAAACATTCGTCACGAAGGCGCAATCGTCGAAGCAGTCGGCGACGAATTTCGTATTAACCTCGGCAAAACGCACGGCCTTCAGGTCGGCGACAAGATTCAGATCACAGGTAATGTTCGTCTTCCTAATGGTGAAATCACCGCTTGGGACACGATAGCCAGTGCCACAGTTTCCGAAGTCGCGCCGGAACGCAGCCGCATCCGCCTTGTCTCAACTCAACCCAATACACACGTGGAAGCTGGCAACAACGTTGTGGTCGATCGTCGACCTGCAGCAGCCACAGAATTGCTTTCGATCCAGGTCTCTGAAGAATCCACTCATGGCCCGATCGGTCTCGCCGAAGTTTACCTGGGCGATCAATGGCTTGGCGCCACTGACCTCGCCGGTCTTGCAACGGTCGCAGCTATCGACCTTCTGAAAACCAAAGAAATCAGCATCTTCAGCCCAGGCTATACACCCAAAAACCTCCCTATCACGGCCGACAAAGGCGCCTTGGTTGCTTTGAGCCATGAAGCAACACCAGTACAAATCGAATCGCAACCTCCCGGAGCCCTGGTGAAAATCAACGGCCGAGATCTAGGCCGGACACCAATCGACACTGAAATACCGTATCCAGGCACGACCGTGAATATTGAACTTGGTGGTGTCGATGGTTTTGAATACCTCACACGCGCCCAAAGCGTCTCAAGTCGCGGCATCATTCTCCGCGGGAATACTCAAATCACTTTAAACCGTGATCCTCAGCAAGCGGCCCGTGCGCTGGCCAACGAAGGCAAAGTTCCAGAGGCTATACAACTCCTTGAAAGCATTACTGAAACAGACAACACCTATCTCCTCGCCCAGCATCAGCTTGGCGAACTTTATCTCAACAATCTTCATGATCCCGTGAAAGCGGCCTCAGCTTTCCACAAAGTCACCACGAATCCAAATGTCGACAGCTATAAAGATAAACGTTTTATAGGCACTTATATCAATGAAGCGGTCGCCCTGTTTCAAGCCGGCGAGCAGGCTGTCGCTATGGATAGTAATCTTGCCATCAGCTACTGGCGGCAAAGCGAAGCGATCCTCACCCGGACTGAGGAACAGCTTCGTTTCGTACCTCAAGCCCAATATAATCAAGCGGTGCACACGCTTTCCTACTATCGCGCATTAAGCCTTCATAAGACATGGACATTAACTCAAAATGCTCAGGATCAAGAAAATGCTATGCAGCACTGGAAAGATTACATCCAAGGAACGGCTCTCGCTTTGCCTCAGGATCAGAACTACGACTGGGTGAAAAAAGCCGAAGGCTATTTTGAACAGATCCGAAAAGCTTCGACGGCCCGCAACAAACCAAACACTGACAAACGCAGTCCCGTAGCTCTCTAAACGAAGGGGTAAACCGTGGCGAACGATACTCTCGACAAAAAAGCTGAAGATAAAGCATCCCAGAATAAGCTGGAAGCCTATCTTCAAGGCCCCCGCAAAAAACGCAAAAATTATGTCATTCTCGCTTTGGGTGATAACTTTGATCGCTCAATCGCCAGTGGACTTGATTCTTATGTCAAACGCACCTATCCGGCGCTAGCGATTTCCACCGCTAAAAACCTGGACGAACTCACGCGGCAGTTTGGACGCAATATCTCACTCTTAATCATCAACGATACCTTTGCCGAACGCGAAACGGTTATGAAAACGATTCGTGCTCTTAAAGAAAAACGTCGGGACGAAACAATTCCTGTGCTTTTTCTCACCAAAGACGCCGAAGCACTCATCGAGTCTTATCATAAAGATCTGCTGCTTTATCGCGAGTCCGACGAATATCTCGTTTATCCATCCACCTCGATCCCGCAAATCCTGTCGCGCGTGAAAAACGGCATCGATGCCAAAAACCGCCGCAAAAGTCGACGATATCCCGTAAATATTCAAACAACCTATTATCACCTCACACACGATCGTCTGTCCGAAGGCCGGCTTATCGATTTGAGTTTGCACGGCGCATTGTTTGCGGCTGATCCCACGACCATCTTTAGACTCGGCGATCAGATTAAAATCAACATTCCCTCGAGCGAATATATGCACCTGCCCACCGGAGATTTTATCAAAATCTCGGGACGAGTCCGTCGTGTATTTATCTCGGGCAACCAAGTCGCCGTTTCCTTTGAACACGTCAGCGAAAAACAATCCGAACTCATCGGCCAGCTCCTCCTCTCTATAGTGGGACGGAACTTCTCCCATCAAACGAATCGTATGAAAGCCCAAAGTCCAGCCGTCAATATGACGCCAAAAGGCCGCTAAGCTGCGTCTCGCCTTCGCTGCTTTTTTGTGCGAAACTGCCTAGGATTTCCACGCCTAGGATACATCGCATGAAAAGTTTAATGGTCAGGGTCATCAAGAGGTTAACCCATCCTATTGTTGTCTTTGTCGGCCTGCAGGTCGTCTGGGTAACCATCGTCATACTCTGGGTGGTTTGGTTTTTAGGTCAACGGCAGACCTTCGATAACCTTAAAAAAATTATCGGAACCAGCTCTAACCTCAACCCCACGACCGGTATTTTCACGCTTATCATAGGCTGCGTTTTACTCGGCATCATTTTGCTGGGAACCGTGGTGCTTTTTGTCTTTACCCAGGTCCAAAGCAGCCTTATTCGGCAGCAGCAGTCCTTCGTTTCAAGTGTCACCCACGAAATTCGCTCGCCTCTTGCAAGTCTACAGCTCAGCTTCGAAACTCTTCAGCGCCATAAACTCGCAGAGGCCACCCGCGATAAAATCTTTGGGATGGTCAACAAAGATCTTGAGCGCCTTTCCGTGTTGGTCGAACGGATATTAATCGCCGGTCGTCTCGACCAAGGCATTATCGATTACAAAAGTTCGCACGATGAAATTGATGTCAAAGAACTCATCCAACATATTCTTGAGCAACAAGTCCATCTTGATTCCCAACTCAATTCCCGCATCACTGTCGATTGTCAGAACAATCTGATTCTGCAAGGATCGCGATTAGGCCTCAGTATCATCCTTGGAAATTTGGTAGAAAACGCGATTAAGTACTCACCGAGCGAGTCGCCGATTCACATTCTGGTCAAAATTAAAGATTACGAGGTCTGGATCTCAGTTGAAGACAAGGGCATCGGTCTCAACAAAAAAGACGCGCGAAAAGTCTTCAAAATGTTTCATAGATCCCCTCAGGCCTTGGCTCGTGCAGTCCCCGGAACAGGACTTGGGCTTTATATTGTGCGTTCGATTGCAGTTTCGATGGGCGGAAGAATCTGGGTTGAAAGCGAAGGTATCGGTAATGGAACGCGTTTTACCCTCGCTGTGTCCCGATCCAATGTTTTAAGCACCTAACGAGCCGAGTGAGGACAAAGGAAATCTTATGCAAAAACATATATTGCTCGTAGAAGACGAACCCCACTTAGCCTTTAATATGGAACTGAACCTCCGCGAAGAAGGTTATGAAGTAAGCCTCGCGACGAACGGCGACGAAGCGCTCAAGGTTTACGCTGAAAAAGGGCCTTTTTCGCTGATTATTCTTGATGTAATGATGCCTGGCAAAAACGGCTTACAAGTCGCCCAGGAAATCCGCGTTAACGACAAAACCACCGGAATTCTGATGCTGACCGCGCGGGCTTCGGAAAGCGATATTATTCTCGGACTCGAGCTTGGAGCCGATGATTATATGACCAAACCCTTTAGTCTGCAGGAGCTTTTGCTTCGTGTGCGCCGAATGGCTGACCGCAGCGAACTGTTTCGGCCCCAGGCCAAGGAACCTGGCAAATCTGAAAAGATTCGCTTTGAAGATGTCTCTTGGGACCCTCGAACCTTTGAATTAACCAGTCGCCAAGGCAACTTTGTACTGACGGCACTCGAAGCCAAAGTCCTTCGAGAGTTTCTCGAACATCCAGGGGAAGTCCTAAGCCGCCAGCATTTGCTCTCACAGGTTTGGGGATTAAATGGTAATGTCGAAACCCGCACGGTCGACAACTTCATAATGCGTCTCAGGAAATTCTTTGAAGTCGACCCCTCGAAACCGCAGATCCTTTTAAGTATGCGAGGCCGTGGCTACAAATTCTGTGCGACGCTAGAGAAGGATGAATAGACGTGGAACTCGAATTTGAAAAATGGCAAGGAAATAAAAACGACTTTGTTTTGACCTGGTTTCCCCACGATCAAGTGACATTTGAATCCCTGCGTCGCCAGGCGCCTACACTCTGTACCCGTGACGGAAGCGGTATAGGCGCTGACGGTATCCTCGTGCTGCATACCCGAACAAGTCGCGATATTTTGCCTTTTCAGTTGAGTATCATCAATAGCGACGGCTCTATCGCTGAGACCTGTGGCAACGGAATTCGCTGTGCAGCCATGAGCATTCTTTTAAAACATTGGGACGCAAGCCCCCGTCTTGAAATACCCGACACGATCGATCTTGGCCTCAAATCCAGCCGGGCGACCGTTCGATTTATGGGGAATATTAAAGAGGGGCGATCGACTCATCTGCCACTTGTCGCCGTAGATATGGGCCACGCGAAGGTCAACAAAGAAAACGATGACTTTGCAGCTGTTCACGCATTTGTCACAAAAATAGCCAAAGACCATAAGCTCCCGCAGCTACTCAATGATTGGTCACTGGTTAGCGTCGGTAACCGGCATCTCGTTTTTTCATTGGATGATATCTCGCCTGAACTGATAAGAAAGATTGGACCTCTTTTCCAAGTGGCTCCTGTCTGGGATGGCGTTAACGTCCATATCATTCGCAGCAAAGCTGTGAGCGATAACGATCGACGTCAGTCAGCACAAGCTCTTGGGCATCCCATCGACGAACTCTATGAGGCTTTTGTATGGGAGCGCGGGGCAGGGGAGACTCAGGCGTGTGGAAGTGGGGCGTGTTCGATTGCAGTCTCCGTTCTGGCCTCAGGGTTAACGGATCGCAGTCAATGGTTAGGCGTGGATATGCCGGGCGGAAGGCTTTTTATCAAACAGCCTTCGGCCGAGGATACAATTACACTGGCAGGACCTGCTAAACTTGCCTTTAAAGGTAAAGTCACATTCTAGAGAGTCGGTGTTATGGATGAAGAATTTGCAATAAAGTTTCTGCCGTTGGTGGGTGCCCTGCGCGCCTATCACTCGCACGAAGTCTATGGAATGGATTCGATCCCCAGCCATGGACCCGCCATTATTGCAACCAATCATAGCCTGGCGACTTACGATATTATGCTCCTTATGGCGGCCGTCTATCTTCATTCCGGCCGTATGCCCCGTTCGCTTATTGATCGCGCCTTTTACGTTGTACCGGGTCTTGGCGAACTCATGGAACGTCTTGGCTGCACGATAGGCAACCCCGATAACGCTCATGCTCTCCTTGAGAATGGCGAACTCCTCTACCTTGCACCCGGGGGGATGAGAGAGTCTCTGAGGCCATCTACGGAGCGTTATCAGGTTCGGTGGAACCGAAGGAAGGGTTTTGCCCGACTGGCGATAGAGACGCAAACGCCGGTTATCCTCGCTGCCTGCCCTCATGCGGATGACATCTTCAAGGTGTATGACAACGCTTTGACAAAGTGGATATACCAGCAGTTTCGCATGCCTTTTATCGTAGCGCGAGGCGTTGGTCCGACTATGATTCCACGTCCGGTAAAACTCGAACATTTCCTCAGCAAACCGTTTTATCCGCCCAAGATGTCCGAGGACCCTGCGGTCGTCAAACGTCAGGTGTATAACTTCCACAAAAAGCTCACCCAAAAGATGACTGAGATGATCGCGCAAAGTGTTGTGACCTACAAAGGACCACTGTGATGCTAAGGCTTTGGGTTATTCTCTGCACATTGGTCGGAACTCTCCTCGTAGCGGGCGCGCTCGTTCTTTTGGCTGTTCCCAGCACACGCACTATTCCAGCTGAAATATTGTTTCGTCAGGAAGAACCGATTCGTGGCGAAGACGCCATTGTCCTCCTTATGGGCGATGCTGTTGATCGCGTTCCCCATGCTGCTGCGCTCTATAAAAAAGGAATGGGGAAAAAGATCGTTTTTGTCGAACCTGAGATGACCAAACTCATGGAGCTCGGCCTGAGGCCCATGGAGGGCCAGATGGTTTACGACTATCTAACGAAAAATCTGAAGGTCCCGCCTGACGATATTATTTTCAACAAAAAGACCCGCGTATCAAGCACTCAAGAAGAGGCGCAAGAACTTTATAAAATCATGGATAAACAGGGTTTTCATCGCGTGATCCTAGCGACGAGTTGGTATCACTCCAGCCGTGCGATGTGGGTTTTCGGGCGAGTGGCGAAGGGGAGGGCGGAGAAGTTGATCAGCGTTCCCACTCCGATACCCGCAAAGTGGTATCGGAGCGAAGTCGACTTTCTATCCGTGTTTAACGAGTATCTGAAGTGGGTTCATAACGGCTTAAAATATGGCGTTTTCAATTAAGAACGTGATGCGGCCATCATTTTTTCGACTATCTCACGCGGCACCATAGGCGGTTTTGCAAACCAGTGCCCGCCGTCGACAACGAGCGTTTCCCCCGTAATATAAGATGCCGCCGAACTGCAAAGAAAGACAGCTGCAAGGCCGATATCCTGCACACTTCCAAATCTTTGAAGCGGAATAAGTTTTTTCAGTTTCTCGCCAGCTTCACCCGGCGCGAGGCGTTTCATGCCTTCTGTATCGCCGATTGGGCCGGGAGCGATTCCATTGACTCGGATGCCTTCGTGTCCCCATTCTGCCGCAAGGTTCATAGTCAAAGCGTCCACACCAGCTTTTGCCGCTGATACATGGCTTTGGAAAAGCGTGCCGACATAATGAAGATTGGCCGAGATATTGATGATGATACCTTTGGATGCTTTCAAATATTGGTAACCGTGACGGCACATATTGAAGGTTCCGTTGAGGTCGATATCAATGACTGTCTTAAATCCATTAGGAGAAAGCAGCTCAGGTGGGGCAAGAAAGTTACCCGCCGCTCCATTTACAAGAATATCAATGTGTCCAAAGTTCTCATTTGTGGCTTTCAAAGCCGCTGCACACTGATCCGCATCACGAACATCACCCGCCTTAAAAAAGGTTTTTACCCCAAACTTCGAAGCCAATTCTTCGCAAGCTTTTTTAAGAACCTCCTCACGCCGTCCCATCATGGCGATATGAGCGCCATGGGCCGCAAGCGCTTGAGCGATTCCAAAATTAATTCCGCTTCCTCCACCCGTAATGAAGGCTACTTTACCTTTAAGAATGTCCGATTTAAAAGGCGACGACGAATCAGGAGCAGTTGTATCAGCCATAGGAGCCTCGAGTTTGGTTTTCTTAGCGGTGCAAAAGCACTTTGAAGTATTCTCCTTCACCGATATTTCGGAAAGTAATTTCTCAAAAGAAAAACAAAAACAAACTGCGGGTTCCAGGGCGGCAGCCCTGGCCAATGAGGGGTACTTAGGGGCCATTGGGGCTCGTAAGCGGAGCTCGAAGCAGAGCCTCATATGCCGAAGGCGCATTAACTTTCCTCCGCATTACAACGAAAAGACAGGCAACGCGTAAAGCCCCCCACATCGTTAGATGCGGAGGGCTTTACTTATTTATTAAGGGTGCGCCGACCTACTTTCCCACAGTTAAAACTGCAG
>JACMOC010000012.1 GCA_014378195.1 Oligoflexus sp. | reverse complement strand
TTTAATTGAAAAGGCCTTGACTCGGTCGGCTCAAGACGATGCTAAGGGAATAGATGTGCAGGTTGTAAATGACAAGGTTGTACTGAGCGGGAACGTTCATTCCCAAGCCGAATTAGATGATGCGAAATGGGCCGCCTGGGCCGCTCCTGGAGTGGGGACGGTACAGAACGATGTTAGCAAAACGTTTTAGGGAGCGGGCTTTGTCTGCGATGGACGATTCGTCCCCTTCCTCAAGCTCACTAGAGAACGGTTATTGGTTGAAATTATGAATAAACTGAAAGAGCCGATTGCACAGGGACTATCTAAGGCCGAGGTCCTTGCTAAGAGAGAGGTGTTTGGATGGAATGAGCTGCCATCAAGTAAACCGCGAAGCCATTTTCGAATTGCATTTAGTGTCGTCAAGGAACCCATGTTTCTTCTCCTTATCGCCTGTAGTCTACTCTATATACTGATGGGGGATATTGGTGAGGGGCTTATACTTTCTGTGGCTGTCCTCTTGGTGATAGTGATAACTTTCGTGCAGGAGAGGAGGACCGAACGAACGCTTGAATCCCTTCGTGATCTTACAAGTCCACGCGCTTTGATTCTTCGCGACGGTGTTTGGGCCAGGCTTCCCGCTAAAGAACTCGTGCCAGCCGATACAATTTCTGTTTCTGAAGGTGATAGAATTCCGGCAGATTCGGTGGTTTTGACATCGAAAAGCATTAGAGTAGATGAATCATTGCTCACCGGTGAGTCAGCTCCTGTATCTAAATTTCAGCAAGAATTATCTAGTGTTCATCCGGACAATGACCATGTCGCGGTAACTTCGGTTTACTCGGGGACTTTGGTTGTGCAAGGCAGTGCTCATCTTAAGGTGTTCGCCATTGGAAGCAAGACTGAGATTGGCAAGATAGGATTGAGTCTCAAGGGAACCACCCACCCAGAATCGGGGCTCAGTCGTGAATCGAAACGTGTTGTCCTGATCGTCGCTGGCACAAGTTTGCTCGTGAGCGCAATAATCGCTCTCATGTGGTGGCTGAGAGACGGGCAATTGGTTCGGGGAATACTCTGGGGACTCACCTTTGCTATGAGCACCATACCTGAAGAGTTTCCTGTTGTGCTCACTGTATTCCTCGCACTAGGCGCTTGGCGTATTTCAAAAAAGCTTGTTTTAGCGCGCGATCTTGGCGCGATAGAGAGTCTTGGAGCAGCCACCTATCTCTGTTCGGATAAAACGGGAACCTTAACTGAAAATCGAATGGAAGTTCATGCAGGATGGACTGCCAAGGAAGGTGCTTTTAATCTGGATGAGACGGGTATGATTCCCTCCGGAGGGCAACTGACCTTGCTTCGCTACGCAGGGCTTGCAAGTGATCCCGCGAGTTACGATCCGATGGACAAGGCTTCTGTGGACAAGGCTCTGCAAGCGGAAGCTGGTCTTTTTCAGAATCGTGTTCTCATTCGGTCCTTTCCTTTGGAACGTCCAATACTTGCCGTCGCGCATATTTGGAAAGTACCAGAGGAAGAGAGTGGCACAATATTTTGTAAAGGCGCAGCTGAGTCAGTTTTGAATCTTTGCCGCGTGCCAGTGCTTGAGGCTGAAGAGGTTATGGCTTCCGCAAAAGCAATGGCCCAGGGTGGTTATCGGGTATTGGCTGTGGCTGGAGGAACGGTCTCACCTATTGCTGAGAATGCCGATTTAAAAGACCAGAATCTTAAATTTGAAGGACTCATCGGCTTCAGTGATCCGATTCGGGCCGGCGTGCCTTCCGCGGTGAGACAATGTCACGAAGCAGGAATTAAGGTTCTTCTGATAACAGGCGACTATTCTGAGACGGCTCTCGCGGTCGCGCGAAGCATTGGTCTCGAAAATGTAAAGGACGTCTTGACCGGCAATGAAGTTAATCTCTTATCAGAAGAAGAACTGAGCCAACGTCTCCTGACTGTTCGTGTTCTCGCGCGCATGGTTCCAGAACATAAACTGAAGATCGTCAATGCCTTGCGGAAGTCCGGAGAAGTTGTAGCCATGACGGGCGACGGCGTGAACGATGCGCCAGCCCTCAAGGCAGCTGATATAGGCATAGCGATGGGTGGCCGTGGAACTGATGTGGCCCGTGAGGCTTCAGGCCTCGTTCTTGTAAACGATGATTTCAATTCCATAGTCGATTCTATTTGCCTCGGTCGCCGTATTTACGACAACATCCAAAAGGCGATTAGCTATATCATTGCGGTACATATTCCTATCGTTGGGCTAACAGTCACTCCCCTCATCCTGGGAATGGATCCGATTCTTTGGCCTGTGCACCTCGCCTTCCTAGAGCTCATCATCGATCCTGTCTGCTCGATCGTTTTTGAAGCTGAGCCTGAAGAACGTAATGTCATGGCAAGGCCGCCTCGCAACACAAAGTCGCGTTTGTTCAATCGCGAAACTGTTTCGAGCGGGATAATCCAGGGAATTGTAGTCCTTCTCGCGGTGTGGGTCGTGTTTATCTACGTAAACCGTATTGATGCAAGCGCCGATCATGCTCGTGCCGTATCCTTTGCAACTTTGATCATCGGCAATATGGCTCTTATTTTCACCCTGAGAAGCCGTTCAGAGTCGGCGTGGGCGCTATTTGCGAAGCCTCATCCGACTTTGATCTGGGTTCTTTCATCTGTTTTAACGATGGCAGGCCTTATTCTTTTTCAACCTACTTTAACCCGACTCTTTCACTTTACATCGCCTCACTTTCTTGATTTCGCTCTTGGATTTGGAGTCATTGTGCTTTCGCTCGCAGGCTTTGATCTTTGGAAATTACGAAAACGGCAGATCTTGGTTAAGGTGTAATAGCCACCTTGAAAACTCCATCGTGCTGATTGGCTAAGCAGTTATAAGCTTCCTTAATGTCATCGAATTTAATTCGATGTGTGATCATGCTTTTGAGACCCACACGCCTGCACCGATGACTTACATTGAGCGCCTCACTCTTTCTCCTTGCCGCTTGAAACAGACGGTCAAAATAATCTTTTGATCGCCCAGGTCCCCCCTCTTTTGAAAGTTTTGAGACGGCTGACCATTCATGTATAATTATCAGCTAGGTTTGTAAATCTATGCAGCAACCAGTAAAGCAAAAGGGCACCTCCAATGACTCCGGCCCCTACTGAGTAAACTGTCACATTAAATTGCGACATCATAAACGCAATTGATATTAGGGCGACGCAAGGTAGGATCGGAAGTAATCCTATCTTTAATGGTACCGTGAAATTCAAGTGGTCGGCGGATGGAATAAAACGCAGAACTATCAATGAAATATGTACGGCAGCAAAAACTGCGAGCGATAAGAAAGATGTGATTTCCGCTACAACTTCAACCTTTCCGAAGGGAATCATTAGTGCTCCGATTCCAAATATTAATAAGGTTGCGATCCAGGGACTCCCATTCTTCGATGCGAGGCCCGTAATAGCTTCAGGAAGATCTTTCTTGCGTGCCATTGCAAAAGCCACTCGGCTGGCTGAGAGTATAGCAATCAGAGCAGTGTTCGAAGTCGCAAAGAGTGCGATCGCTTGAATAGTCGGGACTAGCCCCGGAGCACCAGCGCCTACAATTTTTTGCAGTGGAGCCTCGTCGTTCACGAGTTGATCAGGATTGACGAGGGCAATCGTAGCCAGAGCAACCATAAGATAGACAAAAGTCGTTATCAATATGCTGCCGATTATGGCGATAGGAATATGCTTGCTGGGATTTTTGGATTCTTCAGACAACGCGACGATACTCTCAAATCCCAAATAAGAAAAAAACAGTAGCGCTGCCGCAGGCAAAACTCCGGGGTTGAGTTCGAAAGTTATATCATTGGCAAACCTCTCCGACTGCAAGCCTAGCACTGTAACAATGGCGAGACCACTGACTTCAATCAATGTGAAAAGAATGTTTAGCTTACTTGATGCTTTTAGTCCGATGATATTAATTAGCGCCGCTACGCCCATGACAGCAAGGGCAACCGGAGCAAGAGGCAGTTTAATAAATCCTTGCAGGTAATTCGCGAATGCCAACGATACGGTGGCGGCAGTTGCGGCACCTAGGACACAAACGACAATCCCAACCACAAAGCCGAGGTAACGCCGTTTTGGAAAAGCCTTTCGCAAATATGAATATTCAGCGCCCGCTTCAGGCATTTTAGTGGCAAGCTCTGCATAAGAAAGTCCGGTGAGTAAAGCAATAAAGGCAGCGATTAAAAAGCTAATCCAGACTGCGCCCTGGGACTTAGCAGTGGCGGCACCTATCACGGAATAAATGCCCGCGCCGAGAATCATTCCGATTCCGTAAAATAGTAGAGGTATCAAGCCTAGAGATTTCTTCAATTCTGCCATTAGCCTGTGCTTTCAAATGTTTGAAAATTTTAAAAAAGTTTTCAATGTATTTCCACTTACATCACCGCTTCTCTATCGTCGCGAAGCAAATCAACTAACGCACCTCCCGCGCTTTTCTCCGCCAAAATTCTATAAAATATGATCTATGAATATTCGAAGTCATGCTCAATATTATCTTAAAGCCTATTCAGCGAATATATGCCAAAAATGTTTTGTAAATCATGGGTCATATGATCTCAACATTGCGTTCACTTCAACCGAAACATTTATCGGAGGATAATATGCATGCAGGACAAGCCGGATACTTTAGAATGCGTCTCATCCAGTTGTTGTTTTGGGTCATACCATGCTTAGGTCTCTTCTCGGTCCGGAATGTGTCAGCGATTTTGGGACGGCAACGCTAATGCTCGTTTATAATCATGGCTCTGAACGGCAAAGCTTGATTACCTTGGTATTGAGCGTGATGACTTGATCAAGGCCCACTGGAATGAAATCTGAATTGACGAAAATAAAGTCTCAACTCACTGACAATTAATACCCATGCTTTGTTCTGCCTTCATCAAAAGATCTATCATGCGTGAATTACCGAAAATAGCGAGACAAGCACATTTTTTGCGAAAAAAAATGAACTAAAAAAATAAGAAAAAAATAACCGCTTGACCTGTGAGCGCCTACACGGAACTATCAATCTATCTTATCTTTCAATGAACATAAAATTCTTAGTAAATGATTGAGAATTCTACAAAGCGAAAAGAGGACCGCAAATGAAGGTTTCATTAGTATTTATTTCGGCATTTACGGTAATAACTCTCACTTCATGTGCTCATCCTTGGGGACAGAAAAACGAGGAAGTCTCCATGGCAAAGCATAAAGAAATGAAAACCAACATGATGACGATAGAGTCTCAGGAAAAAATGGCTAAAATGCATAGTGATGCCGCTCACTGTTTGCGCGATGGAAAGACTGCCGATCAATGTCGTGAATCGATGATGAAGTCAAATGGGGAGATGTGCAAAGAAATGGGCAGTGAACAGTGCCATCACATGGACAAGATGATGGGCGATCGTTAGTCTTTTTCTATAAGACGTTCCATTGATGGATGTAGGCCGTTATTCAATTTTTTGCTGGAGAGTCCGGCCTTTTTCAGGCCGCTCGCTCCAGTCATTTAGCTATTAAAGCACAATGCAAATAATATTTGCCTTAATATCTATATTCCGAAGCACTAGCCGAAACGCGAGTGCCATCTGGATAGGAAGTCTGGGCGAAGATTACGTAACTTATAAGGAAAAGGCAGGTGCCACTTATCCAGTCTTTGTGTGAGGCCGTGACTTATAGCTAAACGCGCCCAGTTATCTTAAAGCAACCCAAAGTAAACTTTCACGAAGCAAACAAATTTTGTCCGAGAATTATCCAAACTCGACAATTCACGGACAGATACTCATTCAATACTCCTACAAAACTACCTGCTGCAAGCACCAAAAGAGCCTGCGCAAGCGCGCAGATATCCCGAGTCCGCATCAACTAAAACCCTACTTCCATCACCGGTCAAATACTCTGGAAGCAAAAAACTATCTGTACGTTTGCCAAGCGTATCGAGCTGAAGCACAGGTCGCACCTCGACCTTCTCCAACTGCAAAGAAGCCGTCTTCCCAATACTCTTCAGTGCTCGTTTTGAAGTATGAAATGAGCGGAAGCGATCCATAATCATTTTTTACCCACAAATTTATGACAACTCAAACCCAGACAGAGCAAGACGTTGGAAGTCGCTCAGCTTCATGAGTCTGTGCCAGATGACGAGAGGTCCTAGTGGAGGATCGCCGGCTCTTGCCTGATAGCCTCTAAGATTTGCTACGATGCGTAAGTAGTGCTGAACCGTAACCTTTTTTATTTCGTCCTTCTTACAAGAAAAAATTTTGTCAAAAATCGAAATTTCCAATGGACTAAAGGCTATTTTTTATTGGAATTCTACCTTCTTTTCTAGATAACATTTTCATCCAGTGAATCCGCCAAGACATTACACATAAAATTGCTGTATGGCGCGCAAGTCGATCTGGGGCTTTGATTTTAGAGTCCTCGGCTCTGCATATGGTCTTTAAAACTTTGATGACTTCACACGATGGGATCTACTTTGGTTTATGATCGGCTCAGATCAATGCCTTTTGTTTTGGAGAATAATTAAAGTCGAAGCTTCAGCAGTCGCTCTGACTTTCGAAGAATTTTTTTGCTCGAGATCTTTGATATCCTTCTGGAGCTTCTCGTGGTCCTGATAGTTAGGGGACGGCTTAGATTTAACGTCAAGCGATGACAGCACTTGAGCTTGCCATTTTTTTAGTTGGGTGCTGTGAAGGCCTTCTGTACGAAGTAAAGTGCCAAAATCACCGACCTCAGTCGATAGAGCCTCGCTAATAGGCTGGTTTCGTAGTTAGGGTAATGAAATTGTTATCTTCGATCAAAAACAATCTAAAAAAGTAGGCCTACTTCGCATTTTTAATTGGGCGCCTATACCTCAAGAATTTCTGGGATTATCAGGCGACCAGAGGTCTGTAAGAGGTCGTGCCCATCAGAGAAAATAGCGGCATGGCGAAGACAAAAAATGATTCCTTCGAGAGACTCTTTCATCGTCACTATCTTCCTTACAACGAATGTTGCCTGCAGTCTGCCGCCAGACAAACCAGTAATCAAAAGTGGTAGCGGCGCCTCGGACGCCGATGTCTTAGTCGGGGCGCAATACAGTGGTGATGCCGTGAGCCCCGTTAATCAAACCACCAAAGGAGTGATTCCCGGTAATGCGGCGCCTCGGACAGACAAAGCCGTCGCAAAACCTCCGGTAGGTTCTCTGGCGGATAGCGCGCCTTGCGAAACAAGATTCTGAGATACGCTCTTTGAATAGCAAATTAACCGCTGAAAAGATCGCGGCCGCACCCTCTGAAGCCCCTCACGCACAAAACACCTTTGATAAAACAATCGAACTCAAGCTCCTCAAGGATCGGCGCTCACTGGAAGCGAACGAATTAAGGCGCCTTCAAGAGGCGATGGATTATCAATATCCGACTGGTGGTGTCGATGAGGCACTTCACCAGACACAAAGTGAAAACAAGAGTGCCAAGGCAGAACTGAATCGCTTGGAAAAATCCTTGAAGGACCTGCAGGGTAGCCGTGACAAGCCGCTCGCTCAGCTCGATGCCAAAAACAAGGCGTCTCTTAAAAAAGAGCAACACGACCTCGGCGATCTCGATTTTAGGATCCGCGACGTCAGAGCCCGCAGCCATGATTGGGAACTGCAAAAGTAGATATTGAACCAGGAGAAAAAAACTCCGCAGCGACAAAATCAAATTGCGAAAGTGGACCAGAATATTCTCGTTTTGAAAGAGCAGGAGCAGACTCTTGCC
>JACMOC010000011.1 GCA_014378195.1 Oligoflexus sp. | reverse complement strand
AATCGTTCTAAGACAGAACGATAGCAGTTAATTTGAATGATATCAGTAAGTTATATTTTTCGATAATAGCCCAAAACCAAACGCACTAGCTCCGCCTCAAAATGCGAACAAACCAGGTACTCAGGTCTCTCCGATGCAGCGGCAACTAAGGAGCCGATTACGGCAGTCGTTACCGTATACATGGAAAGCTCGCTTGGCTTTTCGTATTCCCCTCGGCTGTGCTTCTCGAAGTTTTCAAGAAAGAGCGCTCTTATTCTTTGTTGGAAAGTCTCTTTCGTCTGAAGGAAGGAGAGCTTTCGGGATTGCTCATAGATCACAAGCCGAAGCTGAGTCTGCTCGGAAAACATCCCAAGAACAGCATGCACGATGTTTTGCACACCCTCCTTTAGTGAGAGCGATTCACTCTCTTCTATGATGCTTTGAACCAAACGAAAGTCAGCTTCAAACTGCTGCCTCACCAGTGCCACGACCAGGGCTTCCTTGCTTGGATAGTACTGATAAAGCGTGCCTATGCTTACACCTGCCAATTCAGCAATCTTGTTGGTGCTCAACTTTGAATAATGGTTACGCCGAAGAAACTGAGCAGTCGCCGTCAAAAGATCGCCCGCAGTCTCACGAGCACGCTCCTGTTTCGGCATTTTCCTCATGTTTACGCTAAGTTGTGCTGACAATCCGGACCTCCGCATTTCAAATCAAACGCGAGTATTAAAACTGAGCATCTGCTCATATTATGGAGGGAGTGTTTGGAGGACAAGTCTTATGAATGCGTTACTCGGTAATTTGATACCTGGACTGCCTACAATTCCGTTCCTCGGCAACCTTCACCTGATCGATACACGTGCACCAGCGCAATCACTCACGCGTTTAGCGCGAGACTTCGCTGGCATATTCCGCCTGAAGCTTCCGAATAGTCAGGTCATCATACTCAGCACGCAGGAACTCGTGAACGAGGTATGCAACGAAAAGCGTTTTGACAAAAAAAATCCAAGACCTCTCGATAAAATGCGGGCTTTCGTAGGCGACGCTCTTTTCACAGCACGTACCGACGAACCAAACTGGGGTAAAGCGCACCGCATTCTCATGGCCGCATTTGGCCCTGCGTCCCTTCGCGAAATGTTTCCAGGTATGCTTGATATTGCCGAACAGCTCTTCCTAAAATGGGAACGACTCGGTGATGGGCATGCCGTCGACATCTCCGATAACATGACCCGACTTACACTTGACACTATCGCTCTTGCGGCGTTTGGGTACCGTTTTAATAGCTTTTACGACAAAGAGATGCATCCCTTTGTCGAGGCTATGATGCGCGCCCTTTCGGAGTCAAGCTTTCGGGCGCGACGCCCTGAGTTGATCACAAGTATGTTGGTCCGAACCAACCAGCAGTACGAAGACGATGCCAAATACCTTTATCAGATTTCCGATCAACTTCTGAATGAACGCAAAGCCGACCCAAAACGTCATGAGATCAAAGACCTCTTGAGTACCATGCTCTATGCGAAGGATCCCTTGACGGGCGAAGGTCTCGACGACGCGAATATACGCAATCAGATGGTTACCTTCCTGATCGCTGGTCACGAAACGACGAGCGGTTTACTCTCTTTTGCTACGTTTGCTCTCCTCAAAAACCCTGAGACCCTGCGCAAGGCCCGCGCCGAGGTCGATCGCGTGCTGGGCTCACGCACGCCTAAGTTTGAGGATATTGCGAAATTCACCTATATCGATCAGGTTCTCAAAGAGACTTTGCGACTATGGCCCACGGCACCAGCTTTTGCTGTTCATGCGCTCGAAAAGGAAACGACCCTCGGGGGCCGCTTTCAAGTCACGACTGACGAGACGCTCCTCATACTCACGCCAGCGCTGCACCGCGATCCTAAGGTGTGGAATGATCCCGAAGTTTTTGACCCCGAGCGCATGGCCCCCGATGCTTTCAATGCCTTGCCGCCTAACGCCTGGAAGCCTTTTGGCAATGGTCAGCGAGGGTGCATCGGTCGAGGCTTTGCGATGCAGGAGGCTATCCTTGTCTTGGCTATGGCCCTTCAGCGCTTTGATCTTGAGTTTGCTGATCCCGCATATGAACTCAAAGTCAAAGAAACCCTGACCCTCAAACCTCAAGACCTTTTCGTTCGTTTCCATAAGCGCGAAAGTTATGCCCGCAATGAAGGCCCGACCTTCGACCAAAGAACGATGACAAGGCGGCGAGAAACTCAGGGCTCTGACGCTGCGCAGGACACGTCCAAGGCCATTCCCTTAACGATACTGTTTGGATCCAACAGCGGCACGTCTGAGGCCTTTGCTCAGCGGATTGCAGGGGATGGCAAAGCCCAGGGATATCGGACGCGCATTGATACACTCGATAGCTATACGGGAAAGCTTGAGCCAAATGGCGCCTTGATTATTATCTCGGCCAGCTACGAAGGACAGCCGCCTGATAACGCCAAAACATTTGTCCCCTGGCTCGACACCTTGGACTCCGAGGCCTTAAAAGAGCTACAATTTTCGGTTTTTGGCTGCGGCAACCGGGATTGGTCTCGCACCTACCAGGCGGTTCCGAAACGCATCGATGAAGCTCTCGAAAAAGCAGGGGCAACGCGTCTCCTCGAACGCGGTGAGGGCGATGCACGGGCCGACCTTTTTGGTGACTTTGATCGTTGGTATGAGAGGCTTTGGAGCCGAATAAGCGAGGGCTTTGGCAAAGAGATCCGTGAGGAAATGCACGAGCTCTCGGTCGAATACATTGAACCTGTGCATTCCTTAATCCTCAAAACGCATCAGCTCCAGACGGGATCGGTGACGGCCAATTATGAACTTGTAGACATGACGAAGCCAGGAGCAAGGTCTAAACGTCATATTGAGCTTCGTTTGCCGCCAGGGACGAGCTATCGAGCCGGTGACTACCTTTCTCTTATGCCGCAGAACGAGGATAGGAATGTCGAACGGGCGCTCGCTCGTTTTGGACTTGAAGCGTCCGCGCAGATCATCATCCGCTCTTCGACGTATTTGCAGACCTTACTCCCAATCGATCAACCTCTGTCCGCTCGCGACGTTCTTTTGAATTATGTAGAACTGCAGCAGCCCATAACTAAAGCGCAAATCCAGGCGATTGCACGGCTATGCCCCTGCCCTCCTGAAAAGCAGCGGCTCTTGCTATCGATTGCAAGTGACGAAACGTATAAAGCCGAGATCCTAGATAAACGGGTGAGTCTCCTCGATCTTTTAGAACTCAATCCATCATGCAGTCTCTCGTTTGCTCAATTTCTTCAGATGTTACCTGTGCTTAAACCAAGGCAATATTCGATTTCTTCGTCACCCCTCGTACGTGGTCATCACTGCACTCTCACTGTTGCAGTTGTAGAAGCCCCCGCCTGGTCCAGACGCGACATATATCGAGGTGTGGCCTCGCAGTTTCTTGCTAACGCCAAGGTTGGAGCCTCGGTGCCGATTATGCCAAGGGCCTCGCAGCAGGCTTTTCATTTGCCACCGGACGCACGTGTTCCGATCGTGCTGGCCTGTGCTGGAACGGGTCTTGCTCCCTTTCGAGGCTTTCTTGAGGAACGGGCCTACCTAAAGGCACAGGGCGAAGAGGTTGGCGAAGCGCTCCTTTTTTTCGGCTGTGACCATCCGGCGATTGATTTTCTTTATCGCAAAGAACTTATGGCTTGGGAAAAGCAAGGCATCGTTAGAATCAGGCCGGCCTTCTCGGCCGCTCCCGAAGGCGGGGTTTCGTTTGTTCAAGACCGAATCTGGCAGGATCGAAGTGAAGTTTTGGAATTTTATGATCGCGGTGCTCACATTTATGTATGCGGCGATGGACGATTCATGGCGCCTGCTGTCAGAGATACCCTTGGACGTATCTATCAAGAACGCCACGGCGTGAGTGACGACGATGTTCGAAATTGGTTTGCCGAACTCGAGAAAAACACCCGTTATGTCACGGACGTGTTTTCATAATCCTTTGTAGCGGGAGAGCGCCTGGATTATAGTCGGGCTATAACCTAGGAGCCTTTCCCATGAAAAAAGATCCACGCATTGCTCTCGTAACCGGTGCCAACAAAGGGATTGGGAAGGAAATTGCGCAACAATTGGCGCAAAAAGGCTTGACAGTTTTCATTGGCTGCCGTGATCAAAAACGCGGCGAAGCTGCTGCTCTGGAGCTTCGTCTGCAGGGCGGCGATGTGAGAGTCATTGCGTTAGACGTCACTGACGCGCAAAGCATTGAGACGGCTGCAAGGCGCCTTCAGGAAGAATGCGGTCACCTCGATGTTCTGATCAACAATGCAGGAATCTCGGTTGAGCACGCCCCGCCATCGGCAGCGAATGCCGCGAAAATGCGCGAAACGTTTGACACCAATTTTTTTGGAGCCGTTGCCACGACACAGGCGATGCTTCCCCTCCTTCGTTTATCCGCACACAAAGTAATCGTGAATGTTTCGAGCGAACTTGGGTCCTCTACTCTCCATAGCGTTCCAGAGTGGGCCTATGCCGGCGTCAATCTTTTGAGCTACAACGCCTCAAAAGCAGCCTTGAATTCGTTCACGGTCCTACTTGCCAAAGAACTTCGCAGCGAAGGATTTCGCGTGAATTCTATCAACCCCGGTTATGTTGCAACAGATCTCAATCATCACAGAGGCAAAGGCACAGCCGCTGAAGGTGCGGTGATCGCTGTTAAAGCGGCCCTGTTAGGTCCAGACGGGCCGACGGGAAGTTTTCTGACCGAAGGCGGCACTCTTCCTTGGTAAACCCTGTTAACTCTGGAGATATTCCATGGAAAATGTATTGATTTTCGGGGCAAGCGGCATGGTCGGACAAGGCGTTCTAAGAGAATGTCTATTGGATCCACGCATCAAAAAAATTCAGGCCATTGGGCGAACGCCGGTAGAAAGCGATGATGAAAGACTTCAAAATTTCGTCCATTCTGATCTTTGGAACTATGACTCCATTCAAGATCAGCTTCGCGGTTTTGATGCCTGCTTTTTTTGTCTTGGTACTACCTCAGCCGGCAAGACCGAACAGGAATATACACATATTACCCAGGATCTAACGCTCGCGGCTGCGCAGGCCCTAGTGAAGTTAAACCCCAATATGACGTTCATTTATGTCTCAGGACAAGGCGCGGATAATACGGAGAAGTCCAAGGCCATGTGGGCAAGAGTACGTGGTCACACGGAGAATGCACTGCGCGGACTTCCGTTTAAGGCGGTTTATATTTTCCGGCCTGGTATGATTCAGCCGCTTCACGATGCGGAGTCCAAGACCCCAAGCTATCGTTTGATGTATCGGGCCCTACGACCCGTTCTGCCTACGCTTCGGAAGAGATTTCCGAATTTTATTACCACGACAGAACAAATTGGGCGAGCAATGTTGGCCGTTGCGGCGAACGGAGCGGATAAGGCTGTTTTGACAAATCGGGATTTTGATCGGATTGTTCCTAACTGATTT
>JACMOC010000085.1 GCA_014378195.1 Oligoflexus sp. | reverse complement strand
GCCACATTTTCATCGCGCCCTCGCACGAGGTTGGACTGTTGTATTTTGATCCGACCCTTACCGTCAATAATTGTTATCACGTTGGAATGCACAAAATCCCCAGACTGCAATTTTTTATACTGGAACCCAAGAACGACGGCGAGCTCCTGAACGTCGTGATGCGATCCACGCAGTAGCTTCCATCCCGTTGATAAGATGGCTGCTAAGCCGGATGGAACTTTTCTTTCGATTTTGGGTACCAATATTTACTCGTACAACGCGGGCACCAATCTGATGGACGACATTGGGGATGGCAAAGAAGTTGCGGCAGGCGGGAGTACTATCTGGGCCATCGACCTTCAAGACCGTGTGATGCGATACAACGGAACGGGCTGGGATTTGATGGGCAGCGCGATTGCCAAAAAAATTGCTGTCGATAACACAGGGGCAGCCTGGATCATGCAAAGTGATGGCACACTTTATAAATGGAACGGCACTCAATTCAACTTCGTAACGGGTACATCACTCGATATAAGTATCAGCGCGTTCAATCAAGTATTCATACTGGGTGAAGACCATGATCTCTATGAATACATAGCGAATACCTGGGTTAGAAGGAGTTGGAATGCCGACCTCATTGCCATCGGCGCCGGCCGATTTAAAGCTACTGGTATTACCTCAAAGAAAAATTCCTGAGTACTTTTTTGATGCCGGGTCGAGCCATAGACATTGGATCAGGCGGCGGAAAACTTTGGATTCTTGGCGACACCACCTCCAATTCGGGGTCGTTTGGCAAGCGCATCTTCAAAGAAACTACACCGGGTACATACCAAGCCATAGACGGCGGCGCGGTTCACATCGATGCCGAACTGGGTCTATGCAAATATCGACGGCCTCGATGTTACAGTAACGGGCAATGGCTTCATCTACGTCCTTGGACTCGATCACAACATCTATCGCCATAATGGATCGATGACCTGGGTACAGGAGACGTTTAGTGGCGGCATTACCCGCACTGAAGGCGGCGCAGATGTCCGTGTTTACCTGATCAATGGCGAGCGTCTCTTCTCATTATGATCCGAGAGGATGATTTTTACAGACATTAGTCTTTTGAAATTATAGACTTAGTGCATTGATGGCTTGCTGCTGAAGGCGTTGCGGGATGACCCACGGCGAGTTGATAAGAATCCAATTCAGAGAAGAAGGAAAGAGAAGAGCGGACCGAGAGGGAATCGAACCCCCATTAACAGGTTCGAAGCCTGCTGTACTATCCGTTATACTATCGGTCCGGATAACACTCTGAAATAAGAAGATGCTTTCAGATATGTGAGGACGCAAAGATCCCAAAGATTGGGCGGGCAGTCAAGTCCCAAACTTCGTGAATCTCTCAGAATTTTGCGAAATCCTGCCGAAGGCTTTCCATTTGCCCAGCAACTACACCAGCCCGACACATTAAAAGGCGACTCTCGACGACAGGCAATGCTAAAATATCCCTGCCCATCAGGAGAAGACGACATGCCTACAGCACGCATTGAAGGTCTGACGACCGAGCGTTTTGCCCACATTCTATCCGTCGCGATGGATGAATTTGCTGCGAGTCGATACAAAGACGCCAGTTTTAACCGCATTATCAAAAACTGTCAGATGGCCAAAGGCACGATGTATTACTACTTCAAGTCCAAGGAAGATCTTTTCCTCACGATTCATAAAGCCACGCTCCGCGACTTCCGAAAGGTAACTGCGCTCGCTTTAGAGCAGCCGGGTAATGCCAGGGCTTACTGGGCCCACGCCGAGGAGCTCCTCCTCGAGTTCTACCGCACCCTTTATCGCAAGCCGTCAGCCAGCCAGTTCGTAACCAACTTCCTTACGCAAGAAAGCCGGAGAGAAGGCCACCCCGCCCTCTCAACGGTGAATCAGATTGATACCTGGCTTCAGGACTTTCTCAATCTTGGGCAGGACCTTGGCGCCATCCGCGCCGATCTCAATCTCGGCCAGGTGACGATCCTCGCCTGGGGCCTTTGGGAAAGCTGCCGGTCCTGGCTCCCTTCCGAGACCAATGGCATGCAGTCTTTGGTCCTGCCCGATGTTGTCCTCGACATATTCAAACGGGCACTAAGCCCTGCCCTACCGACTCCGGCGATGATGCCTGAAGACAATGACAGTGCATTCTTGGGCGCCCCCTATGCAGCCGCTCCCGAGCTAGAATTCTAAAGCCTCCGCGGCACAATGACAAATTGGGGAATCCGCCTCGGGAGACTATAGTGATTCGATCGCTGACTCCCGCTGAGGCCCTCGATGAACGCCCATTCGAAATGCCTCACAGCAGCCTTAAAAGCTGGAGCCGAACACTTCGGCCGCACCAATGACCCAGGCACGCTCGCCTGCGTGTATCGAAATGTGTGATGTTTTTGGCAAAATCAGGATAGCAAAAGCATCAAACGCAGCCGGCAGCCTACAAAGGAAAATTTCATGACTCATCCGGAAGATCAATATTTGGCCCTGCTTCGCAAACTACTCGATGAAGGCGATGTCCGACTCGACCGCACGGGTGTGGGCACGAAGGCTATTTTCGGCGAGCAGATGCGTTTTAACTTAGCGGATGGATTTCCTGTTTTTACAACCAAACGCGTCTACTGGAAAACTGCTTTCAAAGAAATACTCTGGATGTTGTCGGGATCGACGTCTCTCAAAGAGCTCCTCGCGCAGAACGTAAAAATCTGGAGTGATTGGCCTCTCAAAAAGTTCCGCGAACAAACAGGCACAACAATAAGTCAGGAAGACTTCGAACGCCAGATTCTTGAAGACGAGAATTTTAACCAGAAATGGGGCGATTTAGGACCTATTTACGGCAAACAATGGCGCCGTTGGAAAGGTGCCGATGGTAGAGAAATCGATCAGGTTCAGCAGGTCATTGATCTGATCAAAACGAATCCAAGTTCGCGCAGGATACTGTGGGAGGGCTGGAATGTGGGAGAACTTGATCAGATGGCTCTTCCGCCTTGCCATAAACAGTATCAATTTTTTGTGAATCATAAACTAGGGACACTGAACGGGAGCTGCATACAAAGAAGTGTCGACAGTTACCTAGGTCTAACCTGGAATATTGCGAATCTCGCTCTTATAACTCACATGCTTGCCGAACAAACCGGCTACAAACCGGGTGAGATCGTTTGGTTTGGAATGGACACGCATCTTTATTTGAATCATATCGAAGCCGCCGAGCTGCAGCTATCCCGCACGCCTAGGCCATTGCCAAGACTGATTATCAAACGAAAACCCGCTTCGCTTTTTGATTACACAATCGATGATTTCGATCTCGAGGGTTATGATCCGCATCCGGCGATCAAGGCTGATGTGGCTGTTTAAATTGGGATGTTCTCTTCCACTGAAAATCTCTCAGAAAAATTTTATAGATACTGAGCTTATCAACGGGAGTCCAATTGCCCAGCATCTCCCAGATGAAACGGTCCGCAACAAGGCCCTTATCGAGGCAGGCTTTTGATGTATAGAACTGCATAAGTTTGCAGTTACCTCCGTCGATCGGGATGTAGACCGTATCCGCGCGCTGTCCTAATAGCGATTCCGATGAGATCCATATGAAGCTTCGCGATGGTGGGCAGATCGTTCTGATAAACCTTCTCATTACTGTTCGCTTTCATAGCATCGATCTTGGTCTGAGGAAGAGAACCCGCAATGGCTTTTTCCGTGTCGCGAATACTGCTGCTATGCAAATCGAGTCGATCGAGATCGGCTTTGCTCAACTTAGGGCTCGCTCGGAGAGCCTTATGCTGCTCGCGCACGTAATCGTTGACGCTTTTGCGCATGAGGGCCTGAGACGTTCCTGTGTTCGGAGTGACGGGCATTTTGAACAAGCGGCTGTAAACATCATAAGGACTCTGTTCGGCCCTTCTCAAGAGATTTGGCCCGCTATAGGACTGTATTCATATCAGTGTTCCAGTTGGGATAGACTTTTTGCGTCCCTCGCCGCAATCGTAAGAAAGGAATCGATTCTGAGAGATTTTTCGTAGATGAAGGTGAGAGCACTCGACGCACGAGGATCCTGCATAAGACGTTCAGCCTGTGTTTTTTGAACGTCGGGCTTAAGAAGTTCGCCACTGTTCGCGAGATTGATGAGTGTGTCGCCGGGTATGGTGTTCAAGACCGCATAGGAGAGCCTTGAGGCGATCTCGTTGGCGGTGAGATCGACGATTACACCGTTCTGTGCCTTACCGAGTTCGGGACGGTAGAGAAAATGGGGCGATTGAAGGAGCGTGGTCACCACGATTTGAATGCCCGCGCTGGTTGCATCCGCAGTTCCTGTCAAAGACTTGCCCGCGTTGAAGAGAGCCACGAGGGCGCTGATCTCTGTCGCGGCTGGGACGCGGCGAAAAGCGCGCCTTGCAAGGGGCTCGACTATGGATTTGGCAAGAGTGTCCACATGGGTCGAACATAGTTAAACCCCTGCAAAACCTGGCCTTACAGATCCCCTTAAATTTTTTTAGCATCGGTTGTGTCAGAGGTTTTCTTGAGGCTTATCGATGATAGTTCATGCGCTTCGATTTCTTACGTTGAATCAGATACTTATGAGGATTCTTTATCCTGCTCAATATGGTATTTATTTTTTAAAAAACACCATCTCAGTGTGTTCTATGGGTCTCTTGCGGTGAACTTAGGTCTTTAACACTGCAGATAAAACTGGAATTGAAGTTCTCCCGGCACAAGTCTTTTATCACCTTCAGATTAAAAATAAGGGAGCAGCTACGCAGAGCTGTTCAAAACAAACGATTATTTGATCCCTTCAAGTATCGAGTTTCTCTACACTTAATCTAAATCTTAATATTTTTCCAAACATCTCTCCATTCCGTGCCGATAGTCCGCATGAGCCGTCAGTTTCGGGGAGAATCTATGACGTTAAACAAGTCTTCATATGTACTCACGGTCAGTCTCGCTTTAGGAGCCTGCTCCGCCGAGGGTCCAGGAAAGTTGAAGATTGTCAGGCAGGCCGATGCCCAGGGCGCAGCGGCTGATAAAAGCAGTCCGGGAGGTACGGCCGGCGAAAAGTTAAATCTAGCAGCTATCACTGTCGACCCTGGAATCAAAGACTTTGATTTTACGAAACCCACAGAGTTTATTTGGACGACAAGCTCTGATCTAATTTTTGCGCATCCAGATGGCAAGAGCGTGACATTCAATATCAAAAACCTCACATGGTCGAGCGTCGCGACTGAGCCTACGGCAATTGATTATCTAAAATTCTACGATTTCAGAGAAGCGGGCTCAATCGGTACCCATGCGGATACGCTCACTCTCCACCATGGCCAAGATGCAATTATACTCATGAAGGAAAGCGACGATTTCAAAGCCAGTACGATGATCGGGCTCAATCCGGGATTTGCGGCTTTCACAGCGAATTCCACCGTGAAAATCATCATGGCCGTAGGTGCCGAAGCGAAACTCTACGTGCCTGCGAACGTTCCGGTAGGACTTGTTCAAGTCTATCCCTGCAACGTGCGATGCCTCTTCTGGGGCTTTGATGGCACCAAAATTCTCACCTATACCGAGGCTGCGGGATGGAGCCCGTTAAGTCAGGCTATCGATTTTTCGTTACTAGGAAAAGAAAAAGTCGTCCGCATGGCACTTCATTTTGTAGACGCTTCGCCTTTGGCTGCTGATAGTATTTTGATCCAGTCGGACGCCGGTCATCTGCTCGGGCAAGTCGCAAGTACTGTAGTCAAACCAGAGCCCTCCTTCGCGCAAATAAAACCCGTTGCGGATCGATTCTGTGTCACCTGCCACCTTGATGATGGCTTTGAAAAAGAAAACACCTGGAAATCTCTGAAATCGTCGATTGAAACGCGTCTCAGAGCAAACCCGTCAGCTAAAGGCGCCATGCCCCCGGCCGAGACAACGATCGGCAAGTCGATGTCACAAGGCGAGCGCGATATTATCCTTGCGTGGATAGTAAAACAAAATCAGATCGAGCGAGGAACCATCGGCGGGACGACCGATCCGGTCGTTGATACGAGCGACATCAGCGGCGATCTCAAAACTCAAGTGGCGCTCTACGCCTGTTCGAGTTGCCACGGAACAAAAAACGAGTGGTGGACCACTCATAAGGCGAACGCCATTGTTCGCATTAACGCGGGAACCATGCCTCCTACCGGAGCCTTGACAGTGGTTCAGAAAAAAGCCTTCGTCGATATCCTCAACGCCTTGAAATAAAAAATGCTCTGCAAACACTTGATCTGAGGGACCCTATGACCAAGAGATTTCTGATAGCGTGTGGCCTGAGCTTGCTTTTGGCTGCTCCCGCGCAAGGTGCGATAGATCTGGCACAACTCCGACAGGCCGAGAAGATATCGATCTCGCTTACGGGCAAACCTCTGTCTGCGGATCTGCGAGCAAAATTTATCGCAGGCCAGCTGACACTTCCTGACCTCGCAGAAAATCTATCGCATAGCCAGGGTTTCGTTGAATATTTTGCACAATTCTGGTCACGTCTGATCGGTGTTCAAGGACCGGTCGATATTGATTCGATTAAGGCGGTCAATGCTAAAGACGCAGCAATCTCTTTTCGAGACCGCTTCAATCTTACGGATTGGCTAGGCATCGATAAACGAAAAGATTCCACCGCAGACATTAATTTCCTGACGGCTTATATAAAAAACCATAAGACCACTCCGATGGAGATCAACATTATAGAATGTCCTGATGGACCATTAATCGTTGGTGCTGGATCTTCGAACATGATTGCGCAATTCAAACGAGCTGCAGTCGACCAACTCGCCTCCAACCTCGATGTCGATCTTCCGATTCTGCCCGGAACGCAACCGTATTGGCAACAGCTTCTCGATATCGCGACCGAGACTTCAGCAACCTGCACAGACCCGGTGACGACCGTAAAACCCTGGTGGGATCCCGTCACCATAACGCTCAGCACCAAGTATCCAACTCTGAGCGCATACAAAGTTGTGCCGAAGGTTCTTGAACGTTGCGGCAAAAACATGGAGCTCTGTAATCTTCGTTCCGCACCGCAATACAACCGGTATATGAATCAAGTCGCCTACGACTTGTCTATGGAACCCGGCTATATCATCTCCCATACCGTAGCCGAAGATAAACCTTTCAGTGATGTCCTCACCACACAATCAACTGTTGTGACGGGCACTTACGCTCATTTTATGGGCCACAATGGGGTCGATCTTTGGAACAATTATCCCGGCGGCAAAATCGCTGATCAAACCAATTCAATCTTTACCACTGGCGACGTGAATGACCGTAGCCATCATTGGATCAATCGCGGTCCCTTGAATGCCGGCGTACTCACAACGCCTGCCTTCCAGCTCGTCACCAATGGACTCCGGGCCAAAGCGAACCGCACCTATGAAACATTCCTCTGCAAGAAATTTACGGTTCCCGACGGCGCTCAAGCGAACCCGCTGGACGCCAATCCCGATCTGACAAAGCGGGCTTACTGTCAGTACTGCCATAAATCGATAGAACCAATGGCAGCCTTTTTCAACCGTTGGCCGGTCACCGGAGTGAATAACTTTATTTTCTACAACAATCAGACTCCCGACGGCAAAACGCCGAACGATACAGGGCGGTTCAACGGATCGGAAGGTGTAGGTGTCCCCGCTTTCGGCAAAATCGTAACCGAGACGGATACCTTCGACGAGTGCAGCGTGCGACGCGCCTTTGAATTTGTGAACGGACGTAAGATGAGTGCAATCGAGCTCGACAACATACTACCGGGTTACGTCGGCGACTTTCGCGCGAATCAGAAAAATCTACGTTCAATTCTCAAAGCCATGGTCTTAAAACCGGAATTTCTGGCTCCGAAAGCAGGTGACCAATGAAACTAAGTCTCTTCAGAATGGGCGCGATCAGCTTAACGATTCTCGCCCTCTCTTGCAGTTCCAATCACAAAGTGCAAACGATAACGATCGCGGACAAGAACGCGGCCACAGGATCTGGCAACGGTACGGGCGAAGTTGCGATCAAAACAGTGAAAAACATTGACGCCACATCGGGTGATGTTGATGGGGCCTCACTGTCGCTCGTCGTCGCCACAGGCAGCAGTATGCGATTCCTCGATGCGAGAGCACTCGGCGTTCTTTATGCGAACGTATTCAAAAAAGCGGCTTATGGTTATCAGCAGTGCGCGGGCACTACACCACGCGAGGCGACGGACTGCACTGAGTCGATCTTTATGGCCTCTGAACGTCCTGATCTTGGGTCCTTCGACCTTGGAACCGCAGCTTTTGCCAGAGCACCTCAGAACGTAAATCCCACGACCAGCTTGACTCTCAACTATACACGTACACTTCGCCTCGCCTTGAGCCGCGAATGCCGATACCTCGTTACGAATGAACTGGCTATCGTCAACAATAAGGCTTCGACGCCTGCGCAAATCGCAGCCAATGTTCTGGTCAAAAGCCAAATCGTTGATGCTGCGACTTTGATCGATTTTGAAAAGCGACTGCTTGGCATCGCCGGGACCTCGATCCCGATCGATATCGATGCCGCATCCTACGTGACCGCCTTCAAGACGGTAGCTGCGGCTGATAAGGTCAATGGCGTTTATAACGGGTATGTTGACCTTTGCATTGCACTATCGATGGATCCCCTGGTTTTCATTTATTAAGTTAAGAGGGCCGTAATGAGTATCAATCGACGTCGACTCCTTAAATCCGCCATCGCCGGCAGCTCGGCCGTGGCCCTGATGAATGAAAGCCTGTTTGCCACCGAGGACGCACCGAATCCCAAAAGCAATCGCTTTCTGCTCTACATCCATTTCGGGTCGTCGTGCGGGGTGGCCAACGGTCTCCTTCAGCCGCTTGCTCCCAACAAATGGCCAACCGGATTTTTCAACTCAGGTATGGAAGGTCAAGCGGCCAATCCATTCCTGAACATGCATACACAGTCCGAAGGCTTAGTGTTTCATGACTACATGAAGTTCCTGGCGCCGATGGCCAAAGACATGTGCCTGGTTGAAGGCACCTCGCAGTCTCTCGATCATAACGTGGCCCGTCTTCTCCAGATGCGCGGCTCCCCTACCGCATCGAGTTCTCCCGAATGGGCTATGGGCGTAACCGAATTCATGAGGACCAGCGCCAACCTCAACCCCATGGTCATCACGGCAGGCACCAAGACTTCGAGTGTTGCTGACGTGACAGCAGTGGTTTCGCCGAACATTGCCAACTTCACTTCGATCACCAGTGACCCCGCTACAATCGCTGCGGGCGGCGATCCGATTTGGAATGTGCTCAAAAACCGCTTCAAAAATCCGGCCCTCAGTTCTGTCATCGCCGATGCGAGCCTTAATTCGAGTGCTACCTATCAGCTCGATACTCTCAAAGCGGGGTTGCCTCAACTTGCTAAAGCGAGCGCCGATATCAAGGCGCTAACGGCCGCCCTGGCTGCTGATTCAACAGCCAAGGTTCTTGCCGACCTCCGAGATAAAGATGCGGTCACAGCCTTGAATACGAGAGACACAGGTTTCCGCGACAGCTTAATTCTCGCTGGGATCCTGGCCAAAACAGGCCTCGCCAATGGAATGACAATCAATGCGATTGCAGACGACCTTCACATCGGCGGAGCCGACGTAGCGACAGCGCGCAGCGCGTCGTCCAAATGGGCGATGATTATGCTCTTCTGGAACTGGATCACAGAAAACAAATTGAACAACGACGTGATGATCGTCATCGGTCAGGAATTTGCCCGCTCGCCTTACAATGCAGCCACTCAAGCCTTCACGATGGCAAACGGAGCTGGCCAGCCACTGCTCGATGCTAAAGGCGCTCCTATGGTTGACGCCAGTGGCAAGCCTATCATCCTCAAGGCACCTGGCCGCGATCATTCTCTATGTATGGGCACGATGTTCATCAATTCAGGGGTTCCAAGCGGAGGTCGCATCGGTTTTGTCGGCAGCAACATGACGCCTCAGGCAACCAAAGATGCCAAGGGAACGATCGACGCGACTGCGATGCCCTATACTTCGGATAATATCGTCGGCAGCATGCTCCTGCGTGTCTACCCCGATCTATTCCCTACCGAGAGAATGGTACGCAAACACTGGCCGACGTTTAAAGAGATCACGCCTATCACTGCCTAAATCCCGAGCCGGTGGCCCTGCCCCGGCACTTTCTTTCCAATTGATGACTTTGATCAAGAGCGATAGACCGCACCCAAAAAGTTCTATATATTTCGCTCACGAATAGCTGAAGCGGGGCTCTAAAACATGACCACTCTCTCGCAGGTTGTCGCCTGTTCTGAAAACGGCATCATCGGCCGCGAAGGCACAATGCCCTGGCATCTCCCGGATGAGCTCAAACGCTTCAAAGCGATCACGATGGGGAAAGTCCTTATCATGGGCCGCAAGACGTTTGAATCGATCGGCAGACCGCTACCCGGTCGATATTCGATCGTGGTATCACGCACGAAAGAAATGCTGCCGCGCATCGTCACAGCTGCGACCTCGCTCGAATCAGCTCTTCGGTTGGCACGGGAAGTCGCCCCACAGTGGGGCCAGGAAATCTGCATCATTGGTGGTGGGGAGATTTATCGTCAGACACTTGATCTGGTAGACAAGATTTATCTGACCCGAATTCATCAAACGATTGATGGGGATACTCACTATCCGCTCGCAGGTCTCAAAGATTTTGACTGCATCGAAAGCGAAGAGATTACCTCTTCCGCTATTCCCTATGCAGCCACGATTTGGCTTCGGCGAACGGCTCCTTAAGGACAGCAGCTCAGACTCACTCGCTGGCGTCCTGTCCCAAATGCGCCGTAACAGTAACCGCCCGAGGTTTTTGCAGCATCCATCCCACAGCTTGCTGGGACTTGGACCTGTCGGGCCAAATCTTCGCTCGTTTTTCTAGGCTCAAGCTCGCCCGGAGCCGGAGGGGGCGGAGGCGCTAATGCCTCATAGACCTGCATCGCTGCCGGAACTTCGATCGTAAATTCAATGGGAAAATGGTCAGAAACCAGACGGGCCGTGCCGAGGTCGTAAGCGAACTCGTGCATGAAATTGAAAGCGTGCGCGTCACTCGCATGATTTTGAATCTCTCCAAATCCCAACACGCGATCGTAGGCGCAGGACGTCAGGGCTACAGTGGTGTCTTCGTCGTTACTGATCCGGAGCCTTGGCGTCTCATCGAAATAATCAAAGCCTAGCTTTGAAGCGCGGTAATACCCACAGTCCGCATTATAATCGCCCATCATGAAAATATTGTTGTCGTGAAAATGCTTGGTCACGTCCCGATACACACCATTAAGGGCCTTGAGTTCGAGTTCGACATTGGTGGGCGCAATGTGTGTTCCGGCAAAGGTGAAGGCATAGTCTTGCGCCTTAAACCGAGCGACAAAGGGCGGCCGTGAAAAGTCAGCATTCGTATCATTGTAAACATAGGATTCTTCGGCTGTCACAAGCTTGGGATCATAAAAGTACGCGTACTGTTCTTTCATGTCTCCGCGTCCGAGTCGCTTGCTCACCAGAGCTTGATAGCCACGACCTGTGGATTGATTCAGGTCGTCCAACAATTGGTAGACAGCCTTATTTTTGTCATCACGAATCTCCATGATGAACACGATATCGTAGCGGGACAAAATGGAAAGAAGGGTTTGGCGAATAAAAGGTTTCTGAATCTTAGTCTCGCCGAAGACCTGAATATTGAAAGACCCTACCCGCAGCTCGGTTCGAGTTGACGAGGATGCGGCTGTGGATGAGGAAGGTGCCGCGGCCGATGGGGAGGCCATCCCGAAGCCGTGCCAAAATATACAAATACTAAGAATAAGCGCAGGAACTCGACTCGGCCAGGACAAGCTTCTCACGGGGTACTCCGCAGCTAATTTTTCGATAGCTCCGATCTACCTTCAATCCGTAGTCGTGGTCAAATCATTTATTGAAGTTTCGCGTGCGCTTAACACCCGCAAACATAAGCAGAATAAGGCTTACGCAGTTCCACTATACCCTAGCGACATGGCAATCAGGGTGGCCCTCTTGAGATTGTGCAATGAATTTCATGGGTTTTGAGAACGAAAAAAAAGACCCTCGTGGGGTCCTGAAATGCTTTTTAAAGTGTACTGCCGCGAAGTCCAAGAAGGACCATCGTATTACTTTCCTTCCAGCTATCCACGTCACCTTTTTCCCAGCTGTGGACACCGCCACGATCGACATCATAGTCAATCTCGCCCTTAACGGAGCGTGTGCCTGCCCCAGCCAGGATCTCAAGCTGAGAGCTTATTTTATAAGTAACATAAGCGGTAAACTCACCCACTTTCAAAGCGGACCGTTCCGCATCGATTTTGCAGCCCTCACAGCTTGAGTAATGATACTGACTCGCGCTCGTCAGATAGCTGTAGCCCGTGCCTGTCGCGCCGGCAAACGAAAATCCAAACGGTGCGTCAGGGAACAGGTGTAATTCAAGGACAGGACCGCGGTAGTCAAAGCCTATATCGTTGTCACCGCTCCACTTATGCATTCCCGAATAAAAGCCGACTTTCTGAAAGCCAAGAGTCAAGCTGACAAAGTCGATTCGTACGACCTGAATGCCTGCTTTTAAACGAATAGCCGAAAAATTACTGCCTCGCCAATCGCCCTTATCCCAAGCGATATCACCATACGTCGCAGCGTATACGCCGTTGAGGAAAAGGGTCTTGGAATTGGCTAATAACGGACTGGCAAAAAACAATGCGAGGCACAATAACACGCGGCGCATGATATCTCCTTTAGACACGAATCGATTGACACCGAACTCTCATTGTAACGCGAGCACGAGAAGATTGCTTGTGAATTGAAAACTCAATCCTCGCGCTTCGTTGTCAAACTCTTGAATCTGTCACGCCAAGCCGTTTTTTTGGGCTCTTCAGAAGCAGGTTGAACGGGAGTGTCCTCTTGAGGCCGACGGGCAATACCTTCGCGCGGACGATTGCTTCCACCCCTGCGTCGACGCGACGACGCGGCGCGCGGCTGACCATCATTTGTGTTTTGGTTCTGGCTTTGAATCACCTGCTGGCCCGGAGTGGAGGCATTGCGCGGTCGAACGTTACGCTGAGGCTCAGAATTGGAATTCAAAAGCGGGAACGTAGTCCAGTCAAAGGCATAAACCTCATCCGCCAAAGCTATCAGATCTTTGTGCACCGTTTTTGCGGCACCGCACCATAAAGAAACTGTGACGCCATGTTCTTTAGCGGCTTCCACCGCCGGCACAAAATCACTGTCACCTGCAACAAGGACAGCATGCTGGATATGACCGGCCGCGGCGTGGCGCACCATGTCAACGGACAGCAAGACATCCACGCGCTTTTGCTCGTAGACTTCGCGCTGGCCTTCCCACCGTTTCTGGAGTTTCCCAAGGCGAATCGCCCATCGCCCCAGGCTCTGCAATTCACGCACAAAATTCTCGTGTACTTCCATGCGTTTCAATTCGTCTTCCGTTGGTTCCTGCGACATGTACGGAGGACAGTAGTAATAATAACAACGCAGTAAATCGAGAGGAAAAGACGCACGAAGGGGAGCCAGGAGATGATCGGCAATATGCAGATAATCGGCTTCGCTGCCGTTGTTTTTCAGTTGCGTCTGAAGATAAGCACCGTCTATGAATATTACGGCTCTCAAGAATACCTCCCTATTAAAATGTCTAGCCTATACCTAAAGTCATATCATCAAAGCAAGACCTGCACCAAGCCAGGAATCATGCCTTCAGACCTCCGTATCCTTCTTTATTCGTTCTGTTCTCACCCATTGGGCCGGTGTCCGGCTCAAAAGGAGGAGAAATTTCCAACCGACATAAAAGGGCACCCGCGTCAAAGCCTTGAGGTAGTGCCATGGTAAATGGAGTCGGCGAAATGGCAGCGAAAGATAAACAGCGAATGTAAAAAAGACGAAGGTGTTAAGACCCAAAAGGATCCCGCCCAGGATAGCCGCATCGATGCGTCCAAAGCCCAAGAGAACCACACCCAGGCTCGCGCCCCAACTCACACCTGTCGCCATGAAATACCGGCTTAAGGGCAGCATTTTTAAATCCGACAGGAGCAGCCAGCGGCGAAACTTGCTTGTCGGCATCTGCCGTACGGCCGGAGCGAAGTGAGCTTTTAACTGGGCCCGGCCCTTCTCCCAACGCAGCCGCTGCGCTTTTGAAGCTTTTTCGTTGCCGCTGATGATCTCGCCATACACCCGCGCCTCGGGCACAAAGTGAATTTTCTCGCCCGCCACACGCAAATGCCAGCTGAATTCCAGATCCTCGGCCAGCCCGTAGGCCCGCCACGGTTGCCGACTCAAGGCATTCCAAGCAAACGCCATCCCATTGCCTCGCAGTGAACAGCCGAGCCCCAGAGCGTCCTGTCCGGCGAGCCATACACCATTGAAAAGAGCAAAAGCATATGTCATAAGCTGTGTGCGCCAGGAATCATCGGGATTGGAAACACTATAATAACCCTGGAGCCACTCCTGCCCCTCAAGTATACGGTTACCAAATGCCTGCAGCAGTTTTCGGTCAACGCGGGTGTCAGCATCGATTACGACGATAGCATCAGGAGCCGGAGTCGTTTCGAGCTGCAACTTTTTGAGGGCGTATTCGAGAGCATAGCCCTTACTTCGATGGGCGTTATCAAAACGCTCCATGACTTCTGCACCACAGGCACGCGCAGCTTTTGCCGTCTGATCGGTGCAGTTGTCGGCGATAACGATAAGGCGATAAGCCTGCCTTGGATAATCAAGCGCGTGAATGCTGCCGACCGTTGCGGCAATACCGAGTTCTTCGTTATGCGCGGGCACAAGTATGGTAAACCGCGGGTGGTCACGCAGAGGCTTTTCGTGGAGGGAAAGACTCCGCGCCGCTCGGCTGATAAGGGCCAAAAGCACGTGATAACGGGCCATACCGATAAAACTCAGCAGAGCGATCGTGAGACTGATAAGCACTGCCGCAGTCATGGTTTTTTCCTCGAGCCGTATAAGAGCTCAACGATCTGCATGGAGAGGGGTTTGGTTTTGATTTTGATGCCCGTCAGCTCTTTGAGATCGGTCTCATAACGAGTCATTGAACCATAACTCGAACCGCCGTTGAAGCCAACGACCCGACCTGACGTGGGTTTGCCGTAACTATCGAATTGTAAATCAAATTCCTGGTCATCCGAGAGATTTTTGTTCAGCAAAATTATGGTCAAACGTTTTTTGTCGAGGTCTTCGGCCGTGAACACCGAAAAATCATCCTGTACACCCAAAGAATTTGGTACGTAGCGCGCCCCAAATCCAGATCCTTTGCCATCAAAGTTGCGATAGAGGGCAAAGGCATCGCGATGGGTTCCGTCTTTCACGGGAAAGTCCCAGTATTCGGCTGCATAGAGATCCTCGCGCCCCATAATCCCAAGCACATCCGCCTGAGCGATGGCACCCGACGGGTCTTTTTCAGCCCGAAAATTGTACTCGCCTATCGACACTTTCGCTTCGGGTTTAAATTTCGCCGCCATGGCCTTCAGCCGCGGAATGAAATAGATTTTATCGTTGATCCAGCTAGGATCCTTATAGGTTTTGTCCCAAAGAGAGCGGGTCGACTGCAAGAGTTGAGCCCGCACATCGCTACTTCCATCACCACCGCCTGGCCATGACCCCTTCTCGGGGTAATAATGAACGTCGATGATATCGAGGAGCGAGACCTTCCGCGATTTTTCTTCCTTGGCCACCTGCTCCAGAAACCATTCCAGAAAAGGCTTATTTCCATGGGCTTTTTTATCCGCGTTTTTCACGCCTTTGCTCCAGGGACCTGGCATATCGAAGGCCGACCCTTGCATCCCAAGCCAGCCCCACTCGGCAGGGCCGACAATGACCGCCGCGGGATCCGCTTCGCGAACGGCGGCCGCATAGGCGATGTATTTTTTGAGGTAATAGTCATAAGTCACCGGCGTATCCTGCACATCGCGGTGCGTGGAATTCCAGAGCATCGGTTCGTTATCAAGTATGTAAAAGTGTGGATGATCACCGAACTGGGTTTTCAGTTTTTTAACCCAGTTTCCGACCCATTCCGGTGAGATGGCAATACTCGTGCGCATCGGATCACCTTTAATATTTTTGCCGTGCCAAGCCCCATTTCCGGCGGCACCCTCAAACTTGTCTTGTTTTGGATAAGCATCCCGGGGATAACTCACCGACTTTCCGTCCTTGGAAACCCAGCCTAACATCGGCAGCGTGATCATAGAGGCCATGCCCTGACGCTGATTTTCAGCCATGAACGAATCGATAATGGAACCCTGCCCGCCCGAATTATTATGAAAATACCAATCGGCAGCGCTGTTCCAATC
>JACMOC010000084.1 GCA_014378195.1 Oligoflexus sp. | reverse complement strand
CTTTAAAAGTTTTAATAAGTTTCTTCCGCCAATCGACGAAGAAGGTTTGTAGGCAAAATCAGTGCCCCCCTGGACGCTGAGATCATAGAGAAAGAGGATCGACCGTGAAAATCATCTACTTCTATCTCCTTTTTGTTATGTGGGGTTCACTTGCCCAGGCGCAAGACGAGCAACCCCTTAACCTTCCGGCAAGGTCTCAGACCGCTCTCACAGGTTCTGCCTTCATGAAAAAGATCGCACATATGGATGGCGGCCGCCGCGAACAGGCGATGGTCCAGGAGATCCTTCTCGGTAACATCCCTAGTTTCCTCCGCAAACTTACTCCCATAGACATGAAGCTGACTGCCGGTCCATACCGCGGCCAGACACTTCGATATTGGACACTTCCTGACTATATCGCGATCGGTTCGGACTCAGATTTCATCCGCGTACCGCTGAACATGTACAGCATAGAGAAACTCAGCGAAAAGCTTGATCTGTCACTGCCAACCAAAAAAATGGTCGATGATATCTACAACCAGGCTCAGGTCAAACTCACGCCCATGCCGATCGTCTGCAAATCCAACATCTCTTCCACTGCGAATATCGTCCTCCACAATGAAATGCTTCGCGGCCAGATCCTTACCTCCAAATATGCACCGGGTCTCCTCGTCGCTGGCCACAAAAAAGATGTCGTTCAAAGTCGCCGCGTCCTTCGCAAACCGGGCTCAATAGCGATCTACGGATGGCACCGCAGCAGTACAGATCCGATTCAACAACTCTCGACGGCCCACGCTGCCGGTTACGCCGATTACAGCCATGGCATACGTCTGGTCTCCAATCACGTACAGCTTGGCACAGCTCAACTCGACCTACGGGACATCTTAGAGAATAAGTCCTACGCGTCGCTCTTGAGCTCAGAAGGCGTAATACCTCAAATTAGCCGTATGAAAACCATGCATAGCAATATCGCCCTCGCAAGCCACCCTTAATTTTTTAGACTGGCCAATCAAGTTAATCACCTTGATTGGCCAGACTGCTCAAATCGCTCATCTTTTTTGCCATTCCCACGAATTACCCATTGCAAGTCAAGACACCCCATCTTATAAAGCACGCCAACCAGACTAGATTTGAGGTGTAAACCTCCTGCTTTATTTAAAAAAGGTCTCATGATGAAAAGCCGCCTTCTCGTATCTCTGGGCCTCCTGTTTGCCCTATCCTGCTCTCGCGTTTCGACTCCAGTCAGTCATACAAAACAGCAGATCGACGCGGCGAACAACCTCATCACCCAGTACGGCCTTTCGCAAATGCCGACCTACGATGAGCTTTTAAGCTTTCCTAAAGTCGAACTCAAGGATGCTGCGGGTAACGACAAACGCCCGTGGACTGACACCTACTGGGCGACAGTGAATAAAAACCTCGCCAGACGCTGGGGGCCTATACGCTCCAACGACGAAGCAAATATCGATTCCTATGCAGATTTCCGCGTCGGCGCCTATTTCAAAACGCAGGCGGAAGAGATCGACACCACCAATCCCACATTAAGCGTAAATCTCGCGCCCGCTGAAAAATTTGATATCGCCTACCGTTCGCTCAAAAAATTGAACCTTGCAAATCACAATCTCGACCTTTTGAGTCTGATTAAGCTCGATCGTGACTGGAAAGATACGAATGACGGCACGACTCAAGAACGTTCCTCGGCAAAACGCCATCTCGCAAAAAAATATCTCGAAGCCATCAAAGGCGGTTTCCTTGTTTCGCATCTCAAATCAGCGCTAGTGTCCGAACTTTCGCCGCTCGCGATGGAGGGGTTCACAAACTATCTCGACATCAGTTCAAACGCCTCTAACAATTTTCCTGGTGAAGATACCGGTGGCGCTGATTGGTCTTGGGAAGGCATTTGCCACGGCTGGGCTCCGGCCGCAGTTATGGAGGACGAACCTAAACACGGTGTAATCGTCAGCGTTAATGTTGGCCACAGCAACGACAAACCCAAAGACCTGATCTTCACCGAAGGCGACATCCGCGCTCTCCTCGACAAAACCTGGGCTCAAGCGAATAACGATGAGCAATTCTTCATAGGCCGTCGCTGTGAGAAAAATCTCACCGAACCTTCCAAAGGCGTTCCAAGTAATGCCAACGGACGCGCCGTTGGTGGTTCGATGAACTACATCGACGAAAACGGCCGGAGTCGTAGCGGCGAATTTACCGTAGTTCAGGACTATCCCCGTACTTCGGGGAAAATCTCACTCTTTCGCGTCGTACTCGAAAGCGAATGGACCAATGGTGCAGCAAAATACGCTTATCTCCTTCAGTCAGGCAAAAACTACGCTCTGACCTACAACGAAGCGGATGCTTTCGCACAGGCAGAAGGCAAAGCGGTTGCCAAACCGGCGACAATGGCAAGCGGCGTAGATTTCTACGGCTGCTGGGATACGAATCCCGCAAGTTTCCATGCTCTCCTCGTTGAGAACATCGGCAAAAACAACATTGGTTTTGTTATGGACCGCACTCAGTCAGCCCAGGTCTGGAACCAACCAGTCGGTAAGGCAAAGTTTGCCATTGGCGCTCTACAAGACGTCAATGCTATCGCGGCAAGCGATGTGGCCCATGCTTATCGCGCCCCAGGCACAGCCTATGTAGCCGAAGTCACGGCTGTCGTGTCCTGGTCCGGCGAGCCAAGCGCTCCTCGGTTCTCCTATACGCAGGACGGCGTTGACTTTGACGAGCAGCAATTCCTATCCACGACGTATCAATATACACTGGAATTTGATGCAAACAAAAAGTTGATAGGCGGCGAATGGGGAACCCTCTCAAGCCTTAAAACCCACGAGAACCCGGACTTCCTTTTTGGTTTTACCAAAAAAGTTGAACCCGACTTGAAAAATGCTCCGGACTATCTTCGTACAGGATATCCGGCCATCATCAAAAAAATTCACGACTGCTCATTAAGCGACAAAGTCGATGGTTCGGTTCAGGCCCCGATCAAACTGGGTCGACAAGGCGTTATCACACAAACGATTTCTTACTCACGCTGTGCGCTTTAAGCTTAAACGCATCAAATAAGACAAGAGCCACGTTTTTCAACGTGGCTCTTTTTGTAAGAATAGTTTGGTGATTTTAAACGCAAAAAACCCGGCTTCGATTGCGCCGGGTTAATATAACAATAAGTTCAGGGCTTAGTGGTGGTGGCCGCCCGTACCGTGTACATGACCATGGCTCATCTCTTCTTCAGTTGGAGCGCGTACATCGACAACTTTAACGTCGAAGCTCAGTGTCTTGCCAGCGAGAGGATGGTTGGCGTCAACGGTCACTTCGGAATCTGTAAGCTTGATCACAGTGACAACCATAGTGTCATCATCTGTCTGGGCTTGAAGCTGCATGCCAACACCGAGGTTTTTAACGCCAGCGAACTGGGCGCGCGGCACAGTTTCAACGAGTGTGTCGTCTTTATCGCCGTAACCGTCTTCCGGTTTCACGGTAACGGTGAAAGCATCGCCTTTTTTCTTGCCGATAAATTCACGCTCGAGGCCAGGAATGATATTCCCCAATCCAACGATGAATGCGAGTGGCTCGTGGCCCGACGACGTATCGATGATGGTGCCTTCTTCGTCTTTCACCGTGTAGTCCATCAGAACAACAGAGTTTTGTGCTGCGATCATAAAATTATCCTTGAAAAGAAAATAGTCCTCGGTGCTATAGGGGGGTACCCTAGCATAAAAGTTAAAAAGACGAAAATGGAATAAAAACGAAGAAAACGCCTAGGCCACGTGGGACTAGACGTTGATTTTATTGACGATTCAGACTTTTACTGAGTCTTTTGGACTGGCTTACGGGTGAAGTAGAAAAAGTCGCGATTGTCAGGATAGCCCATATATCGCGGCACATTTCCTTTAAAACGCTCATCAAGCACTTTCATACCGCGCACCAGATGCTGGGGAATTCGCTCCTGACCTGGCTTAACCGGTGGGTAAAGGGCCATGTAGGTATGCTCAAGTGCATTCATATCAAGATGCATCGCATAACTGCAGTTATAAGCCTGAAACACGCGCGCCATGGCCGTCGGAGTCATGCTCGAAAAGTATCCGTAGATCAAAAATTTACGAACGCCACGATTTTGCAAACAGATCCCGGCTCGCAAACTCCGAAATTTTCGGTCCTGAGATCCCGACCAGTTGCCAAGAGTCCAGTTACTCACATAACGCCCGGGAACCCCTTTTTTCTGAACTGGATCGTAATCGATGATGGGCACACCGTTCTGACGAGCGAAACGAACGCGGCTGATCGTTTCGTTGTCGATGTCCTTCCACGTTTTAAAATCGATCTGTCCATCTTTGTAAACAACCAGAGTCGACAGCTCGGGCTGAAGCTCACTCAACACCACACCATTTTCGACAAAGCCATAGTGCGACCCCCGATTTTGTTTCGCGAGTTCGCCCCAATGGAAAGCGCCATGATCTCTTTTGAATCCACCCGTAAAGATACCCGCGACGCGATCATGGAGGTAAGGCGGAACCAGGCCGGTTGCCGTGAGGGGCGCGATCGTCTGGAAACCATCCGGGCCTTTTAAAGCTGTATCCCGCACTTCCGGAAGAACACGATCGGACCAACCGACTGCCGGGTGGTCTGTTCCCACGGCAAAACTCAAATCGAAGGCGCCGATATCAAAAGCAACAAGATAAGCCGCGGCGCCCATTTCGACATTATCGAGGGGTTTGACGTAATCGCTGTTACTCTTCAAGAGATTTTCATCGATCGCACGGGGCTCAATAGCGCTCACAAAAACGCCAGGCTGGTTGGCGCTTCGATACCAGCGGCCCGCATCCAAAGCATCACTTTTACTGCCTTCGACGGCTATCCCCAGTTCTTTAGTCGTGATCTGCTCGCCTTTATAACTGGCACTGACTTGGGCCGGCTCCGGAGCATCCGGTAGATCAATCGCGGTCTCCTTGGTCACGCCGCCCTCGGAATGAATGAGGAAGCTGTCCTTATAAACCGTTTCCTTGACGATGGTCGTGATCGTCTCGCCGCCGGCAATGTTAGATCTCAGGAACTCAACGACCCATTCCTTGGTCGTTTTATACCCGTCGATCTTATTCCGTAGATAAAGGTCGATACCACAGAGTTTAGCGTAGGGTGTATTTGCACTTCGTGCGGAATAAAGCGCAGAATGTGCTGATTGTCCCCAGAGATCACACTGTTGTCGATCTCCATTAGCATTAATGAGCACGATGCCGTTATGATAGGTAGATGAAAGTTCGACGCTGAGATCTTTGCCCTTACCGTTTTCGAGGTGAAACCACTCGATTCGTTGGGGATTCCAAACCAATTTCAGCAAATACCAAGCCCCAACATCCGGATTGAGATTGATAAGGCGCACTTCCTGAGGCAGACCCTGTTGCCCTCTTAGATCAAGAGTGGTCTCAAGGCGTGACTGCTGAAGGTCAATGACACTGCGATCATTGCGCGATTTCTGCTTTTCCGTCGGTGCAGGACCGGGCTTGGCCCCAAGACCGGTCGTAGCCGGCGTCACCGTCTCAGAAAACTCGTCCAGGGTACAAAATATATCGCCCATGTCGCGACAAATCATCTGCTCCTGTTCAACCTCTTGCGCCCAGACACTCGCCGAACCAAGCGCGAGGGTGGCCAAAAGCAGATTTTGGATAAGTTTTGGGAATCGGGGCCGTCGATGTGAGATCTGACTCGTCTCGCGCATAATGATGTCCGCTCTGAAAATAAAGGAGGAACGATGAATTTATCGCCATTTCCAAGTTTCACCTAAGAAAAAAACAAAAATTCTCATATTTGGTACTGTAATAGATTCGATTGATTGGCGATTTTTCCATTCATCTAGCCTAAAATGGTTCAGATCCAACAGCAAGTTAAAGGAGCAAGATGCGAATGGTGCGATCTTTGAGGCTATTGATAGTCGTTTTGGCATTTTGCGTCTCTTGCGCAACGCAAACCCCAACATTCGAAGCTCCTCAACTGATCGTCCCGAAACGCAGTGCTGAAGCCATTTCTGGCTCATCATTCGGTACCAAACTGCTCGGTGCTAACGAGTCGGGCCGTGAGCAGGCAATCATCGACCAGTACCGCCAGGGGAACATTCCTGAGTTTCTAAGACATTTTAGCAAAGTTCGCTTTGTTTCCCAAACACGATCGGGAAAACAAGCTGAGGTGACACTTTGGGTCCTCCCGGATTATCTGGGGGTCGGCACCAACCAGGATTATCTCCGGACACCGATGACGCCTTTGAGTGCCCAGACTATAGCCGACCAATTTGGCCTCCTCCTCCCCACTGTGAAAATAGTCGATGCCATTTACCATGCAGCAAGTGTAAAACTAGATCCGCAGCCGTTTAAGCCAGGACCGCAAATGGTTACGGTGGGAGAACTCGTCCGTCATAACAAAGTTGTACAGGCGAGTTTGCACGATCAGGTTCCTCAGGGTTTGGTAGCGGGTCACAAAAAAGACATTGTCATCACCAACCTCCTCCTCCGGAAGACGAATCGCGTGGCAATCTATGGTTGGCATCTGAGGTCGGGAACGGCGATTCAGCCCCTCACGACCGTGCATGGCAATTGGTATGCGGACTACAGTCACGGCGTGAGGTTAATGGCGGCTACGATGATCATCAATGACGTCGAGTACAAAGTCGCCGATGTCCTCAGAGATCCTGAACTGTCGTCCCTGATTAGTTATGAAGGGCCAATGAAAATTCTTCGCTACCCCAATGATGGCAAAGTGAGGACCAAGTGGTGGCCCCAGTCCTAAAAGGATTTTCTGCTGATGTTAGACAAAACTCGTTACGACGATAAACTCGCTCTCGGACGCGCGATAGACCTGGCGCGAGGCCTCAAACCCGCCGATCATATTATCCGCAATGTTTCTATCCTAGACGTTTTTTCCGGTGAATTCATCCTGAGTGATCTCGTCCTGGCCGACGGCCGCATCGTCGCCATCGGCCAGGGGTATCACTCTAAGACTGAAGCGGATGGAACGGGTCAATTCGCAGTCCCGGGCTTTATCGATGCCCATGTTCATATCGAAAGCAGTCTGATGACACCGGCCCGTTTTCAAGAAGCCGTGTTACCGACGGGGACGACGACAGTCCTCTGGGATCCGCACGAAATCGCCAACGTCAAGGGCAGTGCCGGCATTGAGTGGGCCCTGGCAGCCAGCGACAAACTCCTGCTCGATATATTTGTGATGGTACCAAGCTGCGTTCCAAGCACGAGTCCCCAGTTTGAGCTTGAGAGCCCAGGGGCCGAACTGTATGCAGCCGACCTCCGAAAATTTCGCACCCATCCACGCGTTCTGGGCTTGGCGGAAATGATGAATGTCCCGGGTCTTTTGCACAAGGATTCCGATGTTTTGCAAAAGCTACTTGATTTTCAGTCGATGCGGCTCGACGGGCATTGTCCTGGTTTAAGCGGCAAAGATTTGAATGCCTATGCTGTCGCAGGGATATGCACGTGTCACGAATCCACCACGGCTGCCGAAGCCAAAGAAAAAATGAGCAAAGGCATTCACACCCTTATTCGGGAAGGCTCCTGCGCAAAAGACGCTCATCAGCTCCTGCCCTTGCTCAACGCCTACACTTCGGCGAATATCGCCTTTTGCAGCGACGATAGAAATCCCCTGGACATCGAAGAAGCAGGCCATATCAATTGCATCATCAACATGGCTCTTGCTATGGATATCGCTCCGGAGGTGGCGTTTCGCTCAGCGAGTTATGCAGCAGCGAAGATCTACGGTCTTGCCGATCGGGGGGCTCTTGCGCCTGCCTACCTTGCAGATTTCAATCTCATCCGGCCGATCAAGGGCCTCTGGAAAAATGGTTTTGCAATCGATGTCGTTTATAAGCGCGGCAAGGCAGTTGAGGCTGATCAGCTCTTTAAGGTTTTCTCACCGAAGCTCGGCGCTCAGACTAAAAACCTCAATCTCGATCGCCCGACACCCCTCTCCTTTAAGATGCCCGCGTCCGAGCCAACACACCGGGTGCGTATCATCGATGTAATCCCCCATCAGATTCTAACGCACGTGGAAAAGCTTGAAATCCAGACATTCGACAGTGGCTTGAAGGAAGACCTGGCGCGCGACATCCTCAAAATCTGTGTATTTGAGCGTCATCACAACACCGGCCGGGTTGGTCTTGGATTTGTGCGCGGATTTGGAATTCGACATGGCGCTATTGCGACCAGCATCAACCATGATGCCCACAATATTATCGCGGTCGGCAGTTCCGACGAGCTCTTGAACAGGGCCGTCAACAAACTGATCGATATCGATGGCGGCATCGTTGTCGTCCACGAAGATGGTCGATTCGAAACCCTGGCTTTGCCGATCGGTGGTCTCATGACTGACGACAATCCTAAAGCGGTTGCCGAAAGCCTAAGACGCCTCAAGGCGCTGACAGTCGCTGCAGGATGTGTTCTCGACGAACCTTTCCTACAACTATCCTTTCTTGCATTACCCGTTATCCCCTCTCTTAAAATAACCGATCGCGGACTGGTCGATGTCGACGCCTTCCGCAAAGTCTCTGTCATATGTGAGTCTGTTTGATGAGCGAAGTACGTAAGGATGTAGTGGTCGATATCGAGCGAGCTGCAGCAAAAGAGAAGCATAGCCTGAGGGCGGGTCTCGGACTTATGGCCCTCCAAAGAAAAACGGAATTGATCGAATACGACTGCAAAGAAGCCGATTGTGGAATATGCTTATTCAGAATAATAAGCGGCGCAGAAAACCTGAGCCCTCCCACAAAAAGGGAAGCGGATTTTCTCCGCGCCATGCGCTGCGATGAAAATGAACGTTTAGCCTGTCAATGCCGGGTCTTTGGCGATGTCCAGATCCGAATCGAAGGCGACCCAGACGACTAAGAGGACCTTTGCCATGACGTCTTTTCGGAAGATCGCTCCCCTGCTGCTCCTGACAACCTCCTTCACTGCCTGCGTCACCGAATCGAAAGCGCATTTTTCGATGAGTCAGCTCGATGCGAAGCAGCAGATCGATTTTGCTCAAGCGAAGATCATTCTCCTGGGGGAGCAACACGACAATCCTGATCATCATGTGATTCAGCAGGAAATCCTTGAGAAGCTGGGACATGAGGGTCGTTTGAAAGCTGTGGTCTTTGAGCAGGTTGATTGGACCGAACAGGGTCTATTGAGTCAGCTGAAACCTGCCAACCTCGGCAAACTTCGAGAAAAGATCGAATGGGACAAATCAGGCTGGCCACCCTACGATCTCTACGAACCTCTCTTTGCCACCGCGGTCAAATACAAAGCCGTTGTCATCGCCGGCGGTCTTCCTAAAAACCGTCTCGATCTTCTCTACAAACATGGCTATCAAGGTGCGTTCACCGCTCCCGAAATTGAACGTTTGCATCTCAGGAAACCTATGAGCGCCGAAGCCCTGACGCTCGTTGGAAAAGAGATATCTGACGGCCACTGCCATATGATACCCAACGAGGAAGCGACGAAGATGGTTCCGATACAGAGAGCCCGTGACGCCGCTATGATTCGTGGCTATCAAAACGAAGCCCCACGCGACGGTGTTACTGTCTTTATCCTCGGTGCGGGTCATGCCCGTAAAGAGTTCGGTGTCCCGTCGCTACTCGAACTTGTAGCACCGAATGCGCGTGTATGGTCAGTCGGCATGATGGAAGAAGGGGCTAAGGCCCCGCCGGTGGGCGCGTATGACAAGGTGTTTATCACCGATGCCTTTGAACGCCCCGATCCGTGCGAAGCCATGAAAAAACACATGGACGAGAAGGCTGTAGGCAAAGGGAATAAAAAAGTTCCTGAAGATAAAGACAAAAAAGAACTTGCCCCCACAGACACTCAACCAAGCGATGGGACGCCTGGGCCTGGCGACGCTCCTGCAACACCGCCCGAAGACGAGACACCACTCAAGGAAGACGGGCCAGCAGCGGACGGCGAATAACAGCCCAAGCGGTCTTGAGGACTGGATCTAAAAAATCCAGTCCACAACAAAATCTTCGAGATCTTTCACATGATCTTCGGAGACTATTTTATTTTTCACCGAAACGCCCGCTTTATGGACACTGTCCCGCGTGCCCGAAATCAGCGGATGCCAGCTCGGAAGATCGCGACCTTCCGCCACAATTTTGTAGGCACAGGTGCTTGGAAGCCAGTTGAGGCGTCGCACTTTCTTAGGGTTGAGAACCTGGCAGTCTTTTACGAAATGGATGCGTTTTGAATAGTTGCTGCAACGACAGCTTTTGCTATCGAGGAGTCGACACGCGACATTGGTGTAAGCAATCTCGCCTGTGTCTTCGTCTTCAATTTTGTGAAGACAACATTTGCCGCAACCGTCGCAGAGACTTTCCCACTCCGTGGTACTCATCTGCTCGAGGCTTTTCTCTTTCCAAAACGGAAGGGTCTCGGTATTTTTCATTCTAAGGCTTCATCCATGCTTTATTCGCGAAAGATGGCATATCATGAAGGACTTCTCCTGCATACCTCCGAATGGCAAGAGGATGAGGCCACGATTAAAGGACGTCTATGCTGAAGGTTACCGATAGAATTCAAATCCCGTGGGAAGAGTTGGATATCTCCTATGCCCGGAGCAGTGGCCCCGGCGGGCAAAACGTCAATAAACGCGAGACCAAGGCTGTAATCAGCTGGAATCCTAGAGAAAGTCCATCTTTGCCGCTTGAAGTCAAAGTGCGCTTTCTGGAGCGTTATAGCGGACGAATCAGTGAAGATGGGCATATGGTCATTGCAAGTGACGAGCATCGTTCGCAGGACATGAACCTCAAGACCTGCTTCGAAAAACTTCAGAAGATGATCCTCACGGTTGCAATTCCGCCCAAAATTCGCCGACCCACCAAGCCGACAAAAGGATCAAAAACCCGGCGTTTGAGTGCCAAAAAGCAAAACGCAGACACCAAGAGGATGCGTCAGAAAGTAGATCATCATGATTGATTGGGATTGCAGACAGTATAGTCAATACCGGTAATCCCGGTATTGAATAATGCGAAAACAAACTCGGTAACCAATCGACTAGTATAAAGCTTCATGATCCAATCCATCAGGAGCTTCTATGCGTATGCACCTCGCGGTTCCGATCCTTTTTGCGGGCTCGTTTTCCACAGCATTTGCCGCCTATGGACAGATAGGGCAGCTGAGACAGGTTCATACCGTATCGACTTTTGCTCCCCTAAGCCCCGAAGAAACGGCTCAAAACTTCCTTGCGGCTCACAGTCAAGAGCTTCACATCGATCCCGCATCGCTCGAACTTGTTCGCCAACAGGAAAGCCTCACCGCCTATCATCTTGTTTATCAGCAACTGAGTAACGGGATTCCAATCGATACAGCAGGCATCACTCTATCCATTTCCAAAAGCACGCAGGCGATTTATCAATATTTCACGGCTATTATTCCCCATCCTACGGCGACTGTATTCAAAGAAAATATCTCCATCGAGCAGGCCTACGATGCGGCCTGGGCTTACGTTGGAGTGTCGGGCGGTATCTATCAGGACCCGAAAGCCGAGCTCAAATACAAACAGCTCGTGCGCGGCCTAACCCTGGTCTATAGCATAGACTTAAGCCCGACGGCCCCTTACGGATCCTGGCAGGTGGATGTCGATGCCGCAACGGGCAAAGTCGTAAATGTCCGCGATCTACGCATCAACGAAAAAAAGATTCCTATTCCCCCTACATTTGGTACGCATCAACCGACTTCGAATCGGACCGAGGCTTTCTCGAAATATCAGAAAAAAGCGGGTCAACTCGAAGATATCACCGAACTCAAAAATGGTAACGCGCGCGTATTTGATCCAGATCCCAAAACAGAACTCGGCCTGTCCACTCTCGTCGACACCAGTGCGGCCTCGGCCTTCGATAATGCCTATGTGCAACGCACCCTCCTCGACATCAATTTCGCCAAGGGCGTTTATACTTTGAAAGGACCCTGGGTCCAAATCATTGACTTTGATCTGCCTACGGATGCCCCAACTTCGACTCCAGACGGAAATTGGAACTTTAGCCGCGGCAACGAAGGCTTTAATGAAGCGATGACATATTTCCATTTGGATCAGAGCCAGCGTTACATTCAATCGCTCGGCTTCAAGGGAAGTACAGGCATACAATTCCGCTCTATCGAAGCGGATGCCGATGGTGCCAACGGCGATGACAATTCCTACTTTCAACCCAGCACAGGACGTCTGGCTTATGGTCATGGCTGCGTCGATGACAATGAAGATGCCGACGTCATTCTCCATGAGTACGGCCATGCTATCAATGCTTCCATCAACCCAAACTGGGAAGGGGGGGACACAGGCGCCATGGGTGAGGGTTTTGGTGATTACTGGGCCATGTCTTACAGCTTCAGCACTCCCAAAGGCCATGATCGTGAGCCTCAGAAGGTCTATAACTGGGATGCTGGCAATTGCTGGCCTGGACGTTCGGCAGACGCGACGGCAGAGAAATACAGTGCATCGGCATCCTACGGTGCTCACGAAACTTTGACCAGCGGTCGTCAGTCTGATGAGTTGTGGTCGACTCCGCTCTTCCAATCCCATATGGAGTTGAGAGCTCAAGGGGTTCCGCGCGAAGAGATCGATACCGTTGTTTTAGAGGCCCAATTCGGATTGGGGTCGGGTCTTACAATGCGCGATATGGCCAAATCCATCGTGGCAACAGCGAAACGCCTTTATCCTGACGGTCCCATTGCGCAGGTGTTTAACGATAAATTTGTGGGTCACGGTATTCTGGTTGAACCAACCGTGGTGTTGACTGCGGCTCTGTCGGCGGTAACCGATGTTGATGGCGTCGTCGATCCCGGTGAGACGGTTGGATTTGCTCTCGTTGTAAGCAACACGGGCGATACCGAAGCCCTAGGCGTGACCGCAGTGCTCACTTCAAACGAGCCTTATATTACAGCGCTTACAGGCAAACTTACCCTTGGCGATATTGCAGCCGGTGCTAAAGCAACAAGCAAAATCACGTTAGCAGTTGATCCCAATACGCCTTGCGGAAAGATCCTGAGCTTTCAAGCGAGCTTTAAAAACGATGCCGGCAAAACCTGGACCATCCCCTTTGCCGTTCAGGTCGGAAAGTCTGTCGAAGTAGCGACGACGCGTACACCCAACCTCGCGATTCCTGACAAAAACACGCAAGGCATCTCCGATGTGATTCACATCACTCGCACAGCGAATGTCAGCAGCACTTTTAGCGTCGATCTCAGCATCAACCATACGTATATTGGTGATCTCAAGGTTTCGCTCGTTTCACCCAGTGGCAAGACTATTGTTTTGCACAACAAAACAGGCAGCAGTACCGATAATATTCTGGGAACGTATCCAACGACCCTTACGCCCAAGGATTCGTTCACGCAGTTAGTGGGTGACGCGCTTGAAGGTGCCTGGACTTTAAAAGTCCAGGACACCTCCGCGTCCGACATAGGTACTCTGATTTCGTGGGGAATACGCGATGTTAGTGGGTACGAATGCCACTGACTAGGGGCGAACCGGGCCGCGATTGAAGATCTTTTTGGTCTCCGTTTTCATGGGTCTTCTCCAAGGGAAGGCCCTTCCATTCCCGCCCGAGTATTGCGCTCATGTCACAGGAATCCTGGACCCGGGCCCACACACGTTCAGCATGGTTTTTCCATTCTTCTTTGCTTTGACCCTTTACGAGAGCCGTCAAAGTCTCTTTGAGCAAACCTCTTTGAAAAACCAGATAGTCACGGTTGGCCTCAAGCACTGTTCCACGTGCACCGAAGTGCGTTGAGATAACAGGTAATCGGGCCGCGAGATATTCAAAGATCTTGACGTTACTTCCGGATCCGGTGAGCACAGGATTAAGGGCGGCATCCGCTGCCGCAAAATACGGGAAAGTCTCCGGAACGGGACCCGTTACGATCATCGTGTCCGAACTCCAGGCCGTCCCGGATATGGATCCCAGGACAAGAAACTTTATACGGTTGTCCACGAGAAAATCGTGCTCTGTACGAGCAAACTCCGAAAGAGTTGCGAGAGCATCCAGATTGGGTTGAAAACGACTGCCGCTGAAAACGATCAGCCAATCGTTGTCATCGAGATTCCAAAGGACCCTAAGACCTCGGGCTTCGTCCTTTGAGTGTCCATATTGCTCAGGATCGATCCCATTGGCGACAAGGCGAACGGCATTGCCATCAGGAGCCCGACTTTTGAAATATTCGCTGTCTTCCTTTGCGCAGGCTAAAATTCCCGTATAACGCAAAGGGGCGAACATCTCGATGCGCTCCATCCAGGGCGCGGCCATTTTTTCGATCCACGTACCCTGAGCGAGCAAGCGATGTTCAAGGTTATGGCTCAGGAGCACCCATTTTTTTTTGCGCCAGGGTCCAGGAATAGGAGGCGTATAGGGAAGGTCACAAATAATGACATCAGCCCATCGCAGTCGATTCCGCAGGGAAAAGGGAATGATCCCGAAGCGTAAAAGAAAGTATTGCCAGATGCGCGGCAAACCAAAACGGCGAGCGAGCGCCTGGACGAGTCCGATAGAGAGGGAAAGGTTCACTTCTTCAACAAGGTTCTCTTCGATCGCTTGATATTGGAGGGCTGGGCCGTTGCCATAATCCGATCGCCTCCCCGCTATACTATAGATACAAACTTCATGCCCCAGGCGCGCGAGGGCCTTCGCTACACCTCCGGTCCGAAGGTGGCCCCCGCTTTGATTGGGGAAAATCTTCAGTCCACTCAGGATAAGTATCCTTTGAGGCGCCTGGGAAAGACTCGTTGGATTGGCATTTCTCACAGTGAATAACTCCGGGTCAACAATAACAACATCCACATCAGCTAAACGCCTAAGAGCAAAGAACTGTCCATGTCAGTGAAGCAATAAAATATAGCTATTCTAATGAGTTACATAATATTTATTACGTCTGACTTTCGACTCTTGTCAAAATTTTCGACACTTTGGTCGCTAGGCGCGAAAAACCCGCTCGGCGCTTCCTGAGAGCTGTGCTACGGTTGACTGATGTTGCACGGGTCCTTATAAGTCGCGAAAGTTTAGGCGGAAATCATGCGTACAAAAGTACTTATCACAGGTGCTCTCCACCCTGTTGCCCTCGAAGGCCTCGCAAAAATCGACAATCTTGAAGTCGTTTATATGCCCGACACGACGTTCGCTGAGTTTGCTCCTCAACTCATCGATACGCAGGTGCTCGTATCACGCAGCGAAACAGATGTAAACCGACAGGTGATCGACGCGGCACCGCAATTAAAAATCATCGCTCGCGCCGCCGTCGGCGTCGGTAATATCGATCTCGAATATGCCACGGAAAAAGGCATACTCGTGATGAATACGCCTGGGAAAAACACCAATTCCGCCGCTGAGTTGACCCTTGGTCTTATGCTTTCTATGTTTCGCCATATCCCTGAAGCTCAGCAAACGCTGAAGGCCGGTGGATGGGATCGCCATCGTTTTACCGGTCGCGAACTTCGCGGCAAAAAAATAGGCATTGTGGGCCTTGGCAATGTCGGTCACCGGGTAGCAAAGTTCTGCCGAGGATTTGATTGCGAGGTTTTCGCCTACGATCCTTACATCGCGCCCGATATCTTTTTGAAGCACAGCGTAACACAGGTTGCGAATCTCATCGAACTGGCTTCCATGGTCGATATCCTCACCCTGCATGTTCCCAAAACCAAGGAAACCAGCGGAATGATCGACCGTGATGTTCTCAGGGCCCTCGGTAAAAAAGGCGCTTTGGTAAACGCTGCGCGCGGCGGGATCGTTTTTGAAAAGGACCTTCTGTGGGCTCTCGACAACAAGCTCATCGGCGCCGTCGCCATCGATACGTTTGAAACCGAGCCGAAACCCCTACCGGCCCTGATTCAGCATCCGACAGTCTATTGTTCGCCCCATATAGGCGCTTCAACCGAAGAGGCTCAGATCGCCATCGGCCATACGATTGCCGATCAGATTAAAAAAGCGTTGGAAGGCGGTGTGGTGGATTACCACGTGAACTTACCAAATGTTGGCGTCATCGATAAACCGATCATGAAGGCCTATTCCACACTTGCAGAAAAATTGGGATCGATCGTTGGGCAGATCCTGGATTTCAACCCTCAGAGCGTCCAGTTCCAATATCGAGGTGACATCTCAGAACTCGACAATTCCATCATTCGACTGAGCTGGATGAAAGGCTACCTAAGCAAGGTCGTCGACGACTATGTATCGTTTGTAAACGTGGGTCGACATATGGAGCGGCTTGGTATCACGGTTAATGAGACGATCGACCCAAGCTTCAGCTCTTATAATTCCGCTCTCAAAGTTCTGGTGCGTGGATCCCAGGGCCAACAGATGACCGTGGGTGGTGTGGTTTTTGAGGACCGTCACCTCCGTCTCACTCTAGTGAATGACTTTCATTTTGAAGTCGAACCCACCGGTAATATGCTGCTTATTTCCAACCTTGACCGCCCCGGCGTCATCGGTGACCTTGGTCAGTACCTGGCCAAACACGGGATCAACATTAGCGGCTTTAATCTGAGCCGCAATGTGAAGGGCGGCAAGGCCATGGCGGTCGTAAGTATCGATCATGGCTTAACGGCTGCCAATCTTAGGGCACTCAAAGATCTTCCGAATGTCGAGAGCGCAAAGGCAATTTTCATATGAAGGAATTGGTCAATCCGATGACGCGTGAAGGTTATGACATCATAGCCGAGGAACACCGAAAGCTCATCGAGGAGGATCGACCGAAGATGGTCGATAATATGGCGACGGCCGCCGCGGAAGGAGATCGTTCGGAAAACGCCGAATATATTTATAGTAAAAAACGAATACGGGAAATTGATAAGCGACTCCGCTATCTGACGACTCTTCTTAAAGATGTCGAGATAATCAATCCGCAGAATATCCGGAGCGACCGCATCGAATTCGGTGCGACATTTACGGTCGTTGATGACAACGGCATCGAGAAAACGTGGACAATTGTCGGCGTCGGTGAGTCGGATGTGGACGCCAAAACCATATCATGGAAATCGCCACTGGCTCGTGCCGTTTGGGGCAAAAAAATCGGGGATGTCGTGAGTGTCGAGCGACCGGCAGGCGATATCGATTGCGAGATCCTGGATCTGCACTACGCCGGTCGCCGCATGAGCCCGAAGGTTTAAGAGGCTAAATACCGCGCATTTCAACTTCGCGCAGTTTGCGGATAAGTTTGTCGCGACCGAGACCTTGGCGTTCTGGTATTCCAAAGGAATCGGCAAGGCTGGCCAACTCGTGGTCAGTGAGCGTATCAAACTCATCGTGCCTGGTATCGATAGGAATTGCCGGCGTCGCCATACGGTGGCTTTGCGAGTCGCGCACGTCATCGGCGATAGAACCGACTTTGGAGAGCTGAACATCAATAGGCTCGGAGCTTTGAGCGACATCACCAAGCAGGCGATCATAACGATCGTAGGTCCAGGTGTCATCGATATCGGTGGGGTCCCCACCTTGAACGATCCGATTGCCATCACTCAGCATCTCGTCGCGATTTTTGAAATGCCCTACCTCTTCAAAGATCGTGTCTTCGTCGCTGTCTGGCTCAGTTGTCTCCGCGAAACGGGAAGGGTGTTTTGCGGAGCGCTTAGGCGCTTTGGAAGCTGTATGTTCACTTTTACCACTGTCTGTTGTGGGATGCATAAAGGACTCCTGTAAGGAACTTGGGCCCTGACTCGGGAGGGCCATTGACTGGACTGCAAGGAGGATGCCATGGTTAGATCAACAAACAGAGTCTTGAAGACCTTGAAGCGGAGACCAACGACATGTTGCAGCTAGGCGGCGAAAAGGAAATCTTTGTTCGTCAGAAGTTCGAACTCGCGGAACTTTTTGGTTATGAAAGCCGAAATAAATACGTGATTACGCGTGCGGACCACTCCCTTATCGCTTATGTCGCCGAGCAGGGCAAAGGCCTCCTGGCTATGTTTGGACGGCAGTTCCGCGGCCACTGGCGTTCTTTCGAATTGCATTTTTTCGGCGTCGATCGGCAGGTGATGTATCACGCCAAGCATCCCTTTCGCTTCTTTTTTCAGAGACTGGAGCTCTACGATGCCAACGGCCGATTCATAGGCGCGGCGCAGAAACGTTTTGCTTTTCTTTACAAGCGTTTTGATGTCGAGGGAGCTGACGGACGGTTGCTTTTACAAATGAGTTCACCGCCTTGGAAGCCGTGGACTTTTCCTTTCCAAAAGTCAGGACGAGACGCAGCAATCGTAAAAAAGAAATGGGTGGGGCTCCTTGCTGAGGCCTTTACGGACAAGGACACCTTTCAAATTCAATACCCTGACCCTACATTGGCCAATGACGAGAGACTGCTCGTGCTCATGTCGGGTATCTTCATTGATCTAATATATTTTGAAGTTAAAGCCACGCAAAACGAAGTTTAGGCGCTGACCTCACTAAACTTAAGGAGATAACCCATGACCCTAGACGAACTCAACGCATCCCTCGTAAGACCACCCTTCCCAAAGCTGAGCGGCAACATTTACTGTATCGGCCGCAACTATGTGGATCACGTTAAAGAACTTCAAAATGAAATCCCCGAAGAGCCCGTGGTGTTCCTTAAATCGCCGGCATCCCTTCGGCCCCTCCATAGCGATGCACTGGCCTGTGCGACGGAAAGCTTCCATCATGAGATCGAACTCGTGATTATGGTCAAACATCATATAAAGATGAGTGAAAAAGCCGATATTTCAGCAATCGGAGCCATCACCCTTGGCATCGACCTCACCCGCCGCACCCTTCAAAACGAGTTAAAAGCCAAGGGCTTACCTTGGACTCTCGCCAAGAGTTTCGCAGGTGCAGGTCTCCTCCACTCCTTTCAGACTTTCCCGAAAGATGCTCCTGATATCGAATTTTCGTTGTCGGTAAATGGTGAGGAAAGGCAAAGAGGCCACAGTAAGGACATGGTTTTCGATTTCCGCCGTATCCTGAATTTTCTATTGAAGTATCAGGACCTCTATCCGGGAGATATCATTTACACCGGAACGCCAGCAGGGGTGGCGGCGTTCAAAAAAGGGGATAGTTTTCAAGTCGTCTCAAAGCTTTTGAATATCGATGCCAAAGGCGTGCTTTGAAAAGTTATCCCTTTTCCATCTAGGCCTTCCGCGGGAAAATCTCGCGATACCGGTGGCAATAAGGGGTATCGCCTTTTTTCTCGTAATACTGCTGGTGATAATCCTCACCTGACCAAAACCGGGCCACTGGCTTCACCTGAGTCGCGACCTTCATCCCTTTGTCCTTCAGAAAGCCGATGACTTCTTCCGCGTCTTTTTTCTCCTGATCATCCGTGTAATAAAGGACGGAAAGGTACTGGGGACCAATATCGGGGCCCTGACCGTTCTCCTGACTGAAATCGTGCGTTTCAAAAAAGTATTGCAGAAGTTCTTTGTAGCTTACTTTCGTTGGATCGTAAGTGACTTCCACAGCCTCGACGTGACCCGTGGTGCCCGAGCAGACCTGTTTGTAGGTCGGATTTTCAATTGAGCCACCTGTGTACCCAACTGCCGTTTTCAGCACCCCCGGAACGCGTGCGAGGTAATACTGGGTTCCCCAGAAACAGCCAGATGCAAGCACGGCAGTTTTGGATTTGGGTCCGATTTTGGGCTGGAATTTTAGACTGACGCTGTTTACACAATGCCGAACGTTTTTCGCGGTATAACCTTCGCCCTCAAAAACGTGTCCGAGATGAGCATTACACTTCGCGCAAACGATTTCTACTCGTCGACCATCCGCATCGGGTATCTTAAGAACTGTCCCGGGAACCTCCTCATCAAAACTCGGCCATCCGCAATGCGAGGCAAACTTATCGCTGCTGCGATAAAGCAATGAATCACAGCGCTTACAAAAATATTCACCTGGTTCTGAGGTCTGGGTGTAAAGACCAGAAAAGGCGGGTTCGGTTCCCTTGTTTTCGATGACGTGGCGTTCAAAGGGAGTTAATTCGCTCATGCTCAGCTCCATACATAAAAATCTAGCTCCTGTGGCGTGTCTAAGGTCGAAAGACCCTAAAACACCACAGGAGCCAGTATAGATTTTTGAGATGAGGATTACATGAAGTTTTGGTGATGCGGAGCTCAGTGGGCTTTGTTTTTCAGAGGCACTGCCGCCATTTTTAGAACGATGGCTTCCCCTGGATTGTCCGTAAAGGCTTCGCTGTGAATAATTCGGCCCCCCTGAAGAATCAAAGCCTTGAGATTACTGCCACTGTGGCTCCAGAATTCCCACTGACCATTGCCGACCGCATGAGCCTGAAAACCTGCGACGTATACATCTGCGTTGGTAGGGACAGGGCCGAGGATACGGACTCGTTTCATAACCCAGCCCGCGAGCGGTGGAGCCTCTTTAAGGGACTCAGTGCTAACCATGCAGCGCGTGCGCTGTCGAACGGCTTCACAGGGCTGTGTTTTGCCAATTTTCATTTTCCAGCGGTTGCCGTTTTCAGCCTGTGCAGCCATCGCGATCGGAAATTTCTCACCCGATGTATCAGTAACGACAGAGCCGGGTTTGAGACGCCAGAAGTCTTTGGTCTGCTGCGTTTCATCTATGAACCAGTTGCCGTTTTCTTTGAAAGCCCAGTAGGTTTTTTTCATATGAAGTCGAAGGAGCGATGCGAGACCGCGGCCCGTTTCTTCATAAGTTTTGGCAAAACCCGCTATGAATGAGCTCTTTTCGGTTTGGCCAAACGGCGAATGCCACTCAATTTCCGCACGAATATATCCGACCTGCTCGCCGTTAGGAACATACGACAAAGCCAGTTTCCAGGGTGAATTGCGATCGACCGAAAGACCGAGGCTTTGTAGATCGTTAACAAGAACCGGCAAAACGCGTTCACGCACGACATCCTGCTGGCGTTTATCCATAAGGTTCGAGGGTTTGGCCTGACCGAGCGAACTTGAGACGCTGATGCGATTCAAGCCATCGTCGAAGTAGACACCCATCGAACCTTCGTTGGTATCCCCTAAACTGTTTTCGACAGCTTTATAATCGGCGTTCTGGGGAGGATTTGATTCTTTGGCTTTGGCCTGAACCTCACGATGTTCATTGCCATCATCCGCGGCAAAGGCATCTTCGTTCTCAAGCACTGGTGTGTCGCGTGGTTTCATTTTTTCCGGTCCGGCGTCTCGGTCTTTCAGCCTTTCGCCTTCTTTCGAGGCGACAGGCACTTTAGCGACAGCGCGGGGATTCTTGAGAGTGATAGCGACCTGAAGTTCGATATCCTGTTTGCTTTGGGAACGGTTCGGGACAACAGCATTCTTCGTTCCGATGAGGTTGATCGTCCCTCGCTTATTGAGCTCGATTTTCACGTCGTCGCCGGGGTGCAGCTGCAGATAGCGACGCCATTCGCCAAAACTGTCGGTGACGCCCATTTTCTTTTGGTTCACTATCACGTCAGCGGCCGTCACTGGATGACCGGTGTCGTCGAGCGCCCTTATTTCCAGCAATACGTAAGGTGTTTGGGTTTCACCCCGACGCAAAGCACCATAGAGTCCGAAACAGCTTAATATGAAGCCAAAAAAGACCATTGCCCAAAGAATGTTTTTCTTCGGAAAGGCGATGCGAGGCCCCGCAGGTTTATGGTTCCGCCCTACCGGAGCTCTCTCGGGACGCGTAGTCATCGGTGGATTTCCCGGCTGAGGAAACAGTTCGTGAACCGGTATACGCCGCAAGGGAAGTTGTTGCTGTGATTTAGGCCTGGACTTCACCGGAGTGCTCCTGAAAGGCAATGGCGCTGAAACAATGTGGTCATATCATCAGTCTAGGAGCAGCCCTTACGGAAAAAAATGGGCAGCTTTTTCCTTTCACGTGGGGCAAGGCTGAAGGTGGCGCTAGGCAAAGGTTTAAAGGGTGGCAGGCAAAGCCGAGTCGGCAAACTTTGCCCTAATCCTTGCTGCTCATGGGTTTGCGGGAACATGATGAGGCCTGAAAAAGGTGTGTCGGCGCCAAAGGGGCGGGCAAAAAAAAGCAGAAGTAGCTCTTCAAGTTGCTGTAAGACGAGTGGTACAATCTGAAGGCAAGCACACGATTTCAAGGAGATAATGACCCTATGCGCACCCTTACTCGAACACTAGCACTCCTTGCTGTCACGGGCTGTATGAGCAATCACGGGCGGGCCCCAAAACGAGGAACGCCAGCTGCTGCTGAAAGACCCGTTGCACCAAGTTCGATTGATGAAGTGCAAGCCCAGTCTCCGTCGCCGGCTCTTGCTTCGTCAAACGCCGGAGCAGCGCTTGTTAGCACGCCTTCTCCTTCTCAAGCTCCAGTACGGCCCGTCATGGAAGCTGTCAACGTTCCCGCAAAATCGCCCTGTGATGCTGCAAAAAAAGACGTGAGCCTCCCCGTTTTTATCAAAGAGACGTCGACACTCGTCGTCGGCCTTGATCAAAAATGCCGCGATAAAGAAGCGACGTCCAAACCATCACTGCTCGCTAATATGTCAGTCATTGGTGTCGCATGCACAGGAGCGCCTGGGCTGATCACGCGCCGCGGACACAGCACTCAGAATTGGGAGTTGGTGACATTCGGGATGGACTTGGGTTGCAATATGCGGTCGGCAGAAGATGTGAAGAACGTGGGCAAAAAGAAGTTCGGATTTGAGACCGATCCCCGCATCATATCGTTCGTGCCGATGATGATCGAGTACTGGGAATTTGAAAAGAATAACGATGCTGGCCTTAGCTCCACACCGACTCTCACAGCTGCGGGCGGAGGTGCTGCACAGTGGAAGAAAAACGAGACCAAAAGCACTGGGTTTCCAATCAAACTCTATGGTCATTCGAGTACGATAGGAAAAGACCAATCCGTCTATGAAGCGCGCGCAGTGCTTTTGCCGCGATCGAATCAGAGGCAGTTTGAGGTCCATGTGGAAGAGATGAAACTTCTCGGTCCGGATGAACTCAAGGTTGCACTCGATCACTGTCTAGCTAAAACCAATGCAAAGCCCGGTTGTAACGAAGCTTTTGACACGAAGTGATGATCCCGGGGAAGGCGGCAGTCAGGATACCCTTGACTGCCGCACCGATAACATCACGGCGAAGGAGCCTTCGCCATATTAGGGTTAGAGGAGTTTCAGGGCCAATTCTGGCGCCTGACTTGATTGAGCGAGTACCGAAGTACCAGCTTGAGCCAAGATTCTGTTTTGAGCGTATTCTGCTGTAACCGCTGCGAAGTCTACATCGCGGATTCGGCTACGAGTGGTCGAAGCATTTTCGACCGCAACACCCAAGTTATTGATAGTAGAGTTGAGGCGACTTTGTTTCGCGCCGAGTTCGGCTCGACTTCCAGCGATTGTTTCAATCGCTTTGTCGATGATGCCCAGTTTATCCGCTGCCTGTTGACGATCAAAGTCGCCACCAGCTTCCTCAGGACCAATCATCGAGCCCGTTTCTAGGCCCAGGACTTCACCGGCATTCATCTTCAATTTGTCGATGTTAAGCTCGATGGTATCGGTGTTTTCTATATGGCCGTCACCGGATCCTACATGGAGCGTGAAGTTGGCTTTTCCGCCGTTTGCATCCGCACCTCCTAGAACTTTTGTTCCGTTGTATTCGGTCGTGGCTGAAATCCTGTCGATCTCCTTGACCATCTCGTTGTATTCTTTGTTACTGTAAGAACGTTCGGTATTACCGATCGTATCGGAAGCCGATTGAGTCGCCAGCTCTCTCATGCGGACGAGGATGTTGGACACCTCGCTCATGCCGCCTTCTGCAACCTGGATCATAGAGATACCATCGTTAGCGTTGCGTTTCGCTTGGTCGAGAGACCGGATTTTACCAGTCAATGTTTCGGAAATCGCGAGACCGGCTGCATCATCGGCTGATTTGTTGATGCGGAGACCGCTCGACATTTTTTCCATGTTACCTGCGAGAGCTTCTGATGTTTGACCGAGGCGACGTTGAGCGTTAAGGTTAGCGACGTTTGTTCTGATGCGAAGACCCATTGTAAAACTCCTGGTTTGATCCGTGATGTTGTGTGTGCCGCTGGGCACAAACCACCTATCGACGGATTCCCAAACCAGTTTAGACTTTTCCCCAAAAAAACATTTTGCAGGACCTAAAAACGTTTTTTGTTTTTCCATAAAAAAGAGCCAGGACGCCAATGATCCTAGGCTTTTGCAGCCAGCCCTTAAGATCTAAAAAAAATTAAGAAAATCCCTAAGACGACTTGTTAAATCATCAAAGGAAATCTTTGCAACTTATCGATGTTAATTTATTCTTTTGATAAAAAAGAATCTTTCTATCAATCCTATTCGATAGCTACGGAATTATTTTTCCGTCGCTTCCAGGCCCGGTTCACAAGGGTGATCACGAGATGATAAGCCCCGAGCACCCCAAGGGATAAGATAATGGGCTCCCACCAGAGGATGACCTGAGAGGCGAGCCAGTACCCCGTTTCATCCGCCGGTAGATAGATATGATCGATTAAAAGCGTCGTCAATGTCGTAAGAAAAAGTCCCAGTACTATCGAGAGGTTAAATCCTCTAAGGGCGGGTAACACAAACGAGCTAATGAAAATCGCACAGAGGATGGCGATACAGGACAGGATAATGTCGCGATCGATAGGCATGGCCCATAGCTGAGCCCATAGCCTGAGCTTCGTCATCTGCCAGACAACGCGATCACTCCAAAACGATTTGCTGGCACTCATCGCAATCAATGCACACATGAGTATCGATGCACCCCAAATAAAATCAGCTCGAAAACGCGCAAAAACTTTTTCGTCCCGCAGCGGAATTGCGAACGTCTGCGCCAAGGGACGAAAGATCCCGCCCGTGGGTTGTTCGGGCGAGGCTATATTAAAATTCTGCAATTCTAAAAATGCCTGTACCTTCGGCCAGAAGAGGATAGGATCTTCGACTGGCGTGAGTGAACGCACATAAGAACTCCGGACGATGACTGCATAAACATAGGGTACGCATGCGAGGGCTATGAAACTAAATTCAAGTTCCATCAACCATAGGATAGAAAAAAACAAAGCACCCAGGATAAGTCGTGAGCCCGACCTTATCCAATGCGCCATGAACATGGCCCAGACCGATACCCCAAACATCAGGAGATGATCGCCGGATATGAGGCCACTGGAAGCAATCAGTCGACCTCGACTGAAGAGGGCCAATCCCACGATCAAAGCAATCACCCAGGAGCGGGTCACTATCCTCGCGAAAATCATACAGGCAATGACCGTGACAACCAAAAAGCCCTGGTTATACCGCACAAAGCTGCCTTCTGAGAACACTCCGGTTCGGCAGGATTGCTTCAGCATAAGGCGATACATGAGCGAACTTCCCCACCCTGGTCGACCCTGATTGCCATCCGACGGCCCAAACCAACTTTCTTTCTGGCAAGCGGCTCCATCGACGATCGTTCGGTGATTCTCAGGCGCATAGACGATTACATAAGACCGCATGTCCATCCACACGAGACGCATCAGGATCATGAACAAGAGAGTTGTGATGATGGCCGCTTTCACTTCTAATGACCGCATCGACAGTTTTCCTTAATAAGCCAATTTGACGAAAATCAATTTTTTATCAGTTCTTGGCTGTTTTTGCACAGAGTTACTGGACCTATCGTCTAAGGCACGCTAAATTGTTTAGATAAATATTACATACGTTTAATAGCGCCCCGGTCGGCAATTGCATTTGGAAAAAGCTTAGAGCTTGGAGGTTAGCATGCGCAAAGAAATGGGTTACCTTGCATTAGGCCTTACTCCCCTGCTGCTTATCACCTTAGCTCAAGGCCCCCTGCTTCGCTACCAAACATCGTTTCAGGCGGCGAAACAGCAGTATCTTGAATCTCTGCAGGAGAGCCGTAGGCAGCTTGCGGACTTAGGTCACACCCTTCGCGGTCTGCCTTCACTTACCGATGTTCAGTCTTTAACGGGCGCTGGTCGCACGCTGAATGGTTTCATCGTTCCGGGCAAGATCGATCATATTTCGATTTATGACCAGGACTGCAATATGGTCGCGAACTCCGAACAGGGCGTCGCACTCAGCCAGATCTGTCCGGTTAGTTCGCCGCGCACGGTCAATAGCCCTCATTTTCAATGGCGTAATACGCCTCATGCCAAAAGTTATGAACTCGTCGCTCCTCTCATGACGATCGGCGATAAAAGCTACTTCCTGCTAGCCTCCAATTACATCAACGACCAATGGCTCTTTCACCATCCCGAATTCAAACAAAGCATGAATCAACTCGATCTTGTTTTGGGTGAGTCCGGGGCAGGGAAAGTCCTTTATAAGGATGACAGCCCCGAGCCTCAAAGCGACCTCGCAACCTTGAGCTCCAAACATCCTCTGCTCAAGTTCTTCCCGGGCATCATTCAATCCAAACCACTGGATTTTAAGCTTATAACAGCCATCGCCACAGCGATCTTTTTTATCTGCATCTTCTTTTTGCTCCGCGGCATCAGTCGACGCCGGCGCGCGATTCAGGATGCTATTCATAAGCTCTATGCATGGGCCGATGAACTGGTTCCTGAAGGAGACGGTTCAAACGGGGGCGGAGGCGCGGTAGGACTTGCGTTTACGAAAAAAGGAGCGATCAATATTCAGGTCCTGCAAGATCGCATGAGCCGTCTGGTTAAAACCAATCTCGAAGCCGCAGAGCGAAACGATCACGAAAAACGCCTGCTCCAGCAGCAAATGGTAAGGCTGGAGAGCCGCTTTCTTGAGACCCAGGCAGAGCAAACGTGGATGAGCAAAGCTCGTTCCATGCATCAGCAGATGCATTCGGTTGCCGACAGTTATATTGAAAAGTTGCAGGATACCCACAGCCTCGGCGAAGACCTCTCGCACCTCACCAGTCATGAGATCGTCAAACCCGCGCAAAAAATTCTCGATCTCATGAATCGCTGGCAAAGCGAGCTGGCAGAGGTTTCGAGTCGGAAGTTTATTCGTTCCTTGTCAGAACGCGTCGATGAAAATGGGGTCTCTGAGCTCGACGATAGCCTCACTTTCATCATGCAAACGGGCACGCAGCTGAACAACGCCGCGATCAACATCACACTCCTTACACAAAAGCTTCTGAACGAACTGGAAGAAAACACCAAGATGGCCCAACACTGGTTTCACATGATGGGCCATGACAACAGCATTGCAAAAACCCTCTTGAACCTGCTGCAGGACGCGCAATCCCTGATCGAAATGCAGGACAAATCGATTCGTTACGAAAACGTGGTGGAAGCCTCCACAAAAATCGACCATCTGAAGATCCCGACCTCGACGCTGACGTCGGCCCTGTTTCACTGCGAGATGGCACTGGTGGAAAACGCCCTCGAAAGCAACGTGGGCACCATGTCTATCAGCAACCAGCTCCGCGTTCGGGACGGTAAGGTCATCCTCGTATGCTCTCTCCGCACAGAGATGGTGGACGAGCTTCTCTTGCAAAAAGAGTTTTCGCCCAAAGCGGAACAGCATGTCTCGCTTGCTCTTCAGATGCTCCAGGGCTTTCAACTTCGTCTGACGAAGCTCCCCTCTCTCAACGGTGTCCACGCCCTCGCTTTGATGTGGGATGCCGACAAAGAGCTTGATGACGGTGATGATCGGAGCATGAAGACCGATCGCGAGCCACCCTTAGATTCTATTGCCCAGGCTGGGCTCTAAAATAATGTGAATCTCTCTGTGTTGTGTTTTTCTGCTAATAGAAAAAAGGAGCTGCTGCGAGGCAACTCCTTTTTGTTTTAGGCTTTCGATGAAAATTCACCCGCGTTTGGGGCTGTGCACCAGATTGAGAAATTCCTGCCGCGTCTGAGGCTGATGAAAACTGCCCTGCATAGAGCTCGTCGTTGTATAACTTTCGCGTTTCTCAACGCCCCGCATCATCATACACATATGGGCGGCTTCGATCACGACGCCGACACCATCCGGCGCCAAGACATCCTGCATGGTCTGCGCGATCTGATGGGTCATGCGCTCCTGAACCTGGAGGCGACGCGCGAAGGCTTCGATCAAACGAGGTATTTTGGAAAGTCCCACGACCTTGGTCGTCGGGATATAGCCGACATGGACCCGACCATAAAAAGGCAGGAGATGATGTTCGCAGAGGCTGTAAAACTCAATATCCCGGACGATGATCATGTCTTTGTATTCAACGTCGAAGAGAGCCTGATTCAGGATCCCAGCGACGTCTTTGTCATAACCCGAGGTCAGAAACTTCATGCTTTTGATATGACGTTCCGGAGTCTTAAGGAGACCATCGCGGCTTGGGTCTTCACCAAGGTCAGTAAGGAGCGCAGCAAAGTTTTCTTCGTGCTTCTTCCAATCGATCTTATCTAGGGACATAGAGCGCTATCCTACTTTTGAGATATTGCTCAAGACTTCGTCGAGTTCCACTTCCTCTTCCCCATGCTCGAAGCTCATTTCCATCAAGGGAATTTCGGCTTCGGTCATGTCGGATGCGGCTTCTGTAAGATCGCTGGTCTCTTTCAGAGTCGCAACTGGGCCTGTCGCCGGCGCGGTCTTAAGCACTTTGATGTTGAATGCGGCGTCCTGGAAAGTCGGGTCCTGCTCAGATGCTTTCTCGAAACATTTCAAGCCTTTATCGTTCTTTCCCATCTTCACATAACCGATGCCCATATTGTAAAGAATACGGGACACGAGTTTGGGCTTTTTCGAAAGCAATTGCAAAGCCTTTTGATAAAGCCCGAAACCGGCATCAAAGCGCTGTTGCTTAATAGCCATAATGGCAGCTGTATTGAAAATTGCGCTGAGTTCTCGAGGATTTGCGACACCATTGAGGATCTGAAGTGCCTCGTTGAGTTCGCCCATCAAAAGCTTGCTCGTGCTTTGGCCAAAGATCGCCGGTTTACTGCCCGGCGCAAAATCGAGGATTTCTGAAAAGGCGTCTTCCGCTTCTTCCGGGCGATCCAGTTTTAGAAAAAGATTGCCGATCTCGAGGAGCCTCTCGATATTATAAGGACTCAGGAGTTGGGCGCCTTTGAGCGAGGCAACGGCGGTATTATAATCCCCCGCCTTCAGGCGACAGCGTGCGAAAAGATGTTTGACGCGCGGCGAGACATCCTCGGCGGTAAGGAGTTTTCTGAGGATATCCTCGGCCAGCTGCCAGCGATCATCGAGGATGTAGGCCTCGGCCAGCTCCATCCCGATCTTCTCGTTATCGCCTTGTTTTGCGTAGAGCTTTTCGAGCATCTCAAGGGCGTTAAGATGGTCTCCACTCTTGCGGCAGCTATCAACGGCCAAAAGCATCTTGCGCAAAGGCCCCGTACTGGTAAATTCTTTGACCAGACCCTTGATCTGATCACGGATGGTATCGGTCGTGATCTCACCGATAGCCACATAATTCACGTAATATTCCTGAGCAACCTTGATAATGGCATCTTCGTCGCGGGCCGCGATCAAAAAAACCAGGTGCGACTCGAGGCGGTATTCCTTGCGATTATCGCCGAGTATCGCCTGAACTTTATCAGGGGCAAACTCCCAGTCGAGTATGAGGAGCCCGTATTCGATTTCACTCAATTTCTTCAAGCACTCTTTTTCATCCGTCACAGGAAAAATGTGATCGGCTTGAACGCCACGAGCCTTCAATGCCTGACGAACAACGTCACGAATCTCCGGTCTTTTGGTCAGAATGACAGCACTTGATGAATCGGCCAAGAGAGCCTCCGAGGGAGGATAAGGGTGAAACCGAGCGCTGCGCCTGAGCGCCGCCACGATCTTTCAACGGCCCATTATAGCGTGATACCTAGGATTCACCAAGGATTCTCAAGCACGATCCGAGCTTTGGTCAGAACCTCCTGGAGCTCTTCGTAGGCATGGCTTTTGACCGTTATCCCGCTGCCTGCTGCGTATTCCCAGGAAGCCGTTGATTGCCGAACGGCCGTCCGAATCAGGATCGAGCTATCGATATGGCCGGAATAAGCGTCTTTGTACCAGAGGTTACCCATAAAATAACCGCGCTCGCGTTCCTCACGACTGTGAATGACGTCCATAACTTCGCGTTTCGGTGCCCCCGTAATCGAACCCCCTGGGCAGAGAGCACGGCACACCTCATCAAGCCGCAGCCCCGGCTTCAGCTCACCCCGGACAGTTGCGACGAGGTGGTGCACATTGGGAAAGCTATGCAAGGTGCCGGAATCCAAAACACTTACGCCTCCTCGAACCGCCAGTCTTTGCAGGTCATTCCGCATGAGATCGACGATCATATGCAGCTCAGCTTTATCTTTGGCGCTATTTTTAAGCTCCTCCATAAGCGCTGCATCGTGGACCTTGTCGCTGGAAACTGGACGGGTGCCCTTGATGGGTTCGGCTTCGATAAAAAGCTTCTCTTCGGCTGAAAATATGCGGACAAAACGCTCAGGGCTCCAGGAGACGAGACCGAGATCGGGAAGATCGATAAAAGCCGAAAACGGACCTGCGAATTTTTTGAGCCGCCTAAGGAGATAGGCGCGTGATATATCGCCTTGATGCTGCCAGTATCGAAGAAGATTGATTTGGTAAAAACGCCCTTCACGTATGTCTTCCAGGGACTGCGCGACGGCCTCAAGATACTGGGAATCCGTCCACGTGCTTTTCCAGTCCACGGATTGAGGAGGCAGAGTTACGTGAGACGCCGCCGCCCGAATGGGCCACTGCACTTGATACTGTGCTTTTTCAAATCCATGCTCCGAGCAGAGATAGGCCTTTTTTGTGAGACTTGACCATACCAGTGAACGGGTCACTCTGAAAAACCGTGAGGGTGCGCTCGCCCGTCCGCACCATGGATTATAGGCGTCATAGGTCAAGAGTGCTATCTGCCCCAGAGTCATGGGGAGTCCATCGAGGCGCTTGGAATCGACGGTCCCGCGGGCCTCTTCAAGCATGAATTCGTCGCGTCCCTCTTCGTCAAAACTCAAGGCGAGCATACTATAGGGCGATTGTTCCGAGCCTAGAAACAGAAGGGGTTCGTGCGTCTGAACACGGGCCAGTACATCCCAGGGCGAGAGTCCGTCAAAGCTCTCAACGCGCTCGCAGTTTAGCTGTGATTCCACCTATTGATTTCCCTTTGCTAAGCTTTGCCTTCGATTGCTTTTTCCACTGGTCTGAGTATCATGAGGACCACTTAGAGCCTTCTAACTTAAAATAGGATTCCACCTATGGCAATCGCAGGATTTCAAAAGGTCGGTGTGATCGGTTCAGGCCAGATGGGGAGCGGCATTGCTCAAGTCTGCGCAAGCTTTGGACTCGATGTCATAATAGTCGATATACAGCAAGTACAATTAGACAAAGCTCAGAAAGGCATCCTAGCGTCTCTCGCCAAACTCGAGTCAAAAGGCGCTCTGCCTCCTGGGGCCACGGCCTCATCCATTGCAGCTCGTCTGCAATTTGAACCGAGTGTTCAAAGCCTCAAGGCCTGTGACCTTGTCATCGAAGCCGTCAGCGAAAACGAAGCCTTAAAAACCAAACTCTTTCGCGAGCTCGATGAAGTGACGGGGGTGCACTGCATCCTGGCAAGTAATACCAGCTCAATTCCCATCACACGTCTGGCAGCAACGACCAAACGGGCCGATAAAGTGATCGGTATGCATTTTATGAATCCCGTGCCCTTGATGAAACTGGTTGAAGTCATTCCCGGCATGACCACTGCTCCGGATGTCACCGATCGTATTATTGCCCTGGCGAATGGCCTCGGCAAAGAGGTGTCCAAATCGCAGGATTACCCTGGTTTTGTTGTGAACCGCATATTAATGCCCATGATTAACGAAGCGTTTGTTGCTCTGATGGAAAACGTCGCGTCCGCCGAAGATATCGATAAAGGCATGAAACTCGGCACCAATCAACCCATGGGTCCACTGACACTCGCGGATTTCATCGGTCTAGATACCTGCCTTGCTATCATGAAAGTCCTTCACGAAGGTCTCGGTGATCCTCGTTATCGCCCCTGCCCGCTCCTCGTAAAATACGTTGAAGCTGGCTATCTCGGCCGCAAAACCGGACGCGGCGTTTACACTTATTAATGTTTGCAATCGAATAAAAGGACATCTTCATGGGCTACGAAACTCTACTTATCACGCGCGAAGCGAATGTTGCCACTCTCACAATCAATCGCCCCGCCGTACTCAACGCATTAAGTGCGCAGGTCTTTCAGGAGATGATGCATTTTCTTGATGACAAAACAGCGACTCAGGGACTCCGTGCATTGATTATCACAGGAGCTGGCGAAAAAGCCTTTATCGCCGGCGCGGATATTGCTGCGATGCAAAGCCTGACTCCAGTTCAGGCCCTCAAGTTTGCGCGTTTAGGCCAGGATTTTACGGTCAAACTCGAAGAACAACCCTTCATCTCGATCGCGCGTGTGCAGGGTTATGCTTTAGGCGGCGGCTGCGAAGTGGCTATGGCTTGTGACTTTGTAGTAGCGAGTGAGACAGCTCTGTTTGGACAACCGGAAGTTGATCTGGGGCTTATTCCTGGGTTTGGGGGAACACAACGTCTGGCAAGACGCGTCGGCCTCCCCATGGCAATGGAAATGCTCTGCGCGGGTCGCAAATTGAACGGCAAGGAAGCGGTGCAACATGGCCTCGCATCGACCGTGGTGCCTGCCGCCGAGCTCGACGCCGCCATTGCCAAGATTATCAAAAACATTCTTAAAGCTGCACCCCATGCCATCGCCGAGACAAAACGCCTCGCACGAGCGTCTTTGGAGCAACCTTTATCAAGTGGGCTAAGTGCTGAAGCCACTGCATTTGCCACCTGCTTTGCGGGCGAAGAGTCACGCGAAGGCATACAAGCGTTTCTCGAAAAACGAAAAGCCCAATTTTAAGGAAGATTTGCAAAACCACATGAACTCCCGGTCGCCCGCGAGTTTGTGTGGAAATCTGCATGATCCTTTCGTATGATACAGCATATATCGAGACGCTGTAGGTATCGCTTGACCAACTCATTTCCCGAGGACACACAAACATGAATGATATTTTCAAAAAAGTTCAACAAGATCTGAGCAAGCTGCAATCGACGATCGAACGCGAAGGCGAGGTCCTGCTCGGCAAACTCATGTCCGCCGCGAACAAAGCGACAACCAACAAAAACGTGATCGAAAAACGCAAAGAGCTCGAAAAACTCGTGGAAACACAGATCTCCAAACTCGAGCCTGCTTTCGAAAAATTCTATACTGAAGTGAAATCGACCGCTGGCAAATACGGCGTAAACATCGAAAAAATCGAGAAAAAAGTCCGTTCGACAGCAAAAAAAGCTGGTAAAACGACGACAGCGAAAGCCAAAAAGGCGACGACTAAAGTCAAAGACACGGCCAAGTCAGCCGTCGGCGGCGGTAAAAAAGCGAAAAAGAAAGCATCTAAAAAGGCTTAATTATTGAGTAAATCAGCCCAAGACCTCCTAAGCCCCTGGAAGCGCACAGGCAGTCAGTTTGCCGAAGCACTCGTTACATGGTACCGAAGCCATCGTCGCGACTGGCCCTGGCGCACCAAATTTGTTGAGCATGGGGACCCTTACTACGTTTGGGTCAGCGAGATCATGCTTCAACAAACCACGATCCAGGCTGTTTTACCGGCCTATCATCGTTTTCTCGATAACTTTCCCAATTTATTCCGTCTCTCTCAGGGGACAGAAGACCAAATCCGGCAAGCCTGCCGTGGACTTGGCTATTATCGGCGTTTCCGTATGCTTCACGAAGCCGCTAAGGTTTTGACGGCCGGAATGCGTTCTGAACAGGATCCTGTTCCGTGGCCGCGTGATTTCATCAGTTGGAAGGCCTTACCGGGCATCGGTGATTATACGGCCGCTGCGATTGCGAGTATTGCGTTTGGTGTTCCGAAAGCTGTTGTCGACGGTAACGTTGAGAGAGTTTTCTGCCGGCTATTCAACCTGCAGGTAGTTCCCGATCAAAAGTGGAAAAAAGTTTTTCAAGGTGTCGGCGATACTCTTATTCCTCACGATGCTCCGAGCGATTTCAATCAAGGACTCATGGAGCTTGGGCAGGCGATTTGCATCAAACAAAATCCCAAATGCAGCATCTGCCCTGTGCAAAATTTCTGCGAAGCGTATGCAAAGGGCACGCAGGCGCTAGCGCCTGCTGCGAAAAACAAAATGGTCTTCGAGGAGCTGCGTATTCATCTTTTTATCGTCGAGAAGCGCGGGCGTTTGGGATTGCTTCAGCGAAAGCCTTCAGCCAAGTTTTTAAAGGGCAGTTGGAGTTTTCCGAATGCGATTGAAGCGAGTGATCAATCCCTATTATGGGAAACGGATAGGATTCGTGTAGGTGACGCAAAGCGTCTGGGTGTTGTGAAACATGGGATTACTAAGCATAAGTTGGAAGTGGTGGTTTCCAAAGTTGATGTGGATGAGGATTATCCAGGGATGAGGTGGTTTGGGGAAGATGAAGTAGAGGAGGCCTTAGTATCTAATATGGATAGAAAGGCTTTGAGATTGTTTTTGAAGGTTCGAGAGAAAACTCCGTTGGATGTTTATTTTTCTTAAGTTGATGGCCTGTTTTTCCGCATTACAACGAAAAAACAGGCAAGCACTTACCCTTCAAACATCTCCACCGCACCAATCATAGACCGAACGCCGTAGGCACTTCCCCCTACCTTCGGAAATCCCGTAGCCCCACAACTCCATGCAGTCCCTGCAACATCCAAATGCGCCCATTGGCATTTGGCGTCTTTGACGAAATCACGAAGGAAATACCCCCCCATAATCGGCCCGGCTTTGACGCTAGGACTCGGAATATTCTTCAAATCGGCCAATGTACTGGTGATCTCACTTTCAAGTTCGGGCCAGAATGGCAATTGCCACATAGGCTCGCCGACTTTCGCGGTGATGTGATTCAAATAATCAGCTGTTTTCTGCTCTTTGGCGACAAATCCAGCCCCGGCATGACCGAGACCAAAAATCACTGCTCCGGTAAGAGTCGCGATATCGAGAATAAGATCCGGGTCGTGTTTGTCGATGACATAACTCAACACATCGGCAAGAACCAAACGGCCTTCGGCATCAGTGTTGAGAATCTCTACGGTTTTGCCGCTATAAGACTTCACAACATCGCCAGGACGCGTCGCTCTTGGCCCAAGCATATTCTCAACCGCACCTAGGGCGCAGATGACGTTAACAGGTGGTTTAACCGCATTGAAATAGAGAGCTGAGCCAAACACCGCAGCGGCGCCGGACATATCGTACTTCATTTCTTCGAGACCAGCCGAAGGCTTGATATTGATACCGCCGGCATCAAAGGTCACACCTTTGCCAACGAGGGCCACGGTTTTTTTGGTGTCAACGCCAGGGATCTTGATGCAGACCAACTTGGGATCAACATCGGTTCCGTGAGCTACAGAAAGGAAAAGCCCCATGCCTAGCTTTTCCATATCTTTACGGCCAAGGACAACAACTTCGGCTTTGCTCTTATGGAACAGATCGGTGGCGATCGTAGCAAACTGTTCGGAGTTCAGGAAATTCGAAGGGGCTTCCTGAAGCCAGCGTGTGAAACTCAAAGCTTTCACAAGTTCGAGTTTGCGATGCAATTCATCGGCATCAGCAGAAACAATCGAGACTTTTTTCGGAGTCTCAAAGGTTGACTTTGACTTGAAAGGGCCGCCGTCGTCCATGCTGAACAAAAAGCCTTCCAAAACATCGAGCGCCGTGAGGTCCGTCAGCTCTGGTATATGAATATCTTTATGTTTGCTTTTGCTGAGGTGGGCAGCTGCATCCATTCCAAGCTGGCGAGACAACTGAGGCGTTGTGGTTTTCACAGAGCTTTGAGCAACGAGCAGAAACTTTTTGCCTTCGATAACCAGACGCAGGGTTTTTTCGGCCAAAGACCACTGATGAGTCTTGATCTCGCCCTGAACTTTGGACTTAAGAGCCTCATCGAGAAGCGAACTATTGAGAATCAAGTCGTCGCCTTGAGCTTTCACGCCGACAAGGTTCCAAGCCTCTGCAGACAGTCCTTTTGACTGTTCGACTTTAAGTGTTTCCAACCAAATATGCGCCTGAGGAAGGTAATCTTTCCAGGATTTGTAGTTGAGCATCCATCTATCCTTTCGGTTAAAACCTTGCGCGCGTGTGTGCCCAAGATCGTATCTAGGAGCGGCAACCCCAAGCAATACCATGGGCCGAGGCCACTGTCCAATAAGAGCATTAAGCCCGTGATTGTGGCAGAGACGAAAGCGCAAAACTTTGAAGAAGAATTGCGTTTTTATTCCGAAAGATCCAAAATAGCCAGCGAATCGGTAACGGCAAAACACGCATAGTTGGAGCGCCCTATGAGTATTATAACGTTTGTAAACGCACGCGAAATCCTGGATTCCCGAGGCAATCCAACTGTCGAAGTTGAAGTCATGACGGAGTCGGGTTACTTCGGCCGTGCGGCTGTTCCATCGGGCGCATCAACGGGCCAATATGAAGCATGCGAGCTTCGCGATAATGATCCCAAACGTTATGGCGGCAAAGGTGTCTTGAAAGCCATCGGCAACATAAAAGACAAAATTCTGCCGAAGATTATCGGCCTCGACGTTACCAATCAGTCCGAACTCGATCACCTATTAATCGAACTCGATGGAACAGAAAACAAATCAAACCTCGGTGCCAACGCGATCTTAGGCGTATCGATGCCCGCCGCTAAAGCCGCCGCGGAATCCGTCGGCCTCCCCCTCTATCGTTATATGGGAGGCGTGAGCGCCAATCGGCTTCCCGTGCCGATGATGAACATCATCAACGGTGGGGCTCATGCTGACAATAACGTCGATTTTCAAGAGTTTATGATCGTGCCCTTCGGCGCTCCAACGTTTCGCGAAAGCCTTCGTTACGGCGCCGAAGTATTTCATGCTTTGAAAGCAGTTTTGAAAAGCAAAAAATTGAATACAGCCGTTGGCGATGAAGGTGGTTTTGCGCCCGACCTTCCATCCAACAAAGCCGCGCTTGATATCATCATGGAAGCGATCCAAAAAGCAGGCTTTAAACCAGGCGTGGACATCGGCATAGCTCTCGATGTGGCCGCGACCGAATTCTACTCGGAAGGCAAATATCGGTTGACGGGCGAGAACACTCAGTTCGATCGTGAAGGCATGGTTAAGTTTCTGGCAGGACTCGCTCGCGATTATCCGATCCGTTCGATCGAAGATGGTTTTGACGAAAATGATTGGGAAGGCTTTAAACTGCTGACCAAAGAGATCGGCAGCAAAGTTCAGATCGTGGGCGACGACCTTTTTGTTACAAACACAAGTCGCCTGCAACGCGGCATCGAAGAGAAAGCCGGCAACGCGATCCTTATCAAACTCAACCAGATCGGCACCCTCACCGAAACTCTCGATGCGATCGCCCTCGCGACACGCAACGGGTTTAATAGCATCTCCTCGCACCGAAGCGGTGAGACAGAAGACACCTTCATTGCTGACCTCGCCGTGGCTACGGGTTGCGGTCAAATCAAAACCGGTTCGGCCTCGCGTACCGATCGTATCGCAAAGTACAATCAGCTGCTTCGCATTGAAGAAGAGCTTGGGGCAACAGCTCGTTTCGGATTCTAAAATCTCTGCCACAAAGCAAAGGCTCGCGGGTTTTCACCTGCGAGCCTTCTCTTTTCGTAACATAACTCTCTGGTAACTTTCTCGTCACTGAAGCTTTCCCTGGTGGTTCACTTCTAGCTCCATTCAGTTCACTGGGCTGCCATTTCCGTGTGTTCGGTCGGGCGCAACTCTGGTCGTTGAACCAGCTTTACTAGCTCGCCAATGCTGCAATGACTCTCGATCGGATGACGAAAGGGCCGCTTCAAATTGAGGGTGTAATTATTTTTTCGCCCTTCTTTGCTTCGCTGAATGTAGCCTTCATGTTCCAACTCAGAAACAATCCTCTGAACAGCTCTCTCAGTGATTCCAACCGCGGTCGCGACTTCTCGCAAAACGCGTTCTGGATTCTGGGCCAGGAGAATCAGCACATGAGCATGGTTAGTGAGAAACGTCCAACCAGTTGCTTCTTTTGCATGGGATTTATCCATTCTTCCCTCAACTTCCGAAAGAAAAAAAGCTCTTTCATCAAAACATTAGCACAGTTATTCCAACTACCAAACACGAAGGGAATGACCTGTATTGTAAGTACGTAATCAAATCCCTAAGTTAAAGAAAACGAGGCCATTCTCAGGAGAAAAGGACCAAAAAACCTGATTCTTGGCGCGATTCCAGACAAATTACAGGGGAGTATGAGATCCCCCTCAAGTTCTGTATCCCCGCCGCCGATAGCCCCATAGAAGACTCAACTCTCTGTCTAGATTGGGGTGCTGCTATGGATAGCAGAAAAGTCATAAAATTCGCCAACTTAAAGATCGAAATCGTCCAAGCTCCGGGAGCTGCCCACTATATTATCGCCGGCGACGTCGACGAAAATTTCAGGCAGAAAGAAATCCCCCGCTTACGAACGCCCGAACTCCACCTTCATTTGAAGGATGTTGGAAATTTCAACTCTGTGGGTATCCGTGAATGGATACAGCTCATAGCCGACCTTTCGCAACACAGCAAACTCTCGTTCCACGAATGTAGCGTATCATCCATCGATCAGATCAATATGGTTCCTCATTCCCTAGGCGGCGGCACAGTCGAGTCTTTTTACGCTCCGTACTACTGCGAATGCGGACAAGAAACCGTCAAACTTATCAACGTGCATGATCACGAGCAAGAACTGAGGCGAAACGAAGCCCCTCATTTCCTTTGTGAGCACTGCGGTAAATCCCTCGAATTCGACGCTTTGGAAGAGACTTATTTCCAATTCCTAACCAGCTTACCAAAAGCCGGCTAGTTGCTAACAAAGGGGACAAGAGCATGGACGCTCTCGTCAAAGCCACCATTGAATCGCTCTGCAAAAAATCACTTCCCGAGCTTCAGGAGCAATTGCTCCTTATTCTGCATTCCGGTCTACCGCTGGACGATAGCGACGTCCTCTATAACCTAGGTGAGTGCCGCGAACTATTGAGTATGCTCATTGAAGCAAGTCTTAAAGATCTTGAATCGGGCACTTCCTCTATTCAGGATAGCGTAAGCACGTTAGATAGCAAGCGCCAAGACGCAAAAAATCCTAAAGAGACATCTGCAACACCTTGTATTGAAAGGGTTTCAGAGGATTCGACAAAAGAGCTAGCGAAAATTGGGGACGGTCTTTTGAGCGACGACGAGGCCTACGCGCTGCTCGCCGAGATGGATAACATGGACCCTCCAGCGATCTCGGCTGCTCCCGCGAATGATACAGGCGACATGCATGAAGATGAAGCCCTACGCCTCCTCGCGGAGATGGACGCCCCGCTTCCAAGCGCTTCAAACCTGCCTCCCGCCGGGCATACTGCAGAAGAACATGCAGCCGATGCGAGTGAAGGCGAAGATGATGAAGGTCAACTTTCCGAAATTCCCGAGTGGGAAGCGAATGAATTTCAGAGCGATCCCTCAATGCTCGTGGATTTCGTCGTGAATACGGATGAGCTTATGGTGACCTTGGATGCCACCATCCTCCAACTGGAGCAGGATCCCAATAACAAAAACATCATAGAAGAAATATTTCGTTCAGCCCATACGCTCAAAGGCGCTGCCGGCATGTTTGGCTTTAAGGGCATTGAGCGCGTTATGCATCGCATGGAAAATCTCTTCGATCTGATCCGCAAAGAAAAGCTTGCGACGGATTCACGGACTATCGACGTCGTTTTCCAAGGCCTGGATCTCCTCAGAACACTCCTCCAGGCAATTAAAGATGGGGGCCCTTGCGGGGCTGCCACTGTTCCGACCGTAAAAGCACTTGGGCTCGCTGCCAAGGGCAAATATCCGGGTACACAGGCCCAGGGTCGCGATTCGGGCGGAGGCTCCAAACCAGATAGCCTCCCGAAGCCGACCCCAGCTCACGCCGCCGAAGGAGAGCCTAAGGGTAAAAAGAAGGAAGCAAAGGAGCAATCAACGATTCGCGTCGATCTCGAACGTCTCGATGTCCTCGTCAATCTCGTGGGCGAACTCGTGATCGATCGTTCCCGTTTTGCGAGCATCGAGAGCGAGCTGCGAACGAACTATCCGCAGATCAAAGTGGGCAGTAACTTTTCTGAGACGGTGCAGCTTTTCGGTCGCCACATGAATGAAATTCAAGACATCATCATGAAAGTGCGCATGGTGCCCATCGGGAATGCATTTAATAAATTCACGCGGGTCGTACGGGATATATCGCGCTCTTTGGATAAAAAGATTGACTTGGTAATTGTAGGTGAAGATGCCGAGCTCGACAAAACCATGGTGGAACAGATCGGGGATCCTTTGATCCACCTGATTCGAAACTGTTGCGACCATGGCATTGAAATGCCGGACGTGCGTCAGCAAAAAGGTAAAGATCCGCAGGGCACCATTCGTCTCTCAGCGTCTCAGGAAGGCAATGCTATCGTCATCAAAATCATCGATGACGGCAAAGGCATCGATCCCGCCATGATACGCAAGAAAGCAATCGAAAAGGGCCTGATCAAGGAAGACTCCAACCTGAACGATCGAGACAGCCTCAACCTTATCTTTGAAGCCGGTTTTTCAACTGCCGAGAAAGTCACGAACCTGAGCGGCCGTGGAGTCGGCATGGACGTCGTAAAACGTCAGATCATGAAACTCAAGGGTACTATCGATCTCGCAAGCGTTCCTGGTGCGGGCATGACGGTCACCATCCGCCTTCCCCTAACCTTGGCCATCGTCCAGAGCCTACTCGTCAAAACCAAAGGTGAGACCTTCGCTGTACCTCTTAATTCGGTTATCGAATCGATACGCATTTCGCCAAAAGATATTCAAAAAGTTGGCGACAGTGCTGTTTACAAATTACGCGATACCGTATTGCCTCTTGTTTACCTTGAGGAGGCCATGTCGCTCTCAACCCGAGACGACCAGTTCTCACCGCGGGCCAGCCGCGCACGCGCTCGAAACAACGATCGCCTTTTTGTTGTGGTCGTGGGACATCCCGATCGCCCCACAGGTATCGTCGTCGATCAGCTCCTCAATCAGCAGGAAATGGTTATTAAACCTATGGGCCCGCTGATGCGCAACATTCCCTGCGTCTCGGGCGGGGCAGTTCTCGGCCAAGGCGAAGTGGTCCTTGTTCTTGATGTACCAGAAATTGAAGCAATGGGCCGCGGACGAAGTCGTTTCCAGGCAGCCTAAGGAGACCCCATGTCGAACTCAGTAGAGATTTTTAATAATGAAATCAGCATGTTTACCATAAGAGGTGAGCTTGGCGGCAGTCCCGAAAGTACTGAATTTAGCGCCGTCCGTCAATTTATAGGACTGATGATTGACCGGGAGGAGTTTCTGCTTCCTATTGAAGTTACGAATGAAATTATTATGATGCATCAGCTCACCTTCGTTCCCAGGGCTCCGCGTTTTATCGAAGGTGTCATCAACCTGCGTGGGACTATACTCCCTGCCATCAACCTCAGAAAGATGTTGGGGGTCCCGACTACCCAATTCAACGGCCAATCACGTATTATCATCGCCCGCTGTGAGAACGTAACCGTAGGACTCATAGTCGACGGTATCACCTATGTCGTGGCCTTGAACCACGACCAAATTCAAGTCCAGAGCCTCCACAATAAATCGGGTTCGGAACTGATTTCTATGATCAGCAAACGAGGCGATCAAGTGAACGGAATACTTGATATCGCAAAGATCCTAGGTGAAACAGGAATTAGTTATCACGAAGAAGAAGTCGAAGAGGCCTGATCAATACAGTCATATTGTCGCATTCATCCTAAAAGATACCTGTCTTTCTGTTTCTAACCACGCAATCCCCTTTCCGTTGACGTATACTTGGTTAATCTGGAATTAATCAGCGAGGTTAGCCAAGGAACGGTGAATTCCATCTCCACAGCATTAAAGTCCCTTTTCCTATCGCTTTCAATATGTGCGTCGTCATCGATGATCGCGGCTCCTGCCGTGTCGGCCGCAAAAAAACCGGAATCAACTTTCGAAATTCAGTCCCCGATTAAAGGTCTCGGTGTCCTCCAGGACGGTATCATGGGATCGGGGATAAATATTGAAATGAACGGTAGAGCAGGCTGGAACGAAATTACCGTCACCGCTCCCGAGTATACGACGCGAAAGCTTCGTTTCTGGCTTGAGCCAGGCAAAAAGAAAATCATTAACGCCGATCTCGTGAAAACAAAGCACGAAGTTGCCCCGGCTAGCTGGAAATCAACATTCAAAAAATTTGATCCGGCGAAACTCGAGAAGAAGGCCAGCATTTGCGCCTGGTATCAAAGCAAAGCGAACGACAAACTGTATTGTGACCGCATCACCTATCTCGACGATATTTTTTACGCCGATGACGTTCTCTTTAAAGGCATGGACCTCCGTGAGTATCAAAAAAACGGGGAACTCAATGTCTTTCGCAGCTTGCTAGCCAGTATTGAAAAACCTGAGTCGACTCCGGCGATCGAAGATTTTTATACAAAACACGCCACGCAGATGTCTGCGTTTCAGCTACTCTCCCTTCATAGTCTCTTGCTAGGAGATTGTCCGCGTGTCAATGCTGTGTATACCGATGCCTTGCAATCTTTTGATCGTGTAAACAGCCTTCGCTTGCATATGGCAGTATGCGCAGAGGCGCAGAACAATCAGAAGCTGCGTGATGAAATTGTAACGGCGGGGCTCAAAAATCCGGATCCATCAATCACTTACTGGGCGTTTCAACTTCAACTTCCGGGCGACGTGACTAAAGCAAACCTCATGGCGACGCAGTGTGCCAAGGTCAAAACTTTGGACCTTCGGTGTCAGGAAGCGCTCGCGATGGTTGCCAAGATGCTCGGCAAGCCAGCTAAGATCAATACGCCTGATATTGAGGAAACTACGTTTAAGTTGTTTTTGGAAATCGAAGAGAAATTGCCGAAGGGGCAGCAGGAAGCACTCTACCTTAACGTCGCTAGCGCCCTCGAGGAATGGCCGCACGCGATTGAAAACTACCTGCTCATGGCCTGGATCAATTCCGTATTTTCAAAAAATCTCATTCACGACTATTACAACAACCGTAAGACCCAGGTAGCGGCCATCTTAGCTGACGATACGCTAGACAAAACAATTGAATCGATGGAAAAAAGTGATCAATCGCAGTTGCTCCCTCCCATCTACATGCGGCGATTGCGATTTTCTCCGACTGATCCCAACCTTTGGTATCGACTCATTCGGGCCCTCTCGAAGTCCAAGCAGTGTGGGCAACTCCTGACAGCTATGGAACGGGGGAAAGATTACCTCCCCAAATTCAATGCAAGCTTATTGCAGATGCGCGGCGCATGTGAAGTTGACCTGGGCAAAACAAAAGAGGCTCTAATCACGTATGGGAAAGTGATGGAAGTCAATCCTAAGGTATGGAGTTCGCCTTATAACCTGGCGACTATCTATGAACGGATGGGAAATAAAAAAGAGGCTTACAACTTTTATAAACAAACCCTGGACCTCAATCCTCCCGCTGATCTCAGCGAGACTATCAAAGCCAGGGTCATTCAGTACCACCCCAAGTAAAACTCACTCGCCCTTAAAACTTCTGAACGAACTTTAAATCCCCCGCAAACGCCAGGATGCTCTTCGCTGAGCTTGACTGGCTGATGCGCTGGAAAGGGTTCGCGCGCGGATTGCAGAGATCCACTCCTGAAATCGTTTCGATTACACCAATCAGATCAAGAGTTTCCGCAAGGTTCAAGCGATAAATCTGCTCGATGAAATGGGAGTTCGTCTGACTGATGCGATCGGCACTTAAACTGCCCAGTTCGGCAAAAAGATGCGCGATGTAATCGCGGTCCTTAGCTTGCGCCAGCACAGCCTTCAGTGGATCTTTTTCAAGTCCAAGCACACGTTTTACGCCATCGGTCTGATCGAGAGAACGTTTGCACTTCATCAGGAACGGGAAAATCTCGCCACCGGGACTCAGGTGAAGAAACGGGAAGTAGTCGAGACTCACGGCCCTGAGCAGAAATGCAAGGCGATGAAAAATATGCGAGGGAGGTGCTGCCATATAATGCGAACGGTCGATATAGATGTCGCGTTTTTCGAAGTCGAATTGGAATCGATCGCCTATCGACGGTAAATGATAAAGATGGTAGCCATTCTCCTGGAGCGATGCCACGTAATAGCGAAGATTCGTTCTTTGTATGACTTCGTCCATAAATTCTATAGGACGACGGATTTTGAGAACTTCATCGGAACGCATCTTGAGACGATCGGCTACGCCTGAGAGTCCCATTTCCTGACCAAAAGCTTGAATAAAGAGGGGATAAAGAGCCTTGAGTAGTCGAGCCAGAGGACTCTTGACGCCGGGGTGGAACATTTCACGCGTCATGCGATCCGTCCATTTCAATTCAAATCGTATGGACTCAGGGTCCCGCCACACGCGTTGCGGGAACGTGTCCAGCAGGGCGATTTTATCTTCGATCAGAGCCGCGGCCTGGACCGCCACAATCTGCTCCACACCGTTGGCGAGAGGATTATTCAAAAGCTCCTTCAAAAGCCCCACGTCCGGCGTGTGGGTGCGCGCACTATGTCGCCATGCAGCCGAGAGGTCACCTCGGGCTTTAGCCGGCTCAGGTGCAATATGAGTCTGGCCCAACTCGGGCATGACAGACTCCGGACCGTTTTCGAAAGCGATCGGTTCAGAGGACATCATTTCCTCCTCATCATCCTCAAGGCGAAGGGCCGTAGGAGATGGAGGCAATGGGGGCGGAATCGTCAGTTTACTGCGCAGGTCCGGATTTGGTGTATAAACGTTTGTGTGTTCGTACAAGGACACGGAATCCAGTTCAAGTTTGAGCTTCATTCCGGTTTCGGTCGCATCAAGTCGGAACTGAGAGTTGAAATCAGGCAGCTCAGCTACTTGCGTATGCATGGGAAGAGCTGATGGCGGCTGGTTGGTCGTCATCGCATCAAACCTTGTATCATTCCCAAATGCAAAAGCTGACTCGTTCTGCATGGAAAAACCGCTCGGATCAAAATCCGACTTTTGGTGGCTTTCTTCATCTCTACGGTCGGCTTCCTCCTCGAGCACCATACGCGACCGTTCATATGTCAAACTCATATCGCCCAACTCAAACACAGGTGCTTGCACGTCTGGTCTTTCAGCATCGCGAGCCTCGTGCACTGGCATCGAAAGAACGGTTATCGCTTCAGCCCTCGTTTGTTTCGCGACGGTCTCCAGGTGCGAAAAATCAAAGCCTATGGGAAGCTCCTGGATAGAGCTGTCCTTTTGCATTGCCATACGAGCTGACAGTTCATTGAACTCAAGTTCGAGCCCCGCGACAGACAACTGATATTCCTTGAGTGGTCGCGGATCGTCCTTGAGCGAAGGCAAAACTTTGTGCAGGAGCTCATAGAGATCCGAGTCGGCTCTTGCCTCACGATAAAGGGCAATGAGTCCGCCCCATACGCGTGACTCGGTTGGACGCTCCGCATACATGCTCTCCAGCAGATTGCGCGCTTTGCGAGACGAACTGTTGGTTTCGATCAAATAATCAGCGAAAAAGAGTTTGACTTCGAAAAGAACGTGTGGATCGAGCGTGTGCGTTGCACTGTCGATTACGGCCTCGATCTTCTCAAAGAATATTCGGCTGAGTTCAAGCGTGGCAAATGCACGGCGAGAATAGTGTAGGAACTCAATGGATTCCTGGCGTTCTTCCAGTGCGAGCAAATTCTGCGACCAATACTGCAGGAAGGAGTGCGAGTCCCGGCTTGCGAGAAAATAATCCGTTGCCGCTCGAAGCGTCGCATTGTCAAGAACTGGTTTTATGAGATCGTGTTCGATAAAGACCTTAAGCAGCTTATCTTTTTTCTGGCTCAAAATGCGCAAAAGGAAGGTGTTGATAAGGCCTTTCGTCTCTTCACTTCGACCTGTCGTCTCAAGGACGTGGGTTATGAGAATGAGCAGCAGGTCTTCATTTTCCCAGTAGAGACTATCGCCCAGAATAAGTTCAAGTGAAGCCAAATCATGGAGAGATGTTTGGATCCCAAATCGGGTTAACCATGTGAGCCGCAGAGGCAGGGAATCAGCGTCGGGCATCTCGAGCAAGGTTTGCACGAGCAGCGTGCCGTCATCCGCAGCTATCGACCCCTTGGCTATCGTGTCCTGGATATGCTCCAAGACATAGGTCCGGAGATCACCGTGGGTACTATGCCGCAATTGGCTTGTAAGGTATTGAATACTATCACTTTCCTGACCAAGGCTTTTGCCCTCCTTCAGGAACTGGTCAAGCTCGGCAACAGTGAACTCCGATTTCAAGGCCAGGCGGCGTTGGATATCGAGTTTGACTTTGACAAAGCCAGGAATCTCGCGTGCCAAGCGCAAAGCTTCGCGTTCGTAAGCAATTATTTCCTCAAAATCAGTGGCTCGATCCGCGAGCTGCAGCAAAAGATCGACTTTGAGATTATCATCCTCGATGATGGTCAGCATTTCACCCGGCGCGATGTCAGGGATCTCGCCACGACTGATCAGTAGAGCCAAGGGGCCGCGCACCCAGGTCTTCTCGTCAGCATCCCAAAGATATTGAACTGTCAGACGCGCGATTTCGAGCGCATCTTCCCCCATTTCCCGAAGGCGTCCCAAAAGTTGAATCAACCAAAGGTGGCGATTACTGCTCTGTATGCTTTGCACTGAGTTAAGGGCGCTGCGCACAAAGCCTGATATCACGCCCTCATCCACGTTATGCGTTTTTAATAGAGTCGTTAAATGCAGGATGGCTTCGCCGTTATGATTTTGTTCGTAAACGGAAAGTCGTTCTTCAACGGGACCAACATCATCCGCATCCGCAGACAATATTTGCAGCGCATAAGAATCTTTGTCCGCGTCCGAGACGCCTTCATCAAAGTAGTAAAGTTCCCGCAGAAGAACTGCGCGCTCTCCACCCGTAGCCTGTGTGAGTTTTTTCTGCAGCAAGGTGAATCTCTGGGCGTTCATTCCCATACGCGAATAATACGAGTCGAGGAAATCAAAACTACGCGCGTGCATCGAATTGAGGTTGAGTGCACCTTCATAATAGCCAAGAACACGCTCGGGAACTTCAAGCCGATCCTGGCTCATATCCCCGAGCATTTGCAAATAAATCCCTTGCTCTTCGGGACTGAGAAGCACAATGTGTGCCTCCAAAGCCTCCACGATCTCGGCGAAGGGAAGCTGCAAATCGTCCCGTTTGAAAAGGGTCTGAATAGTGGATGGTGGCAAAAGTGAGTTTTTCAGAACAACAGTAAATATATCTGTGGCAACGGCAACGTCTTTTTCAGCATCGCCAAGGTCGATGAGGACCTGCACGTACAGTGCCATCCGTTCATAATCACGCTTGCTATCAGCGAGTACCAAGGCACGTTTTGTGACATTCAAAAGGAGGGATGCGTCGTCGAGTTTTTGGACGAGGCGAATAATTTCATCGTAGACCTGAACCTCATCCTGGATGAGTTCCAAAGCGCGCGTCACGCGTTCAGCGGCCAAATCAAGCCTTTGCATATGCTCAAGCCAGATACCGGCGATTTTTATTTCGAGTTCGAGACGCATCTCACCTGCTTTGCCTTCGAGCAGCTCGGACGTTTCAACAAGGACATGCGCCGCGTCCTGCGAGCGGCCCAACTGAATGAGGAGATCTGCGGCAAGGATAGCGTAACGAACATGCCCGCGATTGGTGTGCCAGCTCTTTAAAGCCCACTGACAAGCATCAGCCGGATCCATTTTCTGTTTGATTTCGGCAAGCCGAAAATAAATCGCTGCCCGCGTTCGGGTTGGAACTTCGCACGAGAGGAGTCTGTCCATATACGATTCTTCAGCGGACGCATCATCGGTATCGCGCATGAGACGAATGAGCTTTACAAGAATCCGGGGGATCTCGCCGCGCGCAAGCAGTACGCGTTCGTAACAACTCACCGCGCGTTGATCATCTTTTTGGTTCCATGCGTCGCCCAGCATCTCGGGCAAGGTCAGGCTTGTGATATCGAGGACTTCAAAATCGACGATATTCTGCCCGAGGCTTGAGCCCAGTTTTGAGAGATTTTCGAGCAAAACATCGGTGTTGATCGACTTCAGGCCATGGCGGACCCAAAGGGATAGAGTCATGTAGTTCGTAGGGTCAAACTTCATCATCAGGTCGAGGTATTTTTGGTCAAAATCGATACCGGCCCAAAGGCTCAGAAACGCCCATCGACGGATGAGGTAAAGCGATTGAGGGTTTTTCTCGAGGTACTCCTGACATTGTTTTAAGGCACCCGCGAAATCTTCGAGGAGGATAAGTTCATCGAGCCGTTGGAACCGCCGGGCGACTTCTTTTTGCTCCAGGATTTCCATTGGCGGAACGAGGAGCTCGGGAACTTCCTCGCCATGCGACCAGCTCAAATGCCAATTCTTACCTTCAAACCCAAGGCGAATCTGCCCAAACCCGGCTTCAGCAGTTCCCTTGTCGATGAGAAGGTTATGAACAAATTCGGGAAGCTGGCAAAATTCTATGAGTGACGAACGCAATTCTTCGCTACGAAGTGTCAGAAGATAGGCGTTGAAATTTGTTTTGTCTGAAAGGGCGGTCCCAAAAAGCGCTAAATTCAAAAGCTTAGGCAGCTCGATAAACAAGGAGCCGGGGGTATTGCCGATGAAACAGTGTTTGGTCATGAACAAAGAAAGTTGACCAACTGCTTGAATCACAGAGAGGTGAACGGCTGCAAGCCCGTGGGGAAGGTCGCCGGTGATCGGGTCATCGCTTTCGATCAGACGGCTTTGGTCGGCGTCCAGTCCGCGATCGAGAAATTCGATCAGGATCCAGTGTCCACCCTTCTTGTCGTCCTGCAAGGCCACCTTACGGAAGGCCGGGAATCGATCCCTTAGGAGATCTTCGCAATTCTGAAGGAAATGATCGGCATTTAGCCGCGCTGCGAAACTCGTCTGATAAAGTTCGGTCCCCCGCGCTTCAAGCTCCCAACCAACGATTTCCCATGGCAATTCATGCCGTTTGGCACTTTTACCACGCAGCGTCTCCCAGCGGAAGCGATCGCCGTCCGTTTGGACAAAGCCCGTTTCTTCCAGGTCCGTATTCAAATTTTGCAGGTTTCTTGCAGTCATGGGATCAACCTTTTTCGCACTGACACTCGTTTCCAGAGTCCCGTCATCAATTTTGCTGAATCAAGTCTTCTTTCATCGTGTGTCTTGTCGGTACAATATAAGGGAAGTTTACGAAATTATAGACGGCCGCGGCCTGCGGCAGAGACGAGGCGTCCTTTGGATATCCTGAATAGCTTCACACGCAAATCACAAGCCCTCAATCAAGAGAGCCTACAGCCTATCGTAAAAAAGCTGCAAAACTCGATATATTCTATGCTATTGCAGGAGACCGATCCGCGGAGCCTCAGCCCTGCCCTCGTCCGCAGCGCGTGTTTTGATCTGAGTTATCTTTTAATTCGGCACAGGCAGTGGCACCATGCCGCGCTTCTTCCTGAACTGGCCATTGATTTTCTCAACAGCGAGTATCATATCCCGGGATCGCTCAGCGCTCAAATGGTTGAATCAGCCCTGGACGTTTTACATAGCTATACACCGCGCGAGTTGGATTGGTCGGCCGATGATTATGAAGAGCAGTTTTTGGAACATCTCATCGTATGCTCGCTCATTTCCCTCGATGAAGAGAGTCTCGCGATCGACCTCGGCTTCGGCCAGAACGTTCTTACTTTGCTAAAAAACGCTCTCAACGTCGGCAGTGATGAGGACGTTTTTCAATTTGCCCCAGAGCTCACGCAACAGCTCAATAAAATCATGGAGCGTATCTTTGCGGAGCTCGACGAATCCCCAGCCAACATGGATCTCTATCGACTCAAAAATGTTTTGCAACGTGATCCCTCCACCTCTAAAAACAAACTCAATCGAGACTACCTCATTTCTCTGAGCACGATGCTTACTGCTTGTTTCCCTGATGGGAAATCAGCTAAGGACCTCGAGGCATTCGCGACGTCCGAACTCTTCGGCGCCGATCTCCGGCTGCTTTCCCGTAATGGTTTGATTTATGAAGAACCTCAGGCGCGCCGCAGCCAGGGCCCCCTCTTCCGCCTCAGCAATAAAGGCTACGAGCTGACGTGCATGCAGTTTGCCTTCAGTCGATGGCAGGAACTTGGTGAGAGTCTGCATTTGCAGGACCTCCCATCACCCTATCAAGCGACGTCCTTGCAAATCCTGGCCAAAGAGTCGTCCCCGCAGCTCCAAAACCTTATCGAAAAAGAAGGTCAATACCTAAGCCCTGTCGCTTTACGCTTTGTTATTGACCATATGAAGCGCCACGGTGGCGAAAAGAGTTTGCTCGAAATATTTTTAAAACTTTTGCATAATCAAGCTCACGCATGGATTCGAGTCGAGATTTGTCAGGCTTTGCCGCTTCCCAACGGCGATTGCCTCGCCGGAGCGCTCTTAGACAGCTTGTTAAATGAAGATCCATCTCCTATGGTACGAAGTGCGGCTCGTGCGGCTCTCCAAAGACAAAGGCGACAAAGCAGGACGAACCAGCCCCAGGCCGCAGGGCGGTAGCCGAACCGAAGAATTTAAAGGAGCGATGGATGCTAAAGGGCTTAAGCGAGCAGGAAATTCAAAAACATGGCCTCAATGCTCGGGATATAGGGATCCATCAACGCCGCATTCATAGTAGCCTTCAGAAGAACATGACAAGCACCATTAAAATTCTCGATACCTGGCGCCTGGATAATCAGGGGATACTTCCGCAGCGGTATTTCAAGATTGACGAGAAGGTGCCTGTCGATGGTTTTGTTGCGTTCGTACCGGCAGCTGGAGCCGCGAGTCGATATTTCCAGCCGTTGCAGACGCTTCGGCAAGCGCTTGCAGACAACGATGGCAAGGCCATCAATGAGCAGCTCAAAAACTTGTATGCGCAAGGTGGACACGCTTGGCCTCTCCCCGAAAATCTCGCGAAGCTTATTCGTTCGATACCAATGAGCTTTACCGAACAGACTTTGCGGGACGCTATCAAGTCGATCGATTCGCCCAAGGCACTTTTGCCTTCCCGCGTGAATGGCAGCAGTTATCTCGAGAAAAAACGCAGTGAGCACGCTAAAATCAAAGGTCTGATCGCCGAGGTCTATGTTGCTCCGCTCGGTTGTTCAGAAACTTTTTCTCAACATCTCAACACTAAAATTGACGGTAAAAATCCAAGCAAAAGCAATCCTTTGCTTTTTTTAGAGCAAGGCCCCGAGCTCTCAACTCTTCGATTTACGCGTGATGGACTCCCTTATCGGGACGAAGCAGGGAATCTCTCTCTCGTGCCGGCGGGCCATGGCATGCTGGTCCGGCTTTTTCCCGAGATTAAGAAAAATTATCCCAAAGCCCACTCGCTCTTCATTCGAAATATTGACAACGTTATTGAAGATGGCGAAGCCGACCTGTGTTTGCGTGATACTCAGCTCTTTCTGGCTCAGCATCAGGCAGCCCTCGGTGGGATTCATCGGATAAGAAATGCTCTCCGGGCCGGAAAGACCGAGGAAGCAGGCAAAGAAGCCGATCGCCTTCGCAGTGACTTTACAAAGGGCCGTGAACGAAGCCCGACTTGGATCGCAGACCTTGCATCCGCTTACGAGTCGCTCTGGCGGCTCCTGTTCGAGCTGTTTCATTGTCCTGCGGTTTTAGCTGAGGAGCTTCGCGCGCGGGGCGATGAGCTTTCGGCTTTGCGCAAACTCTACGATCGCCCTCTCAACGCCTTGGGTCAGGTTCCTAACAACGGCAAAGATGTGGGTGGTAGTCCCGTGCGGGCGGTTCATGAGAATGGTGAAGTGAGTATCTGTCTGGAGCTCCCGCACGCGAGCCCTGAGGACAGGAAACACTTTCTGGAAGACCCTAAAGTCGCAACCCACTTCAACCCCGTTTTTGTAGCGGCTGAGATCCCTGAGGATATTGAGGTCTATGATCTGGAGCAATGCCCCTTCTGGATTCTCGCCGAGAAAAATATTCATGGCACGCCGGTGGTTTATCACGAGATCGTTTTGTATGAAGTGCTAGGCAATAGTTATACAGCGAATGTGCTTTTTCCCGAGATTCCCAGACGGCTCTTCCAACCGCACAAATCGCTATTGGATGGTCTTAAGAAATAGAAATCAAAGGGAGAAGCTTTGCTTCTCCCTTTTCCTTTAGCCTCATAACGTTCCGCCTTCTGTCAAATTTCCAGCGCCCCAGAGCGCCCTCCCGTCAAGATATCGAACCTTTTTCTGCCCACTCCCTACCCAGCAAAGCCTTACCAAGCAAGCTTTACCCGTTGAAACTCAATGCAGACGAATACAAAATAAATATTAAGAAGAGAAACTTCTTTTGAGGAGTGATTTGAATGGGACCGCAAGTCGATAAAAGCATTTTCAAACAAGCCTTGCTTGAGCTGGGCCATGACCCCATGAGTTATGAAGGCAAACGTTTGTCTTTTCATGGCATGTGTGAACTTTATGAGCTCGACCCAGACTTCGTTTTGAATGCCATCGACCTAAAAGAAATACCTGCACACTACGACTACTTTAATGACACGATCTGGATGGATGCGCTGGATGCCGCCCACTTCTACTACTGTCATTTGAGCAAGCAGCAGATATTCAAAGTCTAAGATCACGGAACGGAAGCAAAATATGCTGACAAGGTCGCACTTTTGAGCTATATCTTGCATCCGTTCCGTTATCATTCCAGTCCGCTCTGCACCGAGAGGCCTCTATGTCGCTGCTGGCTCGCTTAAATCTGAACTACCTCCGCATCTTTCTTGTTGTATACCGCACGCGCAGCATGACTCTGGCAGCCAAGCAACTTCACCTCACTCAATCGGGTGTAAGTCAGCAAATAAAATCCCTCGAAGATACCCTCGGCATCATTCTCTTCGATCGCATCAATCGCAAAATACTCCCTACATCCGAAGCTGATCTGCTTTACGCGGAATGCTCGCGTCGTTTAGATGACCTGGAAGACACTCTTCACCAGATTTCCAAACAGGATGGCGAGCTTCTCGGACGAATTAAAGTTGGCGTCTCACCGACTCTCCATGGTCGTCCCTTGATTAAACTCCTCGCGGATTTTGCCCATCAGCATCCCAAAGTCAAATTTGAGTTCAAGTTTGGACCCGCAGCTGACATCACAGAATGGTTTGAAGACGGCAAAATTGACTTTGCTCTCGTCGACGCGTTTGTGAACGAGCCGAACTTAGACTACGAAGAGATCGCCTCAGATCCCTATGTCATGGTTGGCCATGACAGTCTTCTCCGTGAGTTTCCACATTATGCGGATAGTTACGAGCAATTCACAAAACTGCCCTTTGTCCAATACCTCGAGGCCCAGGAACTTATGAACGCCTGGTTCAAAAAGAACTGGGGACGATTGCCTAAAGACATCAATGTCAGGGCTCGAGTCATGGATATTCAAAGCTGCGTAAATTTCATCCGCCAGGGAATCGGCGTAGGTCTGGTACCCGATTCTTATATTCGGGAAGCGGTGAAAGCGGATCCGACTCTTCAGGCCATACATCTTAAAGCCCCTGTCTCCAACCGCATTCGCGTCGCCTTCCTGCAAAAACGCACGATGGGCCTAACCGCAAAATTCTGCATCCAATGGCTCCAGCAGAGTCTGGATAGGGACAAGGAATCGCCGAATAAAAATAAGCCCGACTAATCGAAGTGTGTCAGTGTAAATAATTTTAGAAAAAAGCATGAAGACTATACTCTTGCTCTACAAATACCCGGGCCTGGAGGCGGTCACCTTAAATCCCATGCGTCGGTGCTACCCCCCAACAGTTTTCGTCCCATGATATATCCCTTAGCTCCCTCCCCTCCTTTCCGTGTATTTTTGCTTGATCCTATCCATCCTTATCTGCCATTCATAAGTCATCGATTTATCCCGCGAGGAATCTCATGACAACCTTCAAGCTTTTAGTGGATAGCAAACACGCCAAGGTTTTTGCTGATCTGGGTTCGGCTGCTCGTGTCGATGGCCCCCGCCTCACACGTTATGTTTGGGAAGCTGACGAAATCGCTCCCGACATCAGAGGTCGCATCCTGAGGGTGACAGAGGGAGGCCACACGGCCTTTTATTTGCCTGTTCGAGAGTGGAAAGCGGCTTTTTTCGATATGGATTCGACCGTTATCGCTCAGGAATCGATTGTCGAACTCGCCAAGGCCGCAGGTAAGGAAAACGAAGTCGCACTTATTACCGAGCAGGCCATGGCCGGTCTCCTCGATTTCACATCGGCCCTAAGAGAACGTGTTCGCATGCTTTCCGGTCTTCCGGATTCGGTCATCGCAGCTGTCTCCAAAAGGCTGACGATCAATAGTGGAATGACCGAACTCGGTGCGTTCGCGAAGCAAAAAGGCATCAAACTTTATCTCGTGTCCGGCGGCTTCAACGCGCTCGCCTCCGGGATCGCCCGCACACTCGGTTTTGAAGGCTTTATAGCCAATGAGCTCGACAGCGAAAACGGAGTCCTCACAGGGAACCTCAGAGGCACTATCATCAATGCCGAATCCAAGGCCCTGTTTCTCAAAGAAACCTGCGCACGGCTCAATATACACTTGAACGACACCTTAACTATTGGCGACGGGGCAAACGATTTGCTCATGATGCAGGCGTCCGGCGCGGCCATAGGCTATTTTCCGAAAAAAGTACTCCTACCCCATCTTCACGGGGCAATTTTTCATGATCATAGAGATCTCATCCACGTTTTATAGCTTATAATAGACCAACTCTGACGCAACTTTTTCCCTAAGCCTAGGACCTCTATGCAGATTAACTTCCTCGACTCCGCTAAAGACCTGTTTCCTCGCAAAGGCGCGATTTTTGTTATCGGGACTTGGAAATCCTATCAAAAGGGCTTTCACAAAACCCTCATTCCGGCTCCTTTGCTCCACAACTTTAAAGAGAGCCTGAAGAGCCCTCAACTCGGCAAGTCACCCACATCGTTCAATTCCGTGACGGGTGTCGCTGAGCCTCATAAAATCATCCTCTCTATACTTCCCGACCGTGTATCCAAGGACAACAGCCCCTCACGCCGCGAATGGATCTTCCAGCAAATGGAAGCCATGGAAGCCGAAGAACGGGGCCTCGTGATCATTGCCGTTGAAGACGCACTTTATCTCGGAGGCGCAATCACCGGCATAGTGCGCAGAATTCGCGAAGTAAATTTCAAAAAAAATGCCAAAAGCAAACAGATCGATATCCTAGCCGTTGATCCCAAAGGCAATCCTATCCAAATCGACAACGTGATTAAAGTGCTTGCGCAAGAAACCGCATGGGCTTGTAAGGTCGTGGATCTCCCGCCGAATCACCTCAACCCAAAGGTCTTTGCGAAAGAGATCATCGGCAAATTTAAAAGCAGCACGACGGTCACGTGCACAGAAATTGTCGGCAAAAATCTTGTGAAGGAAGGCCTCAACGGTATCTACAGCGTTGGGAAAGCCGCCGAAGAAGAACCCCGCATGGTCATACTCGATTACAAACCGCGCGGCGCGAGTAAGACGGCTGTCCTTGTCGGCAAAGGCGTGTGTTTTGATTCCGGCGGTCTGAGCCTGAAGGTCGGCGGCAGCATGGTCGGCATGAAAGGCGATATGGGAGGCGCGGCGGCCGTAGTCGGGGCTTTCAACTGCTTGGTGAAAAACAAATACCCACATCGTCTCATCGTGGCTGTGGCGCTTGTGGAAAATGCCATCGGACCCACGGCTTATCGTAACGATGACATCATTACGATGCACTCCGGGAAAACCGTGGAAGTGACAAACACGGACGCCGAAGGCCGTTTATTACTCGCCGATTGTTTGTCGTACTGTGCGCGCAAATACAAACCACAACTCCTGATCGATGCCGCGACTCTTACCGGTGCGCAGTTGGTAGCGACCGGCCTCGTGCATGCCGGCATCATCTCAAACCGCAGCGATCTCGAAATCATGGCACAAAAGATCGGGCGGGAAAGTGGCGATCTCGTCAATTCCCTGCCATTTGCTCCCGAGCTTTACCAAAACGAATTTAAGAGCCTGGTTGCAGACATGTGCAATTCGGTGAAAAACCGCTCGAATGCGCAGACGTCGTGTGCTGCTCAATTCGTTTATAGTCATATTGATGATTTGGATATCCCCTGGCTGCACATTGATATGGCAGGACCGTCCAGTACAGCGGCAGGCCTAGCCACTGGCTATGGCATACAGCTGATCACCAGACTCGCTCGTGAATATCTGTAAGTTAGTGGCCAAGGGCTTGCACTTTGACAGGAATCGGCTCGATTTTGATAGAGAGTGTGCGGGAGTTACGAAGGTTTGATGCCGCCGCTTCAATCGCAAGAAAAGCGGGATCAAATCCTGTCTCGACGGCGAGGCTCATTGCGCGTGAAGCCCGCAGCGAACTCAGATCGAAGTTGTTTTCCAGATATTTGTTTTTAGAATTTGTAAAAACACTCGAGTCCGTATGTCCGATAAAGACTATACGGACTTTTGCGTTGTAGGGTTTTAAGGTCTCTAAGATCTTTGTCACCTCTGATTTTGCATTATCCGTCAAATCGAATTGTTTTGGAGCATAGAGGCCGCCGGATAGCTGTATTGTCAGTGACTCTTCCCTCTCTGAGAGTTTGGCATTGATCGGGAGCGAGAGTATCGAAGCTTTGACGTTTGTGATCATAGGCGAGCTGAAATCTTGGTGCCCAAAGGTGGGTGCATCCGCTACCTGCGAAATCTTCCCTTTCATGTCGAGCGCAATGTCGGAAATCATAGAATCCCGCTTTTTCTCGTCGTAGGAGAAAAACAGCACAAAAAAGCTCATGAGCACCATGAGCATATCGGAATAGGAAACGGCCCAGCTCTGTGAGTCATCGGTCGAGAGCTCAACCCGTTTATGTTCGATTCGAACGTGCCTCACCGAGGCTCTAGGATCGATGATTTTCTGGTTGTTATTATGCGGCTTCACGGCCTTTGACCTCATCACTGATCAGGCGAGCGGGTTCGTTGCGGTTGATCAAAATAAGTATCTGGTAAACACCGGTGTAAACCTTTTCGTCCTGCATATGTTTGATATGCAGATGGTCGGCCAGCGGGGTGACAAAACAGTTAGAAAGGATAAGGCCGAAAAAAGTAGCGGTTATCGCGAGAGCCAAAGCAGGCCCCAGCGCTGTTTTGTTATTGTCACCGAGTATGGAGAAAAGGGAGACGAGCCCCATAACTGTGCCGGTCATACCGAGCGCAGGAGGATATTTGGCAAGATTTCGGTAAGCGCTGTTTCTGTTTCTGTCCGGTCCAAATTCAATAGTTAAATGATCGCCGACCTTTGGGGCGATGAGGCAGGATAGGGGCAGGCGGGGAATGCTGCAATACGCGTGATTATGGGGCGCTTACGTTGCAACGGATATCTGAGAACTCTACCGCCGGGGCGCGAATCGCCTTCATTATCAGATCCGAACCTGCGCACTAGCCAATTGCTCGGACGGTCTATGGAGAGGCTCCGACAACACATCTCTCACGGCTTTCTCGGAACTGAACACTAACTCCGTCCCCTCAGACATGAGCGGCAACGTCTTGGCGACGGCGCCTTACATGACCTTTACCGATTACACGGGGCTGGGTCTCTCTGTTCCTGCTGCGCAGTACTTCCAGTATCGCGTGTTTATGGAGTCCGACGAATATAACTTACAGTGTACTTATGCTTCCGCGGCAGCCAACTGCTCGCCCGAACTCAAAACGGTCGCTCTCGGGACACCCTTGCATTACCCAGCAAACAATCCGCCGATCACCACGGCGCTTGCCACAGCGGTGAGTTATTACAACGTCGCGACCTTTGCAGAGACAGGTTCGTCTGTTTGCGCAGATACAGCAAAATACGCATTATCACGCGACAATGCGAGCTGGTATTATTGGAATGGATCGGCGTGGACGACAAGTAACGGAACCTATACGCAAGCAGCAACAGCGGCGCTTATTTCATCCAATGCCGCCACTTTCCGGCCCCAAGTCGGATCGGGAACACTCTACGTGAGAACGTTCCTCCATTCCAACGGCGTGAATAACTGTACGATCGATGATGTTACCGTAACTGGAAACCAGGGTCCTTAATATGAGCGAGCATCTCGAGTAGTTGCGCGCGGTAAGGCGAGCCGGGAACGAAGGCTTGGGTATGATCCCCGTAGGGAATCTCCCAGAACTCTTTGGGAGGACGAGCGGCTTCATAAAGAGCCTTACCGTTTACAAACGGCACAACCTGATCGTGGTTTCCGTGCACAAAAAGCTTCGGCATGGTCAGGATGTGAACGGCATCCGCTGGCTTTCGGTATTCCGAAACGGCCCACAATCCCAAAGGACTGAAAAGCCAGGTGACCGGACTCTCCGAAAGTTTTTCGTAGGCGACAGCGCGATAGGAATCAAACGAAGACTCTACGAGGATAAAATCAATTTTATCAGCGATTTCAGAATGTTCTGCGAGCGTTGTTGTCGCTACCGCACCCCCGAGACTTTGGGCAAAGACGATTAGAGGCGCTCCTTTTTTTGCCCATTTTTTCTGCGCAAAAACCCAGCGAAACACATCTGCGCTATCGTCGATCAACTGCTTTTGAGTCGGCCGCCCTTTGGTTTTTCCGTATCCGCTATAATCAAAAATCAAAACTGTATACCCCGACTGCGCAAGCCAGGCAGAAAAATCCGCGTGCGCTGTCAGATTCTGGGCGTTTCCATGAAAATGAACAACGAGGCCTTTACTAGCCGGGTCATCATTCATGAGCCACGCATGGATTGGGCCATCATGATCTCTCGGTATAGAAAGAGTTTCGACCGGAAAAGGATAAGTTCTGGGGTCCCGATAGGAGTTTGCATCTGGAAAATAAAAGAGGTGACTACAGGCTTCCAGATGAAGTGCGAAAACGAGGGTGAGACAGATAAGCCTCACATGGTTCCAAGTGCGACTCATAAACGGTTCCTACGCTTACGTTAAGTGTGTTTCACCGTCATTTGATCTGGAGATAGAGCCTTTTAACGACTGGATCGACTTCGGAGAGGAGCTGCGTCTCTTCGCTCGCATTGAGTTTTTTGCTTTTCACATATTTTTCCACGCACTGCACACGTGTGACCGTGATGACATCCGGGTCCTTTGCACATTCCAGATAAAAGGCCTGAAACTCAGGCGAATATTCGGGATGCGCCTGCTCCAAAGTCACAATCTCACCTAGCTTTTCGGCTGAATGGATGACGGCGTTAGGAGTCTGATGCGGATCGGCCGCAGCTTCACTTGTCACAGCCTCTTTATTTTTGAAACTCTGCCGCGCTTCGACCAGAGCAGCCATCACGTCTTGATGAGCCGACCCTGTCGCGTGAGGCGGTGCGTCTTGCAATTGAGTCTGGTTCGGATCGGGTTGGACACCGAGATCTATCGTATTTTGTTTATAGTCGTCCCCAACGGGAACTTTGGCTATTGATGTTTCCAATCGTCCTTCTTTGATAAGAGAATCCAAATGGATCTTGCCGTAGATAACGGCGATCAAAGCGATGAGTAACATTGCACCAACAAAGACAGGACGACGCATAATTCACCTGAGATTAAAGGCCTGAAAAGTGCTGATATCAATCCCATTAAATCCTGTTTCCGGTGTCGGATCAAGAGTCTTCATCGTGCCGTTGGCAGCTGGTATTACGCGTGACAGACGATCAAGGTAGATGCCGCGTAAGATTGTTTGTTCTTGGGCCGTACAATGCGCATCACAAAGGTGCAGCAAGGGTTTCAGAACGGCTGCACCCACACTGTAGGCACCATTCACAGTGTCATCACAGGCTGGCACGCCTACCAATTCGGCAGGCACCGAGCCATCGTTAGGACAATTGATGTGCGAGAACCCAACGCTATTGGCAGCGCGATTCCCATCCGAATGACGAGCCTCATGAAAAAGCACCTCAAGTCGCTGGAGAGAATTTGAGAGGGCTTGAATATTGGTATGATTGATTTGAAACTCATTGCTGAACAGAGCGGGTCCAACACGCATAAGACCGGCGCGGGGTGAGAGCACAGGGACCCATTCATCGTTGATACGGAGAATGAGATAAGACAATTCGGGACGAGATTTTTGTTCGTCGAGAGTCGTGAGGTAAATAGCACTCCCCATGTTGCCACCGCCGGTATTCGCCGGATCCGTATTGGAACTTGAGCCTAGAACCTGCAATCCCACTTGTTTTTGGCTACCAAACACCAAGCCCAGTTTATAAAGACCCAAGTCGTTGGCAACGATATATTTCATGCGTTCTTTGAACCACATGCTCAGAGTCGATGGCGTTGCATCCTGGATTCCGAGCAGAGACTGCAGAGTGGCTTTTTCAGCGCCGGTCATTGCTCCATTCCAGTTATCAAAGACAGCCAGATCACTACGCAGAGTGTCGATATAATCGCTGGATAAGGCGTTTGAATAAACGAGATAATCCTGAAGCGGTACTGATGTAAGAGGAATCGCCGGTGCGATAGCCGTGAATGGCAGGTCTGGATTGGTGGTTCCATCGCCGCTGGTTCTGTCGGCTGAACCGCATGATAGAGTGAGAAACAAGGCACATAAGGAAAGTACTGTCGCAAGCGGCAGCGTCCGCAGAGCTTTCATAGGGCCTCCGTTATGATCCTATATTCAGAGCATAACAGCTGCGCTTTGGGAGTCAAGTTCGGATCCGTGATGGAATGGGGCTTAGCTTATCCTTAAAGAGCGCGCCCACACGAAGATTTCCTGGTTTCCTTCGCGTCCGCGAACACGACTGTCGACCGCTGCGAGTAATTCCATGCCTTCTCTTTCGATCGCCGTTTTCGCTTTGCCAAGTGCGGCCTCAAGCAACAAAGGATCATTCACAACACCGGCTTCCGGAACGATTGTGGCCTCGAGCTCAAATTGGGGTTTGACTAAGAGGAGAAAATATACTGAGGCCCCAGGTACCGCGGTACGCATGGCTTTGAGCGTTCTGTCCAGAGAGTTAAAACTGATATCCGCTAACACGATTGTGATGGCGGCATCGAGGGAATGTTCAAGTGCGCGGATGTCGGTGCTCTCCATCGACACCACGCGCGGATCGGTCCGGAGCTTCCAATCGAGTTGGTTGAACCCAACGTCAAGCGCGTAGACTTTTGCCGCTTTCAGCTGCAGGGAACAATCCGTAAATCCACCTGTTGACGCGCCGCAGTCGAGGACCGTTGCCCCTTCAAAATAGGCAGCGATTCCGAGATCTTCAACGGCTCCCCAAAGTTTGTCCCCGCCGCGGCTTACAAAACGGGAACGGGACTTGATTCTTACCTTTTGAATATTTTTAATGAGCGTTCCAGGTTTGTCCTGCCGTTGTTCATCGACAAACACATCGCCTGCCATAATTAAGGCGCGGGCTTCCAGGAGGTCCTTCGCCAGGCCTTCGTCCACAATCTTTACGTCGAGTCTCAATTTGGTTTTTTTCACTGCAATTTCCAAAGCTCACGGACCGCGAGCCAAAGCTCGAGGATATTTCTAAATCATTTTGAGACCTTTTCGAAACTTATCCAGAAAGGTCTCAATGTTTTTCGCAACCTGCCGATCACTCCTAAGCGGTCAAAAGAACCGTGGTGAAGACATCAGGAGATCCATATGGGACAGACTACTCTTAAAATCCTTTTCATAGATGAAAAGCGAATCACCTCCGAACTCGAAAAAGCGGGTTATCGCAAAATCGGAGCCCAGATTCACCAGGCACTTAACTTTCCTCAAGCGAAAGACGTTCTGAAGAAAGGCCATATTGATGTCATCGTCATCAACTACGATTATGCGTCCATCGATGCTGTGAGCATCTGTGAGCACTTTAAGTCCCACAGCTCCACCAAAGAGATACCGGTCATTTTCACAAGCGTTCAAGCTCTGCCGCGTAAGATTTCGGGGCGTGACCTTGGTCCTGACCTTTTCATTGAGACCCCCGTACCGCGCGAATATTTCATCGAGCAGATTCGGAACCTCCTGGAAGAAAAAACGCGCGAGACAGCGCGTGTGACTCATGAAGGGTTTGCGGTCTTTGAACTGAATGGCAAAACCATCGAGTGCCCGATCCAAGATATCTCCCGCTCCGGCATCCTTCTCGCAACCGATCTGACTCTGGACCCAGGCACCAAGCTAAGCCTTAGTTTCGAACTGCCTGGTTATCTAAAAGCCATCAAAGTGGAAGGCGAAGTCATCCGCCGCATAGCAGGCGATTCTCGCCGTGACATTTCTGCAGGTCTAGGCATTCGTTTTGAAGAATTCAGCGGAGATTCCCAAAAACGTCTGGAAAAATATGTCGCAAAAACTCAGATCGACGATCCGAAACTCGTCTATTACCTCTGAGGCTCACGCACGACTGATACTCTCTGAGGCCGCCTGTTTCTCGTGCTGAACCACGAGTTGCCCACAGGCGGCATCGATATCCTGCCCCTTGCTATACCGCACCATCACTCGAAATCCACTGCGATGCAGATAGTCACGGAAGCGTTCGAGAGCCTCAGGCTCGGGACCTTTGAACTGACTCGGTCCCACGACATTGAGTGGAATAATATTGATCTTTACGGGCAGCCCCACAAGCAGATCGACAATGCCCTGCGCCTGCTCCTCGGCATCATTTACCCCGGAAATCACCGTATATTGAATCAAAACCGAACGATCGTCATCGTTTGCCCGCGCATAAAATTCTTTTAAATAGGCAATCACGTCGGCAATCGGCCACCGGCGATTGATCGGCATCAACTGCGAACGCTCACGATTCTGCGTGGCGTGGAGACTTAAGGCTAAGGAGACCTTCGGGAAAGCTTCCAGGAGATTTTTGATGCCATCAAGGTGGCCCGCGGTGGATACCGAAATTTTGCGCAGGGAGAGGTTCGGCCCTATGGTTTCGCAGAGTATGGTGAGACTGCGTTTAAGAGCCTCAACGTTGTCGAGAGGTTCGCCCATGCCCATGAAAACGATATTGTTGACTGTGATTTTTTCATGGAATCCGCGTTCTTCCCGCCACTGCGGGTGAGCTCTGATCCAGCGCCGAGCCAGCATGAGTTGCGCGACGATCTCCCCGGCCGTCAGTTGGCGTTTCAGGCCCATCCGTCCAGTATGACAAAAACTACAAGCCTGCGCACATCCGACTTGGCTTGATACGCAAAGCGTAATGCGCGAGCGCTCGGGCATCAGGACAGCTTCGATCAAGGCGCCATCAGCTAAACGCACGAGAAACTTTACGGTTCCATCATAACGCGAGACAGATTCTTGATAGATATCAGCGGTATTAAGGTAAAATTGCTCAGAAAAGCGAGCCACCATTTCGCGTGGAAGACTCGGAGCATTGAGAGGCTCGAGGGAATAATCTTTGTAAAGTGAGCGAAAAATAGCCTTGGCGTGCTGGACGGACCAGGGCCTGCAAAGCTCGATGAGCTCAGCATAGGTCGTATCAAAAAAGTCCTTCATCTCGTCCCTCGCGGTGCTGCCAAAAAGCAGCCTCACAGTAGAGATTTGAAGAAGGACTTGCAAGCCAAAAGAACGGCTTTTACGCCGGTTTATCAGGCGTTCCGTGGCGACGTTCGAGTTCCATTGCCATCTCGTTCAAAGCTTTTTCGAGATCCCGCATATGCGTGTCTTTTTTACGAAGGTTCACGCGCGCGCTGTAGTACCCATTTGTCATAGACTGAGTGAACTTCGTGACGGCCACGAGAGGGCCCGTGTACTTATGATGGGACTTAACGATGAAAAAGATCATGGCCCCTATATAGACGAAGACCGAGACGATCAGTCCTATCATGTTCCGCTGAACAATGTCGTTCATGACCAGTTCGTGCTGAAGGCTGGCGTCCACGACCTTAAAAATTTCTTGGATCTGAGCGTACTGCTCCGTAAAGGCCCGAAACGCGAAAAAACCGGCAACACCTAGAAAAATGAGGGTCACAACGATCAACTGCACGCCAAACTGAGTGGCCAAGAAGAACTCTCGGATCAAAGGCCCCAACTTCCGACCATTCTCTTTTCGTGTATCCACTGCCATTATGGGCCTCTCCTCACTCTTATTTGGTAAGTTTCGCACATTTTATATAGGGTACTATGACAGTGTGCCCTGGACAGACCAAAACCGGCAAGAAAAATCTTGCGTTTTCGGTAACTCACATTTAGTCTGCCAGCTCTCATCGACAACTTTTGCTCGTGGAGTCGAAATTGCACGGTTCAAGACACAGAAGAAAGCATCCCAAAGGTCGTCGTAAGGTTGGTCGTAAGAAGCGTCGTATGATGCGTCTTCGCCGATCACTACGCACCAAGTAATCTCTGACGCCTCGTTAGGGACTGGGTTTATGCGGCACCATGACGTCAGTCGGGTGCCGCTTGATCCGTTTGTTTATACAAAACGCTCGTCCGTCTTGTCTTCCTCCCCCAAAATATCCCCTTAGATAAAAATTAAGTTCTTAAGAGAGCTCCTTTCTTTCTGCGACCATAGTGCGTCCAGTCGTCCCACCACTGCGTCAATCTTTTCCAAATGCTTTGCAATTCGCCTCGGTCCTCAGTAAGCTATGTGAATAAGCAAAACACAACTGACAGAGACACTGACGTAGAACGATCGTCTTCGTTCGACGGTATTTCATTGTTTTCCCCCTTCGTACCGAGAGGCGACAATGCTGAATTTTATACTCGAACTGGAACGCGTTCTTAAAATCTGGCCAGATGGCGTTAAATGGAGTCTCGTCCAGATTGGTGAGCAGACCAGAACGAAAGTTCCGCACGTTGTCGAATACCTCATGGACGCGTTAACCAAAAATCCTGATGTCCACGATCCCTTAAGCTATAACGAAGTCCAAAAGGCTTACGTTGTCCTTCGCGATCGTAACCGTGCAGCTCTGGAAGCACTCATGGACCAGGGTCGTCAGGCTGTTCAACAAGCTGTTGAGTCCTACGAGCAGGTCATGGACAAAGTCCGCACCATGGAACTCACCAAAAATCGCCGCGGTGCCTACCGCACACTCAACTATACTTACGGCAACTACCTTGATCTCCTCCCTGCCGAGATCAAAACCAGTATATGCAGCGACTGCCTTCGCATTGGCATCAAGGAAGGCATCAACTTCCAGGAGCTTTCGCAGTGGCTTCAACGTGGCATTCAGCACGTAATGGAACACCCGGGTCGCGATGCAGTTGAAGACGCCCTTGACTTTCTCGAGGCCTATGGAGACTATTTTCTTACAGAAGCGAATGGTAAGGGCGAAAAATTCCTCACCAATCTTTTGCTAAGGCTGAAACCAGCTGCTATGGAATGGGACTTGTCACCGAAGTTGAACGAAGTAGCCAGCGATTTTAGATTGACAGAAGTTATGGATGTGTTTGTGTAATCCCGAAAGTTGGACTCTGAGTTTGGAGTTCCTCCTTCGGGACCTTTTGGAGTGGAACCCAACTTGAGCAGAACCAAAAAGCCCGTCGTGAAAAGCCCAAAAAAAAGCTCGTCCGTGGCCAGCAAAGCAAAGCCCGCTAAGAGTTCCGCAAGCAAGGCACCCAAAAAGAAAGTGAAGGCAGAAGTAGAACTCGTTTCAAAAGCCGTCTCGGCTGCGAAACCTGCCCTTCGAGGCCCATCGGCCCGCCTTCCCAAACCGCTCAAGCTCAGTCAGGTCTTCGCCAATTGTACGACGTCGCAGTTTGACTTTGAGACGACCAAGGACCTTCCGAGCTCGCACGAAATCATTTCTCAGGATCGGGCAATTCAGGCCATAAACATGGGCCTGAGCATACAACGACCCGGTTACAACATTTATGTCGCGGGTATTGAAGGCACTGGCAAAACCAGCGTCATCCGCCAGTTTCTCCAGACCTGGTCGGCGAATTCTGAAGCGCCACCTGACTGGATCTATCTCTACAATTTTTCTGAGCCGGAAAATCCCCGCTGCCTCAAGGTCCTGCGTGGCGAAGGCAAAAAATTTAAAAAGAGCATGGAGCATCTGGTCAAATCCCTCCGCTCGGAGATTCCCGTTGCGCTTCAAAGCGAAGACTACGAGAACGCTGTCAATACCTACATTTCATCTGCAAACGACTATAAATCCAAGCTCTACAGCGACCTCGAAAAGCTCGCCAAAAGCAAAGACTTCATAATCAAATCGACCCGTATGGGTATTGAAACGATTCCTGTTCTTGATGGCCGCTCGCTCACCGAACGGGATTACTCCAAACTCGCCGAAGCCGACCGCACCAGTATCGAAGGCAAACGTTCGGAACTTGAGCCGGAGGTCCTCGATTTCGCGCGTAAAGTCCGAAATATTGACAAAGAAACAGCGGAGCAGCTGGAAAAGCTACGCGACAGCATAGGCGAACAAATCGTCTCGGCCTTGATTGTCCCTCTACTCGAAGAATATGGTGACCTGCCTGATATCGCTGATTATCTCGAGCAGGTTCGGGAAGACGTGAAAGAAAATCTTCTTGAGTTTGTCGAAGAGGATTCGCCCTCGGCTGAGGAACAGGCGTTTCCTGAGGAAACCAAAGACAAATTCAATAAGTACAAAGTGAACGTTTTCATCGACAATTCGAAGACCGACCGCGCGCCGGTCATCATTGAAGACAATCCTACGTATTACAACCTCTTCGGCAAAATCGAAAAAAACGTCGAACACGGCATGTACCTCACCGACTTTACTATGATCAAAGCGGGTTCGATCCATCGTGCCAACGGTGGGTACCTCGTCCTGAATGCCCTCGATATCTTTCGCACGGGCTCGACCTGGGAATCTCTCAAACGCATCCTTCGTGCGCGCAAAGGTTTTATCGAAGACATGGGCGAGCAATACTCCCTGCTTCCGACTTCGGGCCTTCGTCCCGAGCCTATGCCGCTCGAACTGAAAGTCATCCTGATCGGAACGGACGAGATTTATCACGTCCTGTTTCAAGAGGACGAGGAGTTCCACAAGATCTTCAAAGTCAAAGCCGACTTTGATTTCAAGATGGACAGGAACCCAATCAACATCCAGAGCTATGTCTCGTTTATCGCTACCCGCGTAAACCTCGAGAAGCTCGCGCCCTTCGATCGCTCAGCCGTCGCCGCCATCGTTGAACACGGGTCGCGTATGGTAGAAGACCAAAAGCTTCTTTCGACCCGCTTTGGTGAAATCAAAGACCTCACCATTGAATCGGATTTCATCGCCAAACAGCAAGGCAACAAAATTGTCACGCGGGCCGACGTCGAAACCGCGCTCGACATGAAGACCTATCGCCTGAATTTGCAGGAGGAGTATCTGCTTCGCCTGATGAAACAGGAAGATATCCTCGTCTCTGTTGATGGCGAAAGAGTCGGTCAGATCAATGGCTTGGCCGTCTACGATTATGCCGATTATTCGTTCGGCAAAATCAACCGCATCACCTGCACCACCTCACCCAATAAAAGCGGTATTCTCAACATCGAGCGAACCGTTCGTTTGTCGGGCAAGATCCACGATAAAGCCGTCCTTATCATCGCCGGTTTTTTCAAAGCGATGCTACCGCGTGACAAGCCTTACTCGTTTACCTCGAGTGTGTGTTTTGAACAGAGCTACGGTCCTATCGATGGCGACAGTGCGACGCTTGCCGAAGTTATTGCTATCGTCAGTTCGCTTGCGCGTATCCCGATCAAACAAAACCTTTGCATCACCGGTTCGATGAACCAGTTTGGTGATGTTCAGACGATCGGTGGCGTGAACGAAAAAATCGAAGGCTTTTTCAAAATTTGCGACATGATCGGCAGCAGTGATGAATACATCGCGATCATCCCCAAAGCGAACGCCACGAACCTCATGCTGCATCGTCATACACGGCAAGCCGTGGAAGATGGCCGTCTTAAAATCATTCCGGTCGGTCACATCTCAGAGGCCTTTGAAGTGGCCACAGGTGTACCACTTGGCGTGACAGACGTGCACGAACCCGTCAAGGCGCCGCGAGATTCGGCCGTCGGCCGGATAGTTCACTGGCTTGACTCGATCGACAGTGATAAAAAACGCTTCTAAAACCAGCTCTCCCAAAAGGGGCTGGAAACAGCCTCTTTTTCGCTGGGAGTCGCCATGGATATCGAAAAGCTCAAAGCAAGGCAGCTTCTCCAAAATCATATCCACCAATTTTTCCAAACCCGCTCTTATCTTTCTATCGACGCCCCTACCCTCGTGGTTGCACCAGGCACCGAAGTCCACCTCAATTATTTTGCAACTGACTGGCAGGATCATCGCCTCCATAATCATCGGCTTTATCTGCGTTCAAGTCCCGAGCTGCACCTGAAGCAGGCGCTCAGTTTCGGTATCGATCGCGTCTACCATCTCGGTAAAAGCTTTCGCAATCACGGGGAAATCAGCGCCTGGCACCACCCCGAATTCACGATGCTCGAATATTATGAGTCGGGCATCAGCCTCTCTGATTTTATGGCTTTGACCGAAGAATTCATCAGGTCCTCAGCTGAGGCACTTGGGACCCAGGCGAAATTGAAACTCCCCGCTGCGTTCACCCGCATATCCATGTACGACGCTTTTGAACAATGGGCAGGAATCACGCTTATCGATGACGATCCGGACCTTGCCGCCAAAGGCATTGCCAAAGGTTATGTCTCGCTTAATCAAGGCGATGATTTTGAAACGGCCTATTTTAAGATCCTGCTCGACCTCATCGAACCAAGACTGGCCGGCTATCCGGCTATTTTTGTCACCGACTATCCGCCGTCACAAGCCGCCCTCGCGAAGCTTGAAAAAGGCCGCGCCAAACGGTTCGAACTCTACATAGGAGGCGTAGAACTGTGCAACGCGTTTGACGAACTCCTCTCGCCAGAGGAAAATCGGGAGCGACTCAAAGCCAGCAATACACAACGCGTTCAAAACGGGACCTATCCACTCCCAGAAGATCAGGATTTTTTGAATGCCCTACGCAGTGGCCTTAAAGCCTGCTGCGGAAACGCCCTTGGCTTTGACCGACTCCTCGCTTTGCTCCTTGGTCTCAAGGGTATTGGCTCTGTTATCCCGTTTCGGGCGAATGCTCCGTATCAGGCGAGTCTTCGTTCAGAGCACCTGGACGAATCCTAAGAAAAATATCGACCTGGCTTTTGGCGTGCGTGTCACCGTCCCAACGAAACAGTACACCCAGAAAAGGGATAGCACTGAGCCAGGGGACCTTGTGCGTTTCGCTCCCATCGAGCGTCGCCTCCAGTCGCCCGACCTTTTGCAACACGGATAAGGGAAGCCACAGTTCACTCACAAATTCGCTGGCATCAATTGTTCTGAGGCCCGCCTGCGGTTGACTCAGGTTCATATGAATCTGCACCCGCGCCTTTTCGTCTTTGATTTCAATGAGTTTCAGCTCGAGACGAAAGCCAGAGGTTTTCCATAAAATTTCTTCGGTATCCTTTTGCACGGCCAAAGTCTGAATCTCCTGCCCATCGCGAAGGATCGCCGTTCCTCCAAGACTCAAACTCAACGCCGGCTGAGCTAGGATGCGCATGCCCGAAGTCTGGGATAAGCCGGCAAGGGTGGCTCTTAGCGGTTGGCGCTCGGGGATTTCTATTTTCTCCCATTGCAGTGGATTTGAGATTTCGCCTTGCCCCTTTCTCTCAGCGGTGACCAGAACATCGATGGCCCATAGGTCGGGAGCTCTCAGAGCGCAACTAATCTGTGGCGCGATATGGTAGGTCTCCGCCAGGTTCGCCACGACCTTTTCCAGAGACTTTTTGTCTGTTTCGTCACAAAAACTTTCCAAACGAATTTGGCCGTCTGGCGTCAACTTAAAAGGAAAATGAGCAAGCAAAGGCCCGAGATTCACACTCGCTTTCGCGGCTGCTGCATCGGAGAGTAGGACCTGCCACGAGCACGGCATCTTTTTTTTGCATGTGTCCCGCGCCTCGTAAAACCAACTCAAATCATCTGTCGTGCCCGAAATCACCTTGTTTTCGAGATCACAGTGCACTCCGCTTCGGGCGCAGAAGAAACTTTGCCATTCACTTCGAAGTAGCCAATCGCTTTGTTGATCCCGGCCCAAAACTTCTATGAGCCAGGTCTTCTCCGTTTCTGAGTTTTTAGCTTTAAGAAGGACTATGCCCGATTTCAAAGCGAGAAGGCGCACCTGGCCCTTGCCAAAAGCTTCGATTTCGATGATCTTTCGTGGGTTTAGATCGAGAGTTGAGCCTGATGGAATGGCCAGAACCTGAGTCTGCCCTGCTTGCATCGTGATTTTGGGCTCGGTCTGCCCCGCTTGTGCGATTCCAAAAAACGAGACCAAGGCGAAAAGACTCAGCTTACGGATAAACGATGGCATTCGAAATCTCACAATGCGGCAAGGATTGAGCCGTTTGCACGACCAAAACAGTCTCTATTTTGTGTAAGGCGGCTACCGCCGCGCCTATGTCTTTGGTTTTAGGAAGCACGGCATAAAGCTTTTTTTCCTCGGCGGGCCACACCCTCACCGGGACGTCGAGGAGCAGGCAATGTTTGGTTTTGGACACGACGCTATAATCCTTGGTGCGTTCGATCCCACCTTCGATCCTTTGCGGCGTCCACGGCACGAGTATCCCAGGCGGCACCCGCCCCGAGGTATCCGGCTCAAAAAGCAAGGTTCCTAAAATAAAGCAAGCCAGGTGGGTCGCTACCGGCGGCAGGTTAAAACACTTTATTCGCAACGAAAGCGCGCGAAATCTGCTGGTAATAAATTCTCGCGTCCGATGATACATAGGGCCTCCGCATCACGGTTTTTTTGGTAGTAAGCGCCGTAGTCGATGCGAGGCAGCGGCGTTTTCAAGGTTAGGCCAAAGGCTCGGAATGTAGGCTCTGGATTCTCCTGAGCCTGATTGAGTTCGGTTTCGAGGCTTTGGTAAGATGTTTGCCACGCAAGCGCCATCGCATGGAGGACCGAAAACTGAACGATCTGAACACTCGCCACGAGGAAAAACATGAGGATCAAATCCACATCTCCGGCTTCAGTATTCATCGTTTTTTGTTCCTTGTGACCCGTCGGATCCCGGCTGGGTCTCAATTCCAAACCAGTTCGGGTAGATCAGGGGGAGCTTCGGATTCACTTCGCGATAGACCGCAAAGTGGGCCTCGGAACAGTCCTCCTGCGCCACTTCGGGCAGGAGCATCGCCCTCTCGTTGAGATAGGGATAACGCGCCTCTAGAAACTGCCAACTATCCGCTAGATTGCGCTGGTAAACGTCAGCACGGGCACACAGCAGGTTTTGATAGTCCGTTTGAAACCCCTGCATCAGCGCGTCCGCGCCTCTATCCAAAACAGAAATATTCTTAAGAAGAATCAGCACAAGGACTGGTAAATAAAGTCGCAAAAGCATGACAAGCCTCCGATGTCATGATTTAACAGGCCAGATCAGGTTCTACGATGGACATTTTCTGTGTTAAAATCGAAGGGACTTTGCCAGGGGGAGGTCTTATGCGGATTCATCGACTTTTTTCTATAGTACTCTCCACACTCGTTACCCTAACGACATTTATGGGATGCCGGACATCCGGTGAACCCGACACCAAAGCAGCACCTCCGGCCGTAACACTCACCGGAGCGGGAGGGGCAGGCAATTCTGATCGCATCCTTCGGAAATCCGTGGGAGCCTTATCGCAGAGTTCTCCTGAGAACCGCATATCGGAATGTGTCATTCTTAAGAGTGATGTCACGAACCTCTCTGTGGTCGAAACAGCTATTACGACCATTAAGAACCAAGCCTTAGCGGACGCATTTATTTTTCGTGCGCAGATACCCTCGATCCAATACTTCGCTTATAAGAATGGCGAAGAGATCCTGGTCTCAGAGATGAGTGAGAAGATGAGATTTCGTCGTCCGAACAATGATCTCGGCAATCCTGCCCTTGATACCCTTATGGCTGTTTTTACCGTAAAATGTGGAGCCCAAGATGCAACTCCTTAAGATCTCATTCACGCTTGCGCTCACGGTCTCCTCGTCTTTCACAGTCATCGCCTGCAAAACGCGTCGTACAACTGTCGATGTAGCTGAAGTTCCCATTACGCCGCCGCCCGTCGCCACTGCCTCCGCAAAAGCCGCGGCCGTTCGTGGCACTGACGAGTCAAAGGCGACTCTACTCCGTGTCAACGACCTCACTTTCCCAGCAAATCCAAAGGCTTACGACAGAATCGCACTCACTCTGAGTTCGAGTGGCGAAGCGACCCAAGACATTTATGATTACACCTTGGGTGATACGATGGATCTAGTGCCCGGCAAGACCTACAGTTTAATCGTCCAGACTTTTGCGGGTGAGGTTGCAACGTATTCCAATGTAACGTGCAAAACGAGTACGGAGTTTGTAGCAAAAAGCGGCTTCAATGATCTCAAAATGACTCTTTGTGCAGGCGCAGCGCCCGTTTCGGCCGTACCCTCGGATCCTGGGACGTCGGTGACAACTCCCGAGCCTATTCCTCTTACGACTCCTTAACGAGCTGTAGGAGCGAAGCATAACCTTCGCGATAACTTGGAAATATATAGCGATAACCCAGGGACTGAAGCTTCGTTGAATCAACTCTCTTATGCGATGCAGAGACCTGGGTCAGATCGAAAGGATAATCATCCTCCTTCATCTGGAGTGCTTTCAGCACATAGCGTATGACATCATCACGCAGCGAAGCCTCTTGATCGACCGCATTCAGTATCATCATCCCGTCGGTCGGTTTTCCCATAAGAAATTTCGCGATGCCTACCGCGTCGTCCCGATGAATACGGTTGGTATATTGGGGCGCGTTTGGCGCCAAAACTTCTAATTTATCGCGGACACGTCTCAGCATACCCGTGCGCTCCGGCCCGTAGATTCCGCCATATCGTAAAATAGCACCCTGAAAACCGGATTGAAGGAGAAGCTGCTCCCCTCGCACCATATGTCGGCTTGGCGTTGCGGAAACAAGGTTCCGTTCGTTTTCGCTCACCCGTTCTCCGTTGGAGGCGGCATACACAGACGTTGTTGAACTGAGATAAAAACGAGGCGCAAGGCCACGCTGCTGATAATGGTGAATGAGGTTTTGCAGGCCTATAAAATAGGCTTTTTCATAAGCCTCCTCACTGCGGCTGTCGGCAGCGACGGCGTAATAAATGCTTTCGACCATGGGGAGCTGAACCAGGGTCGAAGGATCCGTAAAATCGCAGGCGACGGTGATGCATCCCTCGACCTCGAGCGGCGAACGGCGCGCAAGATAACATTTGGTATCAGATCCGCGGAGACTCTCGGCTAAAGCGAGTCCAAGGTAGCCCGCGCCGGCGATGAGGAGCTTCGGCATTTATTCTCTCTCTGTGTCAGTGCGATATTTTTTCAAAGCATATTTCAAATCACCCGTTGCCCGATAAAGACAGGCGGCTTCCGCGGTCTGATCGCCTTGGCTGCACGAACTGGTCAAGAGTCTTTGCCCAAGCGATTTACTTTGGCGATCGAGCCACTTTTCGCAAAGCGCGGCTGCTTCGCTGGCGCTGTTTTTTGAGCAGAACACTTTGGACTCGGATTTCTCTTGTTCTTCGACGACTTCCGTCTTTAGAAGTATGGTTTTTGCCATCGCCTGTGAAGCCATAAAGCATGTCATTAAAACTAGTACTAAAACTCTCATAAAAAACTCCTTTGCTCATGACATGGCTTGTCCAAAAGACTCGCCTTTTTTTGAAGTCCCATGCTAAACCCATACTCTGACGCGAAGAAAGGATCGAGCATCATGGCCGAATTCATCAAACTTAGCCCAGCTTTACCCTGGATTGCCGGACAAGGACACGCAGGACTTGTGACGGCCTGCGCTCCCGATCGACTCATCCTCGAAAGTGCTTTGCGGGAGAAAAGCTTTTCTGTCCGTCTGACCCATATTACCGTTTCTTTGCAAAACGACCAGAATTTTCATTTCAAAGGGCGACTCGAAACCGAGCTCTATCCCTTTCACTTTATAATCGCTCCCGAAGTACGTCAGACACTTCAAGAACTGCTTGGTCAGATTCGAAAAGACCAGCATATCGAAATCTGTCGGTCTCAGGATGTGGAAGCAGAAGACCGCTTCACCGGGTTCGGCGAACTTTCCTTCCTGCCCGAAGCCCTGCCCCTTTTCGACCACTCGGAGATCGACACGCGGGTCAAATTTTTAGGCCGGACATTTGCCTTGCCGATACTCATCACGGGGATGACGGGCGGGATTCAAAAAGGGATCGAAATCAATAAACGCCTTGCTCTGGCAGCGCAGAAGTACCAAATACCAATGGGTGTCGGATCTCAGCGTATCGCTCTGGATAACGCAGAATACGCTCCTATTTTTTCCGTTAAGGACACGGCCCCCGACGTGTTTTTGATTGGCAACATCGGTATCGCCCAACTTGCCGATCACGATGCCCTCGACCGCTGCGCCCGCGCAGTGGATATGATCAGGGCAGATGCTTTGGCTATTCATTTCAATGTGGTTCAAGAACATATTCAAGTGGAAGGCGACCGCAATCTTGCCGGCATCATGAAGGGCCTTGAGACGATTTGCAAAAGACTCAATGTCCCTGTGATCGCCAAGGAAGTTGGTTCCGGAATCTCGCCGTCCTCGGCCCTCATGCTACAGGAATGCGGTGTTTCGGCGATAGATATCGGAGGGGCCGGAGGCACTTCGTGGGCTCATATCGAAGGCTTGAGAAGCTCTTCGCCGATCGTGAGTCAGCTCGGCTTAAGCTTTAGAAATTGGGGCATTCCTACAGCCTATAGTTTGACAGCCGTGCGTGAAGCTTTGCCCCAATTTCCACTTATCGCCACCGGCGGAGTGCGGGACGGCCTGACAGTCGCCAAAGCCTGTGCTCTCGGCGCTCAATTTGCAGGCATTGGATTGCCACTATTAAAAGCGGCGTTACAGAGTGAAGAAGCGGTCGAGGATACGATTGAAGGCTTTATGAGGGGACTTCGTTTGACTATGCTGGCGAGTGGCGCCCGCACACTTGACGATCTCAAAACCAAGATCATTCGCGGCCGACCTTACGAGTCAAACTTCGAGCGATTGATACCAACCCATCGCTGAAGTTGTCAGGCGACGGCTTTTTGAACTCATGTGCAGGTGTTTTTCATATGAAGATCGAAAGTCAGCGTTAATGTTGAACCCAACTTGGAGTTCAAAGTCGTTTCGATCGTTTGAAATTTGTCGTTAAGCGAAATAGTGTTGAGCGCAGGGCGGGTATCCCGCGCGTTGACGACTATCGTCCCTTTCAAAAGGTAAATTCCGCCTGATTCCGTGATCGAAATAGGAAACAGCAATGACGATTTGCGACCACCAAGTTCCAGGGTTCCGTCGGCTTGCATCGTAACCGTAGCGCCGGTCGCGACCGAGGTCGAGGAGCCTATCAGCCGGTTGATATTCACACGGAACGGATTGAGTGTGCTCATCCCGAAAAGCACTTCCTGAAGCAATCGATCACGAATCGGGTCCCCCGTTGAGGTGCTTCCAATATTAAAAGTGATAAGACCTTTGGCCTGATTGAGCTGACCCTTAACGAGAGAAATTTGTCCGCTCGCCGGATTTTTGGAGCTCAGGGGGCCTTTGGCATTGGTATCGATCTGGGCAACAGACCAGGCGACACTAGACGCTTCCTGCAAAGCAAATACAACATTTTTACTATCACACCTGCTCGTAGCCAGAGACGTCGTGCTTTTCGTCGAGCTCGCGATCGCACCTGGCGGAACGTATTGTTTACAAGAACTTAGGATGAGAATGAGACTCAACAGATAGAGTTTCATAGGGACCTCAATGAGTAAACCTTGCTACATAGTGCTTACGCTGCAGGAATCAAGCCAGGGGTGCCCCAGATTTTATCAAATAAATTCAAATCATTACAGAGCGATTTACCGACCAGAGTTCAGGCACTGACCGTCTTTTCGTCAAATGCAGGCAAGCCAGCGCACAAACCAGTCTTTTCAACATGGCTGACCCCAGCTTTATCAGCGGCAAAATCCTTGAATCATGGTCGCAATCGATGCTTGAGGAACTCTTCCTCCCCTTTGTTCAAGAAAGCTTGAACTCGCCCACGGATTGAGGCATTCTAAGCTCGCTGTAAAGACCGTTAAGTGCCCAACATGAGTGAAAAAGATATGACCGGCGACACGAGTACTCACTTTCCACAGCGCAGCGATTCTCCGGCCCTACGATTCAGTTCGCGACTGCCCGGCTTTTATGAGCTTGGGATCAGTCAACGGCGTGAAATTATTCAAGATATGGCGCAGATAGATCCAAAGCAATCCAGCACGAGCGAAAGCTTTGGAGACTTCTCCACGCTCAACGCTGAGCTTGTGAATGTTTTTATTGAGAACGGTATCGGAACAATGGCTTTGCCTTTGGGTGTCGCCACCAATTTCCATATCAACGGTCGCGATGTCCTTGTACCTATGGCCGTTGAGGAAACCAGCGTGTTGGCTGCCGCAAGTCATGGCGCAAAACTCGCCCGACTCGGTGGCGGTTTCATCACATCAAGCACCGCTCCAATCGGGACAGGGCAGATCCAGCTCTATCCCCTTAAAGACCTCGATTACGACAAGATCCTTACCGAACACACCGAAGAACTGATTGCGCACGCGCATGACGGGCAGCAAAGACTACTCGCGCGTGGTGGCGGTGTGCGTGACATCCGCTGGCGATTTATCGATGCGATCTCTTCTCTTGTCATTTACGTCGACATCGATACGCGTGATGCGATGGGAGCCAACCTTATCAATACGATTTGCGAAAAACTCAGCAAACGTATAGCCGAGCTCATTCCCTGTGAAATGGGCCTCCGCATCCTCACCAACCTTTGCGACAAACGTATGGCGCGTGCACGGTGCCGCGTTCCCAAGGAAGCGTTAAGCAACCAAGAATTCTCGGGCCCAGAAGTAGTGGAGCGCATAGTTAATGCCTACCTTTTTGCAGCGCATGACGTCTATCGCGCGACGACCCACAACAAGGGTGTGATGAACGGTATCGATCCTGTTGTGATAGCGACCGGCAATGACTGGCGGGCCGTTGAAGCGGGCGCTCATGCCTATTCCTGCCGCTCAGGTGTTTATCAACCGATGACACATTGGTCGAAAAACGCAGAGGGTGATCTGGAAGGCGAAATCGAATTGCCAATGGCCGTGGGCACAGTGGGTGGCGTAACTACGCTTCATCCAACAGCCCAGGCTGCCTTAAAGCTGCTCGGCAGTCCCAATGCGCAAGCTCTTGCCGAGATTATCGTGTCGGTAGGTCTGGCTCAGAATCTATCAGCGCTTCGCGCGTTAGCTTCCGAAGGTATACAGCGAGGTCATATGAGCTTGCATGAAGGCAATCTGCGTCTGGCCGCCCAACGAGATAGACATTGATGAAACACGGAGAGCCACCTTCAAAAAGAAGTCTACACGTCAGTGTCCCCGGGAAGATTTTACTGGCTGGTGAATACGCTATACTCCGAGGGGGACGAACCCTATCCGCAACTGTGGAGACTCGCCTCAAACTTGAGATTGCCCCTGCCTCCGATTTTGCGATTTACTCGGATTTATGGTCCGCGCCTCTATCCCCCTCATCTACGTCCAGGGACGAACCACTACTCGATAGCGTTCAGTTCGCAGCTCGCCAGCACCAGGTGACAAAAGCCCATATCCATGTGCAATCCGATCTCGACGTCAAAGCAGGACTCGGCAGTTCGTCCGCAGTGCGCCTTGCTGCGCACCTTGCCCTCGCCGCTTTTGCGAAGCAAACCGTAAACCTTAGCGATGACGAGAGATGGGATGCAGCCCGTGCGGCGTGGCGTTTGCAAAAAGCGCAACAAGGGTTTGCTTCGGGTTATGATCTCGTAACGCAAATGCAGGGTGGTTTTGTAGAATGGACTGCCGATTACGAGAGGTGGCCTGGCGTTGTTCGATCTTTGTCGATGGACTGGTTGAACAAATGGGTCCATCCCTACGTCGGCGGCGCGGGTGCTCCTACGAAAAAAGTGGGAGGAAGCGTGCGTTCCTGGCTCGATGAGCACCATATGTGGCCCGACCTCACCCTAAAAACTGAGCACCTGATCGAAGCTATACTCAGTCAAAATGCTGAGACTATTCTCAATACGATCCGTGCCCACCGAACTCTTTTTGCAAGCGCGCCTTTTTATCCGCAAGCACTCGACAAATCGCTTGCACAACTCAGTGGATTTGATCGATCTTGGACCTTTAAAACGACCGGTGCCGGCGGTGAGGATGCGATACTGCTGATCGGCCCGCGCTCCCTACTGGCAGAACCTGACCAGGCCTTAAAAAATCGAGGCTGGTCTCGTTTGAAAAGCTCGTGGTCAACTCAGGGTAGCCTCGTCAGTTGGAAGGACTTCGGCTTATGACCGACATTTATAGCGTCAGCGCTCCAAGCAATATCGCTTTCCTCAAGTACTGGGGAAAGAAGGATCCGTTGCTTCAGTGGCCTGCGAACGACTCTCTGTCGATGACTCTCAATCAGCTGGCAAGCCGGACGACGGCTTATCGCCATGATACCGAGGATCATCGTTTTCAATTCCAGGGCGAAGTCTTGCCGCGCGATCATGGAAGCTTTCACAAAGTTTATAAACATCTGGATTACCTTTCTGAGATCTGCGGCTTTCAAGAAAAGCTCTCTCTTTCAAGCACCAACTCCTTCCCGACCGGCGCGGGCATAGCGAGCAGCGCCAGTGGGCTTGCGGCGCTTACGATTGCCGCTCTCGCATGCTGGACGGAATCAGGAAGTTTCTCGGAGTTGAGCGAAAAAGGCTTTTCCCGCGAAAGCCTTGCACACTTTGCACGAATGGGTTCAGGCAGCGCCGGACGTTCGCTGTTCGGGGGTTTCGTGCAGTGGCAGGCCGGCACCCATGCCGACAAACAAAAAATTATCGGGCTCTACGATGCAAATCATTGGCCCCTCCACGATACGGTCGCGCTTTTTTCTCACAGCGAAAAATCAAAAAGTTCAACAGCAGCTCACGCCGATGCCTGGAGCAGTATCCTGTTCGAGCCACGTGTGGCTGGTGCTCCTGAGCGAATGAACGCCATGCTGAAAGCCGTGCACTCCCAATCGATTGCCACACTGGGGCCACTACTCGAAACTGAAGCCCTGGAAATGCATGCTGTGATGATGACCACAAGGCCGCCTCAGTTTTATCTGACGACAGAAGCTGTTGCCTTCATTGCTGCCTTTCGCCGGGCTCGTCAGGATGGGCTTTTTGAAGCCTATTTTACTATCGATGCCGGACCGAATGTTCACATCATCCATGAAGCCTCCGAGACAAGTGCGCTTACCACATGGACTGCTGAACACTATCCAACCCTCCAGCTGCTGCAGGATCGAGTCGGAGAAGGCCCAAGACTTGAGAGAGGTTTGAATTGAAAGATAGAGAAAGCGAAACTCAATATCCGGACTTTCGAACATCCAAGCTGATTGTTCCTTCCATAGAAACAACGGCTTGTGGCAAAGCGATTATCGTAGGCGAACATGCGGTTGTATACGGAGCACATGCAGTAGCGATTCCTCTGCATCAGATGCGGTTCCGGTTTCATATGACACCCAAACCTTCGCGTAATGGTCATGCCCCGGAAGTTCATCTAAAATTAGCGGGCCATGAGGGCTCGCCACGCTTGCAAGCGGTCGTTATCAAAGCGATGCAGCTGCTTGGTATCGATGCTTTTTCGCTCGACGGCGAGACACATTCATCTCTGCCAATCGGTGCCGGTCTCGGTTCGTCCGCAACACTTTGTGTGGCCGTCTTGCGGGCCCTTTCCCAATCGCATGCGATCACACTGAGCAACACGCAGCTTGCCACGTTCGCGAATGAACTCGAAAAAAGCTTTCATGGGAATCCTTCGGGACTCGACACGGCCGTAGTTGCTTTTGAGAAACCGGTGTTGTTCGCGAAAAAACGCGAGATCAAAATGATTTCGATCGACGCCGGGCAATCCTTTGAGTTTGTATTGATTGACAGTAATATTCGCGCCTCGACCATGTCGATGATAAGAATAGCTCAGCCTTATTTTACAGGCGCAAACGGCGATAGCCACATTGATCGCTTTGATCAACTTTCACTCGCAGCCTATCAAAGCCTGCAATCGGGCAACACACTCGGCTTAGCAGCAAGCATGAACGAAGCTGGACACCTTTTGGAAGATGCCGGGGTAGTACCTGCAAATTTATTCGATATGATTATTCAAACACGGGCCTTGGGCGCTTTGGCCGTAAAATCAACGGGCGCGGGCGGAGGCGGCATGATCATAGGCCTTCTCGACCCCAATCATTGTGATGAGCATCACAAGCGTATCGTCGATCATTTTAAAGGCCACGGCGTCTATCGCGTGACCTTGAATTCCAGCCTTTAAATGGGACCGAAGACATTTGCCTTCAAAAGTCTTCGGTTTTTGCCCCTACTAGATCACTGTCCGGTGTCACTATTCCGACTTCACTGTTCACCTTAAATGTTCGCTTCTGCTGCTTCTCGCAGAACTCCGCGCCATAATACGATTCATTGCAAAGGCCTTTGGCAAGAAGGGATTTGGCAAGCGCATCCTGCTGATCCTTCAGAGACGGTGCCCCTGGTTCGCCGAGCTGACCTTTAATGGGTTCGGGAGCTGGCATATCTTGAACAGCAAAATCGGATTTAATTTCGACTTTTTCCTTTGGAAGCGAGGTCTCGGCGACTTTCGCTTTTGCTTCGGCCTTTGTTTTGGCTTTTGCGGTCGATTTCGCTGCGTCAGCACCTAAAGCAGTATGGCTCAATGCAAGGGCGAGGCCCAAGGTCGTAAAAGTACGAAAGAAAAGGAAAGTCTTCATTTTTGTCATGGCGTTTTCCTCATTCAGGGTCAGATTCATCCCATACCATCCTCTCATACCTTGCACAACGGCCACAAGGACATGAAGGCAGCTAAGTCGCCAGAACTCTTTCGCATAATAAAAAGGCCGCCCTGTTGAGGGCGGCCGTGAGCAGGACTCAAAAGATTTAAAGCGTTGTCCCGATTTGAATCGGAGACGAAGTACCTGGCAGATACACCAAGGGACCCGGTGTATTCGTACGTGTGCCCGTCGTCGCGCCGAGCAGTGGGCCAAGCAGGGAGACTTCGCCACCTGGACCAGCCTCCGCAATGCAGTTGCCGTTGACGATTGGACAGGTGTCGGGGGTACTGAAGGATCCACCGACCAGAACAAGGTTTACCATATCACCCCAATCCGCACTGTTTATGATGCGATTGTCGATGAAGTAAAGAACCCGCAGTGTTTGCGTTGCATGAATCGCCTGCAGAGATTCCGCTGAGAGGTTCAAATTCGCCGCATAGAGGCCGTCGAGAGGCGTATCTTTGCCGATGGAAAGGGCAAACGCCATTGGGCCCTCAGGAGGCGTTTGGAGGGGGCCCACAAAAAGGCGTTTCAGTGCCGGTCCGTCAGCAACGACTGCTGTGATAGGGTTATCCAAAACATCGAGGCTGGAGAGTTTGGTCATGCCGGCAAGCGATGAGAGCGTCCGTAGGTTGTTGCTTTCCATCGACAGAGTTTCGAGCATTTTGAGATTCGTTAGAGGCGAAAAATCTTCGATCGCGTTCACATCGAGAGAGAGAATGCGCAGCGAAGTCAAATAACCCAAAGGACGAATGTCTTTCAGTTGGGAAGAGCTTAGGTTCAAAGCCGCCAATCCTGCAACACCTGCTGAAAGGGCTGTACAATCAAGCCCCTCAGCTGCGACGACCTTGGATTGAACCGCCAGCAGCAGACCGTAGAATGGTTCTTCATATTGATTTTTAAACGCGGCTGAAGCATTTGCGCAGTATTGATCGAATGAGTTGGGCGCGATAAAGATATCGATCTGGCAGTTCTTCGCGGGACAGTGACTCGTCTGCAAGGGGTTGTCATAGGCCTTCAGCGTGGCTAACGTCGGCGCCTCAAAATCCAGGGTTGAAAGCTTATTGCCCGAAACATCCACAGTATCGACCAGGGTTGGCAAAGCTATGTTGGCGAGAGTCGTCAGACCGTTATTACGAAGCGTGAGGCTTTTCAAACCTGCAAAAGTCTGGAAGTTCGGGAGAGCCGCAGCATCAAAATTATCAAGCGTCAAAGCCTTCAGACTTGCAAGAGAGAGCCAATCAAACTTGTCCCCGAGACCCGTAGCATCGCCTGAAATCAAAGACTGAAGTGTCAGGGTCGAATTGAAAAACCTGTCTAGCTTCAACTGGCCGGTGACCGCAGTATCTGTAATAGCCAACTCGGAATCATTGGGGATCAGGCGCGGCTTGATTTTGCTCAGATCCAACGTTCCGACCGTTTTCCCGAAAGCCAAGTTTTTCAGTTTCGAAAATGTGCTCCAGTCTGTACCACCGAGAACAGTTGCCGATATCGATTCGACAACAAAGTCTTCGATGTTTTTGCGGGCAGCCCCTAAAGTGTTGATAACGGTATCGGGTGCAGCGTCTCCGAATTTGCGGATGCCGATCGAAGTCAACGTGCTTTTATTACTCAAAGCCGAAAGATCGGTGACGCCCGTTGTGTCAAGAGTCAAATCCTTCAGCGAATAAAACGCATTGAGAGGCGTAAGATCGGTAACTGTTGTGCCCGAGAGATAAAGACTCGTCGTTGTTGCGGCTTTTTCAATGGTCAACGCGGGATCGTATAGGACTGCGGTTTTGCCTGCGCCTTGAATACCTGAATCATAGGCCAAATATTGCACAATGCTATCGACGGTATAATACGCGGGATCAGAGTGATTCGCGTAATTAATCCATTCAGCCCAACTCGTCGGTTTTGTTGTCTGCGATAGACCGCGAACAACGAGAGGTTGCACGGCTGGATCAAGATTCGTCGTAACATCATCATGTTTTAAACTTGTGCCTGTGTCTTTTTCAAGCCAGGACACATAAGCGCCGGCATAGGTGTATATGTCCCAGCCGCTGTTACATAGATTGTCCGATTGCGGCGTAATATCACTACGTGTTCCATTGGTTACACCGATTAAATACCACTTTGTCCCAACTTGTGCATAAGCGGGACCGCCGGAATCTCCATTACATGCACCCCCAAGCCCGAGCTCGGCCGGACCGTGAAAAACGAGAAGACTCATGATGTGGGCTTTATCGTAATAGTTTTCAAAAGCCGTGTTGGCTTCGCGCAATTGCCCAACACAATCGGCAGAAACACACACATCCGCTTGTTTTCCATAACCAGCAAGGAGGATAGGTGTCGTTGTGCTGAGAATGCCTGGGTCGCGAAGGATTTCGGCAGGTGTGTAAGGTGCAGGGACGTCTTCGTCCAACTGTATCCAGGCAACGTCGAAGTTGGGGAATAGATCGGCACCAAAAGGTTTGAACGTGTCGAGCTTCACAGCCTTACGCACGTTGTTTTTGTCGCCTATAGGAAATTTATCAAAAAAGACCTTAATCTGATCGGCGCTCACACCGCCGACGCAATGGGCGGCAGTCAAGATCAGACGAGGTCCGATGATGCTGCCCGTGCAGAGTCCGCCGCCCATTTCAACTCGAACGGCCGAAAGAAAAGCTGGACTGCCTTCTTTCACTTCACGTCCGCGAACTATCTTTTCTTCGCTTGTGGATCCTGCAGTCGAACGATGGCATCCGGCGGCGAAAAGTGTCATAACAACGAGAGAACGAAGTAGAATTTTCATAGAGCTGCTCCTGTCGCTTGCGCTGCGAACTTAGCGAGTTGACCACCGGTAAAACAACCACGCACCACAGGACGGGAATTGAGTGTTGCCCCCGTCGTGAGATCACCAGCGAGGGCAGCACCGTCGATGTTCCGAAGCTCAGGACTCTTACCGTTTGCATCGGATAAAACCAAAACGGCCGTCGGTTGAGGCGTAACTGTATAATTCAAGACGACTTGAGTGGAAGCCAGGGGCACACATGTCGAGGCAGTTTTTTGCAGAGTTATTTTGGTTCCGTCATCCGAAACAATCGAGAATTGATCGGTCTGAAGGGAAACCAATTTCCCGAAATCGCCCGGACAAAGAATATGTATAGCCGCTGATTTCGTGTCGCGCAGATCATAGAACGTACTGCAGCTTCGCGGTTTTTGTGCGAGACCCGTTCCCCATATTCCACGCACGGAGCTACCTACGGAGCCTGCCGGGGGAGAGCTGGATCCATCCGTCGAAGGCGCAGGTGCCCCCTCGCCAGTGGGTGTTGCACCTAGCCCGGCCCCACTATTGCCGGCGTTGCCCGAGTGGACCCCAGGGTTAGCCGGTGCGGAGGCTGATGAAGGCGTCGGGCTTGGCCCATCCGAAGCCTTTTTTGAGCTGCTTCCATTGCAAGCGCCGCTTAATACCACAAGCAGCCCGAGAGACACAGTAAGTCCAAAGTTTGGTTTCATACGTAACTCTTTTTTAATGCGGCGCAAAAGCACCTCAGAATATCTGGTCTGATCAACTTCCTAACTTATGGACGAAAGCTGGTGAGATGCGAAGAATAAAAGAGAGACATTAGAGAAGCTAAACAATCAGTGAAATTCCTCTTCCCAAAAAGCCGTAGACCTTTGGATTGGCTCGAGTGGCCATTTTCCTACAGTTTCGAATATTTCAGCGCAAGGCCCTTGGCTTTGTCGACAGGATACTTGAGTTTTACCTTTTCAAGCTTATCGGCCGTAACCTGCACTGGATCGACGCCAAGGCGATTGCAAAGGTTGAGAAGACAAAGAAGGATGTCTCCGATTTCGTCCTTTGCATGACTTAGAACGTCGTCGGGCAGGACTTCGCTTTGCTTTGGTGTGAGCCATTGGAAAATCTCCAGCAACTCGGCAGCTTCGACACTCACGGCCATTGCGAGATTTTTGGGCGAGTGGAATTGCTCCCAATCCCTTTCCTGCGAAAAGACCTTAATGGCTTTGCGTAGACTGTCTATATCCAAACGATAAACTCCTTATGTGGCAGCGCACTTGGCTTGACATGATTTATAGCACCGCTTGAACCAAAAATGCTCCACGGAATGAAGCTGCAGAGCAATTTCGTCCAAGCGACTCACTTTGCTTTGACAAGTCGTCTGCCTTGCCCTAGTTTTCAGCCGTCATTCTTGGCATTTCGAAGGGAAACATCGGTTGGACACACCGCACTTAAAAATAATCTTTGAAGACAACCATCTCATCGCTGTGCTGAAGCCCGCGCGCATACCCGTTGCTTCGGATGCAAGCCGCGATACAACTCTTCTCACAATGATTCGCGACTGGAACCTCACACGGCAGATCGAAGGTCGCAAAGGCTACTGCGTACCGATACACTTTCTCGATCGTCCGGTCTCGGGCGTGATCATATTCGCCCTGAGCAGCAAGGCAGCGACTCGACTAAACGAACAATTTCGAAATCGCTCTTTGAAAAAGCGTTATTTCGCATTGCTCGAAGGCACTCCCAAGATCGCGAGTGCCCGCCTTGAGCACTATCTTGCTAAAGAAAAAAGCGACAATCGCGTTCGTATCGTCGGCAAAGCCCATCCAGAAGGCAAGCTTTGCGTGCTCACTTATAATGTGCTTGCCTCTGAAAATGGACTCTCATGGGTTGAGGTCTTCCCGGAAACAGGTCGTAGTCATCAGATCCGCGTGCAGCTTGCATCGCTTGGGACACCGATCTATGGCGATGTGAAATACGGGGCGAGCGAAGGCTGGGAGGGGCGTATAGCCCTGCATGCTGCAACGCTTGAGATCCAGCATCCCGTCTTGAAAGAACCCCTCCCTTTGCGAGCTCCGCTCGACGCAGCTTGGCTTAACCTTTGGAACGCTCCAGTCCCGGCCGAGCCTTAAGCCCTGGAAGTTATGAACGGCTTGCCCAAACTTGCGAATATGCCCAACATCGCCATTCCATGCGAAATTGCAACACCCCTCAATGATTGATAGTTTTTGCCGATAGTAAGGGAAGTGGAGGACGCGTTTATGAAATGGATGGCTCCGTGGCTCTTATTCGCTGCGACGACCGTTTTTGCGGAAGACAAACCTATCGACTACCAGACGCTTGACCTCACTCTCGCGCTGACCTCCCTCCGTGCTGGCAATCACGATTCCAGCGGCACAAATAATTATTATTTTCAGACGAAACTCTACGGTCTCCCCGTTTTGAAGGAGGAGATTAAAAAACCTTTGGCCGACCGTAAAAAAAGCGAGTCGGATCTCGGTAAGTTTGCGGAAATCAAAATCGACAGCCTCAAATACTGGGCCCCCGAGAAAAAGCCAGGTAACACCCAGCTCACGATCGCGGGCGATAAAATGCGCGCCCTAGTCGCGGAAACCATGCGTACGCAAAATGTCTCCGAGGATCAGACCTCTTTGATCTGCGTTGTAACGATGTACGAAATGAACAAAAAATTTGGTTGGATAGGTACCGATATAAAAGTCGGTGAGGTGAGTTTTGATATCATTCCCGAAAGCCTCCCACACGCAGTACGACTTGAAAACAAAACTCTCAGCATCACCGACAAACAAGGGACTTTTGTGGAAATCAAACTTGAGTACAAAGCTCTCGTCCCCAAAAAGTCTTCTAGCGGGACTGCAGGAGCCGCGGTTCCAGGGAACGCTGCGGCCCCCAAACTTTAACGTTCCACAACAACGAAGTCTTTTGAGGCATAAACTTCGTCGATAAAATGCTCTTTCGCTTTCACGACGGCATTGCGTTTCACTTTCATCGTTGGCGTCAGGCTGCCATTCTCGATCGTGAACCCTTCCTTCAGGATCCCCACGCGTTTGACTGCTTCATAACTCGCGAGCGGCTTATTCACTTTGTCGAACCAAGCGACCAAACTCTCCCGGGCTTTGTCATCAACCACCGGGTTTTCCAGGGCGATGAGTGCCACGCAGTACTTTCGCGAGTCCCCGACCATCATCACTTCTTTTACCAGAGGATTCGCCTTGATGCTATCTTCGATGGGCACTGGTGCTACGTATTTTCCGTTGGATGTTTTGAGCAGTTCTTTTTTTCGGCCGACTATGAAAAGTCGGCCAGCTGCGTCCAGGCTTCCCAGGTCGCCCGTCGCAAACCAATTGTCGGAGGAAAGGACCTCGGCCGTTGCCTGTTCGTTTTTATAATAACCTTTGAAATTCCAAGGGGCTCGAAATAAAATTTCGCCGTCTTCCGCAATCTTCACTTCGGCACCTGGAAAAGGCTTACCGCAAGAATTTGTCAGGATATCGTCTTCAAGGCTGACAACACCGCAGGCGAAGTTTTCTGTGAGAGCGTACACTTCGCGGATAGGCATTCCAAACGATATAAAAAACTTCTGAACCTCAGGCCGGGTCGGCGCTGAGCCCGTAATAAACATCCGCACCCGGTTCAGTCCTAGGGCCTCCCGCAATTTTTTGCCGACCAGAACATCGGAAAGAGCTGGAAATATACCGCCATTTGCGGAGGCATCGATATGGTTGCCCTGAACACGGCTACCGCCCATAAAACTCGCTATGCGGAACACGATCTGTTTCACAGGGCTGGCTGAGTGAAGTTTCGCGAGTATGCCTTCCTGCATCTTTTCCCAAAGGCGCGGGACACAGAGTAACATCGTCGGCTGACAGATCGGAAGATCCTGCGCGATCGTATCGATATTGCGTGCAAAGGCGACCTCAGCCCCCATACCGATAGAACCCGTTTCCACAAGACAGCGTTCTGCCACATGACAAAGTGGAAGAAAAGAAAAGAACCGATCGATGGTGCCTTCAGGGCTTTCAATCAGCTGCTGGCTTGAATAAATCGCTTCCGCTATCGTTCCGTGCGTGTGAATCACGCCTTTGGGCAAACCTGTTGTGCCGGACGTATAGACAAGGGTTGCGATCTCGTCCTGGTTCATCTGGACTGGAGCCTTAATGGGCGTGACGGTATCATGGACAGTAGCCGCGTAAGCATACGCGGGAATACCGAGTTCCTGAGCTGTGGATTCGGCGAATTTATTGAAGCTGACAAGACCCCGAAGCCCTTTGCGATCCAGTGGAGACACGCGATCGATCGTATCGACGATTATCCATTCGCACTCCGAATGGTTGAGAATATAGTTAATTTCATGCGCCGACGCACTGGTGTAAACAGGCACTGTTATTGCGCCGATGGACAGAATCGCAAGGTCGGAGATAATCCACTCTGGACGATTTGATGACATCAAAGCGACCTTTGCACCGCGGCCTACACCCTGGGATAAAAGCCATGAGGCTAATGTTGCCACTTCATCCCGGTACCGATTCCAACTCATCGTCACCCATCGATCATCCTGCGGGCGGCAATAGAAAAAAGCGGTTGCCTCTTGCTTAAGAGCCGCCTGTTCGAAAAATTTTTCGGGTAGGTTTTTTTTTGCTGTCATCATATCCATCCTTCAATGTCTGGTGCCAGGTCTGCCGTGCGCTTCCCTTTTTCGGGGCTAATCAAGTCCGGATTGCCGGGTTGACGAAGCTTGAGGACATTAGTAGAAACACGCTACTATAGGCAGGGCAAAAACGAACTTCTTCTTTTGCATGGCGTCATGGCACACCATCGAGTAAAGTCTGCTTCGGCCTGCTCTAGATTGAAGGCACAGATAACATTGCCTAGATTGCAAATCATCAGGAAAAAGAGAGAACGAAAGTATGAGAGCTCAGGCCCATTCCCCTCTGTCTTTTCTGTGCACGTTATTTTTAGCGAGCTTGGTGCTTTTGTCCTGTACGACTACCAGCAAAGGCCCGCCCAAGAAGCCCTACGAGTTTTGTTATTGCGGAGCTATGAAAGGGCCTGACAATCGGTCCTATTGTGGAATATGGGCTGACCGAAAAAGGCTCGATGTCTTGCACAACGCATTTGCCTCGAAGGAACAGGCGAGCTGCTCGGCTGATGATTGTAGCAAAAACTTCAGCTCGGTGTGTGAGCGCATGCAGATGTGGGCCTATCCGGGTCAAGAATACCCGAAGCCTAGCCCGACTCCTTGCACTTGTGACGCAAGCCTCGTGGAAAATGACAAAGGGCAGATCACGCTCGTGTGTGCCGCGTGGATGAACGATTCCAAAAACCTTCTCGAGTATTATGTAACGAAGGACTGCAATATAACCACCTGCGGGAAAGAACCGTTTCAGATTGCACCCAAATTATGTCCCGAAGGATTTCGGGCGCATTACCTCCCGTTTCCCAAGACCTCTGTTCCCCCTATGCCTATAAAATGATTGATATTTTATAAACTGCTTGGGATTCATCCCCTAAGCAGTTTTTACCACGCTTCTAAAGCCTTCCGCCGTCCTGCCGATACGCACTCTATGAAACATATAAATGCCATACAAAAAATAGTAGACGACGGCCACTTCGAAGAAGCGCATTTGGCTTTGGAGAATCTTCTTGAAATGGGCCCGAGTAATGTTGAAGCCATCAAGCTTAAGGCGGCTCTGTTTGCGCATGTCGGTCGGTTTGATGATGAAGAACTAGCCTGGCGCCGCATCATTGACATCGACAATGAAGACGAAGATGCAATCGATTTCTACCAACGCGCTCAGCTGGAAGACCGCGAACACTATTATTTTACCGATGCGCTTCCGTCTGGAGGACGACGTTATCTGGCGTACTCCCGCGCCATCATCAATACATCCTTTTTGGGAATCTGCGGCTGCATGCTTTTTCTGGGGCTTGTAAAGGCTGGTGGAGAAGACTTTGCGAAACAAACGACTATGGTTTTTTCGGCTTTTTTGGCGACCGTAATCGCACCCTGGTTTGCTATCGTTTACACCTGGCTAAGTGCACTGAACTCTATCAGCCTCACGACAGACAGTGTGACAGTTGCGACACGTATGAAAAAAACGATACTTTCCTGGCAAGAGATCGACCGCATACTTTTGGCTCATTCTGCTGACTTGGAAACATCGCGCCTTCAGCTGGTCATTCTTCCGAAAAACAAAGAAATGCCCTCGATCTCGATCGATATTACCGATCATTCCTCAGCCGTACGCGCACGCCGCCATCTCCTTGCGGAAGTCCGTGATCATTTTCCCAACGTACAGCACGACGCCTCCAGTCAGATTGTTGTGAACCTCAAAAATCATCTTCGTTTTTAGACCACTCCCGAATTTTTTTTACCCTTCCCTTGACAAGCGAAAAGCGCTACTTATCTTTCAATCGAATTAATGGTTGTTGGTGGCTTGCGAGCCAAACCGCCGCCCAGATTCTCTCGATCTGGCCAGCGTTTTGAGTAGAGTCTGCTGTACGACCGAAAAAAGTAATCGCATTTTCTACCTAGTATGCTTGGAGACTTAGCATGAAAATTAGACCTTTACAGGATCGGATCCTTGTCAAAAGGGTTGAAGCAGAACAAAAAACTGCTGGCGGCATCATCATTCCTGACGCTGCTAAGGAAAAACCAGTAGAAGGCGAAGTCATTGCTATCGGCAATGGCAAAGTCCTCGACAACGGAACTGTTGCCAAGCCAGACGTTAAAGTTGGCGACCGCATTCTCTTCAGCAAATACTCTGGCTCAGAAGTCAAAGTAAATGGTCAAGAACACTTGATCATGCGTGAAGACGATATCCTGGGCGTTATCGACGCTCGCTAAGTCTTCGGCTCTGATTCCTACATTTTTTAGATATTCAAAATACGTGAGGATATTCCATGTCTGCTAAGATTATCAATTTCGGTGAAGACGCTCGTCGCAAGATTCTTGTTGGCGTCGACACACTTGCTAACGCAGTGAAAGTCACTCTCGGTCCTAAAGGCCGTAACGTTGTTATCGATCGTTCTTTTGGCGCTCCTAACATCACCAAAGACGGTGTGTCGGTCGCTAAAGAAATCGAACTTGAAGACAAGTTCGAAAACATGGGCGCTCAGATGGTAAAAGAAGTGGCTTCACGCACTTCCGACAACGCTGGAGACGGTACTACAACCGCTACAGTTCTGGCTCAAGCAATCTTCCGCGAAGGCGTTAAGCTCGTCGCTGCCGGCCACAACCCAATGGAACTCAAAAAAGGTATCGACGTTGCTGTTAAAGCTATCGTTGAAGCCCTCGACAAACTCTCGCGCCCTACCCAAACGCGCGAAGAAGTTGCTCAAGTCGGCGCTATCTCTGCAAACAACGACAAAGACATCGGCAACATCCTTGCTGAAGCCATGGACAAAGTTGGCCGTGACGGTGTTATCACTGTCGACGAAGCTAAGGGCATGGAAACGACTCTTGAGTTCACCGAAGGTATGCAATTCGACCGCGGATACCTTTCTCCTTACTTCGTGACAGATGCAGAACGTATGGAAGTCGCTTACGACGCTCCTTACTTCCTTATCCACGAGAAAAAAGTCTCCAGCATGAAAGAGCTCCTTCCTGTCCTCGAGCAAGTTGCTCAATCAGGTCGTCCTCTTGTTATCCTTGCTGAAGACGTTGATGGCGAAGCGCTTGCAACCCTCGTTGTGAACCGTCTCCGCGGAACACTCAAAATCGCAGCTGTTAAAGCTCCTGGTTTTGGCGACCGTCGCAAAGCAATGCTCCAAGACATCGCGACCCTCACAGGCGGCACAGTAATCAGCGAAGACGTCGGTCTGAAACTTGAGACTGTTACTCTTGCGCAATTGGGCCAAGCGAAACGCGTCAGCATCACTAAAGACAACACTACTATCGTTGATGGCCAAGGCCAAAAAACCGATATCGACGCTCGCGTTGGCCAAATCCGCGCTGAGATCGAAAACACCTCTTCTGATTACGACAAAGAAAAACTCCAAGAGCGTCTCGCGAAGCTCGTTGGCGGCGTCGCAGTCATCAAAGTTGGTGCTGCTACTGAAATCGAAATGAAAGAGAAAAAAGCACGTGTTGAAGATGCTTTGAACTCGACTCGCGCTGCTGTCGAAGACGGTATCGTACCTGGCGGCGGAACAGCGTTCATTCGTTGTCAGTCAGCCCTTGATTCGATCAAACTCACAGGCGAGCAGCAATTCGGCGTCGCGATCATCCGTCGCGCAATCGAAGAGCCACTTCGTCAAATCGCTTTCAACGCCGGCCTCGAAGCTGCCGTTGTTGTTGACAAAGTCAAACAATCCAAAGGTGGCGAAGGCTTCAACGCTTTGACTGAAGTCTACGAAGACCTCTACAAAGCTGGCGTCATCGACCCAACTAAAGTAGCAAAAACTGCTTTGACGAACGCTGCTTCAGTAGCTTCACTGCTTCTTACAACAGAAGCTATGATCGCTGACAAGCCTTCCGATGATAAAGGCGCTCCTGCCGGTGGCATGGGCGGCGGAATGGGCGGAATGGGCGGCATGGGCGGTATGGGCGGCATGATGTGATAATCCCTCCAAGGGATTACCATGCAGGGTACGCGTAGCGTGTTCTGTAGTAAGAATCGGCTTTGCCGGTTTACTACTTGTGTTTGCTATCTGTTTTGACTGCGCTGAAGTCTGATATTAGAAATTTGAAATGAGTTAGTTGATATTGGACTAAGTTACTTTAAGCCCTGGCCCCTTTGGGCCGGGGCTTTTTTGTGCCCGGGGGCTTTTTTATCGAGTAGCTTCAGCATTAAACGTGCATAAAAATTCTTTATCTTGCTTTCCCCTCATTTTTCTTGCGCGCCCCAACGCAAGACCTCAAAGAGATGCCCTTCTCCTACAAAGCATTGCCTTTGGAACCAGGACTTTCTCAACCAAAGCGATAGAAAACTTGAACTCTTCAAAGGCGTATAGCCATACATATTTTGAACGTATTATCCTGATCACTTGAATCATACATCGCAAAGACCGTATAATTCAAAATATGATGATCGATTCATAACCTTAGAATTCCT
>JACMOC010000010.1 GCA_014378195.1 Oligoflexus sp. | reverse complement strand
GTGGAATTATGGAATCAATTTATGAAATTATATTGGTTCTGGTAAGGACACGATGATTTCACTAAACCGGGGCAACTTCAGTCGCCATCTTTTTTTAGAACCCTTACGGAGCCGTGAACTCCTGCACCCGCTCGATTGTATACTGATTTGGGTGAAAGGACATGGACGCGGCTTTGCGTACTCTATCCGAGCCAATTTTCATAGCCTTTAAATCGGATTCTTCTTCAAGAATTTCCTTAATCTTTACAGTCATTTTCATGTTAAATTCATCTTCCTTTTGTACGATATCCCGACTCGATATCTACAAGGACATAGATTCCCGATGAGCATATTGAAACCGCTTCGCTATCCCTCTTATCGGTGTTTTTTCCTCGGTCAAATCACATCGATGGCGGGTACAACCATGCAAGCCATGGTTCAGGGTTGGTTGGCGTTTCAACTGACTCATTCTACGACTTGGATAGGCATGCTTCTCTGTTGTCAACAGGGCGTGTCCTGTCTTATCAGCCCTTATGCTGGTCGACTTGCCGATAAAATGAATCGTCGAGTGCTTTTTATTGCGGTCGAATTGGGTGCAATGATCCAGGCGCTCCTCTTAGCTGCTTGCGTTCACTGGGGTACTATTACACCCGCACTATTGGCTTTTTTATCTATCATACTGGGGGCTCTCATCGCATTTGAGCTGACTCTGCGTCATATGATGGTTGCTGATATGGTTGGACCGGAGGATTTGAAGCATGGGGTCTTTCTAAATTCCATTACACTCAACCTCTCGCGCGTGTTAGGTCCGCTCGTCGGCATTTTTATGATTGGAGGCGATACACTTAAATGGACGGAGAGAGCATTTGCCGTCAATGGGTTAAGTTATGGACTAGTCGCGCTTTTAGTGGCCATCTCACTCCGATGGCCTAATCAGCCGATTGAGGAGAATAAGGTTGATGCACCAGAACTTCAATCAACGAACGTTCTCGCTTTTCTCGCTTATCACAAAGAAATAGTAGCTCTCCTCCTTGCATCGTCTTTCTTGGGTTTCTTCTGTTATCCCTATCAAACGTTGCTCCCGGCTTTTGCGGATGAAGTTCTACATGGGGGAGCTCGTGAACTTTCTTGGATGGTAGCCACGGCAGGCATCGGTGCTATTTTTTCTTGTTTATCGAGTCCCTCGGATGCATTCCTGACAAATCCCTTCCAGAGTTTGGCCATTCGAATCCTGGTTTTGGCTGCATCTCTATATGGTCTCTCGCGATCCCATAATCTTCTCTTCGCGTGCTTTTTCCTATTTTTCTTAGGCTTTTGCCTGCATGGGTCTTTTCCACTTATCAATTGTGCCATTCAAAAAAGAACAAGCAATCAATTTCGGGCTCGAATTGTCAGTCTGTATAGCATGACGACGCTCGGATCATTGCCCCTAGGAAGCTTATTCTTTGGTCACTTATCCGATCTATTAGGGCCTGGCGTTACGTGTACGATCACCTCGTCCTTTACAGTGATTTTGGGTATCTGTTGTTTTCCGAGTGTTCAACGCCAGCTGGGAACTAGCCTCGTTTATCTAAACAAAAAGAAGTCCTGGGTGGCGGCCTGCTTGGCAAAAATAACATTTGTTGAATAAATTTAAACTGGATTAAAAAGACAAAGTGGAAGTCCCAATTGAAGACATTGAATTTCGTAACAGGACTTATCATGGGATTAGTTTGCATGCCGATGTAAGCTCAATCGCAAGACATCGTGACGCAAAAAATTGCGGACGATCTAGTGAGATCAAGCCCTGAGCTCATCGATGTGATTATGCATATAATCCCGCCGAAAGGCATCCAGAATATGGTCATGGCTGCCCACCTTCGTAAAGCTATCGGTGAGACGTCCGATGCGGATGATTGATACGTAGTCAACACAGGCAGGTCCATCGCTTAAGTTCAAGAAGATGGAGTTCGTATTGGAGTCCTTGTCCCTTTAAAAGACTCCCAGAAGCATACGATAGGGGCTGTAGGTCTTATGCACGATTATAGAAAAGGCGACAAACAAGAAAAAGTTCTGGTGTAATCCAAAACTATAGGCGATTCATTAGCAAAAAAGATTCACAATCGAGACGAGCTGTTTCGCTATGCTCTTTAGAGAAGTATTGGTGCAGAATTATTTTACTATTTGTTTGGCAAATACACTTCTTCTGTGATTAAGATAGATCCCTTCTCATTCGATAAAATTTAAGGAACCTGACATGAAATTATTCTTGGCATCGCTCGCTTTTTTGGGCGCAGCATCAGCATTTTCAGCTGAAGCATCTTATAAATTAAGCCATCGCATTCCACTCACAGGGGCGGAGAGCTGGGATTATCTCTCGATCGAGCCTCAGAGCCACCGTCTTTTTGTGACGCGCGGCAATCATGTTGATGTCATCGATTTACAAACAGATGCGGTTATAGGCAAAATCACTAAAGGCGTCGATGGCGCACATGGCATCGCATTTATTTCGAAAATGAATAAGGCTTATTTAACGAGCGGAAATAGGGCGAAGGTTTTAATTTTCAATCTTACGACGCTGGAAGTTCAAGGCGAGATCGCTACGGGCGAGAAACCCGATGCCGTTATCTACGACGACAATAGCGGCAAGCTCTTTGTGTTTAATGGAATCAGTAAATCGATCACTGTGATCGATCCCGCCACAGACACTGTTATCAAAACGATTGTCCTTGATGGTCGACCTGAATTTGCAGTCGCTCTTGGAGATGGCATATTTTTCAACAATGAAAATACCAACTCAGTGGGCATGATCGAGACCAAAACGTTCACTTTGAAAAAGGTCTGGACACTTCCCGGTTGTGAGGAGCCGACGGGGCTCTCCGCGAATGCGGAGGAAGGACGTCTGTTCTCTGTTTGTAAGAACGGAGTCATGGTTGTCTCAGATTCGGAAGCCGGCAAAGTTGTGACAAATATTCCTATTGGCAACGGCGCGGATGCTTCTGTCTTTGACGATGGCTATGTCTTCAGTTCAAATGGCGTTAGCGGCAATCTGAACGTGATTAAAGCGAAGGATGCGAATACCTTTGAAATCGCTCAGACACTAACAACTCAAGTCGGTGCTCGCACGATGATGGTTGATCCCACAGACCATAAAATCTACACAATTTCCGGCCAGTTTGTGCAAGTCGATCCAGCGACTCCCAAGGTTAAGCCTGCGATCATACCAGGCAGTGTGGAAATTTTGGTTTTCGATAAATAAACGAATCAGTTGAGAGCTGATTATACATGGTGCGATTTAACTCCTTGGACGCATGAATCCTGAGAACAAGGAGTTCTGTTCGCCGGGAATTATGCTGCAAAAGTCGATATGTTTTAAAATGTCATAAGCAATGGGTTATATTTTCCGGTAATAACCCAGAACCAAACGCACAAGTTCCGCCTCAAAATGCGGACATACCAAGTACTCAAGTCTCTCTGATGCGGCGGCTACTAACGAGCCAATCACAGCAGTTGTTACCGTATACATGGAAAGTTTACTTGGCTTTTCGTATTCTCCCTGACTGTGTTTCTCGAAGTTTTCGAGAAAGAGCGTTCTTACTCTTTGCTGAAAAGTCTCTTTGGTCTGCAGGAAGGAGAGCTTTCGAGATTGTTCATCGATCACAAGCCGAAGCTGAGTCTGCTCGGAAAACATTCCAAGTACGGCATGCATTATGTTCTGCACACCCTCCTTAACGAAAGCGATTCACTCTCTTCTATGATGCCCTGAACCAACCGAAAGTCGGCTTCAAATTGCTGCCTCACAAGCGCCACGACCAAGGCTTCATTGCTCGGGAAATATTGATAGAGCGTTCCTATGCTCACGCCTGCCAATTCAGCAATCTTGTTCGTGCTCAACTTTGAATAGTGGTTACGCCGAAGAAACTGAACAGTCGCTGTCAAAAGATCACTCGCAGTCTCACGGGCGCGCTCCTGTTTCGGTATTTTCTTCATGTTTACGATAAGTTGCGTTGTCAATTAGGACCTCAGCATTTCGATTCAAACGCGAGTATTAAACTGAGCATCTGCTCATATTATGGATGGAGTGTGTGGAGGACAAGTCTTATGAATTCGTTACTCGGTAATTTGATGCCTGGACTGCCTACAATTCCGTTCCTTGGCAACCTTCACCTGATCGATACACGTGCACCAGCGCAATCACTTACGCGATTAGCACTAGACTTCGCCGGCATTTTTCGGCTGAAGCTTCCGAATAGTCAGGTCATCATACTCAGCACACAAGAACTCGTGAACGAGGTGTGCAACGAAAAACGTTTTGACAAAAAAATCCGCGACCGCTTGATAAAATGCGGGCTTTTGTTGGCGATGCCCTTTTCACAGCCCGCACCGACGAACCGAACTGGGGTAAGGCCCACCGTATCCTCATGGCCGCATTTGGCCCCGCGTCGCTTCGCGAAATGTTTCCAGAAATGCTCGATATTGCAGAACAGCTTTTCTTAAAGTGGGAACGACTCGGTGATGGTCATGCCGTCGACATTTCCGATAACACGACTCGACTGACACTAGACACAATTGCTCTCACAGCTTTTGGGTACCGTTTTAACAGCTTTTACGACAAAGCCATGCGAATAATGCTTTAGGAATTTCGCGAAATTTCGTAGGCAAGTGGTTCTCAAGAGAGTCGTACGTATTAAGACTTAAGGAGTTTGCTATACAGTCCAAGTTTGGTCATGGTTAATCTTAATAAAATAAAAATCTAATATTTAAAAAATTCGCTGCCAGGACTAAGCCTCAACGAACGCAAAGCACGAGATAAGCCGGCGACTTGGTGGAGAAGTTGGTCGTGGCCCCGTAGCTCAGGTGCACGAGCCACGCGTACGACGTGTTGTACGAGGTCGTCGAGGCTGACCAATAATATGTATCAACGTCCGCGATAAAATTCGCGTTCAGATTCGTGCTGCCCGTTGAAACTCCAGCTCCGTTGAAGCCTACGTCTCTGATGCCATGGGCGTATGCGTCCATCAACTCCTTTTGCGTGGGCAAACGCCATCCTGTGGCATAGCCGCCAAAGTTCAAATTATTGCAGTGCTGAATTGCACTGAACCAGCTCTCTGCAGTCGAGGCAGCAGCAGCACCCGTCACAGGGTAGGATTCGCTCCACGTGAGGCCTGAGATCTTGTCTTTCATCATGCAATCGTCAGCGGCCGCATCGCAAGTCCCATCGGCCGTTAAATCTTGCCAATCGGCAGAACTACAATCGTTACTGCTCGTAAAGCCCGAAACTAGCGCGGTTGGGAAAGCTAAGTTATTGTTATAGTCATCGATCGTATCCCACCATTGAACGGTACCATCCGTCCATTTGTAGATGTTTACATTAGCTCCAGTAGACGGAGTGATGGCTGTGCCGCCACTCGTAAGAGAAAGCTGGAGTGAAGTGCTTGCTACGGAGTTCACAACAAAGTAAGTTTGTGTTCTAAGGGTCAAGCCAGTAGGAGCCGTGCTACCATCGATTCTCACAATATCACCGTTGCTAAACGGATGCCCCGTAACCGCTATCGTTGGGGTGCTGGCTGTGACTACAGCCGAATAGGGAAGACCTGTATCCCAAGTGCTCGCACTCCCCCTATTGCGACAGCTCGTCTTAAGAGCTCCAGCCTTTCCACCCAGAGTCACCCCAGCGCGTATATTCCAAGGATCAACTTCACAAGCCGATCCCGTCCAGCTACATTTAGTATCGGCCTGACAGCTGCCTTGAGTTCCGTAAAGACAATCGGCAGGGGCAGTTCCACTGGAACCAAATATAGATACGCCCGTTACGATATTAGCGGCTGTGATATTGGCACTCCCCGCCCCCGTTTGATACCCTCCCGCCGAGTCCCAATATTCGAAAGCCGTTGCTGACTTCACTTTGGCATTAAAGGTAGCAGCATCAAGATCAGCCGTCCCAGTAGCGCCTGCAAGGGGATAAGTCGCACTAGGATAAGCGCCTGTAACGCCAGCGATTACCGTTCCATTTTTTATTAGGTCAGCAGTCACGTTAGCTTTAATAACCGCAGGGTTCGTCGATGTCGTTACACAGTTAGTTTGGTTGTCTGTTGAGCAATTTCCTGGCGTTACCGTAGCAGATCCAGCTACGCCAGCTAGAGTCTGACCTGTTAAGATCTTGGCTGCAGCGCCTGTAGTGTTAGCCGCGGGAAAACCTGTGACGGCCATACAGCTCAAACCACCATCGGCCGAGCAGCTTGCCATTGTTCCCACGACTCCACCAACTGTGACTGTTGTGTGGATCTTGACGAGGTTTCCTGCAGCGAGGTTAGTGACTTTGTCGACAGCTGGGAAGTTGGTGACGGCTACGCAGCCCGTTGCACCATCAGCCGCGCAGTTGGCTGGCGCAGGGGTCGCCGTACCGCTCACGCCGGCAAGGGTTTGACCTGTGACGATTTTTGCAGCTGCTCCAGAAGCAATTGCAGCAGGGAAGGTTGCTATAGCCATACAGCCCGTTCCACCATCAGCCGCACAATCACTCATTGTCCCGACGACTCCACCGACAGTGACCGATGAGTGAATTTTTGCAAGGTTTCCTGCAGCAAGATTTACTACTTTATTAACAGCGGGGAAGTTGGTGATAGCCACGCAACCTGTTGCACCGTCCGCCGCACAGTTGGCAAGAGCGCTTGAAGCGGTCCCTGGGATACCAGCAAGGGTTTGCCCTGTAACAATTTTTGCAGCTGCGACCGATGCATCGGCGGACGGAAAAGATGTGTCTGCCAGACAGCTGGTGGCGCCATCGGCAGAACAATTGCTCATCGTTCCCTTCACACCAGCGATGGTGATCGTCGAATGAATCAAGGCAGCGTTAGCTATCGAAAGTTTTGTGCGTTTATCAACCGCAGGGAAGGTTGCGACGGCTAAGCAATCGATCTGACCATCTTCCGAACACGCAGGCTTGTCTCCGCATGGGCGCTCTCCTCGCGTAAGCGTCCCCGTCTTATCTTTATAAATAATATCGTTGCAGACAGAGCTGCTACTGACAGTCATGACTGGAATATTATCAGCCGAGGATCCAATCACTAAAGGTAGTAGTCCCAGACTTTTTTTGCTTTTATTAAACTTTACATCAGTCAATCCTTCAGGAGCGTCGGTAGGTATGACGAAAGATCCCTTTGTTTTCGACACTATTTGGAAATCGACTGGAACCCCATTCATCTCAATCGTGATGTCCTTGTCCAAATTCCTACCGGTAACAAGAACGGATTCGTTTTTGTCGGCAGCAATCCTATCGAAACTTATTACTACGGCCGAGGTGTCCAAGACATTTTTATAGGCGACGAAATTGGAATCGCAAGCATTCATTCCCATAAGTAGGAGCAGGCAAAGTAACAGATTCACAGCATTCAGACGTGCTGCAAAAAATGTTAATTGAGCTTTTAGCTTATTCAATGTTGCGATAAAAATGGCCAACCCCATACTCCTTACACTCTCTTACCATCGCTGAACTATTACTCGGATAAAATGGAGCATACTTGAGAAAAATAAGCCAAACCAAATAAAATTGCCAAAATTCAATAGCTTAAGACGTTCTCTAGAGAATTGATCTAAAAAATTACGAAGGGAAATCCCAATATTTACAGATTTGGGAGGCGCGATGAGTCGCCCTGCGTTGTGCCAGAAGTTTTTTCCTTTCAAAGGACGAAGGCCGAGGCTTCGTTTCTGCAAAAGAGTACGAAGAGTTTGGACAAGAGAGATCATCTTCAATAGGCTATCGACGTCCGCATCGGTGAGTCTCCCCGCGCGAAGTCTATTTTCAAGCCCTTGCACCTCGATCGTCTCGAGGTCGATCTTGTCTTTCTTCTTTGAAGCCATTTGGCTCAATTCTCTTCTATGAATCGGGGATACTTCCGCGCGGATCACTACCACGTAAAAGTACTGCAAGCTCACTAAGGTTCAACTATGACCCCAGGCTCCTTTTGCTGACGAAGTGTTTTAGGCCAAAAGCGAAACTTTCCGCAAGATAAACGTCTGTGAATTAAGTAGAACCCATCCCCATTATAGGCTAGGATCTTCGCGTCCGATTGCCGCCGGTTCCGAAAGACGAACAAAACACCGGACTTTGGATCTTCGGCAAAAAGCTCCTTTGCCATCTGGGCCAAGTGATTCATGCCGCAGCGAAAATCGATGGGATCAAGGGCGACGTAGATCTTCATATGAGGAGTCAATAGGAGCATCTGGCCGCTCCCATCAATTGCAGGAGAATATCAGCCGCCGATGCAAGTCCGAGGAGACGAGCGGCTTGGCCGTTCGAGAGTGACACTTCGATGCTCAGGAAACTTGCCTCGGTGATCATGACAGGAGCCACGCGAATGATGGATGACGACACAGATTTTTTTACTCCGCGATTTAAAATCGCATCAGTGATCTACAACTCCTTTTTCAGTTTAGATTTTTCTTGTGATTTTAGAAGCTGATTTATTTCTGTTAGGATTTCGGTGGGGAATGCCTGGCGTATGAATTTCTGGCTTTTACGATATTCCTGTATCTTCTCTCTTACGGATGCAATGGACGGCTCTTTCATGACTTCTCCTTTGTTTTCCTCAAGGAGAATCGCAAGATTGAGTGCTCAAGTCACGATCGCTTGCGGCAAGGACACATTTATCTGATCGGCGCCTCCAATTTTTCCTCAGAAAAATTCTTCAATCGATTCATGTAATCGACAATTCGAAAAGCCCGCTAATAATACCAGCGGGCTTTTCGGTTTTTATTCTTTTTTACGAGCGGCTCTATCCGATTCCGAGTGGGTGATCCCGTGAGCCGTTCATTCGAGAAGACACTATTTCGTACCTGCAGGAAAGAAATTAGGACTACAAACATTGATTTTGATTTTCGCCACAGTGGGATCGAACATATCATAGCGATCAGACTTGCAGAACGAACCAGCTACGGGCGTAATCGCGATGTCAAGACGCTCGCCTTTTTTCATGGAGAACTCTTTCGTACCTGTCTGAAGACTGGAGTAAGTCAGGAGATTTCTGGAGCCAACACTGTCAATCACATCGATTGTGACGGTATGAGAGCACGCACTACTTTTGTAACTCTGCGCTACGATAGTCTGATCGATATTAGATGTGATCGATTTATCCGTAGCCGAGAAGTTGCCTTTGAAGCAAAGAACTACATCCACAAAAGAGTCTGAGATTCCTGGTAAGTCTTCAAAATAAACAGCGAGAGCAGTTGTATCAGCAGCGACTGCAGTGGGCACAGCCTCAGGTTTTTTCACGACGACCGTGGGCACAACCTCGGGCTTTTGCGCGACCCCCTGTATTGTATTGATTGGTGTTGGCAACTGTGTTTGGACTGGGGACACGGTAGGGGCCGGAGATTGTACGGTTTGCTCTTCGCCTGTAGAATTCGAGCTTGATTCGACGCCTTTAGATGCCGTCGGTAGGGGCGCCTGCTTAGCAGCGCCTGAGAACGTGCTGGAGTCTGAGCACGAGGCCGTAAAGACTAAAACGATCGATACCAACGCATGTTTCATTGTTCCCTCGGTTTTCTATTCGATCGGGGGCGTGTGAAAGGGCTCGCACTCGATACTTTATCTGATATCGGCATCGATGAATGGGAACTTTAGACAAACTTTAATAAATACCAAAAACCAAACTATTTATTAATTGTTTCAAATATTTATGGGTAAATAGTTATTGTTTGCTTTTCATTTTTATAAAAATTCAGTGTAGGCGGTAAAGCCGACTATTTCAAACACTTGGGGCGAGACTTTTGCGCTCCTCATGGACTTCCGTTGCCATAGCTGGATGAGATTCGTAAAGCTCTTGGCTTGAAAATGTACGTGGCCATCAACTGGACGTGTATCAATGTAGTCGACGTACTTCCTGGTGGGTTATCCGCTGTTAGTGCAATAAAAATTTCCAAGAGAATTAAAGGCGCGGTGATCATCGCTCGGCACGTGAATATGTCTCCGCCCACGTCGGAAGCTGGATGCTAGCTGTAGCTTAATAAATTCGAGAGTCCATGTCGTCTGCAAAACACGTCCATTTAACCGTATACCGACCTGGGGACGATCAAGCAAAACAGCATGTTCGGAGCCACATTGATCTTGCCAGGCGTAATCAAGGCTAGAGTTGGATCAATCTTTGTAGTGAAACCACCGTTTACTAAACCATCGCTCCGGGGTTGTATGAACTCCTGGGTCGTGGCGCTCAAACCGGCGCTCGAAAAGTAGGCCGCACAAGCCGAGGCATCTGTCGGGCATGACGCTCCATTTACTGTGTCATTGACAAGAACATATTCCAAATCGCGGAGACGTATTCCAGCGCACTCAGCATTGGGATTGGTGGCTTTGGCAAGCGCGACGGCACATTCTACTTTGAAAATAAGACGACCTTTACCGGTCGCGGAGTCTATACTTAAAAGTTTTGATTTTTTAACTTTAAAATTGATTAGACTCTGCCCATTTTTAGTGTTTTTGCCATTAGGTCCGAAAAGCGGCCGCCGCATGTGCAAATCCGGTTGGTGAATTTTCATCAACATTTATACCAATGTTAACGAGTTCTTTAGTTTCTTTGGTTGACGCCTTATTATTGTCGGATTTGCCAACAGAATTCAAAATCTGACCACATGCTGTTAGGGAAACTAAGACTGCTGTGCTAAGTGCTAGTTGACTAAAAAAAAGTACTTTCATTTTTCTTCCTGATCTAAGGACGGGTTGATGTACTGGATAACTCAATATTCGGCGGTTGCTCTCAAATAATGAGGAGACTACACAGACCAAACAATTATGGATGCTTAAGTTCACATATTTTAAGCATAAATTGCTTTAACGCTGAAATTAGGCAAGGATTCTGTCCCCGCGATTGTTATTTTGCCGGATACATCCGGGGTTATGCTCAGAGCTTTATTGGAGATTGCGGCGAAGAAAAAGCTCAGGCATTTTCAGAAAAAAATTAAATTAATATATAAGTTTTTCAGTTTGATCCGACTTGTAACCAACGAACAACGCACGACTATTTCTTTCCTCGTGTTAGGTAGATCTCGCGAGCAAATGAATGAAACGAAAAGACATTTTATATTTACATATAGAACTGTTAGTAAGGTACCGAATGTCAGTTCTGCCGGAGATTTAAAGTGTTTCATTTGTCAATCGGCGCTTTGTATCAGATCGACTATTTTCAGCTGTTTTCAATTCCCATCGTGTTGATTATAATTGCTGAGATTATTTTTTTGAGAAGAAGCACTAATCCCTATCAATATAACGATGCCATGAGCAGCATTGCTTGCGGCTTGGTCACTACAGCGCTAACCCTACTGATTATTCCTCTTCTTGACTTGCTAGATTGGGCCGCTAAGCACGGCATGACCCTCGCTCTTGAAAGAGCCGATCACTTTTGGTCCGTGGTCATCTTCCTAGGTCTTGTCCTTGCTGTCGACCATGGGTACTATTGGGGGCATCGCTTCTGCCACATCTGGAACCTCGGTTGGGCGTCTCATGCGGTGCATCATCAAAGTGAGCATTATAAGCTCACAACCGCGTTCCGAAACAGCGCCTTTCAGCCTTATTTCGTAGCCATCTTTCAGTTGCCTTTGCTTTTTATAGGGTTTCCTCTTGCATGGCTAATATCAGCAAATTCGTTGGTTTCGCTCTATCAGGTCTGGTTACATACAGAAGTTATAAGAACACTGCCTCGCTGGTTTGAATACCTATTCAATAGCCCATCTCATCATCGTGTGCATCACGGCACGAATGCTCGTTATCTCGATAAGAATTTTGGAGGCATATTTATTTTTTGGGATAGGATCTATGGCACATTCCGAATTGAGGATGAGACCGCGATCTATGGGACTATGAAACGCCTGGACACATGGCACCCGCTCACTGTGCAGGTTGAACATTTCAGAGGTGTGTTTGCCTGGATAAAGCAAAAGAAGAGTTTGAAACAAGGAATTGCAATCTGGTTTCAGCCCCCTGCCGCCTTGGATGAATCGGTGGAAACGCTCAATGATTCGAATAGAGCCGCGCCCTATGATACCTGGATTGATGTCTCGTCGAAGTACTGTGTGAGTGTCCTCCTTATCCTGTCCGCGATTTTCCTCGGGTTCGGCATCACGCAAAAATCTACTGCCGCAGTATGCATTACAGCAGCGTTACTCTTTATTATATTCAGCAAAGTAGGTCGTGTTTTGGACCGGCGACAATTATAAGGCATGATGCAGGCATTTTTTCGGGATAAAAAAGAGGGCGATCAAAATCAAACGATCAAAAATAAGCGTTGATATTTGAATCGCCAGCGCGATCGTCAAGGCAGCATTAAACTGGCTTTTGGGCTGTTACTATCACGTATGAGAAGAACTGATTCATATCAGCCAACTGCTTGATGTAAGTGTTGAGGATGATGGGATTGAACTCCCGAACTATGGTTCGATGATCCAAGCGATTTTGAACATAACGAGCAAGCTTGGGGTAAACTTCGAGAGTAATGTCCAGGGAATCCACAAACAATTTGGACTTGTAGCCTGCGACCGCTTCTATAGTCAATGCAGAGAAGGAATACTTTATATTTCATTTATTCGTCATTCCACTCACGTCTTTCATAAGGCGCAAAGCATTTGTCGGGGCTTTTCTCTTGGGCTTAGTCGCCTGCAAAAGTGAAGTCACTGTGAGTTCATCGGCTTCTGATACAAAAACGGTTTTGTCTGGAATCGACGCAAGTATTGTCAAATCGAGCGATATTGTAAATGTCATCGGATGGAATTTTGTGCGTGATATGGGCCAGTGATGGCAATTTCTGCGGTGGTGTTGAATCGATAGCAGGTGATTCCAAAGCCTGGGCCAATATTTCCGTCAGCGGGAACGGATGCGGGTCATCGGGAGAGTGCCATTACAAAGATAAAATTTCGGGCTTGGAGTGGTTGAAAGTGGTCGCAACGGGAGTTTATTCCAATGCCGCCAACACCTGCTTTACCTTGAATTACGATGGGGTTACGGGTTAGCGTGTACCAACCTATTACGAATGGCTAGAGGCCGTAACCAATTGAATCATGTCCATTTCTCAAGCAAACTGGATCACCAGTGCCAACTTCGATTCCTATTTCCAGACTTCGACGACGAACGCGGGCGATGACGTTTCCGCCTGGAAAATAAAACCTTCGGACATGAGCATGAACATAGACGGGAAAAACACCTCGTCTACACAAATTATGTGCGTGCGTCCTTGAATTCTGCGGCACTATATGACGATAAGAGGCAGGCAGTGGCGCAGATCCATTAGCCTGTTGAAATTTCGTTATGAACACCTTAAGATATGGTCGCAAGAATAAGTCCTTATGGCGCCCTAGAGTCCGAAAAAGCCCGTTGTTGCAACAGCGGGCTTTTTCGGTTTTTAAGAGTTCGCACGGAAAGACTTTATAAGTACACATTATGTTTCGGGGCTATAGGAATGACACTTAAAATTACTCACCATACGGCCGCCGATTATCAGGAAGTACCTTGGAACGATGGTGGGAGCTTCACAAGTGAACTCATGAGATTCCCAACTGAACCTGACGCAAAACAGCCATTTATCTGGCAACTCAATATAACAAAGCGAGAAAGCCGAGGCGAATTTGGTAAGTTCCCCGGATACGATCGGTTTATCCTTCAGCTAGGCGGCAAAACAATCACTTTGCGTCACACGAGGCATGGTGACCATAAGCTTACGCCTTTGGTGCCCTATGCGTTCAAAGGTGATTGGACGACAGGCCGGGGACTCATTGGTAAAGCTGAGGACTTCAATTGTTTGGTCCGTTCAGAGCGATTGAGCTCGAAGATTGAGCGCGTGGATCTCAAAGATCGCAAGCCTCTGAGTAGACGCTTGAGTCGCACCACAATTCTTTGGGTCTATCAAGGCTCAGTGGAATGGGAATGTTCGGGCGAGAGGAGAATTGTTAATGAACGGGAGACGCTTGCAGTCGAGTCCAATGACGGGCTCGAATATATTCTGAAATCAAAACGAGCCCTTTGTTTTTTTATCAGTATTGAAGATAAAGTGAAGCCTTGAGTCTTTTGTGACCACATCGCACTGGGAAGTAGTTGAAGCAGTTAAGACACCAGAATATAAGTCTCTCCCACTTCAAAAAAAGCTGAAGGCGTGCTTGCCGTTGTGCGATCTTGGGCGCCAGCATTCTCACTTTGTAAAAGCTCATCATCCGCCTGAGCCCTGGATACGTTCGAGAGCTTGAGGATATTCGCTATAAGCGTGCCCAGCAATTTTGAAGATACGTTCATGATAAACCTCCCTTGGTCCAGGAAGTATAACAAGATTACAGGCGTTTTCAAAACTGTGGGAAGCGGTTGTATCTGCTAGGGTTTGATAAGCTCGACGTTATGGATGAGATATATGGATAACTGCAATATTAGTGACAAAGACTAAGGCGCGACCTTCTTCGAGATGAAAAAACCTCCCGGTCTCTCACGAGTCGGAAGGCTTTACATCTCAATTCTTACGGCTTATTTAAGACTCAGTTTTCTTCCAGCGTGCGCCTTTGGTCAACCAGTCTTGCATCAAATATGCAATGAAGGGACCTGCAAGGGCAAATATTCCGAGAATGAGCCACATTGCTTCCGGACTTTCCCAGAATGGGAGTGTGCCTGCTCTGAGCTTTTCGCCTACGCCTTCGGGAACCCAGCGTGAAAGCATGTGACCTGAAATCAGACTCACCACTGTTTTTGCGACAAACCATGGAAGCAGAGATAGACCGAGATATGTTCCTTCCTGTCCTTCCGGAGCGATTGCCGCCGTGTACTCCTGAAGTTTGGGAGACCAGAGAACTTCGCCCACCGAGAGGAGGAGCATGCTTATGACCGACATTGCGTAATAAGAATTGTTAAACGTGTTGGCAAGCCATTCGACGGGAAATATGTTGTGAACCACACCAAGCCCCGCGCCAACTGATTGCCACGGCATGACCAAAGCGAAGAGACTCAGACAAGAAATGGTAGCGCCGAAGATAAGCATTTTAAAAATGTTAAATTTGTTTGCAATAGGAATGAAAAGAATCAGACCGATAACGATAAGCACTGGGTTTATTGCATTCAGAGTTCCAACAGCTGCGTTTTCGCCGAGTGTACGAATCCAGTATTTTGGCATAAGGAGGTAGACATAAACGAATACTGCGCGAACACCCAGCAGCAAACTCGCAAGGACGACAAAGCGCCAAAAGGCGGTTTCCGAGATGAGTTCTTTGAGGATCTGCGCAGGTGAACGGCGTTTTGCTAGCACTTTATCCGCGTCAGGCACGACTTCGATGAAGGTATTGTTATCACCGAATTGTTCTTCTCGGCGGACAAAAAGCAGCATGAGGATCAAGCTTACGACTGAAGTTACTATGCCAGTTCCTATGATCCAGGTGTTACTCAGTTTTAACACCAAGCGTACTTCGTCGATGAGGAAGCCCGATGTCGCGGCACCGATATTCATAAAGAGATACCACAGATTGAACCCTGCACTGCGTGAGCTCGTATTGGTGAACCGTTTATTGGTTGATTGAAAAACTGTTTGGACCATGGCTGCGGATGGTGCCATGAGGACAAAAGCCGCAACGAGGAGCGGAACACGGAACGGAACATCAGGAAATACCGCGAGGGCGACAACCGCAATTGTTGTCACTGTTCGGCTCAGCATGGCGATCGTAAGGGATTTGCGTATGCCGAGGACGTCGGTCATGACTCCTGTAAAAAGCAGAAGTATAGTGACGAGTGAAGTGAAGAGAGTCACGATATAACCAGCGTTCTCATCCGTCAGACGAATTTCCTCGGAGAGAAACAGGGTGATGACGGTGATCAAAGAAAAATACGCAGTCGAATCAAGAAAATTGATGGCCTGCATGCCCCAGAATTCTCTTGGTGTGTTTTTCAACACTCGAAAACTTCGGAAGTAATCGAGTATCATCTGGGTTGCAGATTTTTCGGCTGGGAGCGAGACAGTCACAGACATAACGTTGAAACCTTCCTTAGAATCGCTGGATAAGCTTAACTGGAACACATATGTAGCCCATAAACTCTTATCTCGCAAATATTCATGAAGTGCCAAATCAACGCAGTTTAGTGCAGACCCTGCTTCCGAGTTGCCATCGCAAAGTATTCCGGGCATAAAGCGCCTGTAAGTCCCCCTAACAAAAGGTCTTAACATGGACACCTTTCGCATTCGCAAGATCTCTGCCGAAGATGATGCCCCGGCCTCTTCGATCATAAAAAAAGTTCTGACTGAGTATGGCTTAAATCGGGAAGGTTTTGCGTTCGTCGATGCCGAACTTGAAGCGTTATCAAAGCATTACATCGCGCCCCGGGCCCTTTACTTTGTTGCGGAGGTCAATGGAGTAATAGTGGGAGGAGCCGGATTTGGCCCCCTTTTGGGCGAGGATGCGAAAACGGCTGAACTTAAAAAGATGTATCTGGTAAAGGAAGGGCGGGGCCTCGGGATCGGCGCCGGGCTCATGCGTGAGATACTTACTCACGCGGCTGGGGGTGGCTACGCACGAATTTATCTTGAGACCATGCCTGAGATGACCGATGCTATCCGGCTCTACGAAAAATCGGGATTTCAGGCGATTTCTGAACCTATGGGGAATACCGGGCACCATGGTTGTCAGGCCTTTTTCGTTAAGACGCTATAAAAGCCGAAATGCCTTTCCTATCCATTAAAGGATTTTTATGAGACCAAAGACAATTGAGTATAAAACTGACCGCGAAATCGCTTGGCGTAACCTTTTGGTGAGCGCGATCAATGCTGGCATCCAAGCCGGCGTCATCACAGAGGATGAAACTCAAGAGATCGACGGCAAATGCGTAGAATTTACGCTCGACGGTATTGGTCTTGGTTATGCGACGTTTGACAGTATCAACTTTGGAGAAGTCTCCATTGAAGTCGTTGTTGATCCTAAAGACAAGACAGATCGCTCCTTCACGAAATTTCCCACCGGAGCAACAGCCAAGGCGCATGGTTATGTCGAACGGGAAACCGGCTTTTATCTGCAGCCTACCGCAACACTTTTCCAATCCAAAAAACCGGTGCAGCAAAAGCTCTTCAATCTCAAAGTCGAGCCCAACGGGTTTGAGGATAACGGCCGAAAATTTCTCTGAAAATGTGCTTTAGTCGGGGAAAACCATGCTCAAGTCAGCCCTCAGTCCTTATTTCGAGGCTAAAACGCGTGATGACGGCGCTGCTTTTTATAAGGCTCGTTCAATCAAAGCTTTTTTTGCGAGCGAAGCTGGTTTTACTGCCCGAGTCGAAGACATAGAGTCTTATCAGGTGAGCTTCGAGGAGAATGGTCCCCGCCAATGGCAACCCTATTGCGTTTGTGCGTCTGCTCAAAAGTCCGGGGCCTGCCGGCACATCTGGGCGGCGCTTCTCTTCCTCGACGGCGAAGGCGCTAAAAAGCCTATAGTCAAACAATGGCTTAAAAACTATAAAGTCGAAGTTAAAATCAAGGCCTGGTATGCATTTGCCTTGAAGAATCAGGCTGCGCGCGCAGCTCTCCCAGCCTCACTGACAGAATCCATTGAGCGCTCGGAATGGAAATATTTCGTCCGTGCAATCGCCCACAATTCTCCGGCTACTGCTCCCGAAGGCGAGTCATCGATGCGACTTGCTCTGGTTGTCAACGCCAAGCGATCACGCGCCCTTGATCGTCTTGTTTTTGCTGTCTATACAAGTTCCGAATCGCCGTTGAAATACAAAAAATCAAGTATTTCCATAAAAGAGCTCGAGCAATTCCCTCATGACCGAAAGCTTCTGGATTTTTTCTTTGACTTCGAAGGCTTTCACGGTGATCCAAGTTATCCTCGCAACGTCTTATTTCTGAGTCACTTGGTATTCCCGCGCGAGCATATGGACGAATGGCTAGCGGACTTGTCTGTGAATCGACGGTTTTATGCGTCTGCTGCTGATTTGCAAGCTGCACGTCCCATGCAGTATGAGGAGCGTTTAAGCGCGCGGTTTCACTATCTTACTATACCAGCCTCTGATGACCGTCTGAAGCTAGACCTCGAACTCTGCGACGAAGGTTGGATAACATCGTGTCGCAAAAAAACCATCGAGATTCTTTGCGCAGCTTACGCTTTGACGGCTCGAACTCTCATCCATACCCCTCTTTTGGATGAAAGAGGAAAACTCTGGCTTAAATTTATTGAAGATGACCTCTCTATCGAAGCGCCCGACCGCGATGCATTTTTAATCCAAGTTAGCGATCTTCTTCCTCTTAATAAAAGCGAGCCAGAACCTTCGGATGACGATAATTGTTCTATCCCAATACCCACGCTTCATTTCAGGCAGACGGATATCGAGAACGCCACTGAATGTTGCGGGACGTTGTCATTTCATTATGAAGAAGCCGTAGAGGGTTCTAGCGGTGACGATGCCCGAATGAAGTCTCGAAGTATCCCGCGTCCCAATCGCGTTCTCGAACAAACATGGATCGAGACCTTATCGCGCTTCCCGGATATTCAAACCCCACGCCTCCGGCTTATTGCGTTTCCAAGTCAGGTGTTCCCTTCCCTTGTGAGCCAACTCATTGAGCTGGGGTGGGCTGTTTATCTCGATAAACGTCCGCTTAGTGTCTCTCGTCCCGAAGTCTCCGTGGTGAGATCTTTTAATTGGCTCGAATTGTCTGTTGAGATGGACGAGGTGACAATCGACCTTGCAGAGTTTGCCAAAACGATGAAGAAACATTCAACGTTCCTCGTAACTCTGAGCGATGGCAGCTCGCGATTCATCGAACCCAAAACGCTGAAGACTTTGGAGAAACTGAGCGCCCTTTTGCAAAAGCGGGATGATAGACTCGTGTTAGACCCGGCTCAGACACCCTTGCTTGAACAGCTCGTCATGAGTTTGCCCGGACAGACTGCGCCTGCCTTTGTGATCGATTATCGTCAGGCTTTAAAAGACGCTCATGAAGCTACAGGTATTGCACCCAGCCCATCGTTCATTGGGACGCTAAGGCCCTATCAGTTGGATGGCCTGAGCTGGCTCTTTAAGATGACCCGATCCTTGTTCGGGGTTTGCCTTGCTGATGAAATGGGTCTCGGCAAAACGGTGCAGATCCTTGCTTTGCTTGACCTTCGGCAAAAAGATGGATGTCCAAGTCTGATCATCATGCCGCGCAGTTTGATCGGAAACTGGCAGGCAGAGATCGCAAAGTTTGCACCGAAACTCAAGGTGCTGGACTTCGCCTCAAGCAAGCGAACGGCCGAGGATTTCAAGGCGTGGGATATCGTCCTGACGACTTACGGCGTTTTACTCAGAGATAGCGAGCGCCTGAGTTCTGTCCCGTGGCAACATGTGATACTCGACGAAGCACAGGTCATCAAAAATAACCGGACCCAATGTGCACAAGCGGCCCAAAGGCTTAAGGCCCAATATCGGGTCGCCCTGAGTGGAACTCCACTTGAAAACAACACTTCGGAGCTCGTGTCGCTTTTTCGCTTCCTAAATCCTGGACTTCTTGGACCCTCTGTAGAAAGTGCTCTTCTTCACAGGACTCACGATGCCGAGGGCCTTGCGCTGCTCGCACGCGGTCTTCGACCTTTGATTTTAAGGCGCAGCAAAGAAGATGTGATTGTTGATCTTCCGCCCAAGATCGTCAATATTCTTTACTGTGAAATGGATAAGGGTCAGAAAAAGATATATGCCCAATACAACAAGCATTACCGAGCGAGGATTCAGGAAAAGGTCGACGAAGGCAACTTTAGTAAATCAAAGCTTTTGATTCTTGAGGCGATGTTAAGGCTGAGACAGATCGCATGTCACCCTTCGTTGGTAGACCCCGACGCTCATGCTATCGGCAATGCTAAGATCGATATACTCATGGAAAAGCTTGAAGAGGTCGGTGACTCAAAGGTCCTCGTATTTAGTCAGTTCACGAGTTTTCTGCATATCATCGAAGAGCGTCTCAAGAACCATGCAATAGCCTATGAGTACCTTGATGGTAAGACCCGTAACCGGACCGAAAGAGTCGCTCATTTTCAGTCAAATCCTGATATAAAAGTCTTCCTTATTAGTCTTAAGGCGGGAGGCGTTGGGCTTAACCTTACGGCAGCACGTTATGCCTTCATCATGGATCCTTGGTGGAATCCCGCGGTCGAAGAGCAGGCTATGGCACGCGCTCACCGGATAGGACAAACGAAGGAAGTCATCGCTTATAAAATCGTAGTGCGAAATTCCATCGAAGAGAAGATTCTTTTGCTCCAGAATCAGAAGCATGATCTTGTTCATGATTTTATGGAAGGTGAGGAAGAAACGAGCCTGCTCAAGGTTCTGAATCCCGATGATTTGGATAGACTAATGTCTTAAGTCAGGACCGTTTAGAAAACAACGTGGCTATTCCCTCTCCATAAATGCGCTCACAAGGAGCTCGACATGAAAACAGGTAAAATCAACCTTTCTTTCATAGTAAATATTTCCACCGAATGAATGGGCAATTTCTAATGCTGCGCTCAAACCCAGGCCCAGGCCGCTGGACCGATATGGCTTCGTTGTGAAGAAGGGTTCAAACATCTTGGAAGCTGTCTCGGGGTCAATGTCGCGCCCGGTCGTCATTACACTGATGCGGCTTCTCCGTCCAATGGATTACCAAAGCGTTCACAGCTTATTTTTAAAAATTTCCGAGGTGATTTTTCCGTCGCTGCTTCGGCATTTAGTATGAGTGCGAAAAAAAACCTGTATCAACTTCTGACCGTTAAAGTTGCAAAAAATATTGGGATCAAATTCACTGAGTTCGACCGTGAGCCCTTTGTTTATAAGATTTATCGTCCTTAGGGGTAGGGCCTGATCAAGTAGATTTTTGAGGTTTTTGAAGTCTTGATTATTTGGGCTCTCCTGCACGGCAAAGTTTCGGAGGGATTGAATCGTGAAGGCGATACGTTTACACGTTTTAACAAGATCGCGCATAGCGGTTTTGATACGAGCGGTATCAATCATTTCTTTACCGCAAAGCCTCAAGACCATCTCAGCATAACCCATAACTATCATCAAAGAATTATTGACTTCATGTGCAACCCCTGCAGACATCTGACCAAGAGCCTCTATTTTGGATCTGTGCACCATGCGGCCTTGGTGGGACTTCAATGTATCCTGTGCGAGACTTCGGATAACAATTTGTTCCTCCAGATTTTGATTTGTGGTTTCAAGTTCTATCGTCCTGTTTTTCACCTTGTCTTCCAACCTTGAATTAGCCTCGCGTAGTTTGTTTTTATATTCGCGCCGCATTTCAATGACACGCTGGGACAATCCAATGGAAAAAAGAAATATCTTCAGCGATCGGCTTACAAAAAAAGGATCGATAGGGGTTTCGACGGGGAATATCGGAGAGAGGGCGAAATACGCGACGAAACCAACGGAAGGGATCCAAAGGGCAATGAAATAGATAACAAAAAAGAAGTCACTACGGCGAAACGCGCGAATGCAAGCCGCCACGATCATAATTCAGGCGAAATTTGAGACAAATAAATGAATCCAGCTTGAGCCGTAGGGCCAGAAAAAACCAATGATGACGTGTGTTATGCTTATAAGGATAAGGCTTCGTATAATCCTATAAAAAATGGTGTCTCTTCGTTTCAAGCGAAGGAAGCAGATTGAAAAATACGATGATGCAATCAACAGTATGGGCTGAATTGCATAGTTCCACGTTTGGAGGCCAGTTGGTAGAAAACTGAAAAATCGGGACATATGACCCGAGAAGCAGGCGATCGCCAGTAGCACAGCAAAAGCGAAACTCACAAACGAAAGATACGTCCAATCTCGAAGCGAAAAAAAGAAGGCCATATTTTGAAGGGCTATGACGAGGACAATTGCAAATAACGATTAATTGAGAATTAAAGTCGAGTTTTCGCTCTCGATGAAAGCTTCTGCTTCGCGTATTTTGTAATGGGCAAGAAAGAGCGCGTGACTATATTGCCGGATCAGAATCTGCTTGTCCTCACCTGGAGCGAGACGAACCTTTGCGCCGAATCCACGCCCTTTTAACTCGCGACCCTCAAAGGACGAAACTCCGCTCGCGTCAACGACCTTAATGAGGTGAGAGAAATGTGCAAGAGGGACCGTTTTCATCAGAATTGTATCAACGCAGCATAGCCAACCATTTCGTGCGATTTTCTTTGTAGGGCGGATAACGAATAGCAAAATCGGGCCACGTGCCCTTCACGAGGATGCCTTTTGCATGCGTAAAACTCTCAAAGCTTTTTTTGCCATGATAACTTCCCATACCGCTCGAGCCTACGCCTCCGAAGGGCAGTTCCGGCACCGGCATGTGCATAACCACATCGTTAACACAGACGCCGCCTGAGGATGTTTCTGTCAGAACTTTCTCGACGATATCCTTGTCGCCCGAAAAGAGATAAAGAGCCAAAGGTTTGGGCCTTTTATTCACAAATGCAATCGCCGCTTCGGGTGACTCTATTTTGAGTATGGGCAAAACTGGGCCAAATATTTCATCTGTCATTACATTGGAATCCGGCGCGACATTGGTGAGTAGAGTCGGCGCAATATAGCGACTCTCGGCGTTCGTTTTGCCGCCAAACACAACAGTTCCGTCTTTTAGAAAATTGGACACACGCGCAAAGTTTGCTTCGTTAACGATGCGGCAAAAGTCAGGGCTTTT
>JACMOC010000009.1 GCA_014378195.1 Oligoflexus sp. | reverse complement strand
GCGGCTTTAAAAGTACTATGTACGCAGTCCCTATGATGATCAAAGCGATCTGCAGCTTCGAGTGCGGCCTGGAGCAGACGCGCGTCCACTGGCTTCCTCATTAACGTGGCACAGCAGTCACCCAACGCGAGTTCTTCCCTTGCAAAAATATTGTCCTCGGCCGTAGTGAAGATAACGGGACACAAAATATCGTGAGCGCGGCACCAATGCAGAAGTTCGATTCCATCGACTTTTGGCATACGAAAATCGGTAATGATTACGTCGACACTATGCGATTTCAAATACTCAATCGCTTTGTCTCCGTCTTTCATGCAGATAGGCGAGAGACCGTGTTGAGTGATTAACGTTTCAAAGAGAAACCGATAATCAGGGCTATCGTCGACTATGAGTATGTTTTTCAAGTTGTTAAACACAGTGATGACCTTCGTCTAAGTTAGGAAACCCATGGCCTTGTTTATATCATTTAGCAAAGTGTTGTGCACTAAAGTATCAATGTTCGTCTGATCCAAAAAATATTTAGAATTATTCTCACAAAGTGATCACGTCATCTGAGCGTCATCGAGTCCTTATAGGATTATAAATGTTGTTGAACCACCGTTATAGAGGGCCTCTATGAAAGTCATGAAATTGATAGTCTTCACAACTCTAGTTTTTGCTGGACAGCTAAGCTTTGCGGCGGGTGCAGTTAAGGGAAAAGACATAACAGAATCCGATGCCAAGAAAATTGCTTTAAAGGAAGTTGCTGGAGAAGTGAAAGAAGTTGAACGGGAAAACGAACACGGACAAGACGTGTATTCCGTTGATGTGGCGAAAGATGGGAAGATATTTGAAGTGAGCATCGACCCGAAGAGCGGGAAGGTCCTTCGGGTTGAGGAAGAAAAGCCGGGCCAAGGCAAAGAATAAGATCTCTATCAGCTCGGGTTTGATTGCGGCTTCAAGATGGCTTTTCTCACCAAAAAGCCTCTTTGAAGTCCGCATCCTGCGAGCGGAATTTGTCTTTTTCGAAAGCCGATAGAACGCTTTAGGCACATGGGATCACGTAGAGGGTCAAAAGCTAAGTAGGAAGATGGACACTAAATGTAGTCCCGGCAGCTGCTGAGCTTTCGACCAGAACGTGGCCCCCCATCTCTTCACTCAAGGCACGGACGATAGTCAGGCCTATGCCCCAGCCGCTCTCCGGCCCTCTGTTGGCTGATTCGGAACGTTCAAAGAGATTGAAAAGGTTTTTAAGTTCGGACTGGGGAATCGGGTTCCCAAAGTTATGCACGGAAATTTGAATGCCGAACGTGTTACCTTTCAGCGCAATCCTAATGGGTATCGAAGCCGATCCATATTTAATAGCATTCCCACACAGATTTTCGACTATTCTGCGGACGCGGTCCGTGTCCCACAGGCCTGTGATTTGACCTTCCGTATGGAATAGAAACTCGCGTTTATGAATGCGGGTCAGGAAATCTAATGTTGCGCGAAGTGTTTCGACGATGTCGCCTGACTTTCGGTCACTCGCTATTTTTTCTCCGGCCTTGATTCGACTTGCCGTGAGCAAGTCCTGAATCATCTGATCGGCCCTGTCGACGTTTTCGCAGATGATCCGCGAAAACCGAACACGTTCGTCTTCCGTCGAATCATTTTCCCCCGAGAACTTCCGCGCCCATCTTGGCAACATTTAAGGGATTACGGAGATCATGGGACAAGGCGGTGACGAATTTCTCGCGCAAGTCCCTTTTCTCCTTCAACTCACGAACCTGGATGCGTAGGCAATTTCCGTCATAACCGATTCGGTGAGTTCAGTCAAAAGATAGATATCCTGCTCGGACCACGGCCGGGCTTTGTTATCAACGGCACAAAAAGCGCCGAGAATTTCGCCCTCGGCTGTCGCCATAGGTATAGCAATAAAGGCCCCGATCCCCGAGGGTTTGACAGTCGGATGATACATGAGTAAAGGGTCGGTCGTCACATCGGAGGCGATTATCGGCTTGTTGTACAGCGTATAGCGACAGATCGAATCTTCGATAGGTACTTCGCGGGTGTGGTCGAAAGGCGAAGGCAAACCATACGCGGCTTTGAAAAATTGCTTTTTATCGCCTACGAGAGAAATGATTGTCAGTGGGACATTTAAAAACTTTGCAGCAAGATGTGCCAGACGATCAAAGGCGCGCTCGTTTCCGGTATCCATAAGTCCAGTACGGTGCAAGGCTTCAAGCCGGCTGGGATCCAGAAGGACCCGGTTACTTGCTTCGATTCTTTTTTCTGTATCGGGTTCAAATGGGCCTTTGAACTGCATGGCGATCACTACCTTAGTAACGAACTCAACGTTTCAGTCAGTGAGTAGCCGATTTGACTTATAAAAAGTATTGGCTGCGCAAATTTAGCGGTATTATCCGCACTTCCCAACGCTTTTAATACGCGTGACAGATTTCTTTGTTGGATTAAAGGAACCTTGGTACCAACGGCTGTTGGAAGACAGTTTTTTGCCGACTATTGCCTCTGATTTCGGCATGCTTGTTTCGTAACAGCTTTTGCCGAAATGGTCTTTAATCATGCTTGTAGGATGAATGGTAAAACGTTCAAGCTTGTTACAAATCTTCACTTCGCACATAGGCTCCGCAAAGGCTGCAGACGACAAAACTAGAGTGAATGAAAGTAGAACAGAACTGGTTTTCATACGGATTCCTTATGGCCTACGCAAGAGACCTTCAGTTTTTATCATCTTCCACTCTGCAAACGCCAAGGTTAAATAAGGAATAGAGTGGGAGTCCCAAAAATACACTAAGGTGAAAATTACGGAAATCATTGATTTTACTTGATACCCTCGATGCGGATTTCAATAAATCGTCGTTTTAAAGGAAAATACCAATGTCACGATCTGTACTCGATACGGCCGCTGTAGCGCCCGACGCTTTGCAAAAAATCTCTGCATTTCAGGAAGACGTCGTGAAGACGGTAAAAGAGGCCGTTGCGAAAGAGCGCGTTGTCGTTGTGGGAATGGCTCAAAACTTATTTGTAAAAAAAGCCAGGAAGGCTCTTGATCAGCAAAGCATTCCTTATCGTTATATCGAATACGGAAGCTACTTCAGTCAGTGGCAAAAGCGTCTGGCAATCAAACTCTGGAGCGGTTGGCCCACCTTTCCTCAGGTTTTCGTAAATGGCGTTTTGATCGGTGGCGCAAATGATACTCTACGGGCGATCGAGAACGGCTCACTGAAGAAGAATGGCTGAAAAAACAGCTTATTTAAATAGGTTTTAAACGAAAACAAGGGACAAACGAAGGTGATTCGTTTATCCCTTTTTGCATTGGTTCAGCCATCAATCCGCAATCGGGTCGAGGTTCCAGATGCCATCGATAACAGCAGCATTCGCATCGTTTTTGCCGAGATCAGGTAACCCGAAGAGAGATTCGATCGTCCGAAGGAAGCCGTAGTGATCGGTCCTGTTGGAAAACGTCGAACCAGCTTTCACGACGTCGCCGTAAAATGCTGTATAGATATGGTTGCCACCGAAAAAAGAGCTTTCGTCAAAAGTAAAAACAACGAGCGTGCGAGGGGGAAGCGTGCTTTTGAGTAAAGGTAAGAAAGTGTTTTTGACCCAGTTGTCCGCGTAAGCCACGCCTGTGTCATGGCCATCGTCGTTTAAGTTGGGAATATAGAGCGAATAGTTGGGGAGCGTACCTGCTGAGAGATCAGACTTTAACTCGGTTCCAGCAACTATCGACGCGCAGCGGGCGTGATTGGATTGAATGTTTTTGAAGCTCAAAAAGGGCACGTGTTTCCGAACGTAAGCACCTGAGCGGGCCCCAAGAAAGCAGTTGCCTGGATAATCATCCGCGTACACTTTCCAGGTCTTGCCGGCCTCTTCGAGCAAGTCACCGATATGGCGAGCATCAATATTCACATTGCTATCGGTCTTGTAACCAAAAGTATCGCCAGCGACCATCGCGAGATAGTTGGGTTGTGAGGGATGAGTTTCAGCGAAGAAATTGGAGAGATTTGCGCCGTTTTTAGCAATAGAGCTAAATGTCGGCTGAGCCATGGCATTCGCATAATCTATGTTTTCGAACTCGACGATAACCACATGATCGACTTGAGGAAGAGTTGGAGCACGCGCTGGCGAGGAAGCAGGAGCAGCGACCAAAATCCTTGTGGACATAAGGACAGCAAGGGCTACGAAAGCTTTTGATTTCATCAAAATCTCCTTCAGATCTCGTTTTAGATATCGTGGGGACGTTAGAACATCGATGTTAACTTAAAATGAATTTGATGCAAAGCTTATAGAAATTCATTTTTTAAAACTGGGGAGAATGATTTGCATCACAGTGCCTTGATCGGAACTTGCAATCAATTCCAGTTGACCCGACAGCGCATTAACTGCTGATTTCGCGATCGATAAGCCCAAGCCGGACCCACCTATGATGCGTTCATCACCCCGGATAAAGGGTTTGAAAATATGGGCTTGCACATCGTGCGAAATGCCTGGACCGCGATCGCCCACTCGGATGTGCGTGGTTTCGCCGTGGGCTTCCCAAGAAATCTGAATCAAGCCGCCCGGCTTCGAGTAGAGGATGGAATTTTCGATAAGATTTCCGAAAATTTCCGTCAGTAAATATTCATCCCCAAGTACCGAAGTGTGTCTGTCACCGCTTACACTGCAAGTAATCTCCCGAATTTCCGCTTTATACTGAAAGACTTTCCATAGTGTTTCGAAAAATTGAATAAGGTTGATCGGTACACGATCCGCTTGCGATTCAAATGCAACGCGTGTGGAGGCGATAAGTTTCTGCGTGAGCTGGCTCATCTGCTTCACGCCGAGACCCAGGTCGGACAATCCAACAAGCAGTTCTTCCTTGGTTCTATCACGCCGCACGAGGACTTCGAGGGTTGAGTGGATGGCCGACACCGGGGTTTTCAGTTGATGAGCGGCGCGGGCGATGAAAAGTATCATGTCGTTGTAGACTTCGGCCGCTTGGTTATGAAGGACATGAAGCTTCTCAACTACTGCCGAGACCTCCAGTGTGTCGGTTGGCGGAAGTTTGGGAAACGCCCGTGTCGAGCTGAAGTCGGACGCCGCTAGAGCACCCGTCAAAGCGTTGAGGTCGCGCATGAGGGTGCGGATCATCGTCCAGAGAAGTATTAGCGAGCCCACAAAAATTGCCAGTAGATAGGGGAGAGTTGCGTAAATCGTTTTAAGGACCAGTTCCACATAGGGCCCTTCTTCGGTGCCGATCACCAAACACATCTCAGGTGCTTTAACGCCAGGAGGAAGATCGTCACCGACCTCAGGGCTCGGGGTGAAGCGGTAGGAAATTACGCGATAGTTTGTTGCGCCGCTCCTTTCAAAGCGAAAGGCCTGAGTCTTATCGCAAAAAATTGCTGGAGCGGCATTGCTTTCGCGAGCTACGGTTTGATTCTCGGCAAAGAAAAAGCGAAAAAAACTGCTGAAATTGAGGCTTTGATAGTGAAGAAGGAACTGCCTTGAAAATTCAAAATCTAGCTTACCCTTATGATCGACGTTAACCAAAGTGGAAATCGTCAGGGCTTCGTTTTCAAGGAGCCGGTCCATTTCCTGGACTGCAAGCCGTGTCTGCCCCCTATAAAAAAAACCGATTGACGTGATGAAAAAGACGATAAAAATAAGACCCGTTGCCAGAAGCAGACGATTCGAAAGACTGATGGTTTTCATCGGATCGTATAACCTTCGCCGCGAACTGTTTCGATCAGCGTCGGCAAGCCCGCTTTTTCGAGTTTACGCCTAAGGCGGTTGATAAAAACGTCGATGACGTTACTTTCCTGTTCGGCGGCTTCGGAATAGATATGTTCGGCGATCTTCGAGCGCGAAAGTATCTTAGCCCGTTTCAGCATAAAGAGCTCTAGAACCGCAAATTCCTTTGCGGTTAACAAAATAATATCATCTTTGGACTTGGCGACGCGGGCGGTCAGGTCCAGTTTCAGATCGCCTAATACGAGCGTATGGCCATACACCTGATATTTGCGGCGAATCAGAGCGCCGATGCGAAGGAGAAGTTCTTCGAAATCAAAAGGCTTCGTCAGATAATCATCGGTTCCGAGGCGAAAGCCCAGAGATTTGTCAGCCAGAGTGTCTTTAGCCGAAACTATGATAACAGGCGTTTGTTTGTTGTTCTCCCGTAATGCCTTGAGTAAGTCGAGGCCTGACCCATCCGGAAGCATAAGATCGAGAACAAGGGTGTCGTATTCAATCTCCTGACTGAGATGAATCCCATCGACAAGATTGGTGACCCAATCGACCGCATAGCCCTCTTCCGTCAGTCCCTTTTGCAGAGCCTTCCCGATCAAGTTCTGGTCTTCAATGATAAGTATTCTCATTTATATGGCCTCGATCTGTTGGTCTGCCCAGATATATCTTCGATTTATGGGTGCCGCGACATGTCATGTTGACAAAACGCTTCTATCAGGCGGAGTCGAGAATGGACTTTTGAGATGAATGTGAGATGAAACATGCGGGTCAAAAATTCGATGTGTCATCAAGTGTCGCTTTTAAGATGAATAAGACTGGAGCCCGCGAGGTGCTTCAGCCTTATTTTGGAGATAAGCGCTTAGATGGCTTTTGAAATCTTAATTTTCACTTTGTCGCCGGCTTTTATCTTTTCGGCTGAGCCTACAAGGTCACCCGCCGCATCCATCCCGGCTGAACCATCTTTGTCGAGTCTTGCTTTGAGACGGAGATTTTTGGGAACCGCTCCCCCGCCCATCGTCTGGATATTTTCTGACGTGAGGTCGCCTGTGTAGAAAGTGCCTTTCGCATCAGCCTTGAGATCAACTTTAAGGGCGCCATAAGGCATAGGGCGCGGGCTGTCGGCATCATAAACGATGACGAACAGAGTGCGAATCCCAGCATCCTGCTTAACGAGAGCAGCGTCGTCGATGCTGACTTCAAGCGAAGCGATTTTTTCCGCTGCTGCGGCATGCGTTGCAAAGGAAGGTAGTAATGCGAGTGAGAGAGAAAGTGCAAAACTGAAGTTCGAAAGACTGCGCATATGAGAAGGCTCCACCGTTGGTCTGAAAAAGTTAATGCTAATGACTTATGTCAAGTACGTCGAGTGGAAAGTAAGCTAGAGTTTACGGAGCGCGCTTTCATAAGATGCCATACAGACCCAATAAGGAGACGATCATGAAAACGAGAAGTGAATTCAAGATCAGCAAATGGGAAGGAATACGGCTAATCTAGATATCAAAGGGACAAGGCAACTTCACGTGCTGGCTCTCCGTCCAGACTTTGTCGTAAAACTCCGCTTTAATCTCAGCCGCTGCTTCGGCATTCGAAACAATATTACCAAACTCCTGTAGGTTCGCTGGGTAAAGATTGTGCGAACCTATATAAAAAGCAGCATCATCGACCATCACAAACTTAGCATGAACGCCCGGTTGTCTAAGATGTTTCGATGGCCACTTGTTTACGAGAAAGAAGGTCAGGAACACACATAAAATTACGTTTCGATCGATGCTCATCTGTCAGCTCCGGAGGGATTGTATCTTCATTCAACATGCGGCTCTCCCACGGTCAACGCTTTTTTCTTGGCCTGCACGTGCAAAGCAGTGTGGTGAAGATCTTAAAAAATAAACGGTGATTGTAGGAGCGGGCGGCGGTGGGTGGGAGCAGAGGTCATGACTCAGAGTCAGCGAGCAAACTCTATAAAATGCGCCGTGAATGTGAGCGCCTTAGTCGACTCGTTCTCCCCTGATGGTGATGTGAGCGTTGTCATCGATTTGATTCTCCAAAGGAGGTGGCATCGGTTTGGGTGTCGATGAGCCCGACCGAAAACCCTTCCGTTTCATTTCGCCCCACGCATGGCCGCCCTTGTAGAATCTATACATACCGCGAATCTGCCAGTATAAATGAATCTATCGGTAGGCGATTTGTTCAAAGACAGAACCAAGCATAAGTTTAAGCAAGTCGCTGCGTGACGTGTAGCGTGCGAACGTCAATTGATCGATCACAAGCGCCGTGAAATTCATCACGATGCCGAAGAGATTGGTGGCCGCTACAAGGACGATGACATCATTCCAAATCGACCATCCCAGGAGGAAACCCAAACCTAAAAGTATATAACTAAAAGCCTCAACAACAGGCGCGATTGCCTCGAAAACTACCAAGTAAGGCAACGCTATCCACGAGAGGCCCCCCCCCTCCTCTTTTGAAAATCAAATGTCGAGTTCGCCATAGACTATCGCAGAGACCCTGTTGCCAGCGACTGCGTTGTTTGCGGTGATGTTTTAGCGAAACAACAGGAGAGGTGAAGAGCCATCCCCGTCTCTTGATTAAAGGGCAATTGGAGAAAGGCAAGGAGCCAAAGCAAACTGTCTTTGGCTTTGACTAAAATAAGATATTCCATCGCTGCCCAGCGATATGTCTGGTTTGGATGTTCAAGAAGCTTGGTCCATGCCTCATTTGGCAACGGAAGTTTGAGTGTTCGGCATCGTTGAAGAGCCTGCATTCGACGCACGATGTTGGAGTGCGCCAGTTGATGGAAGTCATCCATCGCGAAGCCCAGATAATTGTAGGCGCCGATCAATTGATGTACGGCTTCGCCCTGCAATTTGCTTGCTATGCGGATAATGAGATCTCTCGTACTTTGGCTTCGATTCAGCTTTGCCAGGAGAGACACGTTGCCGGTCGCAATGAGTTGCATCAGCAGATCCTCATCACGTTCCGCAAAACGCTCGTCCCATAGGCGATAGAGGCCTTTGAACTGCTGATGGATGATGAGGAAAACAAAGATTGTGAACGCCAGCAGGAAAGACGCTGCGGCTAGGTAGACTGGAATGTCGGAAAGGGTGGCCAGTGTTGTTTCAAAGGTTGAGGGTATCATCGGTCATACCAAAGAATAGCGGCGCTGAGTGTTTGTTGGCGAAATCCGCTCTCCCAACGCTGCTCCAAGCCAGCCCGTGCAGCCCACGATTTGGCGAAACGGTAAGTGGCCTGGGCACCGCCGGCAACAAAAGTCGCTTCGGTGTTATCAAAGAGGTAAGGACGACTCGCAGCGTCACGGCCCCCTATACCATAAACCTCCGGGATAAGAGCCCATGACTGATAGGCTAATCCGAGATATCCCGCTAGGTCGTTCGACTGTGCATGAGTGCTATAAAGTCTCGCTTGGTAGCGAAATTGATCAAGAAGAAGCGTAGCCCCAATATTCGCTGTCCTTACGAAACGTTCCGGATACCACTTGGCACTGATTTCGGCCGAAGCCGAAAATGATTCTGTGAAATAGAGCTCATGGCGGAACGTTATAAAACGTTTTGGGGTAAAGACTGCATTGGTTGTTCCTCCAACGGTCAAGGTCGATTCCTGACTCACCACAAATGCGGGCTTTTCTGACAAAAGCCCTATGCCTACCGATGCTCTGTATGGTTTATCCGTGTAAGTTTCGGTCCCGTAGTCACGGCTGATAACACTTCCGCCAAGGGTCAAGCTTTTCTTTTTTATAATTAGGGCCGCATCAGCGTTAACCGTGTGCACCTGCTCGTTTTGAGTTTCTTTTTCAACGCTTGTGCTAAAGGAAGCCCGATAGGGTCCACTTCAGGGATCGGTATGAGAGACCACTCGAAATGTGCTTTTTTTATCGAACATATACGAAAGTACCTTTTGAGCGTCCCTATCATCGTCGATTAGAAATAGTACCTTTTTCCTAGCAACAGATGGCGTGACGGGCAGCTGAGTTGGAGGTGACGCGGACGATACGGACGAAGGAACGGGCGGCAATGAAATAGGTTCGAACGGCGATGACGCCGAAGTGTTCGGTAAATCATGGGTAACAAACAAGGCATCGCTAAACACAATTTTTTTGAGGCGCGTATGGCTCGCCCTCAGTTCCTCAATGAGAATTTGTCCTAGCGGCGACGGCAAAGTTTTAGCAATCTGATCAATCTTCTGACCCATATGCTGCACGAGAGCCTCGACCATTTTCAAATCGTCTTCCGTCATAAGTCACCATTCATAGACCGATATGTTGAGTTATCGGAGCTGAATAGTTTATCTTTAGTGAATCGTCCTCGGTCCTTAGCCTGCTGCTGCCGTAGGCCTTCGTTTGTGAAGGAACTCAAGGGTCAACCGGACTTCAGAGCGAACGCTATTATCTTGATACAATTGCGGAAAATTCATGCATTCGGCAGCGATTATAGCTTCGAGCTCAGGGGCGATAACGAGATCGGGGGTGTTGTTTATATGGGAACGTAAAAGTCTGAGGGCCCTGATTTGCAAGAAAGGAGACGATGCTTTACCGATTGCTGTGCAAAAGACCTCGGGCGAAACCGTTGCAAATTTGGTGAGATATTCCACCTTAGTGTGAGGTAGCGGGAGCTCAAACACCGGCACGAAACTGTCGATACGCAACTGATCCTCGAGCTGTTTGAGGTGTTCGACGTCTCGATTGAAGTATCCCATAACTTCATAGCTCCGGATGGATCGGTCGGAGACGTTTTTTGCAAAGAGAGTTTCTGCCATTGTTATGTGTTCGAGCTGATGTTGGCTTTTGAAGGTCAGCCACGAGAGGAAACTATTGGCAACTAAATGAAGCTTTTTAAGGCGTTGGCGCCTGATTGTCAGGAGGGCGGAACGAACCGATGCAGAGACCAGGAGAAAAAAAATGAGCATGAGGCCTAAAGTTCGGTGAAGGTCAGGGTCGACAGTCGGTATATTTTGAACTTTGGCCTGGACGTCTTCGTCCGATCCCTGCGGCGTTTGTGTTACGGTCTGAGCTTCGGAGTCGGAGGATAAAGTATCTCCCTATTGCCAGACTTAAGGCTGCTCGACACCTTCGATCGGATCGGTCGCAGCAAATGCCGCAGTCGATAGCAGAGAAAATAATAAGATGATCCGCAACACTTAACCAGCCTCTTGATAACGGGCCGTTTCCGATTGGAGTTCGTGGATCAGAACCTCGACGGCTTCTTCAAAGGCGTTTAATAAGGTTTCAACTCCATCTATTGTCCCCGCATAACCGCAGTTTTCCAGCTCCTGGCCTAAACGAACGGCTTCGACAGCCCCAAAATTGAGGATGGCACCCTTGAGGCTGTGCGCTGCCATAGCCAAAGCCTTTGCATCCCTGGCTACTATCGACGCTTTCAGCTTGGCCATGCCTTCGGGAATTGCTTCTAAAAATGCTTCGACCACGAGTGATATTGCAAATTTATCATTATCAAAATTTTCGGCTAATCCTGGCCAATCGACGACTAAGTTTGGCATAAGATTCCCTTTGCCGTGTTTCTGTAGGTATCGGTTCGGTAGGCTGGCTTCGAACTTTACAGGCAAATATTGATCTGAGCTAACTATCAGGCGATCAGCACTTCGTAAGATCATGACGAGGGAAAAAAGTGGCTTATAAGCTGTTAATACTACAGAGAAAAACATGTGATTCAAGCAAAATATGAATGAATCATCGTATTTGGTCGGTCAATATTTGAAACGAGACGGGCAATGACTAGAGAGTCATTGCCCGTCTCGTTCCCGTTTTTATCCATTTAGAACCGACTTCTCCTAAACGGTTCGCTTTTTCAATCACAACGACTGAGTAGCCAAGGTCTCGGAGTTTCATAGCCGCATACATTCCCGATGCTCCACCGCCAAACACCACAACATCACGTTTGAGCGTCTCGGGAATGCGTGGTGAAGTGGAAGTGAGAGTAGAAGCGGCCAGGCTGAGTCTGGACTGCGAGGCTGCCGCTGCCGAGGCCATGAATTTGAGAAGTGAACGTCGATTCGATCGGCTCATCATTTTGCTCCGCGCGTAGTCTGTGACAGTCCAACTCAAAATGAGTGGCCTTTTCAGTATCGCGAAGGAGGATTTGCAAAAGCAAGTGGGGAGACTTAAGAAGGCGTATAGAGATGAGCAGAGACAGGAGCTTGGACCGCTTTATGAAAAAGCGGTCCAACAATTTATACCGTTAAGTTTGCGAGTGGCCCCGTACATACGCCTGGGATACCGAAGGTTTTGATATCGCTGAGGCCCATCGCGTTTGCGAGTGATACAAGGAGGTTATTATGGGGAAGGCCTTTATAGTTGAGGTAACGTCCCATTTTAAGAGCCCCACCCGCGCCCCCGGCGAG
>JACMOC010000083.1 GCA_014378195.1 Oligoflexus sp. | reverse complement strand
CCTCTTTTCGCCCCAAGATGAGTAAGCGGGGATTTTTCCCTGTGAGTATTCAAATTATCCATGATCACATGGATTTTCTTCGCATTGGGATATTTTCGGCCAATTTCCCGAAGAAAATATGCAAATTCTTCTGCCCTCCTTCTTTTAGTAATTGTCACGAAATGTCGGCTTTTTTTAGGCTCAATTGCACAAAAGGCAGCCTTTCCTCGAGTAGCGTGGAGGGAATGAACAACAAAACAAAAGTCACTACGAGAAAAGCATTTCGATTTAGGACCTACAAGGCGATTCAAATAGCTCTGCATCATAATCTTCGGGCATTGCCCGAGCCGGAACACGCCCAGAGATTTGGCTGAGAAAATAAAAACAGAAACTTATCGCGCTGCGTTGGGCCAGGATTATTTGACTTTCATAAGACGAATTTTCGATGGGGTCGAATCATCTTTCGAAATTGTACCGGTACGTTGCAAGAGCATCATGAAGCTGCACATCTACAGAAGTTAATAATCAGAACTCAGTCTATTCTATGCTAGGCATAGACTGCATCTCAAGGGTCTGCTGGGCACAACCCTATCCTTTGAGCATAGTTTTATTTGCTCTTTTAACTCTAGGAGCTGTCACTCAGTCCACTGTCCCCGCCCGGATCATCTCAAGCAGCGCTTGAACCGTTTTTCAAATTTAACGAAAACTAAAAAGAGGTCGGCTTGGCGAGGACCTCTTATTTACTCCGTATCTAGCCATCATTTATGGTGGTCGAGTACTTTTTTGGATGTTCGGTTTTTGAGTTCGACGTAGGATCGTTAGAAGCAAGAGAGCCCGTGAAAAAAGCATCGACAAATTTTGCCAATTTCATGCCATTTGACCCTTTGACATAAATCAAGTCGCAGTCATTCCATAAATCTGACATTTCATCCATCAGCGTATCTACATTCTCAAATTCTTGGATCGAAGCCTTTTCCATTCCGCAACTGAGCGCTTCGTCCGCTATCCATCGCGCCATGTGCCCCACCGTTATGAGTCGCATAGGTTTGACTTCCAAGGCTGAATAGGCGCCAATTTTCCTATGAAAGTCTTCCGAACTCTCACCGAGCTCGAGCATGTCGCCGAGCACAAGGCAGATCTGTCTTTGTCCATAAGCTTGGTGAAGCGTGCTCAGTCCCGACTTCATACTCTCGGGATTGGCATTGTAGGAATCGTCGATGAGCAATCGCTCGTCAAGACGATGAACTTTGAAACGCCCTTTTACGCCGTGAAAAGTCTCTAGTCCGCGTATACATTCTCTAAGGTCAAGTTTTAGAGCCAAGCCAATAGCGAGACAGGCACCGATATTAATTGCGAAACGGCTGTGATAAAAATTGCTCTCAAGACTGAGGTTTTGCTCTCCTATCTTGAAAGTTAATTGAACTGAGCCGCGGCCATCCAGCCTCACACGAGTAAGATTTACCTCGCTCTCAGCCCTTTCCGCGAAGCGAATCACCGTTTTATTTGAAAGTTTATCCATCGCCGCACTGATACGTTCGTCATCCGACCCAAACACAAGCGTTGGCGCTGCAGCTATTTCCATCTTAGTTTCCAGAACCTTGAGCGGACCTCCGAACTCAGCGACATGAGCACTACCGACATTAAGGAGCACACCGATATCCTGTTCCACCATAGCGGAGAGAAAAGCGATGTTTCCCTTATGCCGCGCACCCATTTCTATAACTGCATATTTATGTTCTGATTTCAGACGGCACAAGGTTAAAGCGACACCAATCTCGTTGTTGTAATTGCCTTCCGTTAGGAGAACTGGAGCAAAATGCCGAAGCATAACGCCAGTCATTTCTTTGACTGTTGTCTTACCCGACGACCCGGTAATACCTATGACGGTGCAGCCCATTTTCTGCCGCCACCAGCGTGCGAGCTGCTGAAGAGCAAGCGTTGTATCTGCAACTTCGATCCCAAATTTTCTATCATGATCGTCTAAGTGTTTGGCATGAGACGCTTGATAAAAAAAGCCAGCTGCTCCTTTTGTCATGGCGAGCCGAATATAGTCATGACCATCGTAGTGTTGCCCCCGAATGGGGAGAAACCACTGCCCCGCTTGCAAAGAACGCGAGTCCGTATTCAAAAGATTTGGAAGATCATTTGGAACGAGAGGATGGCTCGTCAGCCACCCAAATTCTTTCATGCTACTGGCTAGAGTCATGGCTCCCCCGTTGCTAAGGTTCTGACACATGTACGAAGATGACAACTCTCTACGCATCCGCAGCTGCAAACGGGTCTTTTAGGATCTTTCCCTCGGATTGAATGGACTGCTGTTTTCTCCAGACAATGAGACGACTCTTGATAGCCCGAGCCTCTTCATCACCGCCGATTGATAACATCTGAGCAGCGAGAATCCCTGCATTGAAAGCTCCCCCTATGGCCACAGTAGCGACCGGTATACCCTTGGGCATCTGAACGATAGAATAAAGGGCATCTTGCCCATTCAGTGAACCGTGCGGCACCGGCACTCCAATGACAGGAACATGAGTGAGCGCGGCAAGCATACCAGGAAGATGCGCAGCTCCACCTGCACCGGCAATAATAACTCCAATCCCCGACTCATCCGCCGATTGAGCAAACTCATACATAAGCAATGGCGTGCGATGGGCCGATACAACCCTCAAGACATAAGGTATGTCCAAGGCGTGGAGGGCTTCAAGGGCAGCATTCATCACCGTGAAATCAGAATCGCTTCCCATAACTACGGCTACTTTTGTTCGTATCGGCATTGGCATCACCTTTCGTAACGACATAGTGGTTAGTCCATGATTCTAAAGCATTCTCAAGAATCAAAAGTCGCTGCATAAGCTTCTCAGGATCTTCCGCGACTAAATTAAAATGCCCCATTTTTCGGCCTGGTCTCATTTGTGATTTGCCATACCAATGGAGCGTGCAGCCATCAAGCTGGAGACTTGGAGCGTTAGCATGTCCAAGGTAAGTCTCTGGTCCTAAAATATTAAGCATGGCAAAACACCCGTCAGCTTCAGGAGATCGTAGCTCCTGTCCAGAGATGGCCCGGACATGATTTTCAAATTGGGAACACGATCCCCAATTAAGTGAAAAATGGCCGGAATTATGAACACGGGGAGCAATCTCGTTGACGAGGAGAAGCCCATCCTTTAGCAAAAAGAATTCGATGGCATACGTACCAGTTAATTGCGACTCTTTGCCAATCTTTTGAGCAATTTCCCGTGCCTTTTCCTCGATACCCTGAAGATTCTCAAACTGACGGGCTGGCCCACGAACCAATCGGCACACGCCACCCTCCTGTCGACTTAAGACCAAGGGATAAAATACTATCTGACCGGATTCCGCACGGGTTGCGACGAGAGACAATTCACAAGAAAAATCAACCAACGCCTCCGCGTAGACTTCGCCTTCACGCTGCAATCCTTTATCCATGAAACGTAAAAGCCGTTTTCGTTCCGTACTTTTTTGCTTAGCGGATCGGGCAAAGCAAACACCGCGGCCGTCATAACCACCCTGGGTCCATTTCAAAACAAACCCGCGGGGGAAATTATGACTCTGTTGTTTAAGCCAATCCACAGGATCTTGAGACTGGGCCGCAAACATCTCAAACTGCGAGCTTTCGATGCCGTTCGCCGCCAACCATTGCTTCTGTCTACCTTTGTCAGCAAAGATTGTCAGAACATCAACCGAAGGTCTTAGCTTCTTTTGCATGTCCTTACTTATCTCAATCAGAAAACCAGCCACATCATTTTCATTCTCAGTAATGATGAGCTCACAAGCTTCGGCCAGAAGCTTTCGAGACGATTTCAATTCCGATTGCGGTTCCTCGGTCAGCGATTGGCAAAGATGCGAGGGATCGTCGGAAAGAACGACGATCTTAAAACCAAGTCTCCTAGCAGCGAGAGCCAAAAAATAGGCAAGCTGACCACCCCCTAGAATCCCTAGAATCCTTGCGTTAGATGAGGGTTTCAAAGCGTCTTCCGTATTTGCATCATGCACAGGTTCTTCTCCTGAGGGCCCAATGATTTCTGTTCTGCAAGGGGAACACTAGTTACCGAGTGGCAAATTCGTCCAACTCGCGGCCGCTTGGCCGAGCCGATCCCATGTCGCAGGCCATAAGCCTCCTTGCTGCGAAACAGGTCCCTCGACGATGTTGGCCTTTGAAGATCGCTATCTTTGTTTATACATCCGGAAGATCCATATTTTTCTATCCTTCCAAATATTTCTGTCAGGGTCGGCTGAGGCTCTGCTTCACGACTTCGAGTAAGCTCTGTAGCTTCCAGACGGCAGTCTTTGTTCGATGGTTTTGCTATCTTCATCGATGCGAAGCATGTGGAGCCACTCGTTCTCGACCAGGTTTCGCACAAGCTCATGTTTTCTCACAATACTCTCAATGACTTCGCGAGGCGCGGCAATAAAAACGCTCAAGCGAATAGGGTCATGCATCCATTTCGATCCATCATGAACCGACTGAAGAGGCAGTCCGACCCGAAGATCACCTTCGTTACCTTCTTGAACACCGGTTTCATTCACCAGATTGTGAAGGGTCTTGTTTCCAGCTCCGTAGACTTCGGGAGCGACCACGGAAGCATAGTATTGCATGTTGATCCAATTTGTCACGACCATCGGCGCGGTCAGTATGAGTTCAAGGGTGCTGAATCCTTCGTCCTCTTGCCAGATGTAGTCATGAAGAAAAGATCGTCCGCCCAGGTCGATCGCTCGCGTCCAGGACCGAGGCGCTATAATGAAGCTGGCGTTGCCCGCGAGGGCCCATTCGGGCCGAAGTTCAGACCAGCTTTCCATACGACGGTGTAACCTGGAGTTGAGACGGCCGGAACGCACCTTTTCCTGGCTTTTGTTTAAGGTCTTGGAGGCAAGCGTCATGATCTTGGTCAAAGATGCTAGATCCTCACGATGACTCGCAGGAATAGATGCTGCATCCAAAACCAGCAACTTATCGCTGACGGTTTCGTGGATAGCCGATAAAAACCAGGTCTCTTTCGGAATGAATATTTTGTGGTTCTCAAGCTTGGATCGGATCTCAGGATTGTTTAACATAGAACTCAAAAGTCGAGCATTGACATCGCCGGAGTGCCCGCCACAGGCGCCGCACTTGAGCACCGAGGCAAACATATTGTTGGTCGTGACGCTGCCATGTCCAGTGATAACGACTAGCCTTCCCAATTTATCTTTCAAACCGAGATGTTTAAGAATTCCGGCCAGAACTTGGGCCTGCGAGTCGGTATCAATTTTTATATCGTCGAGGTCGGTAATCGACATTCGTGAAACGCCTGATCGCCCAAAATCTCCTGCCAGCTTCTTCTCCACTGGTGTAGGGAGAAGGCTTTTTAGAAGATGACCCAGCATCTGCAATAGTGAAAAAATACCGAAAAGCTCCACAAATAGAAAGGAAGCGAAGGATGCTTTTCTAAAGTTTAAAAAATATTGGCTGCTTTGTCTGGTGGCAAGAGTTGTGTAAACAGAAGTGTCCAGGCGATCTTCTCTCACTCTCCAGTTGGGCCTTAGAAGGACGGGCAATCGATGGCTGTCTTTCGTCGAGGCCACATCGACAAATTCTATGGCGAGTCCGAAGAAGCCAGCGAAACCAACGGTGGAAACATCTGGCGAGGTCATCTCAAGGGACCGTCTTAACGGCTCAGACCGGACGTCAATACAAAAAATCATTTGATATTTTGGAGGGACGACCTCCATCTGCCCAATCACGATCTTTTCCACAACCGATCTTTGATGGGAAATCTCAAGGGCATTTTGCCAAATCCGTCGGACGGCAGATCTTTGCTTGCCATGTTCTGCCGTTGTCCCAGAAAGGAAGGTCTGCCTCCAATCAGCTAAGTTGACCGCATCGTGATCCATAGCATGGCGAATCAAAATATAATCGTACGCAAAGAGAGCGAGCAAAAAATCAAGGAGATATTCCTTGCCATGTTCTTTGTCAGAGAGACTCCATTCCTTGATTCGAAACTGACTCGCCCATCCGATGTTACGAGCGAGAAGTCTGGAAAAATACAGAGAGTTCGTAGCCGATGAATCTAACCCAATCCGCTTGAGGAGAGGCATGATGTGATCGAAAGATTCGATTGCATCGAATTCGCTGAGATATCGATCGAAGGCATTTATCTTTCTGACAATCAGTGAACGGTCGATAAGCATGGCAGCCTTCCACGCCTGCCAAAAACTCTTTTCTTTCCATGGAAATTTCACGAGAGCCTGGTCGCAATCAAAATACGCTGCTGCATATTTTGCAGCTTGATTCTGAAAGAACTCACCCCAACCTCCTCCCTTCTTCCGATCAAGAAATTCGGAGAAAACTAGAGTATCGTCGGATGGCGCATCACCTTGTCGACTCCAATCCAAAAATGTTTCGATATTGCACTGCAAGTCGGGATAGATTTTTGCCTCAGCATCGATCGCCAGAAGCAAGGCGGTCTCCGTAATGGATCCGTCGCGATACTTTTTCATGTAGAAAGAAACAGGCATGTAAAGATCAGTGTGCAAAACAGGAGAAAGTTCGTCCATGACATCAGCGAAATGCCGATCACTAAAATTCCAAAAAGGATTCACTGCGACTGCATTTTGCAAAGGCCAGCTTGGAAATGAAAGATCAAGCGATTTTCTGATTGTTTCTTGCATGTCGGATCTCGACCGTCCATTGAGGGTTCGTTCTGCGATTGCGGGTTCTTTCGTCGTGAATGTCCTGAGCATAAGATTCTCCTTTCAACGAATCGAACGAGAGTGAGCGGGCCAAAGGTACCCAAGGAGAGCTGTACTTTTAAGGCTAAGATAGGAATCGTTCCATAGACGCATGTAGAGCCTCTGCGCGAATGAGGATGAAGGTTGCAGTAATTTTTGGGACAACCAGAAGCCGCCGACAAAAATCAAGAAGCCAAGAATACCGGCGAAGAGTGCATTGGAACTCAAAGTCATTCCAACGTTAATTCTGTCTTTATGTTCAAACTCGATCGAGAGAAGAAGTTCAAAGAGAAGACAGAGCAAAAGAGCCAGGCTTAAAGTCGAGCCTATCGCCAGGGCCGAAGCCCTTGTTAAAGGCTGGGCTGGCAGCTTGAAATTGATGAGGGTCTGTGAAAAACCCAAAAGGCATATTGAAATATAGAGACAGTATGGAAAAAACTCGCCCGTCCTCCAGCTTGCTCCCAAAATGACGAGAAGACTCGCCGCGGACACGATTCCCCAGAAAGGCGCAAAACCAATAGCTTTTGGTTCGAAGGAATGTTTGATTCTTTGTTCGACAAGGTAGCCGGTACTCATAAAAGCATGTGCCTTGTATATGCTATGCGCAACGATGTGAAAAATGGCTAATGAATAAGCGCCAACACCACAGGTGAATATCATGAGTCCCATTTGGCTGATCGTTGAATAGGCGAGTTTTTTCTTGATGTTATTTTGCGTCACCATGACAAGAGACCCGTATACCGCTGTCAGAGCACCCATAACCGTCAGAATCAGATTGGCTGCCGCGTGATATTCAAGGATGGGACTCAAACGAATTAAGAGGATTCCTCCGGCATTAATCACTCCAGCATGCATGAGAGCTGACACAGGTGTTGGTGCTTCCATCGTGTCTGGAAGCCAGAAATGAAGGGGAAACTGGGCTGACTTTATCAAAGCCCCTAACACAAAACATATAGTAGCCGCGGTCATAAGACCATCGTTTTGAGGCGTACCGCTGCGTTGCCCTTCATTGCCCAAGAAGTTAAATATCGTCTCGAAGTCCAGACTGTGCGTGACTTTATAGATAAGTCCTATTCCAAACAGAAGACAGACGTCACCGAGACGGCTTAGAAGCATTTTTTTTCTAGCTGCACGCACAGCCGCTGGGCGGGTCGAATGGTAGAGAAGAAGCCTATGAAGCGCTACGCTTATCCCAAGCCACGACAAGAAGAAAACTGCTAGATTGCCCGAAAGTACAAGCATGGATGCAGCGAGGACTATAATCAGTAGATAACTGAAAAAATAGATTTGTCTCGAATCTCCATCGAGATAGCGTAGCGAATAATGGCCTACACTTAGCCCTAAGAAGGAAATCATCATGAACATGAGCGTCGAAAGGGTATCGACTCGTAACGTTAGATACGTACTAGCTTGAAATGATTGAAGAGAAGCATAAGTAAAGATGCTTGTGCCATTATGGATATAAAATGCAAATAAGGCAATCGAGGCTATTAAAAGTAGCAGCAGTGCGCTCATGATCGATCTTATGTAGAACACTTGTTTCATTGAACTCTCCCCCTTTTTGTCTGATACGTTACCGAACTACCGAACAGTAGGTTTTCAATAATTCTCAGGACTTTACTCTATCGGAAAAACGTAATTTAGGTAAAATAGATAAATGTTTAACTTATGATCGGAAAAACAGATCAAATGAATTGGCTCAACTATCACCATCTCTTCTATTTTTGGAACGTCGTGCGTCTGAAGGGTTTTACACGAGCAGCCGAAGCCTTAAAAATATCTCAGTCTGCCATCAGTGAACAGATTCGAAATCTGGAAGTTGATCTCGGCATGACCCTGATTGAACGAGGCAGAAGGCGCAGCCTTGTCGTCACGGAGCAAGGCAAAGTCGTATTTGATTTTGCGAACCAGATTTTCAAACTGGGAAGTGAGCTTAAGAATTGGACGATGGGCAATAGCCCTGTTCAGAAGACGATACGCATAGGGGCATTAACTGGTTTGTCGAGAAACTTTCAACTCGAATTTCTAAAGCCTATTCTATCGAGAAAGGATATTAATTTTGAGATTCTGACAGGATCCTTTAATCAACTCATTCAGTTCTTAGAACAATATCGGTTGGACGTCATCCTAACTACCAATAACCGTCCCTCGGATTCATCCGACAGTTTTATTTCCTCCTTTTTAGGAAAAACGCCCATCGTTTTAGTGCAGTCCACAAGCACTGAGAAGAAGACAAAATCGCTTAAGACTCATTTGGATGGCCCATTATTTATACCCAGCATTCTATCCGACCTTCGCTCCGAGATTGAAGACATCTTTCAAACAGAACATTCAAGTCCGAGGTTTTTGGGTGAAGTCGATGACATTGCCCTTTTGAGACTCCTCGCTCTTAAAGGTGAAGGTGCAGCGATAATTCCAAAAATTGGTGTGCTAAACGAAATCAAAGATCGAAAACTTCGCATTGTTTTTGAGTTTCCAAGAATATTTCAATCATTTTATGCGATTCACCGAAAAGAAAGTGTACCTTCAAGAGACGTTAGAGATCTTATCTCCCAATTCCAGACAAATCTTCATGATACGAAATTTTTCTATCACTAAATTCTCTTAAGTATTTCTCGAAAAACGGAAAACAAAGGTTGATTAGCAAGGCCTAAGTCAGCCATTCCCCGATTTATATCCCACTCGTTGCTGAAATATGTTTCACCGCTGGGCGGGGAGCGTATTAAACTGTCTCGCGGTTATATCTGACACAGCAGGGCTTAATCTGGAGCAAGAATAGACGTAAGCGACCGGGCAACTCCAGACACTGTTAGATCAATACCTACCAAGCCTTACCGGCATAAAAAGTTCACACATGACTTCCGGTCCACCCCTCTTAAAATTCAAAATTGTTCAAGAAATATTCATTTAAGTACAATAAAATTTGGTAAATTAAATTCATATTTAAGGCTTATACGTATCGTTACATATACTTACTCGGTCTTTTTCTACGGTAATGTTTGCTATTCACCCTACCAAACGCCTAAACTTCTCTCGGCTCCCTGAAAAACGTTGCACCTAATGAAGGCTGTCGGAATGAAAGTTTTTGCGCTCTGGCTTCTGTCTGTGTTTTCTGTGCTCTGTCTCACGTCACGCGCCCTTGCCTTGGAACTTCCTACGAATACGACGCCTTCCTTGTCCGTGTCACCCGAACTTGAGAGAGTCAAGGAAGAGGACGACGACAATATCTTTAAACATCGTGATATCTATTTCCTCAGTGGCAAGCCGGATACAAAGGTACAATTCAGCCTTAAGCTGAGGCCGTTAAAAACGGAAAATCTCTTTTTGGGATATACGCAGCAAATGTTTTGGCGTCTCGGGGCGGATTCCTCACCTTTCAGCGACATCAACTACAACCCAGAACTTTATTACGAGTGGGTGATCGACGAACACTTTGTACGCTTTATGCGTCTAGGGATTGAACACAGAAGCAACGGCAAAGATGGGCCGACATCACGCTCGGTTGATCGAGTTTATGCCGATACGGAGATGGGATTTGGGATGGGCAAATACGAGGTTAACTGGAATCTGAAACTCTACCGGGTCTACGATGTTGATTGGGTGAATAATCGAGATATTATTAATTATATGGGCTGGTGGTCTACGCAGTTCAAGATACAAGGTGTGGATTCCTTATATTTCCCACGTAAAGCCGAGGCCTCACTCGCCTTTTACCCAGGCGGCGGCAACAGTCAAAAGATAGGCAACGGAGCCTTGGAGATGAGCATAAAGTACAGAGCAAGGCTCTTCGGTTTTATGCCCTATCTCATGGTCCAATATTATTACGGTTACATGGAATCTCTGGTCATCTACAACCACAAGACTCACAGCTACCGCATAGGATTCAACTTTTAACCGCAGGTTGTTAACACAAAGAGCGGAAGCCTTCCGCTGCCCTATTGTATGAAGTTGGCATAACATTGAGTCGGATGCTGGCTTCATTTTTAAGGATCAACATCTCTTCAAAGGGTCTCAAATCATCCTCGGCAATACCAAAGCCCATACGTATCTGCTCAAAGACGTCCCGTTCGCCATCGAGGAGCGAATTTTCGACCATGCAAAGGTCCATGATGGTCAACAGTGTAGCGAGCTTTTGTTTATACGTAAGAAGCGGAGATGATTGTTCCAAAAACGCATCGAGACCCATTTCAGAGAGGATGCGGTTCGAGTTCTGAATGAGGCCTTTGAGTTCGTCGCTGCGTACCATGTAGTTGTCAGCGGACGGCCCAGCCAGGCAGGACGACAAGTGCATCAGCTCATCATTACTGTGGGTCTGGCCTTTAACTGCGAGTAATAAACCGGCCAGAATACATTGGGGAGTTAAGGCATTGTCATCTTCAAGGCGTGACTTTGGAAAGATTCTCATAACTGTTTCCCTCATTAAAGTAATCTATCGCTAACACATGAACGCTGTTCAGTCTACCTCATGAATCCGGCGAAATTATAAAAAAATGGCAAAAAAATGGGTCTGAAACTTTCCCGCGCGGAAAGTTTCAGCCATTTATGACTGTGAGATTGGGTGAACTTAGTGTCTATAGTTCGTTTGGTGGGCGCACAGGCATATTCTAAAACTGTCTCGTTTCATCCACTCTGGTAGGAAAGTCAAGGAATTCCGTCTGCTTTCCTACTCTTTGGTAGGACTACTTTTTTGCTTTTCGTTTCCGCCGCTCCATATGCTGCGCGAGGGGTTCGATCATTCCTATGGTCCGGCGATAGATCTCATGGTGTGGCGCGATATTAAGCAGGCCCTGTTGTGCCGTGAATTCTGTCATTTTTTTGAACGCAACGTTATATGTTAGGGGGTTCCCGCCGAGAGCCATAGCACCTGATGAGCAATCAAAACTCATAAGGTAGAGGACAGTTCCCGGCATGGAGGGGACTTCCACCTTGGCTTTGAGGTTTTTTGCACCAAGCCGCTGATAGACAGGAATCAATGCTTCTGTAGCATGGATGACCAGGTGTTTGGCCTCAGAAATCGCGGTGATGCGGGTAAGATGCTGGAGGAGGAAATGAAACACATCGGCCCCACGATAATCGGGATGCGTACACAGCTGCGAAGCTTCTAGAAAGCCTTCATTCCACAGCCAGGCCGGGATCTTGGCGCCGTAACTTGCGTGCTCGCTTTTGCTGCGTTGCCCATCGTTGAACACGAGCCGTGCGGATGCTACCGTCTTCGACCCGACGATACATATAATTTTGCGGGCATACGCATCAAACGCATCCAGCATCACACTCGGATCGCGCATTCCGGCCCAAAAGCCTTCCTGCTGCGAAGCTGCAAGGCGTAATTCTAAAATGGCCTGCATGTCCTTAGTGGTACCTGCATAACGAAATCGGATAGCCCGCTGCATATGCGTAACCGACCAACCCATTTTTTTCATCTCGGTAATACTCATCCCCGGTTTTGCTATCAGGAGAAACTCGGCCAGCGCTTCCCGAAAGGCATCCGTAGGACTCAACCATCGACCCCGTATCTGATAACTCCCCTCGTCGTCGCCGTGGTTATCAACCTTTACAATACGGACCCTACACTGATTCTGCTGATTATTCGGCAGGAGGCAATTCAGACTCAAAGTCTGCCCCGGAATGAGAGAACGGTTCGACTTCGAAGTCCGCAGGATAACCTCGACCGGTGAATAACCCTCGATCTGAAAATGCAGATACTCTTGAAACAGAAGAGGATCTTCAGCAAAGGCCAGGGGTCTGAAAACCTGCGTGAGCAATACCATGTTTTCGTCACGGTCTGGGCCCGTATTTTTGCGGGTTACAAACGTCAGACCGATCTGAAAACCTTTTTTCTGACGCTTCTCTATTTCGGCAACGTGACAGACGAGAGCCGTTACGACAAAACTTTCTTCTTTATTGAGTCGTACATGAAGAGAGAGCCTTTGGCCACGCTCCGGGAGATCCTTCTTGCGCCACTCTTTTTCGGGAATAAAAAGCCCCGCGCCTACTGGTGAAATGTCGTAAAGCTGAGCATAAAAGTCATCACCGCAGCCTTGAACACGCACGGGCGGGACGTCTTTTTCAAACAACGCTAATCGCTCAAACTGACGCTTAACCTCCGACATAAATCCCCCTCAGGATCAGGCTAAGCCATGACACACAGTTTGTATGATATTTTAGGCCATAAAGACGGTCAGACCCATACTTTTCACGGATGCCCGACTGGAAAATTGATGTTAAGGTCCGCATAACCCCGATGCATGAAGGATATGTCGATGCAAAGTGTTTCCAAAGCGTTTCCTCGCAAATCTCTCTCATTCGCTGCTTTTATGTTTGCTGCGCTGTCTTCTGCGCCCTTGGCCGCGGCTGACCTCCAGATGATGAAGCCGGGCGAATGGGGCGTTGAAGTTGTCGAATCGTCTCTCGGGCCCGCAACCTCCGCGATCAAAACCAAACCTTTTTGCGTTGATGAAAAAGACGGCAAAAAAGATTGGGAATCTCTCATGAAAGACGAAATGAGAAAGACCGAACTCGACTGCAAATTGGACAAACTGAAACAGGATGCTTCGATATTATCATATCACGTCGACTGCACCGCGACCGAATTGGCTAAAGGCAAAAGCGGCGTTATGCCTGTAGGCTCCAAGGTCGAAGGAACTCTTACAATGACGCGCGAAAGCGATAAGGTCTATATCTTGGACCAGGACACTAAAGCAACGGGTCTGAAAGCACCTGCCGCAGAACTTGCGAAGGTTCCAGAGGCCCAGCGCAAAATGCTCGAAGGCGTTTTAGCGATGAGCAGCGGCAGCCTAAAATTTAAAATGAAGCAAAAATACACTTACGCAAAAGCTGTGTGTACGAAAAACGAAAAGGTCGCAAAATAATGAGTCCACTTCCGACTCCCGAAGAGAGCCTCAATGCCTACCGATTGGTCTGGCCGGAAGGTCTGATTCCTTATGCACACTTCGATCGTGAATTCGAAGCCAAAACCGTTCATGATATCGAAGCTTTTTTAAAAACGTATCCTCGAGGGGAAGGCCTGGAGCGCACGTGCAAAGCAGGCCATATCACTGGGTCCGCCCTCGTCGTGAATCCATCCCTCGACCGGGTACTGCTCATGCTCCACGCAAAACTCAATAAATGGCTGCAGCTCGGTGGTCACGTTGATGGCAACCCTGATATCGCTGGCGCTGCTTTGCGGGAAGCCCGGGAAGAATCAGGACGCGACGAGGTCACGCATTTTGCTTGGGAAAGTGTGCTTAATCTCGCCCACCTGGCGCCCTCCCCTCTCGATCTCGACATCCATGAAATTCCGGCGCGTGGGCAAGAGCCAGGTCATTTTCACTACGATATACGCTATCTCTGTGTACTCGACGATACTTTGACTCTCATTAAAAACAGCGAATCCAAGGATTTACGCTGGTTGAGTCTGGAGGATGCGGCGCGGGTCACAAGCGAAAAAAGTATGCTGCGGCAGTTTGCAAAACTTCTTGCGATTAGAGAGCGCGCTGAGAAGACTCGCTGCTGATTTACTCTCGGATTTTTGCATTTTTTTGCATTGACCTCGAAGCCTTGCCGGGCTAACTTTTGCGATGAATATGTCGAAAGTGGAGGATCAAGCATGCCAGCTTCGAAGTGCTGCGTCATCGCCGTTTTTTTCATAGCCAGCCCTTTGGCTGCCGAAGTTCGGGGACTTTACGGAAGCGAATGTCTGCCGATGGATAGCCTGTCCGAAACAAAAGATCTTCTGTTTAAACCGGAGACTTTGGAAGCTGTACAAACGGTTTACGCTGATCTCGATTGCAGAATTCCTGCTTACGACATTTCCTATATCGGGACTTACCTTGTTGAGTCCGGCACCCAAACCCTGGATTATGCCTACGAATCGATCAAACTTCAGGTCTTGGATCGACGCGTCGCTGCGACTTTTAACCAAGTTATGCTTTGCGGTCTGAACACCTGGGCTGTTGGCGAAAATCGCGAGGTCGCAGGCCATGACTGCGGCGGCCAGCTGATTCCTGCCTTGGGGACGATGATTTTTGACAAAATGAAACTGACGCCGAAAGGCATACAACTGGGCCAAACATCCGAGTTTTTGGACGGACTAAGCCCTGCCAGTCGGCCGATCGAATTCGATCCTCATGTTTATAGCGCACGATAAGAAAGAGTCAGGATTGATGTCGACGCACCCCAGCTTTATTGTTCGAATGACATCGGTTCGTTTCCTAACGCCTGTCGCTCTCTTCATCTTGTCTTTTCTATGTGTTATCAAGTCCCCAGCCGCCACACGCAACTTCGGACTGGGAATAGTGGTCGCGGGGCCCACGGGACTTACGGGTGAATATGTCTACGGACATAACCGAGACGTCGCGGCATCGATCGGATGGGCGACCGATTCGCTTTACCTCACGATCGACCACCACTGGAACCGCAAAGACTGGATCAAGGCCGATGGCGTGGGAATCAACGTCTACTACGGTCTCGGTGTTCGCTACCTGGCCTGGCAGGATCGTGATGCGATCAGCCACGAAATTGGGGCCCGCGTCCCGCTGGGAATCCAGCATATCTTCCGGGAGATTCCGCTGCAGATTTTCATAGAATTGGCACCCGCATTGATATTGGTCGACCATACGGCTTTCATCATCGATCTTGCGCTTGGCGCGCGCTACTTTTTCTAGCCCTCACATCGCGTATTAAGGGACCAAGTGCATGTATGAATTATTACTCTTTGCCGTTGCGATCGGCGCCGGTTTTTTAGGGGCGCTGCTGGGCCTGGGCGGGGGCATCATAGTGGTCCCGGCTCTGACCCTCCTTTACCACGTGGATATTCGCTATGCTATCGCGGCGAGCTTGATATCGGTTGTCGCAACTTCGTCGGGCGCCGCAGCCAGTTATCTCAAAGATTCACTCACCAATCTCCGTCTTGCGGTCTTCCTGGAAGTAGGCACTGTTGTGGGCGCAATCAGTGGTTTTCTCATCGCGTCGCACATCAGTTCAAAAGCCTTGTATGTGCTCTTCGCCGTTTTCCTCCTTTTTTCTTCGGTCATGATGCTGCGCAAGCGCGAAGAACATCCCGCTCTGGTCGACCATCCATGGGCCACCAAACTGCGACTTGCTTCCGGATATCCCGACGATAAAGGTGTTTATCAGAACTATAAGGTCTCAAACGTCCCCTTCGGTTTATTCGTCATGCTGCTTGCGGGTGTTTTATCCGCTCTCCTCGGGATCGGCAGCGGCATTTTCAAAGTCCTGGCTATGGATGGGGCGATGAAACTTCCGATTAAAGTCTCATCCGCCACATCGAATTTCATGATCGGCGTGACTGCAAGCGCCAGTGCAAGCGCCTATTTTATACGCGGCGATGTGAGACCGGAAATCGCTTCGCCTGTAGCCCTTGGCATCATCGTCGGATCTTATTTTGGCGCAAAATCTATGAGCAGGATTCCGGCTGCGCGGATTCGCCAGATATTTGTGGTCGTGCTTGCTATCGTTTCGCTCCAAATGATTTGGAAAGGTGTTCAATGACTCCTCTTGAAAGTCACGAAAATGATAAAGACAAAGAACTGATTCGCCTCGAGCTGGCGATCAGCATCTTTTTGCGTTGGGGCGTTTTTGTGTCCGGCACGCTCCTGGCGATCGGTTGGGTTGGCCTCTGGCTCAAATCGGGCGATGTGTTGGAGAACTTCCGTGTCTATCGCCCCGAGCATCTATCGGTGACCATAGACACTGCGTGGCGGGCACACGACTACGCGATGCTCTCCTCGATTTTAGGCCTTGCTGTTCTCGTCGCATTGCCAATCTCCCGTGTCCTCCTTACGGCTTATCTCTTCATTAAACAGAAAGACCATTACCTTGCCGCTATGGCACTTTTTGTCTTTTTTGCCTTGCTAGGAAGCTTCTTTTTAGGCATAGAAATTTAATCCCTCACCCACGCGGAATACACTATGGCAACCGACGCAAAAACTTACTGGGATCAATTCTACGCGCAGAAACCGTTTGCGAGTGGCAAAGGCCCGACCGGCTTTCTGCATCAGATGCTCCCACGCCTTGAAAAAGGCCGCGTGCTCGATATCGGCATGGGCGAAGGGCAAAATGCCGTTTACCTTGCGCAAAAAGGCTTCCAGGTCAAAGGCTTCGATATTTCGAAAACAGCGATCGAACATGCCAGGCAATTGGCTAAAGACACCGGAGTCGCTATCGAGGCTCAGCTCACCGATCTCGACCTTTATCTTTTCGGTATAATGGAATATGACAGTATAGTCATGACTCAGTTTCGACCGTCGAACTCACGATATTACACCAATATTATCAGTGCTCTCAAACAAGGAGGGACTCTCCTCGTCGAATCTTTTGGTGTGCCTGAAATGGACGAAGCCATCGGCAAAGACGAAGATTTCCGCAATTTTTATTTTCATTCCAATGAAATCCTAAAAAACATCGGTGGTCTTCGTATTCTGTTTTATCAAGAGGGATTGGTTAACGACCGTCATGTCGTACAATGTTTAGCGCAAAAACCCATCGATAAAGACGCTGCTAAACTCAATCTTTTTGGAATGTCGACAAAGAAAAACGACGTTGAGAGCAGCAAACATCTCGAACTCGCCGAGAAGCTTTTTAAAAAATGATGCCTTGCCCAACATGCACATAGCGCCCTTGTGAAATCGGTGCACCGGGCGCTTATACCTCTCTCATAATGAGAGCGTATCCTCACGTAAAGCCTCCCCAAACAAGAAGTATTCGCCCGCTCCTTGACAAGCATCAATTCGAACCCATCTTGAATGAGTAAGGCTAGGGTGCTCAAAATACCCCTCCATCAGAGGTAGACTATGTCGGATAAATTCTCGCAGTGGCATGCAGCAATCGTCTCCTCCCAGTTCATTTTGTTTCCTGGAACGGCGACGCCAGTCACCATCAGCGATGAGAAGAATCTCGCTGCGTTACGTGAAATGAAAGCGAGAGGGACCAAACAGATTTACGTTGTGACTCTCAAAGAAGCGACGAGTAATATCAACCTTAACACTATATATGAAACCGCTTGTCTTGCCGAAATCGAACATGTTCGTGGCGACGCCGACAACCAAAAAGAAGTCCAAGTCGTGATTCGTGGGCTTGAGCGTCATCGTATTACCGACCTTGTATGGGACGCACCACGCGTTCTCGTGCAAGGCGAGCTCATAGCCTACAAAAACGACCTCGATTCCGGAACGGAAGGCGTTTACCTAGAGGCGATCAAAGACCTCGTGGATGAGATCATCACGTTCATACCTGGAAATCTAAAACAGATCGCCGAGATGCTGCGTGCTATCGATGATCCCGAGCTCCTTATCAACCTGATTGCACCTCATCTGGAGGCCCAAACAGCGACCAAAATTGAACTTCTGGGCGAAACATCCCTCAAGGCACGTTTTGCGAAACTGCTTGATCTTATGCAGGACATGAAACATAGCCTTGAAGTGCGTGCGGAAATCGGCCGCAAGGTTTCGAGCCGGGTTAGCAAACAAAACCGCGACGCTGTTTTGCGTCAACAGATGCGCCTCATCCAGGAAGAGCTGGGCGAACGATCGGCCGAGAAGAACAACTATCAAAAACGTATCGAAGAACATGAGGATATGCCGGAGGAGATCCAAAAAATCGCCTTGGACGAAGCCGAGCGTTTTTCGACGATGGAACGCAATTCACCCGAAGCTCCGGGTATCCAAAACTATCTCGACCTCTTACTGGCATTACCTTGGGCCAGTAAAGGCCAGGGCGCTATCGACCTCGATCTCTCACGAAAGATCCTCAATGAGCATCACTATGGCCTCGAGAAGGTTAAGGATCGTATTGTTCAACATCTCGCTGTGCTGAAATTGAAACAGAACTTCAAAGGCTCCATTTTGCTCCTCGTAGGACCTCCCGGCGTTGGTAAAACAAGCCTTGGTCGGAGCATTGCGGAATCGATGGGGCGTGAGTTTGTACGTGCATCACTTGGTGGCGTAAAAGACGAGGCCGAAATTCGTGGCCATAGACGCACCTACTTGGGCTCGCGACCTGGCCGTATTATCCAGGCAATGAAAACCTTAAAATCCAATAATCCGGTGTTTTTGCTGGATGAGATCGACAAATTGTCTCAAGGCTATGCGGGCGATCCCGCTGCAGCTCTGCTCGAGGTTCTGGATCCGGAACAAAACAATAATTTCCGCGACCACTTCCTGGAAGCCCCTTATGATTTGTCCAAAGTTATGTTTATCGCCACAGCCAATAGTCTCGACACGATACCAGCGCCACTGCGCGATCGTATGGAAGTCATCTCACTGTCGGGTTACACCACAGCCGAGAAACTTCACATCGCCAAACAGCACCTCTGGCCCGAACAGTTAGAGGAACATGGAATTGATAAGGAACGTCTAGTTCTCGCTGAAGATGCATTGATTCGCGTGATCACGCATTACACCCGCGAAGCCGGTGTTCGTGATTTAAAACGCAAACTTGCAGCTTTGATTCGCGGCAGTACGGAGCGGATCCTGTTGACGGAAGGAAGCATTACGCTTACTTCCAAGGATCTTGAGCCTGTGCTAGGACACGAACGGTTCACGCCCGAAGTTGTGGAAGCTCATATGCCTCCCGGCGTCGTGACAGGCCTTGCCTGGACGCCTATGGGCGGGGACATCCTGTTCATCGAAGCCAAGTCCATGAAGGGCAAAGGCCAACTCACCCTCACGGGGCAAATGGGCGATGTGATGAAGGAGTCCGTGCAGATTGCGATGACGCATGCGCGTTCGATGCTGCCTCTCCTTAACTCCGGCGTTGACTTTGATAAGACCGATATTCACGTCCACGTTCCCGCGGGGGCCATCCCTAAAGATGGACCGTCTGCAGGTGTGACCATGTTAACCGCGTTGATTTCTCTTTTGAGTGGTCGCCCGGTTAACCCGAAATTGGCAATGACAGGCGAAATTACTTTGCGTGGTAGTGTTACGGCGGTTGGCGGTATCAAAGAGAAAGTATTGGCCGCCCATAGAGCCGGCATACGCACCGTGATTTTGTCAGAGAAAAACAAAAAAGACGTGCAAGACGTGCCTGAAGAAGTTCGAAACGATATGCAGTTCATCTGTGTGTCGACCGTCGAAGAACTTTTGGACCACGCTCTTGACCTGAAACTCGACCATGATAAGATCGAGGAAATTCCGGGAGTGGTCATCACACCCGCCGTGTTCCCAATCTAATCCCATCAGCGGACTCAATTAAAAAGGGGCGCAACGAAAGCCCCTATTGTCCCTTGCCCTTTACCTATCCTTCTTCTCATCGCAATCGGGCCTTCTTTTACAAGAAGGCCCGATTTTTTAAGTTTTTATTTTTATATTTTCACTTCTTAGGCTGATCGAAAAGCGCTGCGTATTCCCCATAACCTTCTTTGACGAGGTCGCTTTTAGGAATAAAACGCATAGCGGCACTATTCATACAATACCGAAGCCCTGTGGGTTTCGGACCGTCATCAAAAACATGACCTAAATGCGAATTTGCAAATTTCGAACGCACTTCTGTGCGTGTCCCGAGCAGACTGCGATCGGTTTTTTCCACGAGATTCGCGTTTTTCAAAGGTCGGGTAAAGCTGGGCCAACCCGTTCCGGAATCGTATTTATCGAGCGAACTAAAAAGGGGCTGACCTGAGACAATATCCACGTATATGCCGTCCTTATGATTATCCCAGTATTCGTTTTTATAGGGATACTCCGTGCCATCTTCCTGAGTGACATTATATTGAATTGTTGTGAGCTTTTTTTTCAGCTCAGCTGCGCTGAACTTATGAATTTCTGGCGCCGCATGGGCCTCCCGAGCCAGAAGTGTAAGCGATAAAATCAAAAAGAGCCTTTTTACCACCACGCCTGTCTCCTTTTTCGAGAAATAGCTCCTGACCACCCTATCATTCGGCAGGAGTGAGCAAAAGTTACACCGTTTGAGTGTATTTTATCTAAGCAATTGAAATATCTAGAGAATTCCAAGAAACCAGGATCTCGTCAAGCGCCTGCCAGGCGAGTTTTACACAACGGGACCGTACAGGATACTGCCGCAACCCATCCAACGCTTGCCAGAGGGGTCGGGACGCCGTTTCAAAATCGATACCACCATCCCACATCGAGCGATTTTCGTCCCGAATAGCCTCAACCGCGTCCTTGGTCTGGTTCTGAAGCAGCTCCATCATAAGCGAGGCACTCGCCAAGCAGAGCGAACAACCCGCGCCTACGAAACTCCATTGCGAAAACTTCCCTTCGAGTGAAGCGAAGACTTTGACGTGATCACCGCACGTCCGGTTGTGTTGTTCCGAAGCAAAAGCAAAGTCTTCTTTGGGACCGTAAAAGCGTGGGTGCTTATAATGATCCAAAATAAGGGCTTTCCACTCTTCGTTCATCACTCGTGCCTCAGGAAAGAAAAAGTTTTTCGGCTTTGCGTAGCGCGGCTAAAAAAGCGTCGATATCGGATTCGTCATTGTAAAGACTGGGCGAAACACGCGCCGTGGCGGTAACGCCGAGTATTTCCATAAGGGGCTGAGCGCAGTGATGACCCGCACGAATTGCTATATTCTCGCCATCGCATACGGCCGCCAAATCGTGAGGATGAATGTTGGGGTGAGCCATCGTTACGGTTCCGACCCAATCATCGCCCGGTTCGACCATAATCTGCACGCGTGGAAATTCTTCTTTGAGACGGTGGGTCAGATAAGTTCCCAGATGCCGGTCATGATTCAGAAGTGAGTCCATGGGCATACTTTTCAAAAAATCAATTGCGGCACCGAGGCCAATGACGCCTTCGATATGAGGTGTTCCGGCTTCGAATTTGCTTGGCAGCTCATTCCAGGTCGAACCATGGAGCGTAACCTTCTCGATCATATCACCGCCGCCCTGGTAAGGAGGCATCGCCTGAAGAAGGGTTTTGCGGCCGTATAATACGCCTATTCCTGTCGGTCCAAAAACTTTGTGACCACTGAAAGCGTAGAAATCGCAATCGAGTTCTTTCACATCGACAGGGAGATGAGGCAGACCCTGCGCGCCATCTATCATAGTCAATGCACCCACTGCTTTTGCCATCTTGATAATGTCACGAATAGGATGGATCACACCGAGCACGTTTGAAACATGGGCTAATGAAACGATACGCGTCTTAGAATTAATGAGAGTCCGTGCCGCATCAAGGTCCAGGCGTCTGTCAGCCCGCAGGGGAATATACTTCACTGTGACACCAAAACGTTCCGCTGCCATCTGCCAGGGCACGATATTGGAATGATGCTCAGCAACGGTGACAACGATCTCGTCACCCGGACGGAGAAAGGCCTGACCCGCGCTGTTCGCGACCAGGTTGATAGCTTCCGTCGTACCGCGGGTAAAAATAATTTCCTGCGTTTCGGCATTGATATACTTGGCTATACGAATCCGGGACTCTTCAAAAGTCCGCGTCGCGTTTTCCGAAAGCTGGTAAATGCCCCGATGGACGTTGGCATTTTCGCTACGGTAATATCGGTCAATAGCCTCGACGACAATTTCGGGCTTTTGGCTTGTGGCATTGCTATCGAGATAAATGAGCTCAGGATGGCTCTTGAATATAGGAAATAAAGCTTTCACAGGATCAACCCCTTCCGGCGCGATGCTCACTCTTCACGACCCCTGGATTATCAAGCCAAAGAGGGCGTCGCAAGTCAATAATCCCCTAAGTTGACAAAATAAGTCAACTTTAAGTAATGCATGTCGATTGGGCATCAATTGGGAGCTTAAAACCGCTGCGATTGTTTCAAAAGAGCCTGGTAGTGAAGGCTAAGCAGCTTAAAATGATCTTCATTTCCACCACGGTCCGGATGAAGGGCCTGGGCCATGACCCTATAACGGGCTCTGAGGTCTGCAAAATTCGGCAGGCGCGAAAAGTTCATAAACCGCAAGGCCTCTTCGAGAGGACTCAGCTTACGGCCATTATGGGGCAGAGGTGGTGGCGCGTTTTTGTCCGCTCGGGACTCTTTGCCGCGCCCGCCCATGTACTGGACATGCAGAGCAAACAGAAACGATTCCGATCGGGCCCAGAGAAACGAATAACAGGCCTCTAAATCGCGTTGGCAAGCCTTGAGTCGTTGGCACAGTTGGGTTACGAAGGCATTTAAAGCAGGGCTGCTTAACTCATCGGGTATGGCATCGGGCATTTCGTCGATAGTTATATCGTGAAAGGGCGCAGACAGATGGTTGAGCTGGTGCAATTTTTTATTGAGGGCAAGGAGCCGGCCCCACAAGGAAAATCCAGCGTCATAACGATCTGTTGCAACGATCCTCTGGCGCCAGAATTCGGGCAGGGCCAAACGTACGACCGCAGCGTGGCTGTCTTCAAACGGCATAAAAATAGGGTCGGTATGTTCAGAAGAAGCTATCGGGCTTTTTTCAGCAGGTATCCCGGGACGAAACCACGCTTGAGGACGATCGAGCGGCAGCATGCTCACCCGAAGCCTGAGCGTTTTATCCAGAGATTTAATATCGTCGTGAATAAGGGCTATGCGATCGGGCGCTTGCGGAATGGGATTCGCCAATGCGTATTTCAAGGCGCGCGCAAATTGGAGTTTAGTCTCCTGGAGCCTGAGAACCTTATCGAGACCCGATGAGGCGGTGCCCTCCAGGCCAAACGCAAACCAGTCAGCCACGTTTTGAATACCTTCTCCAATAAGGTCTAACGTTTCTCGAGTGCGACGGCCAGATCATTGAGATCGTCGGCGACTTCCTGAAATGCATCACCTTTTCGTAGGACGACACGAGACTTGTAATTCCCTTTGGAGAGATCACGAATGTGACGACGAAACGCATAGGTAGGCCCTATGAGCCGATGCGTGAAAAAGATGGAAATCGCCACTGTGATCAGAAAATACACAACGAGGGCAAGGACCAGCCAAAGCACCACGCCGTGAATATAGGAATTGAGGATTTCTGTAACTTCCTCCCGAAGATCCGTGAGCTCAAGCACGAGATCATAAAACTTATAAAAGTTGATATAAATGATAGTGAAAACGCCGAGACCGAAAACCACCGACATGATGATTGAATAGAGGCCGAGGCGCACTTGCAGAAGGGGCTGCAATAGAAAATTGCTAAGCTTACGCTTTTGGGCACTCATGGCCATACTCCTCATCCGGTATAGGCATAGGAACGATATAGGTCTATTTTGCCTCGTGTAGCGTGAGCATGCAAGAACCGGCGTGAAATAGTATACATTTTCTAAGATGTTACGTGTCGACCCTTCGATGCCCTCGTGTTAACTTGCTTTTTATTTGGTCGAAAGGAAAAATCGCCTGATGCAGCCTGACTTCTCTTACGCCTGGGATAAAAGCAAAACCCTCATCGACTATCTGGACGAGGTGCGCGGCCGTTATGCCGAACTCCCAGCGTACACTCAAGATGGACAGACGCTCACTTACGAAGCCGTCGTCCGTTTGAGCCGAAAAGTGGCCTCTTACCTGCAGAATCACCAAAAGCTTGAACGGGGTGATCGTATCGCCGTTCAACTTCCCAATACTCTTCTCTATCCCGTTATCGCCTGGGGCATACTTCAGGCGGGAATGGTCATCGTTAACGTCAACCCTCAATACACTCCGTTGGAAACTGAGCGGCAATTAAAGGATGCGGATGTTCGCGCTTGGTTTTGCGCTGATATTTCAGCTCATCTTATCGAACGCGTTCGACCCAATCTCCAGTGTCCCGTCATTGTTGTGTGTCGACTCTTCGAGCTGCATCCCTTTATTCAGCGAAATATTGCTCAATTTGTAATGAAATATCGCCGTAAGATTATCAAACCCTATCAAAGACATGATGGGCTTGGATTCGCAAAAATTCTGCGCGAAGGCGGAGCAAAACCCTGGATTCCGCCCCAGCTTAAAGCCGAAGATCTTGCGATGCTTCAATATACGGGTGGATCAACGGGTGTTCATATGGGGGCGATGCTCACGCACGCGAACCTTGTCGCAAATATGGAACAGGTCAATCATTTCCTTCGTGATTCAATCGTACCTGGCAAAGAAATTCTCATCGCTCCCCTGCCGATCTACCACATCTTTTCGTTTACCGTGCATTGTGCCGTTGCGCTGCTTGCTGGCTCTCATAACGTCTTAATACTCGATGCGAGCAATATCAAAAGTGTGGCCGCAGCTATGCAGCGATTTAAGTTCACGAGTATGACGGGCGTAAACACTCTCTTTTTTGCTTTGATGCGTCTGCCCAGCTTCCGGGACATCGACTTTCGTTCTCTGAAGTTCTCTATCGCAGGCGGAATGAAACTTGACCCCGCCGTGGCCGCCCGTTGGGAAGAGGTAACCGGTTCGCCAATTCTCGAAGGATTCGGGATGACCGAACTGTCTCCGATTGCGAGCTGGAATCCAAGTCATGCCAACCGCCTTGGAACGATAGGCCTGCCGCTGCCTCAGACCGAGATGAAACTCACGCGGGAAGACGGCTCCGTCGTGGATGAGCCGGATACTGCCGGCGAACTCTGGATCCGTGGACCTCAGGTGATGAAAGGATACTGGAGGAACGAGGAGCAAACTGCACAGCATATCGACCAGGATGGCTGGATGAGGAGTGGGGATCTGGCAAGCTTCGATAAGGACAACTACTGGAAGATCATCGGCCGCAAAAAAAGAATGATACTTGTTTCGGGCTTCAACGTTTACCCGCAGGAGGTTGAGAACGTTTTGCGCTCACATCCAGATCTAAAGGATGCCCGTGTCGTTGGGCGTATGCATCCTGTCAACGGCGAGTCGGTAAAGGCCTACGTTTTGTCAGAAAAACAGGACCTTACGCAGGTCGAGCTGCGGGAATTTTGTCGACAGTATTTGACCTCCTATAAAATCCCTAAACAGTTCGAAATTGTAAATGAGCTCCCCGCACTCGAATAATACTGGCTTTTTTAAGGGTTAACTGGCTGTGCGGCCGGGGTTTTGCCCTGCGATGTCTGTTGCTATCCGAAGCCCCACTCGGTAGATTAGCGATCACTGCCAAGCAGTTCTTTCTAAAAGTCCACCGAGGTCATTGATATGCGTTCCGTTTCTGTTTCCCCTACCCCTACTTCTACTCTTACTTCCTTTCTCCGACTCTCACACCTCGGCTCGATCTTTACGAGTCTTCTGGGAGCTCTTACTTTTTCTTTTATCCTGTCCAGCCATGCGCTGGCCGCGCCTGTTCTAAGCGACGAAGAACAAATCGATGTCTTGCAGTCGATCGACGATATTTGCGGTGACACGTGGTGCGAAGGCGAAAGCAACTGGAGCTTTGACGCTCTAAGCTGCGATTCTGAGTCAGGCTGCATTTTGAACCTTACTATGAAGCCTTATGATTACAGCGACGTTTATAAACTTGAGCCGAGACCGTTTCAATGTATGCTTCCCGCTTTCAAAACGAAGGCGTCAATCACTGAACTCACCGTTTTGCGTGGCCTTCAATACACCCAGTCATTTTACGAAGCAATCAGCGGCTGCATCGGGGATCTGAACACGCAATTCGGCCCGGTCTACGTTCCGGTTGATCAGAGTTGCACCGCTTTATTTAACGATGCAAAACCGGTTCATGTTTACAAGGCACCAAGCCCAGTCACAACAACAGGTAGTTTCGGCGCTACGGATACAATTATTCAGATCATACAAGCGAAGGCAGCCAAGGACTCAAGCTGCATGCTCGTGATGCTTCCTATTTACGGCGACAGCGCAAAATGCAAGGCAGGGATAGCCCAATCTGAGATCTGCACATTACCAAGCGTTAGGGGCACGTATCGTGTGTTGCGCAAAGCGGATAAGAGCGCGGTTGTTACTTATAAAGCAAACCAGCTGGACCAAAACGCTTCGAATTAAAATGTGCTTGGAACTTTCTTTTTCTTAACGATGCTCCAAACAACAAAGATAAAGCCGAGAACGTCGCGTTCTCGGCTTTATCTTTTTCTACATCATTCAACGGGCGATTAACCGAGCGGAATCTCCATTTGCCATTTAGCAGGCGAACGCCAAAGAGAGGAAAGCAAAAGATGTCTCATCGATGAGAATTCGCGAGGCAGCTTATCAAAAAGCTTCTCAAAAAGTTCTTCATGACTCAGCACTTCTTTTTTCCAGGCTTCGCGATCCACGGCCATCAGGTTTTGGAACTGAGCCGCTTTGAAGGTCGACCCTTTCCATTCCAAATCCTGGTAACGTGGCATATATCCGAGAGGACTTTCCTCTGCGTATGCACGGCCTTGAACGCGGTCGACTATCCATTTCAACACGCGCATGTTCTCACCAAAGCCAGGCCACATAAACTTGCCTTGCTCGTCCTTACGGAACCAGTTCACACAGAATATGCGAGGCGGCTGGGAGATCTTGCGACCCATTTCTAACCAATGATTGAAATAATCTGCCATGTGATAACCGCAGAAAGGAAGCATCGCAAAAGGATCGCGGCGAACTTCGCCGATATTTCCAAAAGCAGCTGCTGTCATTTCCGAACCGATAGTCGCGGCCATGTAGACGCCGAAGTTCCAGTTGAAAGCCTGATAAACGAGAGGAACAGTCGATGCCCGTCGTCCGCCGAACATGATGGCGCTGATGGGAACACCTTTGGGATTATCCCAGTCAGGATCGATAGAAGGACACTGGCCTGCAGGCGCTGTAAAACGCGAGTTCGCATGAGCGGCTTTTTTGCCAGATTCAGGCGTCCAGGGATTGCCTTCCCAGTCGATGGCACTTGCTGGAGGGTTAGCTGTCAAACCTTCCCACCAAACATCGCCATCAGGGAGAAGAGCTACGTTTGTGAAAATGGTATTTTTTGATATCGTTGCGATCGCGTTGGGATTGGATTCTGGAGAAGTCCCAGGCGCTACACCGAAAAACCCAGCTTCTGGATTAATCGCATAAAGACGACCGTCCTCACCGGGTTTGATCCAGGCAATATCGTCGCCAACTGTTGTCACTTTCCAGCCTTCAAATCCAGCTGGAGGAACAAGCATAGCAAAGTTGGTTTTGCCGCAGGCGCTTGGAAAAGCAGCACTAACATAGGTCTTCTCGCCTTGTGGCGATTCTACACCAAGTATCAGCATGTGTTCGGCTAGCCAGCCCTCATCGCGGCCCAGGATAGAGGCGATACGCAGAGCAAAACATTTTTTGCCAAGTAGCGCGTTGCCGCCGTATCCGCTGCCGTAGGACCAGATACTGCGTTCTTCAGGGAAATGCACAATATACTTTGTATCGCGATTACAGGGCCACGAAACATCCTTGGCACCAGCAGCCAGGGGCGCGCCCACCGAGTGGAGAGCCGGAACAAATTCGCCTTCGGCACCTAAGACGTCGAGGGCTTTACGACCCATCCGTGTCATGATTTTCATGTTCACGGCAACGTAAGGTGAATCGGAAATCTCAACACCGATGTGAGAAATGTTGGAGCCTAAAGGGCCCATGCTGAAGGGTATAACGTACATCGTACGGCCGCGCATCGAGCCCTTGAAAAGTTTGAGCAGCGTAGCCTTCATTTCGGGTGGAGGAGCCCAGTTATTTGTCGGGCCAGCGTCTTGTTTGCGTTGGCTACAGATAAATGTGCGATCTTCGACGCGTGCCACGTCACTCGCATCCGAACGAGCGAGATAACTGTTGGGCCGCTTTTTAGGATCGAGAGGGATGAAAGTTCCGTGTGCAACCATTTCCTTGCAAAGACGGTTGTACTCTTCTTCCGAACCATCACACCAGTAAATCGATGCCGGCTCACAGAGAGCTGCGGTTTCTTCGACCCATTGGCGAAGCTTTTTGTTGGTAACGTAGTCCGGAACTGCGTGAGTATCTGTTCCCCGACCCTGTGAACTGAGGCTCATAAAAACCCTCCAAAGCCGATTACGGCAAGAGCTAAAAATGCAGAAAATGGCCCGTTTGTTCGTCTCCATAGTGAGGCGAAAGCTGCCAATCCAATGTTGTACGTGTCAGTGCAAGAGGTCAAGATTAAAAGCACTTTCTAGTACTTTCAAGGCAAACCGTGACGGGGCAAGGGGCGCTCGCAATAAAAGCGGCAAACATTACGGGGCGTTATTATCGTTATGAAGGCGATTTTCGGGCACCTCGTGAACTGACTTAGATCGTTTTTACGGGGCGGTGCTGCGTCTTGGCTAGTTACCGAGAGTCGATGCCTTTGCCTTGAAATTGAGGGTTTTCATTCCGACTTTCACGCCTTTAGCGTCGAGAGAAAAAAAGGAGTACACTGGGTTCGCCTTTACATCGAAAGTCCCCTGCGCTGTGTAGAACCTATTGACCTTTGATGCCGTCAACTTTCCATCTGGGTTAGTAACCGTCATCTCGATATAGCCCATTCCGCTAGCTGCGCACACCTTGACCGCACCTGGACAGGCAATGATTTTCGTTGCGCCACCGGCTGATGCCAAAAGTGAAAGTTTTCCGTCACCGCTATCCAGGTCCACTCGCACTTTAAGACTCGTGTCGGCATCGATACAATCATCTGCAACCGTCGCCGTACCGCTGAGATTATGAGCTTGAAATGCACGTGTAATATTGCAGTAGTTAGGCCCCTTAGTCCCAAGAGCGCCGTTGCCCGAGTCCACCAGTACCAGAGCATCATAGGCCGTCAAATAACTTTCATTGATCTGAAGGTGTTTGAGAAAATAATTGGTCGCAAGATCGGCACCTTTTTCGACCCCGTACAGGGCTGTGAAATTCGTATAGAGATCCCAAAATGAGCCGCTGAATATCAGCCCTTGCACATGTTCATCGGTATTGATGCTTCCGGCATTGTACCTTGCGGTGTTTTGAGCGTTTCGAAGCGGCCGTTTGTCTCCTACAAACAGGCCTTCACCTATAGTCGAAGTACGCGTCGTAAGGGCCGAAAGCGTGTCACCAATACCTTCGCCATAGGCGCGATCCTTGCCTCCCGGACCATTGCCTTTGATAATATTGGTAGGGCCGAGTTGGTCATCCATAGCGTGACCCCACTCATGGTAGATCGCATCACTGATCAAACCCGTGCTTTCGCACTTTTGACTCGTTCCATCTTTGAAGGTAATAGCGCCGGCTTTCGAAAGGTAAAGATTTTTAAGGTTCGGATCGTAGTAGGCGTTACAAAAGTTTGCGGGGTCGTTGCCGTTCACGACTGCCAGAATACCCGTTTTGAGGAGGGGTAACTCCGTTTCGCTCAGATATTTTGCAACCAGAGTCCGAACGCGTTCGATGGCCATATACGTATTCAATACCGAGGGGTCAGTATTTTTTAGAGTGAGGTTGGACTTTCCGTCTGCACTCAAGGTGGCAGCGAAAGTCGCGAAGGCATTGTTAGAGACGGCGAGGTCTAAGATCCCGGCAGCACTTTTACTGCCTTTCAGAGTCACCGTTACCTGTGTCCCGTTCACATCGGCCTGACCGAGTGCATCGGTTTCAAGCTTATTTGCGCCGTCAAGAAGTGAGACATATGGCAAAGGTGAGTAGCTTTGGTCGGCGAGTATATAACTTTTGATATACGACTCGGCACTCACCGATTGTTTGATATCCAATCGATTGGGAAATGCTCGATGTATTGCATGAGTCGCTCGATCAATCATCACGGTGTAACTGAGCGGGTTATAAGTGGTGACGGCAACATCCGCCGGCACAAATTCAAACTCTGTCGCCAATGAAAAGTCATAATGCCCTTCAGTCGTGGTCGAGGGCTGGATGAATTCTTTGCGTTGCGAAACCTTATAGTTGTCAAGGCCTGCTATAGCGAGCGCCTCGGCATTTGTCAGCTCCGGTGCGTTATCGGAACCGAGTTTTACCGGTCCGTAGCTGTTATTGAGAATCTGAATCAGTCGATAAGAGCCATCGTCCTGAATATTATAGAAAAATTGCACAAACGCGCCATGGACGGGAACGCCTAAGAAACGCCTTTGAAACGTGACCATCCTAAGATTGGTATCGGCCTCATGGAGCGCGGATGCATCTTCGGCGATTTCATCTGGCAAAAACATCAATTCCTCGGAATACTTGGCCAAGATACCGCGGCTGTAAGCGAGAAGGTCTTCCCCTTTGGGAATCTTTTCGGCCTGCTGGGTTTCAAACGTGATCCGATACCATGCGTTCGAACCCATATCGACGGTGATAGTCATCCCGGAAGAGTTATCGAGATTAAAGCTCGAACCTGCGATTAGTCCTATGGGCCTAAGAGGCGCTGCCGCAACGGCTAGCTTGGTTTGGAGTGCTGCTGAGCCGTGCATAATCGACGGTTCTTGCGGCTCGTCAGAATTTTTGCAGGACGAAAAAACGAACAAAACAAAAAGGGCAAAACACAGCAGCTGAGAACAATTCTGCTTTTTCATTTCGCCTCCTCGATCGTCCAATGACAACTTCCATCGCTCGCCGCCCCATCCCATGGCACTTGCAGGATGGCGCAATCGTTGATGACGACCGAGCCTGCTTTGCTCAATTTAGTATTCGCTTGTTTGGCGATAAACTTCAGCTGGTCACCGTCGTAGATTTCGATGGTTAACACATCTGGTTTTGCGCCGGTCGGAAGCGTGTCGACTTTAAAACTGACACCGCTACTCAGAGCACTGAGTATAGATTTGGCGCTTGCTACGCCGCCGAACTTAGCTACCGATTTATACTTGGATTCGGAGCCGACGAGCTTACTGCTCAGGAGCTGGATCTCGACTGCTGACGCGGAGGTAACGGGGACATTCGCCACATGCGAGGGCTGCCCGGCAGTAGCCGCACTTACGTCGCCGGAACGGCTAAGTTTAAAACCCGACTGATATTTCTCACACCCGGCACTAAGGCCTGCCACGATTAAAGTAGTGATGAATATGAGCCGCATTGTGCATCCTGACCTAAGCGAAAGGGAAAAACCTAACTTTTTCATATCGGTACGCTTATTTGAATTCTTTAGCAGGCTTTAGGGATATGGAAAAATCCAGCTAATTTAACCTTTACTTATAGACGTTTAGTTGCATTTTTCGGCGCTCCACTGCATAGTATTGTCCTTACAATTATTTCGGTGTTATTTGGGTCAAACCTGACTTTAACGGGCCTGATCCGTATCGATAAGGACAACACATGGCGAACGCACTCAGCACAACTCCGCTCCCCCGCAACGAACCCGTTCTCGGTTATCTTCCAAATTCGGCAGAACGTTTGGCTCTGCAGGCCGAACTCAAACGTCAGAAGGCGGAGAAGGTCCGTATCCCGGTTACCGTTGGCGGCGAGAAGCGTTATAATTCTGAGACAGCTCCGGTGGTTATTCCTCACAATCATAAACACGTTCTTGCCGACGTCAGTCAGGCTACGCGAGCCGATGCGGAAGCGGCCGTGAAAGCCGCACTTTCTGCGCGCAAAGCGTGGGCGGCATTACCCTGGGAAGAACGCGCCGCGGTGTTTCTGAAAGCGGCCGATCTCCTTTGCGGCAAATATCGCGCGAAGATGAATGCCGCGACGATGCTGGGACAAAGCAAGAGTGCGCATCAGTCCGAAATCGACGCCGTTTGCGAACTTGCCGACTTTTTCCGTTTTAACGCTCATTTTGCGGAACGCATCTACCGGGAACAGCCAATCTCGGCGCCAGGCATGTGGAACCGCAGCGAAGCGCGAGGGCTCGAAGGTTTTGTTTATGCCATAACTCCTTTCAACTTCACCTCGATCGCTGTCAACCTCCCTATTGCGCCGGCCTTGATGGGCTGTACCGTGATTTGGAAGCCTGCCCCGACATCGATGCATGCCGCCTATATCGGTCTGGAAATACTCGAGGAAGCCGGCCTTCCGGCTGGCGTTATTAATATGCTGCCAGGCGACCCTACCGTTATTAGTGACGTCGTTCTCAAGCATCCTGAGCTGAACGGCATTCATTTCACAGGATCCACCCCGACGTTTAATCACCTGTGGAAGCAGATCGCGCTGAATCTCGATGTCTATAAAAACTACCCGCGTATCGTGGGCGAAACGGGCGGAAAAGACTTTATTTTCGCGCACCCAAGCGCCAATGTCCAAGAGCTGGTGACAGGATTGGTTCGAGGCTCTTTTGAATATCAAGGCCAAAAATGTTCTGCCGCCTCGCGCGCCTATATTCCCAAAAGCCTATGGTCTGAGGTTCAGGAACGTTTGGTCAGCACTATTAAGGAGCTTAAAGTCGGTGATATCGAAGACTACACCAACTTTATGGGCGCCGTGATCGACAAACGTTCGTTCGATAAAATCAGCTCGTACATTGATGCCGCTAAAAACACGCCTGACGCAAAAATCATCGCCGGTGGGACCTACGATGATAAGGTAGGTTACTTTGTTCAACCGACTGTCATTCAAGCTTTGAACCCAAAATTCAAAACGATGACTGACGAAATTTTTGGACCCGTTTTATCGGTCTATGTCTATGATGATAAAGATCTCGAGGCTACGATTGCACTTTGTGATGAGTCAAGTCCGTACGCATTGACCGGCGCAATATATGCAAAAGACCGTCATGCAATCCATATGTTAACGAATGCTTTTGAACACAGCGCTGGTAACTTCTACGTCAATGACAAACCTACCGGAGCGGTAGTTGGTCAACAACCCTTTGGCGGTGGACGTCGCTCAGGAACGAACGATAAGGCGGGTAGTATTTTCAACCTGCTGCGTTGGGTGTCGCATCGCACTCTGAAAGAAAATCTCCTTCCGATTAGTGACTATCGTTATCCGTTCATGCAGAACTAAAGTTGACACCTATTTTGCGATGTGTTTCGATAGCCCCATGTTTTAGGCTAAAAAAGACCCAACAGCGCGCTCAAGAGCATAAGGAATTTAATCATGTCAGTCCTAGTGAATAAACAAGCTCCGGATTTTAAAGCTCAAGCCGTTATCGACGGTGATATCCAAGAAATCACTCTCTCCCAGTTTAAAGGCAAGAAAAACGTCATTTTGTTTTTCTACCCACTTGATTTTACCTTTGTCTGCCCAACCGAACTGCACGCCTTTCAAGACAAACTCGCTGAGTTCAAGTCGCGAAACACCGAAGTTCTCGCGGTCTCGATCGATAGCGTCCACACGCATTCCGCGTGGCTACGTACGTCTCAGGACGACGGTGGGATTAAAGGTATCACCTATCCAGTGATCTCTGACATTCACAAGTCGATCGCTCGTGATTATGATGTCCTTCACGAAGATGGCGTTGCCCTTCGCGCAACTTTCCTAATCGACAAAACAGGCAAAGTCCGCCACGAAACCGTTAACGATCTTCCTTTAGGTCGCAATATCGATGAGTATCTTCGTTTGATCGACGCTGTTGCATTCAACGAAAAACATGGCGAAGTCTGTCCTGCCAACTGGCATGCAGGCGAAAAAACCATGCGTCCCGACCGTGAAGGTCTCAAAAACTTTTTCAAATCCTAAGCGTAATGCCTTGAATAACAAAAAGCCGACGCCCCTTTTTGGGATGCGTCGGCTTTTTTTGTATTGGATTGTTGTCTGAGTTTAGATGCCCGAATCCGTCATACGGCGGTCGGAAGCCACGTTACGGCCCAGACTGAAGTTGAGGCGAATCCTTTGTTGGTCCTGAGTCGGCCTGTTTTTGCTTTGAGCGTTCGCAAAAGTCCATTTTGAGACCGCGGTGAGGGCGGCTTCAGCAAAGACCTGAGGTGGACTCGATTCGATAACCTTTAAATTCTGCACTGAACCATCCGGTGCTACGGAAAAAGTCAAAGTCACAAAACCTTCGACATGGTCGGATGCAGCCGCCAGTGGGTACTGAGGCATGAATTTGATACGCGGCTCGTCCTTTTTCTCCACGATACGGACGATAGGCTGGACCGAGATATCCATTTCGCCTTTCACCGGTGGGGATGCTGCTGCCGACATATGAGACGAGGGGCTTGATGTCGTCGGGACCAAGGTCACCCGTCCTTCCTTCCCTTTCATAACATGCTGGAATCCAAGACTAACCACGAGGGTTAGGAAAAAGCCAACGATTCCGCTTAACAGGTATTTCATAGGCTTCATTCCTCCATGATGAGAGATCGGTAACAGACCGAAACTCCATCCTCTCTTTCGGTATTTTCACCAAAACCTTGAATGCCCCTTGGCCTTTCGATTAAATTTGATAGACCAAATTATGTGATATTTCAAGAGTTTACCTATCTCATTATTTATTTGAGGCAGGGTCGCCGATATTGGCGATTTGACAAATCTTACGGCAATCCTTACGCCCGCTTTCGACGTACAAGTTGCCACGAACGGTCCTCGTCCGAGTAAACCAGCCAATCCAATTCCCGTGACCACGGAGTTTCGGCGAGCGATTCCAAAAGAAACTTCCGAGATCGGGAAATCAACTTACTGAGGCTTCCGTCCTGGGATTCCCTTAGCCGGAGACTTACATCCATATCGGCTCGCGCAGCATAGACTTCGCGTCGTAAATACTCACGGTCGATGCCCTTGGGACGAGGCTTTTTTTCGGGTTCGCCTGGATTATCGCCCATCATAGCTTCAAGGAGCATGCGCGTTTTTTTGCGCCCATGAAGGGCAACTATATGCTGCCCAATGTGTAGGTTAGAGCCTTTTAATACGATAGTGGGATCAGAAACTGTCATCGAAGACCTCCAAAAAACTACTGCGTTTCGCTTCTGAAGGTGATGTACGCCGGAGGACTGAAAGCTGCAAGGAGCAAGGGCTTGATGGAAATACTTAGCGTTTCGCGAGGCTGTGTGACTCGCGAAACGTACTCGGATTTTTCTCATTAAAAACCGGGGAGTTCCTCGACATGGATCACACGCACGTTCTCGTGACGGCTTCCAAAAAAGGCCCACCAGACCATGCGGTTAAAAAGATGAGCGTCGGCAGCCGAAAGCACCATCCGTTCGTCCTTTCTTCGCATCGCACTGTGGATTTGTTTATGAAGACGCATATTTAAACCGTCTTTCAAAAGGCCTTCACGCAGCTCGCCTTGAAACGTGCTGACTGAAAGGACATGCCCTTGGGCAACTGCATAAACATACCAACCGTCGTCTTGTCCCAGGGCAAATAAACCTGAGATGACATTCAAATCAAAAAGATCGTCAGGTATCGTGAGGGTTTTAAGCTCATTCCGTAGCTTCTGGAGGACCTGCGTTTTTTCTGAGTGTTTGGGTAACAAACTCAGAAACTTCTCGCGCAGACCTGCCTTGAGCGGCCTGCGACTAAAAAAACCCTCGAGTAGCGGCGCTTCATCGATCGTAATGCGCAGACCTTTTTTCGTAGGTTTACGGCCCACGGCTATGGCTATGGAATCGAGCAGGACGGTGACGTCCTTGCCGCCTCGCACAGGGCCAACCAAGGCTGTAACCCCTTCGACCAGAGGACCGGTCGTCAGTCGAAATTCATCGGCATCATGACAAAGAAAAATAAAGTTTGCCGAGCGTTGATGCCAGCTTGCAGGATCAAACCGCACGCGATACTTGGCGAGGCCCTCGGCTTCAAGAACGGAAGCCGCAAAGGGTGTGGCTGTCTCTTCGAACTTGATATCGCAGCTGGATAAGACCGACCTAAGGAGCTGTTTCGGCAAAGCTGAAAGCTTTTGAAGGCGTTTGACCTCGCGGGCAATATTGTGAGCGCTCGAAAGAAAGACGACCTGCCCACTATAATCAAGGAGATAAAAAACGCCGTTTTTTTCGGGTAGGGCTTTCAATGATTCGGGTTTTACACCCCAGCCCAATCGCGTGCCTGACTCAAAATCGCCTTGAAAACGTATGCCGTCGGCGATGGATGGAATGCCTTTGGTGCGCATTTTTTCGAGGAGAATTTTAAAAAGTTCGAGAGTGAGATAAGCATCCGCCTCTGCCCGGTGGAGTTTGGCGTCGCCGGGAAGCGAGAAGAAATTAGCAAGGCCTTTTAAGGACTTGTCAGGTGCATTGGGCGCAAGCTTTTCGACGAGCAGGTGCGTACACAGATAGTAGTTACCGATCTCGTGATTGCATTCAACGTCTGCGAAATAGCGCAGAAACTTCATATCGCCAATCGTGTTATGGCTCACGAGTACATCGTCGCCGATAAACGTAATGAAGTCCGGCATGATCGCTTTAATAGGGGGGGCATCACGAACCATCTTATCAGTGATCCCCGTCATACGCCGTACGATAGGCGGAATGGGAACACCCGGGTTAACCATGCTGTAGAAAGTATCGTAGATCTTGCCGTCCCGATAACGAAGCGCGAAAATTTCGGTTATGCCGTTTTTTTCAGGATTTCCACCAGTAGTTTCAATATCGAAAGCTATGTAGCTCCCCTCTTCGAGCGCGGAAGCCAGGTGACGTGTTCGGCCTTTGGCAGGGGCTGGTGACGACTTTTTGCGTGAAGGAAAGGGAGCGCCGCCCTGATGAGACGGCGAGGAATGCCGACTCTGAGGATGACGCGACTCACGACGTGGCTGAGCCAGGCCCTGCGCATCGGGTTCGAGAGGTGATTTTTGGTCAGTCAATGTCATATCTACCTTTGCTCAGCGTGATAGCCAACGGCCGAGGATTAAGGGCCGGCTCACCTAGACAGGCCTTCTTTTAACAGAATCCCCAGGCGAAAGCAGCTAGGGAAAACACCGTGCCACGTTCTCAGCCAAAGCCACCTTTTTTGATTGTGCCACAAAGCCGAAAAAAGAGGATGACTTTTCTGTTACTTGGAGTGGCTTGCAACACGAAATTTGAAGATCCATATAAGCGCGATCAGACTTGCTAGGATCAAAATGAGTCCCACAACCTCCGACAGCGACGCCCGAAAGCCAATGCGCCCAGCGTGGGATTTTATCCCAGCCGTAGAGAAAAATTCCGATTGCAATAGCTTCTAAGAAAAAGGCTGTCCCTTCCCAGCTGAAAGGCATACCGATGATAGCGCCGGCATGCTTCATAAAATTCGGCCAGAGTAGTCGCAATTCAAAGGACAAAACAGTCCCTGAGACGGCGCCAGTCGCAAAAAGAATCGCGACACCTTTCGACCACATAAGGGTCAGCGCGGGGTACGCCTTCTCGCCCGATCTGAGATAGAGAAAATGGGACGTTGCCATGAAAAAGGGCATAACCGTGCAAACAGCAGCAAAAATGATGTGAAAGCCTAAAGAAAAAGCCATAGTCGAACGTGCGGCGAGAAGTTGGTCCGTAAATATGTTCACAAGCCACGCTCCTTTGTACAGGTATCTGCGGAGTGAAAAATTCTCACCCCCCTCCCTCGATCTTACCGAAAAGGGGCTCGCTTAAACCAGTATCAAGATCGTACACTTTGAAGAGGACCTACCGAGCCGAAGCTCAGGAACATAATAGGCAGGAGATAGGATTATGCGACGTTTATCATCCGCATCTTTTCTTTTGGGGCTAGGCCTTACGCTCTTTACCGTATCCTGTGCCCACTTTGAAGAGCAGCTCAAAACCGATCTTGAACCGTGGGTCGGGCAATCGCCGGATCGCCTTGTTGAACAATGGGGCGCGCCCAACAGCAATTACGCGATGACGAATGGAACTAAGGTTCTCAGTTATTTTAATGAGAGAAGCACCATGCGCTCGGCAGGCATGGGACGAGCGTCCTGGCGTTTTGGGACTTACACTTATACCGATTCGTGCAAAGTTAATTTTTTTACAGACGCCAACCAGAAAAAGATCGAGCGTTATACAACGACAGGTGACATCGCCACGTGCCTCGAAGCGGTACGTGATCTGCCGAAGCCTTAAAAAAAGGGTTTTTCATGGATTTTCGTTATCTTAAGGCGTTTGTTGCATCGGTTGAGCAAGGAAGTTTTTCCAAAGCCGCTGAAGAGCTCAATATCGCGCAATCGGCAGTGAGTCGACAGGTCAAACTCCTCGAGGAATCGATCGATGATGAGTTGTTGATTCGATCAACGAAACACCTGACCCTGACGCCGAAGGGCCAAAAGCTCTATGAGGCCTTGAAACATTTCGAGGCCGAGACAACCAATCTTTTGAAGGATGACGAGCGCGCGACCATTCGGATCGGCATACCGCACGGTCTGCTTGAAAGTTGGTTTCAGGTGCTCTTGGGCGAGTACTATAAGACCCATGATACCAACCTCACAATCGCGGTGGGCGGCCTCCAGGAGCTTCGCGAGGGGATAGAGGCAGGACGTTATGACCTTATTTTTACGCCCTTTGCAATCGACAGCGAACTGATCAAATCCCAGGCTGTTCTCGATGAAAACCTGGCCATCGTTTCCAAAGACGCTATCAATCCCGAGAAGTTGATGAATTATCGGTGGATCATCTACGGTCCCGAGGACCTGTTGCTAAAAATCCACCGGAAAATGCCGAAACGAGTGATTCAGGTCAACTCGATCACAGCGATGATTAAACTTGTCAAACAAGGGATAGGCATCGCTGTCCTACCGGATCATATGATCTTTGATCAGAAAGAACTGCGCAGTTACAAAAAAGATACTCTTCCCCGGCAAACCATCTTTGCGTCCCATCTTCGTTATCGCAAAGCGCCTGAGGCGCTACAGACTCTTCTCAGCATGCTCCCGAGCCCGTAATTCCGGGTTTCAGCGGCTCGTCAGCCGGAGTATAGAAATTTTCTGTTCTTTATACCCGGTGCCGACCATGAATTCTTCGATCCCTTCTTTATCGAGAGCGCAGCTGACTTCATCATGCCGGTCGAGAGTAAAAAGCGCCTTCAGATCATCGAGAGCCTTACTAAAACGAAACCGTTTGGGGTCGGCAAGCAGGAGTTTGCCCTCGGGCATGAGGAGTTTCGCCGCGAACGGCGGAAGATGAGTCAGATGGCTGTCGTCGTAAAATACGTCGGCTCCCACGACAAGATCACTCGCACCTTTTAAGGATTCCGGGACCGCAGCTCGCCAATCAATTTTTTGAAAACTTACCCGGTCTTCCACTCCAAACGTCTGAGCGTTCGCAAGGACATAGGAAGAAAGATTCTCTTCATAATCACACGCTATGACCTGTGCGTCCGGATAGAGCTTGGCGAGGACGCACGCTAAAAATCCGACGCCGCAACCCATTTCCACTATGAGTTTGACGTCTGGCAGTGGCGTTTCGCTGGCTAAAGTATCGGCCAATGTCCGAGAACTGGGCCAGAGCAGAACCCCAAAGGGACACCGTTCATCGGTGAGATTTCCGTCGACTTCTTTCGCAAAGGCATCGAGGAAGCCATCAAAATTATCGACGACCCGGACGGGATAGGTGATATCTCGCCAAACGACAGGAATAGAGCGATGATGAGTCAGGGGATTCAAGGGCGCGTCCTCTCTTGGAAACCAGTGAGTCGTGACCTTCGCTGATTTTGCCAGAACGGTCAACCGTTTGGGTCGGGACATCCCCGGCTCGAAAGTAATACATGATTAGGATCCAGGGCTTAGGGTCGAGTTGACAAGGCCAAATCAGGGCTTATCTTTCCTTAGTATCGAATTGAATGGCGAGGCACCCCCATGTTGAGACTGGTAAACAATGAGACAAACGGGAACGATTCACCAGACGACGTTCGCCCGGCGCCAGACGTCCCGACCCAGCCGCCTCCGACCCACGTTGACGTTCCTCTCTACTCGGTGCCCTTTCAGCCGCCGGTGACGGCTTTTACCGCTCCGCTTATTCTCAAAGACATAGCAATGCCATCCCCTCCTGCGCTTCCATATCTGGAAGAACAGGCCTTAACGAGACCGATCGATCCCTCGGCCGCATTTGGCCCCGTCCTTTTCATCGTTTTTTGTTTGGCGTTGAGCCTCATGTCGTGGCTGAGTCCCAGCGATTTTCTGGTTGCCACGCAAACAAACGTTTTTAAACGGGGCGAATGGTGGCGTCTCCTGAGCTCGCCTTTCGTTCATGCCGATCTCTTGCATCTGGCATCCAATTCGATGCTTCTCTTAATTTTTGCAACGTTACTATCCAATTATTTTGGTCGGTGGGCATTTCCGGTCTTGAGTATATTGGGCGCAGCCGCGACGGAAGCGATCGCGTTGATGACTTATCCTCCCAACATTCGGCTCGTCGGTGCCTCGGGGATGGTCTATCTCATGGTAGGAATGTGGCTCGTTTATTTTGCAAAACATTCCAGTTATCTCAAAATGAGCCATCGCATCATGCGTGTTATTGCGTTTAGCCTTATCGTTCTTGTTCCTTCTTCGATAGAGCCGGAAGTGAGTTACCGCAGCCACGCAATTGGATTTGCTTTGGGATTATTTTTAGCCTGGTTATCTCTACCGTGGATCCAGCCGAGGCCCCTTGAACGAGCGGAATATGAAAAGGCGCAGGCCAAGGCCGATAAGCGCCGCCGCTTTCTGGAAGAAGAGGACGAGGTTCTCACATACCTTGCTCTACGGGACCAGCCCAGGCGCCAAACCCTTCCGGGAGATGTTGGATCATCGTCCAGTTCTGATCTTTAAGGAGCGCCAGAGCTTGCCGCGATCGCACGCCGCTTTGACAATAAACCACTGTCGGTCTCTGCGCTGCCACAGGCCATTCTCCCGACTTCATTCGGGATAAAGGCCACAGAAGGGCGTTAGGAATATGCCCCTTCTCCCACTCCGCTTCCTCACGTACGTCGATCCATCGATAGTCTTCCCAGTGTTCTTTCAGTTTGTGAGCCGATTCCTCTGCAACTGCACACTTAAGGTCAAGCTGTGGGAGGACTACATCTGCGCGGTTAATACTGCACACAGGACAGTCCGGATCCTTCGCCAATCGATGCGTGTGACTCACCATAGTCTGGCCATCGAAGGTAAATATACGTCCAACCAAAGTCGAATAACCGTTAGGCAGCGCGTTATTAAGAAGCAGAATCAATTTGATAACTTCAAGCGCCTGCAGACTCCCGATGAAGCCCGCAACGGCTCCCAATACACCTGCCTCGGCACAATTGGGTATGTAATGTTCGGGAATGGTGGGAAAAAGACAGCGATAACACGGCCCGTGCTCTGCCCAAAAGATGGATGCCTGGCCGGAAAACCTCAAAATCGAACCAAAAACCAGTGGTTTTCCCAATTTAACAGCGAGGTCATTCAAAAGATATTTCGTCTCGAAGTTGTCCGTAGCATCGACAATGATATCGTAATCGGCCGCGATACTTTCAGCGTTGGCCGAATCGAGAAAAACGGGATAGGCCGCACAGCGCACGTCAGGATTCAGTGCTTCAAGTCGGGCTGATGCCAAGGCCACCTTGGGTTGGCCACAATCGTTTGTTTGGTAAAGAATTTGTCTTTGTAGATTTGACAGAGAAACTGTGTCGGCATCAACCAGCCCCAGGTGTCCTACACCTGCTGCTGCCAGGTAAAGGGCCAGAGGCGATCCGAGACCGCCCAATCCGACGATGAGCACCTTGGCCGCTCCAATTGTCTCCTGGCCTTGAGCTCCCACCGCATCCAAGACAGTTTGACGAGCATAACGCATGCGTTCCCCTTCCCTAAGTAACATCCGGTTTTACGATATCGCGCGTAAGAGCGAAAGTACCGAGCTTAAAAGCGAAGAAATTCATGCTCTTGCTCTCGAGGGCATAGGGCGTCAGGACGAAGGACCGTAGGCCTTAACTCTTTTTTTTGCAAAGTAACGGTGTGTACTCAGACTTTTACAAGACTTCGGCGCCGGGCATGCTAAATTTAAAGAAGGTTTGCTAAACTACGTTCTCGACACCCTTAGCCGCGGGGATGCATATGATTGAAAAAATGGTTTCCTTTCGTGAATTCCTTCAGGATCGCTTGCGTCCGCTCACGGAAAATCTCAGCCACGTCATGCATAATGTCGATTTTCTCTCCGAGATCGTTTTGCTCCTTGCAAATTACCAGGAAGAAGGTACGAACCTCTTTCCCGTTGTTTTTATCACGGACTCCAAGGACCATCTGTCGAAACACCTGGCGGCGCGGGAAATGATTGCGATCGGCGAGGGTCCGATCAATCGCGATACCTTTACGCGCGCCTTCAAACATTGCGCCCCACTCGCCGAAGATCGATTGTGGGCCGTCTATATCCTCATGGAGGGTTCGACGGTTCGATACGGTATTTTTCGTTCCGAATCCTCTCCCCTGGCACCTACGGTTTTTGAAAAGATCCGCAATCTGCGCGAAGAAGGCAGCTGTATCATAGGGCTCACGCGCCTCGGCGGAAACTTCGTGGAAATTCGCACGAGTACCGGCCTCCACCAGTACGTGAACGTAACGGGAACTGACGAAGATGATTATCATCCAGGACGCGTCATCCGCGACTTTGTTGCGTGCGTTTCCAGCGGGGCCGAAGGTCCGGTCAAACCCCTGCTTTCATCCTTCTATTATCGGGTTGGAATGGATGTTATGCATGGGTCTCACGGCAGTCTGATCGGGATTTTGAAAAAGGGTCAGAGCATTCCCGATATCCTGGAAGACGGTATTCACTTAAAACCAAGTATCAATGTCTCCGAAGCGATCCGCGGGATAATCCAAAGCGAGGATAGAGATAACTACCTTCGTTTAATGTCATATAGTTTACTCCTGCGCAAACTCACCTGGATGGACGGGATTACGCTCCTCGACACCGAAGGTGGCATCCTCGCTTATAACTGCTTCATCAAAACCTCCGCGCTGCGTCCGCAAGATGCCATCATCGGCGGAGCGAGGCGGCGCGCCTTTGAGCATATGCAGAACAACGTGCCAGGGCTCCTTGCCGGTTGTCTTTATAAGTCCCAGGACGGGCATATTGAATTCAAAGGGGAAAAATCAGGGGTCGCAGTGTCCTGATAGCCTCGACTCATCACGCTTAACACATTGTTTTTTCACGCTAATTTAAGAATACTTAAATTTAAATTAATTTCTCCTCTAATTTTGCCGAATAGTCAAAGATTATAGGAGACTATGTGAAACCCAAGGCCCGAGATCCACAGCAGGCGAGGCTCGATGTCCTCGACGAATATGGAAGAGAGAACACACACGGTGCTGCGGAGTGGGGCCTTGATGCGGTCATTCGTTTTGCGGCCGATCTCCTCCGGGTCCCTTTTGTTTCGATTAGCCTTAACGGCAAAAGCAGCGTCCCGCTCGCGAGCATGGGGCCTTTAGGTGCGATCACAAGCATCCATGCAATGCTCTCCACCAATGTGATGGAAAGCGGTAAATCCCTTGTCGTTGCAGACGTATCTCGTCATCCCTCCTTTTCAACGGAAACCGCTGTCGGTATCGGCGCGATAAAATCATATCTTGGTGTACCTCTTATTTCACCGGGTGGTTATACGATAGGTACTCTGTGGGTAGCCGACACCAGGGTCAGACGATTTAGCTTGAAACACCAAACCCAGTTGGAATTCCTCACAGCGCAGGTCATCGCGATCCTGGAGCTCCGGAAAACCGCATCGGCCTTGACGCAAACGCAGAAAGAGCTCACCAAACATCACAGCGCTCTGGTCGAAACCAAAAAGAACCATCGAGATTTTATCGCTCATTTTAGTCATGAAGTTCGTAATCCGCTCCACGCCATACTCGGTTTGAGTGATCTCTTGCGCGAACACGAGCTCGACGTACGGAGCGCTCACCTCCTCCAAAACTTATGCAATAGCAGTCAGCATATGATGGAGACCCTGAATGCCCTGCTTGAACACTCGAAAATCGAATCCGGCCAGATCAAACTCACACCAAGTTTTTTTGATCTTAGGCGATTCATCGACGAAACGCTTTCACCCTTCGCGCTTTTAGCCGCGCGCAAAGGTGTTACGTTTGAATCCAAGTTGGAACTGCCGGCACACTGTCTGTGTTTTAGCGACAAAGTCCGGCTGCGTCAGGTCCTTACGAATCTCTTGGGCAATGCTCTGAAGTTTACGGATCAAGGGACGATTCGGTTCGAACTGGAATGCAGCGAAACACGAGGTGATGAAGGTCTTTTTTCATTTCGTATCGGCGACAGCGGGATCGGCATAGACCGCTCCAATCAATCGCTGCTTTTTGAACCTTACTCGCAAGTGTCCGGCGACTCAAGCAAAGGAGGATCTGGCCTGGGCCTTAGTATCTGCCGCAAAATCGTCGAAACTATGGACGGGCGCATTGGTCTTGAAAGTGCATTAGGACTCGGCAGCACATTTTGGTTTATGGTCCCTCTCAAAACCACCCGGCAGGTTGTCACTCTTCAAACACCCAGCACAGTAAGCGCCCCCCTGGAAGGGCGCATACTGCTCCTTGAAGATAACTCCTTGAGTTCGGCCATGGCTGTAAGCGCTATAGAAAAAGCCGGCCTCGAGGTGCTCTGTGCCTCAAATCTCGAGGAATGCATTTATCTGCTCGATACTCAATATTTCGATTTGATCCTCATGGATCTCCATTTGGGATCCGTCCTTCCCGCGACGCTGGTGCATGAGGTCCGGACCAAGTCCTGTTCCCCTATCATCGCAATCAGTGGATCGCCAGTTGACCCCAAAAAAGGCCTTGAGTTTGGAATAGACGATTCCCTTCAAAAGCCGTTTGGCCGGGATGCCCTTATTCAGAAGCTGGAACAGTGGCTGATGAGTCCTAAAGAAGAGTCTCTGCACACGCGGGACTGGGCCCACAGCCTGGCTCGCCTTGAGGAGCAATGTGGAGCTCATTTTCTCCATACGACCATAGAAAGCTTTGTCGTACGGCATCCCGGGGAAGTTCAGAAATTACAACGCTATCTCGAGGAGGGATCTTGGGATAAACTAGAGTTGGCGGCTCATTCCATGAAATCGACCCTTGCGACTCTTGGCCTTATGCATCTTGCCCGTCTTGTGACGGAGATCGAGACCATAGCCTCGACTCAGGATCGCGCTTTGATTGAGTCGACACTTCGGCAGTTTCGTATCGATTCCCGGCGGATGTACCACCGACTCGTTACCTATGTAAAAATGGAATTTTCATCCTGCGAGAAAGCCTCATGATCTCTCGAATGACTCTCATGGTCACCGCCGCAATAATGCTCAATGCGTGTAATGCCTACCGGACTCAACCCGAAAGTGAAGTCCTCTATACAAGGCAGGAACTCACTAAAAAAGGCTTTGTTTTGGCGCCTATCGTCGATCTCGATGCCCAAGGACAGGCTGGTCCATCCGACCTGCTCACCTATGATGCGATACTCGCTAACACTCTGCGCGAAACATGGAAACACACTACTGTTTTCTCAGCCGCCGAAATCGCAGCCCTGGTCGAACCCAGGCCCGTTGAAGCCTGGCGCGTAAAGCTCTCTAAGGAAGATCAGAAGGCCGTCTCGCAATCGACCCGGAGCGTACTGTCTGGTCTTACGAACCTCGGCAAGACCTATCCCCCCCAGATACTACTGCCAAGCATTTTATCAAACCTTGTGAGCTGCGGTCGCAAAGAGGCCCTGGCCACCTATCTCAATCCGAAAGCCAAAGGCATGCGTATGTATTGCCAGCGCACATTGAAAATGCGTTTTCGTATTATGAGCACTGAGGCTTCTGATCTGTTATGGAATGGAATCATCTATGCCACGCAGGAAACTGTTGGGCCGAATGGAGCTACCGCTGATGACGCTCCGATTGAAGCCCCCCTCACTCAATCTCTCATTCGCGAGAGCTTCCACAATTTCGCCAAACAATTTGCTGACAAATAATCTTCAAAAATATCGAAAAAATCCAGCTGACCACTCCCGGCTGGCATTTCTTTTCTGGGCTTCGGCGTAGATTTCCCAGGTATCGTTGAGAGACCAGCGCCACGCGTGGGTCCAAAGCCCAACCCAGGGACTCGTCACATCCTGATAACACCGTTCAACGCCAGCCTCGGCTATCGTCACCAGACGTTTGCCAAAACTCCAGCGCGCGCCAAGACTTGCGCCAGGACAAATCCCAGGATTGCCACGCTCTTCCATTACGCGCGTATCAAAAAAACCAAAGACATAATGATCGCGTTCATCAAGAGTAAAAGCCTGACCGATCGACGAACGCAGGTTCACTGTTTTGATCTCTGTATTTTCGTAATTCAACTGCATCTGCCAGGACCAGGGAAAACGCCCGGATCGCGAGGGATTTAAGGAGAGAATATGGAAAAGTTCGGCGCTCCGGATGACTGCCTTGCCGCTTTCTACTAGCGCTAAACGCGTGCGCCCTAATTCAATACCAAGTTCGGGCGGATATCCGATCGCCGGAGAAAGGATATCGTGCGGACCGGGCCTGTATTCGAGTAAGCCTTCGTATTTTCTATGAAATTGACCAAATCCAACACCGAATCTTTGGCCCTTGTGACCTTCATGTGGCGCTTCATCCGGTGGCGGAGGAAAGATTGTCACCGGAGCAGCATTCAGTTTTGAACGGGCAGACAGAACTTTATCGTAGAGCACCGCGTTTTTCACCGGGGCTTTTGAGCCATATAAACTTTCGTCGTATTCGATAAAAGCAAGAATCGTGTCGAGTAAAAGGGCCTTTCGTGGTCCCGATATACCACCATAGCCATCCACTTGCTCGTTTTTTGCAGCAACCATAAGAGGAATGAGTCTGGCCTCATCTTCGGAAAGAAGCGCTTTCTGCGCGAGGTAACGGCTTCTTGTTGACGCTCGAAACACAACGTCAGTAACCAGATTTGGCTCCTCCATGACGATATGAAGCGTATCGCTGGGGTGGACAAAAAAACCAAGTTTGTCGGCAAGTGAAAGTTCCGGACGCGCGGATTGCAGCAGATAGATAAGGACCGCACTGCAATTTTCGTCAAAAAAATAGTAATCGATCCGGGTCGGTGCCAGTTCCCAAAGGCTCGCCATCATCGCGAGGGTTTCTTGTTCGTTGAAGTTGAGGTTGTATTCCCACAAATCGCGGCTCTCCGCATTCGCATACTCCTGAACCTTGGAATAATAAGGCATGAGAGCAAATTTGCCTGGGAAACTCCCTGTCAAACCCATAATCGAATAAAGGAGCGGGATCTGAGTCGTAGGTTCTGCCGCGAAATTAACCGCTTTATCAAGCAGAGGAGCCGCCTCTGCCGACCCTCGTCTTAAGCGAAGAAATGTGTGACCTTCCATTGAGGAAGGATTATTGACGAAATAAGAAGAGAAAATGAGGGAAACCGCCTTGGGACGACTGAGAGTCAACCAGTTGGTGAACTCAGGACAGGTGACGGACGGAAGTTTGATATCGGGTCGGTTTCTTTTGAGCCAAAGGGTGCGGGCTGGAAAACGACACGCGATACGTTCCTGTTCTGGCTTGGCGTCGGAATCGTCATGGATCGCCTGTATAAAAGCGTCCAGTTCATGATCGGAATTGGATTGGCCATCACGAGCGAGAAAAAATTCGGGACTGTCGACGAGGCTCGTATCATGTTCCAAAGTACGTGAGGAGTAGTAGAGCAATCGTCGCCAGCTCATACGGGCAACGGAGCCGTTTGCTGAGACAGACGTGGATAAGGGGAGGCTACCGATCATAAGAGCAGTCAGGGTAAACAAGACCCCGAGTGGGGTCTTGAGAGACTTCAGATAAGTCGTGTGCATTGAGTGGAAAGTACCGCCTTGTAGCCTTGCAGAATCTGATCGGCTTCAGAGGCCTTGTAGATCTGCTGATAATTATCTTTGGATACTTGGCTGAATTGCGCCGTTTGGCAACCCAAAAGATCAGCAAACGCTGTCAATGTCTCGCCTTGGCCGGCCACGGCTTCGCGTTTCAAAGAAACGAGATTGGCTTCGATAAAGACTTTTTGCTCAAGAGCAACTGCTTTGTTGCTTGGCGTACAGTGGAGAGTGCCAAACGAAATGCCGAAAGACTGCGACCAAACCGTGCCGTTCGTCGTAGCGGCAAAGATTTGGATAAAGCTATCTTCTTTGATCAACTCAGCGCCCAGTCCACAGCCTGCCATCCCGTAACCCGGGTTGTAAGGCGGCGGAGGCGGGGCCGGTGGTGTTGCAGGAGCCGCAGGTCCAGTTGCCGGTGCTGCAGCAGCTGGCAGTGGTTTGGGCGGTCCTTTTTTAGGTGCTGGTTTTGCTATGACCATCCCGGGCATGAGCAACAGAGTAGCGATAAGAAGGCGATTCGTCGAAAGTTTCATAGTGCGCCCCGATAAAAAGGAAAAAATTAGATCAGGTTCGAACAAGCGTTTTGCAATTCCGCGTTTTTGCGGAGCGTATCTTTGGTGGCTTCAAGGACCGCAATGGCGCCGGGCGCTCGAAAGATTTGAGCTTCCTCGGCTTTCGCAAATTGAGCAAAACGTGAATAGGACTGGGCGTTGCATCCAAGGACTTCCGCATAACCCTTGAGGTATTCGCCATCACCCTTGACCATATCGCGACGCAGGTTTTCGAGATTTTCCCGGACAAAGTGTTGTTGCTGCTCCAAAGCCGCGGCTTTGTTTGCAGGCAGACAATTGGATGTCCCGCTGGTGATACCAAACGTTTGGTTCGCGCTGGTGCCGTTGAGCGTAGCAGCGAGAATCTGCACAGTGTCGTTGCTTTTGACGAGGAGAGAACCTAGTCCACAACCTGCCATACCGTAGGTCATTCCAAACGCATTGCCCTGGCTCAATAGCAGCGCCAGTGGCGCAAGATGCCATAGCTTCATACATAGCCTCCGTCACGTGAAAAAACGTATTTCCTTCCAGGTAACAGAGACTTGCGAACACCGTCAACGGCGAAATTGCAGCGGTTACCAGAGCGCCTGGTACCGCTACGTTTGAGAATTATGAATAATCCTGATAGGTGAAAGCTTCGCTAGGCTTGGATACTGCGAAATAAAGATTTGATTCGTTTCATCCGACGTGCATTACGCCCCATGTCCCAAAGCCCCTGACGAGCAGCCGAACGAAAGTGAATGAGATGGCTCTCTTCGTCGATCAGAAATTCAACATCATCTATGATTTCGAGCAGCCAATGCTGAACGGTGAAGCGCATATAGTACTCAGGCGACGAGCCTGGAGCTAGAGCTGCACCTACAAGGGACTGCATAATGGCTATTAAACGCTCCCGAACAGATTCCAGCGGTCCATCGAAGGATATGGGCTTGAGGTAGTGAATACTGTCCTTTGGAAAATAGCTGCACACCGCCGTGAGCGTACCCGGACAAGGCGACAAACCGCCGTCATGCTGAATGCCGAGATACATAATTGCCTGCTCGGGTGTCATGCGTTTCAAAATATTCCCTCCGCGTTTCAGCTTGGCCCTGTTTTACCTACTCACCATAGTACCTTATTCCGCCGCCACAGCTCCACCATTGCGAGAGTCTGAGGCCCCTGTCCAGAGCCTCAATTCGTCATCCCAGGCGAGGGCCTCGACGTCGCCAAAAGTACGAGCCTCGTCACGGAAAATCTGACCTCTGGCTTCAAGGGCTTTTTTCGTATCAGGATTAAGACCGAAGGGTTCATAAAGGAGTTTGTCCGGCATCCATTGATGATGAAATCGCGGGGCATCGGCGGCTTGCTGGATATCCATATGAAACACCAGGCGATTAAGCAAAGTCTGCGCGACTGAGTTAATTATGGTCGGTCCACCCGGGGCACCCAGCGCGAGAATGAGGTCTTTGCCGCGATAAACAAAGGTCGGGGTCATAGAGGACAGAGGACGTTTGCCAGGGGCTATGAGGTTTCGTTTTCCCTGGGTCAAACCAAACATGTTACTGGCACCGATCTTGCTGGTAAAATCATCCATTTCGTTGTTGAGCAGAATACCTGTGCCTTTGGCGACGATACCCGTTCCGTACGATCCGTTGAGGGTATAAGTATTGCTGATCGTCATACCGTGACTGTCGCGTATTGTAAAATGCGTCGTGTCAGGCTTCTCGCCCGGGAGCTCGCCGGGTTTGATATCATGGGCTGCAGCTGTCATCGAGATTTCGGAGCGTCTTTTTGCGAGGTAAACGGGATCAAGCAGTTTGTCGATTGGATTGCTTACAAAAGTCGGATCGCCAAACCACGTGGAACGATCAGCAAACGCTTTTTTCATGGTTTCGGTCAGCAGATGCACGTAGTCAGCCGAACCGCTTCCCATCGCTTCCAGATTGTCTTTTTCAAGCATCCCAAGGATAGCCAGGAGAACTGCGCCTCCTGATGACGGAGGAGGAGCGGTGACAACTTCAAAATCACGCCACTTCCTTCGCAGAGGTTCGCGTTCAACCACCTTATAGCTGCTGAGATCTTTGGCACTCAGGACACCTCTGTTTTTCTGGATATCAGCGATGATAGCTTTGCCAACCGAACCCTCGTAAAACGCCTCAGGCCCCCTCTCAAGGGCCGCAATGGATCGAGCAAGGTCTTTTTGAATGAGTCGTTCACCGCGCCCAATCACATGCCCTTTTTTGAAAAAGATCTTTCGCGTCTCGGCGTTTCCTTCGAGCAGCTCCTGAGAATGCTGAAGACTCTCAGCAAGGGCCTGATCGACAATAAAGCCACTTTCGGCCAGTTTTCGGGCCGGTTCGAGGAGAGTTTTCCACGGGAGTTTGCCCCACCTTTTGTGAAGGAGCGCAAGTCCTGCTACAGTTCCGGGCACGCCACTTGCCCGATAGCCAACACGGGATGCAGAGGCGTCAAGCTCGCCTTTCGCATTGAGATAAAAATCGGGGCCAGCGGCGGCCGGGGCCGTCTCTCGGTAGTCGATAAAACGATCGGGTCCGCCGTCAGCGTGAATGAGAGCAAATCCTCCGCCTCCGATATTACCAGCGGATGGCCAGGTCACGGCTAACGCAAAACCGACGGCAACGGCCGCATCAGCCGCGGTGCCGCCTTGTCTCAAAATCTGGGCACCGACTTCAGAGGCAATTGGACTCGACGACGCGACCAGGCCTTTGGCATTGGTAACCGGTGCGCGCGTTGCGCCCAGAGTCAGGGTTGCGGATAGCGACCACACGAGACACAGGTTCAGTCCCAAACATTTTTTCACCGCTCAACCCTCATTCACCATCTGACGGACGCGACCCACGAATAGTTCTGTCGCATCATGGGATTAAACCAGACACCTACGGCCTTGTCGAATCATCTTTCAGCTCACAAATTGACAAAAAGGCGCCTGCAGGTATCTGCGGCGCCTTGGAGCAAAGATGCGAAAAGTAGATTAAATTAAAGAACCCATGGCTGCTCTCAGCATAGTCCGATCCGAGATCTCTTTAAGTAGCATGGCGATGAATTCATCACGCGGCATGGTTACCTGCTCCTGGATACCGTAACGACGAATGGTTACGAGACCTTCATCCATTTCTTTTTGCCCGATAATGAGCTGCATCGGAATCTTGCGCATCGAGTGGGTCCGAATTTTTTTGTTTAGCGTATTATCGCTATCGTCGACTTCGGCCCGAACCATCCTCGCATGAAGTTCGGCCACCAGAGCGCGCGCATGATCGCGGCAGGCTTCCATGACTGGTATCGCTACGATTTGCACAGGCGCAGCCCAGGTCGGAAAAGCCCCGCCGTAGTATTCGATCAGATAACTAATAAAGCGCTCGTGAGTCGAAAGAGGGGCTCGGTGGATGATGATAGGAAGTTGATCCTGTCCCTGTTCATCGGTGTACGCGAGCTCGAAGTTTTGCGGCGAAAGAAAATCGACTTGAATCGTCGAGACGGTCTCCTCGCGCCCCATAAGGTTACGGAACTGGATATCGATCTTCGGACCGTAAAATGCCGCCTCGCCTACCCCTACATAATAAGGGAGCTTCGCGCGAATGAGGGCTTCTTCGAGAAGTTTCTCGCCTTTGCTCCACATATCAGCATCGCCCTTAAACTTGTCGGCGTTTTCTTCGCCGCGAACGGACAGGCGGAACCGGTATTCAGTCAAACCAAATGTTGTATAGAATTCTTGATACATCTTGAGAAGACTATCAAATTCTTCGGGGAACTGAGCCTCACGGAGATAGATGTGGGCATCGTTCATGGTCATGCAGCGGACGCGGATGAGGCCAGAGACTTCGCCCGATTGTTCGTAGCGATAACATGTACCGTACTCAGCCAACCGCAGGGGTAGCTCACGATAACTGCGTTTGCGGGCACTGTAGATAAGGTGATGATGCGGGCAGTTCATTGGTTTGAGGTAGTATTCGGTTTTTTTGTTGTCGTCTTCCTCAATAATCATGGGGGGAAACATCGACTCTTTATAGGCAGGCAAATGCTGCGAACGCAGGTAGAGCTCACCCTTTGCGATGTTGGGTGTCGCGACGCGTTTATAGCCGTAACGAAATTCCATTTCGACTGCATACTTTTGGATTTCGTCACGGATCACGGTTCCGTTCGGCATCCATAAAGGCAGGCCTTTGCCGATGATGTCTTCGTAGTGATAGATTTCCAGCTCTTTGCCGAGTTTTTTGTGGTCGTATTCTTCGGCCAGCTTGCGGCGTTTGATGAAATCATCCAGCTGCTCACGCGTTTCAAAAGCCAACGCGTAGATGCGAGTCAGCATTTTGTTTTTTTCGTCGCCGAGCCAGTAAGCACCCGCTACGCGATCGAGCTTGAAAGCATCGGCGGGCAGTTGGCTCGTTTTCTCAACGTGAGGGCCTTCGCAGACATCGATAAAATTGCCGCTTTTATAAAACGTGAATTTGGTCACGCCGCGCGCATGGAGATTATTCAAGTTCTCAAGCTTATAAGGCTCACTACGTCCGGCGCTGAGGAAGTTGACCGCACCTTCGTAGTCAAATTCGGAATATTCAAAAGCATGACTCTGAGCGATGATTTTTTTCATCATCTTTTCGAGTTCTTTCAGGTCAGCTTCCGTAAACGTAGTGTCCGAAAAATCGAAATCGTAAAAGAACCCTTGCTCGGTCGGAGGTCCAAACCCAAGCTGAGCCTTTGGAAATTTCAGTTGAACCGCCTGAGCCAATACGTGGGCCAGAGAGTGACGAATGCGATAGAGTTTCGGATTGACGTGTTCTTCCATGGAGCTTCCTCATCGTGCCAAAGTCCTACGGGCAGCAGCCCGTTCGTGAGAATTTTTAACATGAAAAGAATCAAGTGGCTATGCCTCACGTCGAAGACTGTAAGGATCCGGGTTATGAGTGCGGCATTACACGCCATACTGATATAATTTGACTTAAACTCGAAATAAGAGTGTTAAAAAGTAAGCATAGCGGAGAAAAAAACATGCACGATCGAACACAAAAAGACAAAGTATCTCATTGAAATTGCTAACTATTCACAATTTTCCTTCCCAACAGACGCGAGAGAATCAGGCGATTTCCCGTACGTACCGATAAACGGACTGATACTTTTAAAGGTGTGGTTTTGTGCCATTTTTAGCCGCTTTTGCCATAGTTCTGTCCGTAGCTGGAATATTCCTTCTCGTCATTCCCACGTGGAATGCAGGGAACTGGAAACCCATCCTTGCGAGCTGTATGGGCATAATAAATGGTTTTGCCCTGGCATTTATCGACCCCTATCTCCACCGCACCCTCTTCCCTGGCCTTGCCCCGGCCTCGGCTTCCTGGCTCGTGTGTCTGCCTTTAGGCTTTGCGCCCTTTACGGCAGGTATTCTTCTCTTCCGATTTATTCAGGAGGGGCTCCTAGGTTTCTTCGATGCACCCAAAGCCGCGCTGCTTGAAGAAACCAAGATTAAACCAGCACAAAATGTCCCTTCGACTCTCCCTATCGAAGCGATTCGCAGAGAGCTAGAAAATGCGTCGGCTCGCCATGGTGGATCGACCTTTTCCGTTACCATGTTTTCGCTCGACAATGCCCTGCAATCGATACAGCAAGAGATTCACGAGTCGATGTTACGCGACGACGAACGATTGAAACGGTTTTACCTAACGGCCAAAACCTTTGAAGAAGTTACGCAGATTTTTGGCTTTCCAAGTCTTTCGCAACAGTTGGGGCGGATCTCGACGGCCCTGGCGCGCTACCTTGCCGACCTGGCCCTTACTTGGAATCCTCTTTTTCTCAGTCAGGAGATTGGGGACCTCCGAAAGACTGTTCGCCACTATTTACGCATTAATTCCAACTTAGGCCATAGCCTTGAGTCGGCAGCTGAACATTGGCCGTCTCTCAAAAACTTCAAACATGAAGATCCAATTACACTCTGTCCTGAATGGAAGACGGCCCAAGCTATCGCTCTTCAGTCTTTCCACACCTCGGCATGGTCTGACTTGGAATCGACCGTCCGTGTCATACTCGAGGAGAAAAGCCCGCTGCGTGTCTCGGTAAGTTCGTCAGCACCCGCTTTGGCCATCTCATTTGACGATCGCCAAAAGCTGCGTGAAAGTCTCCTTAATCTTGTGGCAAACTCAACGCGGCATGGCGTTGCACTGAATACTGCAAGCGCTCTCAAACCACAGTCTGCTCCGCAGTCCAAAGGCGAGATCCGCGTAATTATGAGGGATGAAGGAGACAAAGGCACTATAACCCTACGTTACAACGACGACGGCCGAGGGCTTTTTGTCTCGGGAATTCAGGACGGAGGAGAGCCGCTTGATATGCATGAGTATGCAAAACGTTTGTTTTCGCCTTGGCGCGCGCCACGCGGTCTGGCCACTTGCGTGGAGCAGCTCGCGGAGATCGATGCAAAAGCTTCCATTTTGTTATTCACAGAGGAATTGAACCAAGGCTACTGTCCTTTTGCGATCGATATCACATTGCAACGACAGCGCCTGCGAATGCAGAGCGAAAACGCTTCAGAACTTCGGGCTTCAGCTTAGATGCTGCGCATGAAAAGCAATATGCTCTTCGATAAAACTCGCAATGAAATAATAACTATGATCATAGCCATCTTGAAACCGAAAATCTACCGCTTGGGTGCCCTTTGCGGCAAGCAGATGTTCGGGTTTTAATTGTTTCGTAAGAAAAATATCCTTCGTTCCCTGATCGATCAAAATCTCTTTAGGATGCCGTTTTCCTAAAGCAAGGAGAGCCGTGGCATCATAGGCGGCCCAAAGCGTCTTATCATCACCCAGATACCCAGCAAAGGCTTTTTCGCCCCAAGGGCTATCCGTAGGATGGGCAATAGGCGAAAATGCCGATACAGACCGAAACTTTGCCGGCTCTTTAAGCCCTAGAACGAGCGCTCCGTGACCACCCATGGAGTGCCCGCTTATAGCAAACCGATCGCCAAGTTCAAACTTGTTCTGAATGAGTCCGTAAAGCTCCGAGGATACATAAGAATACATACGATAATGATCGCGATAGCCCTCCGTCACAGCATCGACATAAAACCCTGCGCCGGAACCAAAGTCATCGGCATCATGTTCATGCGGCAAATGCAAGCCACGCGGTGAAGTGTCGGGACACACCACCATCAACTGATGCTCCTCCAGATAGCGCTGAGCACCGGCTTTCATAATGAAATTCTCGTCGGTGCACGTAAGTCCGGACAGCCATATGAGACAGCCTTTTGGCGGGGTTGATGGTAAAAACCAGGAAAATTTCATCGTGGTCTGGGTGGCCCAGGAATGGTGCTCTAAAAATTCGGTATGGCCCCCAAAGGACCGATAGGATTTGAGGACTTTCATGAGCCGGCCTTTTGATCAAAACGAATCACGGTGCGGATGGACTTGCCCTCGTGCATAGCATCAAAAGCTTTATTGATATCCTCGAGCGGCATTTCGAAGGTCACAAGATCGTCAAGGTTGATGGCACCACTCATATAACGCTCGACATAACCCGGGAGTTCGGTTCGACCTTTGACACCACCAAAGGCTGAGCCCTTCCAGACGCGACCTGTGACAAGTTGGAAAGGCCGCGTGCGTATCTCTTCCCCTGCGCCTGCAACACCAATGATGATCGATTGCCCCCACCCTTTGTGACAACATTCCAAAGCGGCCCGCATAAGGTTAACGTTCCCCACACATTCAAACGAGTAGTCAACGCCGCCATCGGTAAGTTCGACAATCGCTTGTTCAACGGGTTTTGTTAACTTTTTGGGGTTGATAAAATCCGTCGCACCAAATTTTTCGGCCATTGCAAACTTGGAATCATTGAGGTCAACGGCAATGATCCGTCCTGCTTTTGCAAGCTTTGCGCCTTGAATCACAGATAGACCAATACCGCCGAGCCCAAAGACCGCAACTGTAGCCCCTTCCTCGACACGCGCTGTATTCAACACAGCGCCAATACCAGTCGTAACACCACAACCGAACAGACATACTTTTTCGAGTGGGGCTGAGGGATTTATCTTGGCAAGTGATATCTCGGGAACAACTGTGTACTCAGCAAAAGTTGACGTCCCCATATAGTGGAAAATAGGTTTGCCATCTTTGGAGAATCGAGTTGTGCCGTCAGGCATCAACCCTTTGCCTTGCGTGATGCGTATCTTTTGGCAAAGGTTGGTTTTGCCTGAGAGACAAAATTTACATTCGCGGCATTCCGGTGTGTATAAAGGAATCACGTGATCCCCTTTTTTCAGAGTGCTCACACCTGAGCCGACGGCCTCGACTATGCCACCGCCCTCGTGTCCTAATATCACGGGAAAAACACCCTCAGGATCGGTCCCGGAAAGCGTATATGCATCCGTGTGACATACACCCGTTGCGACTATGCGAACGAGGACTTCACCCGCTTTGGGATCTTCGAGATCGACGGTTTCTATGGACAGAGGTTGATTGGGTCCCCAGGCAACAGCGGCTCTAACTTTCATCGTATCCCACCTACATCTAAACAGTGATGATGGGACTTTAATCAGCTGAGCTCGTCACTGCAACCAGGGATTCGTCATCCACGGCATAATATCTTAAGGCGTCACTAGGAAATGAGTGCCTTTGTGCAGCTTCTGTGGGTCCACACCAGCTTCATAACGTTTTTCGTCCTGAAGCCGAATCTTTTCGTCACGCTGCGAAACAAAATCCTGAAAGCCTTTGTTGAGACAACCGTAGTGAATATCACCCCAATACCCTTCAAAACGGTAGCGAAGTGAGTCGCCCTCACGACTGGCTAGAGGCGGGAGCTTGAAATCCCTACGACTTTCGATAGTGCCACTCCAGTAATCCTCACCCGTCATCGACTCAAGCCATCCCGAGGCGCCGAATGCTATGGTGGTTGTCGGTTGAAAGCTCGTTCTATAGGGCTCGTGGCGGCGCCAGGCCTGAGTATGTGGATAAATAATGGTTTTCCCTGCTCCGGTGCGAGAGCCACAGGTCGAGAACTCTGGCTCTTTGAGAAGTATCGTGCCGTTTGGATTGACCTGATACTGCCCGCGGGAATCTTCTCCATACACCAACAAAATACTCTGACCCCGTTCCCAGGTTGAATAGCCGGTGAACTTGAGTTTATGAGCCTCGTAGGATCCATCATCATGAAACAAAAGCGAAATCTGCGCGTATTCCTTATGGGGCAGGGGATACCCTTCCGTCACAACGTGTTGGGTAATATCGCGCCGAACAAGATCGGCATTGAGGGCGCCCCCCTCCGCGTTGGAACATTGGTGGGATTCACCGAGTATGTCTGTCCATGCTGCACAAACATCGTCACTAGCGCGAGACAATGGATATTCATCACTCACACAGGCGGTGGTAAGCCCTGCAAAGGCCGTGATCCAGGTCCCATGAATCCATGATCGCAACATGAATGAATCCCCCGTTAAGCACCTTGCAGTCTTAACGGAACTTAGGCTGTGCAATCTAATATTTTTGACGCCGTAAGAATACGCGTTCTATAGTGGGATAAAGCTGCTCAATATTCCTTATATTATCAGAATGATATACAACTTTATTAGGGAGCTTTTAAGACGCTTTCTATCGGCGTAAGACTTATTAAATTATGCTGCAGTTGTGATGAGGGGTAAGAATCGGATTTCTTTTCTGAAGACTCGGTCTCCCCTATCCACGTGCCCGCGATTCTACTATCATTTGAAAACTATAAAACTTGGAGTCGTCATGTTAAAAATGTTACCCCTTGCCTTGCCATGCGCACTTGCTCTGTTGTTGACCCTTAGCGCCCAAGCTTCTGCTCAGGATGCAGCCAAAGACTTAGGCGGCGAAGGCTCATCAAACGAAGGCGTCATCGCCGAATCCACTCATGTCGATGCCGACGCGGATGCCGTTGATTCCGACGAAAGTGATGGCGGTTCAAACGCCCTTATCCGTCAGGGTAAAAAAGCATCCGCTGAAGTATTTGTGGACTACAACACGTTTACCTCAAAACGCGAATATTTTAATACCACCGCATTTGGCGTCAGGGGTTACTGGTTCAACACTCCGGATATCAAGCTCGGCCTGAGCGTAGCCGCTGAGCAGTTTGTATATGATACCGACCTCAAATACAAAAATCAGTCCTCACCGGTTGCTGGCTTTACGTTCGACGATATCAATCGCCACGGGAGCGCTGTCCGCTATGCGGCGGAATCGCAGTTTTTCGTGAGTGATTCGGTTCAGGCGAGCTTTAGTCTGTTTGGCGCCAACGGCAAAACAGAAAAGAAAGATAGCATCAAAGCTGAGACCTACACGCGGTCTGGCTTGACATTCAACCTCGGTAATCAATGGTCTTGGGAAAAGTATACGTTCCGTTGGGACTGGCTTTCTCTCACCTATAATTTCGCCTTCAAAGTAGGCTCACAGAATGTCGCCAGCGCTTATCCATCGAACAAAAATGGTGGCATGATAGTACTTTCGGCTCTTGCCTTTGGGGCAGAGTGGTAAGCTTTCATCGGTTTTTTCCAGCGGAATGCTCTCGAGAGACTCCTTCACATTCGGCCGCCTCGAGAGCGACTTCACCTTCTTCGACTTTTTCTGCTTTTCCATGTGGCAGTCGCCGCTCCGGATGAGGCATAAATCGGAACCACGCGCGAGGCGCTGATGCATCGTCACGTATGCGCTGCTTATCTAAAGTTGTATCCCACAGAGTATACAGTTCTTGTTCATCTGGACTAAGATCACGATAAACCTCGTCCTGTACAAATATCACGCTGCCATGCCAACCCAATTTTTGATAAACGGCATTTCGCATCGATTCGTAACGAGTTGCGAGCATGATGGCTTTGCCGCGCAAATCATATTGTTTAACGCCAAATCGGGGGAAAAATCCCTCGACGGTTCCCTTGACTATACCAACGCTGCAGTAAGCATCCGCTTCGAGATCAAGTTTTTCCATTTCCTCTTTGAAAATCTGCGTGAAGTCGGCAGCCAGAGCCGTCGCAACCTCAGACTCCGACCTTGAATCACCTGTGATAAACGGGAACCCTATCGAGCACAAAAGACCGTCACCCATCTCTTTCAGACGAAAGGCGGGCGCCTTCATAAGCTTCGGGTCATAACCGTGCGACATAGAATCGTAACATCGTCCCATCATACGCTCGAGAGCATCCGTGAAGCCCGGGCTTTTGATCCGTGACGAACCCACGATATCAAAAGCGACGACGACGGCTTCCGCCGCACCCACTCGCATGGTGCTTTCGATAGCCTGACCACTCGCAATCTGTTTGACAGTATGGAGATAAACTATCTTGGTGAATTCGCGATAGATATGCGCCAACTCGTTGAACGTGGAGGAGAACTGAGACGACAATATGATTGACTGTAAGAGAATAAACAGGAACAGAGCGTAATGAATGAGCGGTCCGAAACTCGGCCATCCCTCGGCATATAATACATCATTCAACGTAGCGAGAGACACGATGGTGCTGGCAATCAATAGCAAAACCGCCCCACGCTGCCGAGACCGAACAGCCCTGATAATGGCTTGAAACGAAATGGCAATGGAGGCTAAGGTCACTGCATGAAAAAGGTAATTCAACTGCCCATAAAGAGATACCTGTGAAACCAGAACCAAACTTACAAACACGAGCGACACACACCAAAGCGGACGAATAATCCGCACCGAAATCGTGCCGGGGAAGCTCAGACGAATAAACTGTAGGAAAAGCGGTGGTGACAAATAGTAGCCGATGTAACTCAAAGTAAAACTAAGCTCGTAGGGAAAGTGAGGGAAAATCTGAAGGATCGTATCGACCGTCCCCGTGACCGACGACCGTACACAATTCACAAGACAGAAAAAGCCAAGTACCAACGTCACCGAACGCGATGGTGTAAGAATATAGAGCGCCACATGGTAGATGCCCGTAATAAACAAACCTCCCAACATCAAAGCCAGGACAATGGTATCGACGAGGGTTTGGTTACGTAGCAAGGCTTCGGGACCCACCGTTAGGACGCTGCGGCTCGCTGCCCATCGAGGAAAACTGGCGCCGGCCTCGATGATAAGTTCGATTTCGTCGGCCTGCGGTAGAAGCACATTCGTCATGCCCCTTTCATTTTCGATCATACCTTCGGACGTATAAATCTTGCCCTTGGATGCTGACAAAACGCCGTTTACGAACAAACGAAAGGCGGGCATATCACGCATAGTGAGGAGTAAGGCCGGCTGATCGAACGTCCGCCTAAGCGTTAAACGAAAAGTGCCTCGCTCTGGAAGTTTAGAACCTGACATCCAAAACGCTGCCAGTTCCTCGGCGCGAGGGTTGACTTGAAACTGCCCAGGATGAATAGGGCCTTCGCTAAACTCCCAAGGGACATCAAGCGATGTGGAATCGGAGTCGGACGCTGTTCGTAAATCAAGCACAGCTCCATAGACCTCAGATGCGAGGTTGCCTGAACACATGACCAGTGTGAAGAGGACAAGGAGGAGACTGCGCATGTTTCGATTAATCCCTTGATTGATCAGGGGCTCATCGGACATTTGGAAGGCCTTCATGAGAGGAGATGACACCAGGGCAACCGGTGAACAATGGGTCACCTTGGTATTTTTTAAAAGCTTGGCAATTACCTGAGTAGTTCTTGCAGGCGACTCATACCTCTTTCCAGTTCCACCTTGGAAGGTCCATAGCTGAAACGAGCGTACTGTGACAGGCGGGATGGCAAATGACGCCGTCTGTTCCCAGGATTTACGTCAAAGAATTTGCCTGGCACTGTAATGACTTTATGAGCGAGCGCGGCTTCGAAAAATTCAATGCCATCCTGCAATTCAGGCTTCAGAGTTTTGAGGCTGACAAAACAGTAGAAACCCGCTTTTGGACGATGCGGCAGCTGAAGTCCAAGCACGTCGAGAGCCGCTATCATATAATTGCGTTTTTCGACAAATGACTTTTGTATCGATAGGGCCTGCTCGTCGGCGAAACCAGGATCAAGGAGAGGGATTACGGCCTTTTGGATAGGATGCGCGGCCCCACCGTCCAAAAATGATCCCGCTGAGGCAATGCGTTTGATGATTTCTTTGGGCCCCAAGGTCCACGCGATGCGCAGGCCTGGATACCGCCAATTTTTTGTCAATCCATCCAAGACGATAACGGTATCCCGGTCGACATCCTCAACGTAGCGCGCTGCCGAAAGACTGCGATGGGCCGCTTGAACCTCGTCATAAAGATAGTGCGAATAAAACTCATCGAATATCAATGAGCACCTGTACTGTCGTCCAATCCCTACATAGCGTTCCAGCTCGGGGCCATAAATAACCTGCCCTGTTGGATTATGCGGATTGGAGAGCAGGACTGCGCCGAGACCTCGACTTACAATCTCATGTTTCAACTGATCGGCCGTAGCACGAAATCCGTCGGCTTCTTCCAAAAGGATGGGTATGGGAACAAAGCCTTTGAATGCATCAAAAAGCTCTTCATAAGCGGTATAATCCGGAAGGTAGTGTCCAAGATGAACTGTGCCCAGCGAAGCTGCCACGCGGGCAAGTCCACTGCGCCCACCCGAAGAAATCGCTACATTTTCGTAGGTATATTGCGAAGCCATACCGCGGCGATAGCGTACATTGTAAAGATCAGCAACAGCCTGTCGAAGTGCTCTGGCCCCAGCGACTGGACTGTATTCACTACAGCTCGGATCGATCACAATTGAGGTCAGGCGTTTTTCACCAGGATATAATAACCCAGTTTCGGGCGCTCCTTGACCCAGGTTGGCCCAATCGTCCGATCCATAAACAAAACCCTGCTTTTGGGCTTTACTCATAACGTAAATAACACCGGTATTTGGCACATCCCGAAAACTCGGGAACATTTCAGAATCTTTTTGTCCTATCAAAGTCGACTCCCTTTGTATTGGTACGGCCCTTGCTTAGAACCTTTCAAGAGAGCGGCGACGGACCTCCAGTGGTCATTCATCACCCAGCCGCAACAAGAAGGGGCCCTTGGCATGTCAGAGCAAGCAAATAATCAAGACGAGACTCAAGCTGAACTTAAAATGTCAGTCCAGGAAGCTGCTGAAAAGATCAAAAAGTTTTCAGAGGACCTTCGTCACAAAATTCAGACAGCTCAAACCGGAGCTCAGGATAAAGCTCTTGACCTCCTGCAATCCGTCGAAACACTCAGCGAAAAATATAACATCAAAACCGATGTGGAAGCCAAAGCATTTGAGCTTTTGGAGTCAGTAGAACACCTAAGCGAAAAACTCCAAGCTTATGCCGAACATTTTGAAGAAAAACTTTCGGATTCCCAACTCCAGTTTCACCTGGGTCTCATGGAAGCGATGGGTAAGTGGGATGAAATCAAGCAGCATGCATCGGCAGCTGTCGGTTCCGTTCACCTTGATACAGTGTCGTCAACCCTTTTTGATGAAGTCAAGCTTCGCGCCAGTCTTGGCAAGATGGATACTAAGGAATTCATCGAGAAAGGCCGGGAAGAACTCAGTAAAGCCTGGCAGCAGGTTTCTCACCAGTCGACTCTCGCGGTGCGAAACATGAACCAAAGCATTGGGGAAATCATCCATAGGTTTGTGTGATTTTATTTGCTTCAAAACGGCGAGACCTCTAGGGGTCCTGCCGCTTTTTGCCCATTTTCTCCAATCCCACTAGTTTTTATCACCACGCTCCCCCAAATCATGATAAATCTAAGCAACTACGTACACTTCAAATTTGTTGTGTTTACACGTGTTATCTCGAACTTGATTCATCTCGCTTTGGAGGACTCATGAGTTTCAGTTGGTCGCATGACCTCAAACTTCACAAACTCGATCACGATACCTGGTGCAGTTTCCAACGCGACATCGATGAGCTTGTTCGCCTTGTGACCATAGGTTGGTTGTTTGAGAATAATTCTCAGGCATTTTTTCAAACGCGCATCGAACCCCTGCTTCTTGAGCTTTTCAAATATCTGCACCGCGTGTATGAGGAGTTGGAATCCGTTCCTCTGACAACCACGCAGTTAAGCCGTGAGCTGCAGGACCTTGGACCCATCATTCATACTGATATTGATGCCGCCTTAAAAAACGATCCGGCGACGAAGGATGCCCTTGAAGTTGTATTTGCCTATCCAGGCTTTAAGGCGATCTCTTACCAACGCATCGCCCACTGTTTCTACCGCCACAATTTTGCTCTCCTACCCCGCTTGATCACGGAACGGGCTCATACCCTCACTGGCATCGATATTAGTCCTGGTGCCCAGATCGGCTCCCATTTTTTCATCGACCACGGGACCGGTGTGGTGATCGGAGAAACAAGCATCATAGGCAACAACGTAACTCTCTATCAAGGCGTGACCTTAGGGGCCATTCGATTTCATCGAGACGATACGGGGACTGTCGTCAAAGGCCAGACCCGTCATCCTATTATCGAAGACGGTGTAACCATCTATGCCGGAGCTACAGTTTTGGGCCGAATTACCGTCGGGGCGCATTCGATTATCGGCGGCAACGTGTGGTTAACCGAAAGTATTCCAGCAGGAAGTCGACTTACGCAACAACGCTATCTTACCTCCAAGTTTATGGATGGTGACGGCATTTAAGGAGAACAACATGCAAAGAAAGCAACGTCCTAAAATTGCGAATTCTATTCTCGATACTATTGGCAACACGCCTCTCGTTCGCCTCGCTAAACTTGGCCGTGATTTACCGGTCGACATCGTTTTGAAACTCGAATACTTCAATCCCCTGTCCAGCGTAAAGGACCGTATCGGCGCCGCCATGATCGAAGCAGCTGAACGCAGCGGCGACCTCAAACCGGGTGTGACTATTATCGAACCAACAAGCGGTAACACAGGGATCGCACTTGCTTTTGTTGCCGCGAACAGGGGTTATCGCCTCATCCTCACAATGCCGGAAACCATGAGCCAGGAGCGCAGGAAAATGCTTAAGGCGCTTGGTGCTGAATTGGTTTTGACACCGGGTGATAAAGGGATGAAGGGCGCGATCGCGAAAGCCGAGGAAATCAAAGCTGAACATCCCGACTACTGGATGCCGCAGCAATTTAAAAACGATGCTAACGTTGAGGTTCACAAAAACACCACGGCTCTTGAGATCTGGGAGGACACTGATGGCAAGGTGGATTATCTCGTATCAGGCGTAGGAACAGGCGGGACGATCACTGGGGTAGCTTCGGTTATCAAAGAATTAAAACCAAGTTTTAAAGCGATAGCTGTTGAACCGAAAGATTCTCCCGTGCTGTCCGGCGGTGCACCAGGACCGCACAAGATCCAAGGCATCGGCGCCGGATTTGTTCCCGACATTCTCGATCGCACCCATATCGATGAAATCATCCAGGTTACGAACGAGGAGTCAGGATACTGGGCGAGACGTTTAGCGAAAGAGGAAGGCATCTTCTGCGGGATTTCCTCAGGCGCTGCGTTTGCAGCTGCGCTCAACCTGGGGGAACGGCCCGAAAACAAGGGGAAACAAATCGTTGTCATCATCCCAAGTACTGGGGAACGTTACCTTTCTACCTGGCTTTTTGAAGACGCTTAAAACCTCACTATTGGAAGCCCGGACCCGCAAAGTCAGGGCTTTTTTATGAACGCTTTCTACATCCTGCCCTATTATTCCCTATATAGCTTATAATCAAAGGATCCTTCCACCTTAGCTATTGCGGGTAATGCCTATGACTCATTATGTTTGGGACTTTCCGAAAGAAATATTTCACATCGGTTCGTATGCCCCGCGCTGGTACGGACTTATGTTTGCGATCGGATTCATGGCATCGTTCAACATCATGAAGCTGATTTTTGTCAAAGAAGGCCGAAAGGTCGACGATCTTTCGTCACTGCTTACGCACCTTATGGTCGGTGTTATTGCGGGCGCTCGGCTCGGCCATTGTTTGTTTTATGCGCCAGAAGAATATTTGGCTAATCCTATCCGCATACTTATGGTGTGGGAAGGCGGCCTCGCGAGTCATGGCGCTTCGATAGGAGCCCTCCTCGCCCTTTGGATCTATCAGCGCAAACATCGCGATCAGAGTTATATGTGGCTGGCAGATCGTTTAGCGATCGGCGTGGCCTTGACGGCAAGCTGCATTCGCATCGGCAATCTCTTTAACTCTGAAATCCTCGGCAAACCATCCGACGTGCCTTGGGCTATTATCTTTGCTGATACGCACGACAACATCCCCCGCCATCCAGCGATGATTTACGAATCGTTGAGTTACCTCATGCTCGCGGGAGTGTTAAGCCTCCTTTACGTAAAAACAAAGGGCGAAAAACGCGGACAAATGCTGGGACTTATGCTTGTATGGGTCTTTATAAGTCGATTTTTCATCGAATTCATCAAAGAAAACCAGGTGGCATTCGAGAATGCTATGCCGATCAACATGGGCCAGATTTTGAGTCTGCCTTTTATTGTGCTGGGATTTCTTTTGTTATCCGGAAAGCTTCTTGCATGGTGTCCTTGGCTGAATTACGCCGACGCTCCGCTCGTGGTTGAAGCCGTCAAGGAAACAAAACCGAAAGAGAAAACCAAAGCGAAAAAAAGCCTGGCGTCATAAGCCTATTTAACAGTGAGACATTACTCGCTCGAGGCACCTATCGCTGGCCGTCGCAGCCGAATTAACATTTGGCTGCAAAATGCCACTTGGAAGCTTCGGGCTTTCCCACTACCAAGTTTGATTCGCTTGCTTTTTTCGTCGCCGCCTTTTTAGGAAGAGCTCTTTTTTGAAATAAAAGAACAAGAACGCGGTAACTACACGAGGTCATCTCCACGAAGGGTCGAAGCTTTAACACCGTCGCCGTTCGCCAGTCGAATCAGTGTGTCTTCCCTAGGATAGTTTAGCAAAATACAACAAATCCCTAAGAAACTGGAATTTCAGCCGGATTTTCCGATCATATTCTCGATTTCCCCACGCATCTCTTTCAGTTTTTCCTCGAGGTGAGCCCATTGTTCCGGCGAAAGGCTGGTATGAAATGCGGTGAGATACTTCTCCCAGCGACCTTCGGCTGTATTGCGGTAGACAAGATAAACTGGGTCCTGCCATACCTCACCATGTTCGCCAAAACTCTGCAGCATCGTCCGAACTTTGACTCCGTCATGAGATCTGAGGGTATCTACGATGTAATCCTGAATGCGGCTTCGCTCCTTCAAACGTCGTTCGATTTCGGGCTTGCCGAGTTGCATGGCCTGATGAAAAGCATCCACCTGCGTTTTTGTGAGATCCCCGTACCACTCATTGAGAGTTTTGACTGATTTTTTGAGAATAACGCTCTGATATTCTTCAGTAGGATTTTTTTCTTTCAAAACGTCTTCGAGGTCTTCATTCGTTTTGGAAAGTTTCTTTTTGAGATAATCGATCTGCTCATTATCCAAAGCCAGGAGAAATTGCACCATGGGCTCTTCGTACTTGTGAAAGAGCTGCTGACGAATCGTATCGATCTGGTGCGTGAACGTATTATTGATGCCCTCATCGTAACGATGCTGATGCGCGGCATCTTCGAGCTTGCTGATGACAACAATGGCGGCCGGTAATTGGTCTTTCTTTACCCAAGCTATCGCATCGGCGACGACGGGTTTGAATTTTAGTTTCTGCTCTTTGCTGAGATCGAGATACGTGTCGAGCTGCCACATCACCATCCAGTCGAGACGATCGTATATCAAGCGTTTAAACGCACAGCCGCTCAGCGTTAAAAGAAGCATACTCACGCCCAAAATCTGCGTGGTCTTTTTCCAACTTCTATTATCCATCCGCGAATCCCTCTTTTTACTGGCCATGGCCACTGCTTTACGCTACCGTAATTTGCCCTACAATATCTACAGACTTGGAGTTTATATATGGCAGAAAATGAAGTACAGGTCGCACTGCAGCGTATCTATGTTAAAGACGTTTCCTTTGAATCGCCGAACCCTGTCGAAAGCTTTTCTCAGCAGTGGAAGCCCCAAATCAACGTCGAAATGCAAACAAAAAACCGCTCTGTGGCGGATGCAGTTTACGAAGTTTCCCTCGAAATGACTATCACCGCCAAAAATAATGACAAGCCCGCCTTTGTTATTGAAGTAGAGCAAGCCGGCATATTTACCATCAAAGGTCTGGAAGGCGAACAATTGAACCGCCTGATAGGGACCTTCTGTTTGAATATCCTATTTCCCTATCTCCGCGAAACAGTAGACGCTCTATGTCTAAAGGGCAGCTTCCCCCCGCTCGTTTTAGCTCCGATCAATTTTGATCAGCTCTACGATCAGCGTGCTCAAAAAGAGGGCTAATCCCGCTCATTCTCAACCTGCCGAACTCTATAGGCCGGCAGGTGAAGTGTCTCTCCTCATCCCAAAACGAGATCGACAGGTCCATCGACATCACCTTGATAATTTTGCACAGCTTCATCTTCATTCCGTTGAGGAGCAGTGGGCTGCACGAGATTCCCGAATTTTTTCTCGTAAAGATAGCGGGTAACTAATTGAAGTTAACCTTGAACTGAGCAAGAAACGCATCTTTAATCAGGCCTTTATATTTGCCGGCCCAGCTATAAAGCTTGGTGTTTTCTATCCCGACGCTACTCGATTTATCGAGTTCTGCGGTCACACCATAGGCAAGTGTGGGACCGACTAGGATATGGGTGTCGTCATAATTGTGGTGAATGATGCCAACACCAGGTGAGAAGTAATACTGAAAGAGCCCCACCTTGGTCTGGCCGCGAAATTCCGCACCGAAAGCAAAGAGAGCAGGTGCACCTTCCGACCTGTCTTTCGAAAAGATGCGAGCATAGCCACCGTACGCTTCATTGGGACTGTCATTGATATCAAAATTGGCTCCGAGCGCCAGGCCTCCTGAATCGATTCCAGCTAAAACCGATAGGCTTTTCGGCTCCGCATACGCGCCGCTCGCCATCAAACCTACCACCACTAAACAATACCGTGCCTTCATCATCCGCTCCTTGCAGCAAAGGTGTTATGGCCTAGAGCCTACCTTTTTCACGGCACTCGATGCAAGTCGGGGATCACAGACAAAACTTAAGAAAATAGACTTCAAGTGCCTCTACTGCTCCCTGTCAGCGTCAATTTCTAAAGAGAGTCACCTAGACCCTTCGACCAGGACTTGGGTATGATAGGAACACGATCACCACTGTCCATCTGGAGCTCAAACATGAAACCTCTGCTTTTGCTGTTGCCTCTATTTGTCAGCATTACGCTAACTAGTACTTTTGGCTTATCAGCGACCCGTGAGGAACTGATCCAGAACTACAAAAAGGTCTTGGAACCTTTTCAAAAAAAATCGCCCATTATGGGACAGGGGAATCCGGCCGTAACCCATCATCCTATGACTTCTGAGCAGTGTCTTGAAAAAGCAAAAACGGTGGGCGTTACTTTCGAAAATCCACAATTCGAAAAAATCTGCGGCGCGCCGTTCATGGCCCCTCTCTACAATCCTGCAAAGCAGAAACCGGAAGAAGCCAAGACCTGTATCGATCAGTTTGAATATCCTGACATCCCCTGCGAATACCCGGTGGTCTGGACTCAGGCGAATGAGGCCGTCGAAATCTGTTCGGCGATGGGAAAACGGATCTGCGATGCCCATGAGTGGGAAGGCGCCTGTGCCGGTGATCTCGAAGCGCCTGATTATGACTTTGACAAGTTTCAGAACCTGCCCCCGGAAGCAGCTCTGAAAGCCCGTCGGGCCGTGCATAACGCAGTTGCCAACAAGCACCCTATTTACGGCTACGGCAAAGAACGTAAAAAGGGTAATTGTGCAATGAACAGCACGAAGGCCAACGACTGTAATGGTGGCGATTGGAAGCACTGTGGATCCAATACCTATCCGGCTGGGTCTTTCCCCGACTGCAAAAGTGCTTTGGAGGTGTTTGACATTCACGGCAACGCCGCGGAGCATATGAACATTCCAACCAAACCCGAGGAAATGGCAAGCGCTAATCCGCTTAAACCGCTCGGCTACACGGAGATGAAAGGCAGCTGGTTTATCTTTGACAAATATCAGGCCCATCCTGACCATTGCCGTTGGCGTGCCCCCTACTGGCACGGAACAAAAATCACCGCATCGCACAGCCACGCAAATTACCATCTGGGTTTCCGCTGCTGTAAAGATATTTGACACGAAATTCAACTAGGACATGGGTACGCGCTCTTCCTAGATACTATGAACCCGGTTCCGGCTTTGCAAAAAGCCACGAACCGGGTTCTTTTTTTGAAGAATTGACAGCTTGGCCCAAATCGCTTGCCCTAAATCCCCCGTTTCTGCCGTATTCTCAAAACCCCAACCCTTCGGTATTTCAACGCATTAAGGCATTATATAACTATTCATCAAGAAAGGCTGAAGTCTGGGAGAGCCAGGGCCGATAAGATCCCTTCACGGCGCTTAAATATCTTCCGGAGTCACACAATGAAAAGAACTTATTTGCTCGCTTTTGTTCCTGGCCTTTTCATGCCAGCTTGCATGGACACGAGTTCACTCAACCAGTCCCAGGATTCGGCGACCCAGTCTATAACCGCACAAGGTGCTGCCTCAACCAATCTCTACCTCGCTGATGTCGCCGACGCAGCCGTCACTCCAGTTGCAGCAACTGCGGCTGTTGATGCCTCCGTTAAAGACGACACTAAAGCCGCCCGCCTCGCAGCGATGGCCGTAAAAGTCCTCGATCGCCTCGACGCCGACAAGTCGGGTTCTCTTTCAGAAGAAGAATTCCTGGGTCTTGCAAAACCCTTAAATGCTAAAAAAGCTGCTGCTCAAACGGCCGACGAACTTGCTGCCAAACAAGTCAAACTCAAAGCAGAATTTGTGCAGTTTGCAGGCGCAGACAATAGCATGTCACAAGCTGAGCTTGAAAAAGCTCTCGCCGCTCAAGGTGAAAAAGTCGGTAAATTCCGTGGCGAAAAGCATAAAGGTCAACATGCAGAACGCGTAAAAGCAGTGACTGCTGAAGTGCTTGCTAAATTTGACACCAACAAAAACGGTGTCCTTGATGACGAAGAAAAAGTCGCTTTGCGTGCTGCGGATAAAGCAGAATGCCAGGCAAAACATAAAGGCGGCAAACAGTCAGCTGATGACAAGGATCCTGATGCACTCCCGGTCTCGCCATCTCAAAGTGGAACAACTGTCGTGATTACACCGGCAGCTTCGATTCCTGCGGCTTCACCTACACCTGCAGCAGTGCCGGTAGCGGCTGCAGCTTTAACCGAATAAGTCGTCGAACTAGAAAACTTGCCTATAGCCGCGCTAAACGATTATCCTTTGGGAGAAACGTTTAGCGTTTTTTCTGTTATCCTCTCAGAAACTCCGTATAAGCCGATCGAGCTGGTTATCCTTTGCTTGATAAAGATCCATAAGCCACTGCGCGCGCTGCTCAGGAGAAGCCGGAATATCCTTGACGGAATAGCGTTTGATTTCGACTTTAACGTCCTGGCCCTTAGCCGAAAGAAGTTCCCACAGCGTTGGGGGATGGCCGTTGGGATAGGCTATAGTCAGGTCGTAAATCGCTTCGACATAACCTTCGAGACCTTCCACTGTCGCTAAAAACCCTTTGATGCGCGGGATCAAAACATTTCTTGGTACCGGCAGGTTTTGTGCACGTGCAAACTCTTGGGCTGCCTTTAGTTTGCTCGGTTTGAGTCGCGTTCCCTCTGGATAAAGATTGACCCAGATAGGAGCACCCGCCTCTTTAAACTTATGAAGCTGCCGCACGACATTCGCACGATCCCGCGTCCAATCCCGTTTCATAAATATACAATCCAAAAAAACCATGCCCCACCCAGGACCGGGAATATATTTGAGTACATCTTTTGCGAAAAATTTCATGTCGCCGAGACGACCAAAGTTCTGTCCAAAAGCGAGCTGGACAACGATATCAACGGCGCTCTGATGGTTAGATAGAATGATTGCATTTTCGCCGGGCGGGAGGGGATCGCTTTCAAAGGAGACGCGAAAGCCCCCCATATTACGGGCGAGCCATACGACAAAAGACCAATAAGTATCGGCCCAGAAACTATTATAGCGCCGGAAGAGGCTTGGACTCACATAAAGCCAGAGTATACTGATCATCTGCATTGCATTAACGAGCAAAAGTGGACCAAATACCAATACACTAAAGAGAAAGGCCCTAAGTCCTGCAAGAGGGCTCATCTTCTGTTTCATGGGTCATAAACCTTTCACTCAATAAAACGTGCCAAAACCTGCTTTGTGAAACTAACGGGAATTGGGACTAAATACCAAGCAAAACATCGCTGAAGTCGGTGTATAATCAAAGACTCGCGCAGATCTAAGCAGAATAGAGTGATTTTTGGCTTGTCCTCACGAAAAGGGAGTTCAGAATGAACCACTCGGGCCTCCAAATGAGTCAGCTCGACGAAATTACGCTCTGGTTCGTCAAAGCACCCCACGTTGGCGATGGAGGCCCAACATTCTGTGATGCACTTGCCAGCTTTTTACGTTCGATGGGAATGCCACTCTGGCGAATAAGTTATACCTTGACGGTGTGAAGACACCGCTGCGTGTCTTCACACTGCCGGGCTTCCGAGCGCTGTGATTATTTGGAAGAACTTGTAGACTCAAAAATCTTGTCCGCATTTGAGGTCACAAAACCTTGGTAGTACGAATGCCAGAGGCCGTCGTGTTTTTTGCCTTCAACGGGATAGCGATAGGCGAACTCGACAAAGCCGTAAGGCACGCTTATCAAACCGTCCTGGAAGTTATATGGGACCAGCGCAGCCATAGTCGAAATCTGTTCCAAAAGCAGATCAGGCGTGCCTTTAACGATACCCCCTCCCGCCTTATTCATAGGTATTTTGAGGTCCTGATCCAGGAATGTCACCAAGGGGTGAATATCTTGGAACGTCTTCATCATGTGAACAGACACGGTGAAGTGATTGATCTGGTTCCCGAAGAGCAAGGTCCACCCTGCGTATTCACTTTCTTTTTTCAGAATTTCATAATCTTTTACCGTCGGCCGGTGCCAAGATGGAAGTGCGGAGAGAAGAGCTGTACATTCGAGGGTAAGCTGTTCGGCCGCGTCTGTATCTCCGGATTTAGCGCGTTGTGCAAGACTCTGGATCAGATTCAGAGGCGAGGCTTTTACCTCGGCTGTATAACGCTGCACGATGTCCTGAAACTCTTTTGAGAAACGGGTTGGCATCAATTCTGAGACAAAAATCTTGGGAGAAGCGTCACGACTGTGCGCTTCGATATCCGGCGGGCACATCCAAAAAGCTTTGAGTTGTTTTTCTTCGAAATGATAATCGTCTTTACGTTTATAACCGAGCGCTTCAAAAACGCCTTGAAGGATATGGGCCCCGGTATGCTCGCCTGGTAAAGTTCTGTAGGCAACATGGTCCTCAACCCACTCATCACCCCGTTTTTTGAAGTCATCGACCAGTTTGGAGGCAAATGGCACGAGAGTAAAATAGTGTGACCAGAGCTTGCCGAACACTTCGCGGCGAGACTTCTCTATCAAATCGTTTTTCACAGTTATCTCCTCAAAGCTAATACATGTCGATTAGGCGCAAATAGCCGAACAGTGCGTCGCTCATCATCAACTCGTGTTTTATGCCTACCGAACTCAGCTCTTTTTTTCCAGTTTTTTTCCTACAGCAATAATTCCAGAACTTGTTAGTATGCCGAGAGACTCCTGGCATGGTGGGGCCAAAAAGCATGACGTATCCCAGCATTAAAGAGACTCACTATCCGGCCCTTCATAAACGGCGCGTAGTGTTCGTCGTGCCGCACGGTGCGGGTTCCAATGATTTTCTGCGTCATTTTCCCGAACTCCCTGCCGATCCGCAGCTTCAAAACGTTTGGCCTCTTTTTCTTTCTTATCTCGAAATTGAAAGGGACGCCGGGGCCACTGAAATTGCTCATGCCGCTGCCGCAAAACTCGCTGCCCACTATGCGATCACGGCCCTCGTTGTTGAATTAAATTACCCCCGGGGGCTTGTTGATGGCGGTCGACTGCGGGACCATGCTTTACGGCATTGTTTGCCCGAACCTCTGGCAACTGGGCTTCAGAAAAAAATGCTCGACGTTCATGAGACCTCGCTTCTCTACATGGACCGCCTTTACGAATCGATGGCGCACGATCATGCTTCGTTTTTAATCGATGTCCATACCATGGCAAGTTTCTGTCCTGTCGATGCTACAGGTCAGAAAAAGACGTTTCCCGTGAGTTTTGATAGGTTACAGGAGTACATCGATCAATATCTCCACGCTCATCGTTACCGATGTCAGCGCAAAATCGATCTGATCTGTAGTGATGAACAAGGTCGTAAACTTGCGGATACAATGCTCTTAGCGACCCTAACGGATTCGCTAAGAGAGGCTTCGTATGAGTACCTTGAGAACGAACCCTATCATGCGGCGCCTATGTATTTGAGTTACCAGCATATGCAAAAAGTGCCAAGCATTTCTCTTGACGTTCCAAAGCATCTTGTGATGTTTGGGAATGCGGCGGACCATGTGCTGGATCAACTTAAAATAGATCCGGCAGCCATCGACCGACTGGCTGCGACTCTTGCCCGTGGCATTGCCAATGCCTTTGCACGCAAACCCTTTTTCAAAAGGCCCGACCACCCATGAAGAAACTTTTTATAGCGATCGCACTATTGAATCTTACGACCATAACAGCATGTGCCCATTATCCCGATGTTCGAGCGAAGGAATCTGGCATACATAGCGTTATTCTGAACATTGAGAATAAAGATGAAGGGTATCAGGAGGCGAACGCGCAGGCGAATAGCTTCTGCAAAGACAAATATCAAAAAACGGCGTTTCAGGTCAGCGAAAAAAGTGAATATGTGGGCTCCCTCGATGAGACGACTTACATCGCCGCAAAGACAGCTAGCAAGGTGATCACGGCCGTAGGCGCAGGGGCCGCAATTTTCGGTGGCCAAAGCGAGAGCAAAGCCGGGGTTGGAGGGGCGGTCGGCGGCGGCGTTGCCGACAGTGCTTTAGGGAATGGCTACCGCTATACGATGGAATTTAAATGTGAATAAAATGAGCCGAGGTTTGGGCAAACCTCGGCTGAATAACGAGGGAAACCTTATAGGAACAGCCTTAAAAACGTTGCGTCAGGTTCATAAACCACGAGCGCCCGTAGAGAGACGAACTATAGAGAGAGGCGTTACCACTTACCCCTCCGGTGAAGTTACCTGTTCGATAATATCCGCCAATCTTATCGGCAATGTCGTTGACTCCGACGAGGAGTGTGCCGGATTCAGCATATTTCCAACCCACAGACGTATTGTACTGAGTGAACTGGTCAACCTGGTCGTTATAATATGTAGCCGCGTAGTTCTTGCCGTTTTCAGGATCCGGTTCTTGTTTACCAATAGTCATCGACGAAAGTGTCCAGGACCAATCGCCAAGCATCGAGGTCAGAGAGTTGTTCCAACGCCAGCGTGGATTGCCTTCGATGCCATTGTATTGTTTGATCGATTTATCCGCGCGTTCGCTCTTAGAGGAAAGAGTCCGGGTCGAATCGGATTTATAATCGAACTTCACAGGGCCAAGAGCCCACTTATACCCACCCACCATTTGAATCAGATATTTCGCCGTCCAGCCGATGTTCGTATTAGGTGTAGAGATCGATGTAATTGATTTCGTAGCTGGATCTATCGTGACGATATTATCGCCTGTTGATCGGCCCGCAAAATAATCATCAACAATATCCTGCGTTGGCCGTACCGAAAATTCGTCCCGAATGAACAGTCCTACATAATCAGCCGAGAAATAAAGGTCAGGGGCGGGCTCGACCAGCATTCCAACCGTATACGTGCGGCCTACTTCGGGCTTGAGGTTTTTGTTTCCAGGGCTATCATTGAAAATCTGATGTTTTTGGTCGGCAATACAAGGGTTGCCTGAAGCTGCTTGATTTGCGCACCACGCCTCATCACGAATACTCACGTATCCGCCGCCGCCTTTTTGATGAATGGAGTTCAGTTCAGGCGCGCGATAGGACGTTCCCGTGGTTCCACGCAAGGTAAGGAAGGATGCTGCACCCCATTTTCCACCGAGGCTGTAGTTGGTGGCAGAACCGAAATCGCTGTAATTATCGAAACGAAGGGCCGCATCAAGATTCACAGTTTTAAGTACGGGTGCAAGCAGCTCGGCATAGAGTGAGTTTACAGACCGTGAACCGTTGCCACTGATAGCTTCGGTCCCGGTGAAACGCGGCGATTTTTGGAAAAACTGACTGTCGAGCGGATCAGGCGTCTGAATGTAGGTTTCAACACGCGAGTCGACGCCGACACTCAAAGCGAGTTTGCCACCAGGGAGATCCGTAATATCCCGCCCAATGTTAACGCTTAGGCCTGTGACGCCATTGCGCTCTGCGGCATTCATAGTGTCTGTCATCTGTCCAAACAGCGCCGTGTTGCGATTGGGATCAATAATAACGTACTGGGGTGGAACGGTCGGATTCTGCGCGCCGCTGGTCTCGTTAAATGTTATGCCATGCATAATGCGCGCGTAGTTTTTGCGGTCGATGACATTGTTCACCCAACGGTGATTTTCCGTTGTGAAATGCGATAGAGATGCATTTCCCGACCAGTTGGTTGTGAGCTTTGTATCGAGCGTCACTATCCCGCCATAAGCCTGGTCTTTGTTATACTTAATCCGATCAGGCGCAAGGTTATCAAGCTTGGTGACCTCAACTCGGGAACCGGCCGGGGCCGTAATTCCAAGATTTAAGTTGTTGACGATATCGGAGCTAAGCGTCTGCCCACGGCTCGTTAAAAAATTGGTCCCTGAAAAATAATTCCCGCTATTAGCTTTGGCGACGTTTTGAACATAGGAAACATAGGAGTGCATAGAAGTATCCGAGCTCAATTCATACTCGCCCCGGGTCGCGAAAAAGCCGCGTTCGGAAGCGTTGAGCAGCTGCGAATAACTTGCGTTCCTGCTATTACCGACGCAGAACACACCGCGATCGGGATCGCCGGGTCCGCGAAGGTCGCTCGTGTTTGTACAGTTCGGACTTGGCGCCCAGAGCGAGGCTGTACCGCCCGGAGGAGTGATTCGATAGGAGAACGTTCCCGGAGCCGCAGCGCCGCGACTGTTGGCGAATTTGCCCTCACCAAATGAAATGGCACGATTTTTAGTGAGGATAGCCTGCTCACGTTCATACCCTCCACTCACGATAAGGTGGGTTTTGTCCCCAACCAGAACGCCACTTGAAACATTGAGCCCGATTTTATTTCCACCTGGATGCTGCGGGACCCTTAGGTTGGTCTCGACCACGGTTCCGTCGAGCGTTTTGCGTGTGACGATGTTCATGACGCCAGCCACAGCATCTGTCCCGTAAACAGCGGACTTACTGCCTGTTAAGTATTCGACTCTTTCGATCATCGCGAGAGGAATAGTACTCAGATTCGTCCCGCTGAGTGAGGAATCACGCGGCAATCTCTCGCCGTCGAGGAGGACTAGCGTACGGCCCGCGCCTAAGCCGAATAAATCAGCAGTTTGGGCGCCATTACGCACATACCCTTGATTCCCGGCGAAGTTGCCGGTCGTCTGACTTGAGGAATTCCGCACGAGTTCGCCGAGGTTTGATACGCCCGATCGTTCAATATCTTCGTGCGTTATGACGATCACCGAGGAACTTGTCTCGACTTGGCTGCGTTTGATGCGAGAGCCGGTAACCTCGATGCGTTCGGGTTTTTTATCGTGGCTTGTATCCTGTTCCACAGTAGGTGATGCAGGCGTCTCCTGTGCCATCAAAATACCAGGATGAGCCCACCCCATAAGAAAAAAAACAGGGCCAAGTAAGTGCCTATGCTTTCTGAATACGGTTTGCGCTTTATCTGTCATGTAGCCACCTTCCAACCTGAAACTTAAAAAATCGATGAGAATCACGATTGATTAATGAATCGGTAACATGCCTGTAAAAGTAGCGCAATCGTTGGGACAAGATAAATGGCCAGCTGACCAACTTAAATGTTTAAGGTGAACAATTGACCATTAGGGATGAAATATTTTGGCATATTTAAAACTGCTAGGAAGGGGGCATAACATCGGCGGAAAGCCCTTTATTTGCAGGTTTCCATCTTTTCCTTGAGAGGAAGTGCCACAGGTTTTGTTTTGTTCGCTGTGAGCAAACCGAGTTTTTCGAGAGCCTGATCTTCATGCACCTTATTATCCTGATTTTGAGGATCAAGGGCTGGGTTGAGCTTAGGAGCACTTCCGCAATCGTCTTTACCAGGCTTCGTCACGACAGTAGGATCCGCATCTTTTTTAACGGCCGGCAGCTCACCTGCGAAAGCAGGTGCCGTTGTCAGGGAAGCGAGTAGTACGACGTAACACAGACAGGATTTCATAAAGAGTCCCCTCGAATAAGTCTCGACAATTTGTGATCTTTCAGGAGATCCCCAGTCAAATGATGGACCACAAGCCCCGCGGCCTTCGCACCAGCGACGTTAGCAACGTTGTCATCGATAAAGAGTGTTGTTTGAGGATCTAAGCCCGCATCGGTAAGGACGGCCTGATAAGCCTCAGGGTGAGGTTTCCGTTTACCAAAGAGATGCGAATAATAAGTCTTTTCAAAAAGTTTATCAAAGCCTCCAGGTCCCAAATGACGCTCAAGGGTCTTATCAAACTCTCTTTTATGAATCGAATTCGTATTGCTATAAAGAAAGATTCGGCATTGGCTCGCGACGTCTTTTAAAAAGTGAAAGCGTGCCGGCGGCACATCAAGGAGCATTGCGCACCAGGCGTCATCAATCTCTTGACGACTCACTTTTTTATCCGCAGCATTTTCGATAGCTTCATAGAACGTATTCTCATCGACTGATCCCGTTTCGAACGCATCGAATATCTTAGACTGATACGTTTTCGTATAATGAATCTGCCCTTGCTCGCCGAGGAGGCGCCTCAATCTCTGATCCGTTGCGGGATAATCAAGATCCAGTATCACGCCGCCAAAATCAAAAATCACCGCTTTGATCGTTTGGTTTTCGAATTGGATCTCGGGTTCCATCAGTTTTCATTCCTCTCACGGCTTGTATGGAGCTTTCGGCTTTTTTCTACGGGTCCACAGATTGAGCATCTCAACCGCCACGCTAAATCCCATAGCAAAATATATGTAGCCCTTTGGTACATGAAAACCAGCCGCATCGGCTACCAAAACCATACCGATCATAAATAGGAAACTGAGTGCCAGCATTTTAACGGTTGGATGCCTCTCAACAAAATTGCCGACGGCTTTTGCGGTAAAAATCATGACGGCCAAAGCGATAATATTGGCCGCAACCATGATAGAGATATGCTGACTCATCCCCACGGCTGTGATGACGGAATCCAAAGAAAAGACTATGTCAAGAATCGCTATCTGGACCAGAACTGCCTTAAGGCTCGACCTTTCAGCCCGGCTTTTAACGTCAATGCCATCCACCGTTTCACCATGTCCTTCCAGTTTTTCATGTATTTCCTTAGTGGCTTTATACATGAGGAAGAGCCCGCCGAAGAAAAGGATGATGGCCTTGCCACTGACCTGGAAATTGCCGATCGCGAATAGGGGCTCGACGAGTCCAACCATCCAGGAAATAGTCGCGAGAAGGAGCAGGCGCGTGACAAAAGCCCCCACCAATCCCCACCGACGACCTTTTTCCTGATCAGCCTCGGGGAGACGGGCGCAGAGTATCGATATGAATATGATGTTATCGATACCGAGTACTATCTCCATTGCGCTCAAAGTCAAAAGGCTGAGATAGGTCTCAGGGGAATTAAGCATATCCACGGGGGGGCTCCTTTGAGGGGCTTGGTATCGGGCTTGTTTTAAGAGTTAGGCCGTCAAGTAGCCTTCGCATCGAAAGGCTACAAAAGCCACATATGCATTCTATGAATACTTTTTGAACATACCCAATTAAAATAGACATTTCAATTGCTTATGATTTAACCCTAGGAGCGCTCCACAAATATGTAAGCTGAAACCCTTGCTATCGTGGCGTTTGAAGACAAATCCTGCATAAATATTTTTGTATTCTTTATCCAATTTCTGAGGTAGTCCTGTATACGAAATCATGAGTCTCTAATATAAGCCGAAAATGTGGTTCGGCGTCTCTACAAAGCACCGTAAATGCTTTTCTATTAGGAAAAAACGATGATCCGTTATGCTTCGCTTTGCCTTGTTTTGTTCGCTGTTGCTTGTGGTCCATCTCACATTAAAACGAGCTCCGAATTTGCCTCCGCTCCTGACTCCGCTGATGTGTCGACCCCCGATACAGCCTCATCCCTAACTTCTGTAGAATCTGACGCTCCTGTGGTCGCGACCAAAGAATTTCCTATCGATGCCGACGCGTCGCTGACTCCGGGCGTTCGCTGTAGCCACGCTGACCAAATCCGTTATCCAGAAAAAATCGCTTATTGCGTACGGAACGTGACGTCGGTGACCAAACGATCTGTTATCGCAGAATATGATAGCAAGCTTGGTTACAACATCGAAAACATGGATCGCACCTTATTCAAAATCGATCATTACATTCCACTGTGCATGGGCGGAGACAACGCGCGCGCCAACCTTTGGCCCCAGCATAAAGAAGTCTTCACGCGTACTGACCCGATCGAAGAAACCATTTGTATGGTGCTCGCGCGCGGCAAGCTCACGCAGGATGAATCGATCGAGCAAATGATCTACGCAAAAGCTCATCTGGAAGAAACCAGCGCTATCCTACAGAAAATGAAGAACCTACTTTAATAGACTCACTCCTCAGTCGGGCAGTATCTTGATGATAGCCCGAATGGGGAAATGATCGGACGAATGAATCCGCGTATCGATTTCGATACTGTGAACATCCATTCCCCGCACAAATATCTGATCCAGATGATCGACCGGACGCCGGGGATCATCTGGAATTTTTACGTAACGCAGACCCAGGGTCCTCTCTAAAGTCTCTGCAACCGCCCGAAAATAACGCGGCGTAAACGTATTGAAATCCCCCGCAAATATCATCGGTCCTTCGGCCATAGGCAGTCGTTCAATCAAATGTTCGAGCTCCTCCTGCGCGCGTTTAATCGTCCGAATAAGCGTTGCATGGAGATTGACAACTGTCAGCGTTTTTCCGTGCCCGACACTATACTGCGTGACCAGGGCCGCTTTCGGCGTTTTCAGAACAGGCTCGGGATATTTGCAAAGAATACGTTTGGGAGTTACGTGAGGCCTCATGCGGGCTAGGCTCATAACCCCGTCTCGGAGCTTGTCAGCTCGCTCATAGGAGGCGCCATGGACGCCTTGAAACCCGTCCAATGATAATTCTTCCATAGATCGATGCGACAGGAGCGCCTCCTGCAAAAGGATCAAATCACTTTGAAAACAGAGGAGGCGAAGGTCGTTATAAAAATGATCGCCGCCTGAGCCTTTGAATATATTCCAAATCGTCACACGAATGGGCCAGTCGCCCCAATGTTCCCGTTCTGGTTCGCCCGAAAACCAGAGTGGACTCGTCACGTCACGATTAATTTTAAGAACTTTACTTAAACTTCGCAGCACATCGGCATAAGCGCGTTTCGGCTTTTTCAAAGCTTTGGCTTTGATGCGAACCCGCGCGATCTTAACTTTGCTCATAAACAACCTCTCCTGCCGCCGTGGTTTTCAGCAATTGAAAACTCTTGTCGATGACTTCTTTGGCTGTGAGTTCGGCCGGCGAAGTTTTGGAAATCATGATCCATGGGGCGAGAGCCTGAGGAAAAGTCCGTTTCGGTTCACCAGGCAGATACAGGCCTAAAACCGGGACATTAAGCGCATGGGCTACGTGCAGCGGCCCTGAATCATGTCCGATGAAGAGCTCGGCCTCACTCCAGATCCATGCTAGTTGCAAAAGGTCCTGAGCCCAAGTGTCGACGAAGTGACTCGCATCCCAGACAGCGGGAAAGGCATACCTTATCCTCTGTGTTTCGAGAGGAATACCTGTCCACAGCACATGGTAGCCCGCCTCCGTCAGGGCCACCGCAATTTCGCCCCAGAGAACGAGGGGAGCGCAGCGATCGACACGGCCTGCAAAGGCATGCAGCACGACAAGTTTTTTGCCGTGCAAAACGCGCGGCCGTTCGTAACTCGGAAAACTCGACTTAAGGAGTTCGGTATGAGGATCGACTTTTATTGGCAATATAGGCGCAAAACTGTCTATAAACCCAGCAACAACTGGCCGTTTATCACTGGGAAAAGGAAACGATTTTGTTACGAGGGCACCATTTTTTTTGCCCTTCCAGGCATAGATATTCCGAACACCCGCTAGGCGAATCGCCAGGGCAGTCTCCCAAGTTTTGGATAGGATGATCGCCTCATCGAAATGCTGCTGACGAACACTGGAAAGGCAGCGAAAAAAATTGGCAATTTTGCCTTTTTTTCGGTTTGGCGATCGGTCCCAGAAGGGGTCCGCCGCGAACACCTGTTTGACTCCAGGAAGTAAATAACCGAGTTTTGCTGTGTAGTCCTTGCACAGGAGACCGAGGTGAATATCGGGATCGCTCGCGAGTGAACGCGCAACGGCGGATGCAAAAACCAAATCACCAAGATTATCAAAACTCACGAGCAGTACTTTTTTCATGTCCGTCCAACTTACATACAGTGCGACAGGGGTTTATTGTAGGCCACAGTCTAAGGTCTTACCACTTGTAAGAGTTCGTGGGAGGCGTTCTTCCGGAAATATGGCGTCACCTGTGAGGGTCTTTGTAAAGCGACTTTATAGACATGAATTAATCCTATATGATTACCCAAGCTTACTTATATGCTGTGAAGATCTGCTTTGGACTTCCGATGCTAAAGGAGCCACGTTTGCAAAGAGGGTGCTCATGTCTATACTGATAGTCGAACCTATCGACACCGACCGGGTTCTTATTGAGAAGTTGCTCAAGACATGGGGATATTCCGAACTTATCCTTTGTTCAAGTCTCGAGGCGGCCCGCACCGAACTTGGTTTGTCCGATACCTCAATGCACGCCCTCCACGATTTGGAACTGGCTATCGTCGATATAACTCAGGGCGAGTCTTTCCCTAAGTTTGTCGAAGAATTGAGACAGAAAATCTATTACCAGGACCTTCCTATCCTCACCCTTTCAGAAGGGGCTCGAGCCGAAAAAATGCCGATGGCTTTTGCTTTCGGAGCCGCCGACTTCGTCTCCAAACCTCTAGCTGAATATGAGCTGAGAGCACGTGTTCGAAGTTGCCTTCGTCTCAAACACGAAGTTGATCGCCGCAAAAGCCGGGAGCGTGAATTGATGGAAGCGAGTCACCAACTCTCTGATCTCAACCGCATTCTCGCGACCGTATCGATGATTGACAGCCTGACAGGCATTCCAAACCGTCGTTGTTTTGACGAGAATTTTGAGCAGGAATGGAAACGCACCTTCCGAAACGGAGGACATATAACTCTAATTATCGGCGATGTAGATTTCTTTAAACAATATAACGACACTTACGGTCATCAGAGTGGGGATAGTTGTCTAGCTCGTGTGGCACAAGCCTTGAAGTCCTGTTTAAAACGTCCGGGCGATTTAGTCGCGCGCTACGGTGGAGAGGAATTTGCGATGATCCTTCCACAAACGAATGCGCAGCAGGCCCTGACAATCTTGAACAACATCCAAGCCTCAATGCTGGCGCTAGCAATTGAGCACACCGGCTCCAAAGTGAGTCCCAACGTAACTTTAAGCTTGGGAGTCGCTTCGACAGAGCCATCGGTCAGTGGGATCAACCGTGACACGCTCCTGGCAAATGCCGATCGCGCACTTTATGTATCGAAAAAAGCCGGCCGAAACCGTTTTACCGTGGCTTCTTGAAAGTGAGCTGTACGCTCACTTCCTAAACATGGACCAAAATTCTGGCTTAGCTAAGTTCGATCCGTCCAAAATTTATCAACACACAAAATGCAGTTTATAATTGACTGAGCTCGTCATGTTAATTAGCCAGGAGAGTGTGGAACTGCGTTCAGCTCCTGAATTCTTCGTCCCTGTATTATTGAAGCTCCAGAAGGGCTTAGTTAGATGACGAGCGTTTCCAAATCTTATTTCAACTTTCGATTTCCTTGGTACACAGTCGTACTCCTTTGCCTTGTGTTCACGGCCTGCCGTCGCGAATCTAGCCTTGCTGTGTCGCAAAGTTCAATAGTGGGCGGTACAGTTCCGCACGAGCAGGGACCGACGTCTCAGGCGACTGTTGCCTTGGTTATCCGGGACCGCAACTCGAGCCCATGGACAACTCTGTGTTCCGGAGTGCTCATAGCGCCTCGCCTGGTCCTTACGGCAGCGCACTGCGTGGAGTCCGGCAAACCGAAATTGACGATGGGTGTCCTCTTCGGAACATTAGACTCCGATCCTCTCGCCCGTATCGTTGAAATTGAAAAAACGGAAACCTTCAAAAAATATGGATCGCGTTTTTTTCCTAATTTTGACATCGCCTGGGTTCGTCTTAAAGAAGATGCGCCGCACCCCTGGAAACCGATCGAAATTCTTCGGTCACCTACCCAGCTTGAAAGTATCGAAGGTCTGCCAGACACTCTGTTGCTCGCGGGATTTGGCCGCACTGCAAGCCTCTGTACGGACCCAAGCTGTATTGGTAAGCTTTACGAAGTCACGACCAAGCTCGAGCACTTTTTCAACGAATCTCATTTCGTCAACCTCCTTGTAATCGGCCCCAACCCCGGTCGCGGAACCTGCAACGGTGATTCCGGAGGCCCCGCCTTTATCCACGTTAAAAATCGCTGGTACCTTGCCGGCGTTCTGAACGGCAAAAGCCCTCTACTCAACACGCCGAACCTCTGGGAAAAAGGCGTGTGTGAGAGCGGCGAAGCCATCTATAATTTCCCCGGTGCTTATGTCGATTGGATCGAAGAATCCTCAGGAACTTCTCTGCACTTCGACCCAGTCTCCAATCCTCCGGCCCGCGACGTCACCGAACTCGCTGACCACTCAAGCCTGACCCCTCTGCCGAATCTCGAGCAGCTCATTGCGTTTAACAACTATAACGATGATATTTGGAATACGGTGGAAACTTTGGTATCTGACTTCAAGGATCCCGCAAATCGCTTTGGCGCAAGCGTGGAAGACCTAGTCACACAACCAAAGTTGGCGGCCGACGCCATGCGCCGCTGGACTAGCTTTCATCATCTCGGGCTTTCGTTTGATTCCGTCCTGACGAGCCAAAAGAATAATCAACTCGTCGATGTCACGCCCATAGGCGAACTTGTGGGCCTCAAATCCCTCACGCTCGACAGCAATAAAATCGTGGACACAAGACCCCTCGGTAAACTAAGCCATCTTGAAGAATTGATACTGAAAAATAATTATGATTATGAATTGAATCAAAAGGTCGATCTTAAGCTTGGTTTTATCGATAAACTCGTGAATCTTAAACACCTCGACCTTTCCAACAACAGCAACAATCTGCACCTTCAGACGATTGCTTGGGATCACCTCGGCGCGCTCGAGGAGCTGGAACTGTCGGATAATATTCACGGTCTCGATATAAGGGCCATTCCCTGGGCAAAACTCCCCCATCTCAAAAAGCTCTCGATTCGCAACAGTTCTGTCGACAACCTGGAGGCTTTGGCCCAGGCCACCCACTTAGAAAGACTCGATTTGAGCCGGAACGCCATTCATTCGGTTGCGCCCCTGGCCAAACTCACTTCGCTTATTTACCTCGATGTGTCGATGAATCAGATCAGCGATTTTTCGCCCTTACTCGCGCTGCCTTCTTTGAAAAATGTCAAGGCGCTGAGCAATGTGCAGGATGTGGAAACATGCCCAAAATCGGCCGATTGTGTTTATAGTCCGGCCCGATTTCCGGACTTTGAAGCTTACTGTCGCTTTGCATTTACACTTTCGACCGATGATCTTACCCATTGGTCCGGAAGCGCAACAGTTCTGCGCCTTATCCAAATCGCCGGTGTTGAGCCGCTTCAATCAGACGGCTGTCATGAGGCGCAAGTGAAGCTTTCCACTTTAACAAAACTTGACCTCTCCGGCTCGGAGTCTGCTCCGCCGCTCGAAGATCTGAGTCCGCTTGGTCCTCTTTCACAGCTGACTTCTCTCGATTTGTCTCACAACAATTTACGCGACATCAAACCACTCGCAAATCTTAAAAATTTGACCAACCTCAATCTTGCATTGAATTATGTTGATGATTTATTACCGCTTGCGACGTTGCGATCACTCCGAATGCTCGATGTCGACGGCAATCTAATCAGCGATCTCTCGCCCCTAAGCGCACTCAGCGGCCTCAGGGTTATCGCTCGAAATAATCCACTCGAATCGTTTATATGCCCCATCCCTTCGGGTCGCTGCTCATTTTACGATACGAACGGCCGTTAATCAGCTTCCCGCAATAGACTCGGCGTGCCGGCAAATCGCATGCGGGTCTGTACCTCGGCAAAACTACTTGCGAGCCCTGATCCACTTGAATTAGCTGGAGAAAAAGGATCCGTCCCCTCAGGAAGGAAAGCGTCCATAGGGGCATCGTCATAACCGGGGGTTTTGATTTTCCGGTTTTTTTGTTCATTGCGTATAGCTCTACGCACCAAACCCATGATCAATTCATCGATCGAACATCGTTGGTTCGCGGCTAGGTCTTCAAGGACACCGAGACTTTGATCGTCAAGACTGAGCTTCAGGGTCAATCCTGTGGAACCTTCCATGGTTCTGTCCTCCGGGTATAACGGAATGGGTTTTCCCGGATCTTAACAAATTGACGTCTTTTCGTCCACGATCCCTTGAGTCTTTCCCTTAAAATCGGGTAACACTACTCCTTCAGCGTTCTGAGAGTGAGGGTGAGTGAAGTGATGATAAGCGAATTATTTGAAACGATCCGTGAGAATGCCGCGAAGGACATCTGGTCGCGTGGTGTTGAGCTCGCGCGACAGGACGCCGTCAGCGGTGACCGACGAACGGACGACGAGATCGGCCTCAGAGTTTTCGAACGGTCGCGCTCCATAAGCACTCTCGTTACTTTATGGCCTAAGGATGCGGACTGGACCAAAGACTGTTCATGTAAAATTGACCCCTGTCATCACGTTGCAGCAGCAATTATTGCGCTGAAACGTGCGGAAGAGCAGGGCCAGGAGCTACCCCAGACGAAAACGGCCGGGGGAACCTTAACTTATGCATTCTCGCGCGTTGAGGGTGCCCTTCATTTTGAACGCTATGTCCATTACCCCGATGGGGCCGAACCGCGCCTCCTCACGATCCCCTTGAGCCAGACTCATCGTCTCAGTGAATTTGCCGTGTCACCGACTAAGATCGATCAAGCGGTTGAATCCGCTCTGCAGGGCGAACGACGAGGACGCCTTCCCATTGGCACGATGACTCGCCTACTCCCGATACTCCAGGAATGTCGGGTTACACTCGACGAGATGCCGATTACGATTCAACGTGACCCTCTGGGCCTGTCGATAGAGATACGCGATGAAGGCCTTGGTGTGCGTGTGATAGGCAAACGCGACCCGCGCATCATCGAATCTTTCCATAATGGTGTGGTTTTAAGCGACAATGGGCTTCATCCTCAAGTGGATCTCACGATGGAGCCCTCGGATCGCGCTGCGCTCCTGAACGGCAAGACGATTCCCATGCGCGACATCGAGCAGTTTGCGAGCGAAAAACTTCCGGAGTGGAAAAAACGCTTTGTAATCGATAATAAGGCCAAAAATCTGCCGCAATTTGTCGAAGCCGAACCCGAACTTGAGCTTCTGCTCGAGCGTCACGGCGACCAAATGCTTTTGATGCCTGGCATCGTTTATGGAAATCCGCCTATCGCACGTATTGCCGACGGCGTTTTTCGACCGCTCGGAAATCTGGTTCCTATCCGTGATCATGACGAAGAACGCCGTTTGAAGGATCAGCTGTGGCGTTTATGGGGCTACGAACTTTATCACGCAAAAATGCTGGCAGCATCTGATGCGATAAAAGCTGTGGAAAGTCTCGACAGCTGGCGTGGTAAAATCCGCGGGGATGGCGTTGAGCAATTCAAGAAGTCGGGATTGCTCATCCCCAAGGTAAAATGGAACCAGGGACGGCTCGAGATCGAATTTACGAATGAAAAAGGATCCAAAGCCCCAAGTGACCAAGTGTTAAGGGCCTATAACGAACGAAAAAGTCTTGTGCCTCTCTTCGGGGGCGGTTTTGCACAGCTGCCAGCTGATTGGATGACTCGTTACGGCTCTAAAATAATGGACCTCATGACGGCGCAAAAAAGTGGGGATTTGCCGCGTGCGGCGATGGCGCAAGCCCATGAACTTTTTGAAGATCTCGGCATCGAAACACCGACTGAGCTCACCATTTTCAATCGTCTCAAGGACTCTGATTGGGAATCTCTCCCCCCAATTCTTCCACGCGATATGCTTGTCACATTGAGGCCTTATCAAGCACAAGGCGTAGCATGGCTGCAGCAGATGCAGAATTTGGAATTGGGCGCCTTGCTTGCCGACGACATGGGTCTTGGCAAAACCGTACAGGCTATCGCCAGTCTGAAGCGCCATTCCTTGATCATTGCGCCCACCAGTGTTTTACCCAACTGGCGTCGCGAGCTGAAACGTTTTCGTCCGAATCTCAAGGTCTCGCTCTATCATGGCGCCAACCGTCAATGGGATGAGGACGCTGACGTGGTACTGACGAGCTACGGATTGCTCCGGCACGACCTGGAGCAGTTGCAGAGCCGCATTTGGGAAACAATCGTCCTCGACGAAGCGCAGATTATCAAAAACGCGGATAGCAAAGTTGCACTGGCCGCCTTTCAATTACGGTCCAACTTTCGCATTGCACTGAGCGGTACGCCTGTTGAAAATCGACTTGAAGACCTATGGAGTATATTTGCATTTCTCAACCCAGGCCTGCTCGGAACCAAAAAAGAATTTCGCGAACGCTGGTCCAAACCCGTGGAAGAGGGCGACAACGAAGCGGCAGCCCGCCTTCGAAAGATTCTTAAACCCTTTGTCTTAAGGCGTTTGAAGAGTCAGGTGGCCAAGGACCTGCCGCCTCGCATCGAAAAAATCCTCTACTCAGAACTCTGGCCCGAGGAACGTAAACTCTACGAAGCGATCTACGCGACAACGCGAAGAGAGGTTGTTGCGAAACTTGAGGCGGGCGGCTCCATATTCGAAGCTTTGGAAGCTCTGCTGCGCATGAGGCAAGCGGCTTGCCATCCGTCATTGGTCCCTTCGCAATCGGCGGCCCATTCGTCCAAACTCACGCTCCTGGTGGAATCACTGGAAACCGCTCTTGCCGAAAACCACAAGGCTTTGGTGTTCTCGCAGTGGACGGGCCTTCTTGATTTGCTTGAACCTGTGCTGGATGCTGCAGGCATTACATTTTTACGCTTGGATGGAAGCACTAGGGATCGCCAAAGCATAGTCGATCAGTTTCAAGATGAAAACGGTCCGCCTGTGCTTATCATGTCTCTAAAAGCAGGGGGAGTAGGCCTCAACCTCACGCGCGCCGATCACGTCTTTATCCTTGATCCGTGGTGGAACCCGGCCGCTGCCGATCAAGCGGCAGATCGTGCCCATCGGATCGGCCAGACCAATACTGTGATGATTCATCCCCTTGTCGCCCTAGATACCGTCGAAGAAAAGATCATGGAGCTGCAAAACGCCAAACGCGCTCTAGCGGAAGCAAGCCTTGGCGAGGGGGCTGCAACCGCTATAACACGTCAGGATATTTTGGATCTACTCGGCGGATAATGCGGGAGAGGAAAGAGTTTCAGCGACCTCGGGTTCGCGGCGATCAAGAAATCTATGCAAGAGATAAAGCCCAAGGCACGCGCTGAGGGCCGACCCTATCAAGGTCCCGACCTTAGCGAATGACAGGAGATCGCCGTCCAATGCCAGCCCGGCAACGAATATGGACATGGTAAAACCAACACCACACAAACAACTCGCCGCAAAAAGCACCCGAGCTGTTACGCCGTCCGGAAAGGAGGCAATTCTGGCTTTTTGCGCCAGCCAGCCAAATCCGAAAATGCCGAGTGGCTTGCCAACGACGAGACTGAGAATAACGGCCCAGGCCGTTCCCGATTCCAAGGCAATCAATTGAACAGGTACACCAGCATTCGCCAAAGCGAAAACGGGCATGATCAGATAAGCGACCCATGGATGAAGATCACTCTCGAGGCGCTCCAGAGGCGAGTTAGCCTCGTGTCCGGCCGCTCTCAAAGGCTCGAAATTGAAAGCGTCGGTATCCTCATCCGCCTCGTCGAGATATTTTTGGAAATGACTTAAAAAATTCACTAGTGGTTCGCGGGTCAGTAGCTTGCCGGAAGGGGCGGCGAGTCCAAGCAAAACGCCGGCCACAGTCGGATGGACGCCTGACTTCAGAAGGAAAAACCACATCGCTCCCCCCACTATCATATAAGGTACCATGCGTCTGACGCCGAAAAAGTTCAGAACGAAGACCAAAAGGTAGAACCCAAGGCTCACAAAGATATATTCGACAATAAGGCCTTTTGTATAAACCGAGGCGATCACAAAAACCGCACCCATATCGTCGACGATGGCGAGAGTGAGAAGCATAATTTTGAGCGAATGTGGAACACGTTTCCCAAGTAGAGATAAAAAGCCCACCACGAAGGCTATGTCGGTCGCCATGGGAATGGCAAAACCACGCGCGCCTATGCCGCGTCCCTCGATCGCAAAATACATGAGACACGGTATAGCCATCCCGCCGAGGGCACCGATGATGGGGAACACAGCCGCGCGAGGCGAACGGAATTCACCGAGAGTGAATTCCCGCTTCACCTCCAAACCGACAACAAAAAAGAATAAGGTCATGAGACCGTCGTTGATGAGATGTAAAAGACTCATCTCAAACACTGCATCGCCCATCGTGATTTTGAAGGTCTGTCGCCAAAACTCATTGTACCAGAGGTTAAAAGAGGTATTGGCAAGGAAGAGCGCCACGAGTGTGGCGACGAGGAGCACAATGCCCCCGGATGCCTCTATCTCGACAAAACGATGGAACGGACCCATCATGCGATCGATCCTCAACTGGGGCCGGAAATTTTGCGGTGCCAACGGTTCATCACGTTTCGCCATAAGTCCTCCAAGCTCACCAGTTTAGACGCAGACCGATCGATTAGGCAAAACAAAGCTGCAGCGAACCCTTGTAGTCGAGCTGATCGGTTTCTGCTAAAGTCGGCGCTGTTTGAGACGGACCTTATCGAGGAAATATTATGCAAACACCGATCACCTTGGGTACCAGCCTTCCTCCAGCGCCTCATTTTGAACCAGGAATTCGTCGGGCTCCTAAACGCGAATTTAAACTCGATCGTACCGACACCGAGTTAGCTCTCCGCAATGCCCTCCGGTATGTGCCAGTGAGCCTCCATAAAGAATTGGCTCCGGAGTTCCTTCATGAACTTCGTACCCATGGACGCATCTATGGGTTCCGCTACCGACCTGAGGGCCGCATATATGGCAAGCCCTTAGGCGAATACAAAGGTCAGTGTCTCGCCGGCAAAGCTTTGCAGGTGATGATTGATAATAATCTCGATTTCGAAATCGCACTCTACCCTTACGAACTTGTTACCTACGGTGAGACAGGCCAGGTTTTTCAAAACTGGATGCAGTACCGCCTCACTATGCAGTACCTCGAACAATTGACTGACACACAAACCCTTGTCATTCAATCGGGTCATCCGCTTGGGGTATTCCCGAGCCATAACGAAGCGCCTCGCGTCATGACAACAAATGGGCTTATGGTTGGTCTTTTTGACAACCCAGAGGATTTCCATCGGGCCGCGGCAATCGGTGTTGCCAATTATGGACAGATGACTGCGGGCGGTTGGATGTATATAGGGCCTCAGGGTATCGTACACGGGACTTTTAACACCCTCTCTATCGCTGGCCGTATGAAGCTCGGCATACCCAGCGATAAAAACCTCGCAGGACGACTTTTCATAAGTTCCGGCCTTGGTGGGATGAGCGGAGCGCAAGGGAAGGCCGCAGACATCGCAGGCGCCGTCAGTATCATTGCCGAAATTGATCCTTCACGCATCGAGACACGCCATCGTCAGGGCTGGGTGAGCCGTCACACGGCCGATAAAAAGGAAGCGTTTGAATGGGCCCAGGAGGCACAAAAAGCTGGCAAACCCCTATCGATTGCTTATCAAGGCAATGTTATCGAATTATTACAATACGCGGTGGACAACAAAAAGAACGTCGATCTCCTTTCGGATCAGACGAGTTGCCATGCGGTATATGAAGGTGGATACTGCCCATCCGGCATGAGCTTTGAAGAGCGAACCGAACTTTTAAATACGGATAAAAATGCATTTAAAAAGCTCGTCGATTCCACGTTACAAAAGCATTACGAGCTGATCAAAACCCTAACCGAGCGCGGCACGTATTTCTTTGATTACGGCAACGCTTTTATGAAGGCCGTTTTTGACACCGGCCTGAAAGAAATCGCCAAAAATGGAGTTGATACAAGACAAGGATTTATCTGGCCGAGTTATGTTGAGGACATCCTGGGGCCGGAGCTTTTTGATTATGGTTATGGCCCCTTCCGTTGGGTCTGCCTCAGCGGCAAACCCGAGGATTTGCGAAAAACAGATCATGCAGCAGCCGACGTTATAGCAAAACTCAAACCTGTGCTTCGTTATCAGGATCTCGACAACCTTAAATGGGTACGCGAAGCTGAAAGCTACAAACTAGTAGTTGGAACGCAAGCGCGCATTCTTTATCAGGATGCTGAAGGCCGTCGACAGATCGCCAAACGTTTTAACGAAATGGTGCGACAGGGCGAGGTCGGAACTATTATGCTGGGACGTGACCATCATGATACAGGAGGAACGGATTCGCCTTTCCGCGAAACCTCTAACATTAAAGACGGATCGAATATTATGGCCGAGATGGCCACCCATATTTTCGCCGGCAACGCTGCACGTGGGATGACTCTGGTTGCCCTTCACAATGGAGGCGGCGTCGGTATCGGTAAGTCGATTAATGGCGGATTTGGTCTTGTTTTGGACGGAAGCGAAAGCACGGATCGTATCATAGATCGTGCTTTGCCCTGGGACGTTTTAGGTGGTGTTTCACGCCGGGCCTGGGCTGGAAACGCACATTCGATAGAAACGATGGAAGCTTACAACGAAAAAGCCTCGAATGACCCCTCGTCCGTTTTCGTAACCCTGCCCCATCTCGCCGATCAAGCTCTGTTAAGCGAACTTTTGAACGCCTAAATAATAAGAGGCGCAGTATTATCATACTGCGCCTCGAGACAAGTTTGTTAATGATATCGAGAATTTAAGACCGAGACTTCGGTGAATTACGTGCGCCGCGTGCTCGAACAGGTTGAAGGACGGGCTTTTGACGTTCGGCTTCATCGACGAGAAGGGCAGCACCGATTGCAGCGAGACCTGCCAGAATTGCTGTTATCACCATAAAAACCCTCCTTGAACATATTCAGAGTATCGACGCTTTTCCCGGAAAACTAAAGTGCAAACTTTATAATAGGCAAAGCACATAATAATATGATGAAATGGTTCGATATTTCTTTAACATCGACGGGAGCTTGGCATGGAGCAACTCATTCCTCGGACCCTGAGACGTTGGGAGAACTATCAAACCAACCTTGCGAAGTCGCTCGTGTTCGCCCAATTTCAGAATATGACCAAAGGGCATATATCGCTCCGCATCCGAGGCGACTCCACGCCTTATTCGTTCGGTTACGGCAATCGCGTCAAAGCCCAAGTCACCATAGAGAACGAACGATTTTTTAGTCGATTCTGGAGTAACGGTGAACTGGGCTTCGGTGAATCGTATGTTGACGGAGACTGGAATAGCCCCGACTTAGCCCAAGTTATTCGCTGGTTCTTTCTCAATGTCGAACAGATCGAAGCTTTTGTAAGACCAAGCGAAGCCGAAAGTCCATTCATGCAGTTTATGCTTGGCATGCGTTATATTCAAGACGTAATAAATTACCGGGCGCGGCCGCTCGGCACTGCTGAAGCCTTTGCTTCGCACTATGACCTTGAACAACCTTTTTTTGCCCTAATGCTTGATCGGCATCTCAATAACTCAGGCGCAATATTCGGCAAAAATGAAACGCTTGAACAGGCTCAACTGCGCAAAATGAAACGCCTTGCGCGCGAATTAAGAATCAAGCCGGGGAGCCAGGTTCTTGAGCTGGGCTGTGGTTTTGGTGGGTTTGCTGTTTATCTCGCGGAACATTATGATTGTCACGTGACTGCTGTGACGCTTTCCGAAGAACAGGCCCGCTCTTTGGGCAAAACGATTAAAGATCGTGCCCTCGGATCGCGGGTCACGGCAAAACATGCCGATTTCCGCACTGTAGAAGGGCTCTTTGACCGTATCATCTCTGTCGAGCTTATCGACACTTTGGATGATCATCAGCTTGTCAAATTTTTTCGCCTTTGCGATACCTGGCTCAGTCCTCAGGGCCTTATGGTTCACCAGCTTTTACTGACTCCCGAGGCCATGACCTTGGGAGCTCAGGGAACGAAAAGCAATGAATGGAATCAAAAGTTCATCAGCCCCGGTATCACCACGCCGTGTCTCTCCAAAGTTCTCACCGCAATGAATACCGACTCAGCGTTCTGTATACGCAATCTAAAAGACATCGGACTTTCCTATTCAAAGACCCTCGCCGCCTGGACGACAAACTTCGAGACAAACCGAGACGCTGTCAAAGCCCTGGGTTTTGATGAGCGTTTCATCCGCACCTGGCATTATTATTTGTGCTACGCAGAAGCCGCTTTTAATCATGGTCTCCTGACTGCAGCCCAAATCACCATGAGTCGTCCTACACAGAGACGAAGTGAGGAAGACTCACCGTCCCCCGGCTAAACGCTGGACGCAAGTCTAGAAATTGAGGCATATCTATAGCACGGCACTGAGGTCGGTTGTTAGGTTGAGGCTACCCGTGGATTTCAAACTTTGGTTTATTAGCTTTTTTTCGTCTTTTACCGCGCTCTTTGCCATCGTTGATCCATTTGCGCTGATACCCGTTTTTCTAACTATGACCGATCGGTTTAGTTCTGGGGAACGCCGGCATGTCTGTTCAAAAGCAGCTATAGTCGCCAGCTGTATTCTTTTATCGTTTGCTGTCGCGGGCGAAGGGATCTTTCATCTCTTCGGGATTTCGATTCCTGCCTTTCAGATTGCGGGTGGGATATTACTTCTTCGTTTTGGTATTGAACAGTTGAGCGCGGATCGTGAGCGTGTCAAACGTGAGGAAGAAACGGAGTCGTTCGAGCGCCGCGACATCTCTATCTTTCCTATGGCAACGCCCCTCCTCGCTGGCCCGGGTTCTATATCGACTGTAGTGATTAGGGCCAGTCAGATCAAAAGCCCATTGGAAGAGCTGCTTTTTCTTTTATCCATTATCTGCGTTTTCATCGCGACCTATTTTCTTTTGCGCAGTGCGCCCTATCTTTACCGTCTTTTGCGTCGCACAGGACTCAATCTTTTGACTCGCATTATGGGGATCATTCTCACGGCCATTGCCGTGCAGTATATCATCGACGGCCTAACGGCGGTTTGGCACCAAATACAGGCGGGCTAAGTCCCTCTTAGCAGTCCGCACCCTCTCGCAATATATGGCAGTTTGCCTTAAGATATGAGTAACAGGAGATTTTCACTATGCGTCTATCGACAGCCCTTACGTCCACATCTTTGCTTTTTTTCTTTTCGCAATCACATATCCCCCTTGCTCACGCAGCCGTGAGCACAAAGTCTGTTGAATTCGAACTTCGGGATCCTAAAACCAAGGAAGTGTATTTTACCGCAACCGAAAAAAGCAGCTTGGATGGGAATGCCGTTCATAAAGAAACTGTATACTTCGATGCCAGCAAAAAAGAAGTTCAAAAAGAATCCTTCGCTTTTGATTCGTCTTCGCTGAAAGCGATCGATTATAGCTCGACGAATGCCCTTACGGGCGAAGAAAGCGGACTGACAAGTAAGAACGCGGCCTTTCAACTCAGTTATCGCGCAAATCGAGAAAGTAAAATGGCAGCAATGACTCTTGAATCAGGAAAGGACTTTTTCCTGGCCAAGGCAGCGGGTGATCTCATCCTAATGAATTGGGACAATCTGGTTTCGGGCAAAGCTGTAAAATTTGATCTCGCCGTACCCTCACGCCTCGAAACCATACCATTCCAGATTGTCAAACGAGAGACTGCAACAGTTGACAATGAGTCGCGCGAGGTGTTCTCACTTATGCCTCAGAATCTATTGATCCGTATGCTTGCGCCGCATTTGGAATTCCAATACAGTCAGGACAAAAAAATGCGTCAGGCATTTTTTCCAAGTGCGCTCCCCATTCGAGGAGCGAAGGACAAAATGGTCGAAATGATCGTGAAAGGCTGATTTACGCCAACGGAAGCGATGAGAATCCGCGTTTTCGCATCAAGGCTTCGCTATCCGGTTCTCGGCCGCGAAAGGCCAAAAATGCTTGCGCGGGATCGATCGAGTTGCCTTTCGACAAAACATATTTCTGTAAGCGTTGGGCAACAGCCTTGTCGTAAGGCCCATTCCCTTCGATAAAGGCTTCGAATGTGGAAGCACTCAAAGTATCTGCCCATAAATAACTATAGTAACCAGCCGAATAGCCATCGCTTCCGAAAATATGTGCAAAATGTGGCGATCGGTGACGCATGACCACCTCTTTAGGCATCTTGAGCTCATCCAGGATCCCGGCCTCAAAAACGTCGGGATCAATGTTCCGGTTTTGACTCAAATGATAATGCATATCAACGATCGCACTCGACAAATATTCAAGCGTTTCAAACCCTTGATTAAATGATCCTGCTTTTTTGATTTTTGTGACAAGCGCGATCGGCATCGGTTCTTTCGTCTGATAATGAAGAGCAAATTGGTTTAGAACTTCGGGCGTTAAAAGCCAGTCCTCGAAAAGCTGGGACGGAAATTCCACGTAATCACGCGGCACCATAGTTCCGGCAAGGCTCGGGTACTGCACGTCCGAGGAAAGACCATGCAGCGCATGACCAAACTCATGAAAAAGTGTTTTTGCATCGTGAAGGCTGATCAATATGGGATCCCCAGGAGCAGCATTCACGAAATTACTGTTATTAGAAACTATGGTGGAAACCGTACCGTTAAACTTCTCTTGACGCCTATAACTACTCATCCACGCGCCCGAACGTTTGCACGCCCGTGCATAGGGATCAAAAAACCAAAGGCCGATGTGTTTGCCCGTTGCCTTGTTTTGCACTTCCCAGACACGGACCTCGGGGTGAGGAACGGCGACAGAATCCGTTTTGATAAATTCAAAATCGTAGAGTTCGCCCGCTACCCAAAACATTCCCTCGCGTAGACCTTCCAGCTCAAAATAGGGTTTGATTTCGGCTTCATCCACGTCGTATTTCAGCTTTCTTACTTTTTCTGCGTAAAAACGATAATCCCACGGATCGATTGTGTCTTTTGCGCTATCAATCTTTGCAACCGAAAGCATTTCACGCACCTCTTCGCCAACGCGGGCTAAAGCCGGAGCCCAGACTTTTGTCATGAGCCCAAGAGCCTGTGCAGGCGTTTTTGCCATCTCCTTTTCCAGTCGCCAGTGGGCATGAGTTTCGTAACCAAGAAGTTTTGCACGTTCGGCTCGTAGACTGAGAATTTCGGTGATGAGAGGCTTATTGTTATGCGCGCCTGGGTTCCCTCCTCTTTTCATAAACAAATCCCAGACTTTTTTCCTAAGATCGGCCCGCTCTGAGTACACAAGGAAGGGTTCGACGGAGGAACGGGTGTTTGGCACAGCCCAAAGCCCCGGCAGTCCAAGGTGCGTTGCGGCGGCTGCAAATGAGGCTGTGAGAGAAAGGGTGGGCCCTATAAGTTCGTCTTGTGTCGAAAGCAAAGTATAAGCGCGTTCGTCTTCCAAAAGGTTCTGATTAAACGCCGTAAATAGACTGGCTAGCCGCTGATTTATCGATGATAAGCGAGCTTTTTTAGGCCCATCGAGCTGAGCCCCAGCCCGCACAAAATCAGTATAGCACTTCCACACGAGGCGCTGCTGCTCGTCATTTAATGACTTCAGAGTAGGAGATTGGTAAATGGTTGCGATTCTTTTGAAGAGTTTTTCATTTTGCATGATTTCATCAGTAAAGGCTGCGATTTGTGGCGCAAGCTCTTTTTCCAGAAGCTGAAAGTCAGGACTGCTCATGGTTCCCGACCAGATACTGTAGACCCTAAGGACACGGTCGAGGTCGCGTCCACTATCTTCGAGTGTGGAAATAGTATTGTCGAACGACGCGGGCAATAGGGCACCGACGATCGTTTCGATCTCACGTTTGTAGGCTTCGATTCCAGCAAGTATCGCCGGTTTAAAATCACTGACTTTCACGGACTTGAAAGGCGGTACGCCCCCATAAGGCCCTTGCCATGGTTGTGTAAGCACGCGTCCTGGATCAGTTGAGATGGGAGATGGGCTGTGATTTGGCATAAAAACTCCGCTGCTCTCGGCTCATTGGTTTTTGTACAGCCTTTAGGTTAAGGCTAAGATATTGTTTTAAAACAATTCATCGATTCCTCAAACACTTAAATAGCTACGGGACCTTCCTTCCCCAAGTCTCGGTCACTGCCTCATTGGGAAACTCAACGAGGCGGCGATCGTCCCATTCTTGACGTCCATTTCCGAGAAAATCCAGGAGCAAATATCTCTAAACGTGGTATAAATTATTCTCACACTTCGCTGTAAATTACGGATTGATTTATGAAAAAGAATCACGTTTTGATCTTGACTGGAATAGCACTCATTTTAGTGGTCATTGGATTTGCAGTGTTTCGGTATATACCGAAGAACGCGTTATCATCGGAAGCAAAAGTGGTCGTCCCTAAGGTCGCGGATGAATATTCGGTTCGCATGACGACGCTTTTAAAAACTCCCGACAGCGAAAAAACCATACTCGATCTCGAGGGTGTGCTGGAGAGTCGCCTGCAGAACACCAATGAGACGACCACGACCTGGCTGTCCTTCGGGAAGTTCGTTTCAGGTGAAAAAACTGTAGATCCAAAGGACATGATAGGTCAAACGACGGATTCCAAAGCCCTTGATGGCACGCTCCAAAACTTTCTCTCCTTAAATTTCCCACAGCCTTTCATCTCATTTCAGGACCATTTTTTGACCAAGCTGCTATTACCGTTTACCCTCTCGGAAACAAAGCATTTTTTCCAAAATGAACTCGAAGAAAAAAGCCTCATCCGAGTGGAATACACGATCGACAGACTGCAGGATGGATTTGGAGTAAGACGGTCCTGGGGACAAACGATCCGCGGTTCTTTAAAAACCGACGAAAAGTCCAACACTCTTTATTATGTTTTTGATGCCCAAAGCATCCTCCAAAAGATGGGAGGGGATCTGGCGTTTTTCACGGAAAGCGATAAAGGGGATTCTTATATCGTACGGACTCACTTCGACGTTTCCCACAGCGGATCAAAACAAATAGCTGTGACCGATCAAAAAACTGTAGATCGTTCCCAATTGGTTTTGGTGTCCGACTTGAACAAAAGTAACGATGCGGACGGCAAAAAAATTCTGCCCATCAGCGAAATTCTCGAGGCTGTAAAGAAGCTGAATTCTAAAAATACACCGCAGGAAAGGGCTGACGCTTTTATGGCACTCGCGGATGCATTAGATGCAGATCCGAAGTTACTTTCAAGCATCAAAACAGCAATTTTGGGTCTAGATCCACAAACCAATCCCGATGCGGAAGGGCAGATGAACGTGCTGTTCAGCGTACTGGCAGGCGCAGAGATCCCAGCTGTTTCAGACACCCTCGCAGACCTTTTGCAAACGGACTGCAAAAACGAATTGTGCCGTGAAAATGCAATTGGCGCCTATGGACAGTCCTCGTCCATGACGCCCGACAGCGCGCGTCGGGTGCTTCGCGTGGCCGAAACGGAAGCACCCGATACGGAGCTCTCCTTTAAATCCTATATGGGGGCGTCCCTTGCCGGAAACGTCCTCGGCGATAAATTTCCGGAGCTCGTCCCTAGCCTTAATACCGCACTGAACGCTGCTGACGCGAAGGATGATCTTAATACCAAAAACGGTATTATTCGAGCAATTGGCAACACGGGCAGCCGCGATTTACTTCCCGGTTTAACCGAAAACCTAAAGGCTCCGGCAGCTTCCACACGAAAGCTTGCTTATTATTCGCTTCGTTTTATACCGGGCGCAGATATAGACAAGACTCTCATCGACGCTTTGGAAAAAGAGCAGGATGCCGTCATCTCACTCGAGATCCTCCGAGCCCTCTCAGTGCGTCAGCTATCCAAAGAGATGTGTGACCGTATTGCGGCCAAAACTGTGACCTGGCCTCATGATGACCGTGACCTTACCCTGTCAGCCGTAAACACGCTTCTCGATGTCTATGAGCACAATCCGGCCTACTCAAGGAACGGTCTGACCCTTCTAGCCGAAAAACTCGAATCCGAAGATATGCGAAAGTATATTCGAGACAAGATCTTAAGCAAAACCGATGATTCGGAGTAAATTTACCACTTCAGCGTGTCAAACATAGAACGCGAGGCCTCCTGCCCTACATTCATATCCGAGCGGACGCCCATATCGTTTTCGATGCAATCGAGCGACAGAGCGTAATCCTGTATAAAAAGCCCCAGCCCAATCATGAGGCATAAAAGACTCGCAATGAAGAGAAATTGTGGCCCAAACATAACGTCCACACCAAAACTCAAGGAGAAAAACATTGCGAAGATCGTCAGCGAAATCGCAAAAATCGAGGCCACTTCGGTGATGATAGCCACCCTTAGGATGCGGGCCCGTCGGTAGAGAGTTCGCAATTCGCGGTGGAGGTGTTCGTTTCCTAGTTCTTTTTGATAGAGCTTCGGGCCCTCCCTCAGAAGAGTCCGAATTCTATCAATAATCCGCCCATAGCGGAGCGACATAATAGAGAGAATACCAGCGATACCGGTAATGAGAAAAACAGGCGCAATAGAAGACGTCATCATCTTTGCGATTTCAGCACTTTCTACATGGTTCACTCAGGACTCGTTTTAAATGGGAAGTTTGGGACATAACAAAGGATTGGTCGCCACGGTCATAAGCAGCTCCAAACTCTCTGTCTCCGGCGAACTTGTCGGAATCGATCGACTCGGGGTCGCAACAGTGAGAGGAGATATGGCATCGCGCGATTGAAACATTTTTTCAATCAAAAACTCCTCGCCATTCAAGGATGCAACAAGCTCTCTCGACTCCTTCAGGCCCCGGAAAATCGGGCTGACACTCCGATTTGCACGAATCGGATAGAGAGTCGCAATGGACTTTTGCAAGGCGACCAACTTATCGTTCCCTAGGTGTTTTTTAACCGCCGAGGCCGTGATATCGCAAGCGATGGAGCCTTCTTTGTCCATTTTTTCATTCGAATCGGCGCCTATCGTAAAGCGCCCGACCCGCCATTTCAAAAGACTTTCACTCTCCACTTTTGGTGATGCTCCCGGCTCGACTGGACCCTTCATGACTGCTGTTGCAGAAGACTGAGCGCTTGAATTCATCTTTTGTTCGGAAACGGCTTCGGATGTTTTACATGCAAAGGTTCCGAGGAACATAAGGCCCAAAAGTCGAAATTTCATATGTCACCCGCTGGCTGGTCTATTGTTGTTACCACCATAACACGCTCGCTAATCGGTCTCAATCCACTGTTAAATTTCCATTTTTAATAGACCGGGTCCGAGCGACCTGACTTTGGCGCGTACAAGAGAACGGCCCCCTCAACGCTCACAGTTCCGTCCGAATCGTTGTCGCTCGGGACCATGTATCGAGCGAGCACCTCAAACAAACTCCCGTCAACGAACCCCCGGCCCGGATCACCGATCAGTATGGTGCAACCTTCTAGCGTCGCGAACCAATCAAGCAGACGAACCGTGAGGTTTTCCTCGTAACTCATATCGCCACATAAAAGCATAGTCCCCTGTGGTAAGGGGCGCCCTATCCAATCCTCGCAGCTCATAATCACACACTGACGACCTGGCCTATCCGCGATATTCATCTCGAGGGCCATGATAGCCCAGGGGTCGATCTCCGTGGCTACAACTTCAGCTGCGTCACACAGCAGAGCGGCCAAGGTGATGAGACCACCCCCAGCTCCGAAATCAATGACATGCTTTCCGCGTACCAAATCCGGATTATCTAAAATATAACGGGCAACACATTGGCCTCCGCCCCAAGCGAAACCCCAAAATGGCTCAGCAATGCCGGCTCCCTCTAAATCATCAGGCGTTTGGCTCCACCAAGGGCTTTGGGCGGTCACTAAGGCAAGTGTAAGCTCAGGTACAAGGCGAGGCGACTCCAACTTGGTAACGCTTCTCATTAAGTCCAGAATCTGAGCCCTATTCACAGCGAACTCCCAAGGCAATGCCGGGTCAGTGATTGACCGTATCCCAGCAGATATTTATACTATCGGCTTCGATTCTTTTTAAAGGAACCCCCATGGACTTTCACTACCAAAAGCTCTTGCCCGTTGGACCCGATACGACCCAATATCGACTCCTCACGAAAGATCACGTTTCCACGTTTACCGTCAACGGCCAAACGATGCTCAAGGTAGAGCCCGAGGGATTGGAGCTTCTTGCCAAAGTAGCTCTGAAAGACGTTTCGTTTTTCCTGAGAACAGCACACCTTCAGAACCTTGCCAATATCCTCAGCGATCCGGAAGCCTCTGACAATGATCGTTTTGTAGCTCATACTCTGCTCAAAAACGCCGTCGTCGCTGCAGAAGGCAAACTCCCGAGTTGCCAAGATACTGGCACCGCTATTGTTATCGGCAAAAAAGGCGATTCTGTGTTTACGGGCATCGATGATGGTGAAGCTCTGTCACGCGGCATCTTTAAGACCTATCAACAAGAAAATCTTCGTTACTCACAGCTCGCGCCTTTGAGTATGTTTGAGGAAAAAAACACCGGTTCTAACCTGCCGGCTCAGATCGATATTTATTCCACTTATGGTCAGAGTTACGATTTCACCTTCCTCGCCAAAGGCGGCGGTTCAGCGAACAAAAGCTTTTTATTTCAAGAAACCAAGTCGCTTTTGAACGAAGAAAAACTGATGAAGTTTCTTCAGGAAAAGATCAGTAAACTCGGGACTTCCGCCTGCCCTCCTTATCATTTGGCTGTCGTTATCGGCGGGCCATCGGCCGAAACGGTTCTGAAAGTCGTCAAGGAAGCTTCGGCTAAAAACCTCGACAATCTACCGACTGAAGGTAACGCTTTTGGCCAAAGTTATCGAGACCTTGAGTGGGAAAAACGCATTACCAAACTCTGTGCGGAAATGGGCATAGGTGCTCAGTTCGGCGGCAAATATTTCATTCACGATGTTCGCGTGATACGTATGATGCGTCACGCCGCTTCGTGTCCTGTTGGAATCGGTGTGAGCTGCAGTGCCGACCGCAACGTGCGAGGCAAAATCACAGCCGAAGGTATATTCCTCGAGCAACTGGAAACCAACCCGGCTCGCTTTCTGCCTGCCCAAGACCCGACTCTCGAAAAACCAGTCGAGATAGATCTTGATCAACCGATCGAAAAAGTCATCGCCGAATTGAGCAAATACCCCGTCAAAACTCGTCTTTTGCTTAAGGGCACTTTAATAGTGGCACGCGACGTGGCTCATGCCCGTCTGCAAAAAATGCTCGATGAGGGCAAGCCCATGCCTGAATACATGAAAAACCACCCGATCTACTATGCAGGCCCGGCAAAGACGCCTGAAGGTATGCCCTCAGGAAGTTTCGGACCTACGACGGCCGGCCGCATGGATCCCTATGTTGCTCCGTTTATGGCAAAAGGTGGCTCGCGCATTATATTGGCCAAAGGCAACCGGACCCAGCAAGTCACCGACGCTTGCCAGACCTACAAGGGATTTTATTTGGGATCGATTGGTGGACCCGCTGCCATCCTCGCCAAAGAAAACATCGAAAGTGTTGAGCTGGTTGATTTTGAGGATCTCGGTATGGAAGCCATCCGCAAAATCAAAGTCAAAAACTTCCCGGCATTTATTGTTGTGGATGACAAAGGCAACGACTTCTACGCTCCGTTCAGCGGTGGCAAAGCCGAAGGTTAAGCTTCTCGCATAAGCTCTCCTTCACCTCTTGGGGAGAGCTTTTTCCGCCTTTTATCCTTAGGCAAATTTCGCGATCTCCGCACAATTTAGGCTTATTTAATCTGATAACAAAATTCGCCTCTTGCGTCTTTATCAGTGCTCATCGATGCTCGTCTGGAACGCGTCACGTTTATAAGTCTAGATAAGGAACATCGACATGGATTTTCGCACGGAATCAGACAGCATGGGCGAAGTGACCATTCCCTCCGATCGTTTATACGGAGCACAAACGCAGCGTTCTCTCAATATGTTCAAAATTGGCCACGACACATTCTCGCCTGAATTTATACATGGATTTGCCTTACTTAAAAAAGCGGCGGCCCTTGCGAATACCGAGCTTGGTTTGCTGGCGCCAGAGAAGGCGAAGATCATCGCCGCAGTGTGTGACGAAATCATAGCAGGCGAACTTGACGATCAGTTCCCCCTCGTAGTGTGGCAAACGGGCAGCGGCACCCAAACCCACATGAATCTCAACGAAGTCATCGCGCATCGGGCTGCAGAAAAAGCCAAAGCCGCTGGAGGGGCTAAGATAGACGCGCATGACGACGTAAATATTTCGCAGTCGAGCAATGACGTTTTTTCAGCTGTGATGCATATTGTTACAGCTCAAATGTGGACGAAAAAGCTTATTCCGACTGTTGAGGCCCTGCGCCTCGCGTTTGAGAAAAAATCCGAGCAGTATAAATCGGTCATGAAGATTGGCCGTACCCATATGATGGATGCGACGCCTATGACCTTCGGGCAAGAATTGAGCGGCCATGCGGCGCAGCTTGAATTTGCTGAGAAATGTCTCAAACAAGGGCTGGAGAGTGTTCTGCCTCTCCCGCTCGGCGGGACGGCTATCGGCACCGGGCTCAATACCCACATTCGTTTTGCCGAAGTTATCGCGAAGAAACTGACAGAACTGACGGGTATTCCGTTCACCCCAGCCGAGAACAAGTTCGCCTTGATTGCCGCGCACGATCCTTTGGTATTTGCGAGTTCCACGCTGAAGGTTCTGGCCGTGGCATGTATCAAGATTGCCAACGACCTTAGGCTCCTTGCGAGTGGCCCCAGAACAGGCTTTGGGGAGCTGAAATTACCTGCTAATGAGCCTGGCAGCTCTATCATGCCCGGCAAGGTAAACCCAACTCAAGTGGAAGCCCTCACGATGGTTTCGATTCAAACGATTGGCAACGATTTTGCGGTGAGTTTTGCGGGGAGTCAGGGGCAATTGCAGTTAAACACTTATAAACCCTTGATCATTTATAATATTATGCATTCAACCGAGCTTATGACCGACGCCTGCAAAAGCTTCCGCGAGAACTGTGTAGACGGGATGGTCCCTGACGAAAAACACATGCGTGAGCATCTCGATCGTTCCCTCATGCTGGTGACGGCACTCAATCCCGTCATTGGTTATGACCAAGCTGCGAAGCTCGCCAACTATGCGCTCGATCATGGTCTAACGCTCCGTGAGGCAGCGGAAAAATTGAATCTTGTGTCGATGGATGAGTTTGATCGCGTGGTGAGACCGGAGACTATGATAGGACCGAATACGAAGTAATACATCGAAGTCATAAAATAGAAAGCCGGACTGGCTCCGACTTTCTATTGAGTACTACTATTTTACTAAGCCACTGGTGTCCCACTTTTTTTCCAGAACTTTCGGGCCAGATAATAAAGCAAACCCAGAGCTATGAAACCAAGCAAAGCAAGCTTGAACTGCCTAAAATAAACGAGAATAGTCTCGCCGTAAAACGCCACCAGCAAAACCTGAGTCGGAACACTTATTGCTGCAGCGATACCGTCAACTGCAATAAACTTCGAAACCTTCAGTCCCATCATTCCGCAAGCGAAATGCCCAGGGAAACGAAGACCGGGCGTAAACCGGAAAGCACCTGCCGCCCACATACCGTATCTTTTGGTCCACTCTCCGACCTTTTCAAAACGCTCGCGATAGCGGGCCATATAAGGTGCCCGCAATATCTTACCCCCGAAAAATTTGCCAAGGAAAAAAACCAGGCAGTCGGCAAACACCACAGAAAAAAACGCAACACCAGCCGTAATATAGGGATTGACGGGATGCGATCCTTCCAACGGAGGAGGATAGAGATCAGGACGCGACGCAACGTAGCAGACCAGTCCTGAACTGATCAACGTTACTTCTTCGGGTATAGGAAGTCCAAAACCCGAGGCCATCATCAGCACAAAAATGCCAAGATATATAAGCCAGGCTTGATATGCGTACTGAGTAAACCAATTCAATAGCTCCGCTTCCGAAAATCCCATTCGCTGGTCCCTGTAGAAAATCATAGGCACGGCTGACAGTGGCGGCCAAAGATGCAACAAATTGAATCAATATCATGATCGAATCGGAAAAGTTAGACTTTAACATGAGTTATGTCAGAATATAGCACAATCCGTATTCATTCCGCATTCAGTTTACCCGGCTTAGTCATGGAGTGTCATTAGAGACAGCTTGACCTAGCAATCTTTCGAAAATACATAGCGCGAATTGTTTGCGGCCTTTTTGATCTGCGATATACTCCTCCCAACTTTCAAAAAAAAAGCACATTTCCTCTGTCAAAAAGGGAAGATTAATGGGTATTCTCGATTTCATTAAAAAGCAGTTTATCGACGTTATCGACTGGAGCGAGACGACCAACGGCATTTTAAGCTATCAGGTTCCCATGCAGGATAAGGAGATTCAGAACGGTGCGAAACTTACCGTCAGGGAATCGCAGCTGGCCCTGTTTGTAAACGAAGGCAAGATAGCCGACTTTTTTGGCCCTGGCCTCCATACCCTGACGACCCAAACACTTCCCTTGCTGACCAACTTAAAAAACTGGGACAAACTTTTTGCATCGCCATTCAAATCCGATGTCTTCTACTTTTCGACGCGAGAGCAGATCGATCAGCGCTGGGGGACAGCCAATCCTATTATTATCCGGGACAAAGAAGCCGGACCGATTCGCCTGCGGGCCCACGGCAACTTTTCTTACAAAATCGTCGATCCCCGAATCTTTTTTCAAAAAATATCGGGAACTAGACCCGTGTATAGAACAGAGGAACTTGACGACCAGTTGCGCGCTCTGATCTTATCTTCGTTATCAACCCACTTCGGGTCCGCATCCGTCTCTTTCCTTGACATGGCCGCCGAGCAGGATAAATTTTCGCTTGCCCTTAAAACAGTTTTGCAGCCCGCTTTTGCACAATACGGGCTGGAACTGGCGACGTTCACCATTCAAAGCATCAGTCTTCCCGAAGACATCCAAAAATATTTCGACAAAGCGACCTCAGTGCGAATGCTCGGTGATCTCGGCCGATACGCACAGTTCCAGGCGGCGGAGAGTATTCCTCTCGCAGCCCAGAATCCAGGGGGAGTGGCAGGACTCGGAGTCGGCCTGGGAGCAGGCGTCGGACTGGGGCAGGCCATGGCCGGTGCTTTCACGGCCCCAGGCGGAGGTTCAGGGGCTCCAAAAGAAGACACATTTGCCCTTCTCGAAAAAATGCACGATCTTCTGCAGAAGGGTGTGTTGACGCAAGAGGAATTTGATCGCAAAAAAGCCGATCTCTTGTCCCGCATCTAATCTGCCAGGGAAGGGATGATTCAATTTGGAAAGCCGATTGCTTTGCTGCCCCGGATGCGGAGGGCCAATTACGCTCCATTCACCGGCGACTATTTTCGTGAACTGCTTATTTTGCAAAAACACCCTTCTTTTTGATAAAGACTGGAAGGTTTTTGGCAAAGTTGCCGAATTGCCACCCGAGATCACGCCCTTACAGGTCGGCACGAACGGAACGTTTTTAAATGAAGTCTTGACGATTATTGGCCGGCGACGCATGCGTTGGACCGATGGCTATTGGACGGAATGGTACGCGAGTTTTTCGAAGGGCAAAGGGGCCTGGATCGCGGAAGCCCAGGGCCTTTGGATGATTGCTTATCCAGTCGAAACTGAGATGAGCAGGGGCGAATTTGAGGCTTTGACGGTTGCATCATCGGTCAAAGCTGCGGGCAAACAGTTTGCGGTTAACGATATAAAAATTGCGAAATGCCTCGGCTCCGAGGGGGAACTTCCAGTCATATCCTCCCCAAATGAAGAACTCAAAAGTATCGATGCAAGTAATACAAATGGAGATTTTTTGAGTTTGGAATCTGGACAGGATGAGCATGGCAAGAGTCGTGTATCTGCCTATGTCGGTCGTTACGTAGCATTCGGCGATTTTCATTTCAAAAATCTGAGGCATCTCGATGGCTGGTGATCAAACGATTCCCATCACTTTCCAGTGTGTTCACTGCGGAAGTCCTATTCCGGTCCATGCTTTAGGGCAGAGCATGACCTTTGTGTGCCCGAGCTGCAAATCGATCGTTCAGGAAGATAACGATGGTTACAAAGTCTTAGTTAATGCCAATCAAAGTGTATCCTTCATCAGCCTTCTTGAGCTTGGCAAAAAGTTCACATTTGGTGGACAGCGTTGGCAGGCGATAGGCTTCATGGTTCGTTTTAATGATGCGGAACGTTTCCACTGGTCGGAATATCTCCTGTTCAATCCCTATGAGGGGTATCGGTTCCTTGTCGAGTCGGACGGCCATTGGACGTTCATGGAACTTACGCGTCGGATTCCAAAAAATATGCGTTTATCCGGACGACCCAGAGTGTCATGGATGGGACGGACTTATACCCAGTTCTATACGGGCAAAGCCCGAGTAGGATTTGTTCTGGGAGAATTTTACTGGCGCGTGAAGGTCGGTGACACGATCGATGTCCAGGATTTTATTGCGCCACCGGCTATGCTTTCTTTAGAGACAAGCCTGGACGAAGTCATGTGGACCTCAGGCGTTTATGTTGATAAGGCCGAAATCCAGAAATGTTTCGGCATACAAACCATGCCGAGGCAGTCTCGAATCGGTTCCAATCAACCGTCATCCTATAAACTTCTTCCCAAGCTTGTCAAAAGCTGGGCCTTTCTAGCACTTATTTTGACTCTCATCCAATGCTGTTTCGTCGTGATTTCGACCAACACGCGTTTGTTCAATAAGGCTATTTCCTTTCCGAACGGGAAGGGCGTTTTTAAAACGGATTCGTTTGAAATGCCTAATGCCAATAGCAATCTGCAGTTGGATCTATCTGCGAGTGTCGTGGACTCTTGGGTCGATATCATCGGCACCGTAGTACCAGAACACAATCAGGAGGCCGCCTTCGCATTCCAGCGCGAGCTTTCACTTTACAGTGACGGCGAAGGTGGCTACGAGGGTGATCGCCAGGCATCCCTGTTTTTCCCGCAGATGAAAAAAGGCCCCTATCACATTGAATTTGATCTGGAAAAAGAAAACAAAGGAGGGTCTCCGAACAGTCTCACGGTCAGTGGGATTTTGAACCCACCGACACAACTCCCCTTCTGGATATGTTTGAGCCTCCTCAGCCTGTTTCCTCTCCTTTACTGGCTCGCTGCTATCCTTGAGGAGAAAAACCGCTGGTTGAGTAGCAACGTTGAGGTCGTTACATGATCTTTTCCTACCGTATCTACGGTGTTCTGATTTGTTTGTTTTTTTCGTTTTTTGCTATGACGGGCCACTCCTGTACGGACGATCGAGGGGCTGGTCTTGGTGTTATGGGCGCAGCGAGGCCAGGGAACGGGGGCAGAAGTTTTCGGACCTATCATAAATAATTTATCAGAGGAGATTGAAACATGGATTCTATCATTATCTGGCGTTATGTGATCACTGCCGTGGTGTTTTCGGCTCTTGGTATTCTCATCCTCATTTTCGGAGTGATAGTATTCGATAAGTTAACGCCAGGCCAACTCTGGAAAGAAATAGCAGAAGAAAAAAACATGCCCCTGGCCCTCACCTGCTCGGCGGCGATCATCGCGCTTGGCAATATTATAGCAGCCGCCATACACGGCTAGACGAGAAAGTGAGTTTTTAGTGGCAGCATTACTTTTAGCATCCGCTTTCGTTATTGCGACGGCCGGGCTGGTTTATGAACTGATAGCCGGCACGCTTGCGTCCTATCTCCTCGGCGATTCGATCACACAGTTTTCAACAATTATTGGCGTCTATCTTTCGTCGATGGGCATAGGCTCCTATCTATCGAAGTTCATCAAAAAAGACCTGCTTAAGCTGTTTATTCGCGTCGAACTCCTCCTGGCTGTGTTTGGAGGAAGCTCGGCTGCCGTCCTTTTTGTGGCGTTTTCCGAGGTTTCCGACTTTCGCATCCTACTCTACGCGAGTGTGATGATCACGGGTATCCTCGTCGGTATCGAAATTCCTATACTTATGCGTATCCTCAAAGATGAGTTCGACTTTAAAGAACTTGTAGCCAAAGTGTTTACTTTTGATTATCTCGGCGCATTGCTGGCTTCGCTGCTTTTCCCTCTCGTTCTCGTCCCGCATCTAGGCTTGGTTCGGTCGGGATTTTTGTTTGGCTTATGTAATGCTTTAGTCGCTGGAGCGTCACTCAAGGTGCTCGGCAAGGGGCAACGGTGGGCCCGTACGGAATCGTATCTCGTTGGTGTTGTGGTTTTTTTGATGACTATAGGATTGGGTGCAGGCGATCTCATCACGCGCTGGGGCGAAAGTCTTTCCTATCCCGATCCCGTGATCACTTCGATCAGTTCACCCTATCAGCGGGTTCTCATGACCAAACGCGCGAATGACCTGCGGCTTTTTTTAAATGGAAATCTGCAGTTTTCCTCTATCGACGAATACCGTTATCACGAAGCGCTTGTTCATCCCGGTTTGGCCAGCATTCCCGGGGCCAAAAGAGTCCTGGTGCTGGGCGGTGGGGATGGGCTTGCCGTCCGGGAAATCTGGAAATACCCAGAGATTGAAAGTGTGACCATGATCGATCTTGATAGCGCCGTGACGGATCTTGCCACCAAAAACTCACTCCTACTGGAGCTCAACCAAAACTCGCTGAGTTCGCCGAAGTTCCATCTTGTTCACCAGGATGCCTTTCAGTGGCTCAGGACCAATCATGAAACCTTCGATTTTGTGATTATCGATTTCCCTGATCCCTCCAACTTTTCTATCGGCAAACTCTACAGTACGCGGTTTTATGATTTAGTGAAAAACGCCATGAGTCCTCAAGGGCTTATGGTCGTGCAATCCACTTCGCCTTTTTATGCAAAACAATCCTACTGGACAGTCGTGAATACGCTTACGGCCAGCGGGCTCAAAACCGCGCCGTATCACGCCTACGTTCCTTCCTTCGGGGAATGGGGCTTTGTGATTGCTGGTCGTCATGATTATGTGCTGCCCGAAAGCCTCCCCGAGAACCTCAGGTTTTTAAAGACCGAAGATCTGCCCAACCTTTTCCAGTTCCCGAAAGATATGCAATCGACCATTTCAACGATCAATCGCCTTGACAATCAGGCTCTGGTTCGCACGTTTGAACAGGAATGGGCGCAGTATGTTCGATAAATTTCCCACAGATCGCAGGACTTTACTCGCATCCGGCCTTTTGAGTTTGACCGCTTGCACGAAGAACAAAAAATCGGCAATCGTCGGGGCCGATCACGTATCCGGACATAGACTATGGAATCAAAACTTCCCGCCTTCGGAGCCAGGGCCTAAGGTCGGAACCTTGATTATCGGCGCAGGCGTATCAGGCCTGGCGGCTGCCTATACCTTAAAAAAAGCCGGATCGAACGACTATCATATCCTCGACCTCGCAAGTGAACCGGGCGGCAATGCTCGGGCCGGTCACACTGGAGATTTATCATTTCCTTGGGGAGCGCACTACCTTCCCCAGCCGGGCGCGAACAACCACGATCTAATGGCTTTTTTAACGGATTGTGGTGTGATCACCGGACGGGACGGGCGTGGTCAGGCCGTTTATAACGACGATTACCTTTGCCACGACGTCGAAGAACGCCTCTATTATCAAGGGGCCTGGCATGAAGGATTGATACCCTGGAAATCCCTCGAACCGAGCACGATCAAAGAAATTCGCGCGTTTTTTGCTTACACCGACGTGATGCGCGCATCGATTGGTCGCGACAATAAAAGAGGCTTCCAGATCCCCCTCAGTCTATCGTCGATCGACCCACATTATGCCGAACTCGACCGGATGACGTTTGCCAACTTTGTACGCGGTCAGGGCTGGACGTCCCCATTTTTGGGTTGGTACCTTAACTACTGCTGCCGGGACGATTATGGAACGGACTGGGAAGAAACATCCGCATGGGCAGGTCTCCATTATTTTGCCGCGCGTTCAGGCGAGAACAACAAAGTCCTGACTTGGCCCGAAGGCAACAACTGGCTGGTAAAACAGCTTATAAAGGGCTCCGAAGCCAAGTTCACGGGCGGCGAAATAGTCCATAAACTCTCCCCGGAAAAGGGTTCTGGACTTTGGGCGATCGAGAGTTGGTCTGAGACGTTAGGGGCGAACCGCCGCTGGTTAGCGTCCGATGTGATTCTTGCTGTACCTCGCTTTGCAGGAAGCCGCCTGCTACCCGAACTCCCTTACAGTAAGGACATGATGTCCTACGCACCATGGATGGTCGCGAACTGCGAAGTGGATTCTATGCCTCTAAGCAACGGAACACCGCTTGCCTGGGATAACGTACCCTACGGGTCGGCTTCGCTTGGATATGTCGTCTCGAATCATCAATCGATCGAGCGTTATGCGAGCAAAGGTATACTCACTTCGTATTGGCCTTTGACAGGCGGTTCGTCCGATTATTTGCGCGCGGTTTCGGGCCTGCGATCGACTGAAGACTGGGTCCGGCTCGTTAAGGCCGACTTTGAAATGATGCATCCAGGTTATAGCGATTCCATACAAAACGTTTCGATCTGGCTCTGGGGCCACGGAATGATACAGCCAAAGCCCGGCTATATTACGGGCGAATATCGACAGGCGCTCAATGAAGCGCCGTTTCCAAGGCTTGCCTTGGCCCATACGGACATGAGCGGCATTTCGATATTTGAAGAAGCTTTTGCTCAAGGACTCAAAGCAGCCCGCCAAGTGTTAGGTGTCACGCCATGGACTTAAAAGGACAACCCTGGCTCAAATCCGTGGCCTACGATAGCGTCTGGATTCTCTCCCCTCCCTTTTTCGCCACGGTGTTGGTCGCTAGTATCGCCAAGCTCAAGCCGGAATTGCTGAACACACCGCTTTCGCCCCTCGCTTGGCTCCTTTTCATTCTTGCGATCGACGTCGGACACGTTTACGCGAGTCTCTATCGTACGGTCTTGAGTGCGCGTATGTGGCGAGACGAAAAACGCCTGCTTTTACTGGTCCCCCTTGTTGCCTATGCCCTGGTGTTCGCCGCCTATCAATGGGATGCCCTGATCTTCTGGCGACTCCTTTCTTACATCGCCGTTTTTCATTTTGTGAGGCAGCCTTACGGCCTTTTTATGCTGTACAAACGCAACGCCCGTCGTGATCCTCTCTGGGTTCATAGGCTGGATCAAATTGCTATTTATACAGCGAGTCTTTATCCTCTCGCTCTCTGGCATCTCGACCCCTCGCGCACTTTCAATTGGTTTGTTCCCGGTGATTTTCTTATTGTAAAGGGCGCCTCATGGCGAGGGGCATTTCACGTGACAGCTTTGATAATCGCCTGCCTTTGGACGAGTAAAGAAATTTTTCTTGTCCGCACAGGACAAAAATTTAACGTCCCCAAAGCCGCTGTATTGATCGGAACAGCGCTGAGTTTTGGGATGGGGATACTCTACTGGAATAGCGATTTTGCCTTTACAGCGACCAACGTCATCAGTCATGGTGTGGCCTATATGGGTCTGATTTACTTGGCAGATGCGTCCAGGACTTTGCCTCCGTTTCCAAAGGCGCAAGCCTTCGTGAAACCCGCGCTTTTTGTGCTGAGCTTGCTCGTTTTTGCTTATCTCGAAGAGGCTCTATGGGACACAATGATTTGGGCCGAGCACCCAGAATTTTTCTCGTTGATCAGCAATGTTTTCGGAGATGTTCGTGCAAGCGAGGGCGCCCTTGCCTGGCTCGTCCCTCTGCTTGCACTGCCTCAACTTACACACTATATTTGGGATGGATTCATCTGGCGCAAACGGCCTTCGGCCGCTTCAATCTCAAGTCCATCGAGTTTGTAGATGGCTAGGCCGTCACAATAAAGAACACTGTCGACACGCATGTGATGCTGCGACTCTTCCTTTATATCAAGCATGAGCCGCACGTCTTTGTTATGCTTTCGCACCTGGCCCCGATAGGTCCAGTTGTGGTGCGATCCTAGACGCACGCGCCATGCCGGAACTTCGGGCCAGCTTTGATTAGCCTTAACCTCAAGGATCTGCAGCAAAGATTCGAGGCCGAGTGAACCAGGCATTACGGGATCTTCAAAAAAGTGAGCCGCAAAAAACCACTCGTTTGGATCGACCTTTTTTGCGCCGAATACTTTTCCGGGCGTTTCGTCCCATCGATCCACCATACGGAGTTGTCCGCCGGGCACGGCTTTGCTCTTCGGATATTCTCTTTGTATTGGAGTCTCGACAAAGCTCGCGATACCACGAAGTCCAGCCTGCTGCGCAAGGGCCTCCTCTGTGAAAAACCCAAAGCTTGTTGTACCGACGTAAACATCCCCTATGGGGTTAAACACACGGAAGCTATAATCCTGAATGATCATGTCGCCACTGCGCGCAATCTTTGTCGACTGAACCTCGATCGAAAGACGTCCTGAGCCCTTGCGTATATCCTGCAGAGTCACCGCCTCGCCCGAAAGGTTGCGGAATTTGAGATCTCGTTCGCTTTGAAGGGCGGAGCCCATATAAGCCGCCATCAAACCACAAGGCTGCAAGGCGATTTCAACCAAAACCGAAAAGGGCAAACGATCGTTGTGACAAGCCCAATACCACGCGTCATCCGGAAGTTCGTAATGGGCAAGCAATCGAGTTCCGACATTTTGCTTCATCAAGGGACCTTCTACCCACTCCACACTATCGAGAAATTGGAACGGCGGTCTCGGCAGTCGCGCGATCTTACGATCGTGATCAAAAGGCTTATAAATAGGGCCGAAACAATCGGATGGATTGCCATCAGAGAAGGCCAGGATCTGCTCGTACGAATAGGCTGGTGCGCTGTGCGTGCTCAAACGAGGCACTGCCGCCCAAAGTTGATCAAGCTTCGCCTTCGTAGTACCGGGGAGTTTGAGGCTCATATCCGTGATATCGACGATAGGTTTATCATCAGCGTACATTAGAGCATCGCAAACCACATAAGCGTCAGGACCGTAGCCCATCTCTTTGATTTCGATCTCGTACGTCACACGTTTTGTCGTTGAAAGAACCTGACCTCGGCATTTAAGCTGGGACCAGACACCGGGCACAGGCATGAAATGCTGTTCGCTTTTCTCCCCTACCCAGCCCGCACGCATCAGGAAAACGCGTAACGTATGAAGACAACATTCATACATGAGGGTGCCGGGCATCACTTGATCGTCCACGAAGTGACAGGTAAGAAACCAATCATCGGGATGAATGTCCGCTTCGCCGACGATACGGCCAATTCCGAAGCGTCCTCCGCTTGGTTCGAGTGTCAGTATGCGATGAACAAGTTTCATATCGCCACCAGGCAAACTCTTTGGTTCATTCAAAGGAAGCAAGGCAAAGGCCTGACCAAACGCATCCTCGTACCGGCCGTCGCGCAGCGCTTCGATCTGTTCGTCGTTATAATTTTCTAGAGTCATGGGGACATAAGGCGCGAATTCACCTGTAATTTTCCCTGCATGCCCCTTCAGCTGAAGCTGACTGCGTTTGGCGCCGCGGCCTTCATCGAGCGCTGCCTGGGAAAAAAAGCCGGCACAGCCGTCGACCATACTCATGAAGGGGCGATCCCCGACAAAAGCTTCAAAAGCAAAATTAAAAAAGAGTGTTCCACTTTGCTCGAAGAATTTTTTGACCTCAATCTCGTAACGAATCGTTTCCCCAATCCGGGGGAGTTCGCTATAAAAATTTACGCGCGCATCGAGCAAACGATATACGGCCTGGCCTTTTGTTTGAAAATCGGCACCCAGATACGACGATAGCATGAGATCCGCTTGTCCGGATTCGACAGCGATACTGGTCGGCATGAAGCCATCTTCAAGATACCAAGCGTTTGCAAACACATCATGCTCAGTCACCATCGTGCCACGTCCGAGGCTCTTTGCCTCTGCGTCGAGTTTCATCACGCGATGACAAAGCAGGAGACGTTCGGCCGGAAGGCGAACGCGTGTGGGATAAGTGTCGGCTTCGGCAAAAGCCTCTCCAAACACTTTGCTGATTTTGCCCTCGGCAAATTCAGTGCAGGCGGCATAATCGTAAAGCGCTTTTGAGGGATTCAGCGGAGCTTCTACCCAGCGCCAGCGCGATGCTGGTTCGAGCGTCTGGGATTGAACGGCATGCCCTTGAAGGAGCTGCGCAATGAGCGCATCCCCCTCGCTTCGGTAGTTCAGAAATTGTGTATGGGCTACAATGGACAGCTTTTCCTGTTCAATGAGATCACTCAAAAGTTGGTGCGAGCGACCGTATTGAATCGGTTGCCGAGCTTGGTCGGAAACCTCCTGCGACGGAACAGTTTGAACAGGAACGGGCTCCTGCGGCGTCATCAATTCCCCGAATATCGATTGGGCCGATGGTAATATAAGGTCCCGGCGAGGAACTGTATAGGTTCCGCTCGTATGTGCCTCAAGCGTGCGAACGACTGGCAAGGCGGATTTTTGCATCCAACTCACATAATGCAGAGCATGATTGCGAAGTAGGAAACTGGCTCGAGCGTTTTCTTTTACGGGTTGCGCCCAGATCTCCAAAAGCGAACTCAGACCATGAGCGGCGCCTTTGTAGTTGTTTCCACGGGCTTCCACGATTTTTTTATGCGGATGGCCAAGGCCCTGCACCCAACTCATGTTCCGATTGATATCTTCAATCCAGAGTGTGCCTTCGCTCAGAGGAAGATCAAGATCGGCGGCGAATTCAGCAAAATCATCAAGTATCACGTAATTGGGTAGACCCGCGTCGATCGCTTTTTGTTCGTCCATGAGAAGCAGCGCGACGTTTGCATCAACCGCCTGTTGCCCCCTTTCGCCATAACGCGCCGTTACCTGACTTTGAGCCCGATGACTGGTCCCCATATCGGTCGCAAGCACCAGAGCGGCATGTAACTCACCGCGCGCGACAGCCCGGAAGGCAAGCTCCAGGGCCTTGAGGCCGGAGGCTTCCATTGCAGCGACTGTAAAAGATGCACCACCTAGAGAAAGTTCGCGTGCGCAGCGAGAAGCGGCAATGCTGGCAAGCGAACCCATAACCTGGTTTGCCCCTAAGGCCGGCATATAAGGCGAGAGATCGACCGTTGGAAGGCTATCCTGCAACTGCCAACGAGTCGCAAAAAGATTCGTCAGAGGATCGAGCTCGACACCGACAAAACATCCTATTTTTTCTTTGTCGAGAGCGGGCAATGCTTTGAGGGCGTTCATCGCCTGCAAAGTTCCGATCTGCTGAGGCAGTATATCATTCATTTCTTTTGGAGGAATACGGAACTGTTTGTAACCTAAGGTAAAGTCCTTGGTTTCGTCACCACGGGCCTGCAGGTCAACCGCACGGACAACCGCTACCTTTTTACGCGATTTTATTCGGACAACTGTTTCGGAGACGTCAGGTTTATAGTCCTCGAGCAGCAAATGAGCGTTTATTCCGCCAAATCCAAAGCCGCTAATCGCAGCGCGTCGCAGCTCGTGACGAGTCGTCCACGGTTCGGGTTTTTTGAGTATGCGAAGACCATGGCTTGTCAGATTCCAACTCGCAGGAGCGGACTCAAAATTCGCCGTTGGCCAGTAGGTTTTTTCTTTGAAGGCAAGCAGTATTTTAGCTATCCCAGCCGCACCCGCTGCCGTAAGCATGTGCCCTACGTTGCCTTTTACCGACCCGATAACGGCCGGGGCATTGTTTCGAATGCGCGTCAGACTTTTGATTTCCGTCGCATCACCGAGAGCGGTTCCGGTCGCATGACACTCGATAAGCTCGACACTTTTCGGTTCCCATTCAGCGTCGACATAGGCCGCTTGCATGGCCCGCCACTGGCCCTCGTCTGAAGGCGCCATCAAACCGGCCTCGCGGTCATTGGAAAGCCCTACGCCCCGAATTACGCCCAATATCGTATCGCCTTGTCGCTCGGCGTCCTCGAGACGCTTGAGTCCAAAGATACCAGCGCCTTCGCCCACCATCAGACCGTCGGCGCGTGCATCGAGAGGAAACGACCGTCCCGATCGGGATAAAGCATCGAGAGCCGTGAAACCGACTTGGGTATAAAGCGGATCAGGACGACTCAATCCACCGGCAAGAACATAATCGAGCCGACCTTCGGTCAATTCATCGGCGGCGAGTTTTAAAGCATAAAGAGACGAGGCACACGCTGCATCGAGAGTAAATGTATTGCCACTTAATCCCAGTGCCTGAGCTATGACAAGAGCAGGCATGGCCGCTGGACTTAAGTTTTTCCCGTCAAAGCTATGGGCCGATCCGCCGAGGCCCCATTGTTCACTCAACCAACTCAGCGCCATACGCGTTGATGTTTCCGTTGGCAGCGCAATATTACCAAGGATAACGCCGCAGCGCTTTTTATCAAGGGCTTCGGTTCGCGACCCATCCCAAGCATCACGGGCAGCGTTCAGGCTTAAATGAAAGAGGGGATCGAGGCCTGCAAGGATCTCGGGTGTTATGGCAAGGCCTTCAGCATCGGTCTGAGGCGTTTCGATTCGATAGGCTCTCGGGTGGAAAAAACCCTCGTTTTTCGCATCTCTTTGAGCTCGTTTTACCCAGCGAGTTTCGTCGACGGCGCTTGACATATCGAGCGCTTCGCTCAAAACTCGGGTGAATGCCAAAATATTATCGGCACCCGGAAAACGAATGCCCGCGCTAACGATAGCTATCGACTTCATACGTGTCCCTTAGCATTAGACGCATCATCTTCCGTGAGCAGTACCTTTTGGGCAAACGATGCGGCTAGCGAAGCGTCAAGCGTCGCTTCAAAACCCAGCACTTCGGCTATCAACTGCCCATCCAATGCCCATACTTTTGCATCCGCGACAAGCTTATGCTCGCCTTCTTGTCTTATGTGGAGGTCAAGTATGGCTTTCTGCGGTTTCCATGCCTGATAAAATACGGCTCTATTGAATTTGCTTGGCAAACAACGGCTGCTCTGACTCAAGCTGCTCCAGACGATGGCCCCTTGAAATACAGCATCGAGGAGAGGAGCTTGCGCGCTCCAACTCGACGCCTTGAATTGACTGTCCCAAGACTCGGGGTCGCCGTGGAGCTGAAGCGTCGCAACAAAACGATCTTCATCACTCATCACTACAGAATCGATGAGCTGCAGGCTTTCCCCGTGGAACAGAATGCCTTCGTAGGGATCAAGCGTATTCAGGTTGCGGTCGACTTCAAAGGCGAGAGGGATAGCCGGCGAACGCTCGAACTCTGGCGCAAATTCTAAAACCGCGTGCGCGTGGGGCCGTAACTGGCCCTCCGGCGTCCGGCTTCGCATGATGCATTCCATAGTATGAGTGTCGAAGCTGCTGGCAACGATTTCTAAAGTGAGCTCTGTATCGACGTCTAGAATGAGGCCCTTCCAGACCTGAAACCCGTTGATACTCTTCAAAATCTGAAGAGGATAAAACGGGCTTGCAGCAGCAACCATCCATTCGCTGAGGAGAGCCGCCGGCACCACAGCCCGATGTTTAATAACGTGATCCATCAAAACGGGCGTCAGCGCTATTCTTACCGTTTGTTTGGCGAGGGTGCGTTCGTGTTTAACAATCTGGTCACCGAGTATCGCGCGTCCGCCTTCGCCGAGTACTAGCCACTCACCTGAACCAAGGCTGGGATGCTCCAAGAGATAAGTCTGCAGCGAGGCGCCTACCGAGAGAGGAATCGTGCCGAGGCCTTCGCTTGCAAAAAGCTTTTTGAGGCCGTCATGAACCATACCGCCATCCCAGGGACCCCAGTTTAGGGCGAGGGATCGACAGCCATATTGCGTACTAAAAAAGGACGCTGCACGATTGAGAATCTCGTTGGCGAGACCGTAGGCACCCTGCCCTTTGCGGCCAAGACGAGCGGTCGAGGATGAAAAGAGAACCATCCACGCCGTTCCGTTTTGTGCGAGCTGTTCCAGATACGGGAGCAAGCGAAGCTTGGTATCAAGGACTTCTGAGAGCTCATCTTCGTTTTGATCAACCATGAGTTTGTCGCGTATCACACCGGCGCCATGAATGATGCCGCGGATGACTGAAAAACGTTCCTGCAGACTTTGAATGGCTACACGAAGATCGCCGTCCTTGCTGACATCGACGACCTCGTAGAGAACCTCAGCCCCGTAACGACGAAGCGCTGCAAAGGTCTCATTCAGCTCGCGTTGCGAGAGTATATGGCGATACGCTTTTTCCAAATCCTTGGGATGGCTCAATTCCGGATTGAGAAAGAGCAGCTGCTTTTTGATCGCAGCAGGCTCGGTGAGGTCGCGTGTTTCGCGGGATTCAGGTGCACTTAACGGGGTGCGTCCCCAGATCACAAACCGGACCGGATAACGTTTTGCAAGAGCTATCAAGGTCGTTGCCGTTACACCGCGAGCTCCGCCGGTTACAAGAACAGTGTCACCACGATTGAGGATGCGAGTCGGGGTCTGTTGGGCAAAACTCTCTTCTTCGAGCCGCAATGTTAGGGCCCGCTCCTTCGAAACGCCAATTTCTAGGGGGCCGACCCAAAAAGCAGCTTCAAAACATCGCTGCGCCGCTTCGTCGTTATCGCTAAAATCACGCCCCATATCCACGGCTCGAACATGTACGCCGGGCCATTCATGGGCGATCGTTTTAACAAAGGCAGGTGATCCTCCTCCGTAGATTTGGTTGAGATGAGAAAGCCCGTCGAGACCAAATTCACCACCGTTGCGTGTGACGGTCACTACAAAGCCTTGATTCTCTTGAATAATCATGGCGCAGCGTTGGAGGATTTTCGCGGTATTTAGGAGCCACTTCAGAGGCTGTTGATCAAAATCGGTCGGACTGAGGATGAAGACGCCCTCAAGATCCCCGGGAATAGCCAAACGCTCGGCACTCGTCTGGGAAATCAACTGGCATCGCGACCGTGAGGCTAAAGCCTTGTGCAGACTTTCGGCGAGTGCACTCCCGTCATCGATGATCCAGATTTCACCAAATCCCTTGGGATCGCGACGTGGACCGTTTGGCGACCAGGGCGTGGCTTTGAGTTTCCAGCAACCGACTTGTGAGGACACGATGGAGACATTGGAGGATGAGGTGGCTCGCGATGAACTCCCCTCATCTTCTAGTCCTTCAGGGACGTCGTCGACTCTATCGAAATTGGTCGATTTTTTTTTTGAACTGAGATCCCACTCCGTGGCCTCAGGGTTCATTAGACTCAAGGCAAGGCCTTCTTCGTCGGGGGCCCTAACTTCACTGCCTCGAGGTCTATTGAGCAAATGAAGCATATCTTCAAGAGTGCGCACTTCAGTGGCCGATTGATCTTTTAACTGCGGTAATCGCTCGGTGAGAGCCGAAAGGATTTCAACTCGTTTGATAGAGTCGATCCCTAGGTCCGATTCAAGATCCATCGAAAGTGTCAGAACTTCTGCAGGATAACCGGTTTTTTCAGCGATGACATCCCAAAGGATGCTGTGGTTGTCCACTTCGTGGGGAACGTTGACGGAAGGCGCGGCAGCGATTCCTGACCCAGCATTTATGCGATGCAGGATGTCGGCAATTTTATGGAGCTCATTAAGAGCGGCTGCTTGGAAAGGAACATGAGGAAACTTTTCCTGAAGATGGGAAAAAATTTCGACTTTTTTGATCGAATCCACTCCAAGATCCGATTCAAGATCCATGTCGTCATTCAGCATTTCCGTTGGAAAGCCTGTCTTGTCGCTGATGGCCTCGAGGATAGTCTGGCGAACTTCGCTTGAGCGACTGGCCACGAAAGCAACCGGGCTTGCCGACCAGGCGCCTTTGCGCTCCTCCGCGGATTCATCTGCGTTCGCTGTTGGTATGGCATCGCCCGAACCACCAATATACACAAGGAGATCAGCGATCGAGTGGACTTCATTCATACGGCTTGCATCTGCAGGCAGACGGGGATGAGCACTCTGAACCTGAGAAAAAATCTCTACCTTCTTGATGGAATCGATACCGAGATCACTTTCGAGTTGCATTTCGGTGGAAAGCATCTCGACCGGAAACCCTGTAGCATCGGCTATGATACGGAATACGGCAGCCTCATCGCTTTTCCCTGAGGCCGCTTTGTTTTCTTGTTCCATAGGCGCTACTGCTACGGACGGAGCCTTGGGTACTGAGACAGGCGGCGGAGTTGGGGCCTCCGTTGGCCTGGAGATTGGATTCGCTGCATCGCGAGTTCTTGGAGTGAGGGAGGCAGGTTCGCGAACGGGAGCTGATGTTCGTGGGGCACGTTCAACTGCTCGTGCAACCGGAGCGGCCTCGCGCATCAGCGGGATAGAACCTTCGCTCCCTAATAGAGCTTCGCGAAGTATATGTTGAAACTGCCGTTGGTTTTCTAGAAAGAGGGTATGAGCGTCAGTCGTTTTTCTTTGGGCTTCCTGCATTTCGCGCAGGATGTTTTCCAAATGCAACCAATCTTGATTATTCTTCGAGCTCATAGAGTCCTCTTGTAGGAGTGAAGATTTGGGTACCAACGCCCGAGGCGCAAACGTGGCCTGACGTGGCAAGGCGCCATCCACCTTGCGAGGCGCTTCCGCCTTAGCTTTCCCTTCGGCTAAGACGAGAGGACGGCCTGTTGCGAGCGACGGGTTTTCGTCTACCTTTAAAGGCGTTGAAGGCTTAGGTTTTGCGATATCTTTTCGTGGTGCGCGATAATTCGCGCCCGTGAGAATGACTGTGAATGTTTTGGTAATGGGGCGGACCGGTACGACCTCGCTCCCTGGATGCCATTGCGTGAGATCGAGAGTATGGCCTGCCGCGGAGAGTTCGGCGAGCAAAGCAACCAATCCGAGAAGACTACTTTTACTATCACTGTCGACTGCAAACGACGTGTCTGCTGATTTAAGGAGGCCGTGAATTTTGCGTCCGGGTCCAACTTCGACCAGAGTCACACCGGGAGCGGCCATCGCCGCAATCATAGACTGAAAACGCACCGGCGCACCAAGCTGAGCACTCAAGGTTTCCTGAATCTTATCTATAGGATACTGTCCACCGAGTAGATTGCTATAGACTGGAATTGCGGGCTTTTCAAAAGAGACGCTGGTCTGAAGCCATGCATCAAAAGTGCGAGCGGCATCACTCACAAAATCTGTATGAAACGCAGTGCTGACTTCGAGGGATTTGCACGATATCCGCGATGCCTTGAGACTTACTTTTAGGCGCTCCAGCTCGATAGTTTTGCCACCGACGACCACTTGCTCCTGGCTATTGAAATTTGCGATCACCGCATCGATATGTTCGCTTTCCAAAAGAGCTTGAACACGCTCGGCTGAGGCCATCACGGCCAGCATACCGCCGCCTTCCCGTCCGGCTTTCTCCATCAAAAGCCCGCGCTGATAGGACGCTTTAAGCATATCTTCGAGCTTAAGGACGCCGGAAGCATAAAGGGCGAGAAGTTCGCCATAAGAATGCCCTGCGACGAGCGAAGCTTTCACGCCAAACCGTTTCAGGATGGCAAGAAGGGCAGCGCCCACTGTTCCCAATGCAAGCTGCGCTATTCGCGTAGCCGTCAAAGCCGCTTTTTGCGCATTTTTTTCGTCATCGCTAAAGGCCTGTGAGGGATAGATATAGTCCATCAATGAAGGTGTCGCTCCCTCCGCCTCGCGGAGAATGCGGGAGCCAACTTCGAGGCTTTCCAACGCCTCCGGGAATGTGAGCATGAGCTCGCGCAGCATACCCGGTGCCTGCGAACCTTGACCCGCAAACACCAGTCCTATGCTCTTTTCTAGAGGCTCAGACACATTGGAATAGACAATGCCCGTTGTAGCCTTACCCGCTGCTGCAGCATCAACCGTAGCGAATCTTCGTGAAAGTTCTTCTGAACCCTTAGCCCATAAGCTCAAACGGTGCGGCTGTGTCGCTGAAAATGATCGGCGCGATTGACGAGCCAGAACGGGTGCGAGGCTTAAATCCCCTTCGATCTGGGCTCTCGTCTTTGCGACAGCACGAACGAGGTCCTCTTTTGATTCCGCCGACCACGTGAACAGATGAATGTCATCATCCCAAGTTACCGGTTTCTCCGTCTTCGGATATTCCTCGACGACACAGTGAAAATTGCTTCCGCCAAAACCAAAGGCACTCACCGCCGCTCGCCTCAGGTGATCACCGCGGGTGATCCAGGGACGAGCTTGATCGAGCACTTGAAAAGGCGCACCGGCGAGCTTCGTAAGGGGTTTGCGTATTTTCAGAGTCGGCGGTTGAATTTTGTGATGAACCGCCATCACTGCTTTAATAAGCCCTGCTGCACCAGCCGCTGCTTTGGTATGTCCGATCTGCGATTTAACAGAACCTATGACGCAATGTTTCACATCGGTCGTTCCGTAGACTTGAGCCAGCGCATCAATTTCAACACCATCACCCACTTTGGTTCCTGTACCGTGCGCTTCAATCAATTCGATCGTATCCGTTGTCACATCCGCAGCTTCGTAGGCGCGTGTTAGGGCTTTGTACTGACCCTTTGCGGCAGGAGCGTATATCGCCTGGCCTTTGCCATCACTGCCGCTCCCGATACCTTTAATCACAGCATAAATACGGTCACCGTCACGCTCAGCATCTTCAAGCCGTTTTAAAATAACAGCGCCAAGACCCTCGCCTATACTGGTGCCGTCGCCATCGGCATCAAAGGGTCTCGAATGGCCTGTCGGCGAAAGAGCAGGTGTTTTGCTGAAACACATATACATGAATATATCGTTGAAGGTGTCCATGCCGCCGGTGATCACCATATCCGCCCGACCGGATTCGAGCTCCATGGCAGCCATCGACAAAGCGGCGAGGGAACTTGCACAGGCCGCGTCTACAACAGCGTTACTTCCCCCCAAATCAAAGCGGCTGGCAATCCGGCCCGCAACGACATTGCCTAAAAGCCCAGGAAATGAATTTTCCTGCCAGGGAACGTAAGATGCTGCAATGTCCTCAACGACCTGGGCCGCAACATCATCAGCGACACCCGCGTTTTTTAGAGCTTTTTTCCAGGCAGGATGACCAAGTCTTGCACCGAGTGGGATAACGAGCTCAAGACTCCCAGTGACACCTATAATGCACGAGGTGCGATCGTGATTAAATTCGCGCCCTGGTCCATAACCAGCATCAACCAAAGCTTCGTGCGCACAGACCATACCGAGGAGCTGCGTCGTGTCGGTGGCTTCGATCGCATGAGGCGCTATACCAAACTTCAAAGGATCAAAGGCGTAAGGTTTTAGAAAACCACCCGCCTGAGAATAGGTGTGATCAGGCTTTTTCGGGTCCGCATCAAAATAATCTTCTGGACGCCAGTGGCTTAGAGGTATGGCCCGGATGGAATCGTGGCCCGTAACAATATTTTTCCAGTATTCTTCGACGTTCGTGGCGTCAGGGAACATAGCTCCGACACCGATGACGGCAATCCCGGTGCGAGAGCGCTGAGAGGATGAAGACGCTTCGTTTTTGTCCAGAGATCCTTGACTCATCCGTGTCTCCCATTTTCCAGTAAAGAACGTAGCTTTGCCTCGGCCATCGGTTTCGCCAAGGCTTCCCATTCAGGGCGCTTAAGCCCTTGGAACTGCAGACTGCGAATGCGGTGCAAGATAGCAGAACCGTAGAGTAAATTTAGGCCTACATAACCCGCTTTACGCTCGCTGACGGTCTCTAGTACACTGCCGCGGGCCCAATCGTTAAACGCGGCCATCGCCGGTCCACACCAGACTTGGTAATCGATTTTGCGATCGCTTTGACCGCGATTCGCCCAATGGGATGATTGGCCAAGGTACGAACGGAATACCAAAGCCATCTTATGTTTTGGATTTTTCTCGGCGAGAGTGATCTGGGTCGGATCGCGCTCGGCGAAAAATCGCTTTGTTTCTTGCCACGCCGTCTCCAGACTCATACGGAAATACGTATCTTCGAGAATCTTTCTGTCTTTGTCCGGGAGACTATCGATATCAGGATAGGCACGGTAGAGTTCGTAAAGTTTCTGCGCCCGCATCGGAAACATAGTGCCACGTTTGAGAACCTGGAGTTTGACGCCCATTTCAAACATATCGGCAGCCGGCGCCATGATCAGGTCGCTCTGCTGGGTTTCGGCCAGCATTTTCCGGACGTCGTCACTCGTTCCTGCCTCTTGGCAGGCCTGATTAACGGTCCCTGTGACAAGGTAAGATGCACCCATGCTCAGGGCTGCAAGCGCCGCATGAGGCGTTGCAATACCGCCGGCGGCACCAACGCGAAGCGGTTCTTGATAACGATAGGCAGCTTCCATTTCATTTTTAAGAAGAAGCATCTGCGGTAGGAGCGTGACTAACGGCCGGTTATCGGTATGCCCGCCCGAGTCCGCTTCGACTGTCAGATCGTTAGCAAGTGGTACTGTTTGAGCGATGGCGTGTTCCTTGGAATCGATGACGCCTTCACTCAGCAAAGCATCGAGGATCGCAAGCGGCGCAGGAGCCCAGAAAAGCTTTGCAAGCTCGGTCCGCGAGACTTTTGCGATGATACGGCGCGGGCTTACGATGCGCCCGTCGCTGGCCTTTTGCAGTCCCTTCACACGATACCGCACAAGCGCCTTTGTGATACGCATGAACGCCGAAGCTTCTACAAGACGCACATTTTTCTGAATAAGAAGATCGCAGAGCCGTTCTTCAATGAGGGGCTCGCCTGGAGTATGAATGAAATTTACGGCGAAAGTCTGTTCGCCCAGATCGCGTTGCAGTTCGTCAATCGCACGCGCAACAGCATGGAGGCCAAGCCCCGCAGCTCCGAAGGAGCCTAGAAAACCCTCTATTGCCATCGCCTTTACGAGCGCAACACTCGAAATTCCGTGAGCCATGGAACCGGCCATGTAAGAATAACGAAGCCCGTGCATCTCTGCGAAACTGCTGTCGCCCCAATTTTTCATATGAATTGCAGGTACAACAATCCGCTGACCCTCGACCGTATAAAAGTCGAGCTCTCGATGAAGAGCCTGAAGGCTTTCGCCTGTCACACTCGATTCCGTCAGCAATTCGCTCATGTCTATCTCCCGCAAAGGTCACTGCACCTGTGACGCTTAAGCACTAACATCCTGCAGCTCATGAATAAAATGAGAGAACATTTCTATGACGAATTCGACAGAATGGCGATAAATTTTTATCGTGCCCTTGCTACATAGCGTCACAGATGGCCCAGAAAAGTCCGTTTCCGAGCTTATAAGGACTGTCCTTTTTTAGCTAGCAGCAAAGAGCCTGGCTTGCTAACATTCCGGCCAAGCGGCATCGCCTGTCGCTTCTATCTAACATGGATATCGATGCGCTATCAGAATGTCTACGTCAACGCTTTGAGTTACGACCTGCCGGACGAAGTGGTGACGACCGCATCGCTTGAAGAAGCTTTGCGTCCCGTCTATCAAACACTTCATATACCAGTAGGCCAGTTGGAAGCGATCACCGGAATTCACGAACGACGCTGGTGGCCACGCCACTTCAAAGTGAGTGATGGCGCGATCGCTGCGGGAGCTAAGGCCCTTTCAGCATTGGGACTTCAGGGATCAGACGTCGATGTCCTGGTCTACAGCGGGGTCTGTCGAGATTACCAAGAACCGGCTACGGCGTGCCGTATAGGAGCCGAGCTCGGTCTCAAATCCGACGCGACACTTTATGATTTAAGCAACGCCTGTGTCGGTGTTTTAAACGGCATGATCGAGGTTGCGAATCGCATCGCATTGGGACAGGCGACTATAGGCATGGTCGTCTCATGTGAGTCGTCAAGGGACGTCAACGAAGACAGCTTACAAAAACTTCTTAAAAATCCTGATATGAATGTCTTGAAAGGTAGCCTTGCCACCTTTACTGGTGGCTCGGGTGCCGTAGCCGTCATCCTGAGCCGAGACCCCAGTCTGGGAAAAGCCCATCGTCTCTTAGGTGGCGTGACGCGTAATGACTCTGCCCAGCATGACCTGTGCAAATGGGGCTTTCAACGTTTGCGCCACACGGTTTTTGAGCAGATCATGACGACGGACGCGATCGGAGTGATGAAACATGGCGTCACTCTTGGCATCAAAACCTGGCAGGCGTTTCTTGAAGAAATGGAATGGCTGTCCGATCGTGTCGACAAAATCATTTCTCATCAGGTGGGCCAGACGCATCGCAAAACCGTCTTGAATGCCCTCGGAATACCCTTTGTGAAAGATTACGAAACCTACTCTTACCTTGGCAACATGGGTACGGTCTCGCTGCCGCTTACGGCGGCCATCGCCGACGAAAAGGGATTTCTCAAAAGTCAGGACCAAGTCGGTTGGCTCGGTATTGGAAGCGGGCTTAACTGCCTTATGTTGGGGTTAGAATGGTAAACATCGGTGTCTCGAAAAAACTCTATCCCTTCGAAGGCACTTACCTGCCTCTCGTGCACAAAGCGAAAATGCACTATCTCGACGAAGGGACAGGCCCGACCCTCCTCGCGCTGCATGGCAACCCAACCTGGTCGTTCTATTATAGAAACCTCGTGGGCAGCATGCGGAACCAGTATAGAGTCGTAGTGCCGGACCACATCGGTTGCGGCCTGTCCGACAAACCAAAGGACAAGGCTTACAGTTACCGGCTTGAGCAGCGCGTGGAAGATGTTGAGGAACTGGTAAAACATCTTGGGCTCAAAGACATCACGCTCGTCCTTCATGATTGGGGCGGTATGATCGGTTTGAGTTTTGCCTGCAGAAACCCCGAGCTTGTCAAACGCATCATCCTCATGAATACAGCCGGATTCGCGCTACCCGATACCAAAGAGTTTCCTATCGCTTTGACTTTGAGTCGGACGCCACTCCTAGGCGATATTTTGATTCGCGGTTTCAACGCCTTTGCTCTTTCCGCCAGTTGGATTGGTACCAAATATAAACGCATGAATCCCACGCTGCGACGCGCGTATCGTGCTCCTTATGCAAACTGGACTCAAAGGCGCGCTGTTCATAGGTTCGTTCAGGATATTCCCCTCGGTCCAAAAGATCCGTCCTGGGCCATGGTGCACTACACCGACACTCATCTTGATATTCTCAAGGACAAACCTATGCAGATTATCTGGGGCGAAAAAGACTTCATCTTTGACCGTAACTTCCTCAACGAATGGCGGCGTCGGATGCCAAACGCTGAGATTCACAGCTATCCCGATGCCGGGCATTATATTCTCGAAGACCTCGGGGACGAGGCGATCGATCTGATGAAAGATTTCCTGCAGCGGCATCCTCTCGAAACGAAAGTTGCTCATTGAGATGGAAACGATCACCAACATCGCTCGTCATCTCACTCGCATGGCGAAGGAACGGCCGTTCCAAGAGGCCGTGATTTTCCCGGCCCGTCGCGATAAAAGTGGTCGCATCGCTTACACACACCTGACCTATGAGCAGCTGGACACCTTGAGCGAAATCGTGGCCAGGCAGTTGATAAACCACGGCATAACCGCAGGAATGCATACCGCATTCATGGTCAAACCCTCTCTCGAATTTTTTGTGACCACCTTTGCCTTATTCAAAGCGCGGGCGATTCCTGTTTTAATCGATCCGGGTATTGGTCTTAAAAATATGAAACGCTGCCTCAAGGAATCCGAAGCGGAAGCGTTTGTCGGAATACCGGCAGCCCACCTGGCCCGTGTTGTGTTGGGCTGGAAAGGCAAAGCATCCTGGAAAAAACTCGTGAGCATTGGCGCCCACAACTTTCCCGGAACCATCGCTTACGCTGACCTCCTCGCTCCCTTGGCTCACACTCAATCCATTCCGCAAAGCCGTATCGATGATGTCGCTGCAATACTTTTCACCTCAGGGAGTACGGGAGCGCCCAAAGGCGCTATCTACACGCACCGCAATTTTCTAAGCCAGGTCGACCTTTTATCGAAGAGCCTTGGCATACAAGTTGGTGAACGTGATCTTTGTACGTTTCCCCTCTTTGCTCTTTTTGCACCTGCTCTCGGAATGACGGCCATTATCCCCGAGATGGATTTCACGCGTCCGGCACGTGTGAATCCTCTTCGCATTAAAGAAGCTATCGACAACTTCGGTATTTCCAATATGTTTGGCTCACCTGCTTTGATTAGGCGTGTCGCGGAACACGGCCACAAACAGGGCTGGTTTTTTCCTTCGCTTCAGCGCGTGATTTCTGCGGGTGCACCTGTTCCTGCTAAAGTCATTGACAGTTTTCGCGAGCTTTTATCCGACTCTGCCGAGTTTTATACGCCTTATGGCGCGACTGAATCTCTCCCCGTTGCGATCGCAGAAAGCCGACTCCTTTTGGGGGAAGCAAGACGTCGTCACGAATCCGGATTTGGTCTTTGCGTCGGCACACCCGTCACTCGGGGAAGTATCAAGATCCTGAGGATTAGTGATGCCCCTCTTAAAATATTTTCAGAATCCGACGAACTTCCCAATGGTCAAATTGGAGAAATCGTTGTTTCTGGCGATCAGGTGACACGCGCCTATTTTAATCGTGACGAAGCCACGAATCTGGCTAAAACCTATGATGATAAAGGGGTCTTTTTTCATCGTATGGGTGACCTTGGTTACATCGACGATGAGGGGCATCTTTGGTTCTGCGGTCGCAAATCGCATCGCGTGCAAACGTCGAAAGGTGACCTCTTCACAATTCCAACCGAGGCTGTTTTTAATGAACACCCCCTGGTTGCCCGTACGGCTTTGGTGGGACTCGGCGTTGCTCCTGATCAGATGCCAGCCTTGTGTGTCGAACCGACACATACTTTAAACCGCTCGGAAAAAGCCAGTCTGTTTGCCGATCTCCAAACGATCGCATCGCGTCATGCTCATACGCACATGCTAAAAACATTTCTCCTCCATCCCGATTTTCCAGTCGATATAAGGCACAACGCCAAGATCTTTCGAGAAAAACTCAAAGTTTGGGCGGAGGCTAAGCAGCGATGACTATAATGGTAACCGGTGGAGGCGGCTTTTTAGGATTCGCCTTGCTCAAAGCGCTCAAAGCCGAAGGCCACAAACTAAAAACCATAAACCGGGGTTTTTATCCTGAGCTGGAGACACTTGGCATTGAAGTACTGAGAGGCGATCTTGCCGATTACGCGACCGTGCGGGCGGCCCTTGAAGGCGTTGACACTTTATTTCATGTTGCCGCCAAACCTGGGGTCTGGGGACCTTACGCAGGCTATTTTGATGCCAACATAAAAGCGACACTCAACATACTCAAAGTGTGCCGGGAACTGGGCATTAAAAAACTCATCTATACCAGTTCACCTTCTGTCACATTTGGCGGTTTTGATCAGGAAAACGTTGATGAGTCGACACCCTACCCGCCCCAATTCATGGCCGCATATCCAGAGACCAAAGCCAAGGCCGAGCAATTAGTCCTCGAGGCAAATGACGACGATCTGGCGACAGTTTCGCTGAGACCTCATCTGATCTGGGGGCCAGGGGACAGACACCTCCTACCGCGCATCATCGACAAAGCCTCTAAACGTCGCCTGCGTTTCATAGGGAAGCCCGGGAAGAAGGTAGACGCCGTTTATATCGACAACGCTGTCGAAGCTCATCTTTGCGCTTTGAAACGGTTGGAAATCGGTTCTGTCATTAGTGGGAAGGTCTATTTTATAGGCAACAACGAACCCATGCCTATGGATGTTATCATCAACAGCATTCTTGAGGCGGCGTCCCTCCCTCAGGTCACCAAACGTCTGAGTTTCCGTTTCGCCTGGACGATAGCGACTCTTCTCGAAACATTTTATACACTTTTCCATATAGAATCCGAGCCACCGCTCACACGATTCATGGTCGCTCAACTGAATACCGCGCACTGGTATAATCCCAAAGCCTCCCAGGAGGAGCTCGGTTTTTATCCAAAGGTCACGATGTCCGAAGGCTTCGCACGCCTCAAGCAGAGTCTAGAGCAGGGCAGGACCCCATCGAAACCCAGTTCATAATCGAAATTTAAATCTTTGATTTGTGGCTGCCACCTCGAGTTCCAGAATGACTCCGCGACAGCACATTTACGCCCATCCTCGTTTCTAGACGTTTTAGGTCGTACTCCATCTCATCCATCAAAGTTGATTTACTGAGCATGCGCGCCGTGCGGCGCCATGCTTTGGAGAGAAGGCCTAGTGTCCGCTCATTGGCAAATGGGTCGAATGTTACCATCGAAGTCTTCTGCATCGGTCCAACTCCTTCGCATCGGAAGTTAATAAAGAAGAAAAAATTTTCGTATATGTGCAACTACTAAAAAACTTAACGATTAGGTTTCTCTCACTTGCGGGTTGCGGTCGAGAGTAAGGTGCCAATTCTGGCGGAAAAATCACGAGTTTTGGGTGCAATTAGGCAGGACTTACTATCTAGGTCACAAGTTTCACGAATAGATATATCGAATGTTTTGTCGAGCTCTTGCTTCTTTTCAGGCATAATCTCTAGAAACAACCCAAGCTAAACCTCCGAAAGGATGACCAGAAATGACGGAAGAGAGTCTCGAGACAAGTGAACTTCAAGAACGACTGCAGGAAAGTGTGGAGCGCCTCGAAGAAGCCGAGGAGCGTTCGTTACCCAAGTGGACGATCTATCTCTCGCTATCAACGGCCATCATCGCCGTTTTAGCAGCCCTTGCCTCTCTCGAATCGGGAGCTTTTTCCAACGAAGCCCTGCTCGAGAAAAACGATGCGCTTTTAAGTCAAACCAAGGCCTCTGACCAGTGGTCGCTCTACCAGGCCAAAGGCATCAAATATTTTATCGCTTCGACTCAGGCCGAAACAACGTCGGTATCAAACCCGGCGCTCTCCGAAAAATTAAAAAGTGAATCGGTCCGTTATAAAGGGGAGCAGAAAGAAATCGAGGAAACGGCTCGCGAACTCGAAGCCAAATCCAAAGAAAGCAACGAGCTTTCTGAGAAATATCTCGAGAAGCATCATTCCTTTGCTTACTCTGTAACTTTTTTCCAGGTGTCTATCGCGCTCGGCGCGATAGCAGCTTTAACGAAGCGACGTGTCCTCTGGTATATAGGCCTCGGTTGCGCTGTTTTTGGAATTTCCATGGCCGTGATGGGACTGCAGATGGGTCTTCATTAATTGGATGACAAGACACTGCTTTCCATGTCTTGCGAGAGCAGTGTTCATCTTGGGTTAAGAAAGTTTACCACACTGACAAAAACGTCTGGAAATAGCGTGAATTCATCTTTTTTGTCAAGATGAGAGCCTTGTTACAATTTACCTCAAAATTAATTTTGAAGAGCTTTAATCGGGGCCTACTATCGTCTTCTTTCTATATTAACGCAAACCTGCCTGAATATTTCTGCCGATCTTTCGTGCTAGTCCTGATAAAGATGAGTTGGAAATTGTTACTCATCTCTAACCTGAGGTCACACGATGAAATTTATCAAGTTCATGGCTCCCGCACTTTTTGCTGCCACTTGCCTCTCACACGCAGCTTTCGCTGAAGAACGCGTTCCTGTTGAACCAGGAGACGATGACTATGGCGATCACGGACAGCCTGATAATGGCGGTTACGGGCGACCTGGAAACGGTGATTATGGCGATCACGGCCCTGGCCACGGCGGCCACCATCCCGACGGATCCGATCATGGCAACGGCAGTTTTCCGCAAGGTCGGGATGTGTTTTCACTCGTTTCACGCCATAGCAGCCAGTGTTTGAATGTCCGCGGTGATTCTTATGAAAACGGGGCCGAACTCGAACAAAGAAATTGCTCCAACTCTGATGCTCAAAGATTCCGCCTGCAGGATGAAGGACGGGGCACGTACTCGCTCATTTCGGTTCATTCCGGCAAGGCCTTAAGCGTACAAAATGCCGCTTACTATGATAACGCTCCTATTATCCAAAACGATTTTTTCGGCAGCGCCGATCAACTCGTGACCTTGGATAACTCGTTTGACGGAACGTATGTTATTCGTTTTCTTCACAGCCAAAAATGTATGGATGTTAAAGGGGCACATGGCAATCAAGGCGATTTGGTTATCCAATACACTTGCACAGGCAATGACAACCAACAGTGGTACTTGCGTTCGTACTAATTTATTTACAGCGATTATTTGATAGGAGGTTCCAGCTTACAAAGCTGGAGCCTTTTTTCGACAGGAGCCTTATTCAACCCCAAATTCGGCAATACGTGTTATTCCGTCCGAGCCACCGTTCGTAACATGAAGTCTTACATAGCGCGCTTTGAGGTTGACGTTGTGATAGGTCGCACTGCTTGAATTATCACGGACAACCACAGCATCATTCCAAGGCCCAGCGGCGGAATCACTTATGCCTATCTCAAAGTCACGGGTATTCCAAAAGAGTGTTTCTCCGCCAGCCCCCGCATGAAGAACCTTAAACATCTTGATATCCCGCACTTGCTCAAGGTCAATGACCAGACTTGCCCCGCCTGGTGAAAAGAGCGCGCACCACTTCGTAGCTGATGTGCCGTCGACGGCGCCGACTCCCCCTTCCAAAGGCGAACACGGGTTACTCGCGGTCACCATGTGATGGAGCCCAAGGTTGAGCCGATTTGTTGTTTTGATCGATGCTAGAAAAAGCTGTAACGCAGAGGCCTGCCGCGACAGATCCGCAGAATCGAAAGGACCGGTCCAATGATATCCAATCATATCGCTTTTACCGCGTGCACTGTTCCAGATTTTGAGCATATTCTGCTCAAAAAAGGTCGCAATAGAATCATTTTTCAAAAGCACTTGAAGTCCATTTAGACTCCTCACAAACACGCCTTTGTTCATGCGTTCGTCAGCGTTGCAAACACCACATTTTGCTTCATCCGCATCAAAAAGGATGCCCCCAACCGCTTGGTTAGTGACTGACGCGAAGGCAAGATCACGTGCTCTCTCTATGTATTCTGGATAAGGCGCTGCTTTATAGATTTCAAGAGCTGCGGATATATAGGCTCCCTGAGCTTCGTTGCCTGGAGAAGACCCATCATTTTTGCAGTCGGCTGTAAGAGCTCCATTTAAAAGTTTTTTAGAATTAAAGAGGCCGTTGCCGAAGCTGAGCATCCAAGACCAGGTTTTTACGGCCATCCCTATGTATCGGGTATCACCTGGAATGCGGTTATGAATCGAGGCTGCAAGCTGTGTAAAGAGGGCATTTGTATAGGCGCGTTTGGATTTGTCAGTGCGAGTTGCGATGACTCCGCCCTTGCAAATGGTAGTATCCCAAGCCGTCAAATCCATATTGTCGGCAATAGCCTTTGCGGTATCAAGATAGCGCGCGTCACCGTTGAGATCATAAGCTTTGACCCAGGCTATTCCCCATAAGGCATTATCGGCAAAATTATCGCGGATGTAATTATCGGTTCCCTTGTTGGCTTCAAAAACTTTGTTCACGACGTAGAGATATTCGGTGTTCCCCGTGGTTTTCGTAAAATCAATAAGGGCGATAAGTGCGTTGGCGTTAGCGGTCCAGCTATCCTTCCACGCGCCCAGAGTCGGCAGGTAAAAACTCTGCATAGAGGCCACAAGTTGATAAGCCCACATTTCATCCACCGTTGTTTTAGGCAGATTCTCTGTCGTTACAGGCGTGATCGCCGGTGCGTTCGTAACAGAGGGAAGAGTGGGAGGAGAGTCGGGCATAGCTCCGGTGCCTGGTCGCGCGTCTGATGTTGGTCCCGGCAGTAGAGGACCAGCGTCGCGTTTACAAGACACGTGGAAGAGTGCAGAGCACAGAAATATCGAAGCGAGGGCGGTAAAACGGAGCCCGTATGTCATGATAAAATCACCTCTATGACGAGGAACAAAAGCCCAACGGGCCACCCTTCTTATCGGCAGCGCGCCGGCAAGCTTTAGGTTTTTCCAACCGGGCTAATTTAGCTTTGAATTATCAGTTTGTTACATGGAAATAGGTCAAGGAATTAATTCAAAAGTACGTGGCCCTCTTTACCGCCATCAATCGATGATGCGCAAAGAGTCTTTTAATTCGTTCACGTCATCGCGCTGGATCGGTATGTGTTTTGCTAAAATATTAGCACTCATGTCGATAGCTTTCGCATAGCCTTTCGCTAACTGGCCGTCCTTCGCACCACGAATCAATTCCGCGACTACACCTTCAAATGCCGACTTATCGCAATGCTGGGCAATGCCTTCATCGGCTAACACGACAGCTTGCCGCTCGCGCCACGAGACAAACAACAGTATACCCGTGCGGCCTTCGGTTTGTGTTAAATCCGCCTGATAAAAAGCCAGGAGGGCCCGTTGCTGAACCTGCCGCCGTTTTTCCCAACGCGGCGTAAGGAGCATTTGCCCTTTGGGATGATTTCCGAAGACAAATCCACCACAGATCGCTGCCAAAAAAAGCGCAGACCAAAACCAAATGGATGTTGGCTCGGCAATTTCGTAAAGCCAAAAGCCGTGCTTTAGCGCCAGGACAACAAATCCCGCTATAAAAACAGCCAACAGTGGTGCTGAGACATTTATCGTTGAACCCTGAACTATGACGGGCACGATCTCTCCAGCTGTCCGCTTTTCTCCCTCTTTAACAGCCGCTTCTATGAAATCAGCTCCGGTCTCATCAAGCGCATCTTTAAGCCATGAAGGAATTTTGTTTACCATTCGCCTGATGCTCCTCCACCCGAAAATCCACCACCGCCGCCACCAAAGCCGCCGCTACTAACTCCCCCGCCTCCGCCGAAGCCCCCGCCAGCTCCGAATCCACCGAGTAATCCAGCACCTAAGCCGCTTCCAAAACCACCGCCTCGGCCACCACGGCCGCGACCGTTCGCGACCATCAAGAAGACGACGACGATAATAAAAATTAGAACCGGAAGAGCGCTATGACCACCGCGATCGCGATTGCCACGGACCTGTTGATGACGACCGGTGCCTTGCGCGAACAAAAACTCAGGATCGGTCAGAGACGCTATACTTACGATCCCGGTGATTAAACCAGAATCGTAATCACCCGCTTTGAAAAGGGGCGTCATACGATCACGTATGATGCGGCTTGATTGAACATCCGTTAGGACGCCTTCGTTGCCTTGACCCACTTCAATCCGGAGCTTGTGTTCCTTCACGGCCATCGTGAAGAGAACGCCATTATCCTTTTTTTCGCTCCCCAGTTTCCACTGCTCAGCGACCCGTATTGAAAAAGGCTCGATTTCGTCCCCGTCCAGTGTTGGAACGATAAGGACAGCTATCTGAGTCCCGCCCGAATCATGGAGACGGCGAAGTTCTTGATTGAGATAAGCACTGGCCTGCTCGGATAAAAGCCCTGCTTCATCCATAACAGGCTGAGTCAACGCCGGGATTACGGGCGACGCTATCAAACGCCCCGGCCCAAATGCGGAAAGAAGGGCAAAAGCGACGATAAAGACCCAAAGTGAGACTAGGGTCTTATTCATTATTTAAACTCAACTTTTGGCGCTGTTTCGATTTGTTTTCTCTCACTTTCATCGACTGTCCATTGCGGCATTTTTTCGAAATGGTAGTAAAACGAATTGGTGAAACTGGTCGGAAGCACCGTTATAAGGTCGTTAAAGCCTTTAATCGACTCTATATAGCGTTGGCGAGCGATCGTGATGCGGTTCTCGGTGCCTTCAAGTTGTGCGGATAGATCCTTGAAATTCTCGTTGGCTTTGAGGTCGGGGTATTTTTCAGAAACGACCATAAGGCGACCAAGTGCTTGACTCAACTGACCCTGTGCGGCCATGTATTCCTTGAGTTTTTCTGGCGCAATACTGCCGGCGTCGACCGTAACTTGAGTTGCTTTTGCACGCGCTTCAATCACTTTGGTCAAAGTGTCCTGTTCATGTGTTGCATAACCTTTGACTACGTTGACAAGGTTGGGTATCAAATCCGAGCGTCTTTTATATTGGTTAGTCACTTCGGCGAGCGCAGCTTCAACACCGTTTTTCGCCTGTGGTATCGATTGAAGGCCGCACGAAGTCAAAATCATGCTCATCGCGATGAAAAGACCACTCATTCGCCAACTTAGACAAAACTTCTTCATAAAACGGAACTCCTTTAAGCCTGGCACATCGACCAGAAGACTTTGCAGGCCTCACTCTACACTAACCTATTTAGGAAGCTCATAAGAAACCTCATGGAACTGCGAGCGAAAAAACGTGGGCGGGCCCAAGGGCCCCCATTCGCGCCGGTCGTGGATGGTCGTTATTATATATTGAAGCAAGATCGAGCTCCCGGCCCGCATTGACCTGAACGAGATCACGATACTCTATGGTCTGGACACCAAAACTCTGGCAGGGGGCAGCCGTATCGCCTAGGACGCTCAGGGTCTCAGCCGTATGCCATGTTGAGTTCCCGCAAAACCCTTCGGTATTCCAGGCGGCCGTGATGAGGTCTGAGTCGGGTGTTGCCTCGACAGAATGAAAGATGAGGTCGATGTTGAAATAGGCGACGTTAGGAATAACTTCTAAAGCATAAAGGCCTTTTTGAAGGATAGTATTTGCGGCATGTGTGCAGGCTTCGTCACTGTAACCTCGCCAGGTGCGGAGAACCACATGCCCTGGCGCAAACGTATACGAGAGTCGATACGCTGTCGCATGCGTCCCGAGGCCCTGCTCATCGGTAGGCAGACATGCGGACACCCAATAGCCTTCGACTACTGTCCGTGTATCCCCACCCTTTGAACTGTTACAGCCCATAAGAGCGAGTGGTAAAACAAGAAAACTCAACCCCGTAAGTTGAGCAAAAGTCTTTTCCATGACCAAACCCCAAAGACCGTGCCTGGCCCTTAAATGATTTCGATGTCCCCGCCCATAGCCTGGAGCTTCGGCACCAGGTTATCGTATTTACGTGTCAGTTCGTGAAAATTCGTAAGGTGCGTGACGCCTTTGGCAACGAGACCCGCAATGACCAGGCACTTGCCCGCTCTGATATCGACCGGCAATGCAAAGTCACGCGCATGGAGTTCGGTCGGACCCTGAATAATAGCCGAATGAATATAGTTCGTATTACGGAACCGGCAAGTGGACTCACCGAGACATTTACTCGTGACAGTGATCTTTGCCCCCATTTCATTCAGAAACGAGGTGTAACCAAGCCGTTCTTCAAAAACAGTTTCGTGAAGTATGCTTATGCCCTCAGCCTGGGTCAAAAGCACCATATACGCCTGTTGCCAGTCGGTCATAAACCCGGGATGAACTTCGACTTCGATATGAGTGCCGCTCAAGCGTCCTGCCGGTGCTTTAACGAAAACGCCTTTGGAGTTGACGTTGAACTCACCGCCCATGCGCTGGATGAAGTTGAGAAACCCATAGACTGGTCCGTGGTCAACACCTTCGAGGAGAACATCGCCTCCGGTCGCAAGAGCCGCACACGCGAACGACACGGCCTGATTACGGTCAAACATGCAGCGGATTTCGCAGCCTTTAAGTTTGGCGACACCTTCGATAATAAATGTGCGATTGGGCGTTTGCGTGATATCCGCGCCCATCTTTTGCAGCATTTTGCAGAGTTCGATGATTTCGGGTTCGACGGCCGAATTTTCGATAATCGTTCGGCCCTTGGCAAGGGCGGCCGTGATTAAAAGGCTCTCAGTGGTCATTACGGAGGGAAACGGCAGTTTGATATGGGCCCCGTGCAGGCCGCGTTCGTCGACCGAAAGATGGTACTGATTGCCGACTTGTTCGACATGGGCGCCCATTTGAGCCAGACCATCGATATGAAAGTTTACGGGGCGTTTGCCGATTTTATCGCCACCGAGCGCACCGAAAAATGACACTTTACCGAATCGCTGTAACAGCGGTCCGGCACAGAGCACAGCAATTCGGTTTTTGCGACAGAGATCTTCAGGGATAGCCCACTTATCAAGGTCTTTGGCACAGACTTCTAGAACGTCCGTATCGAGAACACGAACAGTTCCACCAAGATATTGGAAAAGATTTTCGACAATTTTGCGCTCATCAACATCGGGCGCACCCTTGATGAGGACCGGCTGATCCGTGGTCAGTGCTGCGATGATCGCCTTTGTAACCTGGTTTGAGCTGCCGGCAATACTGATCTCGCCTTTAGTCAAACGTTTGCCGCCATTGATGCGAAGCCTCGGTGCCGGCTGCATAACCCCTCCCTAGGATTTTATAGGTGCAAACTGTTCCCGATGAATTCAGCCCTGAGGCTGCTCGTCGAGCACTTCGAGTTCTGCGTAATTCGACACAGAATAAGGATCATTGACCCAATCTGCATCGACGGTGACTTCAAGTTCCAAAAACACTTTCTGCTCAAAATGTTTTTCGAGGCTCTGCCGTGCTTTGCTCCCAAGCTCTTTTATTTTAGAGCCTGCTTTGCCAACTACGATCCCTTTATGTTGGAGACGGCCAACGATAATAAGAGCATCGATACACACTATACCAGGGTTGAACACGATAGTATCCACCTTGACCGCAAGGTGATAAGGCAATTCGGCACCGAGACAGCGAAAAGCCTGCTCGCGAATAAGTTCCGAGCATACAAATTTTTGCGAACGATCCGTCAAGTCATCTCCAGGATAAAGCCAGGGGCCTTCAGGAAGTTTCTGTGAAACGATAGCCAGTATCTCTTCAAGGCTTTCTTTACGTTTCGCCGAAATAAGGAAAGGATGATCACCGACGAGGCGTGCGGCCGCCAGGGGGCCAACTTCGTCTTTCGCGGCTTGCATCATCTGCCCGCAGCGATGGATAGGGCTGTCGAGCACTTCCCTTTTCACTTTGTCTGTTTTATTGAGACAGAGGAGGACAGGGCCCTGAGCGTTGATCAGAACGCTTTTGAAAAATTCGAAATCAGGTTCAAAACTGTCTTCTTCAGCATCGAGGAGATAAACAACAACATCAGCTTGATCAAGAACTGACCAGGCTGCTTTATTCATAAGGGAGTTAAGAGCGACCTTCTTCACAGTCCGGTGGATACCGGGTGTGTCCAGGAAAAGCATCTGACAGGTATCTTGGATACGAATGCCAAGAATGCGCGCACGGGTCGTCTGGGGTTTGTTGGATACGCCGGCGATTTTCTGCCCGACTAAGGTATTGAGGAGCGAACTCTTGCCAGCGTTTGGTCGTCCAAGAATCGCGATATAGCCACACTTCTGGGTCATAATGCCCTCTTCCTTAATAAGGTAAACGACTCGCAGAATGCCTCTGTTCCCCACATTTGGCAAGAGCCAAACAGCGCCCGACCGGCTTAGTTGAGCGAAAAACACATGAAAATTATGACGAAAAATCGCAATCTAAGGCAACTTGACTAGGATTGGACTTTTCTCGCGCGAACTTATCGCGAATGAGCGAAACTGGAGGAGACGCTTACCGTCTCGAGGAGTGAAGTGATGTCTGAGCAGTTCGAATTCCGAGTGACCGGCATGACCTGCTCGTCCTGTGCCGCTCGCGTTGAAAAAAACCTAAAGCGCCTTCCTGGGGCCCTCGAGGCCCGCGTGAATCTTGGAACCGAAAAAGCCAAACTTGTATTTGAGACGCCTCGTATCGAGCGCGAGCAGGTCCGGGCGAGCCTCGAAAAGATTGGCTTCGGAATTGAATTTGATTTGACTCAAGTCCATCCCGAAGTCGAACTCTATAGGCAGAAAACCCAGGTTTATCTCTCGATCCTTATAACTCTGCCGCTTCTAGCTCCCATGATTCCGATGGTGGCCGGACATAGCATCCATTTTGCCCTCCCTCCTTGGCTCCAGCTTCTGTTCGCATTACCGATACAGGGGTATTTTGGTCGGCACTTTTACCAAGCGGCCTGGAGTGCTCTCAAAGATAAGACAGGGAATATGGACCTGCTTGTTGCCATAGGCACCAGCGCAGCTTTTCTCTTGAGTCTTTATCATTTCGCACTGTCGCCTCGTCTGGAATCAGCGGATCATCCACTCTTTTTTGAAAGTTCAGCCGTCATCATTACCCTGGTTCTGCTCGGGAAATACTGGGAGGCTCGCGCCAAATTCCAGGCCACCCAGGCCATTCGGGAGCTGGAAGGCCTAAGGCCTGATAAAGTCACCGTGCTTCGCGACAAAGTCGAATCCCTAATCCTCCTCTCCCATCTGCAAAAGGGCGATGTGCTTATCGTTAAGCCTGGTGAGCGTGTCGCGGCTGATGGTAAAATTCTGGAAGGTTCGTCATTTGTGGACGAAAGCATGCTTACGGGCGAAAGCGTTCCAGCCGAGAAAAACAGTGGCGATCAGGCGACGGGCGGGACCTTGAATGGCGACGGACGATTGCTCATCCGGGTCGAAGCGCTAGGAACAGAAACAACCTTGGCTAAAATTGTTCGGCTCATAGAAAACGCTCAATCCGAAAAACCAGCTGTTCAAAAGCTCGTGGATCGCATCAGCGCTGTGTTTGTTCCGGTGATCCTTGGAATTGCTGTTGTTACTTTTTTCTTCTGTGTATTTGCAACACACAACTGGGAATTGGCGTTAATCAGGGCCGTAGCCGTGCTTGTTATTGCGTGTCCATGCGCTCTGGGGCTTGCGACACCCACGGCTATTATCGTTGGAACTGGCGCCGCAGCTAAAGCAGGGATCCTCATTCGGGATCCTCAGGCCCTTGAAACAGCCCACAAAATAAAGACTCTCGTATTTGACAAAACGGGCACTCTCACCGAAGGCCGCATGGCCTTAAAACATATTGAAGGTTTTGGTGTTTCACGCGACGAACTCCTCCGCGGCTGTGTCGCTATTCAGTCCGGAAGCGAGCATCCTCTCGCTCAAGCGATAGTCGGTCAACTTCCGCATGCAACCCTTCGAGCCGAAGACGTCAGAGCCATACCAGGTCGCGGCGTTAAAGGTAAAGTCGAGGGCCGCACTCTGCTGATCGGGAACAGAACCCTCATGAAAGACTTCGATATCGACGCGGACGGGCCGGTTTTAGGGAAATTACGCGAGTCGTTGAAGGGCCTGACGGTCTCTTATGTAGCCGAACTCAAAACTCAGAAAATTATCGGCCTATTTGCATTCAGCGACACTCTCAAACCAAGCGCTGCGCCTGCCATCAAATACCTGCATGCGATGGGAATTAAAAGTGTCATGCTTAGCGGTGACAATGCTGCAAGCGTTCGCAAGGTCGCTGAGACTCTGAAGCTCGATGACTGGATTGCCGAAGTCACTCCCGAACAAAAACAGGCAAAAATTCAGGCCTTGAGAGCCGAAGGCCCACCTCTATCGGTTGGTATGGTCGGTGACGGTATTAACGATGCGCCTGCCCTGGCGGCGGCTGACCTGTCGCTGGCCATGGGCACCGGCACAGATGTCGCTATGCAGACCGCCAGTATCACGATTATGCAAGGCGACTTGCATCGCGTCGTCGATGCAATTCGGCTTTGTAAAGCGATCCGTAGCAAAATCAAACAGAATCTTTTCTGGGCCTTTCTCTACAATATTGTCGGCATTCCCCTCGCTGCATTCGGCTACCTCAACCCCATGCTGGCAGCAGCCGCTATGGCCTTAAGCAGCGTAAGTGTCGTGACAAACTCCCTCCTTCTCAGACTCTGGAAGCCGACTTAGATACCTTGCTCTCCAGAGGGCAAGCGCATAGACTTCTGAAGGTAACTGACTTACGGAGACCGCATGCAAGAGAAGAGCTCAATCAAAAAATTCCAGGATCTCTTTTCCAATGCAGAAGGTAAACACGATCTCGCCTACGTGTTATCCATCGCCAGCCCCGAGATGAGCTACGAGCAAAAAATAGAATGGTTTTCGATGGTTAGGATCTGGATTGTTGCACCAGTCAACGGCGTCCGCACGGAACATAAATCACCGCACACCCGTATCCGTTTTATACTCCAGCTCCTGGAGAGACATCCTGATTGGGCAAAAAATGTGAGTCTCGTAATCCGCGAGATGTTTGAATCCTGTCGAGCCTTCTCCTGTTTTGCGTATCTGGGGCTGTTTGAAGAAAAAGGCTTCGCTGACCAGATCGCGAGTCTCATGATCGACCACATTTTGCCTTTGCCCAAACCGCCTGAGGAACTTTCGGAATGGCTTGAAACAATATTTCCGAGCCGCGAGGATGCTGAGTGGATCGAAACGCTTCCGATCGAACTCCTCCAGGAATTTTTTTGCATTGTGAGACAACACACCGGCGAGAAAAGCCTTTTTGAGTCTGTTTTAAAAGACATGATAGCGGCAATGCAGGTCCTCGCGGTGCAGGTTTCGTCTATGGGCAGCACCCCGAGTTTGTGGACTCGGCTCGGCTGTCCGGATCTGCAGCAACTCCCGTTTTGGAAACTGGAACGCACCATAGCCGACATGAGCCAGAAACTACTTGCATCGAACGGGTTTGACTGGAAAGACATTGAACTTGATACTGTATTCGTGCACTTAAAAGCCTGTGAAGTGGCCATGAATCAGGCGTTCGAATACCTTCAGACCCATGGCGTTAACACGGGATTGGTTCTGAGGCTCGAGCATATACTCATGCATTTGAGGCGGCTCGGTTTTATTTGCCGGCAGCTCGAATCGATCAAAGAAAACTGCAGAGGCGAGCAGGGCCTTTTGCTATTGGCCGAACTGATCCGAGCGCGTTACGATGCCACCAATTTTCGCCAGCTCCTCAAAGGGAATTTACAGATGCTTTCCCTTCGGGTCGTTGAGCATACGGGAACATCGGGCGAGCATTACATAACCCGCACCCGCGCCGAGTATTTGAGCATGTTGAAATCCGCATCAGGCGGGGGCGTTTTAACCGTCGGTACGACTATGCTCAAATATGGTATTGGCAAGCTGGCTTTACCGCCCTTCATTGAGGCTTTTTTCCAATTTGGTAACTACGCCGGAAGCTTTCTCGCTATGCAAGGTCTTCATTTTACACTTGCTACCAAACAACCCTCGATGACGGCCGCGGCCCTCGCCACTAAGATCAAAATGAGTAAGGGCAGCACAAACAACCTCGCGATCGCGTTTGAAATCAGGCACATCGTAAGGTCGCAATTCGCGGCGGTGCTGGGCAATATAGGGCTGGCTGTGCCAACGGCTCTTTTATTCTCCTATGCTTTTGCGCGTATCAAAGGCCAGCCTTTTTATGATCTGGACTATGCAAAACATGCGATTGAATCTCTTCATCCTATTCGCACCTTATCCTTATTTTATGCCGCCCAGACAGGCCTCCTTTTGTGGATGTCGAGCCTGGTTGCAGGTTGGTTTGAGAACTGGCTCGCCTATCAGAGAGTTCCCAATCGCCTCGAGAAAAATGCTCGAATAAAAAGAGCCTTCGGACCCGAGAGCGGCAAAAAAATCTCCACCTTTCTGAGCCAGAATATTTCGGGAATCACCGGGAACGTCGTTCTCGGTTTTTTCCTCGCGACCCTCCCCTTCCTCGGCAAAATCACGGGCTTGCCTCTTGATATTCGGCACGTGACCCTATCCTCCGCATCACTTGCTATCGCGGCTGTGTCGATGGGATCAGCAGCGGTTCCGACCGAGATCGTGATGGCATCGCTCGGCGTATTAGGAATAGGCTTTCTAAACTTCACGGTGAGTTTTTATATGGCGCTCATGGTTGCGCGCTACGCTCAGAACATCAATGACCGAACGTTTCTATCGATAAAATCGCGCGTTCTGCAGCTTTTCAAATGGAAACCTCTTGCCTTCTTTTTCCCCACCAAGGGTGCCGAAGAAAACGAAAAAGACACAATTGATCCATCACAGGTAAGGTGAACCGAGGCGGGCAAGGCTGTCGCGGAATCGCTTCCAGAAAGGACGTGTTGTAACTTGATCAAACGCTAGAGGAAAAGCGCGCGCTATTTTGCCTTCGATGATTTCATCGATTTTTTGTGCAAAATTCTGATCATGCGCTTCGATATTGTGCTCAAAGTTTAGGCGCAATGATCGTGTGTCCCAATTGCTTGACCCAAACAGAGCCCATAAACCATCTACGGTCATAAGCTTGGAATGGTCAAAGGGCAGTGGCGTTAACCAAATTCGACAGCCAAAACTGATGAGCTCCTGGAGCTGCGACCAAGCCGCCCACTGGACCAGGCGGAGGTTTCCATGCAGCGGTATAACGATATCCACTTCAATGCCGCGGCAGGCAGCAACCCCGAGAGCGCTAAGCAAGGTGATATCCGGGACAAAGTACGGCGTGACCACTCGCACCCGTTTTTTCGCAGCGGAAATCGCAGCATGGAGGGTTAAGGCGAGCGCACTTACACTTTCATCCGGACCATCAGCTATGCCGCGAGCAAAAATAGTCCCGTGCATTTCTAAAGGCGAGACCCATTGAGGACCATGGAGAATTTCGTTCGTCGCGAAATTCCAATCGTCGGCAAAAACTTCTTGAAGCTGTTGGACGACCGGACCCTGCAGATGAAAATGCACATCAATCGTGGGATCCCTCTCCGCTTCGCTAACGACATGATTCAGACGTATGTTCATACCGCCTGTAAAACCACTGGCCCCGTCGACAACCATGATTTTCCGGTGCGTGCGAAGGTTCAAAACTTTGATGTTGCGTACGGGTATAAAGAGCGCTGTAGGAACACCCCTGGCTCGCAGTAATTTATGAACGGGGTGAAAAGAATATCGGACTCCGATTCCATCGATCAGAACGCGCACGGCGACACCCCGTTTAACCGCCGCCTCCAGCGCGTCAACAAACTTTAGGCCAAGTCGATCCGAAGCAAAAATATAAGTCTGAAGGCTGATTGACCGTTTGGCGTTATGGATCGCGGCAAGCATCGCGGGATAAGCTTCCTCGCCGTTATTCAAAACATCGATGCTGTTGCCGCGAAGCAGTGGCTTGCCACTAACGAATCCGAGTGTCTTAGCGATCTGCAAAAGAGTCTCACCCGCTTCACCGTAGCGCTCCGCAGTCTCAACAGGTTCTACGGAATAACGATAAAACCCGCTTGGCATTTTTACACGCGTGTTCCGAAGAGCGAGCGCTTTTCGTCGAACCCGATTGATGCCAAGGCAAAAGTATAAAATGACACCGAGGCCTGGTGACAGAAGGACTAAACCCGCCCACCCCAAAGCTGAACGGACGTCCCTTTTTGTCATAATGGCGTGTCCAGCCGCGAAAACTGAGAGAACAGTCGTTACAAAAGTTAAAAGGTACGGCCAGTAAGGCTGTATCCATTGCGAAAAGAGTTCATAAAGCCAGCTTTCAATCATTCGATCCGCTTCCTAACAAGGAGAATCAACGTCCAATTGCAGGAACCTAATGGTTTTGAGGAGACGGTCTCTTGTTTGCATGGTAGCTTAATCCGCCGTTTGAGAAAAGTCGGGAAGGGAGAATTTGATGCACAAGTCAAAGATACTTTGGACGCTCTTGGTCCTTTCAAGCCCAGTTTTTGCGCACGAAGAAGACGAACACAAACCTGTACTATCGACCGAATCGAAATCCGCATCCGTTTCTCCCGCGACCTTAGCTGGACTGAAGGAAACCTACATGCGGTCGATCGAACCTATTTTTGAAGCCAAATGTTATGACTGCCATTCCGATAAAACTCATTATCCCTGGTACTACAAAATTCCCGGTGTTAAACAATACATCGATTCCGATATTGCTGAAGCCCGTGAGCATCTCGATCTTTCCAAGGGTTTTCCTTTTGTATCAAAGCACGAGATCGATCATGATTTGGAGGATATTGGTGATGAGGTGGGAGAAGGTGAAATGCCCCCCAAAGCTTACACGTTTATTCATAGAGACACGAAGTTATCGCCTGAGGAAAGACAAACCATCCTGAACTGGGTGAAGACATCGCGTGATGCAATAAAAACCGACGCAATGCCCAAATAAAAAGAATTGACTCATTACCCTTGATCAGAGATTCTATTGAGAATTAAAAAAAGAAAATCGAAGTTAAAGTCGAAGTCAAAAGCAGAATCGCTCGCCGAAGCTTTAAAAGCAAAAGCGCCAAGTGCTGTGCATTTAACGGTCTATAGTTCTTTCTATCCAAGTCAAAACCTAAATCTAGGAGTTGGACTCGTGGTGAATGATCAAGGCGCTAAAAGACTCATGCTCTCGGGAAATTTCGAATCCTGTGCTCAGCCCTCAAACCGCAGTCAACGAATGCACGCATGCCGCATATTTCGCTCATCCGAATCCATAGGCGCATGTGCCCGCACAGTTCAGCTCACGTACGGCATGTCACTCTACAACAAGCTTATGGACAAATCGCCTAAGCCCGCCAAGGGGCGCCCCAAATCCTAAACACTTTGCCACTGATTTTCGGACAAAAATCAGAAAATTCTTTGTGACATCATGCTCTTAAAGGAGAATGACTCTATTTTCCCTGCCGTTTGCCGATACCCACGTAAGCATATTGTGAGGTCCTATGAACAGCCCACCGAAAAAAGTCAAACGAGGTCGTGAACGACGGACCGAGAATCGACTCGTTTTTTTGGGCGAGATTCCGGGACGTTTGACTCATAAAAGCCAGGAGCTGAATTTTATTCCCTTGGATATATCGCGCAAAGGCCTTGGCATCTTGCTTGGTCCCTGCCCGGCAGAGGGCGAAGAAATCCTTGTGGAGTTTAAGAACAACACACATGGCTCTCTTCGGTTTACGATCAAACATATCTACGATGCCAAGCAAGAGCGTGAAAGCAGCACGCAAGTCGACCCAGCCATGCAACGCTGTGGTATAGAGCTCACGCCAGGGCAGCAGGACTCAATCGATTTGATTGAGATCCTCACGCGCTATAGCTGATTCGGACTAAGGCCAATTCTACTCATCGAAAAAGTTACAATAAAAAATCCGACAAGATGACCTTGTCGGATTTTTCCGTCAGCAATGGAAAATAGAATCAGGCTTATTTGCCGAAGTGACGAACGTATTTAACGACATTCGCGATCTCTTCGTCTTTGATAGCGCCGCCCCATGGAGCCATATTAGAGCTCAATCCAACGGAGGCTCCGCCTTCCTTGATAACTTTCGCAATGCGCGCGTCATCAACCTTGGCTTGCCAAGCTTTATCCGTTAAGTTACGAGGACTTGGCTTCAAAGCCGCCGCAGCTGGCCCCGACGCCTTGCCATCTATACCGTGACATGCCACACAAAACGTTTCGAAAGTCTTTTTACCTGGCTCTTCCGTAACCGCTGGAGCGGCACCGCTGGCGACAGCCTCGGCTTGAGTTTTGGCAGCTTCTTCTTGAGATTTCAGAAAAGTTTCATATTCCGCTTTAGGGGTGTAATCTTCCTTCGAGTTCCAGTCACAAGCGGTCAGAGTCGCGAGAAAAGTAGCCGATAGCAAAAGATAACGCATAGTATCTCCAAGAGCCTAAAGAACGAACGACTGACATCAAGGGCAAAAGCATGCCTTTTTCACTGAGGCATTACTAGTACAAGCGCCCCCCGGTTTTTGATATCTTACGGGTTTTAACATCTGAAATCTATGCTGACAAGGAGTTGTGAGTAGAACTATTTAAAGAAAAAGGCCCACCCGAGTCGGCAGCGCCGACCGAGAGGGCCAATTTTTTTAGAAACCGTAGCCAGCAGAAACGACGGCGATTGTGGGGTTGATTTTATAAGTGGTTTTGAACGTTCCACGCGCTTGGTTATCTGGGTAAGCAGACGCTTCAAGATCGCTGTGTGTCGTAGGCAGGAAAAGCTGTTGAACACCGAGAGAGAAGTCGAGAGTCCCGACCTTGTAGCTCGCGCCTAAAGACAAGGCTGTTCGGTCGCCGTCTGGCGTACGAGGGGTACGATGTTTTTCGTCCGTAACGCCTTGGTCATGACCGACACCAGCACGAAGTGTCCACTCAGGGGCAAGGCGATAATCACCACCAATGGCGACATAAAGTGAGTTTTTCCAGTTCAGGTCAGTTTTCGACTGAGCGCCATTCCATTTAGGAGTGAGCTCCGAAAGTGTCGACCAGTTGGTATATGTTAAGTTTCCGTAAACCGTAAAGTCAGAAAGATCCTGGGCATAACCAAGTGAGGTCACAGAAGGGAGGTTGATATCAAGTCGGGCGTCGTCACTGTTTTGAACTTGACGGTTTCCGCTGGCACGAAGCGTGCCAAGGTAAGCCGTGGCAAGGTCGTTCTCAGGTCCCCATTTCAGGTCGCCTTTAGCTTTGTGCTTAACTTCGCCGCGATAGGATAGGCCCACCCTAATTGTAGTGTCAGGCGTAAAGAGAAAACCGAGGCCCCAGGCTAATTGGGTGCTGTCACCGGAATAGGTGGTAAGCGAATCCGCTTTACCGATATTAGCTTGAGCGCCAACTGCCGCAGCGGCATAAGCGGCGGCACGGGCACGAACGGCTGGATCAGCGCTTGCAGCTGCCCCTGCCGCCGCTTGGCCCAAAGCGCCAGCAGTTAACAGAGCTGTGTCGACCGCAGAGGTCAACTGGCCCTTGGCTTTCTGCCAATCCAGAGTTACGCCCGCAGCAAACATCGGTGTAAATTTATAAGAAAAGTGCAAACCGATATCGTAGGTTTTGAGATCGGTTTTTGTACCGTAATAACGACCGGTCCAAGAGTTTGAATACTCAGTGTTTGTACCGTAAGGTACGTTAAAGCTGATCCCCACATGAGCATCGTCGTTAATTTGGAAGATGCCGTACAAAGACGGAACGGTCACAGGATCCGAAACGTTATCTTCGCTCGGTTCACCTTGGACAGGATGAACTGCGCCTGTGTAAAGAGCTAGAGTCGAGTTGCTCGCTTTGATATTCGCGTCGGTGTAATTAATGTCGAGGCTCAGGTGATTACCTTTGAACTGACTCATAATCGCCGGGTTCGAAAGTACGCCCGAAGCATCGAATGTGTTGACTGCATCGGATGCGAGAGCCGTGCCGACGCCGCTAGCCGAGTGATCGCGAAGCGCGAAACCAGCAGCGAAAACCGAACTCGAATACACCACTCCGCCAAGACTCAGAACAGAAACTGACAACAATCGACTGGCATTGCGTAACTGCATAAGACCCCCATTAACGAATCCAAAAAATCATCTCGTGTCTTAGGAGCTCAAAGTCAGTTGCGTATAAACTGTTAAGAGCAACCTAAGAATATCTAATCTTCACAATTCTTCCTGACTTGTCAAACATTTGCGTCGTGAATAGAGTAATTCTATGACGAGAGCGTGAGTCAGCGCACGAAAGGAAAAGGGAATAGCGTGTCGAGCGTGAGTCTTCAGAGCGCCGCCATGCGAGCCTTCGACTGGAGAATTCAAAATAATAGGAAATACGGCTATCATCCCACAGACTTCTTTATAAAAACCGCAAATCGAACTTGAGGAAAAAGTAAGGATCATCGACAATTCTTGCAGATGACCAGGCGAGCGATTTAATCTGTTGTGAGAAAATGGGCTTAAACTATTGGGAGGCAAGGCATGCGCGAAAAGTTAGCGACACGCCAACGAGGAGTGTCCCACGATAGAGATGCCTCGATCATCGTTATTTATCTGCTCATCTCATTCGCACTCGATTTTATTCTCTTTCGATCCCAGATAGATACCGTTCATTTTCCCTGGCTCCTCTCACAGGCTTTGGGTTTGGCTCTCATCGTGACCCTCGGCATGCGTTTCTGGTTCGCGTTATTTTTGAGCGTGTTTGCAAACGCTTATTTTATCTGGCAGGAAGGTCGATCCGTCACAGCCATCTTTCTTGGTATCATCACGAGCGCTGTCTATACGGGCGCCGCTTGGCTGTGGGGCAAACTCAGAAACTCGCCTCAGAATGTCTTTGTCAAAGCTCTGCTTTTTGTCGGTCTCAGTCTTCTGACCTGTGGTTTGGTAGCTCGCATGTCTTGGGCCGTCTTATCGGATTATGAACTGATCGATCCGGTTCCAGCGCGGATTTGGGCCAGTCAGGTGACTCTCCGTGATAGTGTCGACTTTCTAGCGAGTTTTGCCTTTTACGCTTTTATTCTTATTCCTTTCATCGATCACATCGTCTATCGGGGCACGGGACGCGAGAGACAATCACTTGAAACATCTGATGCCCTCTTTGCCCTTCTGCCTTTTTTAGCCCTCGCACTCCCAAGGCCCACACCGTTCTTCGAGCCGCTGCAGTATTTGCTATTCCTCCCTGCGATCTATTGTGTCTACTTTTACAGGCTCCGTGGGGCGGTTGCTTATTGTTTTGCCGTTCACCTGTGGGTCTACCAGGCCTGGCCTTATGACGAGCAGGGGATACTCACAGGTTTTGCGCCCTTGATGCTGGTTATGCTCGTTGCCATATATGGGGCAGGCTATTTATTCGAAAAAAACCAAAATGAATCGCGGGCAGTCCTTGAAGGCAAGGATGCGGAACTGAGCGCAGCCCACAAACAGATCGTCGAAATCGAAGAGAACCGTAGGGAATGGCGTGCCCTGACTCAGACTCTCGAACGTTTAGTTATACGCAGCACTCAGGATCTGAGGACACCCTTGACACCCATCTATATGTGGTCGCAGATGCTCAGGGAAGGCGGGACATCTCAGGAGATCCTTGATGCGAGTGACGGGATAAAGCTGAGTATCGAAAGACAAACGAAGATGCTGGAGGAGCTGCGTGATTCGGTACGCATCAGCATGGGCCATCAGCATTTTCGTCACGATACATTCGATTTATCCGATCTCCTGCAGGAACTGAGTGTGGTGTGGAAGGAAGAAGCCGCTAAGAACCGACTTGAATTTCGCTACGAACGACCTCTAAAAAGCAGTCTTATTTTAGGGGATCGCGAGCAATTGAAGCACGCTTTGCAAAAGCTGTTTGAACATCTCATCCAATATGGACGAGATCATGCGGTCATGAGTCTTCATGCAACGACCCAGCACCGGGACGTTATTCTTCATCTTAAACACAGTGGGTATTCAAGCGATCAGCAGCATGTCCTAAAATTGCTCCAGGCTGGGCAGGGGATGGATCCGGAGGCTTTTTTAACAGCTGCGAATTTCGATCTATCACTCTATACCGCCAAAAAAATAATTGACCTGCAGGATGGCCGTTTAACGGCAGCAAGTCTGGACCCAAAACCAGGCATGCTTTTTTCCTTGAGTCTCAAGAGGCCTAAACGAGACGCGATAGCAAGCCCGATGCAGCCAGCACAGGCGCAGGCCACCTCGCTCCCCTCCACCATGTCTCACTTCACGCCGAGTCGACAAAGAATGCTCATCGTCGAAGACGATCCGTTCACACTGCATCTCCTGGATAGTTTGTTGACCGGAGAAGGCATAGAAATCATCGCCTGCGCAAATTCCAGCGATGCGATTGAAGCGTTTCACCGCGTTCATCCCACTTTGATTCTGGCTGATCTTGGACTGCCTGATATCAATGGTTTTGAATTAATGCGTCGTTTGAAAAAATCGGCGCGGCATGATTTTATTGCGGTCGCATTTTCAGCGTGCGTTACGCCCGAAGCCCAACAGCAAGCGCTCGATGCGGGTTTTTCGGCTTTTTTGGCCAAACCTCTGCAGGCCAAGGAGCTCCTTGAAACAATGCAGCAGCTTCAGGCACAGCATCACCACAAGCCATTTCAAGGTGTGGATCTTACCATCAATTGATAGGAAGTCACGTTTCACATACCAATTTCAAGCGGTCGATTGCTATCAAGAACCAGTTTAGTCAGCGTCGTGCATTTGGAAAGCGGCGATGCGTGGACACGAACGCCGTTGAATCGTTCGAAGCGGTAAATCACGTTCTCACCGCCCTTGAGAGTCGCAACCTTCACTTCGTCCGAAGTTTTGTCATAAAACTCAATTTTGACAGCACACGCGGATGGCGGCGAACTTATGCGGAAGACCTGAGCCTTGTCGGTAGGGTTTAAGCGATAAGACGTCGATATGGGGACAAGAGTCGTCGCCGGCGAAGGAAGAGTAACACTCGCGCCTTCAGGCAATTGCAAAATATCAAAAACACCCTCTTCATCGGCGAAAACAGACGTACTGATGAGCATGAGTCCAAGGAGTATTGTGCGCATGGATGTCCTCGATCAAAGATGATTTTCTATTTTGCCTTCCTGTCCATTTTACGGGCTTCCTATGCGAGTCACCAAGAGGTGTGCTTATTTTGCAGTCAGAGTAGGGCGAATTCTTACCTAGGGAAATAAGCGAGGCTCTCGAAAAGCAACGGCTCAAGGCCCATTTTCAACAGAGCGTGAAGTGAGTCGCATCTGGTTGTTTCTCCTCATCTAACAGGGTGGCTTCGCAAAAACCGCTAAGGAATATTAGACAATCGCCGAAACGATCTCTGAACGTGGGCCGATGATCGATCGTCAAGTACTACAGGTCAATCCACATCCTTTGTCCTTCATTTGGAAAGCTCCGCTTTCTGTCACCTTGTCATTGGAATCTTCGATTTTAGTGGCCAAATGGTTGTAAGACTCGAACTTTTAGAGGCTATTGAGTTCAGGCAACTGTCAGGTTTTGAGGACGACTGGTTTATCGGCCCCTTTCATTTCCCCTACCCTCCTCATATCAATAATTCCCGGTTAACTTATTTCTAATACTGCCGAAAACACTTCAGGTATCGACTCATTGAGCCTTGAGACGTTTCGGAGTTATCCAAAATGAATTTGGAAAAAATCTTAAAAGTAGCTGTTCGCGGTGGAGCCAGTGACATCATATTGAAGTCGGGGGGCGTTCCTCGCTTCCGGTTTCAAGGCGATATTATCAATCTTGCTGATGGCGAAGCTGTCACCGAGGCTTTGATGTCGGAATGGATTGCTACGATCATCCCGAGCCACCTCAAAGGCAAACTCACCAATCTCCAGGATTTAGACTTTGCCTATACAAGTGCTCTCGGCGGCCGATTCCGTGTGAACCTTTTTCGTCAGAAGCAAGGCTACGCGATGGTCCTGAGGGTCATCAACAATCACATCAGGACGATGGAGGAATTGCAGCTCCCCAAGATCCTCCATGGGTTCGCCGATGAGAAACGCGGATTGATCTTGGTTACCGGCGCCACCGGTAGCGGAAAATCAACGACACTCGCATCGATTATCGAAAAAATCAACACGTCCAAACCGGCCCATATTTTAACGATTGAAGACCCGATCGAATTTATTTTCAAAGAAAAAAAATCGACCATCAATCAGCGCGAGATCGGTATCGACACGGAGAGTTTCCCCGCGGCTCTCCGTTCGGCTTTGCGCCAAAACCCCGACGTAATCCTGGTGGGTGAGCTTCGCGACAAGGAAACAACCGAAACAGCTTTGATGGCGGCGGAAACAGGGCACTTGGTTCTGTCGACTCTCCATACCCTTGACGCGACGGAGAGTATCACGCGACTGATGTCCTATTTCCCTCCACATCAGCACGCGTCGCTGCGGATGATGCTGTCGCAAACCCTAAAGGCGATCGTTTCCCAGCGCCTCGTCGCCCGTATCGACGGCAAAGGAATGGTGCCGGCTCTCGAGATTTTGATAGCGAATGAAGTGGTCAAAGAAACAATCCTGAAAGCTGACAACTTCGAAGTCCTCAAGGACACTATTCGGAACAGTCGTAATACCTACGGAATGCAGAGCTTTGACCAATCCCTCCTCGCGCTCTATAACAACGGCGTTATCTCGGCAGACGAAGCCCTGCTTAATGCCTCAAAACGCAAAGATCTTGAGCTCGCAATGCAAGGCTTCGCCAGCTAAATCCCATTGTCGACATCAATACGAGAGGACCAGGTTGAAATAACCTGGCCCTCTTCGAGTCAAGTCATCACAAGTGTTACCGAGAACAAAATAGAGGATGAAACCGAGGGCTTGCAGAAGGGACCTGAGTCGAACGATAATTTGATTACTAACTTTAAACAATCATCACAGGAGCTTAAACCTGTGTCGACTCAAGCACCAAGAGAATATCTGTCCACTCGCGGGGAATGTCACTGATGTTGAGATCGAGAAAAAGATTGGTTACGGCATGGATGAGTGGCTTATTGCATCTGCTCGCCAAGCGAAATTCAAACCACGTAAAAACGCATTGGGGCAAAGGATTGCCGGTTGGACTCGTATCAAGATCGGACTGATGCTGAAATAAAAAAGCACGCATTCCCGCGCGAGGTATGCGTGCTTTCTTGGAGTCTGTGTTAGAGAAGCTTCGAAAACCAGGCCGGAATCAATCCCATGACGACAGTCAAAAACAAGGACAGACCGACTATCATATTGCTGCCGAGCCAGTTGCTTGGTAACGCCGAGTAACTTTCGTCACTTTCTTTCATGTACATATGAATCATCGGCCGTAAGTAAATAATGGCCGAAACCACACTCGCAATCGCTGCGACAACAGTGATCCATGTGTACCCACTCGCAAGCGCAGCCGAAAAAATATAATACTTACCGAAAAATCCAGCGGTCGGTGGTATGCCCGCCATACTTAAGAGGAAAACACTCAATGCGAAGGCCAGGAGCGGACGCCGCGTGCCAAGGCCTGTGAGTTGGTCAAGACTGATATCATCATTATCCTTCGGACTTATCAGTGTAAGGACAGCAAAAGCTCCGAGATTCATTACGACATAAAACACGGTGTACGAGACAATAGCTGAAGACGCATCTTTAGCACCAGCTCCGCCGCCCAAAAGTGCAAGAAACCCCAGCAAAACGTAACCGGTATGCACGATGGTCGAATACGCAAAGATTCGTTTCAGACGGGTCTGACGGGCCCCTACCAACGAACCAAAGAGGAGCGTTGCGACTATGATGATGCTGAGTACGGTGATCAGGAATGGTTCCGCCGCTACAGGCAGGGCGAAGAGTTCGATGCTCATCCGAAGGAGCGCACCGGTCGCGGCAGCTTTTACCGCTGAAATCATGAAGCCGGTAACAGGCGTGGCTGCCCCTGTATAAACGTCAGGTATCCAGACATGAAAAGGAAACGCACCGATTTTAAATAATAATCCAACCGAGAAAAGCCCGAGACCTATCAAAGGCAAAATAGGAAGCTTTCCGCCCCACTGACTTTGGAAGGCATTCCGAATCCCCTCAACATCAAGGCTCCCCGTAGTCCCGTAGAGTATGCTCGCACCGTAAAGCATTACGGCGCTCGCAGCACCACCGAGGAGGAAGTATTTGAGGCCAGCTTCAGAAGCCATCGACGACTGGCGATGCATGGAAACCAGGACGTAAACCGCGAGCGACATGAGTTCGAGACTCACGAAAAAGAATACGAGGTTTCGTGTACTGACCATCGCCATCATGCCGACCACGGCAAAGGCAATAAGACTGAAATACTCAGTTTGTAGGGCTTCGCGTTCATCAAACCCGAGACTCATAAGAGCTGCGGCAAGTCCTGCGAGCACACAAATGGCCGAAAAAACCTGGCTCAAACGATCAAAAACCAGCACCCCATCGAGGATGATGATAGTCTCGCTAAAGGGGAAAACAACAGTCGACGCAACCGCTGCAATTGACCCAATGAGCAACATTGCAAAGGCTGTCGCGCGGCCTTGCAAACGGAGCGGTGCTAGCAGCAGTGTGGCGATAGCTGTTAAAGCCATGCAAAGAAGCGGCAACAATCCGAGCCATTGCTGCCCTTGAATAAAATACATCGGAAACATATTGGAAAAGGACACAGCGGAACCCTCACGTTAATACCGATTAAAAGTTGGAAACCTGACCGGGTAGTGATTGTCTGGTCGGCAACGCATCTTCGGGAGACACACGCTTAGCGCTTTCTTCAACAGCTGCCCGTGAGGGTGCCATGAAGGTTTGCGGTGCCATACCGATTCCCACAATGAAAAGTCCGAGCACTACCATAGTTGCGATTTCGCGGAAATCGAGGTCATTCACTTTATCGACATAATCGTCCGCAAAAGGTCCGAACATAGTCTTCTGATAAAGATTCAGCATGTAAACAGCCCCGAGAACCATACCTGTTGCAGCGACGGCGGTAATGTATCCATTCACCCGAAAAGCCGCGATAAGTATGGCGAATTCGCCCACAAATCCACCGCTTCCAGGAAGCGCTACCGTAGACAGCACGATCACCATAAAGGCGGTTGCAAGCACAGGCGTTTGGATCGCCCATCCACCAAAATCCTTGAGTGCCAGAGAGCCCCGGCGTTTATCCAAAAAGCCTGCGACTAAAAACAGGCCTGTGATGGAGATACCATGATTTACCATCTGAAGCAGCGACCCTCCCATGCCTTCCGCTTTCATGGAGAACAATCCAAGCAGGATATAACTCACGTGTGAAAGAGACGAATACGCGACAGCCGTCTTGAAATCGCTTTGGACGATAGCGAGGAGCGCCCCGTAAACAATCCCAAAAGCCGCAAGGCTCATGAGCACCGGTCCAAAGGCGTGCGTTGCCTCGGGGAAGAGCGGAATGAGGATTTTCAAGATTCCGTAGGCGCCCATTTTCGAAAGAATGGCGGCTAGGTAAATTGAGACGAGGGTCGGTGCCTGGCGATAGGTTGTGGCAAGCCAGGCATGGAAAGGAAACAAAGGGGCCTTGATGAAAAATGCGGCACCAAAAGCGGCAAAGAGGAGGCCCTGCGTAGATAACAAACCGCCAAGACCGGCCGTTGCATCAAAGGGTAGTTTTAAGTTCATAAGGGTTTGGATGGAAGCATCAGGATGCCCTGTGATCTGTGCCTGGGAATGAACCAGCCACGCGATACCTACGAGCATCATTATAGAGCCAGCAAATGTGTATAGGAAAAACTGCAATGTTGCTTTTCCCCGTTCAGCGCCACCGTAAATACCGATCAACAGATAACAAGGCAGGAGTATCGTTTCCCAGAAAATGTAGAAAAGGAACAAATCCTGCGCGAGGAACGTGCCGAGCGCGCCGGTTTCCATGATGAGAACCAGGGCTGCTATTCGCCTTTGCATAGTGCCTGTTACACCCGTTTGGTTCCAGGTGCCGATGAAAGCCAACGGCGTAAGTAGACTCGTCATGACGACTAACGGAAGATTCATGCCATCAAGGGCGAGGTCGTAATGAATACCAAGCATCGGCACCCAATCGAACTTCACGTGAAATTGATAAGGTTCGAGACTTTTGATATCAAATTCCTGCGAAACCCAGATCGCCAGCACAGCTACGATAAGACTTGCAAAAACTGCAATCTGCCGCGATTTTGTTTCCCAGCTTTTCGGTAAAAGCAGGATCAAGAAACCCGTAAGAGCGGGCAATAGAACTATCCATGAAAGTATCTGACTCATACGGCTACCCAGATGATGAGAATTCCAACAACAAAAGCCAAACCGGTCACGATAGAAAGCATAGACAACTGAATATCACCACTTTGTGTGAGACGCAGGCGCTCTCCCGACCAGGTCGACCCAACCCCAATCCAGCCGCCGATATTGCCCATAAATCCGCTTTCAAATGTTTGGATGATATGGCGACTCATCCAATACAAAGGAGCGACGACCCACGAAGCATAGAAGGTATCCATAAAATGCTGGCCAACAAAAAGACGCGAAAGCAGCGGTGAATTCTCGAAAGAAATATTTTTGAGGAACGTACGACCCGCGATTAGGCCGAAGATGGCGACGGCAACAGCAATACCCGAAACGGCCAGTTCAGGAAGCGGCGCTGATTCACCAGCGACATTTACCTGCTGTACGACGGGATCGAGCCAGGCATTCAAAAGATGGGAATGCTCAACGCCGAACCAAGTGCCGATCTCGTGGGGAATTCCAAGGAAGCCACCAAATGTCGCAAGAACGGCAAGTATAACGAGTGGGAGTGTCATGATCCATGCCGACTCGTGACCGTGGATTCCAGCCTTAGAAGGGCCCCAGAATGTCTGGGTCAACATGCGTATGGTGTAAACTCCGGTAAGGAAAGCAGCAACCAGACCAGCTCCGAAGAGGATCCAGTTTCCACGAGGAGCCCCGAGAGCCATGTAAAGAATTTCGTCCTTACTGAAAAATCCGCTGAAGATAGGCAAGCCCACAATAGCCGCACTTCCAAGGAGCATTGTAACGAAAGTGATAGGCATCGATTTGGCGAGTCCACCCATTTTCCGCATATCCTGTTCGCCGTCGCAGCCATGAATGACCGAACCGGCACCAAGGAACAAAAGAGCTTTAAAAAATGCGTGTGTCATCAGATGAAAAACAGCTGTCTGGTAAGCTCCAACGCCCAAAGCTAAAAACATAAAACCCAGCTGAGAAACAGTCGAATAGGCTAGCACCTTTTTTATATCGGTCTGGGCGAGTGCCAGGATACCGCCAAGGAGCGCCGTCAAAGCTCCTGTATAGCTGACTATAGTCATGAGTTCGGGTGACAGTTCGAAAAGAAAAGCCATACGCGCGAAGAGATATACGCCGGCGGTCACCATAGTCGCGGCATGGATAAGAGCAGAAACGGGCGTGGGGCCAGCCATGGCATCGGGCAACCATACGTAGAGGGGAAACTGGGCAGACTTCCCGGTCGATGCAAAAAACAAAAGCACACCGGCTAGAGAAAGGAGTCCGATAGCGGCTGTCGGCGATATACGCGCCATCATTTCGGCAAAGTTCAAAGTTCCCAGTTGAACGTAAAGCACGCACATGCCGAGTACAAAACCCAAATCCCCGATCCGGTTAACGAGGAACGCCTTACGCGCCGCATCTGCGTTCGCTTCCTCTTCGTACCAATAACTGATGAGAAGATACGAACAAAGGCCTACGCCTTCCCAGCCGAAAAAGAGAAAAAGGAGGTTGTCGCTCAGGACGAGAAGTAGCATCGCGAAACAGAAAAGATTGAGGTACGCGAAAAACCGCGCGACGCCTTTTTCATGCGACATATACGAAATACTATAAAAGTGGATGAGCGTTCCTATCCCCGTAATAATCATAGTCATAAGAGAGCTAAGGCGATCAATGCGAAGGTTGAGGGAGATCGACAGATTTCCAAAATCGATCCAACGAAAACCAGTATACTCGAGCGCTGTCGAGTTGGAGCTTAGTTGGAAGAAGGCTTGTACGGCCAACACAAAACTCACGGCCATCGCGAAGGTTGCGATCCCGCCGGAAATCGTTGGTTTGGTTTTGGTGATGCCGCCAGAGGCGAGGGGAATCACCACACCATTAAGGAAAAAGCCGATAAGCGGCACGATCAAAATCAAAAACGGTAAACTGGATGCAACAGTAGGGTTCATATGATCAGCTCCTCATTACCGTAGTATGATCCGTCTTGATACTACCGAAGCTTCGGTAAACATTGATAAGTATCGAGAGTCCAACCGCCGACTCAGCAGCCGCGATCGTGATGATAAAGAAGACCTGGACCTGACCATTCAGCTGAGCAAGCTCGCGCGCGAATGTCACAAACGACAGGTTAACGGCATTTAACATGAGCTCAATGCTCATCAGCATAACAATGGTGTTACGCCGCAGTATCAAGCCCAGCATACCCATGCAGAACAGGTAAGCGGACAGGATGTGAAGCAAGGTAGCAGTGCTCATCGATCAATCCACCTTTCTTTTCGCGAGCACGAGTGCACTTGCGATCGCCACGAGTAAAAGCAGCGAAATGAATTCGAATTGAATGTAGGCATTCGAGAACAGCTGCCCGGATACGGCAACAACGTTGCCGCCGACCAACCGAATCTGCTCCAATGTCATCGTCCCTGGAGTAGGGAGATGCGTTTCACTCCCCCACTGTATGAACACCCAGGCCATAGCCACGCAAAGGCCGCCAGAGAAGAGGACGGCGACAAAAGCCTTCCACGTCTTAAAACGAATTTCACTCGTCTCATCATTCATATTCAAAAGCATGATAGAAAAAACGAAAAGCACCATGATAGCGCCGGCATAGACAATCGCCTGAAGAGCCGCAATAAAATGAGCCCCGCTGACGCCATAAATTCCAGCCAACCCGACCATCATGATAACCAGGCAAAAAGCACTGCTAATTGGACTGCGTGAAAATACAGTTAAAGTCGCAAGGACTGCAACAACGACAGCAAGTATGGCAACAACGGGTTCAACCACGACCTTTGACCTCACGTTTCAAATGGTCGAGATCATAAACGGCGGTTTCGCGGTTTAGAGTCGCCAATTCGTAATTCCGGGAAAGTTTGATAGCATCTTTAGGACAGGCTTCTTCGCAAAAACCACAAAAACAGCAGCGAAGAGCGTCGATATCAAAACTCACCGGACGTTTTTCTTTTTTAACGCCATAGGGATTGGCATCTTCGGGACGTTCGCCTGCGACGATCGTAATGCAATCGGCGGGACATACTGTCTGACAAAGATAACAAGCCGTGCAGTTTTCCGTTTTCTGCGGATCGACGGAAATAAAATGTTCGCCACGGAAGCGCTGCGAATATTCCCGTCTTTCCTCTGGATAATTGATCGTCGTCGACTGACCCAGAAACAGCGTTTTGTAAAACTGTTTAAGAGTCACTTTCAGACCAACGATCAGAGCCGGAATATAATACTTATCGAGAGCACCCTCTTTATGGGTCACGATTTTCGTCATGAGATCACACTCCAATCCAAGCGATGATAAGGGCTACGGCCATGAGATTCACGAGAGCGATCGGGAATAGGAGTTTCCACCCAAGATGCATCAGCTGATCGTAACGGAACCGTGGAAGAGTCCAACGAACCCAAACAAAAAAGAACATCATGCAGCCGACTTTAAATATGAAACTCGCGACCTGGGCCAGGGCCAGAAGGTTTTGGAACATATCGGGGGACAGCATGGTACTGAACAGATTCAATATCCAACCCGTGCCAGGGATAAGCGCATAACCACCAAAAAAGATGGTGATGTAGAGGGCTGATGCCATCATCATCGCGACATATTCTGCAAAGAAAAACAGAGCGAATTTACCGGCGCCGTATTCCAAGTGATAACCCGCCACGAGCTCGGATTCACCCTCTGGAAGGTCAAAAGGCAAACGGTTTGTTTCGGCAAAAATTGCGATGAGAAAAATCAGACAGGCAAGAGGGTTCAAAAAGACGCCCCAACGGGGAAGAAAGCCAAGGAGCGACTGATCCTGGTAGCTCACCATAGTGTTGAGATCGAGCGTTCCGTAAATGAGGAGCATCGAGACCAGAGCGAGCCCCAGTGCGATTTCGTAACTGACCATCTGGCTGCTGCCGCGCAGGGCACCGAGCATTGAGTATTTGTTGTTGCTTGCCCAACCCGCTAGCATGATCGGGTACACCTCAAGGCCCGCAAATGCGAGGACCGCGAGGATACCCATATCGAGCTGTGCGATTTGCAAAGGCACTTTGTGCTCACCGATGATCAGAAAGGATCCAAACGGAATCGCCGCCATCGCAGCGACCGGAGCGATTGCGGATATAGCCGGAGCCAACTGATAGTAAAACCGGGACGCAGCTGCCGGAATGAAGGACTCTTTCGAGAGGAGTTTGATCACGTCCGCGAGCGGCTGCATCAAACCAAAAATACCTACGCGGTTCGGTCCCACGCGCGCCTGCATCCAAGCGGCGCCACGCCGCTCAAACCAAACGAGCTGCGGCACCATCCCAAAGGAGATGCCGAGGACAAACAAAATTTTGAGTGCGAGAGCGGACCAATCAAATAGTGTCACCAGCGACCTCACGAACAGGAGTATTCGACTTCAGCTTCATGCCATCCAAAATTTTACGAACCGAAGCCGATCCACCCAGACCCTTGACGACGGTTTCGAAACTTTGCGTGATTTGGTCGCAGTTCGTATATGTGCCGAATTTCTCTAAAGTGCTCAAGCCGGGAAGCACGGCAGCAAAGCGCTGCGCTTCAGCGAGACTGAAAACACCCCAGGCAATCTCCTTTGCTGCCATGGAAGGCGGTAGAGTTGCGCGACCCGATCGGAAATATATAGCCAGATCAAAGTTCTGATCCTGGGCTTCATTCCAAGGTTTGATACCGAGACCTTCGATACCGCGCGTGTTCGAGGTTTGGTCGCGTCTTCGAAGGAGATGATCCAGAGGCGCATCATCGGCCGATGTTCTCACGCCGTCGCCCGTGCCGTTCCATGATCGCACGACAAAATCCGCTGAGCTGAAGCTCGGTAGCACCTGAGCTATCGTTGCGGCTTCTTCGCTGCTTGCATCCGTGCCTATCAGTATCAAAACACGACGGGCTTTTTTCAGTTCATTTGTAAACCACGGCACCAAAGTTTCCCACGACGTCGCGTTAAGCGTGGACCCAGCCGTAAGAAGAGGTTGAACTATCCTATCCGCCTGCTGATACGTGTGGAACGAAACGCGGCCTTCATCGCAGATCCAGTGATCGTTCACGTCTTTATTAAATCGAGCCCGATAACGGTAAACTGTGTCTTTTTCTTCATCAGCGTAAATCGAGCAGCCCTTTGCGCAGCCGTCGCAGATCCCGGTTTTTTCTTTCAGAAACCAAACGCGTTTATGGAAGCGGAAATCGTTGAACGTAATCGCGCCGACAGGACAAATATCAGCAACGTTCCCTTGATAATCGTTGAACAGGCCTTCGTCGAGTGCTGTCGTGAGCTCTTTCCGCCAGGCCCGGTTGTCCATCAAAAGTTCGTGGGTCTTCGTAACATCTTCAGTGAAACGCACGCAACGTTCGCAGTGAATGCAGCGATTCATATTGAGTGTCAGCTTGTCGGACAAACGTTTAGTTGTCGCTTCTTTCCAAACGCGCTTGTCTTCCACAAAGTGGCTTTTAGACGGACCATATTCATAATTATAATCTTGGAGTGAACACTCTCCCGCCTGATCACAGACCGGGCAATCGAGGGGATGGTTTGCGAGTAGAAACTCCATAACCCCAGAACGACTTTTTCGCACGCGATCACTCTGCGTGAGTACGACCATGCCATCGGCCGCAGGCGTTGAGCATGCTGTCATCAATTTGGGGGCTTTTTCCACTTCAACCGTACACATACGGCACGTACCAGCCACAGGGAGGCCGGGGTGATAACAGAACCTCGGAATCGTCCCATCCATCCTCGCCCGTTCGGCAGCCTTCATGATGGTGTCACCAGGCTGGAATTCGACCGCTTGCCCGTCAATAGTAAGCTTGGGCTTAGCGGGTGCTTCGCTCGTTGTCATCTTAATACCCTCCCCTTAAAGCATGGCACTGGCGTGATGATCATGACGTACAACATGACCTTCAGGCTTGCACGGGCAACGCTTGAGCCGCACATGTTCCTCAAAATCGTGACGAAACTTACGAACTGACGATAAAGCCGGACCGGTCACAGCATCTGCAAAAGCACAGATGGTCTGGCCAGCCATATTCGAACAAATACCAGCGATTGCATCGAGGTCAGCGTCGGTTCCGCCACCGGCTTCAATACGGGCAAACATACGAGCGAGCCAATGGCTACCCTCGCGACATTGACTGCACTGACCGCACGATTCATGTTCGTAAAACTTGAGGAGGCGTGCCGCCACAGCCACTATGCAGGTATCTTCGGAGATGACGATTACGCCCCCCGACCCTGCCATGGTTCCAGCTTTCGCGAGGCTATCAAAGTCCATAGCCACATCGATTTCAGCTGCACTCAACATGGGTGCGGACGCTCCCCCTGGAATAACAGCCTTCAACTTTTTGCCACCCAAAACGCCGCCGCAGTGGTCGATGAGATCGCGAAGGTTGATGCTGAGAGGTAACTCATAAACACCGGGCTTTTCAATTTCGCCCGAGACACAGAATAAGCGTGTTCCGCCCGAACGCTCCGTTCCAATAGCCGCGAAAGCCGCGGCACCATTACTGATGATGGTCGGAACAGCACAGAATGTTTCGACGTTATTTACACAGGTCGGCATTCCGAAAGCGCCAACCATAGCCGGAAACGGCGGTTTGAGGCGCGGTTCGCCGCGTTTGCCTTCCAAACTGTTGAGCAGGGCCGTTTCTTCGCCGCAAATATAGGCACCCGCGCCACGGTAAACCACGAGATCGAATGACCAATCTGTGTTAAGGACCTTTTTGCCAAGGATTCCCATTTTGCGAGCTTCGACGATGGCATCCTCAACTCGTTTGATTTCAAAAACGAACTCACCGCGAATGTAGATAAACCCGCGCGATGCGCCGATAGCATGGGCTGCGATGATCATGCCTTCGAGCAGCATGTGAGGGTGACGAGTCATAAGCAAACGGTCTTTGAAAGTTCCGGGTTCCCCCTCATCAGCGTTACAAACCAGATATTTGGGTTTGGGACGTCCATCAGGGAAAGTGGGAGCCTTGGGCATGAATGACCATTTCATACCGGTGGGAAAACCAGCGCCGCCGCGACCGCGCAGGTTGGATTTCTTCACTTCGTCGACAACACCGTCGGGTGTCATAGTCAAAGCCTTCTCAAGGGCCGAATACCCACCAAGGCTTCGGTACACGTCGAGGGTGTGAGAACCTTCAACATCGTTATGTTGCGTTAAAAGCTTGTCAGCCATGAGTCAACTCCCGGTCCAGTTTATCCATGATAGAGTTGATGACGTTTTCATCGAGCTGCTCGTAATAATCATCATTGATCTGCATCACCGGAGCGGTTCCGCAGGCGGCAAGGCATTCCACTTCATTCAGCGTATATTTGCCATCCGCTGTCGTTTGGCCGCAATGGATACCAAGGCGTTTTTCCAGACCTTCAACAAGTTTGTCAGCGCCGCGCAGATAACAGGCAACGTTGGTACATACCTGGACGTGTTTTTTGCCGATAGGTTTTCTGTTGTACATCGTATAAAAGCTGACCACTTCCTGAACCCGCGCGAAAGGCAATTTCAAGTAGTTTGCAGCTTCCTTCATGGCCTCGGCACTGATCCAGCCTTCCTTGGCCTGCATCTCGTGAAGCAGGGGCAGGAGGAGCGATTGCTCAGTCGGCAAATGCTCGCGCAGAGCATCCATTTTTTGGCCGATTGTCTGATCGATAATCATAGATGACTCCTATCCTTAGCGATCCAATTCGCCGGCTATAATATTAAGACTACCCAGTATGGACACGGCGTCCGGGATCTTTGCGCCTTTCATCGAGTATTCAAAACTCTGGAAAAGGAGGAGAGAGGGAGGTTTGATCCGTGTTCGCCAGGGTTTCGTACCCCCGCGGCTAACGATATAAAACGCGAGCTCACCATTTGGTGACTCTACGGCGTTGTAGGCTTCACCGGGCCCCACATGTATACCATCCATGAAGATCTTGAAGTGATGGATCAAGGTCTCCATATTGTTATAAACGTCTTGTTTTGCAGGTATTTTGATCAGTCGATCGTCGACCCAGAGGGGCCCTTTTGGAAGCTTTTTCACGCATTGCGCAAGAATATGCGCACTTTGTCGAATCTCTTCCATGCGAACGAGGTAACGATCGTAAACATCGCCATTCACACCGCAGACAACTTCAAAGTCGAGCTCGGGATACGTGTAATAAGGGCGATCCCGGCGAAGGTCAAAATCAACGCCAGAGGCGCGCGCGACTGGGCCGGTAAGGCCAAAATCCATTACTTCCTGTTTGGTCAAAGTTCCGACATCTTTGGTACGGTCGACCCAGATACGGTTAGCGCTCAAAAGCTTCTCGACATCGTCGATGGACTTAGGGAGACCTTTAAGAAATTTGGTCATCATAGAATCAAAGTTGTCTGGCAAATCGTAGCTCATACCACCGATGCGGGCATAGGACGTCGTCAGACGCATACCGCACATGGCTTCTATGATTGAATAGGCTTCCTCACGCCAGTGATATAGGTACCAAAAACATGTTAAGGCCCCCATATCCAATGCGTTGATCGCGATACAGATGAGATGGTCGATAATACGAGCCAGTTCCATACAGATCACGCGGATCCATTGGCAACGCTCCGTGACTTCGATCCCGAGTAGATCTTCGACCGTCATCACGTAACCGATGTTATTGGTGAGGGCCGAACAGTAATTCAAACGATCGGTATAAACGATCCACTGATGATACGTTTTGTGTTCCGCTAGTTTTTCGATGGCGCGGTGAAGATACCCGATCTCACAGGTCGCATCTTCGACAACTTCGCCGTTTACGCGGCACATCACCCGCAAAGTCCCGTGCATGGCGGGATGCGAAGGACCCATGTTGATAAGGACCTGAGGATTATAAAAATCCGAAAGGCTTTTGCGTTCATCGAGCAGTGTCGTACGGATATCTTTGATCATGATTACTCCTGCCCAGAAGAAAGAGGCGTCCGAGCAGCAATACGGACGGGTAAACTATCTGGGAACGGCTGACGATCCTTGAGAGGATATTCTTTGCGCAAGGGATGGCCAACAAAGCGCTCGTCCATCATGATACGGCGTAAATCGGGGTGATCCGTGAAGGGGATGCCGAACATATCAAAGACTTCCCGCTCGAGCCAGTTGGCAGCTCTCCAGAAACTTGTAAGTGTGGGCACGGATTCGTTCTCAGACACTGAATATTTTAGTCGAACGCGCGTGTGGAATCGCATCGAGTATAATTGATAAACCAGGACGAAACGTTTGGGCCCATCGCTGCCATCGACGTTGTCGTAGGCTGTGAGGTCGGACAAACGATCCATTTGGAGGCCTGTTACGATACGCAGATCTTTGACCGCAAGCAGGAGTTCGCTTGCAGTGTTGAGCCACATGACCGGTTCGGCATTTTTATCGCGATCGATGCGATTCCCGGGAAACATTTCGATGAGCAGGGCCGTGACTCGGTCCTGCTCTTCCTGCAACTTCGGCGTAAGTTTGCTCATTTCAGCTGGCCCTTCAACGGTTTCGAATCGTCAAACAAACTTGCATCCGAGTCCTTGCGGAAACTCATTGCATTGTTTGCCTCTTCTCGAGTCAGTCGATGCATCTCCGGCCTTTTGCCGCCAGATTCAACAACGCCCTGAAGCTTGAGAATCGCATGGATCAGGCCTTCCGGAATAGGAGGACAACCAGGAACGTAAATATCGACAGGCATGATTTCGTCGATACCCTGAAGAACGGAATACGTATCAAAAATCCCGCCCGACGAGGAGCATGCTCCCATCGCGATCACCCATTTGGGCTCGAGCATCTGGTCGTACACCTGCCGTAAAACGGGTGACATTTTAGTCGTAATGGTCCCTGCCACGATTAGCATGTCTGCCTGCCTAGGCGAAAAACGCACAACTTCGGCACCAAAACGAGCGAGGTCGTAGGTGCCTGAGAGCGTGGACATCATTTCGATTCCGCAACAGGAAGTGCCGAATGTAAAAGGCCATAGGGAGTTCTTTTGGGCCCACTTTACCGCATAATCTAAACGCGTTGGAATAAAACCCGCATTGCCGTCTTTTGACATGACTCAACTCTCCTCTTTTGGAATCAATCCCAGTCGAGGCCTTTTCGGCCAAGCAAATAGAAGTAGCCCACCAGCAGGATCACGAAAAATGTGATCATCTGTGTGAGGATGAAGTTTCCTTGGGTCAGAAACTTTTTGTAAACGACCGCCCAGGGATACATGAAAACCACTTCAACATCGAAAAGCAAAAAGACGATACCGACGACGTAATAACGAACCGAAAACTGCTGGCGGGCGTTGCCCTCAGGAGGGACACCGCACTCATAAACATCGAATTTGGCACTTTCCGAGTACTTACCCTTGCCACCCATCACCGCGTTTGCCGCGAGCAGAACTACGCCGACGATGCCGCCAATGAGCATAAGGATAAGGATAGGAAGATAATGAAAAGAATCTGGATCGACCCACATGCGCTACGAATCCTTTCCGTCTGAAGAGAAACCGCCAAGAAGTACAAGTAAATAAGCCTAGCACTTTGAGTCTACTAAGTAGGACGCATTATGTACCTTTACGGAAGAAGCGAAAATACAAATTCTTCCGAAAAAGAAACAAAAGCACTCTGAATGATAAAAAACTCAAAAGTCAGCAGCATTTCTGACTTTGATCCGTGACAACGGGACACCGCGTTATCCAAGTTCCGGATCCGAAACAAGACTTTGCATGTCGAACTGTAACAGGATTATGAAAGTATGTCTTCTACCAAGCCAAGATAAATACAGGTAATAGGCTGGTCCGTTGGCCAAAAAAGCGTCAATCCGTTTCGACGGTTCGGGAATAACAAACTCTCGGAATCCACACAAGATTCGAATGCGCTCACCATTGGGCGAAAAGAAAAAGTCTAGGCGCTTTGACGCCTAGACCTTACGATTTTATAGTGTCAATTTTCTTAGAGGTGCTCACCTGACAGCTTTGCCTGGGGTGTGGATTGAAAATATTTATCCCATTCCATGGATGCCTGGGCGCCAAAAAGAAGCTCAGCGGCTTTGCGAAGTTCGGGGCTGGCTTCAAGAGCTTTATGCGAAACGACCAGTGCGAGGCGAGTCCGGCGACGAAGTGCATCTTCAAAATGAGAAACCATCTCACGATCGGCCATATGCTTGAACTCAGCGAGTATGACCGATGAAAGGGGGCTAATAGCAGTCGCGAGACTTTTATCGCCTCGGATCAGTTTTAAGATCTCAAAGGCATCGGTGTCATAACAACGCCAGAGTCTGTCCACGAGCGTTCCTTCCCCAACGACCTGTATAGACCCAAGCTCAAGCTGCTCGGCTTCGCGTTCAAACGCCGCCCGGTGGTCACTCTCACCAAACCAGTCGTCTCTAAGCTGGCCTTTAAGACCGAGCTTTGTGATGTCAGCGAAAAGTTCACGCCCAATATTGAGGCAGTCAGTGAGTTTGCCTCCGAAAACACTGATGTGATTTTTCGCGGTCTGCGTCTCGATCACGTGTTTGCGCGAGAGGTTCATCCAGTCATCACCGGCCCCGGTGGCAGACCCGACCTCTTTAACAAGAGGCCTGACGCCACAGCGTTCGGAAATCACATCGGCCATCGTCAGGGTTTTTTTGAGGCGAAGGCGTTTGTTGATGTTGTCTAAAATAAAGCGTCGGTCTTCGTCCGTGACGACGGCGGGAAGTCTCTCGACGGGTGTGTCGGTCGTGCCAATGCATGTGCAGGATCCCATAGGGATCACGAAAAACAAACGGCCGTCATCCGCAAAAAACGTGAGAACACGTTTGTTATCCGTAAGGCGAGGGACGATGAGGTGAACGCCCTTTGAAAAAATGTGTTTATGTTTTGTTGTGACCGAAACTAATTGATTCAGAGCATCAGCGTAAGGGCCGGCCGCGTTTATGAAAACCTTGGCCTCCAAGCCGAACGTTGCTTTTCCGTCGTGATCTTTGACCTGCAGGGACCAGGTCTCATTTTTTGTAGCACTTATAACTTCGGCATAATTCAAAACCTGAGCACCTGTGCGCATAGCGCGTCGTATAAAGCCAAAAACAAAACGGGCATCATTGTCACGGAGGTAGCAATCCGAATACTCAAACCCGCCCTGACTGTTATCCGTCTCAACTATCGGTTCGTCACGATTGATGGCGGCACAGGATAGTAGACGGGGTGCTTTAGTATAAAAACGCCCCATCAACCAATAGAGAACAGCGCCCAGAAACACTAAAAAACGCGGCTTGCGAAAGCCTTTTTGAATAGTGGTAAAAAACCTTATTTCCCGTACCGAACTCGGATACTTCTTCATCAGTTCATTGCGAGACCGGCAAAGTTCCCAAACGAGCCCAAATTCATAGGACTCAAGATACTTGATCCCGCCCCAGATGAGATTTGAAGACTCCTGGCTCGTGCTGCTCGCAAAGTCTTTCTTTTCGAGCAAGGCAACCTTAAGCCCCGCCGCCGACAAAGCCGCAGCTGCAACGGCCCCGTTGATTCCTCCTCCGACTATTGCTACATCAAAGGTCTGACTCGTGAGTTCCGCTACTATTTTAGAACGCATAGATATACTGGAGCCTCATCTGCTTCCGGACACTTATTTAAGTTCGCAAGTTAGCCCTTTTGCGTAAAGCATGCAAAGCGCAATCGCGACTTCCCACCTTCAAGTCTAACTCACGAGCATTCCACTGCGAAGGGGCGTGGCCCTTGACGAGTCTGCCTACCTACGCCAAAATAATAGTATAGAAGTCCTGCACAACCCCCCCAGGTCCGCACTGGTTCTATTTGCGATTCTACCCAATTTTTTGCGCTCCTTGACCAACCGTTGCCTCGCCGAGGCTTTAAGGATACCCATGCCTGCGAAATCGTCTCACTACTGGCTCATTGGAGTGTTAGGCGCTTTGAGTCTGGCCTCTGTTTTATGGACGTTTCGAGACGGTGACATCTCGCCTTCACTGGTTTTGGAGCGTGATGTCGAGAGTCAGCGATCGATCGACAGTTTAAGTCACGATATGAGTCGACTCATGCAAAGCATCTCGAACTGGCAATCGTTCTGCGAAGATCCGTACGCATATATAAAAAGCGCATCGGTTCATGGTAATTTCCAGATTGCCGTAAAAGACCCCATGAATCGCGAAGAAATCCTAGCCTTAAGTCAGATCGAACGCGATGCCCTGGCTCGTTGTGCTTACACTAAGAATCATCCCCAAAGCGCTCAATTCCGTCTTTGCCTCTCGGTGAAAGAGACCGCTGCATCCCAACCCAGAACAAGCTGGTTCGATGATAACCATCTTTTTGAAATGAATTTTGAATTTAGAGAAGGCGGATCAAAGCTTTTGACTCACTGCAGTGATATCCAAAAAAGTCGGGTCGAGGTGCAAAGCTATTTCTCAGCTTACACGGCTGATGGCGAAATTATGGATATTCGCCGTATTTCTGGGGGCGTACGTGTCCCTCTTGAAAATGGGGGCCGCGGCGTTTTTTGATTCGGCTTTCGAAAGTGATCCCACCGCTAATTTTTCTAAACTCCTTTATAGCTATGTACCCCATGTCCCACTTGACTTTCACGTCTCCTCTTGTCAAGAAGAGGAGGAACAATCCTTGTGCAAAAGCCTCATGAAAAGCATCAAATCAAGCCAGTGAAAGGGCCTGCCTATGAGCTTATCAAAATTGACCAATTTGCTGTTTGTCCTAGCACTTTTCACCCTTTCCTGTCGAGAATCAGAACACGGAAGCCCGCCCGGATCGGCCCCTGCTCCACCTGGCCCACCCGGTAACGGCACAACTCCCCCTTCAGCTTCAAGCAATCCAGATCACGACTCCTATACTCCTGCTATCAAGTACCCTGTTACCAGCTATCAAGTGGCCATTGACTCGATCTCCATCATTCCTCCCATCAATGATGAATCCAGAGCCAAAGCCAAGTCGACCTCGGATGTAGCAACTGCGGTGTCAGCTGCCTTTGCATCCATGCCTGACTCCAGCTCGCCCCAGAATTCTTCGCCGTCCTCACCTTCGGTTCGTGCCGCAACCAGCGAAAGTCTCTCAACGCCTCTTTCTACCTATGCGCAGTCCACCCGCAAAATATCTGACTTGCAGTTTGCATCCGGTCATGGCTCCCACTTCTATACAGGGTTCCCTCTCAGTGTCCGATTTGGACTTAATATTGAAGGCGACGCTTCAAAAATGCTCGTGAGTTTTGGACTTGTGGAGGCGCCACCCCTCAATTTTCCCAAAGAACGTTATAAAGAATTGCGATCCTGCGCAATTGGGTCGGCATCTGCGGTACATGACGGATCCGTACATGGATCCGGCAGCGAGCTTTTCCAAGCTGACCTCAAAATTCCCGAATCCTGCCTGGGCGATACCGGATCTGCCCGTATGATCATAACCATGGTTTTTAATCCCGACGGCGCAGTTCAATCAGGCGATTCAAACGCCCCGATCTTTGTAGCTCTTGATAAAGAAACCACAAGTGCCAACGGACTTTGTCTAAGATTTGATAAAAATTCCACTGCATGTCAGAACGAAATTCTGATTGAAAAATCGCCAGGCGTTAATATCAAGATGACTGATTTTACCAGTGACTCATCGCTCGTGGTGCTTCCCTACAAAGATCCCGCTGCTCTTTATAAAACCAATCACACGTTGCCTTCGCCCCTTGCTACAACCAGTGGTTCGCTTGTCCTTGAAGGCGCTGCAGCTGAAGACCTCGCTCACTACAAAGCGCAAATCAGCTACTCCATCTGTGCCGGCGATGGCGGATCCGACACTCTCACTGCGCCCTGCGATGGTCCAGGGTGGCAACCACTGTCCGCTCTTTTAAGCCCCGGTCAGACAGAGCTGGATAAACTGAAAACAACTCAGGATCTCACAGGTTTCAAAAACGAAGAATCGCTCAATTTCTCCGCACTCGTCCATGCCCTCGGCTCAAGCTACAAAGCCTTGTCAACTGCTGACGAAGGCGTCTGGGGAAACGAGACTTTTTTTCGAATCAAAGCGTGTGCCACGATTTTCAAAAACGACCAGACCGTCACCGAGGTGAACCTCGATTCCCAGGCGACCAATGGCGACGCAACAGCCGATAACTGCATGATATTTCCCGTTTTTAAATCCGAGGAGACCGAGCCGACCAACACCCACGTTTGCTCGGCTAAGGATTCGACTCTTGATAGTGATGGTGAGTGTGATACATCCTACGAAGACACCTCCCTTAAAGTTGTGAACCCTGTCGCTGACTATCAAAAGTCCTGGGGAGGCGCGTGGGGTGACCAAAATAAATTGCGCGTGAGTTTTGATGCAGGTCCGCATCTCGTGATGTCGGCGAATAAAATATCGGCGCGAATCGGTTCGGGAATTCGAACACAAGGCTATCTCAAAACGGATCTCTTTGCAGCGGATCTGGAAATGTTCCTTGATCTTACGGGAGCCGATCAACACTATCTTGAACCTTCGATTAAAGCGTTTGGAGTCAAGATTTACGGCTCACGCATGCTGATGGCCGCCGACTATGAATATTCGCTTCCACTTGAAAAATGGTTTGGTGACAACGGTCACAATAAAACGGTAGACAAAAGTGTAACGGCGACTATCGAAAAATCAGCGAATCTTCTAGACGCGCCTCAAATCGTCAATAAGGGGGACATTCACAACAAACCGAGTGCCCTTTTTGTGAAAGAACTCTGTGCAGGTGCGAGCGTGCCCGTCTACATCATTACAGTCTCAATCGACGTTTGCGGCGAACTTGGGGCATACCTCGGCATGGGTGCCTATGCGCGCGTGCGGGCGCCCTATCCCGAAGAAAAAGCCACCTATCCGGGCGGAAAACGCGTGGCGGCCGTCGGCCTCTATTTCGTTCCGGCGCTTGCTGCCAGTGGTCGCGGGCAGGTTTCTATCGGCATCATAATCGCACGCATAGGCGTCGGCGGCGAAATGCGAATCGTAGAACTTGCTTTACCAGTAACACTCAGTGCGAAAGCAGGAAACTATCAGTTGATCGTTCGGAGGGCAGACGGGGCTCGAAGAACTGTCATGGCCCTCAAGGCTAATGCAAATTTTGATACCTCGCTCGACCTAGCGTGGTTAGGCGGCCGCCTTTATGTTTTTGCCGAATACTGGGGATTTAGCTGGTGTAAGGCTTGGATATTCCCCTACCCTTGCCACTTCGGTTGGAAAACCGTCGATAAAGACATCGTGTCTTTTAAAGGTGAGGAAACGAGGTTTACTCTCATTCACGCCGATTTTTTTGATAAAACCTGGGAGCCTTTCCTGGCTGCCGATGCCAAGGGCTGCAGCAGTGTTTTAGAGAAAGGCGAAGACCTTAAGCAGGGCCAACGCCTCTGTTCAACCGACGGTAATTATACCCTCAGTTATCAAAACGACGGAAACCTTGTCCTTTACGACAAAAATCAAAGGGCGCTCTGGGCAAGCTTCACGGAAGTGCGGGGCGCTGTTCGCGCGACGATGCAAGCGGATGGTAATTTTGTGATTTACGATATTAAAAACCAGCCTCTCTGGGCGTCAGGCACCTATTCGAACTCCGGCGAGCGCGTAATGTTGATGAATGATGGCTCCTTTCAGATCGTAAACGCCAATAGCAATATGATCTGGACGTCGAAAGGGGCATTGGGATCTATTACCCTTTAGCCTAGGCCACGCATGACCTGAATCACCTAAAAACAAACCCCCCAAAAATCGGCGAAGACTTTTGGGGGGGTGTTGAGGCAAAGAGTCAACGACCAGCTGCTGACCGCAAAATATGCGAGAAATTGATATTCAGCTTTTTCATATAGAAATAGTCGGCAGTTCCATCATCCATGACAGATTTTAAGCCCTCATTAAAGTCTTTCAGCAAGAATGTTCGAGATACATTAAAGAGAACATATTCTCGCTGACTTTCGATAGGAGGCTCAAGAACATGTATCTTATGTGGCGTAATGCTCAAATAATGCTGCGTACTGATAATGTCGCCAACTATGAAGTCAACGCGACCTTTGGCAAGTTTATTGATGTTCATTTCATCGGTTTTCGCCCAGTCCCGAAACCAACCGTCGTATGTCTGCACCTTCGGAGCGTAAGTATAACCTTTTACAAAACCGACAGTTTTGCCCTTAAATGAAGCGAGTCCTTCAAACGATCGCTGCAAGGAATCGTCTCGCACCCAAATAGCGTTTGTCCACACACTTACGGGTAATGTCGAGCTCAAATACCCCGGCCGTGGCACGACATCAGACATGCCATCAAAAAGGCCGCTTTTCACTTCCTTGAGACAGCGGGCGAATGGTCTCATTTCCATTACGAGCGTATAACCCTTGCGACGAAATGCTTCGCGGAGAATGTCGACTGTCAGTCCAGTCGTCACATTGCTATCGTTCAAGTCGACAAAGGGAGGCCATTTCACGGCACAAATATGGACTGTCTCCGCAAATGCAGACGCTCTATACGTGGCGAGAATCACGTATAAAAGAATATTAATAGAAAAAATTATGCGTCGCTTTTTCACTTTACCTTACAGTTCAGTTCTGTTTTTTTACAATCAAAACAACATATTGAGAACGTTCGAGGCCGCTATGCGCACCACCCCAAGCCTTGGCTAAAAGAGGATGGAGCCGCTGCGAAACCTTTGGATCTTTTATACGGTCTTTCGCGAAAATCTTGAAGGGTTTAAAAACAAAAGGCGAAACATCGCGAAGCGACACGTGTTTAAAACCAATGGCCTTTAGCTGGTCCTGAACCTTCTGGAGTCCTATCCAGTTGGCCTGGGGAATTTGCCAAAAGCCACGGCCGAGCCATTCTTTGAAACGTTGTTTTATGGTTATTTTAACGTCCAAAGGAAAAAAATCAGCAATCGCGAGTGTACCGCCAGGCTTCAGAATACGGAGGGCTTCTCGAAAAAACTGCACCCGATCAGGAAAGTGAAACGACGATTCCAACGCCAGGATAGTGTCGAAGGAAGCCGATTCAAAAGGCATATCAAGGGCAGAACCAAGCACAAATTCCACTTTTTTGTCTGCCCAGCGTTTTCGTCCGACTTCGATTTGAGACTCTGTTATGTTAAGCGCAACGAGGCGTGAAAGCTTATACGTATCACTCCAGAATGCCGATGCCTCGCCGAATCCACAGCCTGCATCCAATACTGCCTGGCCGTCTTTGACATGAGCATCTTTAGCAAGTTCCCTAGCCAACGCGGTACAGGCACCATCGTAAGTTGTTGCGTGTTCCCAATAACCGAGGTTAAGGAAAAGACTTTCTTCGGCAAGGTTATTATGGGTGCCCAGCATCTTGTACACGAGATCAGCGCGTGAACGTTTTAGGCGTAATGCTAAGGTCAGCAGGCTCAAGGTTTCTTTAAACTGGCGCCATGATCTTGAATGAACTTCTGCAACCATCGTTGACTTATCCTATTTAACCGGAATTTAACCCACAATGTATAACGCCCGGCAAAAGAGCACTTTCGCGCAATCTTTATCATGCCGATGGGAAAATGCGCTAGTTTTACTGCGCAGGGGTCTGATATTGTCCTACAGACGCGCTCTCAGAGGGATAAATCAAAATTATGAGCAAAGATAGCGTCGGCCTTCAAAAATCCGCGACCTATTTAGCAAGCTACCTCCGAGGCGAGTCGGAGCGCGTCTCCATTCCCAATATGAGCCCAATTCCTGAGACTTTTACTCAGTCACTCCACGCACAGATCTGGGTACTCAAAGCGCCTTTCGACGGATTCAAGACACACCCAAGGTGGCTTAGACTTTTTATTCACAAACAGTGCCGCCCGGATAGAGGGGAAAGCTTCAAACCTCTCGACGGCTCGAGCCTTGCAATCTGTTGGCGTGATCGCCTCAATTGTCCTCTCGGGAACACCTTCCTCAGCGATTATCTAAGCTTGGAAGAACTTGATGCGAGTGGTGTTTTTGCGCCGGTTCCAGTGAGGCTTGCGCTCGTCGCTTGGAAACATATCCCCACTAGTTCCCAAATCTTTCAAACACTCGATCCGCTGATCGGTTTTATACTTACATCGCAAATCCTGCTTAGGCTAGAGAGCCAAAGCGCTTTTATACCGAGCGACAAACCCAGTTCTGAATACCCAACAACGAATCGGCTATCCGATTGGAACCGTTTCGTTTTACGTCATACCAAATCCGGTAATTTTTGGTTTCACTTTGTATCGATGCTCTTCTTTTTTGGCAGTCCATTCCTTGCGTTGATCACCAGGAACCCTTACTGGCTTGCCCTCTTTTTTTCGTCCGGTGTCCTCGGTACGGCCGGGCATTATTTCTTTAAAGACGGCGGCGTGTCCGTGAAGGAAGCCACCATTCAGCTGATGGTTCCTATTTTTGTATTACGAATGTTTTATCTTTTGACGATCAGGCGTTACGAGGATGAAGTAAAAAAAGCCCAGCATGCTCGGGAGAGCAGTCTGGGCCAGCTGTGAGAAAACTTATCGATAGCGTTTCAAAGCTTTAATTTGAGACTAAAACATTGGGAATATTATATTCAAACGCAGTGCCTCGGTAAGTAAAACCATCGTATGCATACAAAACAGCCTCCCATGCATGGGCCGTGTTTGCGTCGCCCAAAGCCACTTCGAACGGATCCGCAAAAACTTTGACCGATCCGCGAAGTAGGTTGATATCGTAGGTGGCTTTGACTCCACCCGTTAAAAATACACCTGTATCGCGACTCACCAATTGCGTTGACCCCTCAAGTTTTCCCTCACCTTTGGCAAAGGTCAGGTCGCCCTGTATGCCTGCTTTGACGATAACAACATCGGCTTGGACGAGTGCATAAGCACTGGTATCAAAATGGGGCCTGAGCGAAGCAGTAAGCTGCGCGAGGCCTGCCGTGGCTTTGATATCAATGCCAGCTTCACCGCGAATTCCGGCTTGGAGATTCACTGTGACTGGACCGAGAGCGACGGAATAGGGCAGCTCTTTGTCTAGGGCAGGCACGGAGAAGGATTTTTCATAAAAAGGCATTTTCTGGGAAATGGAGGGACTCCAAACCTTCTGCCCCAAGATAAGAAGTGACCCCGAGGCATCAACGCTATCAGCCTGTGGCGAACTGAGGGTGGCTTGACTGGTGAGAAGCGGAATCCCGACATTGAGAAGGTAACCTGTTGCACCGGCGACGGCCTTTACCGACGAAACAACGTCAGATTCAGGGCGAATGGCGTTCACACACAGTTGGGACGCAAGACCAAACTGTGCTTTGACTCGCTCACCTTTTGACCAGGACCAGGCTTTGCATCGATCGGCGGCCTCAGCCTGGGCAGAGACCACAAATCCTGCGAAAATAATCGCAGTAGGCATACCCACACCAAACAGAACTTTCCAGTTTTTCATAAAAGTTCCTCGTATAAATCACGTTCACAATTGAACGGATCATCGCATTTTAAACGGCGCCTCAGCGCCAGTCTTTTTCAAGACTGGCCCAACGCTCGGCAATGGCTGGACTCAAAGTTTCCTGGATCGAACTGCGAATGTTGCGCATTTTCTCGAGCAACTGTGGGTCTAACGAGCGGGCTTCAAAAAGCGCCTCAATTAGAGAGGCTTGAATGAGCTCGTCCTGGTTTTCACGATGTATTAGCATTTGCAAGGCGATCGGAATCGCGCGAGCACTCATGGATTTGGTCTGTAACGATTGGGCTGCTGTTCTTCTGACTTCAATATCAGTGTCATTCAGGAACTGCAAGAGGAGCGCCTCACTTTCCGGACTTTTCATCAATCGCAAGGACTCGGCCGCAGCACCACGTATACCGGCATCCTGATGTTTTGCCCAAAGTTCGACACGTGGGAGTTCGCTCTCCAGTCCTGCATTGCCAATGAGGTCGAGCTTACTCCTGATGGATACGGGATCAGAAGAGTCACGCGCTAAAACAGCTTTCACAAACTTTTCGGTCGCCTCTGTGCGAAGCCCCTTATGATATTCGCTTGCCATTGCAAGTTCCGCCGCTTTTCTCAGGTCTTTATCGCTCGAAGTAAGCCTTATTTTATCAAGGTAAAGCCACGCATTTTCGGTTGGTTGCGTGGCGAGTCCAAGAGTTGGCGTGACAGTCGTCTGCCAACTTTCGTCGACAGCATGGGCCATAGCTGATTCAACCAACACATCGGTTGCGGTCCCGTTCCCGGCGTAGGCGAGCGCACCGAGCAAGAGTTTGAATTCTTCAGATGCGGGAGAGAACTGCTCAAGAACATGCCGAAACTCGATCGCAAATTTGGGATCGGAACGAAAGGCCAACTTGAGTTGTACATAAAGGGCATCAGAGCCTGCTTTCACGCGGACTGCAGAAGTGAGACCGCTCGAAGTGAACTGTATCCATTCCTTCCATAATTTTGTTCGCGTCATTTCAAGATCGGCTGTTGGCGATGCCAAAGGTAAGCTCAGACCTTGAGCTAAAAGCGTCTTTTGAAGCTTCCGATTTATCTCGATGCCGATCCTGACGCGCGCGATCTGTTGCCCGTTCGTCGTTATTTCTTCCAAGGTTTTATTACTGAGTTCGATCAGGTCGGGGAGATCGCGAACTGTTTCACTGCGGCCATGTGTTTCGGTCGTAAGTAAGTGTCTGATAGAAGGAGGTGATGGTAATGCACCGTCAAAGGTTTTGGTCCACCGGAAAGGTCGATCGTCGGTAACCTTTACCAAGGTTGAGACAACTCCATCGAGCCGCTTTTCTTCGTGATTCCATACTCTCATTTCATCTCGATCTGGTGAGACGCCAAAGTCGAACTCACGAACCAGGGCAAGCGTGAGGGCATTGATTGGGGATGAAGACATGCGAATGATTGCGGCCTGGGAAGCGTCAGTGAAATCTCTTAAGACAAAGTGAAAAGCTGCATCCTCAGCGAGGTTTTGATCATTGCATCGAAACGTATCAATTTGAAGGCGACTTAGCCCATCGCTGGGCGAAAGCTCCCACTGCCCGCTCGCAGCACAGAGGACGTGGATGTGAGAGCCCTCGCTCCCTTGATAGTCTGCCTCCGAGCGGTAACGCCAGTTATAAAAAGAATTTGTGGTTAGGCCGCTCCCTGGCTTTGGGGCTGCTAGTTTTTTATCGTGCGAAATCAACGAAAAAGTAAAATAGAACAGGATGAGTGAAAAAATGAATACAAGCAAACCTAACGAATAGCGGCTGAGGCCTTCGGTCTTTTTCATCGGCGTATGCCTTGTGGTGATTGCTGTTCCTGGTTCGTAGCAGTCACCACAAGGCCTTGTCAACACTTCCATAGGCACACGTAAATAATTATGGGTCGCGAATGAGGGGGATTCAAATTTCGGCTAACGTTTAGAGGGCTTTATAAGGACTGAACTACGATTGAGGCAAAAAAGCTAAACACCTTTTTGAATAAGTAGAGAAGCATAGAGGCAAAAAAAGACGAGAAAGCCCGAAGGCTCCTCGTCTTTATCTTCGTCTAGTCTAGGATTGAATTAAAGGAGTGGCTTGAACCAGCAGAGAGGACGTGAACCTGTGTTGAAGTCTTGCTGGAGGCAAGTATATTTGCCTGACGCTGTTTCCGCAGAGGCTGAATTACGTTTTGAGCCGAAATCCTTGCCCGGGATGACGCTGGCATCAAATTGCTGAGGACAAAGCGCGCCTGCTATGTAGGTATCAAGGCGGCATTGGCCTTCGGGGTGAGCGTGATTGGTTCTAGGAACGATCGATGCATCAGGCGTTTCGTATTGAGCAACTGTGCCGCCCAGCGCGGAGAGGAGGTTGGCCAAAGATTTGCCGCCAAGCATAGTTCGGTAGCAAAGGTTTTGGTCAGCTTCGTTTGTCCAAGCAGCGTCACAGAGCGACTTAGGATATTCCTGTATAATATTCCGCGACAGTGCGTTTGTTGCCGTTTGATCTTTCCAGAGATCATGAGCACAGCTCAAAGTTGCGAAATAATCGGCTTGGCCTTCGTCGGCAGCCCACGAGGATACAAAAGGATAACCACCGAGGTGGTGACCAATTTCATGACATAGTACGAGTGCAAATCCGTCACGCGTTGTTTCCGGACGACGAGCGAGGCCGCCGTACATATTAACTGTCCAAGTGCTGAGGAATTGAGTCGCATTGGCGTTAACGGTGCTGTCCGTCCATTTGCGGTTTACAACAAATGTAGATCCAAAGTTCGTTTTAAGATACGGACCGTAGTAGGCAACAGCCTCATCGATAACTGCGTTGAAGGTCGCCTGAGACATTGTACCGGCGCGTTTAGTCCGCATGTTATCTTGGCGATCGAGATGGTTAGGCGGTAAAAAGTCCGCGTAAGCTGCACTTCCGCCAAGAGCTAAAGTCATGACCGCAAGAACTGAACGAGTAAGGTTTAGCATCTTCTCAATTCCTCATAAGTATTTTGTACTACAGCCATAATAGTTGGTCGGCCGGCCAGTTCAATTTCGTATTGCTAAACTTTTGACTTACTAGGTTTGACGGGCATTACATGGGTAGTTCCTCGAACGTGCCTTGCTATTTTGCAAATTTTAAAGAACGTTTTTTCATAAAAATTTTTCTTTATGACAAGATTTCCATATCATATTACAGGTGTGTCTTTATAGATAAAGCTGTGTATTACAGGGTTTCATAAGCGGCAGTTTGGGACATATTTTATCGGGGATAAAAAAGGCGGCCTCTCTCATTTCTGAGTGAGACCGCTATCAAACTTTGGAAGATTATAAACTTTGGCTTTTAGCCGATGCCGGTGTTTGAGTCTGAGTCTGAGTCTGAGCTGCTTTTTTAGACATCGAACTATAATGGGCAGCAAGCTTTTGAGCACTGGGGGGCAGTGTCAACTCGCCTTCGAGAGTTTCCAGCTTTACTTTTTGCGTCTGGCAGCTGATGGCAAACATCAACCAATCCAGATTTGTTTCGTAATTTGCCGGCAACTTCGCAAAGACAACTTTTTCAAAACTACCCTGTCTCAACAAATTGAGAGCGGCTTTTACTTCATTCTGCTTCACTGAGGTCTCGTAGATGCTTGCAGGTGTGCAGCGTACTTTATCCCAGGTCAGACCCGCAACTTTCATCCACTGACGAATACTTTGCCAGCATTCATTATCAGCAAGATCTGTCTGAGGTATAAAAAGCAGAACTTTACTCACGTATTTGCGCCCCCATTCTTACCGTTACTCTTTATCGGCTGCTTTTTTACGAGCAGGTTTGTTCTCCGAACGTTCAGGAGCGGCGTTGATTGTCTTATCCGTCGTAACTTTCTCGAGACCAAAACCAAGTTTGGTTTTGAGTTCAAACTCGATAGTCGCGAGGACCTCAGGGTTGGACTCCAGGAACTCCTTGGCTTTTTCACGGCCTTGACCAAGACGTTGTTCTTTATAAGAGAACCAAGCACCCGTTTTACTGATGATCTCATGAGTCGAAGCCAAATCGATGAGGTCACCGATTTTTGAGATGCCTTGACCAAACATGATATCAAACTCAGCTTCGCGGAATGGAGCAGAAACTTTGTTTTTAACAACTTTTACGCGCACATGGTTACCGATAACTTCGTCGCCTTGCTTGATAGAAGCCACGCGACGAATGTCGAGACGAACCGAAGAGTAAAACTTGAGGGCGTTACCACCAGTCGTTGTCTCTGGGCTACCAAACATGACACCGATCTTCATACGAATCTGGTTGATGAAGACGACAGTACAGTTAGAGCGTGCGACAGAAGCGGTCAATTTACGCAGAGCTTGCGACATCAGACGCGCCTGGAGACCAACGTGCATATCACCCATCTCGCCTTCGATCTCAGCCTTAGGCGTCAAAGCAGCTACAGAGTCGACAATAACGATACTGACAGCGTCACTGCGCACCAGCATGTCAACGATCTCAAGCGCCTGCTCACCCGTATCAGGTTGCGAAACAAGGAGCTCTTCGAGATTTACGCCGATACGTTTGGCGTAAGAAGTATCGAGAGCATGTTCTGCATCAACAAAAGCAGCCACACCGCCAGCTTTTTGAACTTCTGCTGCGATATGAAGAGTCAAAGTGGTTTTACCACTCGCCTCTGGTCCGTAAATCTCAACAATACGACCGCGAGGAATCCCGCCGATTCCAAGAGCAGCGTCAAGGGAGATCGAGCCCGTCGAAATTGCTTCGACTTTGTTAGCTTCCTGTTCAGCAGTGCCAAGGCGCATGATGGCGCCTTTACCGAACTGCTTCTCTATGGAGCTGACTGCCGCATCAATCGCTTTTGTGCGCTCCGCTACGTTTTCAAAACCCATAGACACGTTCTCCAGATTGGTGATTGGAATCAATTTCCAATACTTTAAATAATATAAATACTTATAACGTAAACGTGACCGGTTTAGCTGAGTGCCCAAGCTTTTCGAGACTCAATAGAGTCCCGCCAACAACAGCCATCGGTACGAGTATTACCTGAACAAAAGGGATCAGAAACCAAAGACTCATCCCTAACATAGCCCAAACATCGCTTCGAGCAAGCTGCAAACGTTCAGCAAAGCTGAGTCCACGTCGAGCCAAAGGATAGTCATAAAAATCCCAAGAGACGAGAAAAGCAGTCCCTAAGAGGGCTAAAACATTAAGGCCCGGCACAAGAAAAAGCGCCAGAGACAAAATCCCTATAAGTACCATTTTTTTGAACTCTTCGGGTACACCGCGAAAAGACTGCCAAAACGATAACTCAACACGTATTCCCGGAAACATATCATCTTCGATCGCCTGAGAGATTCTTTCATACAAAGGCGAAGCGATGACGTTACTTACAATAAGGCCGACAAGCAGAATGGCAATCAAAGCAGTAACATGAAAAAGAAGCAAAGCCGCATAGTACAAGATGACCCACCACCAGCTCTGTCCTGGTTCAAACAAAAAGAAACTCAAAAGAGCGGAATGATATTTGAGGAATAAAAGCCCCGCCCCGACCACACCAATGAGGCCCAGAAAGCTTGGTACAAGCAGAAGCAAAATATAAAAAGGATGCTCTTTGAGCCAGACAACACCTCTCCAATAAGCCTTACTTCCACGTGCGAGTTCTTTAAGAGGATGCAAGCTATGTCCTTATAGCAAGTTCTTGTGCTTTTATAAAATCGAGAAACTTGTCCTGAATTATGCCCGAAAAAGCTTTCTGTGTCTGCCCTTCATTGTCGAAGCAAAGCTGCCGATAAAGACCAAGAAGGCAAACGCTTAAAGCCTCTCATTCAGAACTCTCGCTTTTAGATGAAGAGACATTCATGTCATTCGTGGGGCTCATAACGGAGAAGATGATTAAGCCATACATTTGCATGGCCCTTACATTTTGTAATCGTTATTGGGCGGGGAAGCAAACCCAAAATGGAAAGTTATTTTCAAAACCACTCCTGACTTGGTTTTCCTGCTTAATTTTTACTCTTTCCCATGCGCACCAAGCCTTTGCTGAAACGATCGTCCCTGAGCTAAGCGTCTTACCCTGGCAACTCATCGGAGTTGATAACGAATTTGCGACGCGGAACAAAACAAAGCTCGCAGCTCTTTATCAACAACTCAAACAGAGCCTTTTGACGGAGTCTCAGCCCTTAGACCAGTTGCTCGAAAAACAAGGACAGATACTTCCTCTCAATCTCAAACACAGTATCCATCCCGTCGCTTCTGGCAAACCGACATTTTCTGTTCCAGGCCCCTCCTATCTCGTACCCGTCCTCTGCCTGGCTGGTGAATCAATCGTCGTCGCCACCGAACTCGTCACTTTGAGCGATAATGCTTTGATTGCCAGCAAACAACAGTTCACACCCAAAACCGCGTGGGACAGTCCAGCTGCCCCCCTCGCCATTGGGGCCCCATGGGCTCAAGACCTGGCTGCAGCGATTCGGGGCGCGGATACGGAGGCTCTGGCTTTTAAGGTCGACTTCACCTTGCTCCGCAGCAGTCACAACAGTATTGAGGGCACTCATGAATGTTTCAATATGCTGGTCGCGCACGAATTACAAAAAACAATGATGGTTCCTACCCCGCTCGACCTTTTGGAAGGGTACCGCTTACGGCAGCTTCTAAGCCCAACATCGCAGCCTAAACGGAGCACGCGTACCTTTCTGCTCGATTGGGGACGCGATCCCAAAGGTCCTCAGCTGTCCGCTCTGCTCCGCAGCAGCGAATCGGTTCTCGGCAGTCAATTTACGCCAAGGGGATCGATGACCTTCGAACTCATGCCAGCCGAAAACCGCATCAGTATTCCTCTTACCTTTACCCAGACACTCAAGGACTTCCGGAGCGAACTCCTAAGCAATGATAAACCTCAGGTCGCAAAAATCGATCGAGCCTGGGTCTACCTCGATCGTGGCCGCGCATGGGGCCTCGATATGAATGATCGGGTCTATTTTGAGGAGGGAGGTCGCTTCGTGAAGGGTCATGTCGTCGGATTTTATGGAGCGGGTCTGGGCCTGAAATCCCCGCGTGGTTTTGCGATTAAGGAAGGCGCTATCGTCTTTGTCCGCAAAAGCCAAAAGCAGGTAAAAATCGGTGATGTATTTGACTTTGATCCCACGGTCTTTCCCACGCCCTGGCCCGCTGTGCGTCAACCTTCAAAAGCTACACACTAAGGATCGACGACTCTTCCTCAGCAAACGAGCCGGACAACTCGCAGTCTTCCAGTTTTTCAAAAGCCCAATGACTTTTATCCAGCAACTGCGACGCCCGAATATTCTGCTGCGATTTAAGCAGGCTCAAAGCCATATGCGGGTGCTCGGTTTCCATGTCCTTGATGAGTTTTTTGATACGCGCCCTTTGCATGTTGCCATTCGAACTGCAGAGATTACAGGGAATGATAGGCACTTTAAGAGCCGATGATGCGGCCTTGATATCATCTTCAGGCACAAATGCTAGCGGCCTGATCACGACATTGCGACCATCGTCGGATTTAAGTTTGGGAGGCATACTCGCAATGCGGCCGTTAAAAAAGAGATTCATCAAAAGCGTCGTATTGAGGTCATCGCGATGGTGGCCCAGAGCGATCTTTTGGTAGCCCATTTTATCCGCATGATTGTAGAGAATTCCGCGTCTCAGCCGGGAGCACAATCCGCAGTAACTTTTGCCTTCATCCGTTTTATCTAAAACGATTGAATATGTATCTTCTTCAAGTACCGTGAGTTCATAACCCTGAGTTGCCACCCATTCGCGAAACGCATCCACGGCGAAGCCCGGTTGTTTTTGGTCGAGAAGGACAGGATGCAGAGTGAAAGGATAAGGCGCGCGTTTTCGGATCGCATCGAGAACGACGAGCATTACGGCCGAATCTTTGCCACCGGAGACCGCGACCATCACGCGATCACCGGCTTTGATCAAATCGTAGGTGCTGATGGCGGCCACTGTTAATTTGCGTATCTTCTCTAGAGACATGGCTCAACTCCCACGAACTTTAAGTCGTGGAAATTAGCACGGAGCCAGGGACATCGCAATCAAACGGCAAGGCGCGCCTGCTCAAAACCTAGAATCTGCTGTGCAAGAAAGTCCAAACGCTCAGCCACAGAAAGCGACGCCGGTGCTGGCTGAACCTTAATTCCCCAGAGTATATAGGGACTTGCCTGTAATACTCGACACACACCTGTCACGACCGCCGGCGTCAGGAGCCCTTGACTTGCCTGCCAGGGGGCTGGATCAGGAAGTCTGAGCGGAACATGGCTATCGGTCCACGAACCATAAAGAGGATCATTCAAGGCCGTGCCTGAAAAAAAGAAGGCACCCAGCAAGCCGGAATCCTGAGCTTTTTTAATGTGATTTAAGGGTTCGTCCCCACTCTGGGCTTCGAGGGCAGACCGGCCCCAATTTAAACTCATGGTCACTCGCTCATCAAGCTGTTTCAAGACGCCGAGCTCATCGTGTAAAGGCAAAAAGCCTTTCACGCTTGTTCCATTTGGCTTCCAGGCATCGCAATGCTCGAGCATTAGGCGCGCACCCTGCCAATCCCAGGCACTTAATTCTTCGAAAGAGCGATAAAGTGCTTCGGTCGAACCTTGAGGTCCGCTCGGTGCGGAATGGACTTCGATCGCTTGAACGGCTTGTCGACCGCAGCGTGCGTTGATTTCATGAAGGCGCCGATGAACTAGCGTCATGCGGCTCATCGCGGCTTTACGACCTTCAGGCTGCGGTGAAGCGAGACCAAAGTCGGGTTGATTGGCAAGGCTCTGCATCGTCCCTGGTAAGAGTGTGAGGACATAATCCCAGTGCTTTGGCAGTGTTCTCAAATACCTGTCGCTTGCTGTCTCGCTAAGATCGCTATAAAAAGGCAATTCCAGTCCGGCGAGGTGCGGGAGTTCTTGAAGACCTTGCATGTAGGCGGCATCCGTATCCGCTGTTTTAGCAGCGAACGATGCGTAGCCCGCGTAAGCTCCGAGAAACCAACCCTTCATGGATAACTCCGAATCTTCTTTGCTGCTGCTTCAGGACTACTCGCTTCACAAACAGCCTCGGCTGACACAAAGGCCGTTTTCTTGGCGCAAGCTTTGACACGCAAAGCGTTCAGCGCTTCGCAGCGATTATTACCCTGCGCTTCAAGACCACCGAATCGACAAACTGAGGGTTTGAATTCGCGTGTGCATCCTTTGTGCTCAGAGCCGACGTCACATTCGCTCCTTACCGTCAGCTTACCCTTGTTCTCGCACCTGAACTGATCCTCCTTAAACTCCACCTTCGTTTTGCAGGCAAAATCACGCGCCAGCTTCTTTGCCTCGCAGGGATTGCTTCCGGAAAAGTTCTGATTCGCAAATATGCAGACTGCGGGCATATATTCGCGGGTACAAATGATCTGACTTACTTTTTCGCATTGGTTTTCGGTCGCGACACTTAACGCGGGAGCCGGAGCAGATTTTGCGGTGTCGTGGATACAAGACGTTCCACACACCCCAGATAAAAGCAGGAGAAAGACGTAAGACCAGCGGAATATCATGGCGGCTCTCCGGAGCGAAATGGTTTGAACACTTAACCATTAGGCCGAAGTTTGAGAATATTTCAAGTCTAGTCTTTCGATATGACGAGGGAAAGATGAATCAGGAGATGCGGCGCCCGCCGCCGTGTGTACGCTCGAGACGTTTCGCCTTTTCGAGCTGATAGTTACGTTCGATCAACATCAACTTCATTTCTTCATAGATTCGGACATGTACGAAGTGAATCAGGCTCGTGCCAGTAAAAGCAAGCATCGGCATCGCCCAAGGGCACCATATGGCTCCGTAGATAAAACAAGCGACAACAAAAATCGTATAGAAACTCCAGACTCCGATGAGGGCCAGGAGGTAGCGTCTGATCGAAAGGTTGATACCGACGATTATTCCAAAAAAACCGAAGATCACGATAAGCAGACCGTCCGTTTCCCACTTCGTGAGCCAAGTACCATCTAAGACGTCGGAAACCATCGACGCGATTATCATGCCGCCCGGCATCGGTCCGAAAGGCCCCCCTTCATGAAAGTCGGTGTTGCCTGTGGCAAAAGCAAAAAGTATGACGACAACGTCTCCCTCATTGACCTTGCTCTCCACCTCGTGATTGAGAGCCCTTTGAATAGCAAATTTAAGCGGCGCCGCACGTTTATAAAAGGAGTTGGGGTTCCTGTGATTGATCATGACACGACCGTCACGTGTCAAAGGCACGACATGGCCATCTATGAGCAGCTTCTTTTCGGTCATTTGTATCGAATCCGCAGCGAATAGACTCAGATGAGGAATCAGGGTTTTTTCGCCTAGAAGGAAAAAGGGCGAAATCGTCGCGTCAGAGTTAAATGTGATGTGGCCAACGCCGCGAATCAAATGATCGTACGTATGAGAGTGGCCGTAAATGTACCAACCTTCGTGAGAATCAATTTTGTAGTTAAGATGATCGACGCTGTAGACATCATGAAGATACGTCTGCGGTTTGTAGACGTCCAACTTGAGCTCCGAGGGCAAACGGTACTGGACTTCCATACCCGACATGAAACTGCCAGAATATACCGGAATATCGACTTCTTGGGTCGTAATCTTGGTGGGAATGAATGGAGTATCGGCCAGTAGGCTATCGATCAGTATCGCCTTGGGTTTGCGCGCTGCGATGTTTCTGAGGAGAGCTTCAAGCTGATCGTAACTGAGGCGCGGACCACCGAGATAGGAAAACGTACTGTCGTCGAGTGCAAGAATCTTGACCCGTGGGTTGAGGTCCTGAGTGCGGCCCACCATTTCCCGCACTTGAAACAGTATAGGCGAACTGATCCGCGTATCAAAAACCGCATCGAGGCCAAACCAGTGCAATGCAAAAAGCATCACCAGAAATAGGCTCGCGATAAGGTGAAAGAGCGGCCAAGAGCGTCCGTCTAGGAATATCGATCTTGGTTTGCGATCAGCTACCATCTTTGGGTGAAACCCTCAAAATTGCGTCGTTAAAATCCATACACGGTATCGGCGGAGGGGAACAAAAACTTACCCGGACAGATTTTTTGCTGGTGCCAAGGCTATTAGGCTTATATAAATAAATGTACATTCGGCTTTTAATTCCACAGGATTAAATAGGTCGCACTAGCTCCCATTTAAGTGAATAATTTTTGCAAATGATGGCCCACTGGGCCTTATAATTGTCGTTGCCGCCGCAGTTATTGACCGACTCATCATCTCGAATAAGCCGTGTTACAATGAGCCCGGCCTCAAAATGGGAATGCGATGCAATCAAGCTTCCGATTTATAAAAAATTCCCTTAGTACGGGCGCGTTCTGGCTCTTGCTTCTGACACTTTTATCTGCAGTGACCGGAAGTGTCATAGCGCTGTTTCTCCACCTTCTCGAAACTGCCACCATAACCCAGTGGCAACACCCTGCCCTGCTCTTCGGGCTTCCTTTCGCTGGCATGCTCCTCGCTATTCTCACCAAAAAATTCGGCAAAGGATCCGATTCTGGCAATGATCTACTCATCGAGGATTTGAATCAGGATGAAGAGAAGGTGCCGAAACGTCTTGCTCCCTATATTTTCTTTGCCACCCTTATCACACACCTTTTCGGTGGATCCGCCGGTCGAGAAGGAACTGCTGTTCAAATCGGCGGCAGCATTGCGCAGTCCTTTTGCAGCGTTTTCAAACTCACTGCGAACGGACGCGCGCTTCTTATTCTTTGCGGCATGAGTGCAGGATTTGGAGCCGTATTTGGAACACCGTTTGCCGGCGCGTTTTTCGCACTTGAAGTCGTCGGCGTTCTTCGGACACGAGCCCGTAGCTTTATTCCAATACTGTTCGCAAGCCTGCTTGCCGACTCTGTGTGCAAGCTTTGGTCTATTCATCACACCCTATACCGCATCGTTTCGATTCCACCCGAGCTGGATACCGTCCATTTTTATGCAACAATTTTTCTGAAAATAGGTATGGCGGCTATTCTCTTCGGGCTCTGCAGTCGAGCCTTTGCCGAAGCGACCCACGGTTTGAAGCGGTTCTGGAATCGTCTTCTGCCCGCGTACTGGATGAGCCCGCTACTCGGCGGAATCCTTATCATCACGCTCACGTATACGCTTGATTCTCGTGCATTTTTAGGGCTCGGCATAACCAATCCCGATCCCCTTGCGCCTTCTATAATAAAAGCCTTCCTGTCAGGAGGCGTGACGGCCTGGAGCTGGCTCTGGAAGTTTATTTTCACAGCTATCACCCTCAGCTCAGGATTTAAAGGCGGCGAAGCCACGCCTCTGTTTTTTATCGGCGCGTGTCTGGGGGCAGCCCTTGCACAAACCCTCGGGCTACCCCTTGACCTGATTGCGGGTCTAGGTTTGGTCGCCGTGTTTGCAGCCGCGACAAATACACCGCTGGCTGGAACGATCATGGGCGCAGAACTCTTTGGTTTTGAGTTTGCGCCCTATTTTTTCTGTGCGTGTTTTATAGCGTATTTTTGTAGCGGCAATGGTGGAGTCTATACATCTCAAAGGTGGAACAAACCCACTTTTCAGGGGCGCTTTCAAGCTTAAGCCAGCCGAATCGTATCGTTCAAAGTCAAAACGCGATGGAGAACCCGTCGACGCGCCGCTTTAACCTGCGATTGTTTATAACGATCGTGCGAAGCATCCCCAACTGCATTCTGAGTAGCCGATTCTTCGTCCATAACCTGAAGTTCGAAGGGAAAAAAGCCTTCGATCACACGTTCGTCGGTGGCTGCCATGAGCAAGATCTCTTCGCACACCCGCATCATCACTGGACTGCTTTTCCCGTCGGCTATAAATCGGTTCATCTTTTCCTGCCACTGAAGCGACGGGTTCGGATAGCGGATCAATTGGCGACAGGTCAGCTGAACCGCCCGGTAATCTTTCGCCGTATGAGGGTTGACGTGATTGCCGAGACTGATGGGTTTGGTCAAACCCTGCAGGATATTTGTAAATTCATGCGGCTGGATTCGCCCCTCTTCCAGCATTTCTCTCAGCATATCAACATTATGCTTAAAGCCTTCGATGTCGATCAGCGAATTCCGCGCACGCGCCGGGTTGCAGTTCGGAAACGAGACCATGTGAAACTCCCTTAGGAACTTCACGACAACCATCACATCAGAGAGATTTTTCGTGATGATACGCATCCCTAGAAGATCGTAAATCGTCTCGGCCACGTTGGCTTTTTTATGCAGAAGTTTCAATAAGATAGACTCCCTCGACTTACGGAGCTTCCACTCGATCCGATCGAGCTGGACGGAGGTTTCGCGACTGCCAAAACAAAGCTGGCCTTCGCCGTTTCGAAAAATATATTTTAAAAAACGATTCATGATCTGCGTGCGCGCGGCCTCGACGTCGGCAAATTTTGCCACGCCATCGATATGCGCAAGGGTGTGCATGACTCTCAAAACCGCGCAGGCCCAGGCTTGCCGCAAGGCACACTCCGGACGTCGATCGGAAGCTGCGAGTAGTATGACGCAAGCATCATCGGCCATCAGCAAATCATCCGGAGGACGTCGTCCGGCTAGCCATTCGGCCGGCATCAAATATTTTTCGATAAAATTCCATGATTCGCAGATAACCGAATGTATCTTTTGCGCGTCTTGGGGGTTTTCGGGATCATAGCCATAGTATCGAAGAAACTCCGAAGCATCCGTACGATCGCGAATTTCAAGCTCAGTCAGATCGATGGAAGACTTGCCGCCAATCAAGACCTCCATGGCGCCCCAATTGAAGCTCCACAGGTTCGCAAGGGTCTCTGCTGTTGTTTCCACCTGGATTCACTCCCAAGGCTCAATCATGATAGAATAGGACTCAAAGGCCACATTGACCCGCGGAGGGGCCCCACTTGTCCTTTAAAATTCTCATCATCATGACCTTTCTCCTAGGATCAGTCAACGCTCGGGCTAACGAACCCGCGCATGGCAGTGCGGCCGGTGCGGCTGTAGCCGCGCGTGTTACCGACAAATATGCCCACAGCTGGATAGCGTTCCCAGCCCTAACCTTAAAATCGCTGAGTGGAGAACCTCTCGCTCCTCGCATTGCAATCAAAGGGCGCGTCCTAATCACCGTTTTTGTGGCCTCGTGGTGTATTCCCTGCCAGCAGCTTATGAGCGATTTTAAACGGATCGCGCTTCAGTATGAAAATGCCTATACAGATGTAATTTTTGTTTTTGCGCACGACACCGCACCGGATGCGCAGGCATTTGCGTCCTTTCACAAAGTTACGCCCTCTTCATTTCTTGGCACAGCGAAAGTTCTCGAGGACTTCCATCAGCCTGATTTGCCTTCGATTTATGCATCGGACCGTTATGGGTGGCTTGTCTACCGGAAGTTGAATGCGAAGATCGACGACGTTAAGGAACTCGAAGGTTTTTTGGAACTTCATAATTCCTTTTAAAAACAAAAAAAGAGCCTCTACAAGGCTCTTTTAATTTGTATTCGAATGGAATTTTTACTGACCTTTGCCCGTCTCAAGGTTCGATGTGGATTTGATCATTTCATTGGGCCAACGTGAGCGAAGATTGATCAGATCGTATTCGTTATCTTGTTTTGCGCCACCAATGTTGACACCGGCTGGGATACGGCGTTCGCCATCAATCGATGCCGCATCAAAATCGATGGCTGTTTTGGAGGAGCCCTTGGTGCGACCTTCCTGAATCATGATCTTTTTACGGCCACCTTTATCAGCGCCGGCAGCGGCTGAGTCTTTTTTCTTTGCTTCAGCAAATCCTGAAGCCGAATGGGTGGCGAGACTGAGTAGCAATAAGCTACTGAATAGGCTGGTCATTAATTTTTTGTTTTGCATGGCGTTCCTCCGTCTAAGCCCCAGTCTTATCGGCTTTTTCCCGGAAAGCTTGAGATTCAGGGCAGGCCCCCAGAACTCTCACCCACCTTATGATCCGTAAGAGTATAACATCAATCGACTTTCTCGTTTTAGGACGGCTAGGAAGTTCTTGCGTCTGTTCCCCTTCCGCTATCGATGCTTTGATAGTCTATGGGGATATTTGGAAATGCCCCTCTACTCTTTGCAAAGGACTCCGGCATGATCAATCGGATCGTCAAGCCATTCATAGCCTGCATCATCCTCTTGCAATCCAATTTTGCTTTGAGCGGGGCACCCGTTGCGATTCTCAGGACAGAAGGCCCCCTCATCGGCATACGTCTCAATAAAGACAAAACGCAGATGGCCTTCACCGATCAGCATGGCCAATCTTTGCGCATTATGAATCTTGAATCCCAGGAGATCGTCGAAGTCACGCCGCACCGCGTAGGCGAATCGTTTTTCTGGAGTCCAGATGGTAATCGCCTTTTCTACCGCGAACTCATCCGCGATAAAAAATCCGTAACGAGCGAAATCAAAGCCTACGATACCTACGTAAACCAAACGTCTAATATAGATGTCGTCCCAGGATCGAGCGGATTTTTGACGTTGGACCCACGCGATTACACCTACTTTATGATGCATGAAAAAGGCATTTTGAGCCGTCGCCTTGATTTCCCTGGCGAGCGGTTGGCAAAGTGGCAAAAACGGACCAAGGTGGAAACGGGACGCTGGGTTGCCACGCAGAAATCAATGCTATGGTTGACCGATATGGGCCTCACACTCAACACGCTTCGTGATGATGGTAGCGGCGTCGACTCGTTTGATATATCCCCTGACGGGAAAACCGTCGCTTGGGCGACGCAAAACGCCAACCTTTACGTTTCGACTCAAGGCGAAGATCCCAAACTTATTGGCCGTGGACGCGATCCTCGATGGCACCCGTTCAAAGCACTCCTCCTATATGCGGCAGCTCGCATAGTCGGTAAAACGCCCTATGATTACGATATCCGCATCACCGATATGAACGGGCAAGGCCGCTTTTTGACGACGACGCCGACCCTCAGCGAACGGTATCCACAGTGGTGGGCAAACGGGAGCGTAATTTACACCATCGGCGGAAGCACGGATCTTTGGAAAGTTACCTATCAAGAGGATTTAGCCAAAACCGCAGCTCCTGCTCACGCTCCGAAAAAACAATGATAGAGCTTGCACTGGGTGCTGCGCTCCTTTTTGGTCCCCATGCGCCGGAAGCTGAACGGTCGCAAAAATTATCGACATTTTTTATGCCCATGCCGAACACCCGGCTTGAGCTCGACCGCTTATCTCTACTCGAGAATCGACAAACACCCGAAACAATCACCGGAAAAATATGGATGAAACCCCCAAAGGGGCAATGTCTGCTCGTCCGAACCAATCTAAAACATACCGACAAACGTATCTGCAAACCCACAGCTTTAGAATGGCGAATCGATGACCTCGACGCCCTCGGACATCTCAGCTGGACTGTGCTGATAGAGGCTGAGTGGGACGAAGGCATCGTCATGAAATGGAACACCGATTATCGAATCGGCAACTTCACAGCAGCCGGCGACAAAGAAGCAGGAATGTACGAGGACATCGTCATCAAAACCTGTAAAGCATCGGAACTTGATGGGGAGAGAACCATAGTTTTGGATTCGTTCAAGGGCCGTCGCTGGCGCATTAATCTCCCTGAATGGGACAAACCCGTTAATCCAGTCGAAACTCCTATCCCCAACCTGCTCGTGAACATCGACAGCAAAAAAAATGCCGACGGTTCGACGAAGGGTGATAAGAAAGACGATAAAAAAGCAGAGGGTGAACACGGTGAAAAGCCGAAAGACGGCAGTGGTAATCATGATAAAACTGACGAAAAGAAAGTTCAATCCGGCGGCGGTTCAGTCCTTGGAGCCCTTCTTTCAGTAGGCTATAAAACGGAAGAAGTTCATAAGGTTACATTCAATCTTCCCACCCGCGATGCCTTTCAGATGGAAAGTGGCCGGTTCACGGAATCGGGCTCTCCGAAAGGAATGAACGGACTCTGCCGATACGTGTATAAGAATGCCCCGGGTGACCCCAAAAGTGGAGCTATTGAGTGCCATGATACGGATACCCTGGATAATGTTTATGTTCACGTCACGTGTTTTTCCGAACTAAGGCCACGGGTCAAAGACATGACCAAAGAAGGGACTAAAAAATGAGCCGCATCATTGTTTTCCCTTTAGGGTTACTTTTCGCAACCCACTTGAACGCAAGTCCTATCGCTTTGAACACGGGCTTTGACAACACGCCTTTCATCAGCTCGCGAGCCGCCGCGCTCGGCCAGTGTTTATCGACTTCGGCAAACGGCCTGGACGCGCTTTACTATAATCCGGCTTTAATTGGGGATTTTTATGAAAAGGCCGAAAAACCCCTTATTACCCATCTGTTTTTTCCCTATATCGGGAGCAGTTCCGGTGATGGGGGCAATAAGGTCATGAATGACCGTCTAACGGGCGAGCCGCTTTCCAGCGATAAACTTGCAAAAGAACTGAAACCTTCGTCTGACTCCATAAGACCCTATGCGCGATTATCGTTGACCCCCCTCGCCCTGTTTAAGCGGGTCCTGGTCGGCTACACATACAACGAGCGCATAGCTTCCTATAGAAACAATGAAGACCCGAGCAAACCGTCGCTCCATGTCGATGAACGAACGATGAGTGGGCCGTTTATCGGCTTCAGTGAAGCTGCCGCGAAAAACGAATTTTATATGGGTGTGTCGGCCGCTTTTCTTAAAACAACTCAGACCATAGCCGAATGGGATGAGGCGACGGCAACGACCGAGGCTGCCCGGAAAGCTGCTGTACTTAACGGCCGGAGATCCTACGAGGGAATGCCTATTCATCTCGGTATGCTCTACCGCTTTAGTCATTTCTTAAAACCCACTGTGAGTTTGGTCATTAATGACGTTGGTTCAACGCGATATACCCCCTCCGACAAAACGCTCAGCACCGAAGTCACGCAGGAACGTGAGACTCTAGGATTGAGCATTTCGCCTTCCATCAAAAATTGGGGAACCCTCCACCTCACTGCGGAAGCGACTGATCTTGCGCAGGCGTCTGTCCCGACCCGCGACAAATTTCGGGTCTCATCGGAATTAACCTTTGGGGATCGTCATGGTGCCGACTCTGGAGTGGGCATTCGTTTGGGTTACAACGCGGCTGGTCTCAGTTACGGTACCGGCATCAACCTCGGCATACTCAGCGCACAAATAGCCTCCTTTGCGGAAGATATTGGTGCTGGGAGCGCGCGCGTGATAGAACGAAGAAGTGTGATTAACGTCGGAATTAATATAGCGGATTATTGAAGTGCTCGAGATCAAAAGCCTAGGGTTTAAATATCAGTACAAGACCATCCTTTCCGGCCTCAGTTTCGATGCGAAACCGGGCGAAATTCTCCATATCACCGGCCCGAACGGAAGTGGCAAAACTACTCTGATGAGCATACTTGCAGGTCTTCGCAAAGAGAGTGCCGGTACGATTCACTATCGCCTTCCGGATGGCACTACGGCTCTCGACCGCCGTTCTTTTGTCGAATATCTCCCCGCCGAAGCCAACGCGCTTTTCGGCAAAATGGATGCGATGAGCAACCTGCGTCTCTGGCTTCGACTCCGCGGCCTTGACGACAGTGATAATGCGATACGGCCAATTCTTAAAAACTGGGAACTTGATCACCCTCTCATACGCGAGAATTTTTCTGTCGAGAGTTTCTCGACAGGCATGAAAAGACGTCTGGCTCTGGCGCGACTCGAACTCTCAAAAACACCTTGCTGGCTTTTAGACGAGCCCCTCTATGGCCTTGATGCCAAGGGCATCGACACATTCCAGACGATGTTAAACGGTCATTTGCTAAGTCAGGGCATCACTATTATCGTCAGCCACGACATCGCTCCCCTGGAACGTTTTCGCGTCCGTAAACTCGATCTGCTCCACGACGGAAGGGCCTCTTGATGAAGACTTTCCTAGCCCAATATCGCGCCCTTCTGTGGCAGGCTGTTCAAGTAGAATGGGCAAACGCCGAACGCTGGTTATCTCCCCTTCTCTTTTCGGGGACGATGATCCTTCTTTTTGTTTTTACATTTGGAACGGTCGAGCCGAAGTTTATCCCGCAGCTTTATATCGCGGCAACTTTCCTCACCGCGTTTTTTTCACTGCAAATATCCTTTTCGCGGGTTCTGGAGCCCGATATGCAAGATCGGGTTTTTGACCAGCTGCGGACCTATCCTATCTCGCCAAGTGCATGGTTTCTGAGCAAATATACGATCGTCATTGCTTTGGGTGTGCTGATACTTGCGCCGACGCTTTTTCTCTCCGATCTTTTTCTTAATGTCAGCGGCAAAAGCCTTCTCAATGGTTCACTCGCGATAATCGCCTTAATGGCACTTTTAAGTTTGGGGGCTCTGGGCGTTCTTTTGTCCACGATGATGCTGCGTTCGAACGCCAAACAGATCCTCTACCCTCTCATTTATTTCCCTCTTACCATTCCCGTGCTTCTGTCCGCTGTGGAATCGAGTCACGCAATACTCGTTGATGGCAAGGATTTGAGCTATTTAATGAGTTCCTGGCTGGGACTCCTTGTAATTTTTGGTATAATGTATTTTACTCTCTGCCTGTTGCTCTTTGGCGAATTGGTAAAACCGGAATAGCCTGCATTTTAAAGGAATTGTCTATGATCGATGCGAGAAAGCAAGATCGCCTGACCTTGGCGTTGGGTATCGCTGTTTTTGCCTTCGCTGGACTCTGCTGGTTTTACGCTCTTAAATTCGCGCCACCCGACGCTGCTCAGGGCGAGGTGTATCGTATTATTTATTTTCACGTGCCCTCTGCGATTACCGCTTTTTTATCATCGGCTGTCCTTGCGGTTTTAAGTCTTTGGACTCTTTTTAAACGCAGTCCAACGGCTGCGGTGTGGTCAAAGGCGAGCGCCGAAGTCGGTTTGATTTTCACAGTCCTGACTCTCGTTACGGGCTCTATATGGGGCCGGCCGACCTGGGGTGTTTGGTGGGATTGGGACGCTCGTCTTACAACAACGCTTCTCCTCGCCCTCCTTTATGCGGGTTATCTAATCTTCACAAGCAGCATGTCACCTGGGCCGCAGAGAGATCGCATGTCGGCTGCCTTAGGGGTAATTATAGGACTTGATGTTCCTATTATTTACAAAAGTGTTACCTGGTGGCGCACCCTGCATCAGCCGCCAAGCCTCCTTCGCTCCGGAGGTTCGTCCATGGATCCGGATATGGTAAAAATACTTATGACCTGCCTAGTCGCCATGATATTGATTGGAGCCTGGCTCCTATGGACGCGTTCCGTCAATCTTAAGCTGCAGGCTTCCATCGAAGAGCACAGTCACAGTGTTCATAGCCACTGATTCCTCTTGGTTTTCAAGTAAAAGGTGATGTCCTATGTTTGGAACTCAGACCGATCCTGTTCCGTATATGGCCGCGGCTTATGGCATCGGCATCTTCGTGTTGCTAGCCTATAGCGGCTGGCAACTCTCGCTGCGCAAAAAACTGCGGGCTCTAGAGATCGCAGTTCATGAAGGAGCTACCAATAGATGAGTAAGATCCCTTTAAAATGGTTCGTTGGCGGCGGCATTATTTTGGTTCTCGCCATCGCAATTTCCAATCTCAAATTCGGCGACAACGTCGTTTATTTCTACACGCCTGACGAAGCTATGGCGAAAGCTGCTGAAATTGACGCAAAGACTATCAAAGTCGGCGGGATGGTGAAAGCCGGCAGCGTCGACTGGAAGCCTGAGGATCTCGCTTTGAACTTTGTGATTTCCGATCTCAAGGGCCACGAAATAAAAGTCGCCCACAAAGGGAATCCGCCTGATATGTTTAAGGAGATGTCAGGCGTTGTTGTGGAAGGACACATCAGTAAAGATGGTCAGTCTATGGTGTCGCAGAAACTGATGGTCAAACATTCAGAAGAGTACAAAAAGCCCGACGCAGAGCATTCCCTCGATAAAAAAATGCTTGAAACGTCGATGTTCAAGGAGCAATGAAAATGGCTGAGACGAACGAAGCAAAAGTTGTCCTACCCGGACTCGGTAAAAAGGCGAAAATCGTCGTCGGCGTTTTTGTCGTGGCGGCCATTCTTTTTCTTCTCGTCCTTTGGCGCGGTCTAGGTTCCGATCCAACAAAAGTCCCTTCAGCCTTCCTCGGTCAACCTGCTTTGTCGTTCGAAGTGAAGTGGCTTCAGGGCCAGCAGCATCTTAAAACCCCTCGTCCCGAAGGGTTCGGACTTGCGGATTTTAAAGGTCGACCTGTTATTTTGAATTTCTGGGCGAGCTGGTGCTATAGCTGCCGAGCCGAAGCCTCTGATTTCGAAGCTTTCTGGCAACGGTATAAGGACAAAGGTCTCGTTGTTGCGGGGATAGCGATTCAGGATACTCCCGATGCAGCGCTTCAGTTCGCTCACAGCTTCGGGAAGACCTACATGCTTGGACTCGACGCCGAAGATGGGAAATCAGCCATTGATTATGGAGTAACAGGTGTGCCAGAGACTTTCTTTATCAATAAAGATGGCATCGTCATCCACAAGGAAGCTGGCCCGGTGAGCAAAGAACTACTCGCTCAGTATGCTGACGAACTTCTTAAATAAAATACTTCCGGAATGCGGCCACAAAAAAGTCTACCTTAACGGGTAGACTTTTTTGCGTCTTCATTCAAAGAGAAGAGCTCAATCACTAGCAAAAAACAGAGAATTAATCGAGCCAGCCCACGAGATCGGAGATTGCACCGACTGTGTAGGCAACCAGCAGAAATGGTCCGATAAAGGCAACAAAAATGAAAATTGGAAGTATATCGATGAAGTCTGCGGCTGATTCAACGCGTAGATCGTCAGTTGTAAACATCGTGGAAAATCCCCCTGCTCAGTAGAAAGCGACGCTATAGCACTCGTTCGCCATCCATTATAAACTTTCTCCCCATGATGATCAACACCTACATGCTTATGTAAGCTCGAGGTTTTCAGATGAAGCAGACCCGGTCAAAAATTATATTTCTCATGATTCTCTGTATTTGGGGACTCATCACGGGCTGTGTCTCACCGTCAAAAGCCGTTGAAAAATACGACTCACGTCCTCATAGTTTTTTATGGGAGGCGACAAAAGGGAAGCAAATCTTAACATTAGTTGGCACAATGCATGTCGGAATTACACCCGAAGATATGAATCCGGTGCTTTGGAGTCGCATAAATCAAGCGGATACGGTGCTAATAGAGACAGACATCGGAAACTCCGACAGTCGTCTCATGGAACGCTTTCTCACGATGCCGGCCGGCGTTAACCTATCCGATATGTTTGGCAAACCGTATTGGGAAAAATTCACCAAGGTCCTTAAGGACTCAGGTTCTCCTGTGCCCGAAGCACAACTCCATACAATCACACCCCTCGCTGCCGGAATTTTTCTACTTCAATCGCAGGCCAAAGCGGAAGATGACATGAAGGAAGGACAGTTGTCGATCGACCAGATCATTTTCGATAAAGCTAAGGCTCTTCATAAAAAAACCCGCACTTTCGAAACCAATGAAGAACAACTCATCTATCTCAAGAATATTTTCACCATCGATGCTCTCAAAAAAATGCTGGATGAGTGGACCGACGAATCCGAATCGTACGATACAATGAAAAAAGCCTTTAATTCAGGCGATACAGAAGCCCTCGATGCCCTTCTGGAGGATGTCCCCAAAGAGATTCGCACCAGCCTCCTCGACGAACGTAATCATCATTGGATGCTTGCCCTGCCTAAACTTTCGAGCCCAAACCATACGCTTATCGCAGTGGGAGCCGCCCACTTCGCCGGCCCTGAGGGCCTGCTAAAACTTCTTGAGCACGAAGGGTACGTAATCCACCCAATAAAGCGACAGCCGCCTCAACTTGTGCCTTAAGCATCCCTTGCCAAACTCGCCACAGTCGATTGTGATCTTGAAGGAAACGATGCCGTCTTCAAATCAAAATGAGCTTCGTCCATCATATCGAAGCTTTTTTTCTCTCGATCATAATAGTGGGTTGCAACCACTAAATCACTCCGATTCCCTTCAATCAAATTATAACTGTTACGGCCCTCATCTTTACCGCGCCCACGTTTTGAAGCCGAAGTCCCGCAGGAGATAAGAACCATAGGTTTGCCAGTTCCTTCATCATGCCTCAAGTGAACTTCAGAATCATGCAAATGTCCTGTGAGCACGACATCGACGCGCTCACCGCCTGAAATCGTTTGCCACGAAACATCGAGTCCCGGATGATGATCCTGCTTCTGAAAGGTAATCAAAGGATGATGAAATGCGAGGATATGAAGTTTGTTTTCATCGCTATGTTTCTTAGCAAAAGCATTGGCGGTCAGAAGGAACTGCTTTCGACTCAACTTTCCTTGGACGAGCCGACTCAAAGGCCGCACACTGTTCAACGAAACGATCGTTACATCGGTTCCGTGAAAGACCTGGTCGAGGTCGGGATGTATATAGTCCTGGTAGAGCTGAAAGGGATTAAAAACACGCTCCCAGATGCGGTAGAGTGCAATATCATGGTTACCAGGACATATAACAATATTTTCAACATGTTGCCTTGCGCGTTTTAACCATTCAGAGGCGGCAATGAATTGACTCCGCGTAGCACGTTGTGTCATGTCTCCTGTCACGACGAGAGTCGTGGCGGCTGCCTCTTGAATACTAGTCAGCAGGCTTTCTCCGACCTCCGAATCATAGAGTGGACCAAAATGGAGATCAGAAATATGAATGAGTCTCATACGGGCACCTCAATGACGACGACCACACCAAACATCTCGGTTTCATCTTATGCAAATGGCGAAAGTTTTGGAAACCTCATACCCACCGAGGAGGCCTCCTTTCGCAATTATATCGTGATTTTGAATGAGAAGTCGGGAAGTGCGAATCTTCCGTCCCTCAAGAATTACATGGAAGAAAGGTCGCGAGCACTCGGGAAAAACGTGGTCTTTCTCGAGCTGAATAAAGAAATGGACTTGGGTAAAGAGCTCACGACAGCACGCGACGAACAGGGGACAGATGTCTATATCGCCGCAGGTGGCGACGGAACTTTAGCCTCGGTCGCCCATTTTGCACGACTTCACAGCAAAATTTTTGCAGCGATCCCCTGCGGAACGGCTAACGTCTTTGCGAAGGAGCATGCAATTCCGTCCAATCCTCACGAAGCCGCCGAGCTTGCTCTAACGGGCTCCCGCACCGCCATGGTTGATGTCCTTGACGTGTCGGGAAAAACTTATCTTTGTCATATAAGTATAGGCACGTATTCGTGGATTACACTCCATACAAACGCTGAATCAAAACGTAAATATGGCCGCATCGCTTATGTGGCGAACGCGATTAAACTGATGATGCAGGACAAGATATTTCATTTTGAGATCGTTGCCGATGGGAAAAGACTATTGCGGCGCGCGTCGACGATTATGGTAACAAATGCAGGTTCTATGGGCGCGACATCAATGCGTTGGGGCGAAAATATAGTCAGTGACGATGGGATCGCCGAAATCTGCATATTTAAGGCAAGAACACTTAAGCACTACTTTGCATTGTTATTTACGTTTATCCTCCGCAAACCGCATCATCCTTTAAAAGAGTATGTTCAGGTCTTTCGCGAAGCTTCGGTCAAAGGATCAAAAGAACTTCCCGTCCGCGCTGATGGCGAAAGGATAGCCAATGGGTCGTTTTCATTTAAAATTGTGCATAACGCTCTTCGCGTCCTCGTCCCCGAGAGTTTCCACGGTACCGGTAAGGCATAACGCCTGGAGTAGAGTTTTTCTATATTGATATAACGGTTGGGTTAAGGGTTTTGTTCTCACTGTTTACGTTCCTTAGAAACGATGAAAAATAGGCCCCGCTTTCACCTTCGATTCCACAACCGGCTTTTTTTTATTACTATGATAGGAAGTGTAAAGGAGTTCAGGATGCGTCTTATCGCGATTTTTTTACTTTTAACGGCTTGCCAAACCGCGCCCCAGCCGTCAACTACGGAAACAAAAGCTCTCACGACGGCCAAGCCGACAATGAAACAGGATGTATATACCGCACATTTTCGGGATCTTCCGCTCGTTGCGAGCCTCTCAAAACTACCGTGGGCTTCGGATGGTTGGTCCAGTGCACGCGGCGGAGCCAGTTTTCGTTGGCAATTAGCCCTGAATGAAGACTCCGAAGAAGTGGAGGACCTTGCTCCTTTTATTCAGTATCCGATCGGCTCAACTGTCGATATAAACAAGCTATCACCTGCGGAGAAACTCGATCTCTATCTCGGCAACAAGGATTGGGCTTTTACGAAAAAAGAACGGCACAGAACGTTGGAACAAACGAACGCTGACGGTTCAAAACGAAGCACAATTCCTGAGTGGGAAGGAATGATGCACGCATGGTCAGAGGCCTCAATCCAATTTGATCCCGTGGGCCCTGTGACGCTGAAAAGCAAAGACGGCAAAACTGTGACCTTCGAAGCGCAAGACATGTATTCACTCTTGAGCCTTTTTGTACATGAGCAAGCACCCAAACCCGAAGTCCTCGCTGCACTTTGCAATCCTGCCGACATGCAGGAGCTTGCCGCGGGCGCTGGTCCCTATTCCTTCGAAAACAGCAAGCAGGCACTTCGCCGGAGACACTGCACTCCTATCGACGCCGCGAAGTTCCACCTTGTCCTTGCGAATCAGATTGGCAAACTCAACGAAGGTTTTATCATCGATCGTGATCATCAAGGCGAGATCATGAACAACCCCGTTGTGGCCTACGAAACACGCATAATCGAGGATGCGACAGCCAAAAAACTTGCTGAGGATCAACCCCGCACCCTTCATCTCCGGACAGTGCTTTTTCTAACAGCTGAGACGACAGCGGCCGCATTGGATACGAGCAACGACGATTATCCCTACGACTCGGAGAGTTACGATTACGAAATCGATCTCGATGGCAAAGGTAACGTTGTCAAAGGTCGTTGGCTCTCAGCAAACAACGCGGAGGCCAATGCGGCCATTCCAGACTTCATGTGGAAGGCTTCGCCGGTCTGGTTGAATGGTCCTGTGAAGTCCATCTACGACCAAGCCCGACAGAGCTACGTCGCACACAAAGCCAAGCAGTTGCGTCCTCTTGAAGACATGCCGGTTGACGAGCGCCAGTCCTTGAACTCTTACTTCAATGAGTCCCACGCTAAAATTCGCTAACCCAAACACCAAAAGCGTTCGTTTGCATTTGATTGCAGACGAACGTCTTTTCAACACAAAAAACAAACAAAATGGTTATGGTTAGTGGAGTCTTTTAAAGGTTGAAACTCGCGCTTCGGACAATCCAGGCTGGGTAGCTTGGGAGACGTTCGGGCGTTGTGGCCGTGATTTTTGCAGTATACGTTGAACCAGCTTCCATTACGGATGCAGGAATCGCATAAGTTGTCGCAGCACCATCGATCGGTTCGGAAACAAAAACCTTCGCACCCGAGCTGCTGTAAACGTCTACAGTCCATTTAAATGTCTTAACCGAATTAAACGGCGCTCCAACAAGGGTCACTGTCCGCGTCGCTGCCGTATAAGTGCCGCTGATCGCGCCGGTGACAACATCAGGGAACATAAAAGGCAGCTCACGTATGCGCGTCCCTGTCCCGACAACTTCATCATAAAATTGAAAAAACATGACCTGCTGAGCCCGAGGAATTTTCCCCGTTGCAAGCTGTACACGTCGCACGTAAGTGCCGTCACCGGCGGCTCCGTCGCCGTTCAGACCGTCGTCCAGAAGTGCGTTATCCCAAGTTGTTGTGATGGCATCACCCGTGTCGGGGTTGACACGAACGGACTGCGATCCTTCAAGCAATGACGTGGGCCCACGCATTTTTAAGGCGCTCGGCGTTTGTTTCTGAATTTTGGAGGTGATTAGGAGGCTCGTAACGAAACTTGAATCCGCCTGCGTGTCCTGCACGACCTGAATGCTGCCAAAATCAATTAAAGCGGGATAATAAAGGTCCGTGTTATTTTCCGATGTGTCCGCGATCAGGTCGCCATTACTGTCCGTATCAAAAGCGTCAGCGAGTTTATCGCCGTCATCATCAAGATCAAGAACGTTGATGAGCCCGTCGCCATCGATGTCGGGATCGGTAGCGTTGGCAACGCCGTCTCCATCAGTATCAATAGGCGCCACCGCATTTGCGAGTGACGCTTCTCGTCCGTCGGGTATTCCATCACCATCAGAATCCTTGGCGCGCACAGCTTCCCAGGCTATACCACTGGCACTTGTGAAATTGATCACGGGACCGTTATTCACCAGAGTGGGAAGCTGGGTACCAGAAAGTCGGAAGACTTGTTTATCGGATTTATTATCTTCGGCCAGCGACGAGAGGACCGCTGCAAGTTTGTACTGGGGATCAAGAAGCGCAAGCGTGTAACGTTCGCTGCTCAACACATTCGGCAGACTGAAGTTGCCCGCCGCGTTTACCACACCCACGGAACTAATGCTGTTGTCGTAGTCGATCATGGCAATGACCCAATCTTTCATTTCCGATTGGCTTCCCGACACGCTTTTGATCGAACCTGTTACCGTGATCTCGGATCCTACAGCAGCAACGCCGCTCGGCGCAGGCGACGAGCTCGAGTCCTTGCTCCCACCACTGCCGCAAGCCGCGAGAAGCAGAGCCAGACTCACCATGTTTTGCTTGCCAAACCTAACCGTTTTCACTAAGCATTCCCCCGATGACCAATTCTGTCATCGGCAGCTTGATTGAAATATTGAGAGGTTTAGAGACAGACCATGTCGGATCAAGGACGCTTTCAAAAAATCAATGATGCCTTTGTCTGCGAACATTGTGCGAGGGACGTCCCGATCTCGCAGCGAACCTGTCGGAACCACTGCCCTTTCTGCCTCCATTCCAAACACGTCGACGTTTTTCCCGGCGATCGCGCCAATCCATGCAAAGGCCTTCTCGTTCCCATCGGCTACGAGACCCATTCCAAAAAAGGCCTCATGATCCGCTTCCGCTGCATAACCTGCCAAGCCATCACCCGCAATATTGCGTTACTCGACGATTGCCACCAGCCCGATGACTACGACCAAATCCTGAAGCTGACGCTCAAGTCGTAAGTCTCGATATTTTCATTGTGAAAATAATCTTTTGATTCAGTTGACAAAGGTTCTTTGTGACTCTAGAACGACAGCCGGTGAGTGCGCGATCCGAGACGACTGGGCTGTCGCGGTTTCGGGCGCATCGCAAAGTCCCTTAGACCCGCAATTGCCAAAGGCAGGAGCCAAGTAGCTATGCAACTGCCAAAGGCAGGAGCCAAGTAGCTATGCAACTGCCAAAGGCAGGAGCCAAGTAGCTATGCAACTGCCAAAGGCAGGAGCCAAGCGCAAATTTTCCAAAGGAAAATGAGCTCCTCCTCCCCACCACGCGCCGGCACAACCTCGGGCGCGCCGCAAAATGTCTTTAGACAAGGCGGCGACGAAGCGAGGAGCGGAGTTTACCACAGGTAAATGAGCACCGGAGCGCCGGAAGCCAACGCAGTCTAAAGGCATTTTGCGGTGCGCCCGCGATTGAGGAAAGTCCGGACATTGTAGGGTAGGATGCTGGTTAATGACCAGGCGGGGAAACCCGACGGAAAGTGCAACAGAAAGCAAACCGCCCGCCACGGTTAAACGTGGAAGGTAAGGATGAAACGGTGAGGTAAGAGCTCACCAGCAACTTGGCAACAGGTTGGCTCGGTAAACCCCATCCGATGCAAGGCCAAACAAGGAGGGCATGGCTGCAAGGCTATGCAGAGATGACCCGTCTCGCTCCTGGGTAGGCCGCTCGAGGCTGCAGGTAACTGCTGACCCAGATTAATGACAGTCCCGTTCCGCAAGGAATATGACAAAATCCGGCTTATAGGTCGTTTTAGGGAAAGCGCACTCACCACTTTTTCCCAATGTTTCCTGCGAGAGTTTCAAACATGTCCATCCGCGCCCAAGATCCATTCGTCGATTCCTTCGCAACCATGCGCGAAGACGTCAACGCGTTTCTTCCGCTCATTCGTGACGCTGAACTCCCTATTTTATACGGCCCAAAGTTGGCTCCCATGTCGGGCCACTGGCGTTCCTTCTTTCAAGAAAAAATGCTGGAGCCTCCCGAGAACCTCATTCTCGAGATCGGAAGCCATTATGGTGAAGTCATCCTGAAGATGGCGGCTGATGAGCCTAAGACGGCTTTTATCGGTATGGATATCACTCTGAAACGTGTCGTTAAACTTGCTCAGAAGGCGAAAGAATTCGGCCTGAAAAATTTAATAAGCATCCTCTGTAACGCCAAGTTCCTCGATGTACTTTTCGCATCCCACGAACTCGACGCTGTTCTCGTTTTTTTTCCCGATCCTTGGGCTAAGAAAAAACGCTACCACAAGAATCGCCTACTCAAACCGGAGTTCCTTGCCCTTTTGGCCCAGAAACTCAAACCGGACGCTTGTTTTTGGTTTAAGACGGACTGGGAACCTTACAATGCTGACGTTATGGAAGCCCTCACAGCGGCACGCTGGCGCCAAGTCGAGCAGCCTATGACCGGCCTATGCTCGAAGGTCTATACGAGCCGTTTCGAACGACTGTTCAAGGCGCAAGGGCTTACGACCTATGCTTCGGTGTGGATGCCGCCGCGCGTTCTCTCCTAAATCATATCCTTTTGGCCATTTTTATCATTATTAACCAAAGACTTGGACTCAAGTTCTAGTCGGTTTGGCCGATAAACGAGAATAAGCTAGCTCGGAGCAAAGGAGGATTAAGCTATTGAATTCAAGAGACAAAGCAAGTCCCCTGCGCATACTGAGACCTGGCGAGACATGCGACCCCGAGCCAATTGCGCATAGCTTGGATGCTTCGGTTCTCGCCAAGTTAGCAGCAGATGTGATAGCTTGGAATCGTGTTCTTAGCCCTTCTGAGCTATTGGACAGTCCCAGGCCGACCCGTGTTGCCGATCTGACTTCTATGAAGTGTGGTCTTAAGATACTCAAAAAAGAGGAATCTGCCGATCAACCGGGCGAGCTTAGACGATTATTTAAGGAGTAGAAAAACACCTTGGACTCTGACAGTCAACCATACATCGAACTTACTGCAGACAGCAGAACCTTCCGTATCGATCCCAACAAGATCGAATCCCTAACTAAGATTATCTGCACCGGGCTAGGCGTCGAGACCTTCGAGTTATCGTGGGATTTTGTCGATGACGAAGTTATGCAGACTCTCAATCATCAATACCGTGAGAAAAACACCTCGACCGATGTGCTTTCGTTTCCTCAGCAGGAATGGGAAGAACCATTGGAATTTATAGCTCCACCTTGGCCTATAGAGGCCAGGGCTGAGGAAGACGTGGATGAAGATATTCCACCTGAATTGCTCGGGGACGTTGTCATCAGCCCGAGTGTCGCTTTAAAAAATGCCCGAAGTATCGGCCATGATCTCGATCGTGAGGTGTGTTTTCTACTTGTACACGGAATACTCCATCTCTGTGGTCACGATCATCTTGAACCTATCGAAGAAGAACGCATGACGGCTCAACAGCAGAAAATCATGACTTATCTCGAAGCCATCGATGGCGCCCCGCTCTGGACCCATTGTGCAAAGCTTGAGGTTTAAGCCATGGATTTAAGTGCCGATGGCTCTGCCCTGCTCTATATTTTTCTCTGCGTTATCGCGACCGGATTTTTTTCGGCCGCTGAGACTGCCGTGACCTCGTTAGCTGCGCTTCGAGCTCGTGCGCAACCCAAGGAACAAAACAGCGCCTCTATGAAACTTCTTATGCAGCATCCGTCACGGGTTTTTACGACGATTTTGCTCTTTTCAAACTTCTTCAAGATTACCACGGCCCTTTTGATCACGGATATGATTTATCAGCGTTTCGCGAGTTTCAATCTCACGGTCGTCGTGATTCTTATCAGCTTTTTCGTACTGATTTTTTGCGACCTGATCCCTAAATCAATCGCGCGCGCCCATCTTCCTACCGTAGCCCATTCGGCTATGATTATAGTCCATATCCTTTATCGATTGATCTACCCGCTGGCTTTGGCCCTGTCGAACTTCGCGAACTGGATCATAAGACTCCTTGGGAGCGACCAGAGTCTTCAGCCGACAATCACCGAGGCGGAGCTCGAATTCCTCCTGGAAGTCGGCGAGAAGTCGGGCGTTATTGAAGACGTGAAGAAAGAAATGATCAACGGTGTGTTTGAGTTTGATGAAACGAAAGTTCGCGAAATCATGACCCCAAGAACCGATATTGTTGCGGTTGAAAAGGCTGTCAGTCTCGAGGAAACGGTTCGTCTCATCATGCAATCAGGTCACTCACGATTGCCTGTTTATGACGAGCAGATCGACAAAATCATGGGGATAGTCTTCGCAAAAGACATCCTGAAACACATGGCCGATCCTAAACGTGCAACCAGCACCAAGCCTTTCGCTGTGACCTCCATCATGCGCGAACCTCAGTTTGTACCAGAGAGCAAGCACCTCATCGAAATCTTTAAAGAGCTGAAGCAGTCCAAAAACCATATGGCTATCATCATCGATGAATATGGCGGGACCGCCGGCCTTGTGACCATGGAGGATATCCTCGAAGAGATCGTCGGCGATATTCAGGATGAATACGATACGGAAGAGGCTCAGATCACGCAGATCGACGACAATATCTACGATATCGCTGGTTATGTGAACATCAGTGAGTTTGCTGAGTTTTTTAACATCGACGAATCCTTCGCGGAAGACGTTGAGGGCGAAGTGGATACGATCGCGGGTTGGATGACCCAACTCCTTGGTCATCTCCCTGAAATCGGTCAGAAGGTGAGTTACGGAAACCTGACGATGGAAGTTACCGATGTCGATCGTCATAGAATCGAGCGTTTGCGCGTGACTCGAGATGAAGCGCCTAAGACGGGCACTGAAAAAGAGATCTCCTAAAAAACATTTTTAAGCTGCGATTATAAAAATCCCATGGAAGCATTTTAAGCTCTCATGGGATTTTTCTATCGATAATTAAAGGGTCTGATGACGAGTGCCCGCAGCTGAAGCTGATTATTAGAGTCAAACTCCTCTTACACCTGGTTCCGTGTGTTAACCACCCTATCCACTGCATCAGCAAGTCGTTTTGCAAAAGCCGGGCTTTTTGTGGCTTCTTTGCTAATAGCTTCGACAGCCCAGCGATAGCGATCAAGCTCGCGACAAACCAGTACGAGATCGGCCCCTGCTGCGATGGAAGCGACAATCGCCTCGGACCATGGCTCTCGACTTTGGTCGATCGCTTTCATATTCATATCATCCGACACGATCAAACCGCGAAAGCCCATTTCGCCTCGCAGGAGATCAAGCATGATCTTCGAAGAGAGGCTTGCGGGCCTATGAGGATCGAGGGCTTCGAAGACCGCATGGGAAATCATAACCATAGGCGCATCAGGAATAAGCTTTTGGAATGGATAAAGCTCCCGACTGTCCAGAAGCTCGCGATCTGCGATGATCATCGCTCCGGTTTCGTGCGTGTCGACGCCTGCATCACCCTGTCCTGGAAAATGCTTCAGACACCCAAGGACACCACCAGAATGAAGGCCTCGCATGAAGGCTTCGGAACGAACCGCGACAGTCTCCGGATTGCGACCAAAACAGCGATCACCAATGGCAACGTTCTCTTCGCGGCTCAAAACGTCGAGCACAGGGGCGAAATCAACATTGATGCCAAGCTGTTTGAGAGTTGCGGCCATCGAAAAACCGATGTTTTCGATCTCGATAAGAGCCGAGGCATCCGTCCGGCCATCGGCAAGACCCATCGCCGGTCCGAAATCAGGAAAAGGAGCCTTAAGCCGCGCAACGCGCCCACCTTCTTGATCGATAGCAATCAAAAGGGGCAAATTGATGGTACCGCGCAGAGTTTGGAGCTCGTCGCAGAGGTCACGTGTTGCTGAAAAATAGGGTGAGATATTACGCCGGAATAGAGTGAATCCGGCTGGAGGGAGCCGCTCAAAACACTGTTGTTCCTCGGTGTTAAGGCGCACGCCCTCCAACGCAGTTAGAATGACTGCGCTAGCCTGATTTGAAGACATGGGCTTACTCGTCTATGATTTGAAGTATGTACCGTCTGTTGAGCTTTGCAGCAGCGCAGTTCAGAATGGTTCTGATTGCGTCGGCTGTTCGCCCTTGGCGACCGATTACCTTACCTATGTCCTCCTTGGCGACCTTAAGCTCGATAATGTTGGTCTGGTTACCCGTGATCTCGCTGATCTCAATGCGATCCACTTCATCAACCAGAGCTTTAGCTACGAACTCTACCAGTGCTTTCATTGAGCCATCATCGTGCTGCGACATATCTAACATCCGTGTAAATCAGTTTCCGCACATCACTAGCCTGATACGCTACCATTACTAATAGTACAGAATCTTGGAATCGTTGAAAAGAAGGCAATCTATCAAACGTAATTTCCTCGGCGAATTTTCTCGACAATTATTTTTTCTGGCATAGTTGGATCACGCGGATCAACTGTGAAAAATGCTTGCTGCTCACACCGTCGCTTGTTTTCGAGGAGCCAGTGGAGAATGTCAGCGAGCCCTTTATTACGTTTGTCGCGGAAGAAGGGATCGTTGTCGAGGGCGTCACGCGCCTTCTTCAGTGCCCGTCCCTCTTGAGCGTCGTTTTCCTGCACGGGGTAATCGTCGAGGTCGAACTTGGCGATATCTTCAGGGAGAACACCCAAAAATCTGACTTCCGGAGCCGAATAATCCGAGTTTCTAATTAATGAAGCGGCCGAACCGGCCTTCAGTGTCCGGAAGATGTTCTGCATCGTGTAGGCATCGAGGTCACCAAAGAAATAAAGAGGTACCTTAAGCTGGTCCTGAATACGCTTGAGCCAGCCCCTTACGGCGTTCGATGGCACACCTTGGGCACCCACCACGATCGCATTGTTTCTTTTGGTAAATCCGTTCGCAACCAAAGTGTTGGCGGTACCTTCCGATTCCACAATCAGGCAGTAGTCAATCTTTGTTTTAGCCCTGAGTATAAGATTCTGAGGTCTGTTTTTCGGCTGAAAAGGCGAGGTCCCAAGCTGAGAGAGGTCGATGACCGCCCGCCCTCCATCACTAAGTGTCTCTTCGACAATAAGCTGCTGCGAGTACGTCTGCCCTCCGCGGTCGTTCGCGTAACAGTTCAATTCTTCTCTATAACATTCGATGATTTCACAGATGAAATCGATGATGCCATCGGACTCGTCCTGATCCCCGAAGTCGATCGGCTTCAAGTACTTGTTATGCTTCACTTCACCTTTGGAAATATAATAGAGCTCACGTTTGGTGTTGACCGCACCCGTCTCGATGTTCCGCAGGAGAATTTCGAGCATAAAAATCGCACGTGACATCTTTTTTACGGAGGCCACGTTGAGTTCGGTGCGAATGCGTTTGTCACCCGGCGTTAAAAATCCCACCTTGTGGTTATAGATCGAGTTATCAAGGCTACATTTTGTGGCCTCAATTACCGGCCGTTTGGCCCGCTCAAGATCGCGAAGGAGTCGTTCACACAGCTCCTGGCTCAACGCGGGTATATCACTTTGGAGAACTTTGCCGCGCATAGACGTCATTTCTTTTTCCCTTTAGTTTTTTTGGCTGGCGTTGATTTTTTCGCGGGCGCCGTGGGCCGCTTCACTGTTTTTTTCGTCACGGCTTTGCCTTTGACCGGGGCTTCTTTTTTGCTTGGCTTTTCGGACTTGGTGATTTTTCTCGCGGCCGGCGCGGGTTTCACAGGAGCCTTGTTTGCGACAGGCTGTGCTTTTGTTTTAGTTTTTGTTTTTGTTTTTGCTTCGGCGGTTGATTTCGATTTATTCTCAGCCTTACTTTTGGCGACATTTTTTTTCTTTACTTTACCAGAAACCTTAGCCTTTTCATGCACTTCGGCATCACGCTTTACAGCATCAGGCTTGATTACGTCGACTTTATCGATGACACCTTTTTTGAGCTTAGTGACCGATTTTTTGGATTTGCTATCCGCCTTCACTGCGACCCGGGAATCTTCATCGCTCTCATCCTCCCGCGCCATAACGAGATCAAACGCGGCACCAAGGCGTTTTCGTTTTTGGTTGAGATGAGCCTCAAGCTTACGGTCTGCTTCGGCGAGTTCGTCTTTCGCATCCTTCGCCTCGCGCCCGAGGATTTTAAGGAGACCCTTATGAGCCTGTTCGCGGCGCGCCTGGCTCGAAGCGGTCAAACGCACGAGTCCTTCAACCAAAATCGGGGCAAATTGCTCGATATGCTGCATTTTGCTCTCGAGCATCGCCTCTTTATGCTCTTTTCGCAAATGCCGTGACAGACGTTGACCGGCTTGCATCAGAGTTCGGCGGATTTCTTCCACCAGTTCTTCGGAAGCGTCTATCGTCTCTTTCGAGGCATTTTTAAATTTAATGAATGGCGAAACGACCGAAACGGCGACGATATAAGGTCCTGATGGGGGTGAATTCCGCGATTGTTTGAGACCGTAAACCTTCCAGTTGACGCTGGTAATGGCTTTCATAATCGCGCAGCTTGCCTTATCGAACTGAAGCGGCACGCGATTGGCGAAACGAATCACTTCGCACGACTCTTCACCCTCGTTCACGCCATCGTTTCGAGAAGTCATCCGTGCTATGGCGACTTCCACCTGCACCGGCTTAAAATCACAGATCGCCGGTTTACGCGAAACAACCGAGAAATAATCGAGATCGCCCAAACGCAGGATAGATCGGGCAAGGCCCTCTTCACCGATCGCAAGGACCGATCCGGTCGATGGTGGCGGAAGTTCGGCTTCCTGAATAGCTGTAAAAAGGTTTTTGAAATCCGCCTCTTTGATCTCATTCATCTTCTGATCAAAAAGCTTTTTCGGGACTTTATGTTTCGCGGTAAGATCTTCAAACACAGCTTTATTCATGCGGGAAAAGGCGGTGGTCAACCAGTCCCTGACCGGAATATTACCGTAGAGTTTGCCGTGTCCCATGAATTCACCCAGCTTCATTGTATGAGGATGAGGCGCTGTCGCATCGGGAATCTGGGGAACTTGGTCACTCACCCGCTCCACAAAGACTTCGGGTTCGTCCATGAGTTTATAGGTAAGTTCAAGGTGAGGGTTCACGAGGACGTTGCTTTTAAGGAAAGCAAGCAATCCCGCTTCACCATTCACCTGGACGCGACCGTCGATCCAAAACTCAACCCGCGTGCCGTGCGACGGGGCCCAGTCGAGATCGATTTTGTCTTTCATCAAGCCCTTATTATGTTTGAGATCGATCTCGATGCGACACTGAACAGCCTTCTTCTGGCCTTTTGTTTTGGTCGTCACCTTCACGCCCTGAGCAGCCGTCTGCATGGCCCAGGTTGTCGCCGCTGAGATACCGATTCCTTGCTGGCCTCGTGTACACCGCCCCCGGCCGAACTTCGAGGACGCGAGATATTCACCAAACACCATAGGCAGTTCTTTAAAGGGAATGCCTGGTCCGTTGTCCTGAACCGATATGTAGATAAGGTCAGTATTTTTAGTGGAACCTTTGCCCTGCTTTTCGACTTCTACCCGTATAGCCGGCAGAATTTCGTGGTCCTCACAGGCGTCGAGCGAGTTGTCGAAAGCCTCTTTAAGAGTCGTCAGGACCGCTTTCGTTGGAGACGAAAAGCCCACCTGTTGTAGGTTTTTCGCGAAATACTCCGCTGTGCTGCTGGTCTTTAGTTGGGCTTTCCCACGCTTGACTTCACCCGCTTCCATGGCCACCCTTTCCTGCGTTCCACATACAATCGACTCAATCATCTTTTCAAATATACGAAATCCTAAGCCTTATGTCCCCCTTCCTTAAGAAAATCTCGATTATAGTCATTTTGACGCACTCTATTTTTCAGGGTTTTTGCGTCAAAATTAGTCGGCCTGATAATCGATCGGTGCGAGGGGAAGGACGAGAGCTTGCTGGTATTTATGCAGATTTCTCTATAGAAGTAAACTCCCTGCGTTCTCTCGGAGTGTTCAAATGTCAGGCATCGTCGTCGCGTTACTCTGCGCTATCACCTGGTCATGCGCCGTCATCCTACTCAAATTCTCGGGTGCCCGGATGCACCCGCTCGCTCTCAACGTTGTTAAATGTCTCCTCGGACTGCCCCTCCTTTATCTGACAACTCTCATTCTCGAGGGTGGAATTCAATGGCCCGTGGATTGGCACAAGACCCTCTTCCTTTTTCTGAGCGGTGCGATCGGCATCGGTATCTCCGATGGGGTAGTCTTGCGCAGCATGCGCTATTTGAAGGCTTCGCAGATCGCGATGCTCGAATGCCTCTTCAGTCCTTTTGTGATTTTGCTTTCCGTCTTTTGGTTTGGCGAACGCCCATCCTTCCTCGTTTTGCTGGGAGGGGTATTTATACTGGCTTCGCTTTTGTTTTTAAAACCAGACGAAGAGCCCTTGGCATCGACTCTCGAGCCTAATCTTAAAAAGGGCTCCGCGCTGATGGCTCTTGGGCTCTTCATGATGGCTTTCGGTATCGTCATGGTAAAACCGATCTTCGTCGAGGTGCCTCTTTTATCCTTGGTGACCATTCGTATGCTCGGGGGGCTCACGGCTGCCGTCATTATGTTTGCGTTTGAAAAGGATCGCCGTCGTCACTTTCGCGAAGTCCTGCAGACGCCACACAAAGTTCAACTTTTGGGCGCTTGTTTTTTCAGTTCGTATCTGTCGATCATCCTTTGGATTGCTGGTTATAAATATTTGCAGGCCACCACAGCGGCGCTACTAAACCAAACTTCAACCGTCTTCACCGTATTGCTAGCCGCCCTTTTTTTACGGGAACACATGACACGAGGCAAGGTTCTCGCGCTGATATCAGCAGCTATAGGCGTTGTTCTCCTGACGCTAGGTTAAATGCCAAGATTTTCCAGGTATTCCCATAATTCATCTAAATATTAATGCCTTAGGGCGTTTCTAACCATATCAACGACGCCTGAATGGCGTGCAGTACGCCCAGTGATTTGTAAGGCTCTGTTTAAGAAAACGAGCACAGCGCATTCCATAGCGCCCACTCATCCATCTGAGTTCGCAATCCAAGGAATAATTGAGGAGAAATGAATGGGTCGCACCTTATTGGTCTCCCACCGTCTACCTTTTAGCATTTCGATCAAAGAGGACGAGCAATTTGCTCTGGAAAGCAGCGTCGGCGGGCTGGCAACAGGTCTCATGCCTCTCCTTGGGAACGATGCTCTCTGGTTAGGCTGGAGCGGCGCTTCCAAAAAACTCTCGGCAGAGACCGAAACGCAGATCCTTGAAGCCCTCGCGGAACGTGGCTGTATCCCGATTGAATTCTCCCAGGATGATCACCACCCCTTCCTCGATGAGCTGTGCAATGGGATCCTTTGGCCGCTTTACCATTATCAAGTCGGGAATCTTCCGCTGACGTTCTCCGGCTGGGATGCATAGGAACGCATCAATCAAACAGTTGCTGACGCGGTCGCAAAAGTCGGCAAACCTGGTGACTTAATCTGGATACACGATTATCATTTTCAACTCGTTCCACAGATGCTTCGTGACCTTGGGCTTGATGTGAAGATAGGCTTTTTTCTTCATATTCCTTTTCCATCTTTCGAAATATTCCGCATCCTGCCTTGGCGCAAACAGATCCTCAAGGGACTGCTGGGAGCTGACCTTATCGGGTTTCATACCGAAGAGTACTGCGAGCATTTTATCGCCTCGGCTCAACACATCTTAAACACTGAGCATGCGGCTGACATAATAAGTCTGGTCGATCGCCAGGTTCAGATAGGCAGTTTCCCGCTTGGTGTTGATACGGACGAACTTAGCAAGGAATATACGGGTGACAGCACCCTCGCGGATGCTTTGCACCGAGTCCGTGGTGAACATCCCGAACTCAAACTCCTCCTGTCGGTCGACCGGCTTGATTACACGAAGGGGCTCGCGCGTAAGTTATTGGCTTTTGAATACCTTCTTGAGACCTATCCCTCGTTACGCGAAAAATTGATGCTGATTCAGATTGCGCCGCCGTCTCGGGGCGATGTCGCAGCCTATCAACAGTTTCGTCGTCAGCTCGATGAGCACGTAGGCCGTATCAACGGCAAGTTCAGCACTCCCGGTTATCAGCCCATTTTTTATCTGACGCGATCGTTTCATCCGCAGGAGATCTACCAGATCTACAAAGACGTCGATGTGATGTTGGTCACGCCAGTACGCGACGGTATGAATCTCGTTGCCAAAGAATTCATCGCTGCACGCGATGACGACGACGGCGTTCTTGTCCTAAGCGAATTCGCTGGTGCTTCCAGTGAATTGCATGAAGCTTTGATGATCAACCCCTATGATATCTGCCAGATGGCAGGAAGCTTCCGGGCTGCGGCCGAAATGCCAAAAGAAGAACGCAAAGCGCGAATGCAATCTCTTCGCAGTCGGGTCGTCGGATTCAAAACATCCGAATGGGCGGCAAATTTCCTACATCAGCTGAAGGCTGACTCCTTCGTTCGTCCATCGGCAGCAGTTTGACAATCCCCTCGCTCTTGGTAAAATCATAGCCGAATGCCAAGCGCCTCTCAAAGTAACCCTTGATTACGACGGGACGCTCTTCCCTATAGTGAAAGTTCCGGCATCGGCCGTCCCGGACGAAGAACTTCGCAGGATACTCGGAGAACTTTCGGAACGCTGTGATCTTCACATCGTCAGCGAGCGTCCGATGCACGAGCTAAAAAACTGGTTTGCCGGCCTCAAAATCCATTTACATGCTGAGCATGGCGCCGTCGACGAAACGGAAAAACGCCGCATAAGCCCTGGCGAAGAAGCTATATTGGGCGAGCTCGGCAGCGGGATGGAAGCGATCGCTCACAAGTTTTCCGGTACACGCGTTGAAACCAAAAAGTTCAGTTTATGCTTCCATTACCGAAACGCAACGCCCTATGACGGAGAAGCCGCACGCCTCGAAGTCAAACAATATGCGTCATCCCATTTCCCCAGCCTGCAGATTCTAGAGGGTAAAAAAACCGTCGAAGCGCGTTTCCCCCATCTGCACAAAGGAGTTGTGGTTCGCGAATTGATGGAAGAATGCTCCCCGTGTTTGATCGTCGCTATAGGGGACGACCAGACCGATGAGGACATGTTCAACGCAGTACCCTCTATCGGTTATTCCATCGTCGTGGGCGGACAACCATCGCACGCGAAATTTCGACTGCGCGATAGCGACGATGTGAGGCAGCTGCTAAAAGAGCTGAATGTACGGCTGGAGTTCGAAAAAAATGCTGTTCCCTCACGCGAGCCCCTGGATCTACCACCGCCCGTAAGTCCTCGTTTCTACCTCGACCGAAGCGTCGATTTTGCTTCGGTATAATCCTGCTCTTTTGACGAATGAACAAGTCGCCTCCAAAGTGTGTGCTGCGAGACGAATCTCCAAATCCGGAGAGGCCCCTCGTTTTTTGACTTATTTTTTCGTTTCTTCCCCCGATAAGAGTGAGATATCAGCCTGGAGTATCTCATTATGAATTCGACTCAAAAAATCGCCGTTACACTCGCAGCCTTGATCTTCAGTGCAGCCTGTTCGGATTCGAGAAAATTTGCAAGCAACCCGAAAGTCACAGTCGTGCCGAAATCAAGCAATGCTGCGCCTGTGGCCCCAGCGATCTCGGCCCCTTCTATCCCCGTAACGCTCACGGTTACCCTTGCGAATCACGACGTAAGGTCCGCTTCGAAAACGGTAAAGGCGACAGCGTATGTATTGAATACAACAGCAGCTGCTGTCGTCTGGTCAGTCGAAGGACCGACCGGCATTGACGCTGGATCCATCGACGTCAATGGACTCTATACGAGCCCTGCAAAACTGAGTGCGGAAATCGACGTTAAAATCATCGCAACTCTTGCATCGAACTCAGCTATTACGGGCAACGATACTTTGCACGTTGTGCCAGACTCCCAAATATTCGTTGGCTGTGCGGAAGGCAGCACCGCATCCTTTCCTGTAATTGCCGAAGTCTATCCACTCCCGGCGGGAACGTCGAAACTCCCGGTTTTTGATACTATCCAGGCCGAAAAGTCGACGACTGTGTGTATGGATCAATTCGATGTTCCGACGCGCAGCTTCCAAGATGGTTTTCCAGGCGTTCCAGGACTTTATGAATGGTTCGCGCTGCACACCGCCGGACGCATTGTAATCCCCACCGACGGCCCCTATACCTTTCGTCTGACTTCCGATGATGGTTCGATATTCTATATCGATGGCACCAAAGTCGTAGACAACGACCTTGCCCATTCAACAAAAGCGGTTGAGGGCAACACTAATCTCACGGCTGGTGATCACGCCTTTGTTCTGGATTACTTCCAAGGGCCAGCGGACCAGATCGCACTTCAACTATTCTGGAAAACACCTGCTTCGACAGACTTCGTGATAGTGCCGCGTTCGGCGTTTACGCGATAGTTTAAAAACAGCTTTAACACAGAACAAAAGCCAGGTCCGCAGACCTGACTTTTCACTTTTTATACCATACGCCGTAACAACCGCAGCCCATATCGTCTCACACTTTGATATGCCAGGGCTCAAACCGCACACCATAGAAGTTGGTCTCGGTATAACGGATATTTACGTAACCTAGGTCGATCAAACGTTTGTAAACGTCCGTCGCGGCAAAGGTATCTGTGAAGTTGTCCGCACCCAGACCAATTTTACCGACATCAAAATCGCCGGATCCATGAAACGAATACCCGGGAGGCGCCAGAGATCGGGACGCGCGTGAGAGATTGCCGCCGCACTGGGCAGCCTTACTCAGAAACAAGTCGAGTTGTTTGACAATGCTACGGATTCCAGACGTTAAGACAATATCCTCACCAACGTCACGTTTGAGTTCGGCATAAAGTCCTTCTGGGCGACCTTTGAAAAGAAAATGCCCTGTTCCCGGAATTTTCACCGTTTTGCTCAAGTCGATCGACTGTGTCATGGTCGTGGATACTTTTTCGCCGTAAAATCCGTATTCTTTTGCGTCACGAAAGAAAATCGTCTCGATAAAACCTATCTCAGAGGGCGTAAAAGAACCCAGCGCCCCCTTGGATGCAAATTTTAGAAGTTCGTCCAGTGTCAAAAGATTGAATCGACCAAAGCCCGCATCTTTTTTTACCTGAGTGAGTCTGGCGAGGACCTGCCGAAGGGTCACCTTTTCTACAGCATTCAGATAAAAGTCATCGGAAAAGTCCTGATCAAAATGCTTCGCCTTGAACTGCATGCGTTCGGCAAGTGCAGCATTAAGTGGTTTCGACAATCCACCATCCTGAGCGAAAGCGATTCCGCTTTGCAAGGCTGCAAGGCTTGTGACCATTCCTTTTATAAGACGTCTGCGTTGCATGGAACCTATCCTAGTCAGGGATTTATACCAATGGATCGGCAGACTGTAAGAAAACTTTATTATTCTCAGTAAGAATGAACCTCTCGGCGCCTCACGTAGAGAAATAAAAGACCGATAAGAATAGGAGGAGGATATGAGTTTGTTGAAACGGCTTCATAAACGATGGCATTGGATGCCGCTTAACATACGCTTCATATTCGCGGGAACGCTGATATCGGCCGGCGCTGTTTTAGCTTTTGCCGTCCTTTATTGGTATTATCAAGTGCCGTTTCTGACTTTCTCATTTCTTGCCGTTTTTCCCATACATTTCGCTATTCTTTGTCTTGTCTTAAAACAACAGAAATACACTCTTCCCTCTTGGCTGATACTCTCTACAATCACCGTTCTCGTTGGCCTCGCCGTCGGGAAGGTCGGAGGAACGGAGGGACCCGTTCTCTATTGGCTCGCCATCATTCCGCTTTCAGGCGGACTCCTTCTACAAAAAAAAGGGATCGTGGGCGGCTCTATCTTTTCGGCTTCAGTCTTCCTTACGATCGCCTTAGCTGAGAGATTCACTGAGCTTCCGACCTATCAGGTCCGCCTTGGCCATGGGTACGATCTAGCCTCATTTTTCCTATTTCTCGGCTGCGTTATCTTCAGTACTCTCGAGTATGTCCGCAACAATAGAGCCGTTTATGGCCAGGAATCGCGCAAGCTTCATTCGCTTCTCGCTATCGTCACGCACGACCTTGCCAGTCCTCTTACGCTTCTTCTTTTTAGTGCCAAAAAAATGACGCTCGATGAAAGCCAGTCAATAAGCGCCCAGGAGAGCGCACAGAAGATGTATCAAGCGGCTTCGATGATGAAGACCCTGATTGATAAAGTGCGCAAAATAAAAGCACTCCAATCCGGCAAACTCCTCACGATCGAGGCCGATATGAGTGCCACTCTAGCCTTGGCATTTACCGAAGTCCGCGATCTTTTTGAGGGCAAACTTCTCGCCAAAAACCAGGCGCTTATTCTCGATTTACCTGATAGTATCAGAGACTTACCTCTTCACGTAGATCCTGACCTCTTGCTTCACGACGTACTGGGCAATCTCCTCTCAAACGCGATCAAATTCTCACCGGTCACCGCACACATCACAATCAAGGCCGAGAGAACGGGAAGCTCCGTGACGATTACTGTGAGTGATAAAGGGCTCGGCATTCCCGCCGAAATACTCCCGTTCATTTTCGACGATAGTGTTGCCACCAATCGCCGCGGTACCAATGGCGAAAAAGGCACTGGCTTTGGCCTCCCGCTAGTTCAATATATTGTGGTGAGTTGGGGTGGGAAGCTTGAAGTCGAAACAGCAACGGAAGGGCAAGCTCTGGGCTCGACCTTCCGCTTTACACTTCCTATTGCCAAGGCCCCCAAAGGCTGGGACCAGCCTGTTCATCACGCTGCCTAAGGTTTTACCCAAGCTTTCATAACAGAGATACCAGGTCTATTGATTCGGCTTACAGCGCCTGTGAGACTGCGGGTCGGCACATGGTCCGCCAATGGGAGTATCTCCGGTGGTGAGACCAAAGCACCCTTCGCCATAAACTGCAGCTCAAGCAAAGGGACTGCCTCTTGCATGAGGATGAGTTCTCCGCTGAGTTCGCGACCTTCAAACAGCGGGAGCTCCATACCCTCTGCTAAATCCTCGCTTTTAAGCCTCCGCGCAAAAATCATATCCTTGTGCCGAGCCACAACCGTCAATATACCCTGCGAAGCCAAGGGAAACACTTCCTTAAGAGGACTGCTGAGGACTTGTTTTTCCGCTGCTGGGAAGACCTTTAAGAACCCATCATCAGTGAGTGCGATCAGGAGCTGCGACGGGGCAAAGGAACCGATTTTTTTGCCTTTGCCACCGATCAGGATCTGTTTGCCGTCGGCGCTAAGCGTCAGAGATATAGGCGCTTTAAAGCCCGGTGATTCCTCGACTGCCTTAAACGACTTCAAGTCTCGAACCGTGAGTAACTGGCCTTTTGCGGCCCGAGTCGTCCAGTCGAGATCCTGAAAATTAAATAACCAGCTCTTGGAGGCCCCTAAACGCTCGAGCTCGAGCCAGTCCGGTTTATCGGCTTCGACAAGCTTGGTATAAATGATTTTGCCTGGGCTTTTAAGCAGCTCGTAGGCCTTATCACGCTGCATGCCCGTCAACTTCAGACGTTTGGCGTAGAGCGAACCGGTCTCGGTTTCCTGATATAAAACATGAAGGGCAACTTCATTGGCCTGGGATGGAAGGATCGAAATCGAATCGATGCCTTCCCCCACAAAGACCTTATCGCTTACCTTGCTCAAAACGATTTGCCCATCTTTACGAAGGATCAGAAACTCATCCATATCAGAGCAAGCCGTGACGAACTCATCGTTTTTCAGACTTGTACCGATAAAGCCGGATTCGCGGTTCACATAGAGCTTGTGGTTTGCCAGTACAACTTCGCGGGCGCGCACTTCCGAGAATCCACTGATTAAAGTCTTGCGGGCGTGACGGGCGCCATATTTCTTTTTCAAGGATTCGAAATATTTAATTGTGAATTTTGTGAGGTCGGAAAGTTTTTCTTCCACTTCCTTCATCTGCCCACGCAATTCGTTCAAAGCTTTTTCTGCGGTTTCGTTGTCGTATTTTGTGAGGCGTTTGAAACGAATCTCAAGCAAAGCCTCATAATCACTCGGCGTAACCTCGTCAACGACCTGTTTCAGGAGCGGCTTGAATGTCTTGGCCAGTCTATCAAGTGCATCTTCCCACGACTCCGCACCCTCAATCTTTCGATAGATCTTATGCTCGATAAAAAGGCTTTCCAAGGTCGCTTTATGAATCTTGGCACGCAGCTGCTGCGCGTGGAGAGAAAGCTCCTGACCTAAAAAGTCCTTGGTTTGGTTCGTGGCATAAACAAGTAGATCGTTGACGCTGCAAAAGAGCGGTTTGTCTTCGCTGATCACACACGCGTAGGTTGAGATTGAGACCTCGCAGTCGGTGAACGCGTAAAGGGCCTCCTCTGTCTGTTCAACCGAAACACCGGGCGGAAGTTTGACGAGGATCTCCACTTCCTGACTCGTGTTATCTTCAACCTTTTTAACTTTGATTTTGCCTTTGTCATGCGCAGCCAAAATCGATTCGATGACACTCGTCGTGGTCGTCCCGAAAGGAATATCCTTGATCAGAAGCGTTTTGCTGTCAGGGGCTTCCATGCGGGCGCGGACACGGACTTTGCCGCCGCGCTGTCCGTCTTTGTAGAGACTAAAGTCGGCAACGCCCCCGGTGGGGAAGTCGGGGAAAAGCGCGACGGGCTTATCTTTGAGATGCGAAATAGCGGCGTCGCAAATCTCGACAAAGTTATGCGGCAAAATCCGGGTCGAGAGACCTACCGCGATACCTTCTACACCGTGCGCGAGTAAGAGCGGGAACTTCACAGGTAGATACTGCGGTTCTTTATTTCGACCATCGTAGGAGGATTGCCAATTGGTAATCTCTTCGTTGAATATAATTTCTTTCGCCAAAGTCGAGATTCGGGCTTCGATATAACGGGGTGCAGCCGCACGGTCACCCGTCATGACGTTACCCCAGTTCCCCTGCATGTCGATCAAAAGTTCTTTTTGAGCGATCTTCACCAAAGCATCTTCAATCGCCATATCACCGTGTGGATGATAGCGCATCGTGTGCCCAATGACGTTAGCAGCCTTGTTGAGCCGCCCATCATCAAGTTCCCAAAGGGCGTGAAGAATACGCCTTTGAACGGGCTTCAACCCATCCCGTATATCAGGAACGGCGCGATCAAGGATAACGTACGACGCGTATTCCAAAAACCAGGATTGATAAAGATCCTCAACATGAGGAAGCGGCCGCGCTGCGGTTTTGTCCGGCGTTTCTTTGTCACTCATAGAGCTTCCAAATCAATAGGGTCTTCCGTGCGAAGATGGTCAATAATAAACTTCTGACGATCCTGCGTGTTTTTGCCCATATAGTAGGTGAGAAGGTCGATAATACTCGACTTACTCGACAGGCGAATCGGTTCGAGCCGCATACGATCCCCGATAAACTGCCCAAACTCATCGGGCGAAATTTCGCCCAAACCTTTGAATCGCGTTATTTCGGGCTTTTTACCAAATTTTTTCAGAGCGGCATTTTTCTCACGCTCATCGTAAGCATAAACAGTTTTCTGCTTATCGCGCACACGGAACAACGGTGTCTTCAGGATAAACAAATGATTCGCTTTCACGAGCTCTGGAAAGAACTGAAGAAAAAACGTCATCAATAAAAGGCGTATATGGAGTCCATCGACGTCGGCATCGGTAGCGAGCACGATGCGTTGGTACCTTAGGCCTTCGATGCCGTCTTCGATCTGCAAAGCATGCTGAAGAAGGTTGAATTCCTCGTTTTCATAGACGATTTTTTTGGACATCCCGAAGCAGTTGAGCGGTTTTCCCCGCAAACTGAAGACTGCCTGAGTCCTTACGTTACGCGCCTTGGTCAGAGACCCGCTGGCCGAGTCACCCTCGGTGATGAAAAGAGTGGATAAATTTGCGTCTGGATCTTTCGACAGGCGATGAACGCGGCAGTCGCGGAGTTTTTTATTGAAGACGTTAGCTTTTTTCGCGCGATCCTGAGCGATCTTCCGTATGCCCTGCATCTCTTTCCGCTCACGTTCGCTCTGCAGAATCTTTTTTTGCAAAGCTTGAGCGGTCTCGGGTTCCATATGGAGATAATTATCGAGCGTCTCTTTGAGAAAGTCGATAATCCAACCCTTGAGGCTCGGACCATCATCGCCCCGCGTCTGAGATCCCAATTTGGTTTTGGTTTGGGATTCAAAAACAGGATTATCGACGCGCAAAGCAATGGACGCGATAAGTCCGGACCGAATATCGGCCGTATCGTAGTCTTTTTTGAAAAAGTCGCGCACGGCCTTGACTATACCTTCGCGCAGCGCGATCTGGTGCGTCCCGCCCATGCTCGTGTGCTGACCATTGACGAAGGAATAATGCTCCTCGCCGAATTGTTCCGAGTGACTCAACGCTATTTCGATATCTTCACCCTTGAGATGGATGATGGGATAACGCAACTCCGTGGTTTCGGTCTTTTCGCGCAAGAGGTCGAGAAGCCCGTTTTCGGAAACGTATATCTTGTCGTTGAAATGAAGTTTCATGCCCGGGTTGAGGTAGGCATAATTTTTGAGCATTTGCTCCACGATCTCGTGATCGAAACTATAACCTTTGAAGATAGAGCTGTCCGGGGTGAATTCTACCTCGGTGCCATCTGCCGTGCCTTTGGCCTTCAGTGGTTTCTCTTTGACGAGTATACCAGCCTTGAATTCGGCTTCAATCCCGACGCCCGCACGCCACGAGCGAATGATGAATCGTTCGGACAAGGCGTTGACGGCTTTGGTACCCACACCGTTCAAACCAACTGATTTTTTGAAGGCACCCGAGCCGTATTTACCGCCAGTGTTGATTTGCGAAACGCATTCCACCACCTTCGTCAGGGGAATACCGCGCCCGTAGTCGCGGACTTTAAAGTGATGCGCGTCGGCGGTGATCTCAATCCGACTGCCCTTGCCCATCACATATTCGTCGACCGAGTTATCGATAATTTCTTTAATGAGGATATAGATCCCATCATCACTCTGGGTCCCGTCACCTAATTTCCCGATATACATACCGGGACGGAGACGAATGTGGTCTTTCCAGTCGAGTGATTTGATGTGCTCTTCGCCGTACTGCTGTTCCATGCTGCTCCTCCTGCCAATAGGTCCAGCCAACCGTCTGTCCTTTACAGATACGATTTTCGGGAAGGTCGATCCTGTCGGCATGTTCAAAAGAATGGACTGCAAGAGGCAGCTTTGACAAGAGAAAAGAAATGGAAGTGGCTCCGCATGGCACAAAATTTGGGATAAGTCTCTTTAATTTGACGTAGTGCCAGACCTTGGCTTAGTCTTTTTGGGTCGTACAAGGTGAGTACAGGAAAGTCAAAGATATCGAGAGGATTGCCGATATTTATAATTAACGTCTGATAATTGCATCGAAAACAGCTCACGCTGAACGTTTTTTCCGGGCGACCTTGCCATTTTACTCCGATTTTTCCAGGCTTAACCTTGCGTGGCGGCACACACCATGATATTTCGGCCCTGCGTTGGTCGCGGTCCTATTTTCAAAGACGGAGTTTGTCCATGGTGAAGCTATCGATCTGGTCCCTCGGTATTGTGTCCGTCACTCTCTTTCAGCTCGCCGCTTGCGGTGAGACCGCTAGCAAAAAAACGCCGCCGAATCCTATCGTAACACCGAACTATATTCCTATCAGCGCTCCTGTTAAAAACACTTCGTCCGAAAGCGCTCCGAATGCCCTCACTGGCACTGCGAACACCGCCACGAGTAGTGCAAACATCACGGGCAGCCCATTCACTGCTGTGCCAGCTGTGTCGAACACGGCTTTTGCATTTTTAGGAGTTAAAGACACAACTTGGGAATCAGCCTGTTACCGCTTCAATATCAAAAGTGACTTCTCTAAGAAATATTGGGCCTTCAGTGGTGATACTGCAACCTCCCTTCTTATCAAGTATACGGATGAGGCCTGCACTAAGCTCGCTAAAAAACCGGATGGTACCGACAATGTAATAGCAACTTGGATCATCGGTTCAATCACAACCGTACCATTGTCTGACAATTGGTCGATTGTTTCAGGAACCTGTTTGAAGGGCTGCACCGGCGCTTATCCTGCAGTGGCAATGCGTTCGAGCGATACAGTCTTGAACGAGGGCTCGAAAGTGAAAACGGGCGACACCTACAATACTGCGGAAGGCCAGTATGTGAGTTTTGCCAAAGTGCGAAAGCCCCTAGATCTCGAGGCTCTTGCTGCATCCTTGAACGCCGCAGTGCCCGCTTCCCCGGGCGTTCCTGTGGCTCCAGCTACGCCGGCCCCTTCTGATCCTACAACACCAACTCCCGTTCTCCCAACGACTCCGCCTCCCGTGCCAGCCCCAGAGACTCCATCGACCGGCCTTGACCTTATAAGTTCTCTTGCTGGCCAGACATGGACAACGTGTTATATCTCTAAAAACACGGAAAACGGCGTAAAAGTAGACCGCGGGTTCAAACGCACACTCACCTTCAGTAAAGGCGCGGATGCGGCCTTGGATAATTATGTGAGTGGTCTTGCCATCTACACAAAAACTGATTGCACCGGCGATGTTGTGACGACAAAATTGCCACTGACCTCAACAAATTTCCTGGTAACCGCAGGTCCTCTTGAAGGCTGGATACTCGTTGAATCACGCGCCTGCCCTCCCGGAGTCTGTTCGATCGGGAAGTCACTCTTTCGCCTGCCGAAAGCTGACGCCGGACTCGCGGAAGCAGGCGAAAACAAAACCACCGGAATCTTTTATACAGCGACGCCTCGCGTTTACACCTTGACTCCCTGATCGTTAATCAATAAGAAGCCCGCGGAAGGATTTCTTTCCGCGGGCTATTTTTTTTTGGAATTTTATCAAGTACATTGTCTTTGGGACCTCGACTCCTTAGGAAACCGAGGTCTCCTATCATTGCCCTCGCCACGCCAGATTCACTCTCAGCTTGAAAGTAGACTTTCCCTAGGAGTACCATACCTTTAATCCGGAGCTTTTATCCTGATCAAAGAAGTCTTTGCAACGATGATTAAGGGATAGGTATATGAATTACTTTAAGGTTCTTCTTAAAACCAGTGACGTAAACTCGGGTGAATGGCACAAACTTACAGATCCGCTGATTGAGAATTACCGCTCATCGAAACAGCCAAACCAATCCGCGGTGCTTGAAATCAGAGAATTTTCCGGACATTCGTATCGTGACTATTCCGATTATCTTCTCGAGTTCATTCAGGCTGCTCATGATGGGGAGATCGACCTCGCCTCACATGATCCCCTTACCTTCCAAGAATGGAGAGAAAGTCACAAACCCTCTTACGAAAATCACCTGCAGGATTCTTCAACGGAAAATGCTCTTGAGTATTTCTGATTCCGACTCGAAATTAGGGGCCATCGCTCATGGTGCCCCCTAGTTGAGTCGTCCGTAAAAGGAAATCCGCGCTATAAACTCACAAAGCATATTTTCAAAACTCACGAATGCTCCTGTCGCTAAAATACCGTTCGCCCCGGGAAGAAGAGCCGTAACAGTCGCGTTAAACCCAAAAGTTGGAGTCAGTGACAGGTCCCGCTCGCCCGTGAGCTTGAAGCCAGCTATCCGTGGCACGTTAATGGATTGTGCTGTAGTAAAAGAGCCGCCAGCATAAAGGATGCCCGAACGGCTGTCGAATCCAAGACTATAAACAGCTCCGTTCAGTCCTACCCCTATGGCGAAGCCTGGGTCTATTTTTCCATCCAACTTGAGACGTACCAATCGATTCGCACTTACACCTTGATAGCTCGTAAAGTCTCCTCCGACATAAAGAAGACCATCGATCAGCTTTAAAGTGCGAACGGTCCCGTTGAATCCGGTACCAATAGCAAAGGTCATATCGACTGACCCGTCCGCCGCGATTTTTACAATGCGGTTCGCAGAAGAGCTGCCGTAGCTGGTAAAGCTTCCCCCTACTATCGCACCCCCATCCGGCATAGCGAGTATCGTAAGAACCACGCTGCTCAAAGGTGAAAAGCCGGCGCCCTGCAGGGTAAAACTGCTATCGAGGTTGCCGTTTGATAAAAGCCGTGCCAGGAATTTTTGCGTGTTTGTATTATAGGTCGTAAACTTTCCACCTGCCCAAATCTTCCCATCTGCCGTCACTGCCAAGGCATTAACATCCGAATCAAACGCTTTTGCAGCGCCGAGAAAACTTGAGTCCACCGAACCGTTGCTCAAAAGCCGCGCAATTTTTTTGGTCGCAGTGGTTCCGATTGTTGAAAATGAGCCCCCTATCAAGAGGCTTGAATCTAAAGGGTTAAAAACCATGGCATTGACGTTTCCACTCAATTGCGGAATGTATGTGCTATCAAGCACACCTTGCGCATCCGTGCGGATGAGGCGGTAGACAAGCTTGCCACGATATTGCGTGAAGGTTCCGCCCACATAGATTTCACTCTCGGTCTTTCCAAAAACCGCAGTGTTGCTCTGAGCGTTCAGCATTGAGCCGACCGGCTGCGACGCGAAAGGCTGTAAGCTTCCTGGCGATATTCGAACGAGAAAAGGCATATTCTGGCCGTTATAATTTGAAAACGAGCCCCCCGCAATTAGGTTCGATTGCGACAGAGCTAAGCCATACACGATTGAATTAAATCCACTGCCAATCGCAGTCGAAGCATTGATATCCTGAGTCCCTGAAGCATCAAGCGCAAGGCGGATCATGCGGTTCGATGCGACCGAACCGTATAGCGTAAAATCGCCTGCCGCTATAAGCGCACTTCCGGCCGTATCAAAAGCGAGACTCCATACGGGACCGTTCAATTTTTTCGCGACCGCAAAGGCCGCATCGATAACACCTGTGGGTGAAAATCGAGCCAGATATTTAGAGTTGCTAGAACCGTTGACAGAGGTGAACGCACCGCCTGCATAAAGGTTCCCAGACGCATCAACATCCAGGACATAGACCGAATTGTTAGGTCCTGTGCCCATTGCAAAACTTGTATCAATCGCAGCAGGCGAGGGTCTCGACGCTAGATTGATCCGGCTTATCCGCGTCGTCCCCGCTCCACTTATACCGTTAAACGCAGTAAATGCTCCACCTACCAACAAGGTACCTGACGCAGGAAGCAGCTTTAAGCTATAAATAGTATTGTCGAATCCCGCACCCAAAGCACTGGCATAACTCATATCGAGGGCTCCGGTCAGAGTCATGGCTGCCAGCCGCCCTACTTTACTTGTTCCAAATGCAGAAAACGAACCGGCTGCATAAAGGCGTTCGGAACCGGGCACGCGTTCATCCAACTCCAAAGCCATAACATTTGCATTAGGACCGGCCGTCGTCACAAAACTTGTGTCAAGCGCACCGTTACTGAGCAGACGCGCAACGCGCAAGCGCACTACCGTTCCAACTTTCGTGAATGCGCCGGCGATATAAATTCGGCCCTGACTATCCTCGGCAATGCTGTAGATGCTGCCGTTAATGATATCGGTAACAAAACCTGCATCACGTCTGCCCGAGCTATCAAAACGTGTGATATGATTCGCGCTTAAGTCGGTTCCAAACTGAGTGAAGTCTCCATAAACATAGAAATTGCCTGTATTGCCGAGTTTTTGGAATTTGACGCCCCCTCTGAGAGCACGATCAAATCCCTGAGCAACGTTAAACGGCACGCGTGCGAGTGCGCTTTGCGTGGAAGTGGTAGGAGTTGAGTAATTCAATGCGGCATCATAAGCATAAATAGTGTAAGAAGCAGGTAAAGTCGAGTTGATCCTATTGTCAAATACGTCTGCTTTATTCCCATTGGCAATGACTGTTGCACCGTTTTGGGAGGCCCCCAAAGCATAGGTCATTCCGTTTACTGGAGAAAACTGCGAGGCGTCGCTCTCCGAACGAACGATGAGATATTTGACATTAGCTAAGGCCGGAGCCGTAAACGAAACTTTGATGCGTTCCGACAGTGACGTGAGCGCAATCGCTGTTATTGGATCCGGCGCCGAAAGGTTTACATGCCATTTATAACTTGTAGCATCAGCCAGAGCTTGCCAATTACCGGCTTCGGACCGACCAATGACACAAATCTTAACATCGCGATTATCGTAGGCGGTGAGATCAAGAGTGATCTGTGCATCACGAACTTCGGAACCATAGAGTGCAGCGTTGGTGCAGCTTTCTCTCGAGGCCATGAGGGCATAACGATAAGAATAAACGCCTTGCCCTCCAATCGGCATAACGACTTTTGCCAGCGAGGAGTAAGCAGCTGGGAGCCCACTCAACGTCACAGTTGGTATAAATGTTTCGTAGGAAAAGGGTGCCGACACGGCAAAGCTTTGCCATCCGTAACTATCTTGAGCTTTAAGGCAGATCCGATAGGATCGTTTAGCTATAAGCCTTGCATCATCGGACCTTGGGATAGTGTTGGTATAGACTTGGGTAGCATCACAAGGATCCTGAACAGCAATAAGGCTATAGCTCAGACTGAACGAATTAGCGTCATGCCCCACGCCCGGACTGCTGATAGCCTGAAGAGTTTGAGAATCAGCGATACTCATCCAACCATCGCTGAGATAAACCAAGAGTAACGGCGCGTCCATGACCGGAGGCGACAGGTCCAACGAAACATGTGGAGTGGCAACGGACTTTTTGCCATTCACACCAACGGCTGTAAGTTTAAGGTCATACTCACCATCAGCCAAGGCTTTCACATAAGTTTTACCGTTCGATTCGTAAACGGTGAGAGTCAATGGACCTGCGAGCGTTTCCCACGAGAGGGTTTCCGCATCGGCCGAAACGTCGAGATTCAGATCTATATCGCGGCATCCTGCAAAAGATTGTGCCAGTGATATCGTCGGAGCGGCATCCTGCAATTCGATTGCGACATTGCTTTTAAGACCGATGAGATAAGGCCCGTCACCAAGATCGAAATCGAAGGTTTGATCAACTTCGCCGAGATTATTCGACGGCACTGACCAATTTAAGATTTTCTGTTTTTGACCAGCGGCAAAATCAACTTGAGTAGGAATCGTCATACCTTTGAGCCTCTCGGCTCCGTCGCCCGTGAATTCTAAGGCGACGCTCAAAGGCTCGACGCTTTGGTCACGCGAAACGGTAATGTTGATCTGGGAGCTGGGGCCCTCGACTGCTGTGCTTACGTCTGATTCGATGGAAACAGTGGTGAGCGTGTATGTCGTGCTTCCGCTATTAACAGGGTAACCGACCTTAAAAGCAATTTTATCATTGGCAAGGATCGACGAGGAGAGCTGCGACACTGTACTTACCAGTAGGCTTTGAAGGCGACTCGTATCGGTAAATACAAGGGTTGATCCAGCACTTGTTGAACCGCTGGCAGGCGCAAAATAATCGACTCCATTCACGCGAATTTGTGAGAGCCGGGCAACGCAGTTCCGGTCGTCTCTGTAGAGAGTTAAAGTCTTGATTATACCAGCATAATGGTAGGAAGAGGCGCAGCCATCAACACTCATCTGGACGTGGTTCACGTCAAGAGCATTGAGGGCCAGCTCCGGCTTCTGAATCTCTGAACTGATCAAAAAAGTCTCTGGATTGGCCCCATCGAGGCCCGATTTTTCATCAGCCTCCTCCCCCTCTCTCGGCGAGCAAGCGAAAAGCGTCAAGATCAGGAAAAGGCAAAAGTAGAGATCCGATGCACGCACAGCTTACCTCGTCAACGATTAGAGAGCCTGAGCAGTGACCGAAAAGTATTGAAAAGAATTTCCATTTTTGAGGACTAAAAGCATTTTTGGATTGAGTGCAACCTGGTTCGGTCCGTCGAGCTGAGCCGTGACGAAGCCACCCAAATTACCTGTTGTTGCAAGTGTCACTTGATTTACAAGCACGGATACACCGGGAAACATAGCAAGAAGTTGAGTCGCAGATGGGCCACCGTTATATGTATCTTTTACGAGGACGTAGGAAGTATCGATGAAGGCGAGGTTTGAACAACTTGGAGCAGTCCCCGCCTTGATAGCCTCAAGACACTCCATTTGGAATGTGAAACGTGCACCTCCACTGGCGTTGAGACCAAGGAAGTTCACTTTGTCGATCTTATAGTTGGGAACGAGATCCCCTTCTACACTGACTGCGTGACCTTCGCCCAACACCTCGCTCGCAACAGTTTTTGAGTCGCCGGATTGGGTTGTGGCAAAATTATAGCGGATCGTATCCGTGCTTGCCACGGGGCTCGAGAGTTGACTTGCAACACTTACATTAATTTTATGGGTTCCCGTCGCATCCGTAAACACTGCAGTGGAACCGGCTGCATAACTGGTGTAAGCCACAGCGAAAGGGTTGGTTCCCGCAAAGACCGTACCGTTGACCGTTAGGCTGCTCAGTGCTGCCACACACAGTGTGTCGGCCTTATAGATAGACAGGGTGGGAGTTGCTTCGTTAGCGGCGGCGGTGGCCCCTGAGGCGCAACCTGTGACATTAACGGTAAAGGCTGTTGCGTTTGAGGTCAAAGCCAGGGAAATAGCATTTAGGCTCACAGGTATTGTGACAACTTCTCTGGATTTTTTGGGGTCCCCGCCTGAATAGGTTGGTGCTTTTGACGATGTTTTACCGCAGGCACTCACGAGGACGATTATGGCACCAGACAAAAATTTATTTACCATTGAGACTCTCCAGCATTAAATTTCGCTCAAAAGAACAGACAAGTTGACCGCTTGACGCGTGGTCATACGAGCAAGAGTTGTTCGGATAGTTGAGTGCAAAACTTTTGTGCAATAAGGCCGGCGTAAAAAATTAAGTTCAAAGTCGAATAAATATTTTGCTGTTAAATTACATATGTTTAGACTATAGACAATGGATCTAAGACCTTAACTTTTTGATAAAAAAACCCGCCTCTGCAGAGTGAGGCGGGTTTTATCTTTTTTTGAGTTCCAAATCACTTTAAGGAAAAGCGTATCGGCTGATCGAAGGATCGTGATCCGAAATTTTGCCCATGTAGTTGGCGTTAAAATGGACGATCTCAAACTCTGGGCTTTTTGCCAGGAGCGCCTCATTCACGAAGATGTGATCGATGTTTGCGGCACCACCGTTGAAGTTGATCGAGTACCAGGAATTGGGAGGACAGAGGTCCCTATAACTCATAAGGTTTGTGAGGCCCCGGCTGCCGAGCAGTTTCATGGAGCGTTCGTTATAGTACGCGTTCATATCGCCCAGGACGATAATATTAGCGTTCGGGTTCTTCGCTTGCAGTCGCTGTTCGAACTGCGTGACGCGCTCAACGATTAACGCCCGCTGAATTTCCGAACTATAAGGCAAGGGCTGTGAGACGCCCCAGAGGTTGCCGTCGCTGAGTTTTGAGTTCATATGGTTGCCGATTAAAAACAACTTTTGACCATGAAACGTAAACTCAGCAATCAAAGGCTTACGAGAGTGAGTGAAAACCCGATCATTTGGGTACACGCGACCGGGGTTCTGATTTAAAGCCCCTGTATCGTCGATTGTCGTCTCGTCTAGTGCACGCGCGTTTCCTTTCGGAGTGAATTGAACGCGGCGACTGTTATAAATCATTGCGACACGAATATTACCACCCGGCTCGCCCCCATCCTGCATCGGAATAGGATCGATATTGATCGCGCGATAATAGGGAGCATCCGCACAGGTCAGGCCGCTTAAAATCCCCTGTAGCGTAAGCTCGGCAGACGAGCCTCCTGTATAGACGGTGCCGTTCGAATCCTGAATCTCATCCAGATTCACGATATCCGGGCAACCGAGGTTCACCGATATGGAATCGGCGACTTTTTTTACGCGGAGCGTTCTGTTGCCCGCTAGATTTTCGACGTTGTAGGTCGCTACCGTGAGGTGATTCTCGTCACCATGCAATCTAGTTTTCGGACGCTTTTCAAGCTCGATGAGACTCGATGTGCTTGAGAACTTGCCTGTCACGAACATTACATACTCGCCGTCACCGAAGGTGTTGGTCTGGTAACTCAAAACACCTTCCAGATCGTAAGTGAATTTGTCGCCCACGTTATAGTAGTTTTTCGGGTTCACGTTTGGAGCAAGATCAGAGTCGACAATACGTACAACTTCGGGATTGTAATTGTTGGCTTCGGCATCGGGTATCAGGCCCCCGACATCGCTTATACGCGAAGGGTCGCTTACGCCGTCCGGAGCTACATAAACCGTCACATAATTGTTTTTGGGTTCATCGAACTTTTCCTGACCGCCGCGAAAACCAACTACCGTCGGCTTAGCGACTTTGATTCGCATGCCTTCGAGACTTTCCCAGAAATCAATGCCGTCGGCGAGGTTCAACTCGGCTTTTTCGTTTAGGTTCCCGCGATATGTTGAGACATAATGATTGGGCGGCTTGAGACCTGTAGGGCCTCCGATTAGAACAGCATCAGGCAACGGATTGTTGGCGCTAAGAATATTGAGGGTATCAACATCGCGAATCGCAGTCCGCGTCATGCCCTGATAGGTCATGATCTCAGTGACGATTCCGCCAACCTCGATCGCCTGACCTACTTCCAAATCCAATCGTGAGGTCGTGAGATACACATTGATCGCATTGGAGGTCTTGGGATCACCATCATCAGGCGTCTGCAGATAAAGCTCTGTGTAGCTGGCGCCTTCCGGGTGAGCAACTGCCGTAAGTATGCCTTTGGTTTTAACGCGATAACCATAATAGGGCGATAGATGCGAGCGCCCTTGGATTTCGGGGATCGTCAACGGTCGATCGTAGTTCCCGCGCATGCGACTCGAGGTCGAAGCGCGAGGCTCGTCCAGCAAAGGCAAAGTTCTGTATGTTTTGAGAAAGTTTTTCAGTGCGTCACGCGCAGAAACCAAAGATTCCTCGCGACGAAACGTCTGGTCAAAGCCGTTTCGGTACCGATAGCCGGGAAAGGGGTTGAAAAACGCATAGTCACTAATCGCGACGCGGTAATTCTTGGAATCGACAAGAGGAATGCCGTGCGTTAAATTGATTTGGTAAATGGTCGGGAGGCCTCCCAAAAACTGAATATCGTACTCAAGTCCAGCCACTTGCAGGTCGAGTCGGTAGTTTTCGGTTGTCCGATTGAGTACAAACTCACGTATCTGGCGGCCCGAGAGAGTTCCGGTTTGAAATTGGTCTTTGTCCGAGTCCGTTGGATAAAGGGGTAATATATGATTATCGATATCGTCGTCCGAAAGTTCTTTTTCAACGATAGCCTGTTTGGAGGGATCGAGAAAAGAACTGGGATAAAAAACAATATCAACCCCTGTTTGCTCTTTAATCGCGGTCGTCATGAGGTTGCCGGCCAGATTTGAATGTTCAAATCGTCCGGTCGTATCGATCAGTATAGGTCCTGCCGTATTGGAATCTGGATCTTTGTGGCAACTTGTCACAACGCTTGCCAAGAGAACCAGGATCAGAGGAAACTTCATGTGCTTCTCCGCGTAAGCCAGGAATAACCAAAAGGGGCAAGATTGCCCCTTCGACCAAGAATTAAGGCGCTGGAACTGCAGCGACTGGGACCGTTGGGGCTTCGGCAGGAGCCGGTACTGGGAGTGTCCCTAAACTGGCCGCCAGATCGCTGAGCTTTGTAGGGGTTGCAACCTTCGAGTAGACCGTGAACTTCCCGTCGGCCGTGTAATAAGCATCGGGTGTCGCATTTTTTATTTTTGATGCCGAGTTCAGGTGATCGCCGGAAAGTCTCAGGGCCTCCTGAAGAGGGCTCGAGCATCCTGTTGCGCAGTTTGCTGAGACCACAGCCCAGTTGCCGCTGAGAGCAGTAGCTGTCGCCCCAGAGTATACCCAAGGTGTTCCGACGTTCGGTGTACCGTCTGCGTTTCGAGATAAAGTTGAACACGCGGTGTCGCTGTATTTGATCACAAGCGAGGTCAAGGACTCAGCAGTGAACTCCCAATATTTTTTGGAGTAATCACCCGTTGCGGCATAGCGGTAACACGTAGATTCCCAAGTCGTGCCGATCAGTTGACCGATTGCAAACGGATGACCTGTTTCCGTATCGACGGGCACTGCCGTCACTGGGACAGGTGTTGTTGGAGTCGTTGAGTTGACAACCGGCGTTTCAGCCGTCGGCGTAGCAGCTACAGTCAGATCTGCAACGCCCCACCAGGCTGGATCGCTATCGAGCGATGGAACTGTGTATTTGAACGCTACTGTGACCTTAGCAGCCCCATCCCCAACAAGGTTCTTAAGCGATACAACCGAAGCCTTCGGTGCAAAAGCTGTGGCATTGACTAGCCCGGTGGCCGCCTTACGGTCTTTCAATGGAACTGTTTTCCATATTGCAGTTTTTACGTCGCCCGCATAATTGGTCGAGACTAATACTTCGAGATTACTTAAGTCGACTGAAGTCGCCTTTTTACCGAGATATATATCTTCCGAGAGAGAAAGACAGGCGTCCTTCGTTGCCGAAAGATTGATATCCTTGCTCACAAGCCAAGTCGTACCCAGCTTAACAGGGGTCGTTGCGTTCGCGTAGCCCGAGAACCGCACAACACCAGCGTAGTTGGTAACTACGGCAGTAATTGACGCCGTTGGATCGATAGCCGTAAAGTTTCCGGTGAAATCTTTGCCAAACTGAAAACTAAAGGCATTCTGAGCAGTCGCGCCAGAGCATTTGATTGCCCCGTTAGTTGGTCCCGCAGCAACCGTCGGTGCATTAGCCCCTTCATTACCGGCCGATCCTACGAGGCTCAAGGGCGCCGTACTAAATGTTCCGCCGCCAAGCAAGTCAAAGGAGTTTATTTGCCAGATCGGATAACTCGTTGAGCCTGTTTTGTAGTGGAACGCCAAAACTATTTTTTTGCCTTCATAGCGTTTCAGACTCACGTTTTCTGTGTCAACGACTGTGAAACCACTTCCGTCTGGTAGGCGATCGATATGCAAAGTTTCCCAGGTCGCGTTATTGGGATTACCGCCCGTGTAGTCGGCAGAAACTTGGAAAAAGACTGAGCTATCGATAGGATTGCTCCGGTTGCTCACCGCTTGGCTCATACGAAAGCTTGGGTTGGTCACCTTCGTCAAATCCAGAACGGGCGACATCAACCAGCTGTTAGCGCTGGGAGAACTCACGTAGGCGTAACTGATTTTCTCATGATTGCTTTTGACCCAACCTGATTTCCCGGCCTCATTGTAAGCAGTAAAAGGTGCCAAATCGTAAGTAAAGAGTTGCTCAAACAGGATGCGTTCCAGATTGTTCAGCGTTTTGCCTTGCATGTGTGCAATCGCATCGACCGTTTCAAGGAGTTTTGCTTTGAGAGCGCTGAGCTGCGAGGCGTCGATATCTAGGATGCTGAGCGTGTTGTAAGACTGAGATGCAATATAAAGCGAAGTGAGAGCCTCCGCATCATTCGGGTCACGTTTTAGACGCATCGTGCCGACTTTGATCTCGTAAAGGACGTCCTGGAAACTCTTCTTCTCGCGATCGGTGGCATTATGAAGGAGATAACCTTGGGAAAGATCCCTCTCCACGCTTTTCACAAGCGCATAAAGCTCGTCGACATATTGATTCTGCTGACCGTTTGCCACAGGTTTTACGTCATCTTTCGAGCACGCACCCTGAAGAGTGGCAAGACCGAGCGCGAGGGCAACTAAAAGTTTACGGATCGACTTCATAGGTATTCCTTTCAAGAGTTCCGTTCCCATACCGTACAGATCAAAATCAATAGGAGTATCGAGTCGTCAGGGTGAATACGGTGTTGTCTTTTTTCAGCACTGACAATACGCGATCTTCGCGAATGTCAGATGCCGAACCAAACACAGCATTTTTCGCCTGCATGAATTCCACTTCCGGCTGGATAATGAATTTGCCAGTGGTCACGTACCCGCCTACACCGTAAATGTTAAGGCCACCGTGTGAGGCCGTTTCATCTGCCGTTCTAAGCTTGTGAGCCGACTCCAGTTCGCGGTCGATAAAGTATTGACCGCGATGTTTGTAGGAAACGTAGGGGACCCACGAGCCAACTTTCCAACCAGCTTTGATCAACTCAGCACTATCTGTTTTGCCCAACCAGTCCTGTTTTTTCCCGTAATAATCGGAGTAGACAGGACGGAAGGGGGTTGTGTCCTGGAACCAGGCGCCATCGCTTCCTAAACGATAGGCTTCCGTTCCGGCACGCGACGCGGTCCACTCGACGTTGCCGACAAAATTCCCCATCCACACGTTATATTGCAAGGACAATGCCGAATCGAGCAGGGCTCCGGTTTCGGCTGAGTTCATATGGGTGGCGTATTCTGTTACAAAATTCTGGGTGTCATTTTTGTAAACGATTCCAGCCTTGTAAGCCCTGTCTTCCTTAGCTTTCCAGCTTTCAGACGCCGCATTTTGTTCGATGCTGAAGTCGGAGTTGGTGGGGTAGAAGAAGCTTGTGGACCCAACGCCAGCGTAAAAAGTTAGTTCTGTTGTCGGAACCCATTGCACCTCGAGACCGCCGACGGTCTTCGAACGAATGGATTCGTTTTCGATGGGAAGATTGGAAATGTAAGCTGGTGTTCCGTTTATGTAATAGACGCGAGCCACATCAAGGGTGCGGAAAGCTTGGCCAATTTCGGTTCCTAAGTCATAAGGCCTGAGGACCATGCGGACCGAATCCCATGGTCTGTAGGCGATCCAGGATTCTTTGGACGTTGTATCAGGCCCAATACTGGTCCCACCATGGCCTCCCTTATCGCCGTCGAGCAAAAGATCGGCCTGAAATTCAAGGCGATCGTAGCGATGAAAGAGACGGAGGTTAAAGCGTGAGGTATTGTTCTGAGTGTCGCCATACTTGTCCGGATCGATATCCATCCGGAATCGCATTGAAGTGTCGCGGCTAAACCAATAGCCCATAACGCTATCAATTTTTGCGCGATCGCCAAGACTGATATTTTCCGATGAGCTGAAGGCGCGTTGTTTATATTCGAAGTAGTCCATGTAAACTTTTTCAAGAGGCGCAGCCTCTTTTTTGACAGGACCGACAAATGAATTAGCGTGGAACGAGGGATAAGACAGTTGCTCCGGAACGGTCGGCTGTGTCGAGTCCGCTGCTGGCCGAGACACTGTTTGAGCATGCAAATTGGTCGCAAACAAGGTCATGCATACCGGAGCCCACAAGCGATTGAGATTCATGGTCTATCCCTTGAACTGAAACAGCGAGTTTTCCAAGGTTCGACTATCGATTCACTTTGGAAAAAACCCGTGAGAACGATCTTGTCAGATTGACCTGCGCTGTATAAGTTTTTTACCGCATTAGGTCAAGTTCTTAAATAATTTCAAAGATCTTCGCAATCCACCGTGAGTAATCCGAAAAGTCATCTCGGCAGCCTCCGAAAGCCCAGGCAAATACTGACTAAATTTAGGGAAATAGCCGATCCGCGTCCTTTTGCATCTTTTCATTTGACAGATAAGCTTTTGAGCCTATAGTCAGGCCCTCAATTCCAAACGAGTGTCCAGCATGAGTCTCATATACAAGCAATTTACAGTTCCTCTCAATGAATCGAACCTTGGTGCCGATATTCGGGATCTTGTCGCCGTTGATCTCGGCATTCCAAGCGACGACATACTCGAACTTGAAATACTAAAAAAATCGCTTGATGCTCGTAAAAAGTCGGCAATTACGCATCATTATCAGTTACGCCTCGTCACACGCGACGACGAAGCGCTCCTGCGGACGACAACAGAGAAGCTTGAAAACTACGAAGAAAAAGCCCGTTATCACCCCACAGAAGACATTGATTTCAAGAATAAAACCTTTCGACATCCTCCCGTAATCATTGGTAGCGGTCCTGCAGGGACCTTTGCCGCCCTGGTCCTTGCCGAACTTGGCCAGCCTTGCATCGTGGTTGAACGGGGTGAAGCGGTCGAGGATCGCATGCGTACCGTTCATCGCTTGCAAAGAAGCAGCGTTTTTAATGACGAGAGCAACTACTGCTACGGAGAAGGGGGAGCCGGCACGTTTTCCGACGGCAAATTAACCTGCGGTCGAAATCATCCTCTGATTCGTTACCTCTTTGAACAATGGGTCCGTTTTGGTGCGCCGGACAGTATCCTCTACGAAGCTCATCCGCATATTGGAACAGACTACCTCATGCAGATCGCTCGTCGGACACGGCTTCATCTGGAAAGTCTCGGCACCAAGTTTTTATTCAAAAAACGCCTCGTTAATTTCGAGGCCGGAACCGACGCGCGATATAAAGTGCATCTCCACGATGGCACAACCCTGGACACCGACCACCTTGTTATGGCTATCGGTCACAGCGCACGCGAAACTTACCAGATGCTCTACGACAAAGGCCTGGCTATCGGTCCGAAACCCTTCGCAATCGGTGCTCGGTTTGAGCATCCCCAGGAGCTTATTAACAAAATTCAATATGGCAGCTGCACACTCCTTCCGGCCGCCGAATATAAACTTGCTGCACAGTCACAAGGGCGAGGCGTTTGGACATTCTGTATGTGCCCCGGTGGCAACCTTTTGCCGACTAACGCTCAAGAGGGTCACTTGGCGATCAATGGCATGAGTTACCACTCACGGAACAGCGGTTTCGCAAATGCTGCTGTCGTTGTGAATGTCATGCGTGAGGATTTCTATAAAGGCCATCCGCTCGACGGCATGCATTTTCAGGCTGCCATCGAAAAAGCCGCTTTTGCAGCGGGAGGCGGAAACTATTTCACACCGGCTCAACGTCTTGGCGACTTTATTAAAGGCAAGTTGAGTAAAGGGGAAATGAAGTCGAGTTACAAACCAGGCGTTACGCCGGCTCGACTCGATCAGATACTACCCAGTTTTGTTGTTGAGCCACTCCGCGGCGCACTCGACGAATATAACAAGCGCATGCGCGGCTTCATTGCCGAAGATGCGATAGTCGCCGGTGTCGAAACAAAGACGTCGGCGCCGATTGTTATGTTCCGGGACGCGACACTCCAATCGGTCAGTCATCCTGGATTATTTCCGGCCGGCGAAGGCGCAGGCTTTGCAGGCGGCATCGTATCCGCCGCACTTGACGGTTTGAAAATCGGACGTGCTGTTCTTGAAAATGCTTTGGCCGATGGTCTCACTGTATCGACCTTGAATTAAGGACCTACTATGAAGCGTGTATTCGCATCGATTTTTTCACTCGCATTTTCCTACTGTGCTGTCTCGCCTTCGGCTTTTGCCTGGGGCGAGAGAGGGCACGACGGCGTCACGCGCGTTGCGACTCGCCTCCTCGCGGACAGCAAAGATCCAGAAACAGCCAAATTCGGGGCTTTTTTGCAGCGAAAAGAAAACATGCTAGGTCACCTCGCGAATGTTCCGGATATCGTTTGGCGATCGTTGGGACCCGAACTTGACAAGTCGAGCAGTCCAAGTCACTTCGTGGACATGGAATATATCCTTCCCCCAGGCTCGCTGCCCAAAGCCGCCGATTTACCTCAAAACGTCGCCGAGTTCCTTAAGGCCCTCGATGCAAATTGCGCAAAAAAATCCAAGGATGTTCCTTGCGACAATGGAAAGTCGGACGATGAAAGACTTCAAAAGTCTGGTCACGCTCCCTTCCGCATCGAAACACTGAGTCAGGATTTGGTTCAGTCCTTTAAGGAAATGAAGTCCCTTGAAGCCCAGACCGGCGACAATGGAGCCAAACGCGATGCAGTGATCGAACGCGTGATACTCACCATGGGCATCCTTTCCCACTTTGTTGGCGATCTCTCGAACCCCGAACATACAGCCAAAGATTATGATGCCTGGGACCTCGGTCAGGGCGGTCTGCACGGCTATTTTGAAAGCGAAATCGTCGATAGTCTGCCCCTCGATCTTGAAGCGGTGGTATTGGACGAAGCACAGCGGCATCAGCCCATGGCCGAGCGTTTTGCAAGGCATCCCCACAACTACCTTCAAATGGCCTGGGAACTCGCGCTCGATAGCCACGAAAAACTGCCTCTCCTCGAGCAGATGGATCGTCAATATTCGCTTCTGGAAAAAAGCGTGTCGGGTCGAAACGGCGAAGGGGGACACGGTAAGGGCCAAAAAGCCAAGCGAAGAGACGCTCTCGAGACGCGCGGATCATTTCGTAACTTAATCATCCTCCGTCTCGCTGCCGGTGCCGATGCCCTTTCACGTATCTGGCTGGATACCTGGCAGCAAGGCGGAAAACCCGACATGAGTTTCTATCATTCCTACCACTACGACGTTAAACCTGACTTTATCCCACTTCGTTATCTTCCTCACACTAAGTCCTAATCCTCATTCTTTCCATGATTGGCCAAAGGCACCTCATCCGAGGTGCCTTTAGAAGTCTTGACTAAAATTTCGCGATATTTTTATTTGAGCTTTGATGACCCGCCCTACCCCTTTCCCTTCAGCGCTTTCTGAGGCTTGGGCAAATAAGGCTCAGGTTAATTACGTATAGCCGGCGTTTTACGCATGGACGTATCGTTTGTTTGAGACTCGAGACTATGAGTCCCAAAGGTATTCTAACCAAACGTGACTGACAAAGGATCTCAATTATGGACCGCAACTATTACAATGAGAACAATCAGCAATCGCGTCGCTTGCAACCAAACACCGATCGTTTTTCGCGCTGGTCTGAAGATGACGAACGGACGGATCGTGACGAACGGAATTCGCGTGATGATTCTGAACATGATCGCTTCAACAAATATACTAAAAATTCCCCTTATAGTGTTTATGGCAGCCAAAGCCACTCAGGCTCAGACTATTATCGCGACCAAGGCCGAAATTCGTCTGACTTCAATCGTGACCAGAGCCAAAACTATGGTCGCGCAAGTTCATCGTCATCCTACAGCGATCAAAGCCCCTACCAAAATTTCGGCCGTAGCTCCAATTTTAACGATCAGAGCCGAAACTACGGTCAGGGCTATGCGGGCACACACACCTATGACAGCAATAGCCGTGGTCTTTCGAGTCAACATCAAATGGGGCCAAGCGGCTACGGAAGCCACTCTTTGGGCAGTTCCCAGGGCGTAGGCTCAAGTGGTTATGGGGCTCAAGGTTATAGCCAGAATTCTCAATACGGCAACGGACACAGCAGCAGTGGCCAATACGCTGGCGGAAATATGGGAAGCGGTAGCAGCTACGGTCAGAACTTCGGAGGGCAGTCTTCTTATAGCCCCAGCCAGTACGGAGGCCAATCTTCAGCGTACAGCCCCAACCAATATGGTAGCCAAAGCTATAATCCATCATCATATGGATCGGATTCTAGTTCTCAACGGGCAAACACATCGGATTGGGGCAACTCTTTCTCAAGCCCATCGATGGGAACATCACAATCCGGTACCACCCCATGGTCTCATGCCGAACAACACATGAGCAGCAAATCAGGCAAAGCCCCCAAGGGCTACAAACGTTCGGACGAACGTATTAAAGATGAAATCTCGGATCTACTTACACACGCTCCGCACGTTGATCCGTCGGAAGTTGAAATCAAAGTCAGCGGTGGTGAAGTGACCTTGACAGGAACTGTTGAGGATCGCCGCGAAAAACGCATTATCGAGGATCTGATTGAAACTATAATGGGCGTGACCGAAGTTCATAACCAACTTCGAGCGACTCAGAATCAGAGCCAGGGCAATGATTCAAGAAACAACATGCCGTCAAGCTCTTCTAGCCGTATGAATGATGGTAAATCCTCGGATATGTCACTAAAAAACAACGGCAACCAGTCGAGTGTGGGCGGAAGCAGCAGCCAATCCAGTCTGGGTGGAAGCAGCAGTAGCAGCATGAACAGCAGTAATACCGCTGCTAACAAAGATGCAGGCAGCTCTGGTGCGAAATCATCATCTGTTCAGTAATTATCTCTAAACCTTTAAGTACATTCGAGACGATCTCAGCTCAGGCTGAGGTCGTCTTTGCCGTTTCCATCAACTTGATACCTTGGTTCTTTGTGCTGGCGCGACAATTCCCGAAACATAGGATGATTCTTCGGCACGATATGACATGACTCGGTCTCCGTATCAAAACACAAAAGAGCGTCGCCTTTTTTTAGCAGACGCAGCACCTGCTCGACTTTCGTCTGCAGATCGTTAGCACTCACGCCATAGTCAGTGCCTTCTCGCGTGACAAATTCCTCGACAACTCGTTTCAAGGTTTCGGGACTTATCGATTCAATTGGGATCTGCATACCCACCCCCCTCCTCTCATAGCCTCTCTATAAATCTAGACAGAGCCACATCTTCCCTTTATATCTGCCATAGAGGAGGAAGTATGCTCGAAGTTTTACCTAGACACGCCGAACCTATGCACAAACAAAAACATTACAGTCAGGTGTATGCGAATATCCAAGCCCTTCTAACGGCCGATACGGATTGGCTTGCAGCTATGGCAACTATTATTAGCGAACTTCACAATTCATTCGAAAGCTTTGATTGGACTGGCTTTTATCGAGTTGTGAGCGATGAACACCTACAAATTGGCCCGTATCAAGGTGCGCATGGGTGTCTTAATATTCCGTTTCAAAAAGGCGTTTGTGGTGCAGCCGCCACGACTAAAAAGACTCATTGTCTTGCTGATGTCGACAGTTTTCCAGGTCATATTGCCTGTTCATCGAGTACACGCAGCGAGATCGTTGTGCCTGTTCTCAATAAACACGGTGAAGTTTTGGCCGTCCTTGACGTTGATTCGGACTATCCGTCCGCGTTTGATGCTGTTGATCAGCACTGGCTCGAGTCAATATGCATGCTGTACGCGATGCGCTATCCAGAAAGACCTCTGGTCACTAGCCGTTAGACGTGCATTAAAAGTGAGTTTTCGGGAGTCAGTTGTATGGATTCAGGTTGGTTTGAACTCAGATACTTAGTAACGGAAACGATGCTCGACATTATGGGCCATCTCAACCACGCGCGTTATCTGACCATCTTTGAAGAAGCGCGATGGCAATTGTGCTTTGACAAAGGCTTCAGCTTGGACGTAATGCTGAAAGATGGCATTGGTTTTGTAATACTTGACGCCTATATTCGTTACATCAAAGAGGTCAAAAATAGGGACGAACTGACGATCCGCACGCGCTTTTCTAATCTCGAACAGAAGATATGGATCGTCGACCACGAAATGATCAGAGCTGATGGTACCATTTGCGCAACTATCCAGCTTAAAGCCGGCCTTTTCGATTTAAAACGCCGGCGACTTGCCGATCCTCAACCGTCCTGGCTGGAGCGTTTCAGTGCCAAATGAGTAGGGAGGCCCATTTTCCGAAGTGTGCGCGAATAGACGTGTTTTATTGGCTTGCGTAACGACCGCGTCCCTTCGATAACCAAGATTAACATCGGCAGCATATAGTGCGGGGCGCGGATCAGAGCCTCAAAAAAACCTGCTGTCGGATAAGCCAGCATATGGGAAAAAGCAGTTAAAGCGCCCCAAAAAGCCATGTATACAAGCGCCGTTCTATTGGGTTTAAAGAGCACCAACAATCCAACCGCAACATCCACGACTCCGATCATCGCCAGACCGTTGGTTAGAAACCCCTGTGTATCTGTGATCGGCAAAAGACTCCTTTTCGTCAAGATAACGGTATCAAGAAAGCCCGGGTGCCTTAGGATGGCCTCAACTCCATGCGTAACAAAGGTCAAGGCCAGGCCTAGACGCAGAAGGAGTCTCACGCTGGGCAACCCAATTTCGACGTCCAGGGTTCGCGCATTGCGAAGGGCATAGCCAATCGCGAGGAACCATAGATAGCGCGAGCATTCCGCAGGGATCGACAACGTCGCGGCCATTCCTCCACCCAACGCTGTCTGGAATAGAGCCTCGATCAAAAACAGAGTGCCAATCAAATAAAACGGCCATGGACTCCAGCGAAAAAAAGCCCAAACCAAAGATGCAATCATAAGGCCAACGTAGAATTCGTTGATACCCCACGTAATATTGGAAGGAAGTGCAGTATTTAAAGAAAGAAAACGCGTAAGCGTGCTGCTTTCGTGCAGCGCCCGAAAGGAGTACCCAATCACTTGTAAACAAGCTGTCAGATAAACCAGAATAGCAATCATCCGTTTATCCGGAGTTATGCGTTGTTGGGATGAAGCCATATAATCCTCTATGTCAAACTCAGGAACAGGCGACGCTCAAAACTGCTATCGATTTCGATTAAGGTCTAATTTCTTTGCTAACAGATTTTAGCCGTTCTGCCCAGTTAGTCCTACGACTTTGTATGAACTTACCATTTTGCCATAGAAAAGTCGGCAGAGGGAGACGGTATTTTTGGTCATTTGACCCCATTTCCAAAAACCTTAATCGGCCACATATTATTTTAGCTCGTGTTAAGCCATTGTTTAGGAAGAGCAAAAAAAACTCTCTCCTTGTTTTACCAAGGGATCGAAAGTAGTCTATACCTGCCAAAAGAGGTGGGCATATGTTAGAGTGGAATCACTATTGAAATTCAGTCTTTCTATCAGCGCTCAGCACACAATCCAGAAATCGCTTAATAGGCTTTTCTGAGATTCCGCTCAGTGCACCCATCTTTTGCTTTTTCGTGTAAGGGGACCCAATGAAGCTGACGAACATAACCCCATTAGTTTTGTCACTCGCCGCGATCTTGGCTTCGACAGCCTGTCGAACCACTCATCGCCATGCGAAAGTTGAAGTTAATACAGCCGAACTTGAGGACAGCAACTCAGCTGCTGTGGCTCCAGAAGTTCAACCTGACGAGATCGACGACTCGATTGATCAGGAATTGCAGACTTCCGTGAACGGCGAAGTTGCAGAGATCGGCACCGAAGAAGATGAAATCAACAAAGCTTTAAAAGCCGGTATCCCCGTTGAGATCAACAAAGATGTCGATCGTTGGATCGATTTTTTCGCCAATAAAAATCATGATGCGTTTCAACGCTTCATCGACCGCGGCCAGCCTTACCGCAAGATGATCGTCGCGACACTTCGCGACTCGGGTGTTCCAAGCGAACTCTATTACCTCGCTATGATCGAGAGCGGTTTTGTCTTGCAGGCCCACTCGAGCGCAAGCGCTGTTGGTTTCTGGCAATTCATTCCTGCATCCGGCCGCCGTTACGGTTTGCGTGTCGACCGGTTTGTCGATGAGCGTCGCGATCCTTGGCGTGCAACTGTTGCCGCCTCCCTTTACCTCGCAGACCTGAACAATGTATTCAACTCCTGGTATCTGGCGATGGCTGCGTATAACGCTGGTGAGAACCGGATCATGAGCGCAATTATGCGCGGCAAAACACGTGATTTTTGGGAGCTCGCGCGCCTCAAGGTCCTGCCGCCCGAAACGATGGACTATATCCCAAAGGTTCTTGCCGCATATATCGTCGGTAAAAACCCTGAAAAATACGGCTTTCGCGTCCCGAAGTCCGAGAGTCATGAAGCCTTTGTGGGCGTGACGGTTCCCTCGCCTATCAATCTCTCTGCGGTGGCGGACGAAACTGAGATCCCTCTCGAGAGTCTTCAGAAGTTTAATCCGCACCTTAAAAGCGGTGTGACACCGGGCGACACCTCAACCTATAAGATCTGGATTCCAAAACGTTTTGAAGACCAGTTCAAAGACAAAGCGGATCGCCTTGCTGAACACCGCATGGCCGTCAAAGCTGAATCCAGCCGCCTTGCAGTCGGCGAAAGCCGCATCCGTAAATTCCATAGGGTTAAACGCGGTGAACACCTCAACAGCATTGCCCAAAAATACGGCGTTTCGGTCGAGCAGCTGAAAGAGATAAACCACCTTCATTCGAATACGATTTTCCGTGGCATGAAACTCAAAGTCATGATCGATTCAACCAGCGAAAAAGTCGCTGCTAGCTCGAAAACCCACGTTGAAGAGTCGAGTGAAGAAAGCGTTTATCGCGTTCGTCGCGGCGATCGACTTCACGGAATTGCCAAAAAATTCGGCATCACCGTTGCCGAACTGAAACGACTCAATAATCTTCGCAGAAACGGCGTGAAAGTTGGTCAGATCCTGAAAGTCAGCCGCGCCGGTTGATCCTTCTCTAAACCAAAAAAGGCTCGCAGTGATCTGCGAGGCTTTTTTTTAGTTCGGAAATTTCATTCCATTTTAACGAATCCAAACCCTATGGATCGTGTGATCGATATCATCGTTGGTCCCCGCGTCGCATTCCCAAGACTTATTGTTTTCAATTGGGTCTCCATGCACGTTCCACATCACCGAAGGGTTTGTGACGCCAGACCCAAAAGTGTTATTTGTAAGCGTTGCATCACCTTGATCGACATCCGATTTATCGATGGTTCCGGGCAGGTTTGCCGTGTGGCTGCTCAGTTTCACGAAGTCGGCCTTCACGCCTCGGCAGTTGCCTCTGCCGGTGGTGAGAGCCGTTTTGCAGGTTGCGTCTTTCGATTTGAAATGGAGAACACGCACGTTTTGTGAACTCCTGCAATAAAAGCGCATTTCAGTAAACGAAAGGGCATTTACGAGAGTATTCCCTGCGTGGCCCCAGTTTGTGAGACTCGCTGAATCGTCCATACCGAGAGAGTCAGAACCAAAAAGTGGCAAAGTGTTAGTCATGGTTTTCAAAGCGGGGTTAGTTCCGCCTTTGTGAGTGTAATCTAGGATGAGAGTCCATCCCCCACCATCCTCTTCCATTCCGCAGTAGGCTGAAACCGGTGACTTCGTGGTCGTCCCTGGAAGCGTAAGGTATATTTTAAAAACACCGCTTGCAGCTGTCGGAGTAAGAGCTTTAATTTCTTTACAGTTAGCCGGCATCGGCATAGCCGTCACTGGGGAAGGTGCAGGGGCTGCCACTGGTAAAGGGGACTCCGCGGTCGCCGGCGCCGAGGCAGGAACAGGATCGGTAACCGGGACTGGTCTTGCCGCCTGACTACCGGCTATAACCACAGGTTCTGTGGCCGGAATAGGGACAACAGCTACAGGGGGGGCCGGGTCCGTGGGGCTATCAGGATCACCAGGCTCAGAGTTCTCTGAAGTTCCTCCGGCAAGTGCTGGCCCACCAGGCACACCGGGACCTTTGATACTGGCTCGGCAAGCCCCGACACTTACGGCAGCTAAGATACTAATTCCACTAACTATTTTGAAAAGCTTCATGAAAAGAACCTCGCGATACGTCGACGTATCGTGCTTATCGGCGCCCGCAGGCTTAACCTTTAACTAAATATTACGGTATTATCCTTACGATTTAGTGCATTACAGCTTTTTCTACCCGATCATCGTTTAAGCCCTTAAAGGTGCGAGCGAAAGCTAGACACAACCGCAAGGGCCCTGTAGAACAAAAGACCCGATTTCTATTTTTGCGGTGAGTTCCATGACCGATATTTTACTGAGAAAAGAAGCTCTCCTTCGCGCCTTAAAGGGCATTAACGATAAAGATGATCGCCTCCGACATATCGTGGACGAAGGCAAAGCAATGCCACCATTTCCTGAAAATCTGCGCCTTGATGCGTTTTTGGTAAAAGGCTGTATTTCAAGGGCATGGCTGGTCCCGCAGATTAAAGACGAAAAACTTTATTTTATGGCTGATTCCGAAGCCATGATAGTTAAAGGGATTGTGGCTCTTTTGCTTAAAGTCTACAACGGAAGCACGCCCCAGGAGGTTGCCGACCTCTCCACCGATTTTTTAAGTGAAGCAGGCGTAAGCGAACATCTTTCGATGAATCGACGGAACGGCCTGGGCAACATTTTGAGTATGATTCAGCATTACGCGCGCAGCATGCAAAAGTGAAAAAGAGGTCTATGATGAGCTCCAGCAAACCATGGCAACCTGATTCATGGCGTCAATATCCAAGTATGCAGCAGCCGCGTTATGAAAACGAAGCCGCGCTTGATGCTGTCCTTGCTGACGTAAAAGCCATGCCGCCTCTTGTCTTTGTAGGTGAGGTCGAACGCCTGAAACAGCAGCTCGCGAAAGCGGGCGCGGGTGAGAGCTTTATCCTACAGGGTGGAGACTGTGCCGAGCGGTTCCAGGACTGCAATCGTGAGGCCATCACGCAAAAATTGAAGATCATGCTCCAGATGTCAGTGGTTCTCTGCTATGGCCTCAGAAAGCCCATTATTCGCATTGGCCGCATTGCGGGCCAATACGCCAAACCACGTTCGGCCGATACCGAAACTATTAATGGCGAGGTGATCCCCGTTTATCGTGGCGATATTATCAATTCCTTTGAGTCCTCTATCGAAGCTCGCAGGCCTGACCCACAAAGAATCAAACAGGCTTATTTTCATTCGATCGCGACCTTGAATTATATTCGTGCCCTTACCAAGGGTGGTTTTGCGGATCTCCATCATCCGCAGAGTTGGGACTTAAAATTTGTCTCCAATGCTCCCAAAAAAGCCGAGTATGAACGCATCATGAGCAACATTCAGGATGCTATCGTTTTTATGGAATCGCTTGGCTCTCGCGAAGAAAAACTCGGCAGTGTGGAATTTTATACTTCGCACGAAGGTCTTCTCCTGCCACTGGAACAGGCGATGACGCAATACGTGCCTGAGTATGGCGGGTACTATAACCTCGGTGCCCACACTCTTTGGATCGGTGATAGAACACGACAACTTGATGGCGCTCATATCGAGTATTTCCGAGGCATCGGCAATCCCCTTGGCCTTAAAGTTGGTCCGAGTTCGGACCCGCGCACCATCATCGCAATCTGCGAAGTTTTAAATCCTAAACGCGAGCCCGGTAAAATCACGCTTATAAGCCGTTATGGAAACGGTAAAGCAGCGAGTCACCTCCCGCAGCTTATCGAAGCAATGCGCGGAATTCCTGTAGTGTGGAGTATCGACCCCATGCACGGCAATGCGGCCAAAACCGAATCGGGCATCAAAACCCGCAATTTCGATGATATTTTAGGAGAAGTTCGCGAGACACTCACCATTCACAAAAACGCCGGCAGCAAAGTCGGCGGCATTCATTTTGAAATGACGGGTGACGACGTCACGGAATGTATTGGAGGATCGGCTGGCATCACCGCTGAGCAGCTTGCCAATCACTATGAAACGTACTGTGATCCGCGCCTCAACTACAGCCAAAGTCTCGAAATGGCTTTTCTTGTGTCTCAGATGATGGCGCCCTCAGTCATCTAAAGAAAAAAGCCCTTCACTGTATTCAATGAAGGGTCTTCTTTTAAATGCGACAGATGCTTAATTCAAGTGGGTCGAAAGAAATGCTTGAGATTCAATCGAGTTCACATCGATATAAAGACTTGTTGTATCTGGGCTCGATGCATCAGCCTTTCCGCCGCCCGATGTTATGCCTGCAAGTTTGCCGTTAATAAACAAAGGTCCACCGGAATCACCAGCGCTTGCTGATGAGTGAGTTCCATTGGCCGTTGTGGTTTCCGAGTCACCATCAAATTGAATAAACCCTTCGCTGACCACGGCGACAGTGTTATGTCCGATGCGTTTGACGCCAGCCGACGAACCATCGCTGAGATCATCGGACTGATTCAGACCATACCCTACGATAGTCAAATCATCGCCTGCGCTAGGACTGGCATCAGCCAATGCGCTTACTGCTTTCGCCGTTCCAGCTGGGAAAGTGATAAGGCTAAGGTCATATTTATTTACGTTTTTGCCGTTTTTGTCCCATTGAATATTGCGAACTTCAGCTGTCGCAGTTGCAACAAGGCTGGCCTGGCCCCCAGCAAGATCACTGATACTGATGATCGATAAGGGTGAGCCTGTAACGTTGCCTTTGGCGTCGACAGTCCCGCCTTCGGTGCAGTGGGCTGCCGAGATAACGGTTGTCTCGTTAACGAATGTACCGGTACACATTGCGCCAAGTTTGGCGTCGTAAAGAAGGACGACTGAAGGGTATTGTTTCGAAGTAGCAAGCTGACCGTTGGTGACTTTCAAAGCGCTGCCTTGATTGGATTTTGCGCCACAAGCGCCCAAAAGTGAAACGACACCGACAGACAAAAGACCGTGTACTAAAAATCTTCTCATAAATATCCTCATTCCCAACACAAAGAATTTCTAGCGCCCGCTTAAACGTTCGCTAAAAACAGACAGTAGCCGATAGTTAATATCAATGCCGATGAGAGTTTTTACCGGCTCAGTAATTCTGTCTATTTATGAAATTTCAATAAACGTTACTTTGTGCTTCTAAGCCGGCACGTTTCGTACTGCCAACTTTGGACCAATTGAGCTTTATTGATATCAAGTCGAATATCGCAAATCTTGATTTCGATTTTTTCCGTAATGGGGTCCTCCTCTTCGGTTCGAATATTTTTGAAGCGGACCGTGCGGCCTTCACCGGCCGGGACGTTAGAGTCCGGAGTTCCCCATGAGGTCTGTATATACTCAAGAGACATCTCTTCAAGTCCTACGATTTCTTTCCGTTCGCCGCCAGACGGTGCGCTGCTATTGCCATCGCCTGAGACTGTGGTACAAGCCGAGGCGAGCAAAGTGAAGGCGATTAGGGCATATTTCATGACGATCTCCGGAGGATGATTCAGCTGAGCACTGCCTGTATTTTAGCAAATAATGTGGGCCGTTAGGGAGCTCTCTGTTAAGATCCTTTTTTTTACCGCCTGGAGGATACCCTATGGCCCACCGAGTGCCGCGTCTTCTCATCCTGAGTCTGGTCCTCACCGGCTGTAGCACGCTGGGATTCGATGGCCCGTTCAAACCCGTGATTGTCAACGCTTCGGCGACTCAAAATGCAAACGGGTTGACGAGCGTAAAACGTTTTGGCTTTGCCTCGTGTAACAAACAATACCTTCCTCAGCCGCTCTGGAAAAAAATCCTCGAGGAAAAACCTGAGCTATTTGTGTGGACGGGTGATGTCGTTTATGCCGATACGCGTGATATGGGTAAGCTGTCTAATATTTACGCTTCGGAACTTGATCAGCCGGAATACAAAACGTTCCTCGCGAGCCGAATTCCAGTCATCGGTGTCTGGGATGACCATGATTATGGCGAAAACGATGCAGACAAGTCCTATCCTCAGAAAAAACCAAGTCAGCAACTTTTTTTAGATTTCATCGGCGAACCCAAAGACTCGCCTCGTCGCACGCAAGACGGTATCTATACACGATATGTGCTCGGAACAGGCGCCGAAGCAGTGCGTTTTATCATGCTTGATACACGCTCGGAGAGAACTTCTGGTGAGAAAGGGGATATGCTTGGGTCTGCGCAGTGGAAATGGCTGGAAAATGAATTAAAAAGCGATACCGGTGCCGTGACTTTTATTATCTCCTCTATTCAAGCTTTGCCGACTCAGCAAAAGTTTGAGAAATGGGCCAATATTCCCTCATCGCGAGACCGCCTGATCAAACTTATCGATGCGTCGCCTGCAAAAAACATCATAATCCTTAGTGGGGATCGTCATTTCGCCGAACTCTCGCGCCTCAAAGTCCCTTCAGGAAAAACCATTTGGGAAATAACGGCGAGCGGCATGACTCATTCGTTTCGAAATCCCGATGAGTTCCGCAACAAAAACGACCTGCGTGTAGGCCCCATCCTAGATCGACTAAATTATGGCTTAATCGACTTTGACGCACAGAAAAAAACAGTGCGAATACAGGCTAAAGATCTCAATCGCAAGGCGATTATAGATCAGACAATTCCCCTGCTTTAAGCGACCAGCCAACTGCAAAAGTTGACCAGCCTTTTAACTTTGTTTAGACCTTAAAGAATCACGCCTTCAGCGCGCTTTTTACGGAGCAGGGCACCATGGAGGTCGTAAGTCGCATTTGCGAGGTTCGCCTGGGCCCTTGTACGGTCTCGCTGCACACTCAAAAGATCTGTTGTTGTAGCAAGGCCGTTTCTAAATCGCAGATCGAAGGAACGAAGGATGTTAGCACTCAATTTGTCTGCGACCTGGGCATTTTTTAAAGTTTGGGTCGCCCTATCCCATTCGGCTTCGGCCTGGGATGTCTCAACGCGAAGGCGCGATGCTATATCGTCCTTCGCTAAGCGCGCTTTGGAGAGATTTGTTCCCAGTTCGGCCGAACGACCGGAACGGGTTCCCCAGTCCCAGATATCCCACTGAAGGTTGAACCCATAAGACAACTGATCTCGGAAATCTTCTTTAGGTAAATGGAAATTGAGTCCACCAAAAGCCACATTTACATCTTCCAACGCATAATCACGGCTCGCGCGAAGAAAGGCGTTTACCTGCGGCCAATAGTCGACTTTCTGCGCCTTAATCTGACTTTCGATCACTTCCACGCGGTGCGAGGCCCCTGTTAACTCACTTCGTTCGCGAGACTCGCTCGCGCTAGTCTCAGTTTTTATTTCGCTTAATTCGGCCAGATGCAGAGCCTGTCCCGGGGCAATTCCAAGAGCTTCCCGAAGGTTATCGCTTGCCACGCGCAATTGGGCTTCCGCTCCTATGACCGCGGAACTCGCTTCGGATGCAGCCAGCTCAAACCGTGAATAATCAAGCTCGGAAAGTTTGCCCGCGTTCCGAAGAGAGTTGGCGTCCTTCTTTTGTTTGAGTATCAAATCCTGGCTCTCACGGTTGATCGCTTGAAAACGTACGGCTTTCAGAGCTTGTATATACGCCTCGGCCCCACGGAGTTTCGCTGTGTTTGCTTCGGTTATAATCTGGCTGTCGAAAGATTTCTCTTGTTTTCTTTCGGCCTCGCGCCGATCGATTCCGCTTATGAAGGCTGTCAAAGGCTGTAAAACCACAACGCCTACCGATTCAATCTGATCAGGGAACTGCTGCCCCGTCGGCAGGTTTTGACCGGCAAGTTTATTGACGTTTTTGTCGATCCAACCGCGCGCCGCTTCCACGCTCACCTTGGGACCAAGGCCGCCCTCATACTGCTGCTGCCGTGCCTGCGATCCCAACTTATCCTGTTCAACGGACTGACGGCTATAACTGTGCGTGTAAGCCATGCCCATCGCCTGTTCAAGCGTTAACGCACCTGCCGTTGCTGGCGCCACGATCTGGAGTTGCATTGTCGTCTGATTGTTATCTTGAGCTTGTAAACCGGAGCTCATGGCTAGAAGCGTAATCGCAAGCGACCATGAAACAAGTTGACCGAAGGACTTATTTTTAATGTGCGTCATGAATGGCTGCTCCACCTTTTTGGGGTTTTTTAAGGAAAAATATAAAGAGCATTCCGCAGGCAAAAATCGCTGTCACATACCAAAAGCAGTTGTTAAATGCCTTAACCATACCCTGCGTCTGGATCGTGTTAGCAATGACGGCATAACCGCTCGTGACAGGATCCGAGAATCGCCAACCTACTCCTGACCTAATACTTTGCAAACGTTCGATAGTCTGCGGACTCATCGCTGTCACGTGTTCGGCGTAATAGGATGTCGCACGCACCTGCTGACGATTGAGCATGGTACTCATCCATGCTGTTCCGATTGAGCCGCCCAGCTCTCGCGTAAGGTTGAAAAGGCCAGCTCCGTTCCCTCGTTGCCGCGCCGGAAGCCCCGACAAGGCCAAAATGCTGAGAGGCACAAAGATGAAAGAGAGTCCAACCGACCGCACAAACAGTGGTTTGATCATGGCTGTCATATCCGCTTGCGCACTAAACTGAGTGTGCATCCAAAGGCTAATCACCAGGACCATCATCCCGAAAGCGATCATCATGCGGCCGTCGACCTTGCTGGCAAATTTCCCAATGAACGGCATCATAATCACCTGTATCCAACACCCTTTCAAAAAAAGTATCCCGATATCAAGCGCCTTGTAATGCATCACCGCTCCACAGTAGAGCGAGAAGAGAAAACCGGCCGAAAACAAGGCCATTCCAACGAGGAAATTGATACCCGTCGCCGCGGAATAAGCGGTATCCTTAAACACCCGCAAATCCACGATTGGATGCTCTGTTTCAAGAGAATGCACAACAAATGTCACTAGAGAGACTGCAGCTATACAAGCTAACCCCAGGATCAGATTGCTGGAAAACCAGTCGTCGCGGTTACCTTCTTCCAACACATATTGAAGTGACCCCATACCCACCGCGAGCAGACTTAAACCATACCGGTCTACAGGATTCTTAGAAGCCTCAAAACCCGGCTCTTCTATATATTTCCAAGCCATAAAAGCAGCGAAAATACCCACCGGGACGTTGATAAGAAAGATCCAGTGCCAGCTGGCAACATCGATCAGGTAACCACCCAGGGTAGGGCCAAGTAAAGGACCGGTCACCGCACCAAGACCAAACAATGCGCCCGCCATGCCGTGTTCCTTCGTTGGATAACGACTGAACAGGATCGATTGAGCCGTAGGAATAATAGCGCCGCCGCCGATACCCTGAAGTATACGAAAGGCTACCAGAGAAGGCAGGTTCCATGCGCTTCCGCAAAGGGCCGAGGCAATGATGAAAAGAATAATAGAAAAGGTAAAATATTTTTTAAAACCAAAACGTTTTTGAAGCCAACCGGTAAGGGGAATAACGACGACGTTTGCCATCATATACCCAGTGGAAACCCACGCTATCTGATCGATAGGAGTGCCGAAGCTCGCCCGAATGTCGGTTAGAGCGACGTTGACGATAGAGATATCCAAAATAGCCATCAAAGCAGCAGCCATTGCTGCAATGGTGATCCCGACCTTGGACCCTTGTATGAGCGTTTGCTCCTCAGCCATACTTTTTCCTAAGATTATTTTGTGAAGATCGTAACATCAGCACTCATACCAGGACGAACAGCCAGAGCGTCTTGTTTGAGGTTTTTAAAATGCAAAAGGATAGGTATCCGCTGAACAACTTTCACGAAATTGCCTGATGCGTTGTCGGGTGGAATCAAAGCGAACTTCGACCCTGTCGCTGCACCGATCGAAGCGACCTCAGCCTCAAAGGTTTTGCTGCCATAGCTGTCAACTTTGACTTTAGCTTTTTGGCCAAGGCGAATGTCTTCCAATTGATCTTCTTTATAGTTTGCAACGACCCAAACATCATCAAGGTCGACCAGGGCGAGCAGAGGTACCATAGGCGTAACCATCTGGCCACTTTCGACAGAGCGGCGCGATACAATACCGTTGATGGGAGCCGTAATTGTTGTGTAGGACAGGTTGAGTCGCGCCAGAGCCAGGGATGCTTCCGCCTGCTGGACACGCGCCAGCGCAGCTCCCAATGAGCCTCCTTTTTTCGTGGAGCCAAGACTTGCGACCGAGGTGTCGTAAGCGGCCTTCGCTTGATCGTGCTGGTTAATTGCACTGTCGAGTTCGGCTTTCGCTAACACACCCTCTTTGTTCAATTTACGGGCACGATTGAGTTCGATTTCAGCGAATTTCAAACGGGACACGGAGGCCGAAACATTCGATTCACCGGCTTCAACGCCAGATCGGGCCGAAGCCAGATCTGCTTCTGCGGCACTTAAGCGAGCCTCCAGCTCGGCTTTGTCGAGTTCGAGTATCGGATCCCCGGCCTTGACCTGTTGGTTATCCGCTACGAGCAGCTTTTGAACCTGACCGGGAATACGAGCTGAGATGTTGACGACGTGAGCTTCGATCTGCGCATCGTCGGTTGTCTCACGTCCGTGCCCCGCGATGACCATCACAACAACGCCAACGACTATAGCCGTGATAAGCCCAATCGCAACTTTCTGTGCTTTTTTCATTCTCGTTCCACTCCTGATTCTGAATCTTTTTTAGGGTCCATATCACAAACGGAAGATTCCATGGCGTCAAGACCCTGGCCAAACTTCCGAATCAAAACTCTAAGCTGCTCGTGCTCGGTGGCACTGAATGTCTCGAGCGCTTTGCCAATACGTTGATAGTGAGTCGGCAGTACGCTGTCGAGTTTAGCTTTCCCGGCTTCCGTAATACGGATTAGGAGACCGCGTCTATCGTTAGGGTCAGGGTTGCGTTCAACCCACTGGTCATTTTCCAGAGTATCGAGTATGCCCGTGACGGTCGCTCGTTTGACACCCAGCTTCTCAGCGAGCATTGCTGGCGAAAGCCCACCTTCGGCTTCACTATAAAGTAGGTTGATCATGACTTTAAAACGAGCGTGAGAAATGCCAAGCTTTTGAAAGTAAGCGTCCATCCCGCAGTTCATCGATTTGGCAATGCTCACAACCTCAAGAAATGTTGCGAGTGCGGACGAGTCGACGCCTTTATACCGGTTGGTAATAAAAGCGAGATAATCCTCAGTTGTGAATTGATCCATATATCCCCCTTGCGACCTCATACGCTTATCGGAATAATCAGGCAACATATAATATGGTAATTGATAATTAGCCTCCTAACAACAGAGGAAGCGAAATCCAGATTACTTTACTTAAAATTATCAGATACTTGCTTTGTATAAATTTTTCATAAAAATAAAGCAGGCCAGACCATTTCGGTCGTGCCTGCTTGTTTTTATATAAATTTAAACGGATTTAGTGAGGACCGACTTCAGGCCCAGATTCACCGGGAGGTGTATGGGGACCACCTTCAGGGTCATGTCCGTTACCAGCTTCGCGTTTATGCTCGCCATGGCCTTCGTAGGTGTCCAGAGGAGTGCCGCAGAAGACGTAGTCATGAACAGTACACGAAGGACGTGTAAAGATGTTCAAAGCATAAGCTCCTGCCAGGGAGGCAACGATCACGACGAGCATGATAGGAATGAGTCTGTCGTCCCAGCGAGATACGTATGAGTCAGTATCGAATTTTTTTGACATGTCTTCCTCTAAGCAATCTAAACCCAAGAACCTTTGTAACGAAAAACTCGTCGAGCGCCAAGAAACTTCGCTCAAATTTCTCACATCCCTATGAGTATAGAAACCTACCCGGGATCGAGTCTACGAAGATTACCGAGAAAAATAAAAAACCTCATGCTTGGCCATTCAATCGCACGATCTCAGATAATGCTATTCTGCGCAGTCCAAGTCTCCAGTTAACGCCGCAAAGGCGTTCCAAACGAGAATCTATCTCTCCGACTTAACTGGTGTTTAATTTGCTATTTTGAACTTCCCTCAAGCTCGGTCCAGAGGGTGCCGATAAGGCCTCAACTGGAGGTTCGTCATGATCGTCCGTTGGTTCTTCCCCATAGCCCTTAGTGTCTCGCTCGGAGCATGCAGCAATGCATCAGCCCCAAGAAGTCCTATCTTTGGGAAAGCTGGATCGGGCAATCTTTCGGCAAGTGCCACAGACGGCACCACCACGACAGCAATCTCCTCAACGACACCACCAGTTCTGGGTTCGTCCGCAATCGATACATCTTCACCTAAGAGAGAAACAGCGCCTCCGATATCGTTGAACACGCTCAAAGAAACGATGTCCTATGTCAGCCCGAAGGTTTCGTGTGATCCTGCTGATCTAGGAATCGTTGGTGGGGTCGGCGCATTGGATGATGATCTCGTTACAGCTTCTACATTTCGTATTCTCTTCGGTAACGATCATTATTGCTCCGCGATCCTGATTGGCAAAAACCAACTTGTCACGGCGGCCCACTGTTTTAAAGGAGTGACGTCCAACTCCAGCTTTGAAATAGGCTTCGGTGTGAACGGCATACCAACAGGGTTTCAAGCGAAACAATTTGCACTTCATCCTCATTTCAATCAGGCCATCATGGATGCAAACGTCAATACGCCCACCGCACTAGAAGAACTGGCTGATGTGGCGATACTCAGTTTTGAAGGTGAGCTGACTTCGGCCATGAGACCCGTTCGTATCGCCGATCCCAATCTCATTTACGGATCGATGCCTGTCATAGTCGCAGGTTTCGGTGTTACCTCGACGAACGATAAATCGCGGCGTCCTTTGATGTGGCTTGTGAGCAGCATCATGTCGATCAATAATCACTACAATGAATTTCAACTTCAAACCAAAACCGCCAGCGGCGCTTGTTTCGGCGACTCGGGTGGCCCTACCTTTATAGTCGGACAGGACGCGAAGTGCCTGCAGGTCATAGGCTCGATCAGCGGGCCGACGCGCGGGGCCTCAACCTGCGACCTCGGCGGCGGGCTATCGATGGACCTCACTCACTATCGTAACTGGATCGGATGCAAATCCAAAGAAATGGGATATACCATGCCCTATCTCGACACTTCGTTCCAAAATTGTCATGATCGAGACCATTAAATACTAACCAAAATCATCTAAAGAAAAACCCCGCCTAATATCATTAGACGGGGATCTTATTACTTAAGCTATCTGACACCTGAATGATGAGCATACAAAAAACGTGGCGAGAGTGTTAAAGAAAAATGCAGGCCAGGCTTTTTTTCTTAGCCACTCAACTTCGCATTGAAGCAGTAAAGCTGAGGCAAGAGTGTGGCAGCATTGGCAATGGTTTTGACGTGACCTGAAAGATAAGCTGCTTCTGTAGGGCGTTTTAAGCGAATATCAGCCGCCATCGAATTTTCGTTTTGTGCCGTCATAACAACCAGGGCATCCAACTTCGTCTTCAGTTCGTCTTCTTTCGCCTTCCAATCCGGCCACAGCACCGAGCCTAAAACATAGACCTCGTGACAAAGCAGAGGGTATTCTGCGAGTGCGGGCACATCGCCGTTGCGAGCGAGCTGATACACACCAGCCAGAGTATTGAGAACGGTGTTGAAATACCACTTCTCCTTTCGCGCGTCACATGCGTCCTTTGACCACGCAAATCCTTCGTCTTTCAGCGCTTCAAAAATTGCGTCCTCAAGGGGACTGATCGTGTGAATTGCGCCCCCCCATATCACGCTCCCTTTGCTGCTGATCTCTAAGCTGCCGTCCTCGGCAAACTTAGCCCCCCGACTGACGACCCCTTTGCGAATGTTGGAAGCCGGAAATACCTTGCGAAAAGGTGCGACCTCATCTTCGATATATCCATTGCTGAGAATGACTATTTTGGCTGTTCTGGGGATATGAAGTAACCACTGATCGAGGGCCGCTTTTAGATCGTAAGCTTTTACGGTAAAAAACCAGAGTTGAGGCAGCGGACCATCGCTTTCGGTCTCAAAATGCTCGACCGCATTACGCAGTTTGACTTTGCTCACAACAGACCGCACGCCACCTTTGCCGTAACAAAGGACGGTGGTGATATTGGCTTTTTTTAAAAAATAAGCCAGCATCTGGCCGACTGCTCCCGAGCCAACTATAGCAACCGCATCGGATTTTGCGTCTGACTCTAAGCCCATCGCCCTACTCCACTTGGTTCGTCGTACAAGTAAGACTAATACAACGACTAAACGCAAGGTCCAAACAATTTCGCAGGTGGGGGACAGGAGGTCTGTTGCTCATCGCCAGAGGGAGGGAGGCTTGATAAAAACGCTTACCTATAGAAATTCTTGAAAAGAGTCGGTGAGTTAAAAATACACCGCATGGGATTTGCACAGTCAGAATCAGCTTAAACGTCTTTTTTTGCTTTCCACTCAGCATGCTCTGCCTCAACAAGACGTCTGACTTCGGCGGCATAAATGGGTTTTTGAAGGTTTACATAGGCGTTCAGACGTTGACCACAAAGGGGGCAACCGTACTGTTTTTCATTCAGGCGTTCCAGAGTAACGTAGGACCGGCATTTTGAGCAAACACGTTGGCGTGCTAAGATTTTTTCGCCTGAGTATGCTTCTGACATTGCGTCGTTCTCCCTTGCGTTACCACCAGCGTATCGGTGGCTGCCGAAAGAACTTAAGTGGAACAAAAGTAAGACTCGACCTTTTTGTAAAGATTATCTCAGGATTAGCGAGCTGCCTCTTTTATAAGCCGGGCAAATAATCAGTGAATCTGCTCAGGTTAGCCTCAAATCTTCCGAAAGGCCTTCTAGGACAAGGAGTGTTTCATGACCAAATTTTGGTTTCTGAGCCTAATACTGGGCTGTCTTTTGATAAGTTTGCCGCTTCAAGCGCAGACTTTCGAAGACGGATACCAGTCTTATGTCCGAAATCAATTCCCAGTTGCCGAGCTCCAGTTCAAATCCGCCTTGAAAAAAGCAGGAGCGGACGAGGAAAAATCGTTCATACTCAAGTTTATCGGTATCTGTCAGTACATGCGCGGCGATAAAAAAAATTCCGGACAGAGCTTCATGCAGGCCCTTACCCTCGATCGCAATGTTCAGATCGATTCGGACGAAGTTCTTGATCCCACAGTCGTAAGCTTTTTTAACAACATTAAGTCTCACCTTGGTCCCGACACACGCAAACGGGAAAAATCGGCTCAGGCGGCTGAAGTAAGCCCAGAGTCAAGCGGGATAGCAACTTCGCAGCCGCAAAAATCTTCCTCTAAAAATAAGGTTCAACCAGAGGCCTCGGCTTTCTCGACCGCAACGGCCAGTGGGACGCAAGCAAGCGCTAAAAACGGCGGCACCCTGAAAAAATCTAAATCCCGTAAAAAAATGCGGGACGAGAGTAGTCTCGGCCTTGATAGCAATGTGCAGATTTCCGAAAAATCGCGACGCCTCCATTTTACGCAATTTCTTCCCTTTGGATTTCCTCAGTTTCATAACGATTCCTACATACTCGGTGGTGGGGCAGCCGTTCTGCAAGTTGCAGCGCTGGCAAGCGTCGTTTCCAACAATAAGACAATTACGGACCGCCAAAAATTAAACACTTTCGTGAGCACCAAACCCGGACTCACAGACCAGCAGCGTGAAGACTTTTATAGCGCCAACAACAAATTTATCGCCGACGTAAAACAAAAGAAAAACCTCGCTCTCTTCGGATTTGTAGCGGTTTGGGGCGCAAGTGTGGCGGAATCCATACTCCTGCATAAGTCCTCAGCCAAAAGCACAGTGCTTGATCTTCCAATACCACCAAAACAAAGCCTGGAGCCCATAATTCAAGCGGATCGTCGAGGCGAGACCTACGGCCTGTCCTGGCAAACAGAACTTAAATGATATTAATAGTTTACCCCCTTCCTAGTACGGCACCCTAAGGTTTCAAACCATCCCTCCGATAGGGCCTTAGTAAGAATCTACGTTGATTTACCAAAGATAGAGAAACGCATGAAGAAGCAGACCAAGGCAAGCCTACTCGGCCTCATTATGGTTTTGGCAAGTTCGATAAACTTCACAAAACTGTATGCTCAAAATGCAAAACTCGGCCAGAGCTATGAGCCTATTATCAGCCATGAACTTTCGCTGAATATTCCTTACCTCCTAACCCTTTCCGGGATAGAGAAGGATTCGCGCAAATTGGCCACGCAAGACGAGGCAAATCAACTCTTCGCAGCCGCCAGCGAAGCCGTCAAAAACCAAGGCGTAGGTGACGCGAAAGTCGCTCCGACCACGACGTATAAAGACGCGATGGCCGTGCTCCAGTACTTCTTGAGCCACCCTCAGTTCAAAGAAAACCGGGATCGCATCAAACCCATTGCTGAAGTGCTCGAAAAGTCGGCTGAGACCTTCTCCGCAGCGACGTTGGCGAAGTCCCCTGCCCTCGCTGTTCAGGCGCAATTTTACGCTCAACTTGGTAAATTTGTTCGTACCGATGGAACAGATGGCATCTCCGAGCTCATACCGCTCAAAGACAGACTCAAAGATAATAAAGATATGCTCAACTCAATCGAGCTCCTCGTTGGGTATTCCCTTGCGATGTCGCCTGCGACATCCGCTCAGGGGCTACAGACGCTGAGTAAAATAGCCAACGAACTCTCTATCTACGGCCGCATCGCCGTGAAACTGACGGAATCTGTTTCCGATTATGGGCTCGATGCTGACGGAGCACCTCTTTCGCCTGTTAAACCGGCAGCTGAAGGCAAACTCACATACTGTGTACAGATTGCGCGCGGAATGCCGATCGGTCTTCAGCATCTAGTTATGAACAGTGCCGCGTTTATCTGGACTAAAGCAAATCAATCACCTAAAGCGCGTGTCCCAGGCTTTTTGAAAGATGGGTTCCCTGGAATTACGCCGGTCGATTTCCTTCGTGAAAAAGACGCGCTCCTCGAACTTTCGACCCAGAACTACAAACAAGCATCCGTTCTCTATAAAAAAATCGCGGAGGCCTACCCTAAAGGCGAACAGCTCGCAGCGATCGACAGCCGGATCTGGGAGCTCGATGTCCTCGTTTATCAAAAATCAGGAAACCTTCTTGAACTTGAAGCCAGCTTTACCTCAATGCGCACAAAATATGCGCAGCAGGGCAAAAAAGGCTTCTATGTGACCCTTGGGGAATCGTATCGCAAAGTTCTTGACTCGAGTCTGGATGCTGCAATCAATCCTAAGGCCACGAAAAATCAACAGGCCACGACCATGCAGTTTACCGGGAAATACATTAAAACCGAAACCGATCGCGCTATTGCCTATCCCTTGAAAACCAAACTTGCGATGCTTTACCGTAGCTTGAAAATGTATAATGAAACAGTCGAGATTTATCTTGATCTTGCGAAAGATCAACCTCTGAAAAACTACCTAGCCGCCGTCGAAGCGCAGGCTCAGCTTTCCAACTGGCCCGCACAGCCTGATTTTTCGGGCAAATCGAAGGATAAAGTCCCTGAACGCACCAAATTGCTTTCTATCTACCAAACCATCAGCCAGATTAAAAATGGTGATGACTGGATGATTTTAGCTCACGTAGGCCTTCTCCAAAGAGTCCTCGGACAAATCAAACAAGCCGAAACACTGTGGATTGCAGGCATCAAAGCCAATGCGACGACAAAATATGCCCAAGATGCCGGCGGTCTGATGCTCACTGAGTTTAACGATGCGAAACGTTGGGACGAGGTCATCGAACTCAGTCACATATTCGCGTCGAAAAAGGTGAGTCCCAGTTTGAAGGGCGTACCTTTGAACTACAAAATCTGCTTAGCCGACGCCCTATTTAAAGGGGGAAACCTCGAGCTTCAAAAAAATAATTTCCAAAAAGCTATAAAATATCTCGAAGAATTTAGCATGGTTTTTCCAGCGGAGCCGCGTTATCCGTCCGCCGGTCACTCTCTCGCATTCGCTTATAAAGGCTTAAATAAAATCATCCCGGCTCTTAACGTCTGTAAAAACGTTACGGAGAAGTTTCCGAAATACGCAATGCGCGCAAAACTGATCCTTCAGGCTGGCGATTGGGCGGCGATAGATCGCAATACTTGGGAATATTCCTTTTACTTCTATGGCAAATATCTCACTGACTACAAAAATGAAGTGAACGTCCCAACGATTCGCACGACCCTGGCGGAACTCTATTTTAAACGTAAGCTCTACGGTTGGGCATCGCGCCTTTACCGCGAACAGAGCCTGGCCCCTAAGGTCTCCAAAGACTTTCAGTTAAAAGCCGCCGTAAGAGCGATGGAAATCGAAGATCAGTTTGGTGAAGCAAAAGAAGCCAATCAGTCTGCTCAGAGAGTTATCGATCTTTCGGGTCCGAACGACCCGGCCCGTTTCCATGCCTTTGCATTCATGGGCCGATACGTGGCCAACACCAGAGACTTGAAGGCCATGAACGACATCGAACCGAAGCTCCTCGCGCTGATAAAAAGCAGCAAAGAGGTTCTTGAATCGGTTGGATTTATCCGCTTCCGACGTGCTGAAATTTTGGTCAAGCCTATTATCAATGCAGAAAATAACCTACAATTACGCGACCCTGAAGGCACTATCAAAAAATACTACGGACGTTTTGAAGATGAGCGTAAAAACTATCTGAATGTTTGCCAGATGGGTATCACGGCCTACTGCGCCCCGGCGATGCTGAAACTCACTTCGATCTCTAAACAGGGAATGGAAGCCATTGACAAAATTCAGATCGCTGAGACCCTTGGGCCGAGCCGGGTTAACAGCTTCAAGGTCTTTAAACAGCTGCAGATAAGCCGCATCGCGCAGTCGCGGAAAGATTACCGGGACCAAGCTCTGCGCCTTGCAAAGCAAGGCAGCACGACCCCAAGCTGGAAGGAAGAGATCACGAAATCCTTAGAATACGAAGAACCCCTGGCGCACTAAACCTCCGTCCCAGTATGATGAAAGAGAGATCTTTCATCAGAAGCCAAGGATTGCCTATATGGACAGTAGCCGGACGCACTTGCTTCGCTCTTTCGTCTTTTCTCATAGCATCAACACTTCCGAGGTTGCGGCTGCCTATCAAGCCGACCAGTCATCCATCGATCCACGCGCCACTCTTATCAATAAAATTGGTGAGGATGGCTACATCTTTATCTTCAACCATGGCTCTGTCGTATTCTGGAACGTCACAGAAGACGAACAGGCCAAACAGCTCAAAAAATTGCTCGATTTATCCAGTATTCCAGGCCTCAAGCCGCGTTTTAGCGAGACATTTGCCGTCTTGGAGCGTCCAGGTCCTGCGATCGTTGAATTCAACCGCCTCATTATCGATCGCCTCTCCAACGACCGTATGGAAGTGATTGCCTCGACCCTGGCTCAAAGTACTTCGATGGAATACTACGAATCGCTGGTGGAAGAATCGTGGTCACAGGTCGACGCTCTATTAAAACAGCTTCGTGAAACCGGCACATTGGGTGTTATGCCCGCCCCTATCAATAAGCAGATTGCAGCCTCGCTCTCACTTCGGAGCTCGGTCATACGCGTCCTCCACTTGCTCGATAAGCCCGACCTTATCTGGGAAGATAAAGTCATGGATGATATTTACGGCGACCTGCGCGCAATGTTTGATTTGCCCGAGCGATTTCAAGCCCTGGAATATAAGCTGCATCTGATTCAACAGACCCTGGAAGTGATCGTTGACACGGTACGGGACCGAAGGCTTTATTGGCTGGAAGTCGCCATTGTGCTTTTGATCTTAGTCGAGATTATCATGTCATTCTTTCGATAACCTGCAGCGCGGCGAACAAACTTGATTCGAGCCCCGGATCAAACACAAATGAAAATCAGCCTGAAATAATGTGTCATAAAAAAACCAGCCTCCATGGGCTGGCTTCAGTCTATCGACTAACTGAGACAATTTTTATTTGTTTTTAGGATTTTTGCCGTGATTCATGCCGCTGGCTTTGTAGTCGATCTCGCCGGCGTCGAGTTTTTTGTCTTTGTTTGTATCGAGCGTATTAAATCGCGCATATAGGTCGGCGTCCGCCTTTGCCTCGTCCAAAGAAATCATGCGATCGCCGTCCTTATCAAGCGCCTTGACTTTGACGTCCCCAGGTGTGGCCGGCGTTGCTGAAGAAACCGAGGACACGATAAGTGCTGCAGCGATAATAAACGTCTTCATAAAGGCCCCTAATTGAACATAACGGTGAATTCTCACAATATCATACCCGCTATTCCAAACGCTCGTCAGAAGACTGTTTTTGCGATTTAAACATCCCCGCATTCAGCTGATGCCGGGCCATTAGCTTATAAAAGTCAGTTCGGTTCCGTTTTGCCGTTCGCGCAGCCTTGCTTACATTGCCATGAGTCATTTTCAAGGCTTCAACGAGATAGTCTTTCTCAAATTGACTTTTCGCTTCAGCGAGACTGGGAATTTCGCTTTCAACCTGACCAATGCTCCACTTCGCGTGCGCTGCGGAGATAATAGGACTTGGCGAGAGGATGATCATCTTCTCAACCGCATTGTAGAGCTGACGAATGTTACCCGGCCAGTCGGCAGCGGTGAGTTCTTCCAAAGCTCCGCCTGCAAAGGCGCGAACCGTTGGTTTCTGACGGGAAGCGATACGCATCAGAAAAAGTTCGGCAAGCAGAGATATATCTTCGCGTCGTTCTCTGAGAGATGGCAGATGGAAATGTATAACGTTAAGGCGATAATATAGGTCTTCGCGAAATAGTTTTTGGGCGATGGCTTCCGGCATATCGTGGTGCGTTGCAGAAATTATTCGGACATCGATTGGAAGTGACACGTTACTTCCGACTGGCCGTACGCGTTTTTCTTCCAGGACACGCAGCAGTTTTACCTGCAGCGGCAGCGGCATGTCACCAATCTCATCGAGGAATAAGGTGCCGCCCTCAGCTGTCTGAAATAGGCCGAGGTGATCTTTATTTGCGCCTGTAAACGAGCCTCTGACGTGACCAAACAGTTCCGATTCCAAGAGCTCCGCAGGTATTGCTCCGCAGTTGATAGGTACAAAAGGCCCGTCGCGACGCGCGCTGGCTTTGTGAATGGCGCGCGCGAAAAGCTCTTTCCCCGTCCCGCTCTCACCGGTGACTAAAACGCTGGCATCGGACGGCGCGACGACGCGAAGCTGCTCAAGCAGGTCAATCATCTTCGGATTGCGGGTAACCATGGCGAAATCATCATTTTCATCGAAGGGCTCCAGGAGCCGACCCTTCTGTTCTAAGGCCTGATGAATGATATCGAGGAGCTGCTGCCGATCGATGGGCTTCGGGAGAAAGGAGAAGACACCCTGCTGTGTAGCGGCGACGGCATCACTGATACTGCCGTGAGCCGTGATGAGTATCACAGGAAGAAATGGCATCATGCGGTTAACCCGACCGTACAGCTCAAGCCCATCCATCGTATCCATGCGCAGATCGCTGATCATGACATCAGGCTTAAACGCTTCGATTTTTTGCAAACACTCCTGCCCGCTGTTTACCGCCACGACTTGAAAGCCTTCGGCTGTCAGGCGCATGGAGAGGAGTGTGAGAAAGCCTTGATCGTCGTCGACAAGAAGGATTTTGGCTGAGTCTTGCATGGGTTCCCCTATCGCAGTTTCTGACCTTCATACAAGATCCGTGCCACAAGCTGCCAAAGGCATACCCTAAAGTCCTTTGCTCTTGGTATCGCGGCGACTAATGTCCTTCTCAATTTCGGATAAGGCTTTAAGCTTACGCTCTAATTCTATCTTTTGTTTTTTTTCCGCCACTAGGTCTCTTTCCATCGCAGCTGTCTCTGTAAGTAGGTCAATATACATGCTGATGCTCACCTTACAGCCGTCATCAATATTCTTTTTGTTGGTTAATGGAGACAGAATATCAACCGATCGTTCGTAATTCCTGATTTTTGCTTGATAAAAACCCGCTACAAGCGACGCCTTGACGTCATCCTCAGGTTTTCGTTCACCTGGGACCTTTTGCCAGCGCTCGTTCTCAAGCTTAAGCTCCTTGGGCGTCATGGCATCCAAATCACCTAGAAAACTCATACAAGTCGACTGCACGCGTTCGATCGTTGGCGCCGGCTGATGAGCCGGACTGTGCACCATCCCTGGAGCATGTTGACATGCCGTGAGGACAAAACAGACGATCCATAAAAAACTGACTCTCATCAGATACTCTCCTGTTGCTCGATTGCGACACGATTCGGCAACACACGGGGCTTATCACCACTTTTTAAGGATAAACCTCTGTCTCTTAGTAGAGACAGAGCTCATGTTTATACACCCAGTCCACCGGGCCTCAGGTTCTGAGGCAAATAGACTTCAAACCATGCGCCTTTCTCAGACTCGAGTATTTTCAGAGACCCTTTATGGGACTCAATACACTCGCGCGCAACGGATAGACCAAGACCCGTACCTTTTAGTGGGCCTGTCCGCAAGGCTTTCCCTTGATAGAAAGGCAGGAACACATTACTGCGCTCCTCCTGTGGGATTCCAGGACCTTCGTCTCCGACGAGCATCGTTACACCACGATCTGACTTCTGCCACTGCACTGTAATTTTGCCGTGGTCAGGCGAAAAATGAACGGCATTAGACAAAAGGTTATCCATTGCAGCCGCAATTACAGACCTATCAAGATTCACGTCGAGCGGCTGTCCCAGGGTTTCGAATTGGAGATGCTTACGCTGAGCGGTGAGAAGATAAGGGCGTATGACACTCTCAATCAAGGATTTCAATTCCACTGTTTCGCGCTTGAGGCTTCGATCACTTTTCATCAGGTTGAAATCGAGAAGGTTATTGATCAGGCTTTGAAAGTGCCCGAGACCTGTCTGTAAAATTCCGATCACGTTGCGCTGGGAATCATTGAGTGGTCCGGGAATACCATCGGCCAGCAGTTCGATGCCCTCCTTGATCGTCGCCAGCGGAGTTTTCAGCTCGTGTGATATATGCCGCAAAAAGCGCTCCTGGGATTCCTCCGATGTGTGAAGTCGCTTCCGAAGCCATACCAATCGCTGCGCTAAAAGTTGAAGGTCGCGGGGACCGTGAATCTTCCGGCCTTCGCGATAAATGCCTGTACCGATTTCACGAATCGTTTTATCAATGCCCCGAATAGGCCTTGTGATAAGCATGGAAAACAGACCCACGAGGAGGAGGGTACTCGGAATAACAGTAAATCCCAGGATAAAAAGGGTCTGTTGGGTGGTCTGAGCACGAACCTTCGCCGCCTCGACATGCGCTCTTAGTTCAAGGTCGGTTTGTTTTTTTAGGTTTTGAAAACTGTCGTTGAGATCGTCGATTAAGGTAAGAGTGATTTTATCGGTCGAAAGAAGGGGGCCTTGCAGATTCAGACGATCGCTGATTTTGCGTTTGAGTACTTGCATGTCTTTGACGGCCGCTACCGTTCCAGCCGAACGCATTTCAAACGGCGCCATGTCGGTGTCCATCGTTTGAATATGCTGATTAAAAAGTTCGAGTAGGGATTTGTCGTCCAGGAGCAAATATTGCCGCGCAAGGCGTTCGGTATCGACCAGATCACTCGCCAGTTTTTGCAGATATTCTGCACTCTCACCGACACTTACAATGTGGTCGCGATGCTCTTCGCTGAGGCGACTCATCGTTCGTCCGCCGTATACGAGTGCACCCAAGACTGGGAGCAAAACAACGAGAAATCCGATGAGAACTAATTGCAAAATGGAACGAGGCTGCAGCATGACTTTACCCTGAAAGCGATTGGATAACCCAATCTAACTCTCGCGCGGGCGGCGTTCTAGGGTAAAAAGCACAGCCATCAGGACAAGGAAAGCCAATGCGCCAGCGAGGACGCAACAGAGCTGGAAAAGATCATGATTATCATGATCTTGCAAGACCATCTGCGACCAGATCGGGGAAACAAATTGTCCAACATAATTGGCGGTAAGAAGGATTCCTAGGAATTTTCCTTTTTGACCTTGTGGCGTTAACGTTCCAATAAGTGCACTTACACAGGGAATGACAAGCCCCACACCTGCGCCAATGCCAACCATCGAGAATACAAGATCACGCCAGCGATCCGCAATTCCCAGGAGTCCAAAGGCACAAGTTAGACTAACGAGGCCGATCAGGAGCGCCACTGTCGACGGCACATGTCGTCGCCAAAGGGCGAGAACCAAGGAGGCGGAACAACTCGCGGCAGTCTGGGTGCTGATCAAAAACGCTGTCCGTTTGGGACTAAAATGCAGCGAATGGAAAAACAGCGGCCCCTGAACTGGAAGCAAGGCAAACAAGGTCATGACTGTTGACGACAGGAGTACCAGAGTCAAAATCAGCAGATGATGGTTCGCTTTTTTTTCTGCACTGGCTTGTCGGCCGGCCTCCACTTTCTCCGAATACATGGAACGCTCTAAAATGACGGCAAAAGCTAGAGGAAATGCGATTGCATATAATAAAAAAGGCGAACGCCATGAGGTTTCCGCGAGAAATCCACCGGCGACCTGAAAGGCTATCCCCCACAGGCCCATCAAACCGGCTTGAAGTCCAAGCATGCGCCGCAGAGGAAGCCCATCGTAATGATCAGCTAAAATCGTACTGGTTGTTGTCATAATGCCCGCGACACCGAGTCCAAAAAAGAATCGGGTTACGATCAAGGCGTAAATATCTTCGCACCAGTAGCCTTGAACTCCAAAAAGCCCAAAGAGAATGAGAGCCACGATAAGGATAGGAAACCGTCCCCAGCGATCGACCATGATACCGATCAGGCCAGCTGATGTCGCAATAGCAAGGGCCGGGGTCATGATGACGAGTTTAGAAAGCAGTTGTATTTCAGCTTCTCCAGCGAACTCCTGCTGAAGGGCTGGTAGACCAGGCGACAGCAGAGCCGCCATCATCACCGGAAGTGAGGCACAGAGGAGTGTGAGTGTCAGGGCCCGCTTATGCATAAACTCTCGCCGCTAAATGCTAAATTTTCTGTTTGTTCAGGGGGCTTTTGAAGGTGATACATCAGCAAAAACAACGATGTCCCCGGCCCTTATCGGACTGTCCAACAAATATTCCCGGATGCGCGCTGCGCGCCTTGTTTCTTGAGTCGAGACAACACGCACAGTCGCAATTTCCTTCAAGGTTTGGCCAATGACGCGCGAACTATCAGGATCGATGATAGGTGTTGCACGATAGACGGATCCACGGGTGCGTTTTTCGCCTTCCGGAACGTCAACGAATATCCAGTTTCCGCCCGTGACCTGCGCGACCATAGCTTCCATCGCTGAATCCTGCGGCAGATAATTACCGATGATTTCGCCAAAGGCATCTTCGGTTATTCTGCGGTCGCGGACGCCGAGGCGATAATGTTTCAACGCCTCCATGACATCGCCGTTGCGCTCGTAAAAAACACCGATATTGTGATGAGCCAGAGTGTTTTTCGGATCGTTAGCCAAAACTGCATTCCATTTGGTGGCTGCGGCATCCCAATCTCCTGCGTCGGCTGACGCTATGCCCTCGCCAATCGTCCGAGCTGCATTTGAATTGGCCGTCGAGGGATATAGATGCCGGACCACTGCCGCAGACGGGGGGCAGCTATAAAAGGCGACATCCTGTAAAAGACTTCCGCGAACGAGAGTATCAAACTGGGCCTTTTTAAAAGCCGGATCTTTGGAAAAAACGCTGAGCGAGGACGTGTTTTTGCCGATACGATCAAAGACGATCTTTCCCGTACTTTTATTGTAGAGGCTCATACGATAAACCTGCTGAGTTCGGCTCGTCCGTATGAGAGGCGTCCGCCTTCGCTTTTTTACCTCTGGCGCGATTTCCATTCCAGTTGCAAACCCCATCGTTCCATTCAAGGGGACCCCAAACGCGGGAAACCAATCATAGGTCGGTTGATCAAAGAGTAAAAAGGATTGCGACTTGTCAGTCTCCTCTGTGTTCTCGCTATGTTCCATCCGAATTCGCAGAAGGCCGCCGCTGGTTTTTGCATATTTGCTGAGATGAAGGGCAAAAGCTTCTTCGGAAGCCGCGCTACCGATATTAAACGATTTATCGAGGACACGCACATCGGTATAGAGGGGACACTTTTTGAGGCTCTCAACGATTTCATCGGCGATTTTTGGCTCGAAAGTTCCATCGAGAACAACGGCAATCTTGCCGATTTCCGTCATGTGAGGAAGCAGCACTTGATTGAATTCGACTCGGCTTTCACTCGAGAGGCAGCCTGAGAGGAGGACGAGGGTAAGGGGCAGCACGAACATGCCAGAATGAAAGGAATGGACCTCTTTGTCTTTCACCGTAACTCCTGCCACCAAGTGGCCCCGCAGGACCATTCACGTCGTGAAATCTAGTTTAGCAGATTCTTCTTCGTGGGCGGAGAGTAAGTCGCAAAAGAAATAGGAGTTTTGTACCTCAGGAGACAGGCAGGGGCTCGTCCAATGGCCTGTCTGCGCGAACGAGCTCGAAGGGTAAACGGGTCTTGCTCCAATAGTGTTTGGGGCCGCCCTTTGCTTCCCAGGCTTGTTGGAGTGCCACGCGCTCTTCTTTTGGCTTCTGCATAATGTCCTGACAGGTTTTTGAACAGCAGCCCCCGAATTCGGCACGGCAGGCAGGACATTGCAGAAAAAGGCGATTGCATCCTTCGAACCGACAGTTCCTATGCAGGTCCCACGGCTTTTCGCACTGATGACAGCTTGCGAGTACGTCTTCCGTAATAGCTTCGCTAAGACGCCTGTCAAAAACAAAATTTTTGCCGCGATAAAGGGAAGGCAGCCCCTCTTCCTTCACCTGGCGCGCATAATCGATGATTCCACCATGCAACTGGTTGACATCCGTAAAACCGTTAAACTTAAACCAGGCACTGGCTTTTTCACACCGAATACCACCCGTGCAGTACAGAAGAAGTTTTTTATCTTCTTTGCCCTTGAGCGCGTCCAGAACTTCAGGAAGTGCCTCGCGAAACGTGTTGGCTTCCGGCAGGATGGCATTTTCGAAGCGCCCTACTTCGCATTCGTAATGGTTGCGAAGGTCGACAACTATTGTTCCCTCCTCGGCTATGGCTTCGTTGAACGCGCGGGCGGAAAGGTGAGTTCCGACTTGCGTGACATCAAAAGCTTCGTCGGTAAGGCCATCAGCCACGAGCTTCTTACGGACTTTTATTTTGAGTTTTGTGAAGGCTTCGGTTCGCTCTTCGACAGCAATTTTGAAAGGGATCTCAGGGAAAACTCTCCAAACGGCAGCTTTGAACGCTTCCAGTCTGGCGGTTGGCACGCTCACCTGAGCATTGACGCCTTCTTCTGCAATGTAGGTACGCCCCATGACGCCGAGGCTGCTCCACTCGGATCTCAGCTCTTCCATGAGGCTATTCAGATTTTTGAGGTGAACATATCGATAAAAAGAGAGGGTTGTAATCTCGCGTTCAAAGGTTGATTGCGTCATTTTGACTATTCCTTTCCCACCCGCGCTCTGGGCAACTCAATCCGATCGCGAATAATAGCGATATCCTACCGTAATGCAAGCGTGTTTGACGTTTTGACTGTCCTCTCCAAAGTCGCCGGTACCGCTGGACTGGCGGCCCCGATGGCTATGAATTATACTCAATGGATCAGCTAACTTACCGCCTAAGCCGGCGGGGCTGTCCTTGTCATACGCTAGCCACCTTATCGGTTCGGGAGATATTTATGCAAAATTTCAGGCTGCACCGGGTCGTGTGGAGTCTCGCTTTGTGCAGCGCCTTCAGTGGGTGTCATCCGCTCACTGATGTGAGTAGCCTCAAAAATATATATGCCGCTGATGAGTCGAACCCTAATCGCCGCCACGCGGCCAGCGCAATTGAAATCAATTGGACCGCTCATGCGAGTGGGTGTTCGGGAACTCTCCTCAGCCCAAATCTTTTTCTTACCGCACATCATTGCCAACTCAAAAAGGGCAAGCCTATTCAAAGTGGATGGTCCGTTCTCACATCGAGCGCGCCTGACATCGTGATCACAGATATACTCGAAGATAACGCCGATCTGGATTATACCATCACACATGTGGAATGGACCTCGCCCATGCCTTCGACACAGACCTTCCCGCCGTTCATCGCAATCGACCCGAGCGATGTCTACGGATCCGAATTCAAGGACCAGGGCGATATGCTTTTTACTGTGGGTTTTCCAGATGACAAGGCCAGAGTATGGCGCGGGACCTATGCCGAAGGTCAAAATAAATCTGTGAAAGGCACCAGAATGTTTTTTAACATCGGGGTCATCAACGGCAACTCCGGAGGCGGGGTTCTCAAAAAAGAAGACAACATGCTCGTCGCGATTGCTACCGGTGGTACGAAAGCATACGAAGATGCAGGTTGGGACAAAAATAGTGTCGATGATCCGGTCAACTGGAATTTTGGAACGACAACGTGGTCAATTTATGCCGGCTCAAAGGTTCTTCAGAAGCAGTTCCCACGCGGCCGAAACGTATATTTCGGCGATATGTTTTTTCCCCGAACCAAACTTTATGTTTCGCTTCAGCCAGATCCCAATGGAATGATACTGCAGGTCTCGGGTACGGAGCAGACCGAGCGCGTTATCGCCTGTCCCGAAACAACTTTTCCCTGCCAGACACCTTCGAGCGGATCAGAAGCTCTTGTGTTCGACCGGGAGGCCTATGGCCGCAAATTTTTCGCGGGTCCGAAGCCTTACAGCTCAGCCGAGCTTAAAAAGCTTGGCTTCGTCGCCCTTGATAAAAATGGTGTTGTCATTGGTCAAAGACTTATATCTCTAGAGGCAGCACCATGAAGCTCTTTTTACTTAGTACGCTCGTCAACTTTGCTCTCCTTGGTGTTGCCTGCCGCAGCAAAACATCTGTGGCTACAAAGCAGACAAGTCCGGCAAACACAGCCTCTGTGCCTCTCGTTGAAAAAGATGGATGGCAAGGCAATAAAGATAATATTGATCCAAAAATCGGTATCTTAAAAACTCTAGATTGAGGAAGAATGGTTTCACCGCGCGGGTCTTTGGTTTAGATTGGTGTCTCGAACCTGGGAGAGGCCATTCATGATGAAACATCGACCGCGCATAGCCACTATCAATTATCCTCAGGAAAAAATCGACAGTTGGGATGATTTCGCCGAACGGATTACGTATTGGGTTGCTCTAGCGGCTGATTATGCGAGTCATTTCGTATGCTTCCCTGAGTTTCTTACCCTTCAGCTCCTCTCTATCGAAAAAAAGAAATTGCTCGGCAACGCCGCGATCAAAATCCTTAGTTCCTATACAGATCGTTATATCGCGCTAATGACTGACCTTGCCACAGTTCACGATATACATGTTATAGCAGGGACTCACATGAGCCTCAATGCGGACGGGATCGCCGAAAACGTGGCTCATGTTTTCCTACGGGATGGCAGCCATCATACACGCGGCAAAGTCCACGTGACACCGAGCGAAAAACGGGCTTGGGGCGTTGAAGGGTGGGCGGATAATACGCCCATAGAAACAGAATTCGGTCCGATCGGTGTGATGGTGTGTTACGACAGCGAATTTCCCGAGTTGAGTCGTCACCTGGTCGATGCAGGAGCACGGCTCCTGTTCATCCCGTTCTGCACCGATGACGAAGCCGGTTATCTGAGAGTCAGGCTATGCAGTCACGCGCGCGCGATAGAAAACCAATGTTACGTCATATTATCGGGAAATGTTGGTCAGCTCACGGGCGTTTTCAATATGGATTCGCAATTCGCACAAAGCTGTATCCTGACGCCTTGCGATTATAATTTTGCCCGTCAGGGAATAGCAGTCGAAGCGACACCAAATGTGGCTCAACTGGTGCTTGCTGATCTCAGAATGGAAGAAATTGAGAGTGCACGCTCGCACGGGACGGTCAAAAACCTAGCTGATCGCCGCCTTGATCTATACAAAAAGTGGATGCGTAAGAGCTAAATACGGCTTTTATCAATTCGCCTTGAAATGGAGACGGATCGGTATAATCGAGCCGGATTCCCGTCAGGACCGCGAAGTGCTGGGGCGATACATCGATCGACTAGTGATAGGGTTAAAAGCAGAAAATTGACTATGCACGCGGGGTCCTACTTCGGTTTCATGACTCTTGATAATAGTCGGTGTACACCAAATAAAGATCTTAAAAAATTCTTTATGCCTCAGTGAGTAGTTTGCAATCGAAGCCCGATATACGTGCAAGTTTCTGTATCGCTATAAGCTTTATCCCTTTTGATGCTCAAAGTACGCATTCGATAACCAAAATCGAAGTCGAGCCATTTCCATCCCGTTTCAACAGAGGCACCGATATCGATGTCGAGCCGGGAGGGTACGGACGCAGTGCCCGTCAGAGCATTGGTCATTTTAGAAATGGAGACCGTCGAGATGTCAGTTCGGAAAACGGAAGCTTTACCAAGGGGCAAAAGAAATCCCGTCGACCCACCATAGCCAGAGCCGGAAGCATCGACAGTATCAGCGCCGGCTGATTTCACCTTCAAATTCAGTCGGGAAAACACCGCACCCGCATAAAAGTAGCCATAATGGTAACGAAGCTTTGTATCTTGCCAGTCGTAGCTCACATTACTTTTGTTCAAAAGGTAAGGCGTGGTATCCGTTTCAAACCCGAGATGAAACTCGATGTTTCGCGACTGCCCTGCAAATGCGCCAACGCCATAGCCAAGCGCGCTCCCCGTATCGTTACTAACAACTAGTTTGCTTTTGCTCGTGATGAATCCATATCTCATATCAAAAAGAAAACTCGGATATAATGAAGCGTCTTGAGCGTGGGCTTTGGTGCCGAACAAGGTGAAGACAAAAAGGATTAAATTTTTGGTAAATCGCGGCCAGCGTCTTACGAATGTGAAATTCCATGTGATTGCCATAAGCTTAGGCCCTCAAGTCTGTTTTCAGCATGCCGGTAGGCACAGGTGCACTCATCCTCTTGAGATATCGGTCTTTGCAATCAAAACTGAACAGCGGTGTTCCTACTACAGAGTTTAAGTGAGGATCTTGTTTTCTGATCATGCGTAAGATTCGGGCTCATCTGAGCCTCACAGAACAAATTATTCGTCAGAAGTCAATTAATCGTGACGAAAATACCCGATTTTGCTGCCAAATTCATAATTGCAACTCATTGATACTAATGGTTTAAAATTAGGTTTATATATTTTTTGGCAAAACGCTAAGGCTTTTTGAATTCCCACCGAATGAATTTATAAGCTCTTTACGAGGGCCCACACTTAGAGGAGTAACGACTATGAAAACACGATTTACTTTTATTTCCCGCATCTTGTTTCAAGGCAGCTTGTTGATCGCGCTCGTGGCCTGTTCGGACAGCACCCAGTTCGCAGAGAAAACCTCCGCTGCAGAGGCGGCTATAAAAGCAGCGACTGAGACGCCCCCACCGGACACTGTCAATCCCACTACTTATGACAGCACTGCTCCAACAGGTGTAACGGTTGCAAATAAAACCGACACCACAGGTGCAGCTGCAAAGCCAAGTGGAGCAGCGGTAGCGGCAACAGGCACTTCAGGGACTGGCGTAGGTTCGACTTCCGGTAGTGGAACAGGATCGACCGCCGGAGCCGGGAGCGGTACAGCAGGTGGGTCGACTTCAGGTGGCAGTGGTTCAACAGGTACCAATGGTGCTGCCAGTCCAAACGCGCCTTTATTCTCGGACTGTGTGAACCACGCAAACCTCGCTGTCGAAGCTCAACTCTATAAACTTCCTTCGACAACGGACCACTTGCCAGACTTTTCGACTATGACTCCTGAAGGGAATGTCTGTGTTAACCAGCTTAATATTGCCGACCGTGATTTTACCCAGGGTTTCCCAGGCGTCTCAGATATCTTTGAATGGTTTGCACTCGACATGAAGTTCAAAGTGAATATCACAACAGCCGGCACGTACCAATTTTTCCTGAATTCCGATGATGGCAGTATCCTTTCTATCGATAACAGTACTGTGATCACCAACGATGGAAACCACGCGCAGATCGAGAAAACCGGAAGCCGTTACCTCGGAGTCGGTATCCACGACTTCCACGTACGCTACTACCAAGGTCCACGGTACCGCATCGCCCTGGAACTCTTCTGGCAAACACCCGGAAGCAACGCGAAAGTCTACATTCCAGCAGCCGTTATGTCTCGCCCTTGATCCGATTTTAACTTAGAGAAAAAGATCAGAAGAAATCGATTTTCATAGTTCACACGGCGCTTCCATCGGGGAGCGCCGTTTACTTTTCCAGCTTAGGATTGTGCTCACTGGGCTCATGCGCTATTTTACATAGCAACTTCCGCCGTTAAGGATAAGTTTATGCAAGACCTTCCCATCATCGATGTGGCCCCTCTCCTCGCCGGCAAGGATCGCGAATATACTGCCCGAGCGTTACGTGAGGCGTGTATCGACAAAGGGTTTTTCTATAGAGCCGCTCCCTCTCGATCCCGAGCTCTTTTCCAAAGCCCAGGTTCAGGCCAGCGAAGACCGTTGGGATAAAGCAGACGTTCATTCTTTTACGGGGACTTACGGCGAATATTTGCTTGCCAAAGTCGGTAAGGTTTTTCCCAAACTCAAAAACACCCCGCCGTAATTCAAAGGCCAACACTTTCTTTCGGGTATTTAAACGGATTGGGATCAAAAAAAGTCCAAAAACATGCATCTTCTGCCGACAAGTGAGCGAACGTGGATACCTCGAATTTACTTTTCAATCTTGCGACTCCCTATGAATTCCTAGATCGTATGGATGATAGACGAACCCCTTCAGGAATTCGGAGGACTCTCTATGTATCAGCTTGGACTTGTAGGGAACTGCCAGGTGTCGGGACTGATCAACCAACATGGAGGGCTAACCTGGCTCTGCATGCCTCGTCCCGACAGTGCTCCGGTGTTTGGCGATTTACTCGATAGTGAGGGCGGAACTTTCACTGTTTGTCCCGTTGATCACGCGACTATCCATCAGCGCTATCGTACAAACACAGCAATACTCGAATCAGAATGGACTCTGAGCGATGAGCAGAAGTTTAAGATTACCGATTTTTGCCCTCGTTTTGAGCAGCATGGTCGTATGTATAGACCGGCTGCTTTTTTTCGAATCGTCGAACCCATCAGCGGTTTTACGCGCATCAAGGTGAAGTTCAAGCCCATCAAAGGCTGGAGCAAAGACCATGTAAGGGCGCAGAGAGGCAATAGTCATTTGCGGTTCCCGATGGATGGGGGCGTACTGCGGCTCGTCACGAACATGCCTCTAACTTATCTACTTTCCGAACAGGAGTTTCTGCTTCAAGAGCCTCTCTACTTCGCTGTTCTGTGGGACATGCCTCTTGAGGACGATCTTAAACAGGTTGCAACGCAGTTTTTAGACAAAACCGAAAGCTACTGGCGAACTTGGGTCAAGCATGCATCCATACCCTCGCTGTTCCAGGGCGAAGTGATTCGTTCTGCGATCACCCTCAAGCTTCATTGTTACGAAGATACCGGCGCTGTCCTCGCCGCTACGACCACCAGTCTGCCTGAGCACCCGGGGGCACCACGCAACTGGGACTATCGTTATTGTTGGCTCCGCGATACGTTTTTCACTTTGAGTGCGCTGTTTCATTTGAGCCATTTCGAGGAAATGGAGGGCTTTCTTCATTTCGTCATGAACATCGTGGATTATCAGAAGGATCTGGCTCCGGTTTATACGATCGATAAACAACTGCCCATCCCTGAGCAGACTATGGAGAACTGGGAAGGTTATCAGGACTCGAGGCCCGTTCGTATTCGAAATGCAGCTGCTACACAGGTGCAAAATGATGTTTATGGGGAACTCGTGTTAACCCTTGCCCCCATTTACCGTGACGAACGTTTTCATCACCTGCGGAATGCCCACCTTGAAAAAATGCTTCTCTGGCTCGGCGATAAATGTATTCAAAGCATCGGACAGCCGGATGCGGGGCTTTGGGAACTGCGTGGGCTTCAGCAGGAGCATACTTTCACCAATATCATGTGTTGGGCTGGCCTCGATCGCATCGTTAAGATCCTGGCGTTACGGCCATTTCCTAGCGCCGAACCTCTGGCTTTAAATCGCTTCAAACAGCACCGCGAAAGAGCCGCCGCTCGCATTCGGGCTGCCGTAAAAGACGGCATTGTCAGGAACGGACCCGAAGACGATTCCTTTGATGCGTCGGTTTTACTTTTGCCGATACTCGGATATCCCGATAGAGAGTTGTGCCTGAGCACAACGATAGGCATCGCTGCCGCACTGGGTTCCGAAGTTCCTGATAGCGCATCGTCTTATCTGTATCGCTACAAACGCCAGGATGATTTTGGCAAACCCGAAAGTGCGTTTCTTATTTGTTCCTTCTGGCTCGCGCAAGCTTGGGCCGTATGTGGCTGTAAAGACAAAGGTCTGAGGGTCCTGGATCAACTTAAAGAGTGCGCCAACTCGCTCGGTCTCCTTCCGGAGCATTGGGATAATGTTAATAAACGCCACCTTGGCAATTTCCCACAAACCTATTCGCACGTGGGGCTTATAAACGCAGCTTTTGCGGCCAGTCCAGCCTGGATTGATGTTCTTTAACTCTGTAAGGAAAGACTCTTGGAATTAGATGGGGCCCATATACTATAGCGTTCTCATCTTACGGGGAGCCTAATTTGAAGAGTTTTTCATCCGAACACGACCAGCAAACGAAGATAAATGGCGGCCATAAGCTTTGGCTTAAACTTCCCTTTATTCTTTCCGCGGTTTTAGTCGGTATCGTATCTGTATCTTTCGCCAAACTTTCGGAATCGGCCACTGAGACGTTTGTCCACATCATCCAACTTTCCCATTACTGGACTCTGCTTCTCACCCCTCTGGCATTCGTTTTATCCCGGTTTATCGTTCTCAAAGGCGCGCCTGCCGCGGCTGGAAGCGGAATTCCGCAGGCCATGGCCGCCTTGGACCTCGAAAGAACCACTTCGGAAAGCGCTATTATCCTTGGCAAACTTCTCTCCGTTCGCATCATCGGCATTAAGATCCTTTCCAATCTCGTTTGTCTTTTCGGAGGGAAGTATATTTCTCACGGTAGGCAATAAACTGAAGCGCTTTTTTCCGCGCCTTGATACCAAAGCCCTTATCGCATCCGGGAGCGCCGCGGGTATTGCGGCCGCATTTAATACGCCTCTTCGGGGCATAGTGTTTGCCGTCGAGGAACTGGTCGGCGAGCACTTTACCCGCGTCCGATCGTCGATGTTGATCGCTGTAATTATTGCGGGCATGGTGGCTCAAGCTTTGGTCGGAAGTTATCTCATGTTTGGCTCCCCCCACCTCGAAAATCCTACGTGAAACTTGATTTTACCGACTATCCTCCTCGCCTCAGGAATGGGCTTGCTCGGCGGAATAACCTGCAAAGTTTTTATCGAAGGGCAGACCTGGGTTGCTAGGCATACAGTTCAGCAGAAACTTCTCATTGCGGGTATCCTCGGTCTATTCGTGGCATTTCTTCTCCTCGTTATGCGGGCGTTCAGTGATGGTGTGATAGCCATCAATATCACTATTATGGTTTTAGAACTCAAGGTTCCTCACACCACAGACTTTCAGTCCCTTATTCCACTTCTTCCCGTATTTTTGTCGTACGCTCTAAGTTTTATCTATGCTGGCATTTATTGGAACAATCATCATCACCTCTTTCATGCGGCCGAAATTGTCAATGGCTAGATCCTGTGGGCTAATCTCCACCTTCTTTTCTGGCTGTCGCTCGTTCCCTTTGTAACGAGTTGGATGGGCGAAAACCATTATGCGGCTTTACCTGTATCGCTTTATGGATGCGTTTTATTTATGGCAGGTGCTGCGTTTGAAATTTTGGTGAATCGTTTTCTTGTTCATCACAGCAATGACTCGCGGCTTGCTCTCGCTTTAAGACGCGACCGCAAAGGATGGATCTCGATCCTTATCTATCTAAACGCAATTGCGATTTCCACATTCAACACGTGGATTTCGTGCGGATTGTATGTCCTTATTGCAATCATGTGGCTCGTCCCTTACCGCGGCGTGGAAAAGACTTTGAAGAAACAAAAGTGCACGCCTCATAAGTAGCCTTTGGCCTGCAACGTGAAAAGTTCGGCATAACGTCCGTTGGCCTCCACGAGGCTTTCATGGTTGCCTTCCTCCACCAGACGCCCCCCTTCAATTACGACAATGTGATCGGCGATACGAACGGTCGGGAAACGGTGAGAGATAAGAATCGTCGTGCGACCTTTTGCAAGGATTTGAAAACGCTCAAAAATACGCTGCTCTGCCTCAGCATCCAGTGCGGCTGTCGGCTCATCTAAAATCAATATATCGGCTTCTTCCCGAACGAATGCGCGCGCGAGCGCTACCTTTTGCCACTGACCTCCGGAGAGATCCACACCATCGGAAAACCACCGTCCAAGCATGGTCTCGAGCCCCTGATTCATACCTTTTAAAATCTCGTCCGCACCCACTCTATCAACAGCCCTTCTCACGCGACTTTCATCGTCAAGATGATCGACGCTTCCCAATCCAACGTTTTCTCTCAAGGTAAAATGGTACTGATTAAAATCCTGAAAAATAACGCCGATCCTATGAAGCAGAATCTCTGCATCCCAATCCCGAAGGTCTCTTCCGTCAAGCAGAATGCTGCCTTCTGTAGGTGTATAGAGGCCACACAAAAGCTTGATAAACGTAGTTTTTCCGGCCCCGTTGTGACCCACAAGCGCGAGGCTTTTACCGGCGGGAATGTAGAGGTTTATGTCTTTAAGGGCCCAGGCATCCCGTCCTGGATAACGGAATCCGACATTAATAAAACGGATACCCTGCTCCCGTCGTGGCTCGACTATCGCGGGCGGCGCCTTTTCCCGCATGGTTTCAATACCGAGAAAAGCAAAGAGGTTCGACATGTAGAGGTTATGTTCATACATACCGCCTATCGCGGTTAAACTCGATTGAAAGGCCTGTTGCCCCTGACGAAATGCCATCACGTAAAGCGTCAGGTTTCCGAGGCTTAAGTTCCCCTCTGCCGCTTCGATCGCCATAATGAGGTAACACACGTAAAACGTAGCGGTCGCCAGGAGCGATAGGAGGTAAGCCCAGACCGATCGTTTAACAGCAAGGTCTTTATCTTCGTTATAAAACTGCTCGGTAAGATTTTTGTAGCGCGCCAGCAGCTTCGGCCCAAGGCCAAGCACTTTCACCTCCTTAACATGCTCGTCATTCGCCAGTACATATTCGAGATAATTCAGCCTTCGCGTGTCGGCCGACCGCCAGTTTCTAAGGCGAAAAGCAGCGCGTGAGTAGCGCATCTCAACGGCTGTTGCGGGCAACGCGGCAAGCACGAGTCCCAGGACCGCCCACCCGCTGAAAGCAAACAAAAGAGCAACGTACGAACTCAAAGTCAAAACGTTTTGGAGCAGCTGAAGTGTATCGGTGACCATAGACAGGGGCCTCGACGAAGCTTCCCGTCGCGCGCGCGTAAGCTTGTCGTAAAATTCGGCATCTTCGAAGTGGCTTAATTCCAGGGTCACGGCTTTTTCGAGTATCATGATGTTCACATCAGCACCAAGCCGGGCTCCCAGCAAAGACCGAAGCAAAAACAAACTGCGTTGAACCAGGGCCTGCAACGCAATAACGAAGAGTTCGAGCAAGACCCAAAGTACGGTCTGGTCGTGTGACTTTGCGACGATGTTATCGATGATAAGTTTGCCGATATAGGCAATTGAAACCGGTAATGCCGCTGACAAGAGAGTCAGCAATCCAATCGATAGGCTGATGGAAGGCGAACTCTTCCAAGCAAGCTTCAAGCTGCGAGGGGTATACAGGAAGCTTGTTTTTAGTGCCTGCCTGTCAAAGCTGAACTTAAATTTTCTTTCGGGAGCCGCCATAATAAGCCTCATTCCGCACGCAATACCGTCTATTCTAAAGATCAAAGTCAAGAAGGCTACTTATTCTTTCTTATTTTCACTAAGGACCGATATTGTACAGTGGATTAGGTATATACTCGATCTCATGTTTGGAGGCGACGGAACCTGATGAAAACATCGCTATTCGTCCGACTCGAGTTCGGTCCTCTGCTCTTTCGATGGTACAGAATACGAACGAGGGCCGAACTATGGATCAAAGTCTTCTCCTGCAATTGCCATCAATGCTTGATTCTCTCGCAGCAAACGGCTGGGCTTCTTTACCCTCCGCCATATCGCAGGTGGCCTGTCACGGCCTGGCGGCTGATCTCGAGCGGCGGTATAGCGCCGGCTCTTTTCATGCAGCGCGCATCGGTCATGGTACGGACGAAACATTGAACCGCACTATTCGCAGCGATACAATCGACTGGATAGGGACGAACGATACCGAAGATTCAATCCAAACCTGGCTGAAAGAGATGAGGGACCTCACGCACATCCTCAACGAAAGCTTTTTTCTTTCGCTCAATTCTTTTGATTGTCATTTTGCCCTTTACGAACCGGGAAGTTTTTATCACAAGCATCTGGATCGCTTTCGGGACGATTCAGGGCGCAAGCTTTCCGTCATTCTTTTTCTAAATGAAAACTGGACGGATGCCGAGCAAGGCGAGCTTCTCATTTATGATCAGCTGGATTCCGCATCCATAACGGCTTCGATCAAGCCTGAAATGGGGACTCTTGTCCTGTTCCAAAGTCAGACCATTTATCACGAAGTGCGCATTACCAAGAGACGGAGGCTTTCTTTAAGCGGCTGGCTGAAGTCGGCACAGGGGATGAATAACGAGTCATTTGCAGGATAACCGAATGTTTCAGCCGCCTTTCAAACGGCTTAAGAACGGATTCGAATCGTTCAAAAGCACGGAATGTATACTGCGAAGCTTTCGGATGAGCCGCTCCATTTCACTCCGCCCGACCCCCACCCTCTCCCGCATGCGATCGGGCAAAAAACTCAAGTCCAGCTGTAGACGTAAGTCCTTGTCAGTTAGACTTACAAGCACTTGCCTCTCATCTTCGAGAGAACGCCGCCGTCCTAAGCCGTCCTAAGCCGTCCTAAGACTTCCATGGCTTCCATGCGTTTGAGGAGCGGCGTGAGAGTCCCAGAGTCTAAGAATAAAGCCTCACCTAATTCAGATACTGTGACGCCATCTTTTTTCCATAAGGCCATGAGCACGAGATATTGCGGATAGGTCAAGGCTCATTTTTTCAATATCGGTCGATAGGCTTTGGTCATCGCGAGTGAAGTTGAGTAGAGGGGAAAGCAGAGCATGTCGTTGAGCTGACGGGTATCGCTAAATTTTTTATCCATTCTCGTTCCACACATGGCTTATAGTGTCATAACGTTTTGTATCTGGGATTCTATTTTGCCCGTGGATCCCCCTCCTCCCTGTACACATTTAAAAAATAAATTATCGCCATATAAATCGCGGAATTAACATCAGCAGGACTCCGACAGCTATCATCCCGACCCGCGAGCTGACGAAATAAGGGTATATCATCAAGACTACGCCAATTGTAATGTATGGGACCCTGGCCAGACGTTTTCCATAGCGAAAATAGATTAAACCGAAGGTGCCGAAAATAAAGGACAGCAGCAAGTTCACGCCATCAAAACTCATACCCCCCTCCCTAACAGTAAAAATTGGCTTTGCGCACTTACCTTAAGCTGAGAGGGAAAAGAAGTAAAGTTCGAGACGATTTGAGACCTTAGGGGCGATTCGAGACCCTTGAGGAACCATCGTGATGACGTGTGCACATAAAAAATCCCTCATCTTTCACCGCGATCGCGCTCGGAACACTGCTAAGGATTACAATGAATTGCAGTAAAATTGCTGAGATGATATTTATACATTACAGCTCGTATCTCACACCCGTGAGAAACCCTATCTGAGGATATGTGAATGTCGGCTTCGTCTGCCCCTGATGGTCACGGTTGTTCAAAAAAAACCGGAGCCCAGCTCGCGTTTTCAACACTTGGGGCTCTTGGTATAGTTTTCGGCGACATCGGTACGAGCCCGCTCTACGCTTTGCGGGAATGCTTTCATGGTACACATGGCATCGCCCTCAATCCCGATAATATATACGGTGTCCTGTCTCTCATAGTATGGGCTCTCATTCTTGTTATATCGGTCAAATACCTTATCTTCGTCATGCGCGCCGACAACAAGGGCGAAGGCGGGATTTTGGCTTTAATGTCGCTTGCCTTTGAAAAGAAACAGGTTTCATCCAAACAGCCACTCAACGCTATCGTTGCTCTTGGCCTCTTCGGTGCTGCCCTTCTTTATGGAGATGGCATCATAACACCTGCTATTTCCGTTCTGGGAGCCGTTGAGGGCCTAAAAATCGCGACGCCTTTTTTTGAACCCTTTGTCGGCATAATCACCTTCGTTATCTTAATCACTCTGTTTCTAGTTCAGAAAAAAGGAACAGCAAGTATCGGCCGTGCCTTTGGTCCGGTTATTCTCCTTTGGTTTATCGTTTTGGGCGTGCTTGGAATTCGAGGAATCTTAGACGAGCCTTCGGTACTGCGCGCTTTTAATCCCGAATACGGACTGCACTTCCTTTTAACAAATTCCTGGCATGGGTTTATCGTGCTCGGTACCGTATTTCTCGTTGTTACCGGTGGTGAGGCTCTTTACGCAGATATGGGGCACTTCGGGAAAGTCCCGATTCAATTCGGATGGTTCTGCGTGGCACTCCCAGCTTTGCTTTTGCAGTACTTTGGGCAAGGGGCACTCCTTCTAAAAACACCCTCGGCCATCGAAAACCCCTTTTATCTCCTCGCCCCAAGCTGGGCGCTGTTCCCTCTCGTTATCCTAGCAACCATAGCGGCGGTTATTGCGTCGCAGGCCTTGATCACAGGCGCGTTTTCTATGAGTCATCAAGCCGTTCAACTTGGATATTTACCGCGCATAGAAATTCGTCATACCTCCTCGCGCGAGATGGGCCAGATCTACGTTCCTCTTGTGAACTGGCTCCTGTTGATCGGAACTCTTTACCTCGTTTTTGAGTTCCAGACCTCGAGTCGACTCGCTGCCGCCTATGGAATAGCCGTAACAGCGACGATGGTGATCACAACAATACTTACTTATATTGTGATGCGGAAGCGTTGGCACTGGAGCCTCTTTGTTGCTGTCCCTTTTGTAGCAATATTTCTAACGATCGATCTGGCTTTTTTTGGCGCGAATGCCTTCAAGATTTTTGACGGCGGGTTTGTTCCGCTGATCATCGGTGGTGTCGTGTTTGCGCTGATGACGACATGGAAGAAAGGACGCCTGATCCTCTCCGAACGCCTCAGGGAGATGTCGATCCCTCTCGACCGATTTATCAAAAACATCGTGCCGGAAATCAAAGTAAAATCCCCCGGCACGGCGGTCTTTATGACAGCTAACTTTGGTATCACTCCGCCTGCGCTTCTCCAAAATGTGAATCACAACCAGGTGCTTCACGAAAACATTGTTCTTTTCACAATCTCCACCAAACCCGTCCCCCATGTTCCTGATGCCGAAAGAGTTCAGGTGAATTCGATCGGTAACCACTTCTATACGGTGATCGTTCATTACGGATTCATGGATACTCCAAACGTCCCAGAGGCTCTGCAGCTCTGTGCTGAGCATGGGCTGGTCATCGAATCCAGACGAACCATCTTTTTCCTAGGGCGGGAGACTCTTATTGCGACCCATCGCCCGGGCATGGCGATATGGCGAGAACATATTTTCGCTTTTATGTCGCGTAATGCGCAACGAGCGACCGATTACTTCCAGATTCCATCTAATCAGGTCGTCGAAATTGGAACAGTGGTCGAACTTTAAAGTCACATATCCAAACAATAAAAAGAAAAAACCGATGATCACGCGATCATCGGTTTTTTTAAACCTAAAGATTTTGGAGAGTCGCTTTGCGTGGCAATGCCAAGCTTAACGAATGACGCTTGATTTCGAGGTTTTAGCGCTCGCCGTATGACGAGACTTTCTTGCGGACGCTGTCGTGCGTTTAAGGTTTTTCTTGTTGTTTAAAGCGACTTTTTTGCTTTTTGCCTTAACTTTTTTTGCCGCTGTTTTGACGTCAGCTTTGGCTTTTTCAGCGACAGTTGGATTATTAGTATTTGATGTTTTCTGAGCTTGTGTCGTAACCGGTGTAGGAGCCAAATCACTTGGTTTTGCTTGAGCAAAAACATTTGAACTCAGGAGAGCAGCAGCAACACAAACGCTTAAAAGTTTCATTATAAGACTCCAATGTTTGATAAGAGAAAGGGACCAAATGTTCCATTAATGAGTTAGACGATAGCTGCCCAAAATAGGTTCAATTTTTTTTGGGTGATGAAATAGCAAGGCCCCTCACCTTATTTGTTCTCGCTAATGTCTCTAAGGCATCTCCGAACCGTCCTTCCATAAATCGGAATAAAAATTATTTCCCAATAATATCAATACTATATAATAGTACCGCCAAAATAGCGCTTTACCAGAACGATCGGGCGGGTTAGAGATTGCGGGTGTCCATATTTTCATATGTCTATATGACTAATACCCCCCCCCTCCATTCCAGTTAGGACCAAACATGCCACCGATTTTTCAGACTATGCTTTCGCCTTTGACTCGCCGCACAGCTGTCAAAGCCAGTAGCCTCGGTTTTTTAACATTACCTTTTGCAAAATCAGCGAAAGCGGCTGTCAAACCAGCCCAACGCTTGGCCATCATCGGCGGTGGAATTGGCGGCGTTGCCAGCGCTTACTTCGCTGGACCAGAATGGTCGATCGATCTATTTGAGTCGCGTGATCGCTTAGGTGGACATGCCGATACGATTCAAGTGAATGTAGAAGGCGAATCATGTCCTGTTGATGTCGGCGCCGATTTTTTCGCACCGCAGTCGCATCCCTTATATTGGGCTTTTTTGGAACATGTGGGAATTCGCACACCAGATAATGCCAAGACCGACCTAACTATCCAAACCAAATCATCGCTCAACATTTTTTCAAAAAATGACGGTGACTCGCTCTTCAATTCTATCAACACCCTCTCGCATCCTATCCACGCCGTGAGTTTCCTCCGGTTTACGCAGGAAGCTCGCGAATGGATTAGCGGCGACGCTCCTTATTCCGTATCGATGGGGGAATGGATCGACAACCTTATTTTGCCTCAGACCTTTAAGGACAATGTTTTAACTCCTTGGTTATCCTCACTGTCGTGTTCAAAAGTAATCGACGTTCGCCGACAATCGGCTCGTTCTCACTTGCGCGTAGTCGCTAAGAACTTCCCCAAAAACCCACTCGCGCCAATTATCACATATCATGCAAAAATTGGTCTGGGCGGCTATATACAGTTTCTACAAAACCGATGTGAGAATCTCAGCGTTAAGCTGAATGCAGCTGTATCGCGCCTTGAAGAAGTTAATGGCCAGTGGTTTGTCACAACTTCAAGCGGACGAGACGGCCCCTACGATGCCGTAGTTGTGAACGCTCCTCCGCATGTCAGCAAAAACTTCTTTTCCAGTATTCCCTGGGCTTCCGAACTAGCGAGTCTCTTAGGTCGTCAAGAGTATTTTCCTGCCCGCGTTGTCGTCCATACCGATCCTGTCTATATGCCTCTTGATAGAAAAACCTGGGCAAGTCAAAACGTTGAAGTCGATAGCCAGTTTGGTGAATCGTCGCATGACGTTGGATCATTCTACGAAAGCGTCACGACTAAAAAGCTCAGCCTTTTCAAAAGTTGGGCTTCCCATAGAAATAATGAGTCAAAAAAGATCCTGATGACCCGCGATTTCGTCCATCCTCTATCGACTCCCGAGTCTCTGGACGCTATCAAAAGCCTTAGAGACTGGCAGGGGCGTGCTGGACTCTACTTCTCGGGCCACTTTACTGCTGTGACAGATCTTCATGAAACAGCCCTATTCTCAGCCCTGGAAACGGCGCGACGTATCAGCCCTGACAGCAAGAACGTGCTTGCGTTTGAGCAATTGATTGCCGATCAAGGTTTGGACTCGATCGATTACAACGTACCGTGAATTTGTGTCATTAACTGGAATATTGAGCCGTCCGACTGCAGGTTGGGCGGCTTTTTTGATTATTATCCGTGCGTAGGCATAATGGGATGATAAATCAAACCACCCGAACATCAAAGCCCCCGCGGCAGCGAAAGTTGCTTCCACTGACAACTTACTTATTTCAAATTACCAATTTCTTCGTATACGCCCACAAAGATGGCGTGCGGACGTTCAAGCTTGAATCGAAATCCAGGTTACTGAAAATTGGTAAGTTGGAATTGGTAAGTAGAAATTAGACAAAAAAATTTCCCGGTTCTGCTCGAACTGGGAAATTTTTGGTGGAGACTAGGAGGGTCGAACTCCTGACCTCTAGAATGCAAATCTAGCGCTCTACCAACTGAGCTAAGCCCCCATCAGGATTCATTAAATGCCTTAGGTGCCTTTGCCTTGCAAGAGGAAATACGAAGCAACTTCGATTTTTCTTAAATTTACCGTCAGCGCGCTGCTCGATACCTGAGTATCAGTCAATCAAGCAGTGCTTATTGTTTTTTATTGAAAAAAACTCTTGCCCGCGATTTCTGATTGTTGCATAACTATTGCTCCTGGGGGGTTAGCTCAGTTGGTAGAGCGCTAGATTTGCATTCTAGAGGTCAGGAGTTCGACCCTCCTACTCTCCACCAGGAATCTCTTGAAAAAGCCGTTTGACTCATAGTCAAACGGCTTTTTCAATTTTGATGTTTCTTGGTATTTCCGAACTATCGATATGATTTCAAAGGTAGAATGGAATCCCACTTGCCCCCTACTCTTCCGCGAATGCTCCGAATATCATCATCATAAAGACACGCTTACCAACAATTACAATTGGTTGTCATAAGGTTTTGATTTTTCACCAAGTTTTACTTAAGGCTTGGCCAATCCCTACCGAAACGCAACCATACTGACGAGTTATCTCCCTGGAGAACCGCATTTATGGCCAAAGCTTTATCATCAAACCTTGCTTTTGGAGCTATGCTTCTCACGGTTCTTGGAACTTCGTGCAAAAAGACCGCAGATAGCGAAGTTTCAGCCACCACGAGCATCAACGGCAGAGTTTTTGACCTTACGACTTACACCGCGGCAGGCAAGGCCGAATTCGCAACCATGAAGACAGAAATCAAAAACAATGGATTCTCGCCGAACTCCTATGACGGTTTTAAAGCGAATCTCACCAAAGCCCAGGTCTCCCTCAAACACGGAACTCTAACCGAAGAAGAGATCGTCGCTTTGAAGGTGTATATCTCCGACAACTTTCCTAAAATAAATGACAAGCTTCGAGCAAACAGTGGTGCTGAAGAAAAGCTTGTCGGCAACCTTGTCAAAACGATTGCTTCCGCCGCAAACAAACTCGGCGGCGGTCCTTGCACTGTGTTTCGCGGCGTACGATTCACAGATAAAGCCGAAAAGTTCATCAACGAAGCAAGTCATGTTGCTAAAATGAAACTCATCGACTCGGCTTTTTTCAGCACAACACGATCGGAAGCTACGGCGAAGAATTATGCTTTGCCAGAGTCCGGCTCGGCACCTGGCTGGATCTTTGTCATCAAGGCGAAACACTGTCACGACATCTCTTTTGTATGGGGCGCTGGTGCCCAAATTTCGGAAGTACTGTTCACACCGGGCAGTGAGTTTCAGATCACGAGCTCGACGGCTGCAACACGTCCTGCGGACGCTGCAGGTCGCGCGGGATTAAAACGTGATGCTCCTTACATAATTCAAATGACCCAACTTCAGGACAAAGCACCCGATGTCTTTACCGGACCGAAGAAAGACGCGGAGCACATGCCGTCCTCGTCTATTCTGGGCCTCTTTCGCAAAAAGACCAGCGCGACGAAGCTTGTGCAAACAGAGGGCGATGACCAATCGCTCGATCTCACTCCGGATAGCGAGTACGAGGCAGACGCGAACATTCCGATAGCACCGCCTCTACCAGCTGCAACTCAAAAATAACTTCAACAAATCAGTGCATTAAATAAACCGCGTGACGAAAGTCAGGCGGTTTATTTCTGTTCCTCTTCGCAAGCGTGGATAAGCCCATTTCTCCTGCAATATCGCGCCGCCCTTTGAATCCTAGTGAGACTTTCAACCTTGGGATATAAAGGACTTCACCCCATGAACACCCGTTTTATATTGAGCGCCATTCTCCTTAGCGTGATTTCTCCTTTTTTTACAATGACTACGTCAGCCGCCGCCGTCACTCCGCAACTCACGTCTCTTCCTTCTCCTCAGCTTTACGATATTCTTCAAGCGATTCCGCTCAATCAGGTAGCCCTTACCCCTCCCCTTCCCACTCTGCAGAAACTAAGCGCCTTCGAAGGTGACGCTCTGCAGTGTTTTGAAACGAAATTTTCGGGCACTGTGTGTGTCGACGCTTACTCCATTTACATCGACGACGCGCTCATGGTCACAGAAAAAGAGTGGCGCTTTAAGACGGGTATCGGAATTATCGACAACAATAGTGGGGCCATTGCGGGCGCCTTAGGAGGAGGACTGCTCGGCGGCGGAGCCGGCGCAATGGGTGGCCTTATTTGGGGCGATAAAAAACAGGCACAAACCAAGATCGATGAGCTTCGAGCTCAAAACAATGCCCTGCAGGCCAGCGTCGCTCAAGCCAAACTCGATCGGGTAACAGATTCTGAAAACTTTAAATCAGAAAAAAAACAACTTGTTGCCTCAAACGCATGCCTACGTGCCAATGATTCGTTTTACAAGATCGCAATCAGTGGTTTTGATGCTTTTTGGGGCGAATTTCAACAATGTCTCAACGCAATCAGTGACGTTGACGCCACTGGTGATGTCAAAGCGCAGGCCTGCCTAAACAATTATACAAGCAAGGTTTCAGCCGGGATCAATGCCGCTGAAGTCTTTGGCAGCTGTCGATAACCACAGGAACAGGAGTATCTATGAAGCATCTCGTTCAGCATTTAAGCCTCACAATCTCTCTCTTGATCCTTGACCAAAAGGCATTTTCCCAGACTCTGTTAAGTCCGGGTGTGAGCGAAATCTCCGATCTACCTCTATCTCAGGTCAGACTTGGCCAAGGATTTAATTCCTTGGGAGGCTTAAAACACTCTCAAACCCTAAGTGATTGTGCCGCCACCGGTCCCCTGCGAACGTTCGCGAATAATTCCAGTGACTCAATCACCATATACGTGGATAACCTCGAATCCGAATCAGAATTTTTAAATACGATCACGAAAAATCAAAGCGCGGATTTGAAGTACGCCCCCTTAGGGGCCGGAGCCTCAAAACTCGGCGGTCTATCAGCTTCCATAGAAGGCCACAAGACCGATTTACAATCAATTCATTACAATGAGAAGTTTAACTCGGTCTATATCGAGATCAGGCGTACCTTTGGCATCGAAACTCTTGCTGATTTTGATGTCGCCCCAAAAGCTATGAGATACTTCAATGAAAATCCGAGTGAATTCTACGGTAAATGCGGTGATTCGTTTGTATCCGGTTATAGGAAAGGAGCCGAAGTTGTCGGCGTCCTTCAATGTCAAGCCAAGTCAGTGGAAGACAAAAAACGCATAGATTCAGTAGTCAAAGCCAATGCCGGATATAAAGGCGTCAGTGCACAAGGCGAAATCTCAAGCTTGATTGAAACAGTCCAGAAATCGAGCAACCAGGAATGTCGGCTGACCTTTTCTGCGCAAGGGGGGCACACATCCACACTTCAATCGGGGGCTGATAAATTTCTGATGAACGCATTTGCGTATATAAATGATGCTTCCGATGATACGGCTAAACCGCTGGAATTTGTGACAAACTCTTACAATGTGATCCTTAACAGCGACTTTTCTACAAACGTTCTTGATAAAATCGACCTGAAAATGACGGAACAAAAAGCCTATGTGTCGAATCTCTCGCAAGATTTGCAGCGCTTTAACGAAATGGCACTCTTAGCTTTGGAGCAAGGCAGCGCCGGACGCGCTTCGTACGATCTCCTCCTTCAATCGATAGCCGCGATGGAAGCAAAAAAAGAGCGCTGCATCTTGAATGCATCCGACCCGACGTTTTGCCGAGATATCAACACATATGTACGTTTACCGCCCGGAGTTAGACTCCGCCCCACACGAGGCTAATCATGAAGCACGCACTATCGATCACTTTTATCCTCTTAAGCGTTCTCTTTGTCTCCTGTGGATCCCAGGGGCCGAAACACAAAAATGAAATCGGGTCTATAGTCACACGACCTGCCTCCGAACCGGCTCTCCCTAAAGTATGGTTCACCTTTGCTCCCGCCACGTTGAAATGCGAAAACCTCCTTAAATTTATGGAGTACTACAGGAGCAGCGTTTTGCCTTCGATGAATCTGGCTGCTGACTGGTTATGTAAGGGGAACGAGGAGAAAATATCCCGCTCGTTTATTTTTATTGCCTCCAATGGTGACCGGGAAACGATACAACTCACCATCGATACTACGGGACAAGTCAGCAACGCGGATGGTATAGCCTTAGGATCCTTTACTTTCATGAGTGCGAAAAACCCCCTCTTTGACGAAAGCGCATTGGCGTCATATTTCGACAAATGGGTTAGAGATAATGCCCCAACACCTCGTCAAGAATGTGAATCGCTTTCTAAGCGCAATGCAAAGTGCCCTTTTTCCAAAATTTGAAAGTGATGGCGGGCAATAGCCCGCCCCTAAGGATAATTTATGCCGCAGCGTATGGGTCTCTTCGTTATATTTCCGTTTTTTGTTCTCATTGCATGCCGCCCTATACCGTCAAAATCCTTTGCCAAAACGATTTTAAACCCGAACCAGTCGTTTGAGGCCATTTCCCTTGATGACGCCTTAAACAAATCAGTCGGATGTATCGAAAATAAACTACTAAGCGCAACAGCTTTTTATATTGGATCGGGCCGCATCTTAACGAACTTCCACGTTGTCAGTTCCTGTGATTATTCTCAGTGCGATCTTGTCTTTAAGTCAAAATATAGAGTTCAGCTCCTTGCTCGGCGTCTCCAATCTGATCTAGCCATGCTTAGGATCGTAGATGCTGCTGCCGAAGACGATCTGATCGCGCTTCAATTCGCGCGGCGGGGCAGACCTTTTTCTGATTATAGGGTCATACAAAGCATTCGAATTGACGAACAGAGCTATGCCCTTCGGCTAACAAGCGGCAAAATACTTGACGAAACTGTCACGCCCTACGGCCAAGAGTTCTCCTACACCGCAAACACCGTAGCAGGTTCGTCCGGCTCACCGGTTGTGGATGACGAAGGTCAGGTAGTTGGTATTCATAAAGGATTTGATTCGCTGCGTGAAGTCAACCTTGGAACGGACCTTAGGGATCAAAATCTATTTCTAGAGGAGGATCTGGCTGAAGAGTTTACCATGGTTTTAGGCGCGTTCGAAGCCTCAAAGGATACGTCTCTAAAATACGATCTAGCTGAAATCCTACTGCAAACTCAGTCTTACTACCCCCTGCTTGATATTCAACTTTGGAATCAGATCAACCAGAGCGTCTCGGCAAAGAGTCTTCATTTCTATTTGCTCACCTTAAGGAAACTATCCGATCCTACTGCCATCTTCGAGGCAGGATAGATTTTATAACTGACAAACGGCCAGTTTATTATTAAAAAGGCCCGTAAGTTTAGCGGCAAATAAATGAACTGTCTGATCAAGGGATAGACAAGTGGTCAGCCAGGCCTTTTGCACTCATGATATCTTCCACGTTTTTTTTATGGTTTGCTGCCCATACATCCAGACCATCGGCCGCCTCGCGTGCAGCTTTATCCAAAGCCTTTGTTAAAACCTCCTCCAATCGAGCCCACGGAACGACCACAACACCTTCTTCGTCGGCTACGATCATGTCCCCCGGCCTAACATCCACACCCCCGCACTGAATGGGACTATTCATGACACCAACCGCATTTTTTGAGGCTGGAATTGGCATGAGACCACGGGCGTAAACAGGGAAATGGTTTGCCCTGATTTCCGCTATGTCGCGAACGACTCCATCGATAACAAAACCGGCAATCCCGTTCTTTTGAGCAATAGCGCACACATTTCCACCTGCCACCGCATAATCATCATCTCCAGCTTGACAGACAATCACCGCTCCTCTTGGAGCTCGATAAATTGCGGCATGAAGCATGAGATTATCACCTAAGCCACAGCGCACGGGGTAAGCAGGGCCTGCGATCCGCGGCATATTGGGCCACAATCCATGGATACTACGGTGCATTATGTTCTCTCGCGAGAGAATTTCGGCTAGAACAGTAGGTGATAATCCGAGGAAAGAAGCTGTAAAATCCATGGATTTGTCCTCACTCTCATTGGTTCAAATGTTAATCCCGTTTCGATCACGCGATATCATCGTACATATTTTGCTGGCAAGGCGGAATTTCTAAAGGGATTTATTGAATCTATTCGGTGGCTTAGCTGTGTCCTTTCCGACCAATCTTCTCTGGCTTAGGAAGCCTCGATGTCGAATTTATATTTTTTAGAAGCTGAATAGGTTTTTCATCTAAGCAGACAACTGGTTCTTTTGAATTCAATGGTCTTTCATAGACCTCGAGAACGTTCTCCATTCTCTCGATATATTCATCGTTAAGCTCCTCCACGCACCACATTTTTTTCCCGCCACGGTTTTAACTCGTGGCGATGCATCAATAGGCGGATGGTTTCTTCGCTAATCGTCTCGAAAATACTACGATTTATGGCTTCCTTAACAATGAGGCTCAATGACCATCGTGCAAAGCCTTCAGGAGTTTTCGAGCAGATCATTGCCACAATTCGAGCTTCTTGCTTATCATTTATAGTCTTGGCTACACCTGCCCTTGGTCATTCATATAGTGCAGTCTCCAGATCATTTTCGAGATATCTATTCGCAATACGCCGCGCGGTATCTCTTCCTATTCCAAGTGCCTCTGCGCATTCCGTCGTGGTTTTAACTTCGTCCAGAAGAAGCAGGGTGCGAGCGCGTTTGAATACTCGAACTAAAATCTGACCTTTGCTCAACATCCGCCTAAGTGTTAGGCTGTCCGCTTTTGAGCTCTAGTGGAGGTCGACAGCCAGGAGCTTGTTTTTTTGTTGCTTTCATACGGCAAGTTTAGCAAACTATGAACAATTAGAAAGCTACATTTGACTTAATATCTATTGGCCGAGGCACTAGAATATCGTTTCACGCAGATCCACTATACTCGCTCTTGCAATCCTCTCGTGTTTGATTTCAACTTCTACGTGTCGGGACCGCAAATATTTTAGTTAAAGAAAAAACATTCCGAATGCCGCACCAAACATCAAGATGG
>JACMOC010000082.1 GCA_014378195.1 Oligoflexus sp. | reverse complement strand
GCTGTACCTTAGGATTTAATGCCATCAAAATATGGACGTGATCGGCTTCGCCATTAAACTCCAGGAGCTGACACTCCCAAGTTTCAAGGAGTCTTTTGAAATGCTCTTCAAGCCTTTTCAAGACTGCTTTATTTATACATTTACGGCGGAATTTAGTCACAAGAACTAAATGATACTTCAAGTCATAAACGCAATGATATAAGGTATTTAAATCTTGATTATTCATAATAACTAACTCATACTTTGTCTCATGGAAACGATCAAGAGAAAAGTTACATATCGGCTCTACCCATTATCCGCCTGATCATAATTTTCAAATGCAGATCCGAGCGGATTAAGAAGAGGTGCATGACAGCTTGCACCGCATGACGTTGTTGTAGCTTCAACACGTTTTCTTTGAGTTTCATACACGGTTTTGGAATCAGCTGGCACAACCGAGGGCGCAGCTAAATCGATACCGCAAAGCATGTCTTTTACAAAAAGACCCCCGCGGTGGAGAAGGAGCGATCCTGAGTCGTCTGATGTTACAGTAAGAAATCCAAGCTGCGTTAGGACTCCTGAGCGTTTTTCCGTATCGAGAGCAACCTTTTTGAAAGCTTTGCTGGTGGCAGTAACTCCATAAAAAGGAGCGTTTACTGAGTTAACAAAAGTATAAGGCGCCGTGAGTAGCTCGTTTAGCCCTTTATTTTGCGTATTAACAACTTCATTAAAGAAGTTCTTTGACTCATCGACCATCGCATCGCCGAGGTCTGCTGGCCATTTTTTATCAGTTCTATGTATCGTCGTAAAAGTTGGGACGGCAAAGATCTGTGAGTTGAAATATTCAAGGGTCGGGTTGGCTTTGGGGCTCAGCATCATTCTTTGAATTTGTGCTGATCGTACGGAATCATTGAGTAGTGAACCGTCGTCTGCGGTAGCGAGAAGCAAATCATCGGGAATGCTTTCCCAAAGAGCAAATGAGAGTCGCGACGCAAGCTCATAAGCATTTAAAGTCGATATATTACCCGCTGGCGAGCCGCCAACTTCAATGCGATAAAGAAAGTAAGGTGATTGAAGAAGAAAGGGAATCAAGGCTGCAAATCCCGCCGCATCGCCACTCGAACTTATCAGAGCGGTTTTTGCATTTACATAAAGAGTGGCAGCAGCCATGACTTCAATAGGCGTGGGTTTTCTGCGATAGGCCCGTTTAAGTAGGGGGGTGACGATGGCTCTAGCACGAGGGAGCCCATCCGCAGCTGGCGCCGAGACCGTTATGAGTTTCGAATAGACGGTTTTGTCACTGGCTATCTTTGCGCCGAGAGCAGTTGCTGCCGTTGCATAATTGGCAACAAGAGTACTTGAGACATCGAGGCTAGCTGCTTCATTGGCAAAAAGTGTCGACCCACTATCGGGCGTAAAATCTTTGGAACTTCCGGGAACAGCCTGAAGCTGTAGAAGATCACGAACAGAATTTTCCCACTCGCGATGCGAGAGCCTTGAAAGTGCCGTTGCGTCTAAAACATTTTTGAGATGTAAGGCAGTGGCTGTAGGTGTGACTCCAGCTTTAAGAGTTTCATCCCCATTGCCAGTATTTGGACTTGGGTCCGCACTGAACACACTGCCTCTTTCCATACCGGGCCGGCTTGGTCCTGCCTTGCACCCTAAGATAAAAAGCAAAAGGCTAAGAGAGAATTTTTTTGTTGTGTTGCTCATCTTACTGCCCAGTTCTAATCGTTCAAACTCCTCGCTTTCTCATCGGCTTAAGGCAATAATAGGATGAGATCTTTTTGCATGATCTTCCATCCTATTGTTTTTTATAACAATTTTGGGCTTAAATAGGGCCTATTTATCTCATCTGGTACAACCACGTGAGTCCGAAGTTCTGGCTTTTAAACAAAAACACGATTCCATGAGGAAACACATTTTTTGGACCGTGAACAAGACATCTTAGGCAAAGCCGGGTAAAACGCCTGTGCAGTACCGAGGATCCCCGAACGTGACGTCGCTACTGTCAGTGACTGCATTGTAGACCGATAATAGAAGATTATTATTACTTTGTTTTTGACTATTGTAATTGAGAAATCGGCCCATCTTTAAAGCGCCACCGTTGCCCCCAGCGAGAACGAAGGGTGCTGGACTCGATTGATGAGTGGCATTACTAAATCCAAGTTCGTTCCACCAGAGGATAAGTGTACTATCTAATAATGAGCCGCCTGCTGATGTTTTATAAGTGTCGAGGGACGCCATCAAGATTGCAATATTTTGAGCGATGTAGTTGTTGATCGCGGTAATTTGAGGTGTATCAGCCTGATTATGCGAAAGCCCGTGATGCCCACCCGTTATCGCCACATCTTTTATAACGTTTTTGTAGTTGAAATCACCGCCCCGGGTCCCAAACCAGGTTAAGCTTGCAACGTTCGTAAGATCGCAAGCGAGAGCTGCAGCGAGCAGGCTAAACTGAAGCTTGGCATAACCGTCTAGGTCTTTTTCAGGGGTTATTCCTGAGGTGGGCCTTGAGGGAATCATGCAGTTTGAAGACGTAGAAGCCAGGAGCTGTTGCTCTATCTCTCGAATGGACGTCAAATGCTGATCAATTCGCGCCTTGTCGTCAGCCCCTAGACGTGCGTTTAAAGCTGTATATCGGCTCTTAATGAAGTCGAGTATGCTTTTGCGTTTTTGCCGGGCTAGTTCTGCTGTCGCTACATCACCAGCCGATGCTGCACCGTCTTGGAATATCATTTTGAAAATCGCGGCTGGATCAGGCTCCGGTAACAATAGGCCCTTCTCACCCGTAAAAGATGCTGCGATATCAAAATTATTACCGCTCGGCCGGTTCATAACGCCAAACTGCAACGAAGCAAACTTATTGCTGGAGGAGCGAAGTTTCTGCGCAATCTTCTGATCAAGCGAAGTTCCCGTAGGCCGCATTTTCTCGTAGTGATCAGGGTCAGCGACGTCGGCGCTGAAAACAAAAGGACTTCCGCTAATCATACCGACATGAGAGCCTTGGTGCCCTCCATATTCCGGGTCGTTCCCCGATGCATTGGTGATGCCATCAAAGAAAATTATTTTGTCTTTATATTTGGTAAGTGCTGTGACACTTTCAGGCAATGTAAATGATTTCTCAGTTCCGGTTGGGAAAAACGTTTCGCCTGTGACGCCGCATCCGCTGAAAAACGAAATAAACTTCTTTTGACCTCCAGTGGCAGCATCTGCGGAACTTTCCATGGCTTCCAACATCGGCAATGCAATCGCGACACCACCGGCGCCTCTTAACAACGTTCGTCTGGACAATGGCGTTTTTTTCATTATTTTGCTCCTTCTGCGACTGTGCGATAAAAAAATTGCGGTGTCTGAGTCAAGTACTTAATAGCGGAGATAATGCCAGTCGTCGTCAGCCGCGTACCCAGTTCCTTGACGACCGGAGCGTCGGACGCAATAGGATCACGACCGTACGCGAATTGAAACCAATGAGTGGCAACGCAGTCAGCAACTTTTTTACTGACGCTCATCTTATTTGCCAGCTCGGAAGGCCCACTAAACTTGCCATCGACGTCGGTTGCAAAAAGTTCGGCCGAAGCGTCTATGGTTTTACCTGACTCTTTATCACGATAAACACCCGCAGCATCAATATTTTCGAAGGCAAGGCCGATGGGGTCCATGAGGTTGTGGCAAGCCGCGCATGCTGCATTGGTCGCGTGAGCTTCGATCAAGTCTCGACGGGTCATGTTTGGCTTCGAAACTGGTGAGGTAAAAATCGCATTATCAGGGGGATTAGGCATAGTTTGACAGAAAAGTGCGGATCGCACAAAAGCTCCTCGCCGTGTCGGAGAGGTATCGTTTGCGTTACTTCGAACTGCAAGCATACCGGCCATTGTAAGGATCCCAGACGCAGGTCGCCCGCCAAGTTTATTCTCACTCATTTTCGTGAAGGTAGCTCCTAGGCCTTTGATGCCGTAATAATCACCAAGTGTTTTATTCAAGTAAGTATATTGACCTGATAGCAAGGTTTGGAGCTTTGAATCGCCGTTCCAAACAGCATCTTCAACAAAATTTCGGACTTCATCGCGCATTGCGAGCGCTATGGTTTTGTTGAAGTTAGGAAAGGATTTAGGATCTTTTTGTACGGTATCGATGGTTTCCAAACCAAGCCACTGATCATGAAAATGAATGACCATGTCGTGAGCTCCGGGCATAACAAGCATACGATCAACCTGAGCGGAAACGTCCGCTACAGTCTTCAACTTATCGTTTTTCGCAGCGTCCATTAGCATCTGATCGGGAGCACTATTCCATATCAGGTACGAAAGCCGATTAGCCATATCCCACGAATCAAGGGCAACGACGCCTGGTGCTGCGGGAGCCGTACCCATTTCAATCCGGTAGAGGAATTCTGGCGCTTGCAGTACCGCAGCCAAGGCCCATTCAACGCCAGTATTAAAATCTACCGCCTTGAATCCAGCTCTCCAGATCTCGAGTAAACCCGAGACTTGCTCGGCAGTAGCCAACCGACGAAAAGCTTTGGTCGCCAATGCTTTCAAGACAATCGCCGCGCACGTCTCTTCTGTGCCCTTGAGCGGTGTACAAGTGAGGATCTTGTTACTTCTCGTTTTATCTTTAAAGGTGGCGGCCGCTATCATTTCAGCAGCAACAAAATATTGGTTGGCCAAGGCGGTTGGAACGTACTGCTCGGTCGCGTGATTGGTAAAGGGATAAATTAATGAAGACGATTCTTTGAGGAGTTGAATATTGAGAGAAGAGATATCGCCCACCAAATCAGTTACGCTGTTCGTGTAGTCGTTATTTGTTAATCGCCGCAGAGGTGTTGCACCGACGAGCCCGGCTGAGGATTTTAAAGCTCCATCCTGGACACTACTGTCGCCGGCTGTCGAGGGCAGCTGTACCTGCGTTCCGCCGGAGGGAATTCCATATTTGCTTCGTTCGGGAGCATGGTCGCAGCCTGCAATTCCTACCGCGATTAAGGAGCAAAAAAGTACTTTGCTGATGTTTGACATTTACGAGTGTCCCCACCTTCAATTCGAGACGGCCCACAAAAGACTGTCCGCCCATGATGTATCGGATTTCCCCTTACGCAGATTTAGTTTTTTTTTGACTTAAGGCAAATTGTCTAAGTTATGTACAATCAGAGTATATTCCGGAAAAATGGATAGGTCTTGCTATACAACGACATGATATGATTGACTCTATTTAAAATCATAAAAACGCGTGAATCAAGGTCAGATGATGCCTAGTGTTGGCAAAGACGGCTTTATCAAGGATGTTGAGATGAAAAGACCGGCGTTTCGTGTAATACACTCAACGAGAAGTAATCTTATGAAACTTCTGGTTTTGTTCAGCTTTCTTATGGTCGCCAGCTACATCGTCTATCGCTGTTCGTTTGCTACCCGAACCACACATTTAACTGTGCCCCCACTTTCAGTCGCTCCTCCTCGCAGCCCTAAAGATCCGCCGCCCGTGGACAGCCCTATTTCGCAGGGTAAAAGTGCGCCTTGATTAATGCACTAAAAGCACGAGCTCAAGGTTCGACATGCCCTTCATCGTGTCCGTTTCAATTGGTATGGAATTGTGTCCGTGTGAAATTTTCCAACGCTCTCCGATTCTCTGAAGACAGGTGGTGTTACGCATCCACATTTCCATCGCTTCACCTTTTTTGGACACGCCTTCCACTCGAAGGAAACCATGTGCAAACGCTATTTCATCTTCAGCGTGTATTCTTCTGTCAACGACTTGGTATGTGATTGGAAATTGGAAATGATTCACGAAGGTCTGCTTCCAAGCGATTTCTTTATATTTTGCTAAGTCCTTGAATTGAAGAGGTGGCATGATATCAAATGCGACTAGCGGGTCGGCGTAAAAAGACACTATCTGTTCCAGATCGCCTGCCTGAATAGTTTGAGCACAGGCTCGCCGAAAATCCGGCCCGTGCAGGCTAATTCCAATGCAAAATTCAGACCCGTCCTGCTTCCAAACTCTCGAGCAATGTTTTGAGGGTGAAATTTGCTTGGTCTATCCCATCCAACAAGGCCCGTATGCGTCCAGCATTTTCGTTCGTACAGCCATCGAGTAAAAAGCTGTTTTCCAAAGAAGAAAGCTTATCGAGAATATGTCGTGACTGAAAGTTACTGATCATACCCCGCAGCCCGTGAATAGCAGCAGTACATAGCGCGGGATCGTTATGAGCGAGTGCTTCTTTGATCTCATCTTTATTTTTTGGGTAAGTCTCACAATAGGCCTTGAGAATATCGACAAGGACAGTTTCCATTCCCTTGAATTTCCCGCTGATGACGTCCGAATCAAAGCTTGGTACGCCTGATTCAGCATAGACCAGGTCTATTAAGCCAAGCAGCACATCATGTTCAATAGGTTTCGATAGAAAGCTATTCATTCCACTTTTTAAGCAACGCTCCTTTTCCGAAGGCGTTGCATTATCCGCCCGAAGACCTTGCTGTGCAAAAGAACTTTCGAGAGGCTTCCAAGCTGTTTGAGAGTATCAACTTCCAGCGCAAGGCTATCGATCTCCTGGAATTCAATGGATTTATCGAGGACGCAGCCAAGATTCTCCTGCGGATGAAAGTCCCTTACCGGGCAGCCATCATCTATGATCGTAACGGGCAATTTGTTCGTGCAGCCGAATGTTTTGCACTCGATGGGAAGCACGACAGTGCAGCTCGAAGTTTTGAAAAAGCAGCGGGAGCGGATTACCACTTTTTCAAAAACGCAGGGCAAGCATTTCTTACCGCTGGGATGACAGACAATGCACTCGAGGTCTATGGCAAGATCCTTCAGTCACAGGACGTTTTAAAAATAGGCTTTGGGAGTCAGAAATACGAATTTTTAGCCGTGTATATGGCTAATCCTTACAATGCAAAATACGTTCTGGAGAATGTCACCTCGGAACAGTTGGCCGCATTTATTGAAAGCTTAGGGCTAAGGCCGGACTTTGTCCAAAATATGAGTGTATGGGTGCTCTATCGTCACGATTTGAAATTTTTCGATAGTATACTCTTCAAACTCAATGGCCATGAAGAACTCGCCGCCCTTTTTTGGTCTCACATCAGTGGACCCTATGCAAATTACCTCCATCAGTCG
>JACMOC010000081.1 GCA_014378195.1 Oligoflexus sp. | reverse complement strand
CGGGGGAACTTTACTTCCGTTACGAAGATGTCGACGCTAGCGTTGTCAGTTCGTCTCTTTTTTTGAAGGACGAAGTCAATCAACGTATCATTCACCGCGACAAGGCGGCGGAAGAGCAATGGATTCAAACCATTTCTGCTGTCCCGAAGATCACTTTGATAGAGAGCGGTGTCCTCTATGTTTTTGCGCATGACTTTGCAGATATCATCGCACTTCTAGTTGGAGTAGGTTGTGCTGTTTATCTAGATAAGCGACCTCTCAGCGTCGCAACTCCTCAGATCGAATTCACAAGTGGTCTCGATTGGCTCGAACTTAAATGTTCATTTGGAGAGGAAGAGATCGACCTAGCGGCTCTACTAAGATCATTTCAAAATGCTGCGTCCCTAGTTACTTTAAGTGACGGGTCTGTGCATGTTCTAGACCCAAAGATTAGAAAAAGTCTTGAGCGCTTAGCGAGACATCTCAATAAAGACGATGAAAAATTTGTTTTAAACAAACAGAAAATCCCTCTTTTAGACCAGATATTGCACGGAATGCCCGAGCAGTCTATTCCGGATGCCGTGGCCGCATACAGAGTGGCTCTGTCCTCGTCCCAAAAGCGGCAAATATCTCCACGAGCAAGTTTTAAAGGAACACTCAGGCCATACCAGTTAGAAGGATTTAATTGGTTAGAATATATGACCAAATTGTCCTTTGGTGTCTGTCTCGCCGATGAGATGGGCCTTGGTAAGACTATTCAAATTCTTGCTTTGTTAGAGACCCGGAGGAAGGCAAGCGAAGTCAGCTTAATTGTGATGCCGCGGAGTCTTGTGGGAAACTGGCGTTCGGAGATCGAAAAGTTTACACCGGGTCTCAAAATTCTAAACTTCTCTGAAAGCAAAAGAGACAAGGTCGATTTCTCAAAATGGGATATTGTTTTAACGACTTACGGTGTTTTACTTAAAGATCAGGAGTTGCTATCTGCAACACAATGGCAGCATGTGATACTTGATGAAGCCCAAGCGATAAAAAATCATAATTCTCAGACAGCTCGAGCTGCCCGATGCTTATCGAGTCGGTATCGTGTAGCTCTCAGCGGCACACCCATTGAAAACAGTACCTCCGACCTTCTGTCTCTATTCAGCTTCCTCAATCCTGGAATGTTAGGTGATACAACGAGTGAGGTCCTTCGGCAGCATACGCGTGAGCCCGAAGATCTGAAGGTTTTAGCAAAAAGTCTTCGGCCTCTTATGCTCGGTAGGAAGAAAGAGGACGTTGCGCAAGACTTGCCCGCAAAGGTCGTCAATATACTTTATTGTGAGATGGATAAATCTCAGAAGAAGATTTATGCGGACGTTATTCGTTTTTACAAAGGCAAGATCGCTGAAAAAGTTGAAGCCACCAGCTTCAATAAGTCAAAGCTTCTGATGATAGAAGCTATGCTGCGTCTCAGACAGATTGCGTGTCATCCCTCATTGGTCGACACGTCTCATGCCTCGGCATCAAGCGCAAAAATCGAAGTTTTGATGGAAAAACTGGAAGAGTTGGAAGGCACACCGGATAAAGTTCTGGTTTTTAGTCAGTTCACAAGTTTTCTCAGGATCATCGAAAATCGACTTACTAAGGCAAAAATAACTTATGAGTACCTTGATGGCAAAACCAAGAATCGTAGTGAAAAAGTAGACAACTTCCAAAACAACCCTGAAATCAAAGTTTTTCTTATCAGTCTGAAAGCCGGAGGTGTGGGCTTGAATCTCACTGCCGCACGCTACACTTTTATCATGGATCCCTGGTGGAACCCCGCCATTGAAGAACAGGCCATGGCGCGAGCGCATCGTATCGGGCAGACTCAGCAGGTGATCGTTTATAAAATGGTGGTCAAGGATTCTATAGAGGAGAAAATTCTCGAGCTGCAGTCTCAAAAAGAAGACCTTGTGAAGACTTTCATGGATGGGGGTGAGGAGAATTTGATGAGGAAATTAAGTCCAGAGGATTTAGAATTGTTGATGTCTTAAGATGAAAATGATGAGCAACACGTGATTTATAAAAAAATTGTGTATCAAATGTTTCGGGATCCAATTCACAACGAAGATGGAACCCGCTACAGAAAATCATTCACAATCCATTTCCCAATACAGATGCGATAGGCATCCTGATGCTTTTTTGCTAATCACGTATAATGTGCAAGTATTCGGAACTGAACCATTTGCAAAAGTGTTTAACGCCAAGTTCCAGTGATGTGGAAGGTTTAAAATTAACTTCGGCTTGGATTGCAGAAATATCCGCGTACGTTTTCTCGACATCACCGTCTTGCATCGGTAGCATTTCCAAAATGGCCTTCTTCTGGAGCTCCTTTTCAAGGATATTGACGAGTTTTAAAAGTTGAACCGGATTATTGTTACCGATGTTGTAGACTGATTTTAATAGTCGATCATTCTTATTCTTTATTTTAAAGAGTAGCGATAACACTCCATCTACTATGTCATCGATGTAAGTAAAGTCTCGCTCCATTTTGCCATAGTTAAAGATCTTAATGGGTTTATCTGCGTGAATGGCATTTGCGAAAAGAAGTATAGCCATGTCGGGCCTCATCCATGGCCCATACACGGTAAAGAATCGAAGACCTGTCGCTTTAACGCCATACAGGCTTGAATAGCAGGCTGCCATGAGTTCATTGCTTTTTTTGGTCGCGGCATAAAAGCTGACAGGCTCATCGACATTATCGACTTCACTGAAAGGCACTTTTTTATTGTTTCCATACACGGAGCTTGAGGATGCGTACACCATATGGATGACAGGATAGAAGCGGCAGCATTCTAGGATATTGAGAAATCCAGTTATGTTGCTGTCAACGTATGCTTGCGGATTCTGCAACGAATAACGAACGCCAGCCTGGGCTGCAAGATGAACAACATACTCAAATCTTTGTTTTGCAAACAGTTCCATGAGTGATGACTTGTCTTGAATATCGAGTTCGATAAATTCAAATTCTTCAAATTGAGTAAGCGTTTTGAGACGGCTTTTTTTGAGTCTGGGGTCATAGTAGGAATTGAGGTTATCGATCCCAATGACGAGGTAACCACGTTTTAATAAATTGATGCTGATGGCGTGCCCTATGAATCCAGCCGCACCCGTTACTAGAATAGGGGCCACATTATACTCCACAATCAATTTAGTGTACTCCTGCCTTAGTGTAGCAGTGATTGCTATAGGATTGCGACTCGAGTGTTCGACGCACCGACGCCAGCTCGTAAATGGTATCGAGCGAAGTGGATGCTTCTCAGCAGTCGGTTTATTTTAGGTCTAAAAGACAGAGGTAAAAAGAAGTTAAATTTGGAAAAGCCATGAGCCGTGGTGAAATCAGGATTGAGCATTCCTGTAGTTCGATTGTGAATTTGGGTCAAATCGTGTCATAGGCGCACTTATTTTCGTGACACCTCAAAGCAAAAGAGGCGTGAGATCGTGATGCTAAAATAATTAAACCCATCTTTGTTGGCTAGTGCCACCTTAGTTTCGTTAGCCCCGGCATCTTTAAAAATTGCTAACGATGCATATTTATCCGCGCGCGTTTCGGATTCTTGCCTCCGCGACAGAATATAAATTTTGAGCAAAAACCAGTCTATTAAATAGGGTTGCGATCAGGTTAATTGTTCGTTAAAGTTATGAGATCTTTATTTTTCTTAAAAGGCTGCCCATGGTATTCAGCTCGACCATGTTCCTTTTCGTATTTCTACCTGTGACACTGATCGTCTATTTTGTGCTGCCGTCATTGCGCTGGCGCAATGTATGGCTGATTATCGCAAGCCTTTTCTTTTATGCATGGGGCGAAGCTGGTGCATTGATCATCCTGGTCGGATCTATCGTCTGCAATTGGCTCTTTGGTTTGGGAATTGCCCGTCTTGGCAAGAGGACGCCTGCTGCCAAAGTTCTTCTCGCTGTGGCTATCGTGGCTAATCTCACAACGCTCGGTGCTTTTAAATATCTGACGTTTCTGCTGACGAACTTAAATATCGGACTGGGCGCTGCGGGAATACCGACGCTGCCGGTCATGCACCTCGACTTGCCGATTGGCATTTCGTTCTATACCTTTCAGGCCCTCTCTTATCTAATCGACGTTTCCCGCGGTAGCTGCGAGGTCGAGACACGTTTATCTCGCCTTATGCTGGTGATCTGTCTTTTCCCTCATCAAATCGCGGGACCGATTATTCGCTACAGCGACGTAGCCGATCAGGTGGGGCAGCGCACGACCACGCGTGATGACCTTGTGGCAGGATTTAGTCGTTTTGTTGGTGGACTTGCTAAAAAAGTGCTTATTGCGAACACACTGTCTGTACCAGTTGAACAAGTATTCAGTCTGCCGTCTCACGAATTGACCGCTAGTCTCGCTTGGCTCGCTGCTGTCGGCTACACGCTACAGATTTACTTCGATTTCTCGGGCTATTCCGATATGGCCATTGGCATAGCACGAATATTTGGTTTCCATTTGAAAGAAAACTTTTTACATCCCTACCAAGCGCGCTCGGTTACGGAATTCTGGCGCCGATGGCACATTTCTCTTTCGTCTTGGTTTCGCGACTATCTCTACATTCCTCTCGGGGGCAACCGCGGCAGTCCTTTCCGTACGTATTTCAATCTCGCGCTGGTTTTTCTTCTCTGTGGACTTTGGCACGGAGCCAGCTATTCCTTTTTGATCTGGGGAATGCTGCATGGACTTTTGCTGGTTGTGGAACGCGTCGGTCTTGGCAAAGGGCTTGCGAAACTCCCAGTCCTGCTCCAACACGCCTATACGATGTTGGTCGTAACGTGTGTGTGGATGTACTTTCGTGCCGAAACACCCGTCCATGCCGAGTGGATAATCAAGTCGATGTTCGGCGGCGGCCGCGGCGATGGACTAGCTCAGAACGCGCGTCTTTACATGGATCTTGGCGTTGTTTTATCCCTCATCGGGGGCGTGATATTTGCCACTCCGCTGGTACCAGCGTTTATGGTCAGGCTCACAGAGCGACTGAGCGAGAGCCTTGGTTTGACTCTGGTGAACCGCGAACTCGCTGGCACGGCGATGCGGGCAACAGTCCAGTTGGCTCTTATGCTCCTGTGTCTGATGGCTATCTCGTCGAACACGCACAACCCCTTTATTTACTACAGGTTCTAATATGAGTCGTTTGGCAAGTTCCCTCGATCTGCTTACCTGCGGCTTAGGCTTCATGCTCCTCGCGGCGCCGCTCGCACTCATGCCTTTTTCGTTCAATGGTAATGACGGCCTTAACGAAAAGCGAAAACTCGCCGAAGCGCCTGGCTTGCCATCGAGCCTTGACGAGACGAAGGCTTTTCCCAAAGCCTTTGAAGCTTGGTTCAACGATCATTTCCAACTTCGAGGGGATCTCATTGGTCTCAACAATAAGATCCGCATGAAGCTCGGTCAATCGCCTAACAAGAACATCGTCGTAGGCACAGACGGCTGGCTTTTCCTCGGTAATGCCGACCGTTGCATCGACGAGTGGCGAGGTGCGGATCCGTTCAAGGAAGCAGAGTTGAAGTCGTGGTCGACTGCTTTCCAGCAACGGCAGCAGTGGGCCGAAGCACACGGCATCACTTATCTGTTTTTTATGCCCCCGGATAAGCAGACTATGTATCCCGAGAACATGCCCTCGCGTCTTTATCGACCCGGTGCTCGGACTCGGCTTGATGCATTGAATGAGCGCCTTACACGTGACGTGCCGGATGTATTTATTAACGCGCAAGCCCACCTAGAAGCAAATCGATCTTGGCACCGGATGTACGAGAAGACGGATTCGCATTGGACTGACGCTGGTTCATTCGTTCTGTATGAAGAGATTATACGGCGCTTGCAGGCCGAGGGCCTTCAAACGTCGCCGACTTTTCCGAGGGAAAAGTTGACCATCGTCACGGATACTACGCAAGGAGGAGACTTGGCAGTCTTCGCAGGAGTGCAGGATTGGATGCTTGAGACTCGCGAGCATTTGAGTTTCGATCCGGTAACTGCTGGGCTTCCCGTTTCATCGAATGTAAAAGTCTTGCTACTCCACGACTCATTTGGCGGCGCTTTGATGCCGCATCTTAAACGACATTTCGGTTCAATTGCTGACGAGGCGACTTGGGATTTTGATCCTGCTAAGATTCTTGCGGACAAACCGCAGGTGATCATTCAGGAAATGACTGAGCGAACTCTTTTCAAACTTACGCCGCTTGGCAATCATCCTGAAGTAGCATCTTTTCGCGAAGCAGCTGAAACTTCAAGAAACCATCGGCTCTGAAACGCTTACGTTGAATAGCATTTATATGTCGAAATCAAGGCGATCCTCATTTTCACTAAGTTCGTCAAGTGGATGTCTCGTATAGAGCATTGTCGTCTTTGTGCGCCCATGGCGAGCGTGATTTCTTATTTCAACATACTCATCTGCGGGTAGTGACCTAACGCTCAGTAGAGCGACGCTTTTCGACAATTCTTAAGAGTCAAACGAGGGATCGTATTTCGAAACATGCGTTCGAATATTAAAAACGCGATAGACCGAAGCCCAAAAGCATCTTCACGGCAACGATAAGCGTGACGTTGGCTTCTTTTGAATTCACTTGGTCATTTTTCAGGTGTTTAAGAGGTATTTTGCGCCTAAAATCCCTTTGATTTTCCCCGCATAAAAAAGTGGGAGTGTTATCCCGTTCTCATGATAAAAACCTATCGATCCGATTAACTTCACAAAAGCTTTTGGGGAGTAACGATCGATATAGACTCCGAGACTCTTTGCGCGCGTATTAGCCCCCGATTTCACCTCTATCGGAACAGCTATTTTATCTTCGTTCACTTCTATTACAAACTCTACTTCAGCGGAGCCTTTTTCAGATTCCCACCCATAGATCTTGGTTATACCCGAGGCTCTGAGCTCATTGGCGACAAAATTCTCCGCGAGATAGCCTTTATATGCAAAATTATCGTCTAAGTGCTGCTGAAGTGGGATATTAAGCATGCAGGAAAGCATTCCCATGTCGAAGATAAAAGCCCTAAAAAGCGAGTCCTTTACCAGGATTGGTGTTTTAGGTTCTGAGATTGTGCTCGACTTATATATCACTCTCATCTGATCAAGCCAGTCTATTGGGCCTTGCAGTTGGGTGAAAGACTTTTTTCCATTCACAACGTCTTTGAACTTAAACTTTTTAACGGACCCATCTTGGGCCTTAGAAAGCTGATAGGGGACATTTCTAAAGACTGAAGAAATATGGGTGGCATTTTTATTCGAATATTTGCCGAAATCTAGTGCATAATTCGCAATCAATTGGTTTTGATAGGCTCTCACAGATTCGGCTGCTTGCACTACGGATTTATCTCGCTTATCTAACCAGATATGAATTCCTTCTGGTAATCCACCCACATAAAAATATTCGAGCAATAGCGGCCATACTTTTTCGAAGAGCGATTTATTTTCAATATCGAGTTTCTGGAAGCTCTTCAATATTGGGCCGTCACCAAGTCGTGCGATTAAAAACTCTTCAAAAGTCATAGGGAACATGTTTAGAAGATTAACTTGTCCCACTGGAAATCCCTGCATGAGACCAATATAGGAACCTGTTGCTATCACGCGCATCTCGGGCATTTCTTCTTTGAAATACTTGAGGGTGGTAACCGCTTTTTCGAAAGCTTGAATTTCATCAAAAAAGAGAATGTCAGTGGTGTCGGATATGTCCATATTTATTAGAATGGAAAGCTTCGAGACTATGTTCCGAGGATCAAGGTCCGAATCAAAAATTTCGGCGAGCTTGGGACTCTTTTCGAAGTTGAAGACGTGTAATTCCTTACAGAGCGGTTTCAGAGTTTCCCTCACGACAAAGGTTTTGCCGATTTGTCGTGCACCGGTGATCAGAAGAGGTTTCTGCTGATCCTTTGCGTTTGCCCAAGCTTCCATGGCTTTAGAAATATGTCTAAAGTACATGACATTTTCTCGCTTTCTTCCCATTGATCCTTATGCATCAGACACGTCTAAGACTTTTATGGGGGGTATTTGTCTCTTTCGTTAAACTTTAATGAGGATTGCCTAAGAGCCATACTGATATTATTGGCAAAACTGGATTTTAACAATCTAGATCAAGAGAATCCTGAATCGCATCGAGATCATCAAGAGGTCGACGGACGTAGAGAGCGGTGGTTTTGATATCAGCATGCCGGGCATGATTCCGGAGGCCGACGATATCGAGCGCTGTGTAATGTCCAAGCCAGTAGAGCGAGGCTCTCCGACAATCCTTGATTGTGAGTCGTGGGTATCCGTCTCGACGCCAGCGTTTAAAATACCAGTCGTTGCCCATGGGAAAAAGATATTGGTCGCGCGGCTTCGGCTTCAAGAGCGAGACGATCTGTTCCGCACCCTCCTTATGGAAACAAGCCACCAGACCGGATGAATTCGATTTGGGTTCACACATCCCAATGCGCCTCGATCTCTGAGCGCGAATAGCCACAACGAAACGGTCGAAAAGTTGGGCTTGTCCCATAACACGGCAGGCTTCCATGGCTTTGGCACTCGCCCCAGCGCTGAAATCAGATGGCCTCAAGGCGAATATTTCCTGAGGTCGCAGTGAAAAGAAATAGGCCAGGAGTAGGAGCAGTCTCAAATCTTCGTGAGGTGTCTGCCAAGTCAGGATCTTATCGGGAATGGGAAGTATTTGGAGTGGAGTTGTCTTTCTATCCTGAAGCGCCCGCCTGAGAATGAGTCGACCACTTACAATTTGCTCCTCTTCCAGCCACCTCCAGAACATGCTGAGAGACATCTGGATGTAGCGAATCTTAGTTGCTGTAATGCCAAGCTCGTCGCGTAGAAAATAATGCATTTTGACCGAAAATTTCTTCATATCGTCTAGGCTCGCGACGGCTTTCTCGTGAAAAAAATAAGGGAGAACGAAACGAATTAGATTTTGAGCGTGAGGCTGAACAGTATAAGGATGCTTTTTTAGATCCTGGAGCTGATAATCACAAAAATCGAGAACGAGCTTCAGAAGGTGGGGATCTTGAATCGGTGGCAACGTTTTAGCTGGAGGCGAATGAAGGTCCTGCCAGCTCTTCACCCAATCTTCAACGACTTGATCCGATCTCCCATCAAGATGTCTGGTTTCGTTTCTTGGAATGGTCTTTTGCCGGCCAGTGACTCGGCACCAATAGTAGACGAAGACTCGCCTGCCCTCCTTTCGTTGATAGAACGCCATGTCCCACTCTCCAATAATTCTCGGTCAGACACTAATTCCGATTGAGTTGGTCTGGAAGAGACATCGATTGAAAAGGTGTCTTTAAAGTTAAGTAAGCTGCGCGGCTGTTTGACGGTTGAACGAATTATCAGAGGTTGTTTGGATATCCTCACGCTGCAAGGAATTGATGTCATCACATAATCAATTGAATATATTGATATATTTATGTTAGCTTACATCTAATAGCAATTAAAGGTATATGATATATACCTTTTGATTAAAAGGTTGCTGGGAGACTCAAGTTTTGTCCAAAAGTACCGAGAATGAAACTGACATATATGAGCGGCCCGTTGGATATGACTGGGATACCGCAAAAGATATCGCAAAGAGAAAGAAGTTCGGATTTGGCTTCAACCTGGTAATAGGCCTATTCTATAAGCCTTACTATCAAGAGAATAACGAAGGCTATGGAGGCCAATCGATCGTGATCGGCCTGGCTGATAACGGGAAAATGGTCACGGCAGCTTGCGAGGAACGCGAAGATCCCGATAATCCTGAAGGTGAAAAAATTATGTGGATGGCCACTTTTTGGCTTTCAACGAAGAGTGAGGTTGATACGTATGAAAAAGACGGTTTCAAATGATGAAATTCTAGCCATGGAAGAAAGAGGAGAAAGCCTTGAAGGCGTTGTGAAGGGGACCGGGCGGATGATGGCGGCCAAAGTTAGGCCTTCCGAAGTACCAGAAAAAATACGAAATATATCGAGAGTTAACGTCGATTTTCCAATCGAAATGCTTCGAACCTTAGATGAAGTCGGCGAGAGATTGATGATCAATAGGCAAGCGTTAATAAAAGAAGCTGTTATGCAGTTAATTGCGAAAAAAATAGATGAATTTTCAAAGCAGGAAATATTCATGTCGAATAAAAGATGACCTAATCTGCTTAGTGCGCATTCCTGTGATTCCGACCGGCAGGTCCTCGGTATGTGACAGGAAAGATGTCGTCATCATCTCAAT
>JACMOC010000008.1 GCA_014378195.1 Oligoflexus sp. | reverse complement strand
TTCAATCTTATTGGGATAGTTCATGATTGACGCTGAAATGCGGGCGACCATCCGCAGGCTGCACTTTAATAGACATCTCACAGTCAATGCCGTTGCCGAGGCTCTTGGAATCCATCACGATACCGTCCGTCGAGCGATAGGCACCAGTCGTATGGAAGAGGTGCGTGCCGCACTTTCGGAGCTAGAAAAGTATGAGACGACGATTTTAGACACGCTTGCGATTTATCCGAAGATTTCCGCGAGCAGGATATACCTATACTCAAAGAGCAAGGATATGGTGGTCGTCTGCGCAGCGTCCAGCGATGGACCACAATCCTGCGACCTCGGGTTGCTCCCCGCGTTTTCAGAACGGTAAATGTATTGCCCGGTGAACAGGCACAGGTGAATAGGGGGCATTTCGGTTCGCTTACGGTGGGTAGAGCCAGCAGAAAGCTCAGTGCTTTTGTAATGGTCTTATCATATTCTCGAGCCACATATGAGGTTTCCCTTTGATCAAAGCCTAGAATCATTGCTTGTTTGCCACAAGCATGCATTTGATTCCTTCTCTGGAGTTCCAAGAACTCTTGTTTATGACAATATGAAAACAGTCGTCAGCGACCGCGTTGGCAGCAAAATTCGATATCAAAAAGATCTTGATGAACGCCAGCGAATACAGATACTACTCGATGAATTGCTAGATATCGTCGATAGACTGCCAAGTATTCAAGACTTAAATGAGTACGCAGCTTATCTTGAAACCCTGAATTTATAGGTACTGAATCGTGTCAAAAAAGACACTAAGGGAGCTTGCACCATGCGGCTTCCTTTCTTTTTGTACCAGGTTCTGCCAAGTTGACCAGAACTCAAAATCCGCGTTTTTCAATGTCGCTTACTCTTTATAAAAAGAGACCGAGACTGGACGCCCACAAAAATAAACATGATGATGAAAAGCTAGCTTTCATCGGTCAAATTCCGACTTGAAGATTTAACAGCTCAAGGGCTTCTGACAAAAAAAGAAGAAGAAGGGGTTGAGACCGTTTATCAATTCCCTGACGATTCTACGTTCGAAGCGGTAGTGAGAGAAGTCCATAACATATGCCTCACGCACGCAGCGCGAGTAATCGAATGCATCTTTAAAAACAGTTAGTATCAAACTATTTTTAATTTCGACGATCGCATCAGGCACGAAAGGCATGAGCAAATTCAAAGAAACAGCGTCAGATTTCGACCCCATTTAAGATTTTTTTCAGTCGTTTGATAGCTTCGGAATTCTCACCATCGATGTGCCATGTAGCAAAGAGCTTTTCCGAAAACTTAGGGAATTCACTAGGAAGTCTAAGCATACGAACACTAGGATCGTCCTCAAAATGCCTACGACCGAGTATGGCGACACATGTGCCTTCTCGGCACAAACTCTCAACAAGACTTGGGTATTCGGAAACAATTAGGTTCTTAAAGGGAATATCCATTGATTCCAAAACCTCCTCCGAAGCTGAAGGGCCTTTCCTATGCGAGCGGCATATTACGAGTGGTCTAATCTCCAAATGCTCCTTAAGGTCTAGCCTAGGCAGCTTGCTGCTCACGAAAAAATTGAGGTCAGACGCTTCTACTGTAACTTGAACAATATTTTTACGCTCGGACTTCTGATCGGTAAATCCGAAATCAAGCTTTGCCTCAAGCAAGGCTGATTCCAAGTCGTCGTGCTGAAACTGCAGAACATTCGTTGAAACGTTTTCATAGGACTTAATGTAATCTTGAATGATTCCATGAGCAAATGAGTAAGACGATCCGGGAACAATGCCGATCGAAATCGGATAGCAGCCCAAGGACGTCGGAGAAATGAGATCGATAAATCTTTTACCGGTCTCAAACATATGCTTTGCACTAGAAAATAATCTCGCCCCCTCTGGCGTTAGAACAATCTTCCTGTGCTGCCTATCAAATAACTTTATATTGAGGTCTGCTTCCAACTGACTCAAATGAGCGCTAAGAGTCGAGGGGCTAAGGCCCAGTTTCTCACCAGCCGCCTTCACAGAGCCTAGAGCTGCGATTTCGGAGAAATAGAACACTTGGTTCCAATTGATCTGATCCCCGCGATTCAACTTACCTTCCATTCAAAACCCTCAATATTGACCCAGACACGCTTACACTCTAATTTTATCGGTCAATTCTATATTTAAAGTTACGTCGACGAATCGAAAATTCCAATGCCAAACAATAAACCATTGAAAAACACGATTCAAGTAGCTACTTTCTTGAGTGCCTCGACAGATAGAAATTTAAACAATTTTTTCTTGTACTCAATTCCATTCAAAGAATCGAACACTCAGTGAAACGTTTAGAAATCAAAAAGACTTATCTCAAACAATGGCTTGAAACACGCATTGATATTTACAAGCAACTTCATCCTCAGTTCGTGTCATTTCTCGTGATGGTCGCAGCGGCTGGAGTAACTGGCGCGGTCGCTATTGCGTACGCCCGTCTTATAGAATGGGCAACATCCATAGTTGTTTGGATGTCGATCGAACATCGCTGGGTGTTTATTGCCATTTCTCCAGTTCTATTTATATCAGCATGGGCCCTGGTTCGCTTTTTCTCTCCTGAAGCTGGAGGGAGTGGTATCCCACAAGTTTTGGCCGACATAGAAATTTCTTCAACTGACAACACGTATAGGCGAAATCCTTGGCAAAACCTTCGACTCATTGCCATAAAGATCCTGAGTTCGACCCTTGCTGTGTTAGGTGGTGGAGTCGTGGGACGAGAAGGTCCCACTATTCAAATTTCAGCCGCGATATTTTCGATGTTTGACGGACTGTTTAAACGGTATGTGAGCCCGCGAAGGAGTCAACAGACGCTTCTAATTGCGGGTGGTGGTGCCGGCCTTGCAGCTGCTTTTAACACACCTCTGGGTGGGGTTGTGTTCGCCATAGAAGAATTAGCGAGCCAGCATTTTAAGAATTTCAAAGGCGCACTTATCCTATCCGTAGTAATCGCGGGATATGTCACTCAATCCATACTTGGCCCTTATTTATTCATCGGCCACCCGACCATAGGAATCGTTACCCTTAACGATACTGCAATTGGTTTAGCAGCTGCGGCGTCTATCGGAATCATTGGAGCCCTTTTTGGAAAGTATCTCTATGTTCTGGCACAGAAAGTACGCACGGCGACCAACCTTCAACGCCTCTTTTTAGCTGCCATTGTTGGACTACTTGTAAGCAGTGCCTGTGTATTTTTAGGAACAGATGCATCAGGAGGGGGAAGTTTGTTGATTCAAAAACTTCTTTTTTCAAACATTCAACAACCCAATCATGGCAATATTATATTGGCCGTATGGCGAATTCTTGGTCTAGCGGCGACATACTTGTCGGGATGTGCCGGCGGAATCTTTGCGCCTTCATTAGCTGCAGGAGCATCCTTGGGCGCTGTTTTGGCAAATGCGTTGAATTTCGACAACCAAAATCTCATGATCGTCATGGCGATGATTGCTTTCCTCACGGGCGCAACACGTTCTCCATTTACCAGTTTTATTCTGGTTTTCGAAATGACGGATCGTCAAGCGGCTATAATGCCAATGATGACAGCGGCTCTTCTTGCCTATGTCGCGGCAAAAATTGTCGACCAGCATTCTTTTTATGAAAAGATGCGTGATCGCCTATTAAACGTGAAGCTTGAAGTGAATTGAGACTTATTGATTCCAACATTCAGAGGAACCGCGTTTGAACGATTCAATAGTCTGACCCATGGCGTTGCCAAATATTTTGGCTTCTGATCGAGAAACATATGTATTGGGAAAGCCTCGCTCTTTCAAAACGATTTTATCGGTAACGCCCTTAACCCCAACTATTCGATTCACTGCATTGAGCGCTCGCAATCTCTGAAAATCCTTCTCGACTTGCCCGCTTAGTGAAACCCAGCAGCCCTTTACCGATACGACCAATCCGGCGGGAATACACCCGTCTAATCTGAAGGCAAATTGAATCGAGTCCAAAATGGTTTGCTCACTGGAATTAATCTTGAGTCCACTGCAAGAACTTAGACATTCGTGCCCAACACGTTTACGTAAGCCTGGCCCGATACTGTGGGATGGGTGGTTCATAAAACCCTCGATGATATTGTTTAACATAAATGTTTTCATTCTTTGCCTTCATCGTGCAGGGACCGTGCCAAGCAATTCGATAACAATAAGCCGCAAAAAAAGACCAGTCCTCCTAGATTTGTTTAAAACCTAATTTAAAGGCTCATATTTTAATCGCCTACCTCTAAGTATAAATTCAGTATCAGGAGAGCACTTTCCTTCGTTTGCACCGATGACTCCACGTCTTAAGTGTCGTTAAATCGATAGAGGTGAGATGCTGAAACATCAAGATAGAGCTCGATGATTTAATGTCACCCTAAGCTCGTTCTTAACAATTATATGTAAGAAAGAGCACCCCCACGAATCTCTAAATTGCTTAGATTGCCCGATAATTGGCTTCCCGCAAGCGTCAGAATTCGCAAGGCCACTGCAATAATTAAAAGACATGATTAATTAAGCCGAGGTGAAGCGTTCGTAAAATTCACCCGGTGAATTAAAGAAGGGACCAGGACGCATCTCTCATGTACAGACGTGTTTTTTGTTAAAGCTTTCAGACCAGTATAGAATCATAACGAAGGGTTTATGTTTTTAGTTTCAAGCGCAAGCTTCAGGCCGATTTATGAAAGTTAATAATTTAATTGCCTGGAAATTCTCACAAATTAAAATAATGGCACTATAAATGCACTAGACGAGTCTGACCCATCAACGATAAGCCTCCATGACGATGTTTCGTGACGAGGGGCATATTCCAAATGAGAATATAAAGGAGTAATTAATGCTGAAATTTCACGGAAAAGCCGATGCGCAACTTATTGAAGATTGCAAAAATGAACTGAGCTGGGATCCACGCGTTACCGCAAATGACATTACTGTAACTGCGATCGACGGGATCGTTACGTTAACAGGTGAGGTTCCTCATTTTATTGAGAAGTCAATGGCCGAGCAAGCGATTCAACGCGTCGGAGGGGTTCGGGCTGTGGCTGACGAACTCAAGGTCAACCTTACTGGAGTGCTTAGCAAAACAGATGAGGAAATTGCAACTGCAGCTAAGACAGCTCTTGAGTGGAATTTTTCAGTTCCTGAAGACGTGAAGGTCTCTGTCGAAAGAGGCTGGATCACACTCCGTGGACAAGTCGAATGGAATTTCGAACGGGTCGCGGCTAAGAATGCTGTAAGCAGTCTCCTTGGAGTTATTGGGGTCAGCAACGATATGACGGTAAAATCGAAAGTCCAACCGGTCGACGTTAAGGCGAAAATCGAGTCAGCGTTTAAACGATTGGCGGACAGCGAAGCAAAAAATATTGGTGTGTCCGTCTCTGGCGACGAAGTAACTCTTTCAGGCAATGTTCATTCTATGCAAGAAAAAGAAGATGCTCGCACGGCAGCTTGGAGCGCCCCAGGCGTGAGGCGCGTGCAAAACGATATTACTGTCTCGATGTAAAACATTTTCCTTAAGTTCACTCAGATGTTGAACCGACTGCGGGAGAGTTTTTCTCCCCGGAGTGAGTCTTGAAAAGGAAGTCCACAATCATGATATCCTACAACACCCGACTTCAATTCCTTTTGCCCAAATTTCCCATGATTGGCATCACATCGGTCGATTTCTCGATTTCGATCGAAATGTCTGGGCAAGGATCGATAGACGTGAAAAGAAACTTCTCGGCATCTCTCCAGCTTGATACAACACCAACTATCCAGGTCGCGCCGTCCGATTCACTGCTAAACGATCCTCCTGAAACTATACTCAAACTTCGCAGCATTAAACGAAAGAAGAAAACCTCTGTAAAAAATGATGCGGTGTACTTTCTTTGATATCCCATCGGCCCCTTAATCAAAAATTTAGGATGGATTTTCCTCCCCTTCATTTTCACGGTTGGGGTCATTCGGAGGAAACCCGCGTTAAAATTCCAAGATTTAACTCCGCAGCGCATTACATTGATAAGGAAGATAAAAACTGCGGTTCCACAGAGGATCCTAGCATTGAGCCCAGGACCCCCGGTTTAGGAATGCTATGCGGCTATTTGAAGATTATTGTGAACTTGCATAACACCGGTTGCATTGAAAGCTGCGAGGCAAGCATCTTCTGATTCTGACAAAGAATTTACAGTTCCGTTGAGAACCGCAATCCCACCTGTCACTATTACGTTAATATTTTGTCCCTCTGTTATAGCAGATCTCTTGAGGGCTTCCTCAATACGGCTTTTTACATCGACCGCAACGTCTGCAGATTGGAGAATCAAGTCGTTGTGAACGCCTAAAACACCGATCAAAGACTCAACAGCTTTGACAGCCGATTTCCGTTGGAAGTCCCACTGCGTACTGCCCCTTAATGTTATCCAACCCTTTTGAATGGATACTTTTACCGTATCCGGCACTTGAGAATTCCATTGCAGGGCCTGAATAGCGGCTCGTCCAATGTCACCGTCATCAGGTTGGGAATGACCAAGCGGGGCAACTTCGAGTTGGTCCACAACCATTCGAACGCCCGCTACTCTTTGGGCCGCTAGTTCCGCCCTAAACCGTTCGGCATTGTGGGGAATGCTGCCACTTAAAGTGACGAGACCGTCCTTTGTAGTAATCCGTACATCCGTCGACGTAAAACTCGGGTCCCAATCCATCTCGTTTTTGATATCGGACTCTAGCTGACTATCTGATCGTTCAATTCCTTTGAACATAGGACTTTCCTTCTTTTAAAAAGATGCTCGGTATTCTTCCTCTTCCGTGCAATGCTTGTGCCAGTGGAAGTAGAGCTTATTTAGGCAGACTTCTCGAGCTTCTATATCGTTTCACAAGGGCTCTCGTTGAGCTGTCGTCGTAAAACGGGGGGGAGTTCAGGGCTCTCAATTGCCTCAACGATCTGATTTGAGACCTCCTTGCCTAATTCCACACCCCATTGATCGAACGAATCAATGTCCCAAATCAATCCCTGAGTAAAAACACTGTGCTCGTAAAGCGCAATTAGACTCCCGAGCCCATGCGGCGTCAATCGATCCATGAGAATGACAGTTGAAGGGCGATTCCCTTCGAAAGTGAGATGAGGCGCTAGCCATGGTTGAATATCAGAAGTAAGAACAGCCTCTTTGGATTTGCCGAACGCTAGGGCTTTCGCCTGCGCTATCATATTAGCCAGCAATAGATCGTGATGCCGGCCCAAGGGATTCAGAGACTGACTGAACCCGATAAAATCGCAAGGCACGAGGCGCGTCCCTTGATGCAGAAGCTGAAAGAATGAATGCTGACCATTCGTCCCAGGTTCGCCCCGATATATTGGGCCTGAGCCGAGGTCAGATTTTGTTCAGAGCAAACTTCGTGCAAGTAACATTCCAAAACGAGATGAACTATTAGGCACAATAAATGCATGCGTGAACAAACGTATAAAACTAATAAGTGCAGACCGGCAGCCGTAGCTTGAATCCGAGGTCGAGATGAAAATAAATTCTCATGCTGGAATGTTGCCTGAACCAAACATGTTAATTGACGTCCCAAAACTTATCACAGCCTATTTCCTGAATCAGCACGATGGAGATATTCATTCACAACGAGTCATGTTTGGGACATCTGGACACCGTGGTTCGGCGTTTGATACGTCTTTTAATGAGTGGCATATCTTAGCGATAACACAATCGATTTGTAATTACCGAAAACTTAATAATATTGATGGCCCTTTATATCTTGGAATGGATACCCACGCCCTTTCTATCCCCGCGCTTGCGAGTGCCCTCGAAGTACTGGCAGCGAATGAGGTGGAAGTCATGCTTTCCACTCATGACGAATATACGCCTACGCCGGTAATATCTCATGCCATCCTCAGCTACAATCGCGGCCGAAAACAAGGTCTCGCCGATGGAATAGTGATTACCCCCTCTCATAATCCACCGCGTGACGGAGGCTTCAAATATAATCCTCCCAATGGAGGGCCCGCCGATGCCGCAATCACAAACTGGATCCAAAACCAAGCGAACGCATTTCTTAAGGCACGATTATCGGGGGTCAAAAAGATGTCTTACGAAAAAGCACTGCGTGCTTCGACAACGCATAGGCATGACTACCTTCACTCTTACGTCAGTGATCTCGAGAATGTGATTGATATGAAGATCATTCGGGAGTCTAAGCTGAGTCTGGGAGTGGATCCCTTGGGGGCGCAGGCGTTCATTATTGGTCTCGTATTGCCGAACTCTATAAACTCAATCTTACCGTGCTCAGCGACATCGTCGATCCCACGTTTCGCTTCATGACTCTCGACTGGGATGGCCAGATTCGGATGGATCCCTCGTCCCCTTACGCCATGAAACGTCTGATTGGCTTGAAAGATCAGTACGAGGTTGCCTTTGCCTGTGATACCGATCACGACCGTCATGGAATTGTTACCAAAAGCGTCGGCCTTATGCCTCCGAACCACTATCTTTCTTTTGCAATCTATTACCTCTTTCAACATCGCCCGAATTGGTCAGGCCATGCAGCTGTCGGCAAAACCGTGGTGAGCAGCCAGTTAATAGATAGGATTACGGCCGGGCTGGGGCGTAAGCTTTTTGAGGTTCCGGTCGGCTTCAAGTGGTTTGTCGACGGACTACTCGACGGCAGCTTAGCCTTTGGAGGCGAAGAAAGCGCGGGCGCTTCGTTTGCTCGTCTAGACGGGAATGTTTGGATTACCGATAAAGATGGCATCACCCCCGCCCTACTCGCAGGAGAAATTACTGCGAAACTTGGTCGCGATCCCGGTGAGATTTATAAACAACTCACTGAGGAATATGGGGAGCCTTGCTATGAACGCATAGAAGCAGCGGCAACCCCCGAACAGCAGCAAAACCTCGCAGGGCTTTCGGCCGAGGCCATCCGCGATTCGTTTCTGGCAGGAGAAAAGATCGAGAGCGTCATCAGCGCGGCCCACGACGGGTCACCCATCGGCGGTTTAAAGGTCATGAGCAAATCGCCTTGGTTTGCTGCGCGTCCGTCGGGCACGGAAAGCATCTATAAGATTTATGCCGAAAGTTTTCATGGGGAAGCCCATTTGCGTCTCGTTTTGGAGGAAGCACAAACAATTGTCAATAGAGCTTTGGCTAAAACAGGGAGCTCAGAATGAATCACCGATTTCACTCCAAGGACAACTCATTGAATAAGAATTTGCTTCGAGCGGAATTAGACGAGTTGTGTGTGAATTCTATCCGTTTCTTAGCGGTCGATGCCGTTCAAAAAGCTGGATCTGGACACCCTGGCCTGCCCTTGGGCGCCGCAAGCATGTCTTATGTTCTTTGGGATCATTTCCTTAAATTTAATCCTACCGATCCAAAATGGATTGATTGGGATCGTTTCGTACTATCCGCGGGTCACGGTAGCGCGATGCTTTACGCCCTACTTCACCTCAGCGGATTTGATCTCACGCTTGACGATCTCAAAGAATTTCGCCAATGGCAAAGCCGAACACCTGGACACCCCGAATATGGCAAGGTTCCTGGAGTCGAGGCAACAACCGGCCCTCTAGGCCAAGGTTTTGGTAATGCGGTTGGAATGGCAATCGCCGAACAAACCTTGGCGTCGCGCTTTAATCGCCACCAGGTCCGAAGTGCACCTCGCAATGGAAGCCCGAAAAATCCTGGAAAGCGAGGGCCTTGGGGTGCGCGTCGTGAGTCTTCCAAGCTGGAATTTGTTTAGAAATCAGTCGGAAAGCATCCGCGACCAAGTCTTACCTCCGGCTATTCCTTGGCTGGCGATCGAAGCCGGGGGTATCACTCGGATGGAACTCTTACTTGGGCCCCAAAAACATAGAGGTAATTTGTATCGATCATTATGGAGCCTCAGCACCCGGCGAACGTTTGCTGCAGGAGTTTGGATTTAACATAGAGAACGTCTGTAAAAAGGCTCGGACGATTCGAAAATCGAGTCAAGGAGGCCAAAATTGAAAATAGGAATTGCAGCCGATCACCGCGGATTTGACTTGAAAGAGAGGCTGAAAATTGCTCTCACCGAAATTGATCTCGAGGTAACAGACTATGGTGCTTTCGAACTTGATTCCACGGACGATTACTCTGATTTTGTTGCGCCTATGGCAAGAGCAGTCGGTCAGGGTTCGATTGAAAAAGGCATAGCGATCTGCGGCAGCGGAATCGGAGCCTCCATAGCCGCAAATAAGGTACGCAACGTTCGAGCAGGCCTTATCCATGATCTTTTTTCAGCTCAGCAGGGCGTTGAAGACGATCATATGAACGTAATGTGCCTCGGCGCCCAGATAGACCATTTTCCGTTCGCATGGCAGTTGACTCAAACGTTTCTACGCTCGCGTTTCAAAAACGAGGTCAGATTCCAACGCCGCCTGCAAAAACTCGCTCTTTTGGAACGATCGGAGTTACCTCTATGAATACTCCGAAACCAACAATACTGGTGATCTTCGGAGCGGGTGGAGACCTGACTCACCGGAAATTAATCCCAGCTCTCTTCAATCTCTCTTTAGATGGTCGTTTGCCCGAACACTTCTCGGTCATAGGTTTAGACCATAAACCTTTTGACGAAAGTTCATTTCGAAGCCATCTGCAGAATGGAGTCAACGAGTTTTCCAGACGCGGGAAGGTATCTGAGGAAACTTGGGATAAGTTCTCCCAAAACGTGAGCTTTACGTCTCTCGATTTCACTACCCCCCAATCTTACTATGATTTGGCCAATACTATGCGGAGTCAGAGCCAGGCATGGGATGTTGAAGCCGATCAGATCTTTTATCTGGCGGTAGCGCCTACTTTAATAGAGCTCATCGTAACAGCACTCAATGAAGCAAAGCTCCTATCCAATCCCGAAAAAAGCCGAGTGGTGGTAGAAAAGCCTTTTGGACGAGATTTGGCTTCCGCTTGCCAGTTAAATCGAACGTTAACGCGCGTCATGAATGAATCCCAGATTTTTAGGATCGATCACTACCTGGGTAAAGAAACCGTACAAAATATCTTGGCGATTCGATTTGCAAATAGTCTTTTCGAACCCATTTGGAATCGGCGTTATATCGACAACGTTCAAATCACAGTTGCTGAAAGAGTCGGTATAGAGCACCGAAGGCACTATTACGACAGCGCGGGGGCCTTGCGTGACATGATGGAAAATCATCTCTTCCAGCTCTTAGGTCTTATCGCAATGGAAGCTCCCGTTTCATTTGACCAAGACGAAATTCGTAATAAAAAAGTTGATGTTCTGAACGCCATTCGTCTCATCGATAAGGATCATGTTGGCGATTTTGCGATTCGTGGTCAGTACGGGCCAGAGAATTCGGGAGCGAGTATGATCTCAGGCTATCGAGCCGAACCCAATGTTAATTCAGACTCAAATACTGAGACTTATGCGGCATTAAAACTCCATATTGATAACTGGCGCTGGCAAGACGTGCCTTTTTACCTTCGCACAGGCAAACGCCTAGCCGATAGAATTGCCGAAATATCTTTGCAATTTAGACCGGTGCCGCATCGGGCCTTCCCAGACAGTGCGACCAAGGTTTGGGCTCCGAACCATCTTCAAATTCGAGTTCAAAAAAACGAAGGGATAAGCCTCCATTTCCAGGCTAAAAAGCCTGGCACTGCCTTCACCCTGCAACCCGCCGCTATGAAGTTCTCCTATGGAGAGTCCTTCACTCAAGAAACACCCGAAGCCTATGAGACCTTGTTGATTGACGTTATGAACAATGATGCCACGTCATTCGTTAGGGCCGATCTCGAAACAGTGGCTTGGTCAGTGGTTTCGCCCATTCTCGAGGTCTGGCAAAACGAAGAGCCGAACGACTTTCCCAATTATACGGCTGGATCATGGGGGCCAAAAGCTGCTGATGCAATGGTAGAACGTGATGGAAGAGCCTGGCTACTCGACGCCGAATCGACTAAGGAGGGGGATGATGCTTAAAGTCTTCCAGGATGAGTCAGCGTTAGCCCAAGCGGCCGCCAAAGTGCTTGTCTTAGAATTCAAGAAAGCGGCCACACGATCGGGAAAGTTTTCCGTCGTTCTTTCTGGCGGTTCGACACCAGAAGCGACTTATAAATTGCTTTCCACGAAGCTTTTTTGTGAGCAGATAGATTTGACTAAGGTACATGTTTTTTGGGGAGACGAACGCTGCGTGCCCACAGGTGATTCACGAAGCAATTATCGAATGGCAAATGATGCCCTTCTCTCACGTGTCCCCCATTCCCCCATCAAACATTCGTCCCATGTTCCGAGACCAAAATGCAGTGGCGGCCGTGGAGGAGTATGAATCGATCTTACGACATTATTTCGCCGATTCGCCGCCGTGCTTTGATTTAGTTTTTCTCGGTTTTGGGGTCGATGGTCATACAGCCTCCCTTTTTTCTGATGATTCGAAATGGAACGAAACTCAACAATGGGTTTCGGGCGTACAGAAAAGCACAGAAGACTTCCCGCGAATGACCTTAACTCTGCCGCTCCTTAATCAAACGAAGATGGCGCTTTTTCTGGTGGCCGGCAATAAAAAGGCGGACGCGCTGCAAAGAGCGCTTAAGCCTATAGGCGGAAAGGCAATGCTGCCTGCTAACCAGATCCGTCCTTCGTCAGGCCAACTGAATTGGTTTGTCGACGCGTTTGCCTTTCCCTCACAAGACGACACGCGCTATATAGAAATTGCATCCTCTATTTTAGCTGCGGATTTCGCCCATTTAGCCGATCAAGTTGATGAAGTGACCCGCTCGGGTGCGCACCGGCTCCATGTGGACGTTATGGATGGACATTTCGTGCCAAATCTTTCGATAGGAACCCCGATTATTCGATCCCTCCGCAAGGTGACAGACTTGATGCTGGATACCCATCTGATGATTACCGATCCTGACTCATTCCTAGAAACATTCGCCGAATGTGGCTCTGATTCTCTTATTGTCCACCTCGAGGGCAATCACAACCTTCATCGGACCGTGCAGAAAATTCGAAATCTGGGTAAGCAAGTTGGTGTCGTAATCAATCCAGCAACCCCTGCCTGTGCGCTCGAGGAGATTCTCGAAGATTTGGATCAAGTTCTCGTTATGACTGTGGATCCTGGTTTTGGACATCAAACTTTCATTCCCTCGACCTTACCGAAGATACGCCTGGTCCGCTCCATAATCGAACGTATCAATCCACTCTGTGAATTAGCGGTCGATGGTGGCATTAACGGTTAAACAGCTCTTTCGGTCATAGAAGCTGGCACTAGCATCTTAGTAGCAGGTTCTGCGATTTTTAATGAACGTGATGGGATATAAGCGGGAATGAAGCGCTTGCACGCGGCGATTAACAAAGCTCAAGGTCGCGCTCATCCGATAAAATAAGTTGATGTAAGAGGTGCTTTATGCAAGTTGGTATGATTGGTTTAGGTCGAATGGACGGAAATTTAGTTCGGCGTCTTACCCGAAGTGGTCATAGCTGTGTGGTATTTGATAAGTCCTACGAAGCTATGGAAGGATTAAGTCAAGAGGATGTTCTTAAAGCTTCGTCGCTACCTGATCTCGTTGAAAAACTCGAGAGTCCAAGAGTGATCTGGATGATGGTTCCAGCAGCGTTCATTGACCAAATCATTACCGAACTCACCCCACACCTTGACCCGAATGACATCCTAATCGACGGCGGAAATTCCTATTACGTCGACGACATAAGGCGATCAAAGGAACTCGCTAGCAAGCGAATCCACTACCTTGACTGCGGGACGAGCGGGGGCGTAATGGGCCTCGATCGTGGCTACTGTCTGATGATAGGGGGATCCAATGAAGCGGTACAAACATTCGACCCTCTATTTAAGACGCTCGCGCCAGGGCGCGGAAATATCCCTCTAACTCCCGGATCAGGCGGGCTTGAAGGCACAGCGCCTCAAGGCTACCTGCACTGCGGGCCGAGCGGCTCCGGACACTTCGTTAAGATGTTCCGACTTCCCCGTCTTTCGCCATGAGCTTACTGCCAATAAATTCTTTCATATTGAGATTCATGGATTCTCCTGTTTTCCAAAATTAGTTTGATTTTCAATCTATATAGCGTAACTGAACTCATTCCATACACCGCCCTTATTCGATATTAAAGGGAATGGCCGGAGAGAGATCCCGAATCAATTCTAACTCGCCCCGATTTCCAAGGTGTATTATATCTATGATAATACTCCCATAATTTCTCCATGTACTCCGGATCGAAAGAATTTTTTTCGTCAAATACAGGAGCGCCTTTGATCGTTTCTTTGTCGAGCGAGGTACTCAGCGTTTTGAATTCCCAGTCAAAGCTTCTAATGGCCCCCACCTCGATTAGGACATGCTTGCTTGGCCACCAGTTGACTGTATCAACAACAAAGTGAGTAACTTCAGCAGATTCTCGACTAATCAAAACGTCGACGACATGACCCAGCTCGTCATCTTGGGTTTTGATGTGATAGCCTTGAACTTCCTTCAGGCTTCTAAGGTGAGGATCAAAATCCATCTCTTGTGCACTTTTTCTAGCAAATCGATCGGCCCGATCCGTTTCTCCCACGTCGGGATAGTAAGCGGAAAATCCATAACCTACCGTTGGGTAGCTCCAATAAGGGGCTAATGAATAGTGAGAATATAAATCGATTTCATACTGTCGTGAGACGGGAAGGTCAGAACCTGGAGTTGGACTTTCAAATACCTGCTGTTTCGTTGAATCGGTGATTAGAATGGGAGTTAGGGCATTCGGTACTTGAAGATGCGATGGAATAAGGAGGACATCTTTCTTGTCAGCCCATTCTCCGCAGGTAACGACTACATAGCGAACTGCCCAGGTTTTATCATCAAAATACATATCCTTCACTTTTCCGATTTCGCCATCTGTCGCTTGCACTGCAATATCTAGAAATTTGCTTGCACTAAAGAGCATACTGTCACCTCTCATCTCTTTTTTGAGAACCATCTTTCCTACCATACGCCCTTTTTTTTCGTTCAAACAAAAAACTTTCAAACATTACGATCAAAAACATTTCTATCTGAATACTGCTGACAAAATACATCCTAGAAATTTGCAGGCCTCTCGAATACAAGAGATTAAGTATCATCAAATCACCCGATTCGTGCTCCTATCAATTCGTGGACTAAAATCTTCTCGCTATTCACAGAGTTGAAACATGAAGAAAATTATCCACGCTTTGAATCCTGGCACCGTTGTATCGGTGCGCGGGAGCATCGTAGATGTCAAGTTCGATAAATTTCTACCGGAGATTTATTCCCTCCTATATGCAGAAAACAAAACTATTTCAATTGAGGTTTTGTCTCAACTCGATGAGCGGCATGTTCGCGGGATTGCACTGACGGCAACACAGGGCCTGAGCCGTGGCTCTCTCGTTGAGGATTCCGATGGGCCTCTTATAGCTCCTGTGGGCAAAGATATCCTATCGTCACCGTACCCAAACTTATGAGCGGTATCGAACTCACAACATCAGGAAACAAAATAGCCTGGGACATTGCCGATTATCTCGACTCACTCCAAAGCAGCTTAGACAATGAGAGCGATAAATCACATCACTCAAAAGCGAAGGCAAAGTCGAAAGTGAAATCAGGCCACAAGGCCACTCCTGAGAGGCCTCGAGATGAAAGTTGAAAATATTGACAAACATTTTGAGACGTTTTTTTCTGAGCTCCGTCAGGGGGTGCAAACATTCATTCTCCCACTATCCTCGAAAGAAAAAGGCAACGTTACGAGCGTTGCAACGGGTATAGCCAAGGTATCGGGGCTGCCTGGTGTGGGATTCGAAGAACTTGTGAAGTTTCCTGGGGAGATTCTCGGAATAGCCTTTAATCTTGACCCCGATGAGCTTGGCGTCGTTCTCCTGCGAAATTATTGGGACCTCCATGCTGGAGACGACGTTCATCGCACGGGTAAAGTCATGGATATCTGCGTAGGGGAAGGCCTTCTGGGACGAATCATCGATCCACTCGGTCGACCTCTCGATGATAAAGGAAGCCTATCGACAACAGAACGTTACCCCATCGAAAGGCCAGCACGTCCCATCATGGATAGAGCAGCTGTGACCGTCCCGCTGCAGACAGGCCTCAAGGTCATTGATGCTTTGATCCCCGTAGGTCGAGGACAACGTGAGTTGATTCTTGGAGATCGCCAGACCGGCAAAACAGCGATCGCTATAGATACTATACTCAACCAACATGACCAGAACGTCCTCTGTGTGTACTGTGCAATCGGGCAGCGGGCTTCTTCTATAGCCAAAACAGCCGCAATTCTCGATCAGAAAGGGGCATTCAACTATACGGTTATGATCGTAAGTGAAGGCAATGATCCACCTGGCCTCACCTACATCGCACCCTATGCCGCCACCAGTATTGCAGAATTTTTTATGGACGCTGGGCGCGATGTTTTGATCGTTTACGATGACCTAACTCATCATGCACGCGCCTATAGGGAGATATCTCTTTTACTGCGTCGCCCGCCAGGACGAGAAGCCTAACCGGGTGACCTTTTCTATATACACTCAAGGCTGCTTGAACGGTCTACGAATCCACGTGCCGATATGGGCGGAGGGTCACTCACCGCCTTGCCTATTATAGAAACGGAAGCCCAAGACATATCCGCTTATATACCGACCAACCTTATTTCCATCACCGACGGACAGATTTACCTCTCGCCCTCACTTTTTGAACTCGGAATTTTGCCTGCAGTGGATGTCGGAAAGTCAGTTTCTCGGGTTGGAGGTAAAGCCCAGAGTCCGGCCTATCGCGCTCTTTCAGGCGATTTGAAACTTTCTTACGCTCAGTTCGGAGAGCTTGAGACGTTTTCTCGGTTTGGTGCCCATTTGGACGATGCGACGACTCAAACTATTAATCACGGAAAGCGGATAAGAGCCTGTCTATCGCAGGCAGAATTTTCTCCTTTGTCCTCCTATTAGCAAATCGTTGTGCTCTGGACATTGACCTCGAAACTTTTTGATAATGTAGCGCTGGCGAAAATGAAGGACGCAGAACACGCCTTGCGTGAATCAGCACTCAAATTACCCGAAGACTTTCGCCAACGCATAGTCAAGAGCGAAAAAATGAGCGACGAAGATCGCCAAGTCTTACTTAAAATGTCGGATAAGGCCATGGCTCCTTTCAAAACGGAGGAAAATCTTGCCAAATGAGTAATACCATAGTCAAATTACGCAAAAAGATGAGCAGCGCAGAGGATCTACTGTCTGTGGTCCGAACAATGAAAGCCGTTGCAGCTTCGAGCATAACTCAGTACGAAAAATCGGTGGGCGCCTTGGGAGATTATTACCACGCCGTCGAGCTCGGCCTCAGTGAGTGCTTTCGTAGGCAGGACTTCGGCCTGAAAAATAAAACGATACCCTCCGTGGTCAGAGCCGTGGTTTTTGGCTCCGACCAAGGCCTTGTCGGCCAGTTCAATGAACTCATTGCCGATCACGCTATTAAAGCTCTCCATGACCTATCAGGCGAGCCTGAAGTTTGGGTCGTCGGTGAGCGAGTTTATGGACGCCTTCAGGATGAACATATTCCCCTAAAAGGTCTCTTAGAAGTGCCTAAAACAGTGGATGCGATAGCCCCTATGGTTGGAAAAATCCTCTAGGAGTGCACTAAAAATATAGTGCAAGAAGGAATCGATTTTTATCTTTTTTATAATGAATCGCGATCGGGCGCTATCTTTGTACCGACTTCCCAACGTCTGTTGCCATTTGATCTGGTTTGGCAAAATAGCTTGGCTGAATCCTCCTGGCCCAACAATCAATTACCGGAATTAATTGGTGATGATGCAAAAACCTTGTCAGCCTTGGTTCGCGAATACCTTTTTGTCTCCCTATTCCGAGCTTGTGCCGAATCAATCGCCAGCGAAAATGCAAGTCGGTTTTCTGCAATGCAGCGCGCAGAAAAAAACATCACAGATCTACTGGACGTTCTTAAAGGCCGCTATCATAGCACCCGACAGGGCGGAATCGACGAAGAACTTTTTGATGTCGTTGCTGGGTTTGAAGCCCTGAAAAATGTCGGAAAATTTAGACAGTAATGCCGATTTCGTGCCTTTTTTTATCATTTATCAACTGAATAGAACCCGATACTTCGAGGCCGTCAAGCAGCGTCCTTGATTGTGCCCCTGCCTCTTTCGCTTTTACGATAGCTACGTATGACGTGTCTTGGTACAAAAACTTGAACTTTATTTCGGGCCAAGTGGAGGGAAGCCGAGGCGTAATAAGAACTTTGTCTCCCATCAGATGAAATCCTAAAAATGTTTCAACTATCGTCCGATAAAACCAAGCCGCGGAGCCCGTATACCAGCTCCACCCTCCCCTACCCTCGTGCGACGCAGCCGCATATACATCGCCAGCGATGACATAGGGTTCTATCTTATAACGCGCGGCCTTATCGGGACTGTTGGCGTGAAGTATCGGGTTGATAAGCATTAACAATTCTAAGGCGCGATCTACCTCACCCAGTTCGGCAAACGCCATGACAACCCAAAGGGCTGCGTGAGTGTACTGACCTCCATTTTCTCTAACTCCCGGTAAATATCCGCTCACATAGCCAGGATTGGGCAGCTGTTTATCGAAAGGGGGAATAAAGAGCTTTATAATGCCAAGCTTCTGATTCACAAGTTGCTTGTAAACCGCATCCATGCCTTCCTTGGCCCTCGATCCTGTCGATGCACCCGATAACACAGCCCAACTTTGTGGTAGCGAATCAAGCTGACACTCTTGATTCTGAGCAGATCCTAATGGCGAACCATCATCAAAAAAGGCCCTCAAATACCATGCTCCGTCCCAGGCATTCGCCTCGATATGGCCTTTTAATTGACTCGCTTCCTTCTCGCAAAGAGCGGCGAAATCGGAGTCGTCCCGCTGAAGTGCGATCTCAGAGAATTTTTGGAGAGTTTGGAAAAGGAAAAATCCTAACCAGATACTCTCACCTTGGCCGTTTATCCCGACAAGGTTCATGCCATCGTTCCAGTCACCACAGCCCATAAGAGGCAAACCATGACTGCCGTATTTCATTCCATAGCGCAGAGCTCGCAAGCAGTGATCATATACCGTGCCGCGGTCTTCTGAAACGAGCGGCAAGCTATATTCAGACTCGGCGCCCTCTGCCAGTGGCTTCGCACTCAAATATGCCGTGACCTCGTCCAGTACTCCCCAATCTCCTGTTACCGCTATGTAGTGCTCGGTAACATAGGGCAGCCATAGATAATCATCACTGATGCGGGTCCGAACCCCTCTCCCCTGAGGGGGATGCCACCAGTGTTGAACGTCGCCTTCGATAAACTGCCGGCTCGACGATCGAATGATGTGTTCCCGAACGAGTTCGGGAGCGCAATAGACAACAGCCATCATATCTTGGAGTTGGTCACGGAATCCGTAGGCTCCGCCTGACTGATAGAAGCCTGTGCGCCCCCAGATCCGACTCGAAATCGTTTGATAGAGTAGCCATCCATTCCCAAGAACATTGAGGGCCCGATCGGGCGTCTCTATTTCAATTCGTCCTAATAATTTCAGCCATTGCTGATGAACTCGATCGAGAGCGACCTGGATTTCGGGAAGAGATCGAAAAGCTTTGCTGAAACGCCGAATCTCGGCAAGGTCGCGGCCGACGCCAAAGGATATGGCGATTTCCTTCGTTTCACCCGGAGCGAGTTCGAAAGCAAACTGCATCGCGAGGCAGGGATCAAACAGAGCTCCAACCTGATCACTCAATCCTAATCGATCCATTGCAGCTGGATTAGCGAGAGAACCATTTCGACCGACAAATTCTGTTCTATCACCCGAGAAACTCTTAGCTGGATCACTGGCACTTAAAAATACCAATCGATCCCGAAAGTCAGCCGCAAACATATTGCGTGCGTGCATGATACCTTGACTGGAATCAAATTCGCTTACGATTTGACTCGCGCCTTTTGAACGCAATTCTCCCAGGACGAGCTCAAAATAGGCTGTCACGGAGAGCTGACGTGTGTGGCTCGATTGATTCGTCAACTTAATCCAGATGATCTTAACGGGGTCGATCGTATCCACAAAGTTTGTCACGACTGAGCTCAACCCATGAAAACTTGTAGCAAAACTAGAGTAACCAAAACCATGCCTTACGATGTACTCAGCATTTGCCGGAGCAGGGCCTGGGGTTGGTGACCAAAAATCACCCGTGAGTTCGTCGCGAATATAGAGCGCTTCACCTGTGGGATCGGAAACAGGATCGTTGAACCAGGGCGTAAGCCGGTGTTCATGAGCATTTTCCGACCAAGTATACGCCGAACCCGCTTCCGATATAAGCGTCCCAAATCCAGGATTGGCTAAAACATTAACCCAAGGCATGGGAGACGATTTGCCAGGACCGAGGCGAAGAACATACTCTCGACCTTCTTCGCTAAAACCTCCCAATCCATTATCAGCAAAAAGGATCTCCTTTGGCTCTAGTTCAAGTTTAATTCTCTGCCCGCGCATTCTCTCTCGCCGTTCAAGGAGGCGAGTGGGTATTTTTTTGGGGAGAAAAGAAGATCGGGATTTTGCGGAATTCACCTGTTCTTCGAGGGTCCCTGATCGATCAGACACAATAATTCGAGCAGCAGCCTGGAAGAGTATCCGATCCTCATCCGGCATTTGATCGGTTCGTCTCACGAAAATCCCACCCGGCTTGTCCACAAGAGCGGTTGCTCCTGCACTGGCGATCACTTCCATGATCTGGTCGTTGAGATTTTGGCGATAGCCCGACCGATTTTCGTTCCATATTATGAAATCGACCGCTAACCCCTTACGACGCCAATAATCATGACCCCGAACCAACTGCTGAAGGATGGAAAGATTCTCGAGACCGTCGAGGCGTAAGAGAACGATAGGCTTATCACCTGAAATCCCGTAACTCCAAAAGGCAGCGAGTGATTTGACGTTAGCTTTAATGACGGCGGACGACGCCCTTAGATTGGAGCCTCCATAGATTAACGCGCTCGCCATCTTTCCATAGAGAAGAGCTTCGGCAGCTGAACAATTGAGTTGTTGCAAGAGAACATGCCCATGAGTCCAAGCAAGCTCGAGTATCCTATCGGCCATTTGCTTTTCGCCCAAGCTTTCCATGAGGGAAAGAGCGCCAGCGCGCTTTTCGTGAACACCGAGGATGCTGTCGACGATAGCCGTTCCCCCGGGTGCAATCGTGATTCGTTTACGCAGGGAAATGATTGGATCGAGAACAGCGCCACAGCCATTTTCTAGAGGGTCATTTAAAGCATTCGCTTGATTAAGGCCATGATTTCTTCCCACGAAGCGATTTCGATCAGTCTCTATGCCTTTATCTATGGAGAGACATCCATGAACGAACATCGCGTGGTAAAGCCACGGATGATTCTGGTGGGGTTCTCGTCCCCGTCGTCGGCAGAGTATACCAAGTTGATTTTCAACAGCTTCTGTTTCTATAAAAAGGTTGCTAAACGCAGGATGAGCAAGGTCCGCACCGGCCGGTGCGAGCACCACTTCCGCGTACGTCGTAACTTCGATAATCTTGATTTCCGTACTATGATTGAATATAGTGAGGCGCCTTAATTCAGCATCGTCATCAGGGGATACCGCAATCTCGAGATGAGTATCAAGACCATCTTCAGACCGCCTTATCTCCGCTCGTCCCTCAGTGAAGATCACTTCGTACTTATCACCGGTATTGAGCATAGGCTGATAACCAACTGACCATGATACGGAGCTTTTGATGTCTTTAATATAGAAAAAATAGCCATAGGCATCGCGCGTCCTGTCCTCTCGCCAGCGCGTGAGCATTATATCTTTCCATGAGCTATACCCCCCCCCTGCGCTCGATACTACTACGTGATAGTGCTCGTTGCCCAAGAGATGGACATCGGGCGATGATTTACTAGGGTTCTTCAAAAGCCGGAACGAATTTTCGACAGCCTTGGCCGGATAGACGATCTCCTTATCAGGTCCGAGATCAGCATGGAGAGAAGATTCCTTCGGAACCCGCTCGTGGAGAAGGAGTTCAGTCGCCTTAAAACTTGGATCACTCACCATGCGGGCTTGCATAGGTTCGTGCAGCAAATAATGAGCAAGAGATAGAAAACTCATGCCTTGGTGGTGGACCATGAAATTTCTGACAATCACCAGAGTGTCGCCTACAGGAACTCTTGAGGGTGTATAGTCAATGGCATCAAAGAATCCAAATTTTCCAAGAAATCCTTGAGCGGCCATGACTTTCAAATTCACGCAGGCCGCCAAGGGCTCGAGCATGAGAGCCATCACGGTCGCGTAAGGAGCAACGACAAGATCCTGTTCGAGCCCCCTCTTCAAGCCCAATCCAGGGACACCGAACGCTCGATATTGATAAGTGTAGTGAGCATCCGTGAGATTGTAAGCCGACTCTGAAATCCCCCAAGGAACGTTGCGTTCCCGACCATATTGAATCTGTCTATGAATGCAGACCCGACATGCTTGATCAAGAAGCGTACCTTCGTAACTGGGCATGATGAGAAGCGGCATAAGGTATTCAAACATGGAGCCGCTCCACGATAACAAGGTCGATTCCCGTCCGGAGAACGTCAGGTTCCTTCCCAGTGCGAACCAGTGTTCCTGCGGTACCGAGCCATCGGCAACTGCTAAAAAGCTCGCCAGACGCGCCTCTGAGGCGAGCAAATCATAGTAAGATTGATCAAGACGCGAATCGGCGACGTGGTAACCTATTGAGAGAAGTTTGTTGGATGGGTTATAGAGAAAAGCGTAATTAAGCTTAAGCATCGCACTTGCGCGAGACGCCAAATCAATCAATCTGTCCCGCATCTTTACGGATGTTTCGCTGTCGATCGAATGGATATATTCCGTGTGCTCAGCAATCTGGGATAAGAGTCTCTCGATCCATTCCGACGAATCCTTGCCCGCACTCGCTTGAATTTCTATCACCAAAGCCCGGATAGCATTCAATTTATCGACCATTCCAGTCGCTATGGACTGGGATTTTTCAGGACCTATATGCAGAAATTCGAGAAATTTAGCTTTGGTTTTGCTAATGGTCACGAGGGTCAGTTCGGACTGAACTGCCCGTGACATTTCATCCTCCTCTATGAGAAAGAGCAGATCCTCAAGGCCCGGCAGAATTCGGGCCGAATGCAAATTACCCGCCCCCAGCAGGCTCAGTCCTTGCCTTAGGACCAATAAGGCTCCTTGCAAATTCCCGCTATCAACAGTCGAAACGTAAAGCGGCAGCAGAGGTTTCAAAGACTGAGTGTCATACCAGTTATAAAAATGTCCCTTATATCTTTCAAGTCTCTCGAGACTTTGCATGGATTGCTCAAGCTTAGTTGCCAGTGAAGCCAAAGAAATATAGCCAAAGTCATAGGCGCCCAAAATTGAGAGGAGACTGAGACCGATATTGGTGGGGGAAGTTCGGTGTGCGACAATGGGCGCGGGAAACTCCTGGAAGTTATCGGGCGGCAACCAATTGTCTTCTTTGGTTAAAAAAGTCTCGAAATATAACCAAGTTTTGCGGGATAGACCTCGCAGGAAGTTTCGCTGAGCCACAGATATTTCGGTAGCCTTATGGTGCAAAGGTCGGCTTATCCACCATGCTAAAGGAGGCGCTAACAACCATAAGCCGAGAACGGGCGCAATTACGAACAGACTGCTACTCATTGGCTCTGCAAACACAATTCCAAATCCAAAGATAGAAACCAAAGGCGCGATCCACATTAATCTTGAATAATCAGTAAACGTTTGAGGCGAGGAGGCACCGGCGTCGGATGAATTTTGCCACTCAAGTAATTTTCGTTTGCTGATCAGAAGTCGATAAAGGGCTCGAACAGTCGCGTCGGTGGCAAGAAAAGCATCGTAGGGCAAAAACGAAATATGGAGGATCGATAGAGAAATGGCTCGACCTATGGAGTGCATCTCATCGCGAAACATCTGGCGGACAGAGATTGATGCCGAATAACGAGATTGAATATTTAATGCATTGAGCACCGGAGGAAGCACTAAGTATATAAGCAGTGCAAAAGTCATGCTTGCGCTTAATTCAGGGGCAAACTTCCATATGGATAGAAGGAAGACAATAGTAGCGATCGGGGTCACGCTTCGCCTGAGGTTATCCGATATCTTCCAGCGAGAGAGCAGCGAGAGCGGATTCGTGACCTTTAAGCCATTGCCATTCGGGATCATTGGCAAGATCCACGATGCAATTTGCCAGTCTCCTCGCATCCAACGATGCCGTCGACTCGCGTCCAAGGAATAGCTACTGGGAAACTCTTCGACTAACTGCACATCACTCACGAGCCCAGACCGAGCGAATCCGCCCTCAATGAGATCGTGACTCAGGATCCTATTTTCAGGAAAACGCGCATCCAATGTTTCCTGGAACGCGTCTAAATCGTAGATGCCCTTCCCTATGTATGATCCTTCATGAAAAAGATCCTGATATATGTCTGATACAGATTTCGTGTAAGGATCAATGCCAAAATCGTCGCTTAAAAGTCGAGTGAAATGACTCGATGACTTATCTTTAAGATGAATGGTAATGCGCGGTTGTAAAATCGCATACCCTTCTTTAACGACACGTGTGGTTTTGTCGATTTGAGGTTGATTGAGAGGATGAGCCATCGTCGCGATTAAGGTTCGGGCTGTCTCTCTGGGAAGGGTTGAATCCGCATCGAGAGTGAGTACATACCTGATATCATACAAATTTTCTGTATTACCTTCGACCGATGAGAATGGACTGAGATCCAGAGCACGAAGATAATTATTAAGTTGAGAGAGCTTACCTCTTTTCCTCTCATACCCCATCCACATGTTCTCACCAGGGTTCCACCGTCTCGATCGATGAAAAAGGTAGAACGGCTGCCGGTCTTCTGAGCGTGAATACTTATCATTTAAGGAGCGAATACCCTTTAAGGCCACTCCGATGAATTGGCTGTCGGTATCTTCGACTTCGACTTCAGAATCTCCGAAATCGGTGAGGAGACCAAATAATATATTGTCATCACGATTCCCCAGATAGCGAATCTCAAGATTCTCAATCAGTTTTTCGATAGTCCGAATACCCGTAAGCATGCACGGAACGACAACCATCGTGCGCGCTGAAGGGGAAACACCCTTTGTGAAGTCCATTCTCGACCAAGCTTTTGGTTTCAGTATCAAAACGGTCATCCAATTGACTATTGATAGAGCGCATTGAATTGCCGGAAAAGTCAAAAGGAGAGCTAATCCCGCTACGAAACCGAAATTTGATCCGTTTTTATTTAAAATCTGAACTGGGTAATAGAGTAGAGCCGCAGCGAGGCAAACTAAGATGACAAAATATGAGCTAAGCGGAAAAGCCAGTATGCCTCGACGAATTCGGTCGCTGATCTTAGGCTTGACGTGCATTTTCCTTTCCAAGATATGGCGAGACTGACCAACCAAATATTCACCAATGTGCTTCATACTTGCGGGTTGGTCTTCGCCATCCGGTGATTCTTGGGCCATAGTCATTGCGGCATTCGCGACAGTAAGTTCGTCATGCTGACTATGACGGGCGATGTACTCGATAACATGCCGATAAGAATCTCGCGTGGCAAAATCCATTTTTGAATAATATTGACTTGGGTCTTTCTTCAGAACCGCCTCGACTCCGCTCATTTTTTCGACAAAATCACGCCAGTCGGTATCACTGAGAAATCTTAGACTCGCGATACAGTTGCTCATCGATACTTGATCGTGCGCTTGATCCTGGCTCGCTAGGTTTTGGTGGCTTTCAAGGGTCAGCCCTTGGCCAACAACCTGCTCCTCAATCCATGTCAGTGGCAAAGTAGGCGAATAGCAGCTGGCCTGTATCCTACGCGAGAATTCCGAAACGAAAGCACTCGACATTCGTGGTTCAGATTGCGCCATCTGCGCAATTGTCGTAATTAACTTCTGGGGCTCTTCAATAATGGGCATGATCATGCGCTCAGCCCAGAATTTGGCATTGCTCTGGTCGACATAACTGGTCGCAATAGATTCAGCAATATGCCGCAAAGTATCAATGAGTCCCAAACGAAGCATGATGGGAAAAGCCCATAGTTCTCCGAGCCGCAAAGGCGTTTGCTTCTGATAGGCCTGCAAAATGCGGTAGGCACCCTCGCAATCCAAATGCCCGTCGGTATGATTTATTAACTCGCGCGCGATGAGGTAAATTCGAGCCTGAAGCTTCCACTTTGGATCGTCCACTACCGGCAGTTCCCGACAAAACCTTCGGGGAAGGTGTAATTTCGAAGTACGGATTTGTTCTTCAATCAGATGAAAATTGTCGAGAAGCCATTCGGCAGCAGGCGTCGTCTTTTGCCCCTCTCGCAGCGCATTGATAACAAGCTTATAGGTCGTCCGCAGCACATCTTCATTTTGTTTTAGACGATTCAGCAGGAAATTTATTTTCACTTTAGAACAGATCTTATGTCGAACAGCCAAAACTTGCCCTAGTTGTTCCAATTGACGCAAGGTATACAGAGAAGACGCGTTATTTACGTCAATCATAACTTCACTTGCCTTAAAGAAACTCTATTTTCTGTAGCAGCATCGGAGTTGGATCGGTTTTTCGATGCATCTCCATAAAACGTCTTGCCGTGAAGTTTGAGGCTGTAGCATATCGCTTTTGACAATTCGCTTTCATCAACATCCCTCAGTTTGAGCAAGCGGTGATAAATTGCTATAACCCCTTGAGGGTCTGGCACCTCGTCAGCCACACTCAAACGATGAGATATATTCGACTGGCTCCCTACACGGCCCGCCACACGAATTTCCTGTAAATCAAGGCTTTCCATACGTTTTTTCACCTTCATGTCTCTAGCTCCTATCACTTATACGCGCCTAAATTTATTCGTGACAGAATGCGAAGAGTTTTTTTCATCAAAATCTCGTTGCCTGTCCCGCTCAATTACCATTTTGAGTCTATTGTATTCCTCCTCTTTGATTTCGCCGGTAGCGAGTCTTTGTTGCAGAAGATCCAGGGGATTTACATTGATTCGTTTCCAATGACCGCGGCGAACGGGAGTTAAAAAAGCAAAATAAGCGAACCAAACAATGATCCAAAAAAACCACCAGGAATAATGCATTCCGTAATAACCAGCGTCTGAGAAGAACATGACTCTCTCCGTCAATTAGTAAATGTTAAAACTAATTTAGCCTATGCATTATGCGGGCCACTCTACAGAGCAACTCTTAACGCGCCTCGACGTGCAGCAGAATTTTGCTTAGCAAAATGACGCAGATTGCCCTGAGCTTTCCCAACTTTCTGCGGGTCACCGCTCCATATCGCAAGCGCTTCTAACTGAAGAGCTCTGAAAAATGAGAACGTTAGCGGCCAAACCTGTCGTTTATTATGGACTAGACTGATTGCGTTGAGCCGAACGGAAGCCAGTTCAGCCGGTTGTCCACCTGACAGGAAAGCAATGCCGCCAACTGCTGCTGGCACAGATCGAAGCAGGCATTTCATCGTTGCATCCGCGCCGTCAGATGCAGAATTTTCCTGAGGACAACTCAATCCCGGTGCTATCATATTTGGTTTTAGAATAAGGCCTTCCAGAAAAGTCCCTTGGAGATGGAGCTGATGAAATACTTCCTGTAGAACCATTTCTGTAATCTCTAAAGACCGTTCTAAACTATGGTCTCCGTCCATGAGGACCTCGGCTTCCACAATAGGAACGAGGCCGGCCTCTTGACAAAGTATCGCCTAGCGCGCCAATGACGAAGCGTTAGCCTCAATGCATGCTCGAGAGGGCATATTTTTACCTATTAATGTAACCATTCGCCATTTCACAAAACGGGCTCCCATTTCTGAGTATTCCCCTAAACGGTTGCGCAGATTGTCCAAACCCTCTGTTACTTTTTCGCCAGCGTGCCCAGCCATTTCCTTTGCGCCCGTTTCGACCTTGATGCCGGGAACAATTCCAGACGCAATAAGGGCATTCGCGATCGGAACTCCGCGTTCGGTTTTTTGGCGAATGGTCTCGTCGTAAAGTATGGCTCCACTGATATATTGTGAAAGTTCAGGAGTAGATATGATCAATTCTCTGTAGGCCCTGCGGTTTTCTTCCGTTTGAGCAATTCCGTACGTCTTGAAGCGTGCATTACAAGTCGAATTGCTTTCATCCATAGCCACCAGGCCTTTGTCGCCCGCCATCAAAGCCTTTACTGTACCAAGTAATTCTTGAGCATTCATATCGATTGACTCCAGACCCATTCCCTGATTTCGGGAAGATCCTGCCCCATAAGCTTGATATACTGTTTATGTTTAATGAGCTTGTCCTGAAGCTGCTGTTTGAGATAGACGCCTTTCTCACCAGCTATCGAACCCAAACGATCGACGGCATTTATAACCAGATGAAAACGATCGATCTCATTAAGGACAGTCATATCAAAAGGTGTTGTGACCGTTCCTTCTTCCTTATACCCGTGAACATGGAAATTATTGTGATTGGTTCGGCTATAAGTCAATTTATGAACCAAACCCGGATAAGAATGGAACGCGAAGATCACGGGGCGATCTTTAGTGAACATCAAATCGAAATCGGTGTCATTCAATCCATGAGGATGTTTGTCAGAGGATTGGAGTTTCATGAGGTCCACGACATTGACTACTCGGATCTTAAGTTCAGGCAAATGCTCTCTCATGATCGATACAGCTGCAAGAGTTTCTAGAGTAGGGACATCGCCGCAACACACCATGACAAGATCGGGGGACTGATCATGATCGTTGCTAGCCCATTGCCAGATGCCAATACCTTCTTGGCAATGGGTAAGCGCTTCTTCCATGGTCAACCACTGAGGAGCTGGGTGTTTACCCGCGATTACGACGTTCACGTAATGACAACTTCGCAAACAATGGTCCATAACAGAAAGCAAACAATTCGCATCGGGCGGGAGATAGACTCGAACAATACTCGCCTTCTTATTTACCACATGGTCTATAAAACCTGGATCTTGATGAGTAAAACCATTGTGGTCTTGGCGCCAGACATGGGACGCTAAAAGATAATTAAGCGATGCTATTTTTCGTCGCCAGGACAGCTCTGCTGAGACTTTCAACCACTTCGCGTGTTGATTGAACATCGAGTCCACAATATGGATAAAGGCTTCATAGGAATTGAAAAGGCCGTGCCGCCCGGTCAACAGGTAGCCCTCAAGCCATCCTTCACACTGATGCTCACTCAACATTTCGACAACACCACCAGTCGGTGCGAGAAACTCATCATAAGCTTGGGTTGGGGCATCCCATTGACGGTCGGTACTTTCAAATACAGCCTCGAGGCCATTGGATAGCGTTTCATCAGGACCAAAGATTCGGAAATTTCGGTCTTTCGCATTAAGCTTTACGACATCACGAAGGAAGGGCCCGAGCACATGAGTATCACCCTTACCGAGCTGCCCTCTTTTTCCTGACTTCGTTGCGTACTCTCGAAAGTCAGGCATGTGCAAGTCACGCAGGAGCTTGCCACCATTAGCGTGCGGATTCGCGTAGAGATATATTTGACCAACAGAGAGATAGTTGGCTGCACGCCAGTAAGCGTCGATTTTTGTCAAAAGATCGGGAGAGAGCGTATTCGTCATGACAATAAACCTTCTCTATGATTCGATTCGAAAATCCTGATTTAATGTGCTCCTTATAAAGTTTGGGCTGGGCTCGACCAGCGGCGGCTGTTTAAACCTTGATTATCGCCTTCGTTCAGACTCAAACCAAAGAGAGCCAGCTCGCGGCAAGTTTCGGTATAGTTATTGTGGAGAATACTTTTAATACCCATAGTCCTCGCAATCTCCACATACATTGCGGTGTTCTCAACGTAAACGATTTGATCGACCGCGACCTGAGACAAATCGAGTGCGAGCTGAAAAATGCTCCGGTTGGGTTTGTTTATGTGCACATAACAAGACGAAACATAAGTATCGACAAAACTATTCAGTTCAAATTTTGCCAGACGATAAGCATTTAATTCACGACCTTCGTTGCTGACCACGAAAATTTTTAGTCCGAACTTTTTCTTTAGGCCTTGAAAGTGTTTAATCATCAAGGGATTGGGTGTGGACTGAGCAAACATAAAGTCCCGGAACTGCAAATGAGTAAAACTTCGTGGCCTATAAAACACTACTAGATCAAGGTAGGCCTCTAGTGTCATATTGCCGAGCTGATGAGTATCGAACGCTTGTGAGTGTCGATGTTCAAATTCTTTCTGATCTAAGTTAAAGGTTTTTGTCGCTAAATGGCGAGACTCATGGCCCCAGCCATCGCTCAAGAGGACGCCACCAATATCAAGAAAAACGCAGGATACTGCATTCGGGTGTTCCATATTATTTTCCTTTGTCAATCGGTTGGCAAAAAGACCTGATATTACATTCCGGAGAGAAGGCGAATCTTTTACGTTTGGAAAGAGAATGGAAAGGTCTGCAATATAAGAACCACTTCAACTACACATCCGCTATAGGATAATTGGGAGCGCTGAGAGTTCATTTGAGTACCACTGGCGTCGTAGGAGAAAGTAACGGGGTGTTGTGATGATCAGTCGTTTGTTCTCTAAATAGAGCCAGTCGTCAGCATTGTATGGATACATTTCTCAGGGGGGTTACTTTGAAAAGAAGATTCAAAGAGTCTTCCCCAGTCAATAAATTCGTCAAACATAATGAGAAAGATCAAAATGAATATCTTAGTCTTAAACAACGGCAGCTCCTCTTTAAAATTCCAACTTGTAGCTATCGATGACAATAGCGAAAAGCTATTGGCATCAGGGGAGGTAGAAAGAATAGGCGGCGAAGCCATTATATCGCTCACTATCAATGCCAAAAGAAGCAAACAGTCAGCTCCCCTTCGAGACAGTTCCCAGGCTCTTGCATTTATAATAAATGCTCTCAAGCGCAATCAGGATCGGATGGTCGGCTTCACAAGCTTGTCCGATATTTATGGAGTCGGTCATAGGGTGGTCCACGGAGGCGAACATTTTAGAAATTCCGTTCTTATCACACCCGAAATCCTAGAAGTCCTCGACGACTGCATCGAACTCGCTCCCCTTCATAATCCTGCAAATATTAAGGGAATTACGACTCTGCAAAACCTCCTTGGCCCATCCGTTCCCCAGATTGCAGTATTTGATACTGCATTTCATTAGACTATGCCCGAAATAGCTTGGCTCTATGCCCTCCCTTATTCGACCTACAGTCACAATAAGATTCGTCGCTACGGGTTCCACGGCACATCCTTTCGATTCGTCAGCGAACGCTACAGAGATCTGACAGGAGTATCCGAAAAGGAAAGCAATATTATTATCTTTCACCTTGGTAATGGCTGCTCAGCCTGTGCAATCCGCGAAGGCCAATCGATTGATACCTCAATGGGGATGACTCCAACCGAAGGTCTAGTTATGGGGACGCGGTCCGGAGATATCGATCCATCCATCATTGAGATCCTAGCAAGCAAGCAAGCAAGGAATGACGTTCCCCGATGTTCAATCGATGCTCGATAAAAATTCGGGCCTGCTGGGTATATCGGGTATCACGAGTGATATGCGCAGTCTGCTCGCAGAAGTAAAAGAGAATCAGGATCGCCGAGCTCAACTGGCTATCGATATATTTAGCTACCGAGCGCGAAAATATCTAGGTTCCTATCTAGCGGCAGTCGGACCTGTCAAGGCCGTGATCTTTTGCGGCGGAATCGCTGAAAATTCGGCCGTAATTCGCGAAAAAATTGCGAGTGGTCTCGACCACCTCGGACTCCAGCTTGACTATGACGCAAATAGTAACCTTGGAATCGCCAAGGAAGGTCTGGTATCAAAGCTTGGAAGCCCAGTGGAGATTCTTGTAATTCCGACGAATGAAGAGATCATGATTGCCCGAGATACCTATGCTTTGACAAGGAAAGCGCCGGATATGTAAAGACCCGTTTGTCTTTCGCTTTAATCAATCTTCAAGGGACGCAACCGTATGGCATTGCCGATAACTGAAACACAACTTAGGCTCATTGCTGCCGCCACGATCATCGGACTATGAACGATGCCGAACACCGGATAAAGCAAACCAGCGGCAATTGGTATTCGCCCTTATGGATCTTTTTTTGCGTCATGATTTCCTCCATTTTTGAGCCATTACCATCAATTCTGAGAAAATCAGCAAAGCGTCCGCTATATAAAACATTTTGTTAAATTTGAACCGTTGGACTTGAAATTGCAAGGTCCTCACCGGAGACGATAACTCAATTTCGTTTTAAAAAAAGGATGCTTGTTATGGGTAAGAACTCAATAGAGCAGGATAATGGCAAAACGTTTGTCAAAAATATCGGCAACTTCCATCCGGAAGATGCAATTCCTGACGACCGTTTTCCAGGATCGAGCACAGCCGATCTTTATGCGCAGGCTAAAGCATTGGGTTTATCAGACTATCAAGACATGGATCGCAATCATTTAAAAAAGGCGATCGAAAGTGCTCGGAATAGGCGTTCGAATGCAGACGTTAAAAATTAGAGGGCCTCTTATCCTTTGGGTCGCAAGTATGAATCATGGATCGAGATCCCAAGAACTGGGGTTCGAAGCCCCCGGTTACTTTGGGTAAATGGAATGCTTCAATCAGCTGGCCAGCAAATGAAATGCTCAAGATCTGCTACGACTAACGACCCGCGTCTTTTGAATTGATCTCTAGGCCACTTGTTACATTATCAAATCCAGCGACTTTCACCGCAGCGTCTTCAATCGTCTGACGTTCCTTATTAGAACGAACGGGACCCATTAAAGTTACCCGACTATTTACCGTAAAAATTTTCACATTATGAGCATAGACAGAAAGTTTTTTGTTTTTGATGATTTGACGTCGTATTCTACGCGTAATCGCTACGTCTGTCCTGCTGCCGCCCTGTTCATCAGCAGTCTTTCCCATGTCGCTATCAGTCAGTCGCTTGACGGTCAAGTTTTCAGTCGGCGGATTCATAGCCGACATATCAACGAAACTGCCTCCGTTGGCACTATCGGAAGCTTGCAAGGGGTCGGCGGTTTGAGCCGGTGCATCAGCCTTAAGAGAATTTGACTTTTCCTCAGCCAGCTTATTCCCATGTGTTTTGCGGCCCCGTGGTGTTCCAAGGGAAGAACTAGGCATCTCCGTCAGATACTTCGGCATCACGGCTCAGGCAGGCGATATGCAAGTGTTACAATCGATTCTTCGAGATTCTTCATAGCTCTATCGATTCCACTGCGAAACGCAGTCCACTGGTCAGGCGGGTAAAAGTCCAACTGGTTCAATTTTGTTCGAGCGACTGAACGATTGCCCTCAGCGGTTCTCAAGAAAGGAAGCACTTCCGAGCGTTTATAGGCTTTCAATCGATCGATTCGATCTTTCAAATTTTCTATTTCGATGATGTGTTCATCAAGCTTCGCCCGGACTTTAGCTTGATATTTTTTTTGGTCCTCACTTTTTGCAGAATCAGGATAGCGTGGAGCGGGACGCTCACGATAAATCAAAGGCACGACTTCCGATTTCAAACTAATCCGACCATTTTGCACAGGTGAATCGCTGCTTTTTGGAGAGATCGTAATTGAATTTCTATCGGGCAGATTTTGCCCGAAAGACACACCGGAGAAGAGCCATACCAAAATCCCAGAGACAATATTTAATTTCATAACTGCTCCTTCACGGGACACTCAAGAGCTTACCCTTCCAATTCGGAATTTCCAATTCGAAACAATAAATGGAAAAAAAACGATCTCAAAGATTACCGTCGAGATTGGCTGTACCTCTCATTTCCTATCTAATAGCGGGCTCGTGTTCCGTCGAGCAGCACTTTTTTCCGAAAAAATGTGAGATCACGTTCCACCCATGCAAGAATAGGGAAATCGAAACGTGCTGTTTAAACTCGCGGAGCTGTCTCGTGACTGATAAAAAATCGCAACGCATCAAAGAGACCGTTTGAGACCGTAAAGTCTCGCCTATCATCACTGCCCAGCGGCATAACGTGGCCCGGTATCGCCGTTATCGGAATAAGCGCAGGCATAGGCTTTACCATTGCTTTTTTCGAAGCTCAGCTCGCATATCCTGCTGGCGAAGTTCTTGAAACTGCAAAATTAGGAATATTAGCTGCGTCGGCAGCAGGAGCGGCCGGTGCTCACACACTCGGAATTTTGACCTTAAAGAGAAAATCCTAAATTTCGCATCGCCATAGCCCGATTATTTCCCATCAAATGTTTTCAGGAAATTTTTAATCTTCTGCAGGTCCTTCTGCATCGCTTTCTCGCGTTTGGCCAACAGATATATCTTAGACTTCCACAGCAGGGGGCCGATGCCTCCTAAGACTTTAAGTTCCCCTGACTTCACATAGCTCCTTACATAGGGCAAAGGCAGTAAGGCTACTCCGATACCCAGTGTTACAGCCTGAGCTAAAGTAGAAATGACATCGCTCTCCAAGCTAATAAGCGGTGAGACTTTGTATTTTTCGAAAAATCGGTCCGTTTCCAGTCTTAGTCTGCGGTTGGTGGTAGGCAGAACCCATCGATTGGGCGAGACTTCTAAACGGTCCGGCGCGGATATACTTTTCGCTTCGAAATGCTCTGGAGAGTATACCAGCGCTACGGGCAAATTCGCTTCGGCTAAGAGAACTAAATCGGGATCCCCAGATTCCTGCGTGGTGAGGATCGCGTCGTAAACATTCAATTTAAGGCGATGGATGAGCTCTTCAAAATCACCCGAAGTCAAAGTTATGCGGAGCTCGTTGTCGCTATCATCGGTAAGACAAGACAATAACGACGTCGCAAAAATCCTGTCGAGTTCAATCGAAAGACCGATCCGAAAATGACCGGCCTTTTGAAGCAGATTTCCGCGCACGTAATGATCAAAATCGACGGCTGGACCAAAAATCTGCTCACAGTATTGAAGGATATTCCGTCCGTCATGCGTGAGTGTCAGCTTTCTACCTTTTTTTTCGAAAAGCCTCTTACCGAGGGAGTCTTCTAAGGTTCGTAATTGTGACGTGAGAGTCGGCTGACGGATCTTCAACTGTTTTGCAGCCTCGGAAATCGAGGGGGCCTGAGCTGCGGTGAAAAAATAGTATAAGTGGTTGAAATTATAATGATTCATCTATAGATTTTTCCTATAATATCCCAAATTATTATCTATTTTATCTTTCCAATCATAACGCCGACAATAGATATATGAGGATTAGCCGGGCCACCCGGAATCCGTGTGACGTTTTTTTTCATTGTGATCTCCGAAGTGACGGATCCGGCCTTCTTTGAAGAGCCGGATTTTCTTCGTCTCCGATCAAACTCCAAACTCGACTCCTGGTGAAACGTGGAACGGTTTCCTGACCTTTGCGATCAGAGGACTACCACCAGAAGTAACCTTCATAATTGTGAATTCTTCTTTTTCATCGCGTTAAAAAATCAGTCGAGACCAAGAGCAACAAAATAAACAATCCTACGCCGGCCAAATAAGGAAAAAGCTTGGTAGCGCGATCACCGGCACGAAAATTCATATAAAAGCGGATAATGAGATAAGCCTTCAGCGACGAAATTGCCAAACTCCAAATCAGTAAACCCTCCCCTAGCGGCCAGTAGGATCCGACGACCGTCATAATCAAGAGCATCAAAAGCCCAGCGAAGACAAACAAATCGCTTTTAACACCTTGCATCATTAGGAGCCCCCTACAAGATAAAGCAGGGGGAAAAGAAAGACCCACACTATGTCAACGAAATGCCAGTAGAGCCCCGCGCAGTCTATGGCATTAGGATATCGGCGATGAAACTGAGGGGAAACCCAGCTCGCGATGCCTAAGCCCGACAACCATAGAATTCCAAAGGTGAGATGGATGGCATGAAGTCCGGTTAAGATGAAATAGGCATTGAAAAATAGCTTCACAAAGGCCGAATCAGGTCCCGCAAAAGTAAATTCATCGTTTGGGAAAAGGTACTTCAACCATTCACTATGATATTCCATACCTTTAACGGCGAGAAATAAGATACCCAAAGAGGCCGAGACCAAAAGAAGGACGGACGTCCCTTTACTTTTTCCTTTACCCGAAGCCCGTACAGCAACTGCCATGCAAAAACTGCTGAACAACAGTATTGCGGTATTGAGCGTGCCGGCCTTCCAGTCCAAAAGATGGCTAGCTGTGTTAAAGGCGGCCGGATGCAAAATGCGCATAACCGAATAACAAAGAATCAATGCACCGAAAAGCATCGCTTCGGTTAGTAAGAAAATCCATATCCCGAGATTGATGTTGGAGTCATTAGGAATGTCAGGCTCTTGGCCTTCACGTTCAGCAGAAGTTTTCATGTCTCGACTCCATTTGATTTCGCCTCTTCCGTAAGGTATCGAAACCCATACGTGACGGCGTGCGCAAAGTTTTCCTTAATCGGAGGTGAGCTCGTTTGCCACTCAAGGCCGTCTGAATTCCAAGGATTCGGCCCAGACTTCGCCCCTTTGAACAAAGACCAGGTCAGGTAGAGGAAAGGAAGAAGGTACCCTACCGCGAGAATGAAGGCCCCTGCCGACGATAGGACATTCAAGGTCTGAAATCGGTCGGGATACGATTGGTAGCGTCTGGGCATTCCCATATAGCCAAGTATGAATTGAGGGAAAAACGTAAAATTAAAACCTGCGATAATAAGCCACGCCGAACCTTGTGCCAGTCGCTCCGGATAGAGTCGTCCCGTGACTTTCGGAAACCAGTAGTGGACCCCTCCCAGTAAGGCAAGAATCGAACCTCCGACCATAATATAGTGAAAATGCGCGACGACGAAATATGTGTCATGGACGTGCACGTCGATAGACAATGTGGCCAAGAATAGGCCTGACATTCCCCCTATGGTAAAAAGAAAAATAAAACCTAAGGCATAGATCATAGGGGCTTCGAATGATATCGAACCTCTATAGAGAGTCGCTGTCCAGTTGAAGACTTTGATCGCGGACGGCACGCCTACGACAAAGCTCAGGAACGAAAAAATCATGTTGCTATAAAGAGACTGGCCGCTCACGAACATATGATGGCCCCAGACCAAAAAGCCAATCACGGCGATGGCAAGCGTTGCGCCAACGATAAAACGATAACCGAAAATTTTGTTCCTGGCGAACTGAGGTACGATTTCGCTCACAATACCCATTGCTGGAAGCACCATGATATAAACAGCAGGATGAGAATAGAACCAAAAGAGATGTTGGAAAAGCAGAGGATCACCCCCAAGCACCGGATTAAAAAATCCCATACCAAATTGTGTCTCGAGAAATAAGAGAATGAGGACGGTAGAGAGAACAGGCGTTGCCAAAATGAAGATAAGACTCGTTGAGTAAAGCGTCCACACAAAAACCGGAAGGCGCAACCAACTCATGCCAGGAGCCCTCATCCGATGGATAGTTGCAATGAAGTTGATACCCGTCATGATCGAGGAGAACCCGGTAATAAATATTCCCGTCGCAGCCGTCAGTGTATTCGAATTGCTATAGACACTGCTAAAAGGGGTATAAAAGGTCCAACCTGTATCCACACCACCTGCAGCAACAGTCCAAATAGTGAAAAGTCCACCAACGACAAACACATACCAACTTACGAGGTTAAGCGTTGGAAACGCCAGGTCCTTGGATCCGATCATCAGGGGAAGCAGAAAGTTCCCTAAGGTGGCGGGAATTACAGGTACTAAAAAAAACCAGACCATCACGATTCCGTGAATAGTGAAAAGTCGATTATAGAAATCTGGGCTAAAAAAATCGCCCTTTGGAGTCAAAAGCTCAATGCGAAACATTGCGGCTGCAATCGCACCGATAACAAAGAAAAAGAGTACGGCGCCCAAGTAGAGCCAAGCGATGCGCTTGTGGTCCCTGGTAAGGAGCCATGATTTTAACGAAGTTTCTATATTCAAGTAATCAGTTTGCATGGGCGAAGGATTCATTGTGATTCTCCAGGCTCTCTTTTTGAATCGATTTCCAGCCTATGGGAACTATAGGACTTCAGAAAGGCAAGTAGAGCTATGACCTCAGATTCGGAAAAAACCCTGGCATAGGCCGGCATTATAGGGCGATACCCGGCTCTTTTTTTGGCCTGTGGATCTAAGATAGATTCTCGAAGATAATTCTCATCGATCGTTATCGCGTCGCCATTGTCTAGCTTTACTGTCTTCCCGTAACTGTCGGCGAGAGAAGGAGCCTGATCGATAGTGTCAGAATTATGGCAAGATACGCAGCCGTGACTTTCGAATAAGATTCTACCGCGATCAACAAGAGTTGAATTTGTAGAGACTGATTTTAGCCAATTGTCGAATTCGAGGGGATCCATTACGGTAACTTTAGCATCCATACGAGAATGATCCGTGCCGCAAAATTCTGCGCAGTGAATCGTGAACACGCCTTTGCGTTCAGGGGTAAACCACAATTGTGTATAACGCCCTGGAAGTACGTCCTGTTTTATTCGAAAATCGGGAAGATAGAGGCTATGGATGACGTCTTCAGAAATCATGACCAACCTCACAGGGCCGCCCATGGGCAGATGAATTTCGTTCAATTCGCGCGGTCCTTCCTCATGCTGGAACTTCCACATCCACTGTTTTCCAACAACGAACATTTCTCTAGCGTTATCAGGTGGAATTTCGGCTTTCAGATAACTGCCGAGTGTGAAGGAAAAAAATCCTACAAAAATGATGAGCGGACCTATCGTCCAAGTCACTTCCAGCCAGGTGTTGCTGGATCTATTCGGAACATCGGTTCTCTGATTTTTTTTCCGATAGCGAATACTGAAGACTAAGAGAGTTGCCATAATCCCCAAAAAGACGAAAATACAAAGCCCGGTAAGAAGCAGAACCATCGCATCGACATCAGCTGCGTATTGAGAGCCTTCGCGCGGGAATATATCGTGAAGGATCGATCGATAAAACGAATTCATACGGGCCTTCCCTTCTTGCTATAAAGGTAAAGAGTTGCGCCCATGATCATCAAGAACAAAACGCTACTGTACCTAATTATGCCCATCATTTTTTGAGACTGGACCGCCTCAAGAGGAAGGTAATGAGCACAAACAACAATGAATTTTTTTATGAGCGCGCTGATTTTTCCTTGGGCAGCCCCATCCAAACCTTTGTCAAGATCCGCGACCGAAAAATTAAGCCCAAACAAATAATTTGTTATGCGCCCATCGGGGGAGATAAAAGCGAGAACACCGGGATGGGCGTATTCTCCCGTTTTTTCGTCACGAATGACCTTGAGTCCCACCGATTGAGTTACTCCTAGAAGAGACGCCCCCCCCCCGACCAAAAAATGCACGCCATCGGCCCGCGGCTGACGTTTGAATCCTGCTTGATACGAGCGCAGGAACTCTGACTTTCTCTCAGCCGCTAAGCTTGCCTTGTCGAGGGGATCGATACTGAGAACAATCACGTTATACTTGTCTCCCATGAGGCGATCAATCCGCGACAGGCTTAAAGCGAGACCTCGCAAAAGGAGCTCGCAGGAGTTGGGGCAGGAGTAATAAACGAAGGCTAACAAAGTGGGCTTTTTAGAGATCAAGCTGTTAAGGTCGCTCGCCCGACCCTCTTCATCTTCAAAAACCTTACGAACATCAACTGACTTACCAAGTTGTGACGTGAAGTAGGACGAGCTAGCAAAAAGCTCAACTTTCGCAAAAAAAGAGCTCAAACAGATGAGTATGAAAAAATATTTGGTAGAAGTCACCTCGTCAGCCCCTTGGAAGGAATCCCGTCCGTAGCTCGTGGTACCGTCAGGCGCGGATTCGGATAATGCAGAGGGATGTCATCGCTAGCCCGCGGTAATGGACGCCGCGGCACTGTATGTCCTTCGATATAATAGGACAGCCCGGCAACCCAAAGATAGCTACCGGCGATTAGAAAAAAGATAGCGCCTAATCCTATCGCGACAATTTTCGGCTGGATTTCACTTTCATCGAAGTGCTCCCCCTCTACCCGCTTGTCTCCCATAGATTTTGGCAGCCGGCCTTTTTTCGATTCTATATTCATGCCCCGACGCCTTTCGTGGTTGGGGGTGGAGTGATGTGCGTTATCGTAAGCATCAGACCCATCCATAGGGCTGAATAAGGCAGTAAAACACCCAGGTCTGACATACGTAGCGCTGGTGCATTGATTCTCAAACTTGGTACCGTCATCCAAAGTGAGGCAAGCAAACCATTCACTAGAGTAGTTGAAGCCAAAATACGCAGTGCATTTACACTTTGTCTCGAGCGCTTGGATAAAAGTGTGAAAAATGGAATGACAATTTGAGAAAGGAAAATAATCCATCCCATCGTTTGCCACACCGGTCCCTCGCGGCGAATATACCAGATGCCTCTTTCAGGCAAGTTTCCATACCAGGCGAGAAGATATTGGCAAAATGCAAGATAGACGAAAAAAATCACGGCTGCTTGCAGGAGCCCTCCCATCGAAGAAAAAACCACACTTTCCCCCCTCTTGTAGATTTGACGAGGATGAAATGAGACGAGAATAGCGATCGCAATGCCTGACAAGATTTGAAGAGATAGTATGATAAAACCGAGAGAGCTCGATCGCCACTTTGGTTCCAGTGCCATGACCCAGTCTACGGACCCTAAGCTCGAAAGTAGTACGTGAATGCCCAGGCAAAAAGCTGCCGATACACGGAGGCTTTTTGATACTTTTTCCGAATCGACTGATTTTACAGCGGTCCGTCGCAACCAAACAACCGAAGCGGTCCAGACCGAAAACATCAAGGCCGTTCTGATCCAGAGCACTCCGGGGCTGAAATAGAAAAGCTGCGCTTGGTTATCGGTGAGAAAGACACGGCTGTAAAGGATAGGGCTGCGAGTCAAGAGTGGTAGGAAGGTCAAACCAAGGACAGGAATAAGCATCGAAATATGTAAAAATCTGGCCCTTAGTCTCAATCCTAATTGACTTCCTGTGACCAGCAGAATGAGTAAGAGAAGATAAGATCCAAATATAACTTGAGACCAGAAAAACCAGATTCCGAGGTAAGAAGGCAAAATATCGCGAGCCGTCTCTTCCGAAACGTTATGAAAAACAAGTGTCGTGACTATTGACAGTACGATAGCCACGCTCACTAAGACCCATAATGGAATCTTATTTTTCACCGCCAGGACCTCCTCTTTTTTCGTCATCGTCTTCGACTTCTTTTTGCAAAAATCGAATGTAGCTCACGAGCGCATAGCGATCGTCTCTAGAAATCCTCGATTCAAATCGAGGCATCTTCAGGAGCCCCTGGGAGATCACGGCAAAAAGAAATTCATCCGACACTTTGTGCAAGGCATCTGAGTGGTAGCTCGGGGGCGCTTCAAATCCTCTGGAAACGATGATTCCATCACCAAAACCTCTTGCGCCATGACAGGGCTGGCAGAAAATTTGGAAGCGATTTTTACCGCGCAGTATTTTAGAATTATCGGCCGCGGCATTCCAGTGATCATTTTTTTCTTCAAAGGCCTGGACAGTCAATTTGTTAGTCGATGCTGAGCCTCGGCTCAATGTGCCCGAAGGCGTACTGCCCCATTCCGCTTGGGCTTGATAGGCTTTTAGTCGAGGTTGATCATACATCGCTTTCCTACAGCCGCATAAAGTGGCGATAACGCAAAGCACTTGGCATTGAATGAGACGCAAGACCTTACTTCGGAATTTCATAAACAGCCTCCGACGACATTTCATCCAACAAGGCTTTCGTCTGGACGGAATCAAACAAAGGATCATCGGCTTCGATAGCGAGGAAAAAACCTGTTTGGCTGGCTAAAGAAAACCTCTCTACATTAAAGACTGGATGGTAAGGATGCGGGTAGCGATAGGCAAACATCAAAGCCGCAAAGCATGAGAGCCCTGCTCCTAAAATAGCCATTTCAAACGTGATAGGGACAAAGGCAGGAATGCTGTCAAACGGCTTTCCCGCTACGATTTGAGGATACCAAACCGCGGCTGCATAGTGTTGCAAAACGAAGCCAAATGCAGCCCCACTGAGTCCACCAGCCAAGGCTAATCGCGGAATCCAGCTATTTTCGCAGTGTAGAATCTCATCGAGCTCATCAATCGCGAAAGGGGAATACGCATCAAAACGCTTGTACCCCGCCAGCGCTATCTTTCGAGCCGATTCCACGAGGGATTCGGGTGTCGCGAATTCTGCCATGAGCCCGTAGAGGTTCGGATCCTGTTCTTTCACGACAGGACCTCCGAAGATTTGGGATGTGCCTTGGATTTAAAAATAGAACTCCGTAGCTCGTACATAGGGATAACAGGAAAATAGCGGACGAATAGGAGAAGGCAGAAAGAGAAGAGACCGAGCAGTCCCAAAAGCAAAGCGAAATCCCACAGGGTTGGGTGGAATTCTGCCCAGGAGCTCATGAGGTAGTCACGGCTCAATCCGGAAACCACAATAAGAAATCTTTCAAGCCACATACCGATATTTATAATGATGCAGACGATAAAAACACAGTAGGAATTACAGCGAGCCCATCTCAGCCAAAGAATCTGTGGAATGACTATATTACAGACAATGACGCTCCAATAGACCGGCGCAGCCGCTCCGGTGTAGTGGTCGAGAGCCACCTGTATTTCGGGGGGATTTTGGCTATACCAAATGATGAAAGCCTCTACTAGGTAGGCGTAAGCCACGATGAGACCGGTCGACATCATTACATAGACCATAGTGTTGATATGTCTTTGCGTTATGTAGCGGCCAAAATCAAAAATTCTGCGTAGGAGAACCGATATACACAGCACCATCGCGAATCCGGAATAAATCGCACCGGCAACGAAATAAGGGGGGAAGATCTCCGAATGCCAAGCGGGCAGGATAGACGACGCAAAGTCTAAAGCCACGATGCTATGAACGGACACAACCAAGGGCGTGGCGAGTCCAGCGAGGATTACATAAGCGGTTTTATTCGCGGACCAATGACGGGCAGATCCTCGCCACCCACCGGCGATCGCGCCATAGAAATATTGTCCGAATCGAGACTTTGCCCTGTCTCGAAACGTGGCCATATCGGGTATCAATCCGACAAAGAAAAAAAGCAAGGAAATGGTCCCGTAGGTTCCAACCGCGAACATGTCCCACATCAAAGGGCTTCGAAACTGAGGCCACAAATTCATGGAATTGGGGTACGGGATGAGCCAGTAAAAAACTATGGGCCGCCCTAAATGAATCAAAGGCATCATTGCAGCGCAGAGTACGGCCACGAGCGTCATCGCTTCCGCAAATCTATTGATCGAATCACGCCAGTTCTGATGGAGGATGAGAAGTATTGCCGAGATAAATGTGCCTGCATGCCCGATCCCAATCCACCATACAAAATTCACGATGGGAAAGCCCCATGCGGAGGGCATGTTGTTACCAAAGATCCCTATGCCTCTTATAAAGAGATGAGTAACAGCCACACAGAGGAGGAACACCATACCCAGAGCCGCAAGGAGACTCAACCGAAACGCGAGTCTTCCCTTCACGGCATCTTTGCCATTCGAAATGGATCGGGTAACGGACTCGAAACTCTCGCCTTTGGGGAGAATGGATTCATCCCTTAAGGAAAAGTGGTCATCACTTTTTTGTTCTTGGATGGGCATCCCTTATCCCTGCCTGTTTCGATTAAAAAATTTCACGAGATAGCCAGTGCGCGGCTTCACATTTAATTCAGCGAGCATCTCATGCCGAAGAGGACTTCGGGAGGTTTCGAACACGCCCGATTTTGGATCGTTGAGGTTCCCAAAGACTATGGCCTGGACCGAGCACGTTTGCTGACAGGCCGTCATGAGCTCATTTGGACCAACTGGAATGCCGCTCTTTTCGCTTTCAATGCGCGTTCTATTCACGCGTTGAATACAATACGTACATTTTTCCATTACCCCCTTCGCCCTTACTGTGACATCCGGGTTGCGCATGATTTGAAGGCCGGGATCGGCCATATCGTTGTAATCCAGGAAGTTGAAATGCCGAACTTTATAGGGACAGTTATTCGAGCAATAACGGGTTCCGACACAGCGGTTATAAACCATTTCATTGATGCCTTCGGCGCTATGAACGGTCGCGCCAACAGGGCAAACAGTTTCACAAGGCGCGTTTTCACATTGCATGCAGGTTACGGGTTGATGGACAAACTGAGGATCATCTTCAGATCCTTCGTAATACTGATCAATTCGCATCCATTGCATCTCTCGACCCAGAAGGACCTGATCTTTACCCACAGACGGGATATTGTTTTCCGCCTGGCAGGCAATCACGCAGGCGTTACATCCAGTGCAGGTATTCAGGTCGATCGTCATGCCCCACGCTTCCTTCCCGCCGCTTTCGATCGCATTTAAGCGTGGGTTCCGGGGAATGAGTGAGGTTTCTGGTTGGTTTGATTTCACCGCACTATGGACACTCTCCGGCCGACGACTGTAGTCAAGCCAATCAAAATGCGGAGAGGGCTTTGTCATATTCTGTTCGAGGCGTGTATGACTTTGCGTTGACGCAAATACATGGGACGCGTCCATTTTTCGGATTGTGACGCCACTTATACTGTGGAGATTCTTTTGGCTGCGAAGCGAGGCGACATCGTAGCCCACACCGTTGCCTACGCGACCCGCACGGCTGCGGCCATATCCCAAGAAGAGAGTCAGCGTTTTTTCGGCCTGCCCAGGCTGAATCCAAACGGGGGCAACGAGCTGCTTACCTTCGGGAGAGGATATTTCTATCACGTCACCGTTTAAAAGCTTTAATTCTCGAGCGGTTTTAGGACTAAGATAAACTGCGTTATCCCAGGTTAACTTGCTAAATGGCTTCGGTAATTCCTGGAGCCAAGCATTGTTGCTCATAGTGCCATCAGCCAGCACGGGATCCGGTTTAAATTGGACTTCATAGGAATCTGTTACTTTTGCAGCGATGGAGGTGACTAAGGAATCGGCTTGAATCGCAATAGGATATGCTTTTAATGACTTGGACTTCGAATCAAAAACTATTCCAGAGCGCACAGAACGCTGCCAGGTCTTCTCAAAATCGATTCCAGACCATTCTTTTTTCCAAAAGGCTCGCATCACGTCAAAGGCATTTTGATTCGTTTCACCTAAGATAAGTGAAAGCAGTTCGGTTGCCGTCTTGCCTTGATAGAGAGGCCTAATAAGGGGCTGCACAAACGATATGGTCCCGTCGTAAGCATAGGCATCCCCCCAACTTTCGAGCACATGAGCCTGGGGGATGAACCATTGGCAATATTGAGACGTCTCGTCCTCGTAAACGTTGAGATGCATCGACCAATCTGCTTTTGCAATGACTTTGGGGAAATCGATGTCACCCGGCATCGAATATACTGGATTCGCGCCGATAATGATCAGAACGTGCTTGCCACTCTCACCGAGTTGAGACATCAGATTAGTCAAGGGTTCCGCTGTGTGGTAAAGGTCGGGAGCCGGCTCGAGAACCTCTATGGTTTTTCCAAGGTTTCCCAGATGATTGTTAATCAATAGGACCAAGGCCTGCTCATCACTCGACAAACGATCGCCTGCAATGAGTATGGATTCGCCTCTATATTTCTTAAGGTCTACGGCTAACTCACTTACCCATCTTCGTTGGCCTTCGGTTAACGTGATTTTAGAAAGCTTAGCGGTTAGTCCTAGGTCATTCGCTAGAACGTTAAGAGCAGAGCCGTACTCGCTAGGCTTCAATGCTAAACGAAAATCGGCCATCCCACCGACTAGACCAGGACTTGTCTCAATCGCATAGAGACGATTCATCGCATCCCTATTCGACCGAATGCGGCGACCTTCGGCAAAATCATGAGAGTATCGAAGAGACTGGGCCATTTCGGCTAAAAAGTCGCAATCAACTGCGACTATGCATCGAGCCTTTTCGAACTTGTGTAAGAGTCGATTGGGTGCTCCAAAGACTTCGTCCAATGCTTTGTATGTATTACCCCTCTCAAAGGGGTCACAACTATAACAGTGTAGGTTCGGCAAAACCTTCCGAAGGCGCGCCATCTGACTCAAGAAGGTTGGCGAAGTCGTCGGTTCACAGACTATATGAAAATTAACAACTTCCGCACGTCGTTCTTTAAAAAATCCAGCGACGGATTCCCAGGTTCTGGCCTCCTTGCCAAAACGCAATTTTTTAGCCCGGTCGGGATCATAGAGCTCTAAGATAGTTGCCTGCATATCCGCCGTCGCCGCTCCTAGACTCGCGGGATGGTCCGGGTTGCCTTCTAACTTGGTTGGACGCCCGAGATGAGTTTCGCCCAGCACACCTACAGCAAAGCCGTGCTTCGTTAATGTCGTGGCGAAATATTCCGCCCCGCTTAGAATCCGATCTTCGGGTGCTCTCACCGCGGTGATTATGTTTTCAGGCTTTTGAACGGTGCAAGCGGTTACGCCCGCTAGGGCCATAGATGCTTCTAAGAGGCCTACAAAATCTCTGCGATTAATGCCCCCATTTAACCATATTTCTCCCGCTTGAGCTGTGGGCTGCTGTCGAAGTTCTTGATCTTTCCAAAATGAACGGAAAGTTTGCCATATTTTACCTCGACTCGATTTTTCCCGCCTCGATGGGGCCGCACTATCGGTGACAGACATAACAATCCGTTCTTTTTTGAATATGATAATCTTTGATAAGTTTAGGGGCCAAACGAGCGCGCTCTTCGCCGCTCCATTCCTCGCTGCTTGTCACCCATTCATTCGGTCTTACATACGCTTCGGGATGATTGTGACACTCAAGACACCACTCCATCGTGAGTGGTTTGATTTGGGTCGTAAGAGGCATATCTTCAACACGTCCGTGGCAACTTACGCAGCCCATTCCTTTCGCGACGTGAATACTGTGATTGAAGTAAACGAAGTCAGGTAAATCGTGAACACGCCACCAGGAGATGGGTTTATTTTGTACATAGCTATCTCGTATCGGCTTTAGCACATCGGCGTTTTTCCAGATCTGAGTGTGACATCCCATGCATACCTCAGTCGTCGGCATGCCGGCTTCGGCGGAATCTTCAACTGCCGAATGACAGAATCGACAATCAAGCTTGAGATCACCACCATGATGTTTGTGACTGAAAGGAACAGGCTGTTCGACGAAAATACCTTGCTTCGTAACATACTGCGAGTTTTGCAAAGCGTAAGCTAAACCAATGCCTGATATAACAAGTACAGCCAGCGCTATGATACTCAAGCGCGCTAAGGTATTTGAATATTTCGAAAAAATTTGCGCCATGATCTCATCTTGTTTGAGCGAATGAAAAACTTATCGAATTAAACAAGCTCGAGAAATTCCAAAATCTCAGCTTCGCGAGCCATGCCGTCCTTATACCCTAGATTCAAAAGAGCTTTTGCATAACAACTATCAAAGGCTAGGTAACTCAAGAGGTCCCAAGCTCGTCGGTCCGTAAAGCCTAGTCCTTTGAGTACTCGTCTGAGAGCAAACGGAAATTTTGAGAACTGGTTAACTTCTATCTTACCCAAGTCGACCGAAGGTGTGATGAATAGAGCTGGCACTTTTCTCATAGCAAGGCCATCGGAGCGAATTTCTTCGGGCGTAAGAAATGACATCAATCGATTCGTTTGTTTTAATCTCATAACATCTCCTCGCATCGATTTCAAAAAGAGGTTGCTGAATAGCGTGCTCGTTATATCGCTAAGGGTGAGAGGAGCTAAAGACTTAATCGATTCAGTTTCCTCATTTCCGGGTGGATGTTCGAGACCGATAGCCAAAATTTTGTCAGCTCCCAAGCGAAGGACTGGGCTCAAGGCGGAGCTTTGACCAATTCCTCCATCTCCGTAATCGCTTTGATCGATCTGGACGGGCGGAAAGAATATGGGAATCGCCGAAGATGCCATCATATGATCGATGCTGAGCTGAGCTCTTCGCCCGATCCCCGAATAACGATCCCATTCTTTGATTGCTTTACTGCCATCAAAAAAAGTTACGCACTTTCCCGATCGATAATCAGTCGCAGACAATGCAACCCCGTGCAAATGTCCATTTTTGATATTTTTTTGGATATTTACAGTGTTTAGATTTTCTTTGAGCAATTCGCGAAGAGGGGATGTATCCAGGAGGTGATTGACCTTCTTAGTCGGTAGATACTCGCCGAGAGTCAAATCCGTTATCCACATCAAAGCCGTCGAGAGGGCCGTTAAAGAATCTGTCTTGAAAATTTTATCCATCGTCAGGTTGAGCCATGTATCATTAATTCTTTGGGTAGCTTCCTTGAAGTCTTCCGTTCGAGACGCAATCGCCATGGCATTCAACGCTCCCGCAGACACTCCACAAATAACCTGAAAAGGACATTGTTTGAGATTCGTTATTTGATATATAGCTCTAAGAACGCCCGCTTGATAAGCCCCCCTTGCCCCACCCCCGGATAGAGTCAAACCTATTTTTTGGGGAGCATAGGTGGCTTTCTTGACCATGAATGATTCTCTCCTACGCTGTTTTGTAATCGTATAAAGGAGGCGCATAGTCAGCGTCAGAAAATTGAATAAAGAGACAAAGCACTTCGCTGCCTTCGGCAATGCCACGCATGAACTTCATAGGCCTGTATGATTGTTCATGCGTTTCTTGGGATGCACAAATCAATTCTTATTTTTTGACTTTATCGCTCTTCGATTTCCTAATATCTGTTTTTTCCGCTTGTTCTGGACCTGACTGACTACTATCCGATTCCATCGAACGCATCGAATTTTCGGCGTTGGTTGGGATGTGCTCTTTAAACTTGTCGTCTTTTTTCTTTTGGGTAATGAAACTCATGATTGATTCTCCAATAGATTGTAAAATCTCTTTTTCAAATGCATTTATCGTGCCTTTTTTTGAAAAATATTGCATTCATCTCGTTATTAAATATCTGTTCATAAACATCTGCGGATCATTTCATATTAAAACATTCTCTACTGATGTGTGGATTGTTCCTATTTTTCACAGCCCATTTCATTCGCTAGGCCACTCACATGGGATTTAAGCCCCTCCCTTTACGAAAAAGAGATGCTATCTTCGCGATGTGCTTTATGCCCAAACCGAAACACCGGTTTCGGATCGCCCCAAGGATTTAGAATCTATGAAAAGAGCCTTACTTAAAATCTTCATATATATCCTCCCGCAAATGACTTCGTTAAACCTCTCTGCAGCAACACAGAGAAACGTCGGACCGAAGTCGAGTGAAGGACCTGTTGAACCAGCGCTCCCATCGTTCGACTATGAGTTCGGTCGACCGATTGAGGTGGGCGAACATACCTATTCATGGTATCGAAAAAATCATGCCGACGAGGCCTCTAAAAGGCTGGGCTTTGACGCAGCCGCTGTTGCTGATGGAATGGATACGTGGCACTGGTGGGTCGGCGTTGATAACCCAGGTTTTTGGCGTGATATGGCGAAACTATCTGGTTCTCATTTGAACAAGACCAATCTAAAAATCGACGTCATGCGTATGCTCCTCATTACGCCGAGAAACGAACGCTTCAAAAAGCTCGGCCTTATCAATGACCCTGATTGCGTAGCTGCGATTAAGCCGAACCAATTCGGCCTGACACTCGATAAAATGAAGGATGGCACCTTAACTTGGGACCCCGAAAAATTTGGGTATTCTTCTGGCGTCATTGGGCTTCAAATTTTCAAAAATGAAAAATTCGATTCGAAAAAATGGTCGCTGGCCAAATATATGGACGAACCCTCGTCGGTCGAGCCGCCTTATAAAGTAGGTATGTCGTGTGCATTCTGCCACATTGGATTTAACCCTCTCAAAACTCCGGTGAACCCCGAAGAACCTAAGTGGGAAAATTTAACTTCAGCGATCGGCAATCAATATTTGAGAGAAGGCCTTGTCTTTGGCCAGGAGATTCCAAGTTCGTCTTTCATCTATCAATATCTTGCCACACAAGAGCCCGGAACAAGCGAGACATCGCGTTTTCCCATGGATTTCATCAATAATCCTACAGTTATCAATTCAATATTCCGGCTGGCTGATCGGCTGAAATTGGCGAGACCGGAACGCATTACGGTTGAACAAAAGAATTTGATTGTTTCAATGTACAAAAATGCGGGCGTTCCTCTCGACAGCCCTATAGGTGCACTTGGCGGCACAGATAAGGAGCCAACCTTAGCCGTGCCGCATATATTAACGGACGGCTCGGATTCGATGGGTGTTCTTACGGCTTCCGTGAGAGTCTATGTGAACGAAGGCATGATGCACGATCAATGGTACCAATCGTGGCCTCTCAATCCTTTTCATATAACAGATAGTCTTAAGCGCGATTTTGCGCCGAGAGATTTCGATGTCATCAGCAAACATCGCAAAAACCCCAACAGCCCCTGGATGCAGACCGAACGTCGCATGCCGAACATGGCTACCTTTTTGGAATCTTATGATTCCTTCCCTCTCTCCGATGCTGAGGGCGGAAAGTCGTTCCTTTCCACAGACAAAAAACTCTTGGATCGCGGGAAAGTTGTTTTCGCCGACAACTGCGCGCGCTGTCACAGCAGTAAGCAACCGGAGAATCTTCCGAGCGATCCAGCTGGTCAAGTCGAAGCTTGGCGAAAATTAGTCTCAAAAGGCGATTTTCTCGAGCACAATTACCTTTCCGATGATCAACGTCATATGGCTACCGAACTGGGGACAAACATTCAACGAGCTGAGGGTACCAATGCCCTTGCTGGATCGACGTGGGGACAAATGTCCAGCCAAACATACAAAGATTTGAAAGCGCAACCGATGGTCATTTCGGATTACGACGCTTCGGGTAAGGCTATCCCCCTCTATAACCCTCTCACAGGCCAACACGATATCATGTGGAAAGGTTCTTCCGCATTCTACAGAACTCCGACTCTGGTCGGGATATGGGCCACGGCACCCTTCCTTCACAACAATTCTTTGGGTGACTACGTCGCCGATCCTTCCGTTGCAAACCGTGTAGCTCGCTACCAAGATGCAATGACTAAAATGCTTTGGCCTGAGAAAAGGCTCGGTATCAATTCCATAAAAGTGACGACCGAGGACACCTCATTACCCGAGCTGTTCCCTGAGATGGTCCGTACGATGAAATTTCTTAATGGTTTAACGCTCAAATTAATTTATATCCCTAAGGGGACACCCGTTAACCTAATTATGAACCTCAACCCCAAACACTTCCCTGTCCTTATTGAAGCCTACATACAGGGCGTATTGAGCGGCGAGCCGAGACATAAATTCAAAGGCTTCGTGAATAGCCGAAGGAGCGCGGGCATGGCGTCCATGATGAAAAAGATGTTGGAACTGAATACAGTTCCTGACTTCATTGAGGACAGGGGCCACATTTTTGGTTCGAAGCTCAGTGACGACGATAAAAAGGCACTTATCGAATATGCAAAATATTTCTAGACAACCTATGCATTGCCTTAAAATACTCGAACATTCTGCTACCAGTAGAATTGAGCGTGAAAGGCGGATCTTCGCAATTGATAAGCTGGACGTATGGGATCTAATAATGTCTTTGCATCGATTAAATATTTGATCGTAAACACAAAGGACTAGGAAATGAAACATATCGTTACTTCCGTACTCGCTTCGAGTTTGCTCCTCAGTGTCTCAGCTTTCGCAGCTGATGCCCCCAAAAAATCCAGTGACAAAAAAAGCTCCGAGTCAGCTGGCATGACTCCAAATCCCGATGGGGTTGTTTATGAATCTTGGTACGTTTATCTGGATCAGGTCGATCGTCACGCATCGACTGTGTATTTTGACCAGAAATCGGCGATGATCCCCTCGATAGAGAAAATGCGACTTCAGGATTGGGCGAATACCTACAAGAATAATAACGTCACACCTAAAGTCGTGGTGGCTTCGTGGTCCGATAAAGACTACCCGAAAGCACCATCCATGGAGCTCTCCAAGTCCGATAAGGATCTTGCGGATCTCAGAAACCAGAGCATCAAGGATGCGCTGAAAGAGGTGGGAATAACTTCAGTGGAAACCTTTAATATGGCAGTAAGACCAAACTGGTTTCAACGCACCTTCGCTACCGACGCTGCGCAAATTAAAGGCGAGGCTAAAGACAAACACTGGGATGATAAAAATGAGGCAAGGATGTCAATGATCCTGAAACGTCGAGGAGGACCTTCCGAAGCTGTTCTAATTCTACGTCCAGTCGGGGATAGTGGAAGTCTCACGAGCGGTCGATAGAGAAACGGGGGCTTCGGCTCCCTTTTTTTAGTGCAAAATCTACCCGCAAAAGGCGTGTTCTCAGGCAGTTCTCTCAGACTATGCCCAAACAAATAGTTATCTATTTTAGGCATATCAAGAACTCTTATTGGTTCATTCCGACCCTTATGGCCCTGCTCGCGCCCAGTTAGCCCGTAGATCGTCTAACTTTGCGTGCAGCGCACCGGCGAAGAGCAAAAAACTCAACATCCCATTGAGGAGCGCATTGTTAAAGTCCATTTCCCTCAGAATTCCCTCGACCAGACGCTGGATACCGAAACCCAACGCGCCGAGCGACAAAAGTAAGACAGAAATAGCGACGGCGATGGCCATGAGACCTATCGTCATTGGCAATTTTAGAAATCTAAAGTGAGCATATGCTGCGATTGCAGTGAGTGTGATGAGAGCGGCGATACTTTCTAGCAATGACATGAGAATCTCCACCACGTTTTGAGAGGCGTTTAACAAAGTGTGAAGGCCAAATTCCCGCTTCAAACGTACTTTATAGACTTCGGAGAGGTTTGGGCGGAACAATCACGAATTCCACTGATAATACCTCGATTTTTTTAATAATTGCAGGAAGTTGCTTCTTTACAACATGCAACTTCTGGATCAGGCCGATCTCAACCTCTTCGACACCAAAGATAAGGTTGGTTAATGAACGATAACTTCGGGCTGCACAAGCTTAGTGCCACTTCGCTTAAGGTATCCTCTCGGCGATCACTTGCTCGGTCGTATCATCGATCCTTTTACCCGTTCTGCTGAAATGTCTTCTGACCATCGCATAAGTCGCCAAAGACTTGGGTGTAGCTGATAAAAACTTCTCCAGTTAGGCCCTGAATTTCTGTACATATAGCTATATCCTCCCGAGATTTTCATTACGCAGGATATTCTAAAGGACAAAAATACAAAGCTTTTCGATCATTTTAATATTTCTCTCCATGGCGGACCTGATATGGACTTGTCAGTGATGTAAACGGATGCGTTCAAAATAGATTTTTTTTGAACTGGATGCACTAAACCGCAAAATTTATCGGTCTAAACAATGTTATGCGCTGATCTTCTTGTAGAAGATTAAGCTAGTTAAAAACCTCAGAAATTCTTATAGTCTTCACTCAAGTCATCAGCTTATCTGAGACATTTCATTTTTTTAGAACGCTCAAAATACAATCTGATTCTATCGGCCTGATAACTATCTGAAAGAATCTGGGCTTGCGACTCCTTTCGAGAGAGCAGGTGATCACTAAGCAAAGGATGACGAGATGAACAACGGAGCAATAGAAAGTCGAATAAAGGTTCCCGAGGTGACTCTTGTTTTCTGGATTACTAAAATCTTCGCCACTACCTTGGGGGAAACTGGTGGTGACGCCCTCTCAATGTCTTTGAATTTGGGGTACCTGATTAGTACAGCGATTTTTGCTGTGATTTTTATAATCGCTGTCTTTGTTCAGATTAAAAGCAAGGAATTTCATCCTTTTATTTACTGGATTACTATCATCGCAACGACCACTGTTGGTACGACTTTGGCTGATTTTGCCGATCGCTCTCTCGGTATTGGATATGCGGGTGGTTCCACCTTGCTTCTTATTTTGCTAATCGGATCACTCACCACTTGGTATCGCACACTCGGATCTATAGCTGTTGATACAGTGAGCGAACCAAAAACTGAGATCTTTTACTGGGTCACCATCATGTTTTCACAGACCTTGGGTACGGCCTTGGGTGACTGGACGGCAGACAGTGCCGGCCTTGGTTACGGCGGTTCGGCGATCTTATTCAGCTCCTTACTAGTGCTTGTGGCAGCGATCGCACACTGGACCAAGATTTCTCGCACAGCTCTGTTTTGGTCTGCTTTTATTCTCACCAGACCCTTAGGTGCTGTTGTTGGCGACTTTTTAGATAAGCCACACGATCATGGAGGCATGGCCCTCAGTCGCTTTACTGCATCGGGCGTGCTGCTCGTTTTAATTGTTTGCTGTATCTGGATATTTCCAAATCGAGCAGCAGAGAAAGCTCACTGAACTATACGAGCTTCAACAAAGGGAATCTGAATATGGTCCTTTAGAGCATCGGTATGTAGGCAGATGTCTGCATCGACGGTTTCATGCTTGCCCACCAGTTAAGGCGTTGTAAGTGACTTTGATAGTGTGAGTCGATTTGAAAATGTTTCGTCAAGTTAAATTCACTCGCCAATACCAAGGGCAAAGCATCAGTTTAGCTGCAGTAGTGCGATAGCAACCGAACTTCAACCTGTATAATGGTCACAGATCATGACTATTCAAAAATGTCTCGCCGACTGTCATCGATTCATTCTACTTTTTTTATTTCTGGTCCCGCGCTGCGATCCAGCTGAAGCCCAAAATAAACCTAACACAAGTTCAGGACAGTCATCCTCTCCAGCCAAATCTCCTTTATCCAAGGAAAATTCAAACCCTGATGAGGGACAAACCGAACTAAGCTCCGATTTGAGGTTTCGCGTCGCAAACGAATCAAACCATCCAGACGGCCCTTTTGGTCCTTTGACACTTGGCTTGATTGGTCATCACTCCTTTTCGAATGGATTAGGGCTCGATGCTGATTATGTGAAGTTGCATGAACCAAATTCTAACATGAAAGTATTTTATCTGGATGAAGCCAAGCTAACGCTAACTATACCAGGCTCGATGTTCAATGATCTCCCTGTCAGCTTCGCAGCGACTATTTGGGAAAATCGCACGATTGATATGTATACCAAAGTTGGTGGTCTGGAATTATATTGGAAAGGACCTTTTACGATCCTTGTAGGAGCATATTTTGGAAGGGCGGAACGCGAAATGCTTAAACGTCATTACGAAGGAATGCAGATAGCGTTCGCGCACGTGATAGGTGGTTTTGAGATATCTGCAGGGCATTTGGAAGGTAAAATGGACCAAGGATTTTACAGAAAATCGGCCTTCCAAATAGAAACTCATTTTTGTGAAAAGGCCAGATTTCCACTCGCAGTGAATATAGGGATTGAGGATCGGATTTTTGATTTTGGCAAAGGTGAAGTAAAAAGCAGCTCTAAGGATGAACTCATAGCAATTTTCGGCATTGAAGTGCATCTTGAGAAATTTGTATATGGCCCTTCCATTGTACCGATGGCTGTGAAATGACATTCGCCATGAGCCAAGAATCACTAAACGACTCCAAGCCGGGGTTGTCACGGATTACGGAACACTCTGCTAATAATTTTAGATTGCCGAATCTGGCATCGAAATGCCCTAAGGTTGAGCTAAGTCTCGAGTGTTAGTGTGATCTATAGAAAACGAAAACACCGAACTCGAAAACCAATTGGAGCAAGATTATGAAATTTTTCAAGACATCAGTTATGACGCTAATCACAACAATCGTTACCTTAAGTGCCAGCAATGCCTTTGCCCTCGTCGGACAAAATCTTGTAAAAGATGCGAAACTGACAATAGTTCAAGCGCGTACGATCGCTCTCAAAGCACGCCCAGGTAAAATAACGGACGAAGAATTAGAAAAAGAAAAGGGAGGGAGCGGCTTACGCTATTCCTTCGACATCATTGATGGAACTGTCACTTACGAAGTCGGAGTCGATGCTGTTGATGGGACTCTCCTGGAGAATGCACCAGAGGGGGCCAATCCAGATTGATATAAAGGTCAAAGAGTGGAATCTTAGGAGTTTGTATGCGAGTTCTTCTTGACACTAACCGAGGACCTGCCGGTCGGAATCACGGGAATGCGCAACTAGCGAGAAAGAAACGGAGAGCTAGGGATTCGAACCCTAGAAGAGGTCACCCCCTTACTTGATTTCGAATCAAGCTCCTTCGGCCACTCGGACAGCTCTCCATTAGGACCGCGATCATAAAAAAAATTTGCCCCGAGCGCTAGCAAAAATCCGAACCAACCCCCGAATTTCTATCCTTTTACCGCACTTCCCCCCCGCAAATCGCGCCATCCATTCCTATCGACCGGTCGGCAAATACCGCCGAGCCGTCCACGCTGCCTAACCGACATGTTAAAATCACTCATACCGTTCGAATTCCCCGCAGCGTTTAGGATATCTAAGCCATGAAGCCGTTAATCGCTATCGTGCTCTTCGCCTCACTTGTGACCACGTCCTGCAAATCCATAAATAAGCCCAACTCCGAAACAAGTTTTGATGGTGGGGAGCATAAGGTTCTGGGCGACACGGGTTATAAACAAGCCTGTTCTGAGTACGGAACGGTGTGTCCCGCTCTCATCTATCGCGCTGATAGAAAAGACTCCTTTTCTTACGGAGAGCTGGTCGCATTCTCAGGCGATTTTTACGGCACACCCGAAGAGATTATCACGCAAACCAGAAATCAAAGCTTTCTTCATCCTTTTTCGCCCAACGACAAACGCGTGAAGGGTTATTTTGAGAAAGAAGAAGCCGCGATCCTAAAACAGATGTCGGATCCGAACGTATCTTATCCGGACTACAACCTTGGTTTCGGTTTTTCCTTTCCTAAATACCTCGAGCTGTCGACCACCAACTACAACCATTTCGGTTGGTTTAACATGGTCTTCTACGTGAAATATCACGGTCGAGCGCTCGCTTTAGCCGTGCAGGCTCACGATGAGACCGACGCCAAGAAAAAAGACAGTCTGCTAAACCAGGCCCTTATCGTCAATGCGTTTAGCGATCACTTTCTGACAGACGGATTTGCTACAGGTCACATTCGCAACCCAAGAACTCAAGCCGTCGAATGGCAAAAGAAATACAAATACAATAAAATTGCCGTCGATGCGTTGGCCAAACTCATGCATGACCATGATCACCTTCTCAAAGATAGCCATGGGCCGGGCCTGGCGGTGAAAAATACGCGCGGTGACCAGTGGCACACACGGTGTGATGGCGAACTCTTTGTTCTTGCAACAGCACAGTCGCCTCAAGTCGCAATTCCAATTGAATCCGTGGCGCGCTCTGTGAAAGAACTTATGACGGCCTACCGCGAAGGACAAACACCAATAGGCCTTTATAGTGCTACCGAACTCGTGCCCTTCCTCGACACGACGGAAACAGCACTCGTCGATGTCTTTAAGCCTGATATTCCGCATGATCAGATTATAGCCTGGCTCAAGAGTTTGGGAATTCTCTATAAAGCCGGTATTTTCTACGACCTCAATGAATCCATGGCTCGAACGTTTTTTGCTGCGCTGCCAGGAATCATGGATAACTTCCGAGCCGAGGTGACAAAAGAAGCTCAGGATCCCGAGATCGCCAAACGTCTTCCTGATGCCTACATCAAAGGATTTGAAACCATTCGCTAATCCTAAACGTAACCACTAGGCCTGATCGCCTGGTGGTTTTTTGTCGCTCTTTTTAAGCGAAATAAGAAAGAGCCGAAGCATAAAGGCTCCGGCTTAACATCTCGTCCGCAACGATGCGGAAGAATTTTTTACATCACGATCAAGTCTTGCTGATCAAACCTTTGAGGTTGGTTTCATCCACACTGTAGGTGCGTGGCAATTCTTTAGCGGTACGAATCAAGTGCGCCTGTTGATTGCGCAGGTACTGCACGATCTTCTGGTTGACCGGATCGGATTTCAACTGATCAATGTTGGTCTGGATGTCATTGATTTTTTCAACGTCGTTCTCTTTGGTGTAAATACCGTCAAGAATCTCGTTAAATTTGCCTTTTTCCTGCTCGGTAAGGCCTGTGGTGTTCGCATAGCGATGATACTTGTTTACCGTCATCGGCTCAGTATCAACTATAACGTTACCGTCATCTTTTTTCTCGACCACTACTCCAGGATTGGTAAACATACCAGCCTTCGGTACTAAATCGCCAATCTGTGCCATAGCGTTCCCCTTTCTAGGTTTTCGTTTCGTCGATACTATATATGCGCGGGGCGATCCCCTCACTATTCATGATATGAGCCATTTCACCCTGCAAATAGCGGGTGAGAACGCCTCGTTTTGGATCAGCCTTGAGGGTTTCAATCTGGTCCTGAAGGAAATCAACACGTTCGCGGCTACCTTTACGATCCCGCATGTTGTCGATGATGACCTCAAACTCTTTGCGCTGATTAGGCTCGAGTCCGTTTATAAACCCATAGCGTCGGCCTTTTTCGTACTCCGGACCGCTGATCGCGACCTGCAGAGTTTCCTTTTTAGGGTCGCGCCCGGCTACAAACCCGGCCGTTCCCTCGCGATTAAATAAGGAATCACCTACCCTAGAAACCATGGGGCACCCCTCTGCCTTATAAACCTATAATAGGACTTCCAATTTTAAAGGACAAGGGTATGGAATGATTCGTTTTTTCCTAGTCCCGGCAGGCAATTCCTTCCTAGTTTGTTTGCATAGTGCGCTTAAGAAATCCATAATTCATACCGATAGAGAGGTAAATCCGGGAGGATAGCCCATGTCACGTAAAAGGGTATTTTATGGGAAAATTAATTCAATTAGATCGCTACAAAGGACTTCGCCAGCATGAGTATCTAAAGAGATACGATTCGCAGATCTCAAAGTTCGTCGATTCCTTCCTCGCTCAGAACCTACGCGTAAGCTATGAATCCCTCAGCTATTATTTTATTTCCGCCCAACAGCAGGAACAGCAGGCAGCCGCATGGGATTACGTCGATTTCCGCGATACCTTGCGGGATGGGTTCCACGAGGCTTTTGGCAAAGAACTCGTCCGCCTGTGTGAGACACAGTACTGGTATGACGAGCGTTTTATCACATCAGACGAGCTCGTTGAGCGCTGCGTGAGCCAGATCATTTTAGGTACTGATCGCTCAGCGGTCCGCTGAACAGCGTTGACCCTGACCCAGGAGAAAGCCACCATCCACGGCTTTCTCTATATTCCGTTATCCCCCTTTACCTCGCCCCACTACCGCCTTCTCAAGCGATTGAACAAAAGTACCGATAGACGATCATATCTTGGGTAAAAGGCGAATTTATGAGCTTTTTTAGCAAAACGATAGCATCCTTTTCGCTTTCTTTTCTGTTGCTCATGCTCGGCATAGGGTGCAAGCCACAGGGCGCGGGGAGCACCTTGCAGACCGATACCAGCACCGGGTATCTGACTAAGGTCGATCTCACCACATACACCGGAGCAAATGCCGCTGTTTACGCGGGTATGAAGAAAGAAATGGATAAATTCCACTATAGTTACGATACGGTGGCTCTAGGTCTTGCCAAAAAAACTATGAAAGGTTCTCTAACGAAAGAGGAAGCCGTCGCTCTAAGACTTTATACAAGCTCTGCTTACTCAGCAATTAACACTCGACTTCGCTCGAATCGGGTCAGCCAAATCAAAGACATTGTTAATATCATAAAAGCGGCTGCTTCGGGTTTGAATAAAATCCCATCAGAATCCTGCGTTGCCAGACGCGGCCTTGATCTTCCTGCAGCCATCGTTGAGAAAATAATCAAAGTGAAACGCTTCGAAGAGCTGGCGTTTATGAGTACGACAAAGGAAAATTCCGTCCCGGCCGGGTTTAAAAACAATCTCACTTTTGTTATCACATCCAAGAACTGCCACGACATTTCCTTTCTTTCCGAACATGCGAACGAAAAAGAAGTACTCTTCCCACCTGGATCCGATTTTATCGTCACCAAATCGTTTATCAAGAAAGTCGGAGGGAAATGGGCTGGTACGATCAACCTCAATCATGTGGTTCAACCAGGCTTCAAGGCCATCACGTCCGGTACAAAGATAAACGTTGTACCGGTACTTACAGGCGTTGATGCAAAAGATTTTCCTGTGATCGCATCGGCCCGACCTAAATCCAGCACAAAACTACTAGGCTTGGCTGATACGGGCGAAGGAGCCGCCGAAGAAGGTGCGAATGATTCTGTCCTAGAAAATGAGACGGCGATGGATTTCAGCGGTATTGAATGAAAAAAGACCGACATAAGCCGGCCTCTTTCGTGAATCACTTTATTCATCACTATCGATCGCTCAACCAATTTTACGAGCCTGGTCTTTGTTATAACCCTCGCTCGATTCGGATTGACCTTCGCTGCCGACTTTCGCGCCGAACATTCCTGCGAGTGTGCCGAAGTTAATTTTGTTCACGGTCGATACAAGGGCATCGATATCGCTTTTGCCTTTTCCGGAGAAAGCGCGGCCAAGGATAAAGCCGATGCCTACCGCACCCAAAGCATAGGCATAAGGATTGGCTTTGATACTATCGTCGACCATCATACCGCGGAGCTTGACGTCATCCGTCAAAGAATTGAATTTATCTGAGACTTGTTCTTTGCCCGAGCTCATGAGGTCTTGGGCTTTTTGTTTGACCAGATTGAGGTTCTTTTTCACAGACTGGGTATCAAGAACAGATGCTGCGCGCGAGACTAAGCCGGTCGCATCCGTATCGCTTTCGCTTTTCATGCTGGTCGACGAATCCCTCGACTCGCTGCTTTCCTGATTCGATTGGCTCTCCGAACCTTGAGGATCGAGAGAGGACGAATCTTGGTTGACCCCTGTATTCGGGATCGAATCATCACTTCCAGCACTCATGGATTGGGCCGACTGATTAGTATCAAGATTGTCGTTACCAGAGTGGGAAACCTCGTTGGAGGAATGTTTGTTTTTCATGTGATCACCTTTCTGATTGGAATGAGCCTTAGGCATACGTGGGTTCCTCTCGCGTTTGGTAGAGTCCGCAGAGCCGCGGTACTCCTCCATTGTTGTAGGGAGTTTGCCCATAAGCCTAGCCTTTTTGCTCGTGAGGGCATCAATTAATGCCTTTGATACCAATGGTTACGGCCTATTTTCATATGTTTGGGGTCAGTGCGAAAGAGTGGGTAATATTTATGAGGTCATGAATTTCCTGAAAAATTCATCTTAATTACAAAAAAAGCCACTGCGTTGTCACAGTGGCTTTTTTAACTGACGAGACTCTGGCACGTCCTAGAACTCGGTTGGAGCTTTAGGTGCACGGAGTTTTTCTTCAGGTTGAAATCCAACAACAAAACCTTCGGCGATTTCTCGCAAAGCAGTCACTGCTTCTTTGTTTCTGGTTTTGACGAGAGGAGTTTTACCTTCCATCAACTGCCGTGTCCGGTGTGAAGCAACGGCAACAAGAGCAAAACGATTTTCTATAAAACGAAGGCAATCTTCGATGGATACGCGGGCCATAAACCATCCTCCTCTGAAAACGCGAAAGATAACGATACTATTGTATAGAATGATCCCAGTCAATCAAGGAATGTCTAGCGGCCCCGGGGACTTGGCTATGAAAGGCCATGTTTGCCTAGTTGGGCCCTTTACGGAGCCTGGATTCGCGGTGCTATAATGATGCTATAGTCTGCCACCTTGATTTATCGAGGCCCCATGAAGCGTGTCCTTCTTGCCTTAGGCTGCACATTTGCCTGGAATTACTGTATTCCAGCGCTCTTTGCCGCGCCAGCAAGTCCAACAGCTTCCGCTGCGAGCAATGCCCCGAAAACTCCGGGCATGGCCAAAATCTATCGCCGCGCTATGGAAGCCTATGAAGCCAAACGCTTTGACGACTCCACCGAACTCTTCACTCAGCTCGTCCGCCTTCAGCCCGATCATATTCCTTCGAAGGTTTTCCTTGCTCGTTCTCTCTACCAGCAAAAGAACCTGACGGAAGCCTATAAAATCTTCCAAACGATCGATAGCAAGGCCCTTGAACCCGAATCTGCGTATGACTGCGGACAAGTCGCCTTCCGCGTGAACGACTACAGCCTCGCCTTGAAATCATTTGCATCCGTCCCGAATGGTCATCCTCTCTACGATCTCGCAGGTTTTTACGGCGGAATGTCAGCCTATAAACTGGCCGAATACCAGCAGGCGATCGATCTTCTTGATCAGGCCGTGGTGCTGCCCTCCAAGCTTGTTTCCACACGCAATCTCTATCGCAAAGAGGCCGAGAAAAAACTCATTCGGAAACAAAAACAAGAACTCCAGACAGCGCCAGTACCAGGACGAAGCCCCGGTTTGCCATCAGCGCCTGCCCAACCCGAATCGCCGCCGTTTGTACTTGCTCCGCCTCGCAACGTTTCGCTCGTGCATTTGTATATGAATCAGAGCTCGGAGACCAACAACGCGATCTCAACCAACTCTGATCTCACGCGTACCCGGCTCCGACTGGACTGGGGCTCGGAAACGCCGCCTCCCTCAGCACGCAGCCAATGGGTTTACTTGACCAGTGTTAGTGCTTCAACGAGCAAGGACGCCTATAAAGAGATCTCCATACTGCCTAACGCTGATGAAACGCTTCAATTCCTCACTCTGAACAGCTTTCATCCGGATAGCCTCATTCGCCTCGAGACCTCGGGTGCATATGAATCCGTTCTTGGTGATCATTCGTCTTACGGTGGGCTGGTTGGCGTTTACGCTTACGTGGGAAATGCGGATTTCAAAAACCAAATCAACTACTCGCCTTACGCGTCGCTTTTCATCGCGCAAAAAGGCGAGGCGATCGATATGAAACTGACGCTCGCCGGTCATCCACGTTTTGATAAATCTCGCCTGCTTGTCACGCAGATACTCCAAGACGGGACCGTAAAACTAAATTTCTCGAAAAAAACTGCACTGAGCCTCACAGGCCAGCTCAACGAATATAATTACAACGTGGAACGGCTGAGCGGCCCCGACTGGGACGGACGTTTTATAACAGAGCTCTCCTTTCATCAGGAAAAGTCCCTGTCACTCGGCCTCGGAGCCTTTTATGAAACAGCTCAAGGGAACCGCCTTTACAATACGAATGACGTATCTCTCGTAAAATTCAATTTGAGCCAATCCGGATTTGCCGCTCACGCCGACATGCAACTGGCGGCTTGGCTTATGATCGGGCTCTCCGGCAAAATCGTAACCAGCTCCTACAACGGCGCCGTGATCCAGGTCAACCGCACCTCAGCCCCAGTCGAGTCGGGTGCAGGTGATTATCTGGACCGAACCTACGGCAGCAAAATAAGCCAATTCGCGATATACGCCAGCTTCATCAAGTCGTTCTAAAAACCAGGAGTTCAACATGGACAAGCAATGGGTCAAGATTCTCGCGGAATCCAGGCTGGAAGACGGACAGTGGAAACAAACCAATCCTAACGTACCGCGTGAAGTCGGTCGCAGCAGTATTTTGAAGACTATTGCCGAACTCAATATGGAGCTCCGCGATGCGATCCAGGTCTTCAACGATCACTGCAAAAAAGAAAAAAAGATGAGCATCTTTCCGATCCACGGCAAAGACAACGAGACCCTCTCCGGCTTTGTCGTCGTAGTCGGTCGGCTTCAGCTCCAGGTTCTTCAGCATCAGGCACAGATTAACGTCCAAATTTCGCGCATGCAGGGATTTCAGCAAAGAAGCGAAATCCTTCACACTCTTGAGGCGCATTGCGATCCTTTTGGTGGAATCTCCTGGATCATGGACCAAAAATCTATTATGACAAAAGACATGCTCGTAAAGCAGTTGCTTCACGATATCTGTCACGAAGCTTATCTAAGCGAATGGTAATAGAGGGACTGAGATGGCTATGGAAGTTAAGTTTCCCGAGAAAGATCTGGGCGTCATTATCGGCAAAATCAAGGACGCTTTGGGCGGACGCGAACTCGGTAAGATGGTTAGCTTCGATCAGGCGGGTAACGAAATGATCGTCACCATTTCCAAATTCGGTACATCGACCCTTACCTTTTCGACCAAACAAACCGCTACGGGCAGCGAGCTGACACTCGACAAAGAAAAAATCGCCCTTGCACACCGCGCCCTTAAAGGCGAAGTCACCGACAAAATCGTCAAGGTTATCCAACAGGCTGGCGGCACCGTAACCGCTTGAGGTGAATCATGATTTGGTCGGGTTCAGAGACTCAGGACATCGATCGACTGAGCTCCCAAATCTATGGAATTCCTTCGCGCACTCTTATGGAAGAAGCCGGCAAGGCCATTTTCCGTCTCGCCCTGAGGCTCTGGAAGCCTTATTCCCATTTCATACTCTTAGCAGGTAGCGGTAACAACGGCGGTGACGCTCTGGTTGCCGCACGACTGCTTTTTGAAGCTGACTTTTCTCTGACGTGTTTTGATGTGTCGGACGGGAAAGAATCGAATGAGCGACACTATCAGCGCTTAGAACTCGAAAAGAAGGGCTTCGCTCTCAAACCTTTCCGGGATGCTGCAGACTTCGATCCGTTCCGCGATCGTAGCCTTATCATCATCGATGGATTGCTAGGCCTTGGTTTGAAGGGCTCGCTGCGGGATGGGCTGACCCGAAACTGTCTAGAGGCCGCCTCCCATCTGCATTCCCGCGTTGTCCTCGCCATCGATTTGCCTTCAGGGCTCGAGGCGGACACCTGGGATACGGAGCCCGCCCGCCTCCCTGCCACTCATACGATTACCTTCGGCGCTTTAAAGCCGGTCCACGTTGGGGAACCTAGCCGAAGATGGTGTGGAGACGTAAATCTTGCGACTCTCGGATTCGCCCCCGAAGCGATTCAGGACGTTTTATCAAAACGCACGATCTCGCTAATTCACGATACCTACACGCCCGCGCTTGCAACGCTGTGGCGCCACCTTCCGCCAGACGCGCACAAATATGATCGGGGACACGTGCTTGCGATCGGCGGTAGCCCTGGCAAGGTCGGAGCCATTATGATGGCTGCAGCCGCGGCTCTCAAAGGCGGAGCGGGCTGGGTCACTGTCGCCCCGTTATCCGAAATCATGGCACCTGCGTGGTCGCGCGAGTTCACCTACGAGACCTTTGGGCTTGAAGGCGAAATCGATCTTTCGGCGATGAAACGTTTTATCGAAACACGCAAAGTCAAAGCGGTTTTAATAGGTCCGGGGACGATGGAAACGCCTCTTACACGCAAGTTTATGGAATGTTTTGCTGAGCTTCAGAAAAAGCAGCAATTGCGTCTGGTCTTTGATGCGGGCGCTTTGAGTGACATTCTAAAACTGTCCGAAGGCCTCGCGTTTGATCCTGATCACACTCTTCTCACGCCGCATCCCGGTGAGTGGAAACGTTTGCAAAAGGAAATGCCTACGCCTCAGCATGTGGGGGATATATGGGATCTTTGCGAACTCACTCAAAAACAGGGGATGAGTATGATCTACAAATCCGCGAGCCCAATGATTTTTGCTCCGGAATCAGTGCGATTTCTGACCCAGGGCGACAACCGCCTCGGCCGCGCAGGCAGTGGTGATCTCCTTGCGGGCCTTATTCTCGGGCTCTCGTCCGGCCCGTATTCTCTGCACGAACTCGCCGGCCACGCCCAAAACATGTTAGCACTATCGGCCTCTCGCTTGGCCGCGAGTCAAGCACCTCTCGAGCTTTTGAACGGGATAGTTTAGAGCTGTTTCAAGGCATCATCTCAAGCTCTCTTTCACGATTCGAAACCATACGGCTCTGAGTTAGCCCATCGAAAAAAGCCTCCACTTTTTCGATGACGAAACTCTGCTCCGCGAAGCTTAGGCTCTCGTATACAGGCAAACGCAAAATGGTGTCTGCTACGCGATCGGTCACAACCATACGACCCGAAACACGTGTTCGTCCCGCAGCTCCAGGAGCCGAATGAAGCGGAATATAGTGACTCGAAGCCTGGATACGATCACGCGCCAGTGCCTTTTGCAGAGCATCACGAATGTCCGGGCTTGGCAGTATCATATAGAAGATATGGGCATTCCCTTGGCAGTCCAGGGGGACATGAGGAAGTTGCAGGAGGCCCTTATAAGCGAACCTCTCAAGAGAAGCGTTATAACGATCAAAGATTCGTAGCCTTGCGGCCGTGATCGCGCGGGACCGATGGAGTTTGGAACTTAACAATGCCGAAACAAAATCCGGTATTAGATATGACGATCCGATATCGATCCACGTATATTTATCAACTTCGCCTCTGGCAAAGGCCTTGCGATTTGTGCCTTTTTCCCGCAGAATTTCGGCCCGTTCGATCAGGCCTGGATCGTTGACGATCAGAGCGCCACCCTCACCGCAGCTTAAGTTCTTCGTTTGGTGGAAACTAAAGGCCGCCATTCGCCCCAAACTTCCGAGAGGTTTGCCGCCATAGTTTGCAACCGAGGCGTGAGCCGCGTCCTCGATAACCTGGAGATTATGCTTTGCGGCGATTGCGTTGATTCGGTCCATGGCGCAGCCAATGCCAGCATAATGGACGGGAACAATGGCTTTCGTTTTTGAAGTGATCGCAGATTCGATGAGGTCCTCGTCGATATTCAAAGTATCACGACGAATATCCACAAAGACGGGCGTTGCCCCTCGAAGAGCCACGGCGTTTGCGGTCGAGACAAAAGTGAATGACGGCATAATCACTTCATCGCCAGGCTCAATACCGGCCAGAAGCATTGCCATCTCGAGAGCGTCAGTCCCTGAGTTGGTCAGGAGAGCGCGCGCGCAGCCGAGGTTTTCCTCAAACCATTTTTCGCAGGACTTGGTGAAGGGGCCATCGCCATGCTGATGACCTGAACGTAACGAAGTAAGCACAGCCGCTTCATCGGCCGTAGTCGTTTCAGAGCGATTGAGTGGAATCTTCACGGACCATCTCCAGAGAAAGGCTCGGCGCTTCGTGCACATCCAGAGTCGAACTGAGCGAGAGCTTATAATTCATCAGCTTTTTCAGATATAGGATGGTATCTGGTAGTATGCGAACGGTACTTTGCTTTTCGGGTTTTTCGAGGAACACGATCGGATGTTCTTCGCAACGTAAGCCCTTGAGATAGGCACGGTGCACAACCTCAGTATCCCAAAACCACTGCTCATCCTGAGTGATATTAAGAATGGGAAGTATCGCCGCTCGCGAGAACACTTTGAGCCCGGCTTCAGTGTCAGCAACAGGAAGTTCAAGAATAAAATGAACGAGTGTTTTATAAACCCAACTCGACAACACACGGAGTGGTTTGGCCCCGGGATTTGCTATAACGCGACGCCCGACCACCACGTCTGCGCCCTCTTGCACTTTCGCGATCATGGGCAAAAGAGCGTCGGGTAGGTGTTCGAGATCGATATCGATGAACCCTACGACGGCCCCCTTCGCAATGCGAATACCGTCGGTAACGGTACGGCCACGGCCTTTATTCTCAGCGTGGAAAAGAGCCTGGTGGGCTACGCCGAGACCAGCGAGCTCCGCAAGTGTCGCCCTAATTTCGGCTGCGGAGTTATCCCGCGATGCATCTTCGACAAAAACGATCTCAAAATTGAGCCGAGATTGCTGAAGTATTTTAACAAGTTGAAGCGTGTTTTTGCGCAAGTGCGGGGCGTCTTGGTAACACGCAAGTATAAGACTAAAATCTATCGTCATAGACCCTCGGTCGGTATCGGTTTCGAGTGTAACATATCAGTTGCACTTTTTTTCCGCTAAGCAAAAATGCAAAAACTCCCCCCCATAATTAAGGGTTTTTTATGAATGAAACATGACTAAATCGTGCTGCTTAAAAAATTAAATCTCGTAATTCAGGAGAAAATATGAGTGCAATTTGAGACAAAAAAAGGAGGCTAAGCCTCCTTGTCATTAATGAGATGTTTGAAGCAGCTTCAGTAGATCGGGCGCTCTCCAATCATCATCTAGCTTTTTTGACCAGGTCTCATCGACAAGACCGTAGCTTTCATGATTGAGCGGCCAATAGGCAAAACCGATCTGATGCTCGGTGAGGTACTGCGTTAAGGTATGAAACCACCGTTTTTCACCTTCATCGTTCGAATCCGCTCCGACCCCAAACTCGCTCACCCAGACAGGCGTGGTATACGCATACCCTTCATCCAAAACAAAGCTCCACTCGACTTTCCACTGCGCAAGCAAGGTCTGCTCATCCATATCACTGTAACGTTTCTGGCCCTTCGATGTTTTCGGGTCACCGTTATGACGAGGACCAATGAAACCGTAGCTGTGGACAGCGTAAACAAGCTTGTTGGGAACCGCCAACTGAATCGGCGTTTTAGGTACCAAACGGAGGAAAGGACGATCCCCCGAGCCAAGTATAGGAACAGTTCCTTCCCAATTAATCGCTTCGACAACGATGAGCAGGCTCGGATTCTGGTTTAAAATCCTGTTACCAAGGTTTTGAGCGGCTTTATGCCAATCCTGGTGATTTCCTTTGCCCCAATTCGGAACTTCCGGAAAAATCGTGCCCCTCCAGTGTTGGGTTCTCACTTCATTTCTGAGGTCTACGCCCACAACATCGGGCTTGCCGCGATAACGTTCAACAAGCGCAAGCCAATCGTTCTCCCAATCTTGGGTAGAATGCCCCCCTTTGCCTTCGAAATACCAAAGCCCGTTGTTATCAAAACCACAGCACCACTGCGAGAATGTACTGTGGTTGTTGAGTATCACCATCACATCCTCAGCCGCCAGAGCGTCGATCACCGCATCCATAACCTCGATCGATGTTTTTCCCAAGAGCTGAGGATTTGCTTTAATCCACTTGGGATCGACGGGCGTAGTTTTATGCAGCATGGCATTGGAAAACGGGAGCCGAACAGAATTGAACCCCCACGACCTGATAAGTTTGACGATAAGATCGAGAGGCTGCTTATCCAGACCTGCAACGACTTCCGGCTCTAAATTCGTTCCATACCAGTTCACGGATTTCAACTGAACCGTTTGGCCGTTGGCATCGACAATCCTGCTGCCGGATGTACTCAGGGGAAGCGGAAGCGTCGTGGCATGGGCGCGAAGCGGCACAGAGAACATAATGGCTAAAAGCCAAAAGATTCGTTTCATGAGTGAGTCCTGTATGGGGGCTTATCCTCATGGTCTCATATGCTCAAATTTTGGCCAAATCCGTCGATTTTTTGACGTTATTCCGGTGGGAAGCTCGAGGTGAGTTGACGATAGAAAAAAAAATGATTCATACTTGGTTAAAATTAGGAATACATAAGGAAAGAATGTGATTCACGCACGAATTGCAATCATAAAGATTTACTGTGGCGTAGACCATGCGCCCAAATTGAAAACTCATCTCTTTATATCTATGCAATTGAGTTGACCGGCTGTCCAATTAACAATGATGGCAGTACGCAATTTATTGTACGGAGTACATTATGCTTGGGAAGATGTCTTGGTCTGCTTTGCTTTTAACCTCAGCCATTTCGTTCGGCAGCTCGGCCTACGCTACTTTTTTGCCACCCAACAATCTCTACCTCCAAGATAACAAACGCGACGCGAAGATGACACAAGCGACGTTCAACGAAGTCATCGACGAAGCGATCGCTTACTACCAGCCTTTGATGAGTTCCAAATTTGGCTCCGATTTTGTTGTGAATCGCCGTTGGAGCGACAGTACTGTCAACGCCTATGCAACTCAAACCCTCGGTTCGTGGGAAGTGAATATGTTTGGCGGTCTCGCGCGACGTCCTGAGACAACCCGCGATGGTTTTGCTCTCGTCCTTTGCCACGAGATTGGTCACCACCTCGGTGGTTATCCATTTGTATCGGATTGGGCTTCCAACGAAGGCCAAGCTGATTATTTCGCTACCCTTAGCTGCGCTCATGATCTTTGGAAAAACCAAACTGCGAAAAACGCCCTCTCTCGTGATCTGATCGACGCGTATCCCAAGTCTTTGTGTGACGACGTTTGGAAGACAGAACCAGAGCAGAATCTTTGCTACCGTACTCTCCTTGGCGGCAAATCCTTGGCTGCTCTACTCTCAGCTCTCAGCGGTACAGAAGCCGACTGGCAAACTCCAGACACCTCAGTCGTGGATCAGACCTTCGATGCACACCCAGAAGGCCAATGCCGTCTCGATACCTACATTGCAGGCGCTCTTTGTGCTCAGAAATTCGATGCGACCGTCATCCCTGGCAAAAGCCTAGGATCGCGCAATAACTCCACAGCAGCAGAAAGAGTCTCAGGCAAATACACCTGCCTCCAGACATCATTTACAACGGGTCCGCGTCCTCTGTGCTGGTTCAAACCCCTTCTCTAGTATCTAGACAGAAGGGCGAGGAGGCATTTAGCCTTCTCGCCTTTTTTGCGTTCTTCAGGTCTTTTTATGGCGTTATCTTCAGTTCGATGATGCCGTTTAGGGCATTCTGAGCATAAATGAGCATCAAATAGTCCTGCCCACCCGTCGTGTAGTGAATGAGGCTTGATCCTGCACACGTAGCGCCCGGTATGAGCAGACTTACTTGAGATTCGGCTGGTGAGGTGGGCGTCGTCAGGTTTCTTTTACGCAATTGACCATTGGTCGAACAATAATAAAGTATGTCGTCGGTGCCAGATTTCAAAAGAGTGAAACTCGCCATTCCAAAATCCACCGCTGAATAGGTAACGGCCGTTGCAGTAGCCTTTAAAAGGCTCGTAGGGTAGGCAGAGAGCACTGCATAGTAGTTCCCGTCATATTGCTGGAAGCTTTTTGTGTTAGGGATGTTTTGATAATGACCTACCATCTGGACATCAAATGCATTTGGTGCAGTGCCGCTCGCTGGTAAGGAAACGTAGCGCCCCCAACTGGTGCCCAAATCTGTAAACCCAGATTGAACAACTGCACCCTTCGTTCCTAGGATACGACGGAAGTTGGTAACCGTGGTGCCGTTGTGGGAATTCGTATCCGCTATCGATAACATCGCATTCATATTATAGAAATAGTTGTTGGCAAGGGATCCTGACGCCGCGCCTGGTACGTTTCATAAACCACCCAAAAAATCACACGAGACGGACAATTGATAATGCATCGGCAGTACGGTGACACCACTTGATACAATTGGCATAACAAGCCGTTCTTTTAGGCTGCATACCAAAAAACATGGCAAGTCGTTGTTAAGGTGGGACAAATTTCCCGCAGGAAAGTCTCACGTATGCTAAACAGAAATCATTTAGGCAGCTCTTTGTGCTCATTTCACTTCGATTCGACCTTCTTTGTTCGATTTACTCCGAATTTGGAGTTTTCAATTCTTACTTATTTAGTACGTCAATAACTCCAGTAGTATTCAAAAACAGTTGTTTTTAGACGGGGTTAGGCATAGAACGGTCTTACGGAGGTCACCCATGTACCAAATGCCAGGATCAGTTATTTTGCCATACAAAGGTAAAAGTCCGGTTTGTGGAGCAGGCGTGTTTCTTGCGAGTGGTTCTCACGTCATCGGCGATACGGAGATTGGCGAGGATAGCAGCGTTTGGTTTAACGTTGTGGTTCGCGGTGATTGCAATTCGATTCGCATCGGCAAACGCACCAACGTTCAGGATAACTCTACGATCCACGTGACAAACGGCAAATTCCCGACTTATATCGGCGACGATGTCACGATCGGCCACGGCGCTATTCTCCATGGCTGCCGTATTGAAAACACGTGTCTCATCGGAATGGGCGCTATCATTATGGATAACGTCACGATCCCCGAACGTTCTCTCGTTGCCGCGGGCTCCTTAGTCACGCCTGGCAAGACCTTCAATCCTGGTATGCTCATCAAAGGGAATCCGGCCCGCGAAGCCAGACCTCTGACCGAGCAAGAACTCTTCGAAATTAAACGGTCCGTCCAGTACTACCTGGAATACAAGCGAGGTTATGTCCCAAATTGATACTCACAAAAGATAGCCGACTCCATTCTCTGCGTGTCCCGAATCTTCCCATGGTCATCCGCGAAGCCTTTGCCGTTTACTGCAAGGACGATACCCTTGAGGCACTGGAAAATCTTACGATCGGTGGACTCGCCGATCGCGCGCATCTTCCTGTGGAGGGTGTGATGCAGAGGCTGAAACAAATCGAGACGATCTCAGAGAATGTAGAGATATCATGTAGTGAGCTCCAAACGCTCCTTGCCCGCAAAAACAAAGGCATTTTTCTGCTCGATGTTCGCCAGACGTGGGAGTTTGACCTTTGCCACCTCGATGGCTCAAAACTCATGGCAAAACTTGATCTAGCCCAGATATTTCCAGGCTTGAAAGAGATCGAGGTCATCACGATTTGTCATCACGGCATTCGTTCGCTGTCTGCCGCTTATTATTTGATAGAGGCGGGATTGCCACGCGTTCGGTCGCTTCACGGTGGGCTGGATGAGTGGGCTTTGACGGTTGATAAAACTATGCCGCGTTACTAAGGTGAGACTCACAATCCGTTGAAAAATTGCGGATCCGAACCCTCTCGGATCTGACTCTTACTCTCCAGCTGCTCGATGGATTCAATTGTTTCTTGATTGATGGTCTTCCAATCGATTGATTCAAACGTCCCTCTGTCCTCTTCCAAAGCCTTCGCAAATGAAAAGCCATAATACGTGGCGATTTCGCCTGTTCCACATCCAAAACTGGGGCGATCCGACCGCGTGGCGGTGAGGAGAGTCATGTTTGGCAGTTTTGCAAGGGCGCTCGGATATTTTGCAGCGTTGTTTTGGTCTGAAATAAATCCGCCGCTGTAACAGCTTTGAAAGACCATAAATTTATGAGTTGGGCTCACAGCAGGAACCGCGGACGCGACGGCATCGGGTGTTAAGTGATTGAGGCTGTCACAGTACTCTTCGCTCCCATTGTCTAAAATCAGCGAAGGTGCGCGCGTAAAACAGTCTCTTTCGCCTTTTTCCGGTCTGTATTCAGAAGGCCCGGCCCCGTGCGAGGTCGCATAGAGGAAGAACGTCGAAGGATTCGCAGCCAAACCTTGCTTGGTAGCATTAAGGATCGCGAGCCGACTCGTAGCTGAACATTTGTTAAGATCGTGAGCAAGTTCGTCGAATTGTTTCTGATCGGCTAAATATTGAACAGGGTCTGGTTTCGCATAAAAGCAGGCCATCTCGTCATCCTTAAGACCTTTCCTTTTCAAGATCTTGGTTATCCAAACAACCTCTTGAGCAAAGTTTGCGTTCTCTGCGCTGCCTGCCACGATAACCGCTTTAGGCGTTTTAAGAGGCGCTTGAGAGAACTGCAAAGGCACGTTTTGAATTGTGGTATGAGTGAGCCGCATCCACGCGATCAGACTGTCAAAAGACAAAAGCCCAAATCGTTTGACGGGCTGAACCAGTCCGGGCGAAAAAAGCTTAAAACTGGGATAAATAGGCTTCATCCCATACTCGACCAGAGTTTCCATGTCGTCCGTAACATCGAGCCTCATGATGATATAACGGCCCTTGCCCTCCTGAGCGAGATGGTCGAGAGGTCTCTTTATGCCTTTGCAGATTATGCACCAGGTCGCTGAAAATTCGATTAAGATAGGACGATCTTGGTATTTTTTGAGTATCGCCTTCGCAACAGCTGGCGACGGTTCGATGACGTTTCCGCCTTCTATGAGCCCAATAGCTTCGGCGAGTGTAAGATCCGCTCCCGTGTGAACACATCCACCCAAGAGGAGTGCCATGGTAGGTAATAAGATCAGAATCATTGTGCGGAAATTTGGAGATAGCATAGGAATCTCGCCTTTCGAAAGGACAGCGTCTAGGCTCGATGCCTTAACACGATAGCGCGGTTTCGTAGGCAACAAAAGGGGGCGGGAGAGTGGGAATCGTTCTCGTTTCTGATTGAAGCGTTGGATTCTTGCCAAACATTCAAGGATTTCAGATTCTTACTCATTTTCAACTCTCGCCGACAATCAACGCAACATACTGTATCGAATCATTTTTCAAGCTGCGCTCTAGGTTTCTCCCCGACCCTCCGATACGGATGATACTGATCGACTGTATGTTTTCAAGGGGACGCCAGGCATGACTGCGAAACTTAGCCTCCTATCTTTCACTGGCATCTGTCTAGGACTCCTCACAAACCACTGTGCCGAAGCCCCGGCCCCTTATGTAAAAGGAACGCAAGCCGCAGCGGGAGCAAGCAACTCAACAAATGGCGGTCCATCCACCAGTGCCACTTCCAGCGCGGGGACCACCGGTGCAACAGGCCAAGCAAATACTGTCGGTGCATCGACTGGCAACCCTTCAACTGTGACTGTACCGGAAGGCAAGCCAATTGCGGTCGGAAGTGGTAACCCTTCCTCAACATACGGCCTCGGACGCGGTGCGAAGGTTCCGTGGATTGAGTTCCAAGCCGAAAATGGTATCACCAACGCAGCGATCATCGGTCCCAGTCGTGAACGCTACGATGCGAACCATATCGAAGCGGAAGCGATTGGACGCAAGGCGGTACGCCTCGACAAAACCGGAGATTACGTTGCGTTTAAAGCCACTCAGGTGGCTAACTCACTCGTTGTTCGCCTTTCTATTCCGGATTCATCGGGTGGTGGCGGCATCGACAGCACCATTGGCGTCTACGTTGCAGGCAAACGAGTGAAGTCTCTGCCCGTGACGTCTCGCTATTCGTGGGTCTACGGTGGCGAAGCTCTTGCGACGCCTAACGAGCCCGGTCAAGGCCAGCCGCATACATTCTTTGATGAGGCGCGCACCCTCCTTACTGAGTTCCCTGCCGGAACCGAAATTAAACTGCAAAAGGATGCCGAAGATAACGCGGCCTTTTACGTCATCGATTTGATCGACCTTGAGGAAGTTGCACCACCGCTGACCAAGCCCGAAGGTCTCGTTTCGATCGTGGATTTCGGCGCAAAGCCCGATGATAATATCGACGATGCGGTGGCCATTCAAAATGCCATTAATTCGGTAATCGACAAAAAAGGCAAAGGCATATGGATTCCAGCCGGAAAGTTTATCGTCACTACCTTGCTTGACGATAAAGGCTTCTCTTTAAATGTCAGTGGCATGGAATTCCGTGGGGCCGGCATGTGGTATTCGACCTTGACGGGTAAAAAACCGACTTTATCGTGCGTAAACGCAGGTGGCTGCAAGTTTTCGGACTTTGCCATCAGCGGTGAAGTCGACCGAAGAACGGACAGCATTCCAACCAATGGTTTTGACGGCAGTGTAGGCAAGGGAACAACGATCGAAAATGTCTGGGTTGAGCATATGAAAGTCGGCTTCTGGTGTGGATCGGACGGAGCGGGCTCGGCTACTCCGCCGAAAGACCGATCGCAGACCGATGGCCTCGTCGTCCGCAACTCGCGCTTTCGCAACCTCTATGCGGATGGCGTCAACCTCGATAACGGAACTGTGAACTCATTGATCGAACACAACCACTTCCGCAACACAGGTGACGACTCCATCGCGATCTGGTCTTACAAAGGCGCAATGGATGATCCTGATGAAGGGAATATCGCCCGCAACAATACGGTACAGATGCCTTGGCGTGCAAACTGTTTTGCGATCTATGGTGGGCTGAATAATATCATTCAGGATAGCGTCTGTGAGGATGTCCTGGCTTATCCCGGCATCATGGTAGGCAATCTCTTCAACGCCCACCCCTTTGGTTCGGATATGCCGATGGCTCGTTCCGTGTCTCGAGCGATACCGATAAGTAAGAGTGTGACAAGTCAGGTCAAAAACATGACCGTGATTCGCGGAGGCGGGACCTTTTTTAGTGCTGAGCAAGGCGCTTTGAAACTCAACGCGGAGCAAGGTGCCGTAACAGATATCGAAATTGCCAATGTTGATGTGATCGACGCCTTATTTGCAGGGGTAACGTTCAACACGGGATCGATGAAGGGCATCAAACTCTCTAACATCAATGTTACCGGTTCGGGCGGATATGGTGTGGAACTCGACAACAATCCCAAAGGCACCAATGTCGTGTTCGACTCCGTGAAGGTCTTGCAATCGAAGCTAGGCGTTATATTCGGCAAGGGTATCAGCGCCGATAACGTTCGTGCTTTTTACACGGGTGAGATCATCACCAAATAAACGTCCATTATTTTAAGAGTGTTTAAATGCAGAAGCTCGGCCGACACAGCTCGTTGCCTGCGGAAGTCGATTTTTCGTCGATCGCAAGAGTTTCGCCTTTTTTAACAATCGAAGGGTTCGTCACAGTTGACGAAACGTGTCCGTCACCGACCATCGTCACCGTGTAGGTTTTCTCTTTTTCTTTTTGGCAGGAAAATGCTGCAAAAGAAGACATGAGCACCAGGGCTTTCAATTGACTCTTGCGTTGAAACCTTTAAAGGTCTTTTCAAAGTCGACTCCTCATCAAGCTGGATAAATAGTTAAGCTATGGTAAGGAACCTCGCGGGTTAATCCAACAAAACCTTCGTTCGACTTGGATAGTCAAGCTTGTCAGAGTCATTAGATAAACAATAAATACCGCATACTAATCAAAGATAGCCATGACATAACAGCTATTTCGCTGCCTCTTTTTATGCAGTCAAACGGATTCCATTTAACTCTCGCCGTATAATTGCGTTGCTTCCAAGCAAGCTAAATTAACACTCAGGAGAAATTTTGGTAATTCATTGCGGCATTGCTGTTTGTTATCAGCAATGAGTGGTTAGAGAATCTTAGGGACACATTGTTTGGCCGCGCGCAAACATTTTAAAAGGGGATTTTGAATCCTTCACTATACTGCCTTTGGCAGGTTAAGAAAAACACTGCACTTTATCCGAGCAACACCACTATGTGGCGTGTGGCTTAAAACCATTTTAGGTCAAGGGGTTCCGGGGAGGAGGACGTGGGAAAATCAGGCCCACCGGCGGCGGTAGATCGCTCCCGAAAAATCAAAAAAACCTCGCCGAAGAGGCGAGGTCACTTAACACGGGGGAGTCAGAAAGAGCTTTTGAAATTCGGAAAATTTTCTCTAAGATTTATTTTCGAGCTGAGAAAGAACCAGATTTGCCTTGTGTCGGATAAAAGAATTCCATCGTTGAACGGATACTCGCCTGGTCGCCGTCTTTCAAGTGGAATCGTTCCGAGTTGCTGAGTTCGTGCATATAAGCTTCGCGTTCAGCACCGTTCGTTCCATCCATCCCGATCATATCTTTCAAGCGGATGACTGCGAAGTTCTGGTTACAATGAATTTCAAGTTCGTGAGCGAGTGTTGACCCGAGTACGGCCCAGCTTGTGAAAGCTGCTGGTCCAACGGTAACTTCGAGCTTTTTGCCCCAACCGTTGAGTGTCGTCAATCCGCGGTCTTCAAGTTTCATATCGAGAGTCGGCTTGTCAGCATTTTTAGGGATCTGGATATCAAACATCTCAAGAGCCATATTGATGCTTTCTTGCGTCATCGGCGGTTTGCTGCTCGGGGGCACAACTGTTTCGCTATGAAGTGGTTTCGCGAACTGCTCTCTCAGATCAAGGTCCTGACGAGCGATAAAGATGCTACCGATCGAAGCAAAAACGAGAGAGAGAACCGAGATGCGAACGATTGATTTGGAAACAACTAAGGTCTTCATGTGCAACTCCGCATTTACCAGCTGTAGATGAGATTGAGATTCTACAGAGTAATAAAGCAAGGGGCGGGCCACAGCTAACTCACGGGAATCATACGAGGCGAAGGGCCTAGAATCCGCAAAGATTCTAGGCTCTGTTGTAACTTTTGACAGTTAGGCTCCGGTGCGGAGCTCGGGCGGAACGTTTTGCGGTGGTCCCTCATAGAGGAGCTGCCCGCCTTCGTCCCCCGACTCGGGCCCCAGCTCTATGAGCCAGTCCGCCGACTCTATAACCTGTTGATCATGTTCGATAACGACCATGCTAACACCCTGCACCACGAGCTTATGGAGCTGATCCATAAGGAGCTGAACATCCTTGAAATGGAGTCCGACAGTCGGTTCGTCCATAAGCAATACAGTACCAGGCTGGACTCGTTTACTCAGATACGGCACCAATTTGAGCCTTTGGGACTCGCCCCCGGAAAGACTCGAACTAGGCTGCCCGAGTTTTAGATACGAAAGTCCAAGCGCCACGGCGGGCGCCAGTTTCCGTTCAATCGCCCGGAAGTTTTTGAACCGTTCATAGGCCTCGCCTATCGATAAATTCAAGACTTCCGAGAGGTTAAGTCCTCCAAATCGAATATCAAGCAGATGCGGTTTGTAGCGTTTTCCTTGGCAAAGTGGACAGAGAATCTCGGCGTCCGCAAGAAACTTCATACTCAGAGTAAGAGTTCCGCGCCCTTTGCATTCGGGACAGCGTCCTTCATCATTAGAAAATGAAAAGGAGGAGGCGCTCAATCCGTAAATCTGCGCTTCGGGAAGCGAGGCAAAAAGATTCCGGAGGTCAGTGAAGATATCGAGATAGGTTGCCGGCATACTCACCGACGATTTGGCGATGGGCTTGCGCGAGATCATCGTGCAAAATTCTACGCTTTCCGCTCCTTTAAAATCCGAACAGGACCAGGGCGTGATTTTCGCTTTCGGTTTGTTCCGGACCTTGCTCGCAATCTCCAAATGCATATTATAATACAGTGTTTTTAGGACTAAACTGCTTTTTCCCGAGCCACTCACACCACTGACAACCGTCAAGCCGCCGAGTGGAAACCGCACCTTGTTCATCTTCAAATTGTTGAGGCGCGGTTTGTCGATCTGCACAAATTCTTTGAAACTGTGTTTCACGGGAGCCCCACGCACGGCAGTCATCCGGCTATGCAGGTGTTCGGCCGTGGCTGAGACTTTTGCGTAGGATTTTGCATCTTTCGGAGCAAATTGTGCAAGCAGCATTCCGCCTCCGACACCTCCGCCCGGACCGAGATCGATAATCCAATCCGCTCGACGCATCATATCCGGATCGTGATCAACGATAATGACGGTATTACCCTGGGCTTTTAGGCGTTCAATCGCTCTCCAAAGACGATCGATTTCACGAGGATGAAGGCCCTGACTCGGTTCGTCCAATACATAAAGGACACCCCTGAGATGCTCGTTGAGGATCGCGCTCAGACGGAGACGTTGGGCTTCCCCATTGGAAAGAGTCCGAATACGGCGACCGAGATGGAGATACCCCAAACCTATGTCCATCATGCGCTGGGCATGGTTCAAAAGTGTTTCCAGGACGAGTTTTACCGCCGCAGAATCAGAAGCCGCGCTGTCGATACTCTCGCTCGCAAATTCAAAAAGATCTTTGATCGTACTGGTATAAAACTTTTGGATAGAACGACCACGAAACGTGACTGATTTGAGTTTCGGATCGAGCCCGGTCCCCGCACAATTTTTGCAGGACTCGGGCTCAAAATGATCGTCCGATTTGGAATCCTCCTCCTCGTCTATGATGATGCCGCGCCCGTCACAGACTTCGCAGCGACCGAGCGAGTTGGGAGAAAAATGCCTTGTATCAAGACGTGGCCATGCAAAATGACAAACCGGGCAGCCCGATTGGAGCGACAAATGCTGACCCGAACGGGATTCCAATTTGCCCTTGGAATCAACAGAGTGAATACAGGCGAGACCTTCGCCAAGTGCGAGCGATGTCTCTATCGATCGCCTCAGCCTTTGCTCTTTACTGGGATCCACTTTTAATGAATCAACAATTAACGCGATGTCGTGTTTCTCGTCTTTTGCAAGGTTTGGCACCGGATCGATATCAGTGAGTTTACCGTCGATGAAAGCCTTGCTGTAGCCTTTTTTGACAAAACCTTCGAGCTGCTTTTTGAACTGCCCTTTTTTCTGATCGGCAACCGTAACCGTCACGGCAATCGTTCGTCCAAAATACTGGCTCTTCGTAAAGCTGACGATTTCATCGAGACTACGGGCCTCGGTCGGCAGATCATGAGTTGGACATCTTTTCTCGGCAAAACGCGCAAAAAGTACGCCAAGCATTTCCCCAATATCGCTGAGACTGGCGACGGTCGCACGCACGGATGCCTGCGTTTCGTTTTGGGCGAGAGCGATCGCCGGCGACAATCCGCTCGCACTGCGCAACGCGGGTCTGGCGCCGAGGTCCAGAAACTGCCGGGAATAGTGGGATAAAGTGTAGAAAAACCGACGGTTCGCCTCCGCCAGTATCGTGTCGAAAGCGAGCGAACTTTTCCCCGATCCACTCACGCCCGTCACCACTGTGATCATCTGCCTTGGGATACTCACGTCGATGTGTTTGAGGTTGTGTTCGTGGGCGCCTCTGATTTCGATCGTATTCCGTTCCATGTTCACCATCCTAAGTAGCGTTGAGCATGTTCCAATGAAAGTCGAAAACTGTCGTCTTTCGCGAGATTTTTGCCGTAAAGTTCACCAGCCGGCCCATGATCAGGCGAAATACGAAGATGCGGTAGACCTCCGGAAATATTCACCGCATCGTAAAAATGCAGGGATTTCAAGGGTCCGAGTCCTTGATCGTGGTACATGGCCAAGACCGCATCATAGGTTCCGAGCCAAGCCTGGAAAAAAATCGTGTCGGCGGGTTTGGGTCCGACCACGTTCATCCCTAGTTTTCTCATACGCTCGACCGCGGGTGCAATGATGAGCTCATCCTCCCGACCGAAAAGCCCCCCGTCCCCAGCATGCGGATTGAGGGCAGCGACGGCGATACGCGGCGCCTCGATTTTGAGGATTTTCTGCAGACTTTCGCTCAATTTTGCCAATTTCTCGGCTATCAGGTCGGTAGTGATCAAAGGCGTGACATCGTGGAGCCGAACATGATTTGTCGCTAATGCGACCCGAAGCTTGGGACCTGCCAGGATCATAATTCCCTTGTCCTGCCACAAATCGCAGAAAAATTCGGTCTGACCGGTAAACAAAAAGCCGGCTTGCGCACACACAAATTTATCAATTGGCGCCGTTACGACGGCTAATCGTTCGCCTGCCGGAATTTTGAGCTGACGAAGGGATTCGAGAGTACGCGTTGCGATAGTGCCGCGATCCAAAACACTGAGCGCGGCTGGTGATCCTTGATATTGACCCGGTGCGATATCGAGAAAATAAAGGCCCGCACCTTGGACTTCGTCCCAGCTTTTTATGGTATGAAAGAGCAGCACAGCGCCTTTCAACTCTTTAACCTGCTGGAGCCATTGCTCATAAGCCCCTACCACGACCACTGGCCCGCAAACGCTTTTTGCCCATGAATTCTCGAGCCCAAGGAGGCACTCAATACTGATGCTATGAGGATCACCGAGAGTAATGACGAGCATGATTTACCTCCATTCAGGCAGAATAAATGTAGGCATTGGGTCATCAGGCGCCGGTTTCCACCGGTCGACACGAATCATGCCAGTTCCCACTAAAACACTGTCGAGACCCACGGTTTGCGCACCGCGAATATCAGTTTCCAGTTGATCGCCGACCATCAGAAGTTTTGCGGTTCCCGCTTTTTTAATCGCTTCGTTGAAAATCCGCGGAAATGGTTTGCCAAGTTTTTCGAAAACAGGCGCCGATGGACCAAGTCGCGCTGTGAGAGCTGCCTCTAAAAGGAGAGCAAAACTGCCTGCGGTTATCCCAAAGCGCCGTGTTTGGTGCGGATAAATAAGGTCGGGATTGGTCAATATGAGATGAATAGGCTCAGCCGCTTCTATCCGCGTGATAACGAGTGAAAGCACGGCCTCCAATGTTTCGAGCAGAGGAAAATCCGTTTGATTGGCCATAACGACGACGGAATAATCATCCGTCGTAAGAGGATCAACAACGATACCACCCGCTTCCTCCACATAGAGAGCCGAACTTTTGGTTCCTAGAACCGCTGTGCGACTCCCGATCAGACTTTTTTCGGAAAAATAGCCGCGTAAAAGCGAAGCGGAATTGATGATTTCGGTGGGATCAAGGCTCAAACCAAGCCGTCGATACATGCTGACTGTTTCGTCTAAGGTACGGGAACTTCCGTTGGTCAGGACCCAGCAAGGTTTGCCGCGATCCTTCAGCATAGTCCAGGCTTTCACGCATTTTTCTATGAGGCCTTTGCCATCATATAACACGCCATAAGCATCAAAAAGAAAGCCTTCGTAACGATCGACCAAGGAGTCAAGATTGTAAAGATATTGCATGTTTCCGCCATAAATTCTTTGCGCTAACGATCGGATCTACCTAATATGACTGATCTTGAAAGCGGAAGGTTCTTGAAATGAATACCTATCTTATAGCCCTCGGGTCCAACCTGGGCGATCGTAAATACTATATTGAGTGCGCGCGTGCGGCTATTCAATCTCAGTGTGGCAAGGTCCTGGCAATGGCTAAGATCCTGGAATCGGAACCGATTGGAGCGGCGGACCAGGCTTTTTTCAATACGGTCCTGATGTGCGAATCCATACTCGAGCCCGAAGCTCTTCTGACTCAACTGCTCAAAATTGAAACGGACTTGGGTCGGGTGCGGATGGAACATTGGGGAAATCGCACGATTGACTGCGATATTATTCTCTGGAAGGACAAGGTCAGGGATTACCCCGTGTATCGCAGTGAGAGCCTCATTATCCCCCATCCCGAGGCTTTAAAAAGAGCTTTTGTGCTTGCTCCTGCCGCCGAAATCGCAGGGACATGGGTCCATCCCGAAGCCCATGCAACACTCGCCGAACTGTGGAAAAAGTTCGGCTGAAGCCATAAAAAAAGCGGCCAGATGGCCGCTCTATTAAGACCCTGAGCCGCGTAAGCGACTAGGGGTCAAAGCTTAGTCTAAAGACTAAACCATGTCTTTCAGACCTTTAAGAGCACGAACTTTAACAACGTTACGTGCAGGCTTAGCTTTGAAGGTCATTTCTTCGCCTGTGAAAGGATTTGTACCTTTACGAGCTTTTGTAGCTGGTTTTTTGGTAACAGTAACTTTCATGAGGCCTGGAACTGTGAAAGTTCCTGGTCCTTTAGTCAAGTCATTGCCAATCAAAGCACCAAGGCTTTCGAAAACGCCGCCAATTTCTTTCTTAGTCAAGCCAGTTTGATCCGAGAGAGTAGCCAAGATTTGGCTCTTTGTACGGACTTTGCTTACTTTGTCGAAAGATTTTGGACCGGAAACCGCAGCGCGTGGCTCTTTTTTTGCCTTAGCAGCTTTAGGAGCGGCTTTGCCAGCTGGTTTCTTAGTTGCCTTAGCAGCAGCCTTCTTTACTTTAGCTTTCTTCTTAGCCATAGGATCTCGACCTCCAAAAAAAATAAGAATGAGCGTTGGTGCATGTTCTATAAATTACGATAGATGAGCAGAAAAAATCAAGCTGCTCTTCATGCACCAATTACGAAAGTGAGATTTGGAGATACATCAATTTAATGAGGGTATGCAAGAATTTTAGCTCATTCCGTGCATTTTTTAGGTTATTCTGGTCAGAGGAAATGAGTGAATTTTTTTTTCGATTGCCCGTCGGCTGGACCCTCTAGCGCAAAGTTTTGGAGATTTTATGAAAAAAAGCCTGTCGCCGAAGGAGATCCTGGGGGAGAAAACGGTCCTGATAATCGAGCCTACCCTCAATTACCGGAACTCCATCAAGGGCTTTTTGAGCAATCTGAAGATCTCAAACTTCAAGTTTGTCTCCTCCGTGAAAGAGGCAAAGGTAGCCCTCCTGACAGTGGACGCCGGCCTCCTGATTTGTGAATGGAGCCTAAAACAGACCAACGGGATCCAGTTTTGCCGCGAGATCCGGGAAAACAGCCGTTTCCAGACCGTACCTTTTTTGCTGCTTTCCGTTGAGAATTTGAAGCGTGATGTGGTTCTCGCCAGCGAGGTCGGAGTCGATGGGTATTTATTGAAGCCTTTTAGTTATGAGGAATTTCGCGAAGCTGTCCTAAACGTCCTCAAGGTTCAAAACGTTCCGACAACCATCAATAAGTCTATCCTGGACGCTCAGGGTCTCTTCGAAACAGACGAGCTGGATCTCGCGGAGGAGCTCTATAATAAGATCATTGCGCTATCCCCGCTTTCGGCCCGTGCCTGGCACGGCCTGGCGCTTATCACCGACAAAAGGGGTGATCAGACCAAAGCCATCGAGCTTCTGAAGCGTGCCATCGATATGAATCCCGACTACGTTGATGCTCTGCGCGAGCTGATCGAGATGCTGGCGATCCGAGGACCTGTACGCGAACTCGTTGAATATACATCCAAAGCCCATGAAATCAGTTCGCAAAACCCCAAATACACCCTGATCCTCGCCAAAGCTCATCTGGAAGAGGAGGATTATGCCAGTTCCGAAATATTTTTCAAAAAGACGATCCGACTCTCGCCAAAGCTCGCACAGGCTTATAAAGGCCTCGGGCGCCTCTATATGATTCAAGAAGACTACGATTCGGCTATGAAAAACTTCGAAAAGTCACTTGATCTGGATGAAGGTGACGTAAGTACCCTCAATTCGTTAGGAATGACTTACGTAAAACTGGGGAAATATCAGGAGGGAATCGACAAATATCAAGCTGCGCTTAAGATCAGACCCAACGATCACCGCATACTTTTCAATCTCGGCTACGCCAAAGAAAAGGTCAATGACCCCGAAAGCGCCCGGTATTTCTATCAGCAGGTCCTCAGCATGAAGCCTGATTTTGACAAGGCCCTGAGGCGACTCAAGGCCCTCGGTAAATAATCAGCTACGAAGCCGGGCCGCAATGGTCCGAAAATCACTGAGACATTCAGGGTTTGCTATCGCCGTTTGATTATCCAGATCACGGTCCTGAAGGATGCGGGTAACGGCCAACTCCAATTTTTTCCCGCTGCGTGTATAAGGTATATCCCGGACCTGATAAATCGCCGCTGGCACGTGACGAGGTGAGAGATTTTTGCGGAGCGAGATCCGGATCTCATTATCCAGTTCCGGCGAAAGATTGATCCCCTCTTTCAGTTTCACAAACAAGAGCATTTCGGCATCCCCTTCGCGGGAATGGGAGACCGCAAGAGAATCCACGACCGCTCCGATCTGCTCCACCTGACGATAGATTTCCGCCGTCCCAATCCGTACGCCGCCGGGATTCAAAGTCGCATCGGAGCGCCCAAAAACCGTGATCCCGAGGTGATCGTTGATTTCGATAAAATCACCATGACGCCAGACTTCCACTTTCGGAAAATAGGTGAAATAGCTGTCTTTATACTTCAGACGCTCTGGATCGTTCCAAAAGCCGATCGGCATCGCCGGGAAGGGTTTGGTGCATACCAACTCGCCTTTTTCGTTCCGGAGAGACCGACCTTCATCATCCCAGCATTCGACAGCCATGCCGAGACCCGGCCCTTGAATCTCACCGGAATAAACCGGGGACCAGGGATTTCCCAGCATGAAACACGAGACTATATCGGTGCCGCCGCTGATCGAGGCAAGGTGGAGATCTTTTTTTACCTCGGCATAGACCCAGGAAAAATGTTCGGGCAGGAGCGGCGATCCGGTCGAAAGAATCGAGCGAAGCTCGCCCCAATCGAAATCGCGCGCGGGATGAACGTTTTCTTTGATACTCGTTGCAATGAATTTTGCGCTCGTGCCAAAGCTCGTGACCTTCTGCTCACTCGCCGTTCGCCAGAGGATGGTGCACGCATCACGCGTGATTGAGCCTTCAAAAAGGACGAGCGAAGCCCCTGTGCTGAGAGCGGAAGCCATCCAATTCCACATCATCCAACCACAGGTTGTGAAGTAGAGCAGGCGGCTCCCCGGGCCGATATCGGAATGCAGCAAAAGCTCTTTTTTATGCTGAATCAGGCTGCCGCCGACCGAATGCACGATGCACTTTGGTTGGCCTGTGGTGCCTGAGGAAAAGAGGATATAGAGCGGATGATCAAAGGGAGTGGCCAAAGGTTTGAATACTTGTTCAGCGCCGCGCGTGGCTTCCAGAAAGTCATCCCAGGAGAGAGCACCCTCGACGGGTAAACCGGATCGAATGGGATCCACTGCGACACATTTTGTAACGCTGGGGAGTTTCGTAAGCACCTGAGCGATGGTCGCCCGACAGTCGATGGTCTTACCATTATATATGTATGATGTGGTCACGAAGAGGACCTTTGGGCTTATCTGACCAAAGCGATCCAGTATTCCGTCTTGACCGAAATCAGGCGAGCATGACGACCAGATCGCTCCAATGGCGTTGGCCGAAAGCATCGCTATAATAGCCTCCGCCGTATTCGGAAGTACACCCGCGACTCTATCACCGGCCTTTACGCCGAGGCGGGTGAGATGGGCCGCACCGCGAGCCACAGCCTGATAAATTGCGCCTCCCGTATAACGAACCTCACCTTCCAGACCCTCTATGATAGATATGATCTTGATCGAGTCGTCATCCAAATGCGTGAGCATATTCGCAGCATAACTCAATGTCGCATCCGGAAACCAATGGGTTCCCATCATTCCTGCGGCTTTATTTTCAAGGGCAAAAGTCGGAACCTTATCCCAAATGATGCCAAGGAATTCCGAGGCATATCGCCAGAATTTTTCGGTCTCGAGCGCGGACCAGGCATGGAGTGCTGGATAATCAGAATAAGCGGCTTCGCCTTTTGTTTCTAAAAAATGAGCAAAACGGGTCAGGTGCGAAGCGGCTTTTCGGCCCTCGCTTGGAGTCCAAAGCGGAATTGTGCTGGACATGACTTAACTCCCAAAAAAAGGAGGATACTCGGGCGATAATGCGATTCATTTGCTGTGGATAGATAGCAAAGTTGTCTAGAGAAGGGAAGCGCGGCTCATGAGGAAAGAAAAAGAGGAAGACCTGCAGGTCTTCCTTCTTGGCTGAGCAGTTGGGCATATGGAGCTATTCGTCGACGGATTTGTCAATTTTTCGCGCCAGTTGGCGAAGACGTTCCATTCCAGGTGAAGGCTGAGGCGTCGCTGCAACATCCGCTCTCTCGCCTTCTTTTTTATAAGTGCGTGCCGCAACACTGCGATTAACCCGCGCCAGACTCGATAGGTCAGCGTTTGCTACAGCTTTATCGTCCTTCTTCGGCGCCTGAGGTTTGGCCGCGCGTGTTTGCTCGGCGGAAGGCGCTAAAGTTTTGGGTGACGGTTTTGCAGCATCGGTACGCGACTTTCCCTCGGCGGAAAGAGGAGCGGATGACGAGGACGCGGAAGCAGAGGCGCGCGCTGCGGATTTTGGTTCCACCGATCTCGGCTGTTCGCTTCGCGTTTTGCCCGGCTCAGCTCTGGCCTGCGTGGATGGGTTGGGCTTCGATTGGAAGGCTGATTTTGCTGCCCCTGAGGCTTTTTCATAGTAATCAATCAACAACAGTCGACATTCAAAGAGGGGCAGTTCGACATTAAAAAAGGCTGCGGCATCGGTGCGGGATGAGAGAGTACCCATCGCTTTCTTCACCATCGCTTTGGGGAGGAGTAGGGAGAGGGCAAAGTCATCGACCGGGGTCAGCGTTTCCGGGTTGAGGAGGAGCGCACGCAATGGACTGGTCTTTTTTTCGAAAATAGACCGTTGCAATTCTCCCTTGGCCATTTTAGGTTGGAGGTCCAAAAACACATGACCAAGCATTTGGGCAAGGATGTAATTCTGCTCGCGAATTCCGCGAATCTCTGGATGGATCGAGATCACGATACGGAACTGGCCGTTCGCATCCCAGGCCTCAAGCCGAGCGGCTCCTGTTTTAATGTTCTGATCAATTTTGATCTCGGCATTGGCACAGAGTTCCGCCACGCGGAGATTCGGAACAAAAACCTGGCCGTCCGCAAAGTATTTTCGCACGAGGCAGGCGACGGCCTCGAGATCACCTTTTTCCGCTTGGTGCAGCAGCTCCGGAAAAATCGCAAACATAAGAGTCCCCCCTTCGAATCAACCTGAGTCCCAGCCTCTCACTATTGTAGTCCGAAAACCGCCCCGCGTAGAGGGCCGTGTTGGGGGCCTTGGTCTAAAACGGGCCGCCCGCGCCGCTGCCGCGTTTTAAATGTTCGTTATAACCTCTTGTCTGCACAGGGAAATCAGGAATTACTAAGGTTATTCCTCACGCGGCCGATCTTCAATACTGAAGCTCTAATAGGGAAGGAATTCAAACCATGGGCCTACCAGCGAAGACTGAACCGCGTCGTTCGTCTCGTCGCGTGATGCTCCGGATTTTACCGGGTGCCATCATCGATGCAAGCAACGCGGTCGTACAATGTCGACCAGTCGATCTCTCAACAGAGGGGTTATCCATACTAAGCGAAAGTAACCTCGATGTGGGGGACCAACTCACCCTCCGAACGCACAATGCCTCGATCGAACTCGAAGTGGTGTGGCGTCGGGCGGATTTTGGGAAGCAGGGACTGTCACGTTACGGACTGAAAACGAAAGACTCGACCGTCGATCTCGAAATTTTATTTCGAGAGACCGGTTGTCTGAAACTTATTTAACTTGCCCCAAAAAAGTCGTTCTATACTATAAATGAAGCACTTTGGTGTTTATGCAGACGATTGTCGCCCCTCTCGGCGGAATTCGTCTGCATTTTTTTTTGTGTAGAAAGGATTGAAATGCGGAACAATTTTCTGTAACACTATACCAAATGCTGTTAGTCAGCAGATCAACTCTTAGGAGACGACTTTGGAAGAAAACACTATGACCGGAAACGGCGCAGAAGAAGTAACTGGTTCTAAGAAAAAACGCACAGCTAAGAAAAAAACAAAAAAAGCTGCTGCGAAAAAAGCTACCAAAAAAGCTGCTGTTAAGAAAAAACCAGTCGCTAAGAAAAAAACTGCTAAAAAAGCAGTGAAAAAAGTGGCTAAGAAAAAAGTCGCTAAAAAGAAAACAGCTACCGCTGCTAAAAAAGCTCCTGCTAAGAAAAAAGCTACTAAAGCAAAAGCTAAAAAAGCAGTGAAAAAAGTGGCTAAGAAAAAAGCCGTTGTTAAGAAAAAGCCAGCTGCTAAGAAAAAAACAGCTAAAGCTAAGAAGTAATTCTTATACAGGATGGCGGGCTCAGCCCCCTTCCTAAGTGTTTTGACAGATCGATCCGGTGATCGCCCTCAGGGCAGTGGCGAATCAATATGTCAAGACACTCAATGCTGCGTAGGGCGAGAGCACTTGGGCCGACGGTTTGTCCCGTTTGGATCCGGTCTTTCTCTTATGCGGCTTTTTTGTTTTCTAAATTCCTGCCGAGGATGATTGTATGAGTCTCTCCCGCTCCTTACGGCTCACCTGGACCCACAACAAACAATTTTTTCAGAAACTTCGATACGATCTGGGACGCGAACTTGTCGTTCTCATCAGTTCGGCCGTCCTGCTTGGGCTCTTTGCTTACATCTTCCGAGATTTTATCAACGACAAACTCAAGGCCATCCCGCCGAGCGAGCAGGCTTCCATCGCCCGTGGGTTTGCGACTTTCCTTTTGCTCCTGACAGGGCCGCTCCTTGCCTCGCCGATCCATAGACTCTGGCGCGACGAGCCAAGCCTCCGGAGCTTCGCGAACCGTTCAGGCGAGAATCCTCGTACGATTTCAGGCTTCCTTGTTATCCAAACATTCATAATTCTCGTCTTTGGGTTTGGGATCTACTGGCAGTTCATCGGCAGACCCTGGGGGCATTGGGACGTTTTGCAAATCGCGCTTTGGCAATCAGCGAGCCTTTGCCTCGGCATTTTTCGACTCGTGCTTCACAAAGAAAAAACGCTGCCTTCTTTCAAACCACTTTTAAACGATCAACCGTCGACGCGCATCGAGACCTTGATTGCGTGGCGATGGAAACAGATATTCCTCCGCAATCGCATCGCCAAGCTCTGCCTCATGCTCGCTTTTCTCCTGCAGATTTTCGGTGGAGCCCTGTTTGCCTTGAAGGCACCTTTTCCTCTCGCTGTCCTCATCGCCATGGGATCGGGCATACTCATCGCCTGCGCACCGAGCTTTCAGCTTGAAGAGGACATGCGGGCGATCTGGTTTGAACGACAAGTCGGAAGCTCCCATGCGGAATACGTGGCGGTTTACCAGAAGATTTGCCAAAATCTTGCGCTCGTCTTTGGCCTCAGCGTCCTCCTGATAAGCTTTGCCACCCGAGGTATCGCAGCACCGACTGACACCCTCAAACTATTTGCGATCACAGCTCTTTTCCCGCTGCTTTTACCGGCTGTGATGTTTCAGATCGCACCGGAACGTCCGGTCTTACAGATCATGACCATCACCTTGATCGGGATTTTTCTTGGGACCGCGATTTTTGCTCACTGGGCTTCCGTCGCTCTCGTACCGATCGCCTTGGTCTACGCAAAACAGTATCAACAAAACAACTTTTACAGGAGTTGAGACCATGGCTCTCTTCCTCGAAGACTTGACCAAAGGATTTCCTCAAAGCGGCTTTAAGCTCGGCCCCCTCACGCTTACATTGGAAGCTGGTTCACGACTCGCTCTGTTTGGCAAAAACGGAGCCGGAAAAACCACCCTCTTTCAATTGCTTACGGGTCATATGACGGCCGATGCCGGAACGATCCGGATCGCCGGGCAGATGATGAACGTCTCGGCCTTTGAGCTGAAAAAGAAGATTGGTTACCTGCCTCAACATCTTGAACTACCCCGTTGGGTCAGTGCTTACGATCTGATTACCTATGCTCTCAAGCTCTATGAGTTCGAGAATTTGGTAACCCACAGGACGGCAATACTTGAGCGTTGGGATGCGGCTTATTATGCTAACAAACCTCTTGGAGCCTGTTCATACGGAATGCAGAAACGTGTGGGTTTGGCTTTAGCCACTCTTCATTCGCCCGAACTCTTGATACTCGACGAACCTTTTTCAGGGCTCGACCTTTTTCATATCCGGACCCTCGAAGATCTCATTGCCGCCCGCACGGCGGATCAGATCACGATAGTCAGCACGCATGTTGCCTCCCACGTTGCCCGGCTTTGCGACCGCGCAATCGTTATTCGCGACGGGCATTTGAATGAAATAGAAGATTGGAACTCAGCCGGTTTCATGGAAAGGTTGGACCTGATGGAAGATCAATTCTTTCCCAAACCACTAAGGAGCTCTCCGTGAGTCAAACGGGAATGCGCCGCTTTGCAAAGCTCTTTGTTTTTGAGCTCTGGCCTTGGTACCTCGGCGGTGCGGCGTGCTTAGCCGTTACCAATATGATCTCTCTCGAAATTCCGCAACTTGCGAAATCCATAGTCAATCATCTTCACGAAGGTCTGACGACGGCTGACGGCGATCAGCTCCCCAAGCTTGCCTTGGCGATCATGGGTCTCGGTCTGGCTCAGATTTTCGTTCGTAGTAGTTCCCGAATACTCATCTTCTGGCCAGGGCGAAAGCTTGAGGCAAGCTCAAAATCCTACATTTTCCGGCGCGTAATGCGCCTCCCTCAATACTTTTTCGATCGCTTTGGCATGGGCGATCTCATATCGCGTTTCTCAAACGATCTTGGACAGCTTCGTATCTTTTTCGCTTTTGGGGTCCTTCAGATTCTAAACCTGATTTTTATTTCGGCCTTTACCCTCTACCAGATGCTGAAGGTCCATAAGTATCTAACCCTCAGCGCCCTAGCGCCTATCATACTCATGTTGATCATCACGCGTATCATCATGCCCCGCATGCAGGCCTTCACCCGCAAAAACCAAGAGGCGGTCGGGCTCCTCACCAATCGCGTGACAGAGACTTTCACCAATATCCATGTGATCCAGACCAATGCTTCGGAACGAAGTTTTTTAAAGCTCATCGCCGAAGAAAACGAGAAGGTTTATGCGACCGATATGAAGGTCCTCCTACTCCGGACCCTTTTTTTTCCTTTGATGACCGCACTCACCGGGCTTTCTCAGCTGATCGTTCTTTTTTATGGGGGTTACCTCGTGACCCAGGGCCTCATCTCGATCGGCGATATCCTGGCGTTCAACATTTACCTCTCTTATCTCGCGTTCCCACTGACTTCGATCGGCATCATTATCGCTGTCTACCAAAGGTCAAAAACGGCTTTGGAACGGATCGAACCGTTTTTTACCAGCGACCTCGAACATGCCCGTCAGGATTCGGCCGGGGCTCTGGCCTCGAGTGCGCTGCAAGTTGAAATCAAAAATTTGTCGTTCACCTATCCGGGAACGGAACACAGTGTTCTCAATGAATTCAATCTCAGCATTCATGTGGGCGAGATGCTGGGTGTTTGTGGAGCAGTCGGCAGCGGAAAAAGCACGCTGTTCAGTATACTCACACGACTTTATGATCCTCCTGCGGGCACAGTATTCCTCGACGGCAAAGATATCCTGACGGAAGACCCGCAAGATCTTCGAGACAAAATCGCTTACGCGCTCCAAAAGGTTCATCTCTTTTCCGCGACTCTGAAAGAAAATCTGTCGTTTGGCCTCAAAGCCACGCCATCGCCGGAAGCTTTGACTGCCGCTGCGCGCTCGGCCCAAATCCTCAAGGAGATCGAGGGTTTCCCTGAGCAATGGGAGACTCAGATCGGCGAAAAAGGCCTGCGTTTGTCCGGAGGACAGAAACAGCGCCTGGCCTTGGCACGCGTATTTATGCGTCGACCCAAACTGCTTTTACTCGACGATGTTTTGTCAGCGGTCGACAACCTGACGGAAGCGCGCTTGATCCAAGAGTTTCGTCGCCTCAACTGCACTATGATTATCAATTCCCACCGAGGCTCGGTCCTCGACTTGTGCGATCGCGTTCTTTATCTCAAAGACGGCCGAATTTTTGATCAGGGTCCCTTCCCCGAACTCATAGGGCGTCATCCCGAACTCCAAGAGGAAATTCATGAGCAAGCCGCGCCCGAAACGATTCTGGGCTGATCTCAAGGACCTAGTTAGGCTCTGGCCTTTTTTAAAGGCGCACAAAAAGACTTTGATTTTGTCGAGTTGCCTGATCCCGGTAATATCGGTTCTGCAAATGTCGGTGCCTTTTATCTTAAAACGAACCATCGACCAAGGCGTATTGAAGGGGGACTTTCATGTCCTGACACTCGGAGCTCTCGCGTATCTCATCGTTGTCATCGTTGAATACTGTGTCCGTGCCGTGCAGACCGTACTTACGTCGCGTGCCGTATTTCAAATGATCCGCGACATGCGGATGAGCCTCATCGACCACATCATGCGTTTATCGGCTCGTTATCACGACAAAAACCTGAGTGGAGCGCTCGTAACGCGTGCCACCAGCGATTTTGATAACCTGAGTGAATCCCTGAACCAGGGGGTCCTCAGCTCTGTCGTTGATCTGGCCGTCCTGACTGGTGCCGTGGTTGGACTCTTTCTCCTTGACTGGCATTTGGCTTTAATCACGCTGTGCGTTCTGCCCTTTGTCCTATTGACGATCAACCTGTTTTCAAAAGCCCTCAAACAGTCGATGCTCCTCGCGCGCGTGAAAATCGCGGCGTTAAATGCCTACACTCAGGAGTGCCTTTATGGGGTGAATACGGTTAAAGTCCTCTCCGGGCATAAAGACAGCGAGCAGAAGTTCGACAAGCTCACACTTGAATACCGTGATGCGCAAATGAAATCGGTCGTCGCCGATGCGGTGCTGTTTTCCCTGCTCGACGGCATAGCCTCCATCACGATTGGTCTGGTCCTCTGGTTCACAGTGCGACCGTCGGCCGAAACATTTTTAAGCGCCGGTATCATGATAGCCTTCGTTCAATACGTTCAAAACCTATTTGATCCTCTCAAGCAGCTCGCCAATAAAATCGCTATGCTTCAGGGTGCTTTTACCGCGATCGATAGGGTCTTTTCGATTTTTGATACTCATGAATTCATAGGGGGCGACGGCCCCGCGGAGATCCTCATGGGCAAGGTTGAGTTTGTCGATGTGAGTTTTGCCTACAATCCGCCCACGCCCACACTTCAAAACCTAAATTTCGCTATACCCTCCGGCGATTCGTTAGCCCTGGTCGGTACTACGGGCTCGGGCAAATCCACCATCATCAAACTCCTCAGCAAACTTTATACAGGTTACGAGGGCGAAATTTTGATCGATGACCAGCCCTTGAATGCGATGGATGGTGTCGCTTTACGCCGCAAAATAGCGATCGTTCCCCAGGATATCGTCATCTTTAAGGGAAGCGTCTCTTTCAACATCGGTCTCGGCGAACCAGAGATCACGCAAGCCATGATCGAAGAGGCCGCCAAGTATGTTGAAGCGGATCGATTCATCCAGAAGTTGCCAGGTGCTTACAACTATCAACTCCGCGAGGGGGGTGACGACATATCGGTAGGGCAGCGGCAGCTAATCGCATTCGCCCGGGCCATCGCCAGAAACCCCAAAATCATCATCCTCGATGAAGCCACATCAAGCGTAGATCCAGCGTCGGATGCTATCATTCAGAAGGCTATTGAAAAGCTCTTCACCGGTCGGACTCTGATCGTCATTGCTCACCGGCTGTCCACCATTAGGCGTTGTGACTCCATCGCCGTTTTGGAGAAGGGGCGGATCCTTGAGACCGGGGCGCATGATGAATTGATCCGCAAACAGGGGAAATATTATTCGCTGCACGAAAAGCTGCTCCACGATGATCCGGACGCTCTCGCCTGAATGAAAAATCCCAGAATTCCTCAGAGGAACCTGGGAGGTTTCGTGCGAGATCTTGATGCAAAATCAGGCGGCTTTGGTCTTTTTAGCCGACTTTTTGCGTGGTTTGGTGCCCTTGGCTTTCACAGCTTTGGTTTTGGATTTTTTACGGGCCGTGACCTTTTTGGTTTTTTTGCTGGCTTTTTTGGCTGTTTTGCTCTTACTCTTTGTGGCTTTCTTGGCACTTGCAGCCGAAGTTTTGGTTTTGGCCTTTTTGGTCTTTTTCTTCACGCCGCTCCCGGAAGCTTTGGCCACTTTTTTCATTTTTTTCTTAGCACCGCCGGTGGTCTTCGCCTTGCTTGCGGTTTTCTTTTTCTTTTCACGACCTGATCCTGATTGTTTTCCGCCACCCGTAGTTTTGTTGACTGTCGCCCAGGCTTTTTGCTCGGCTGCCTCGTCTGAGTCACCCCGATTTTCATAGCCCTCTTCGATATGCTCGGCCTGACGTTTTTGTTTTGAGGTGTACTTTTTTTTGCTACCTATTGCCATATGCTGACTCCTACTTCAAAAAATAAACTTAACTTCAAGGTAGGGCGGTATGCAAAAATAGTTCCAAACGATCAATGGTGAAGGTTCTGAGTTTTATCGCCATAACACCTAACAATGGATTGCGTCAGCTTAAACCAATCGATCGGTTTGGAAATGAAATCATCAAACCCCCCGGCTTCGGCTTTCATACGATCCTCCCTCAAAGCATGCGCGGTCAAAGCAATGATAGGCATGTGACAGCCTTGCATCCGCAGCTGGGTTGTTGCGGAATAACCATCCATAATGGGGAGCTGAATATCCATGAGAATCACGTCGTAGCCCCCTTCCGTCACCCTCTCGATCGCGAGTTCGCCGTCCTCAACACAATCCACCTGAGCCCCAACGGTTTCGAGCAACTTCTTTATAAGCACCTGATTATCGATGCCATCCTCTACAACAAGTATCTTGATGCCGGCGAGGGATGGCAGCTCTCGGAACATCTCTTGTGGATCGTCGCCTCTATCGTCATTCGTATTTTTCGATCCGTTTTCGAGGTCGATACCTGGGTCAATCATAACGCGAAAAGTCGAACCTTCGCCCTTGTTGCTCGACAAAAGCGTGAGCCCTCCGCCCATGGCCTCTGCGAGACTGCGCGAGAGGCAGAGCCCAAGTCCGGTTCCTCCGAATCGCCTAGGCGTGGAAGAATCCGCCTGAACAAAGGGTTGAAAAAGGTTTGCGGCTTCAGCTGGGGAAATGCCGTAACCGGAGTCAATCACGTCGATGCACAACAGCCGATTTATAACCGAGACGTCTAATTTGATGGAGCCATGGGCAGTGAATTTCAGGGCGTTACTGATGATGTTAAGAAGGATTTGCCGGAACCGAATGGGGTCTGTGACTATCTGCACCGGAGTATTCGCATCGCAAGTGAGGCTGAGACAAACCACTTTTTCCTGCGCTTTCACCTTAAACTGGTTGACGATGGTCTCAAGCTCTTCCCGTGGATTCAAAGGGAGACACTCGAGCGTCAGTTGCCCTGCTTCGATCTTCGCAAGATCAAGCAGATCATCCACCAGGTTGAGCAGGTGCACACCATTACGATGAATCGTATCGAGGCCCATTTTCAGATCTTCACTCAGATCCTCTTCTTGGAGTAGATCCGTGAATCCCAGTATGACGCCAAGAGGCGTGCGCATCTCGTGGCTCATATTCGCCAGAAATTTACTTTTCGTTTTGCTTTCCGTCTGGGCTTTATCGCGCGCTTTCTGCAGCTCACGCTCTACGGCCCGACGCGCGCCTATATCATGAATACTCGATCGGATCGTAGTAAGGCCAAGAGCGTCATCACGCCAACGGATGCTCTCCATGGCCAAATCTATGATTTGACCGCTCCCATCGGATTTGAGAACACGGCACTCAAATGGAACGGAGTGAGTTCGCAACATGGCTTCGCGCAGATGATCCTGAAAACCCTCTTTATCCGCATCACTTAAAAATTCGGCGAATCGGTGTCCCACCAATTCCATACGCGACATTCCTAAAAATCCGCAAACCTTGAGATTGAGCTCCCTGATAACACCTGCTGTGGAAAACGTGAGGTATCCGGTCGGTGCAAAATCGTACAGCTCTGCATAATGACGCTCATGAAAACGGCTTTTTGCACGGTTATTCATGCGAGGAAGGTGACTGAGTTGATTACGATGAAATCTATCGTGCCCATTAGAATTCATTTTATTTCTCATATCCAAAGTGAATGTTGGGATGGTGAAATTGCGCTTAGGCAATCCCGATCCCTGCTTCCCGGATGATCTCTTAAAATACATGTGGCAATAGCGACTGGGATCTTTATACATAAATCAATTCGGGGACGGTCACGACCTTCGTAAATCTTCCTGTTAATTCAAAAAGACGAGTCCAAATCTTTAACAATTGTTAACGAAAAATCAACATTTTACCAAAAATGTCCTGCCATTCACGGCAAAATGAATAATTATGCGGTTATTGCTACTGATATTCGCTTTGACGTGCAGGCTATAAATCACGATAAAGGACACGGAGGACTAGACATGAAAGAGCCGCTTAACCAAATTCCCGACGATTGGAAAGGCCTCACGACTGAGTTTTTCTCTCGTCCCGCCCCTTTGGTAGCCGAAGAATTACTAACGTGTGTTCTGCTGCGGAAGATCGACCAGGGCTGGATTGGTGGCCCTATTTGCGAAACCGAGGCTTATACGGAAGAGGATGAAGCCAGTCACACCTTTCGCGGAATGACTGAAAGCAACGCATCCATGTTTGCGCAGCCAGGAACTCAATACGTCTATCGCTCTTATGGCATTCACTGGTGCCTTAATTTCAGTACTGGCCGCAAAGGGCGAGGCGAAGGCGTTCTTATAAGAGCCCTTGCAGCAAGTTTCGGTACCGATCTCATGATCCCTGGCGCCTCTCCCCTTGTCACCAAACTCTGCAGTGGACCTGGACGTTTGTGCGCTGCACTGCAGATCGATAAGAGACTCGATGGGCAAATAGTAGGCGAAGGACAATTGGCCCTTTGGCAGACGCACCTGAAAGAAGATTATGCGCGTGCGATTGGACATAGGATAGGCATCAGCAAAGCCGTCGACAAGGACTGGCGTTTTGGTCTTGCAGCTCATCCCAGTCTTTCGAAACCTTTCGCGCCCCTGACAAAAACTCAAAAAAAACGTAAAAAGCCGAAATCATAGCTACAAGAAGCGCATTATTTGTTTTGGAATGGGCATACGAAGCTGGACTCGCAATTGCAATGGTGTATCTTATGAAAAACTAGCGGACTATCTCAGGTTCCTAGGTCTAAAGGAGGATAGCTGATGGCACGTTCAACACCGACAAAGCCGACCCAATCGACCGATTCCAAGGGAATGGATAATCCGAGCAAGCTTGCGCGTTCTGCTTCGCCTGCCAAAGCCTCAAAAGGCAAAGCGAAAGTTGCCTCCCGGACGACTCAAAAAGCTAAAGCAGCTGCCACGTCGACTGCCAAAAAGATACCAAGCCCTAAGGCTAAAATAGCTGCCCGTGTAACAAAGTCCAAAATTGCGTCTTCGAGCAGCCCGGAAAAAGACAGCGAAAAATCTTCGTTTTCCAAATCTGCGGCCTTGCGCATTGGGATTTCGAATAGCTCGGACATAAATAGTGATACTCTAAAAAAAGCCTTCGCCAGATCCAAAGAAAAAGCCAGCGCAACAGCACGCGATGTCAGTGTATCTGCCAAAGATGCGATTAATTCTGCGCGTGAAGCGATCAGTTCTACGCGTGTTGCACTGACTTCAGCAAAAGACGCGATACTTTCCGCCCGTGACGCTATCCGAGACAGTAACGATTTCGAACATCCTGGTAAAAAGTCCCACATACTGAAAGATCTCACTAGCACACTCAAAAGTCTATTTACGCCGCACTCCTAAGATCCCGGCAGACTTATCCCAAGCAAAAAACCAAGGCTAGAGCCTTGGTTTTTTGGTGTTCTTATCAGGCTGATGGACCAAGTTCTATTTCTCCAAAAAAGACGGGCTTTTGCTTACTACACAGTCCGTATAATCCACAGCAACTCCATCGACTTGAATCGATTTCAAAGGACCTGAATTCTGCGAACAGGAATAAATCGGTTTGATAATGCCGGAATAATCAAAGCCATAATTTAACGCATCAAGAGGCTCCGAACCCGGCTTAAAGGCAAAGAGAAAATCCGGTGTCACGAGGTTTTTCTGTGGCGGATTGAGGTCCCCCCATTCCCCGCCGATCAACTGATGATTGACATCAAATTCAAGCGTATAGGTATATCGGCTCGTCGCCACATGATTGATATCAAAATTATCCGGGTAAGTGAGAGAAGGCGCAGGTGGTTCGGTCGTCCAAATCACGTCAGTCTTCACTACACTCAAATATGCAGTGCCAATCGCTCGATAACGATAGAGAGGATCGACGGTTGAACCGGCATCAAGAAGTGGACCTACATTGAACCGCGCACCATAGATTGGCTGGTTCCAAACCTGTCCCGTCCGGGTCCTGTCCATGATAAAACCAAGCTGTTTTTTGCCCAAATATTCTGTAAGGAGGGTCTGAAGACTGGCTGGATTTACGTCCCAGCATCCATAAAATTTCACTGCTTTTACTGAGGCCAAACCATCGATAGCACCCGTTTCGACAAACTTTTTCATCAGAGCAAATTCAGTGCTGAGATAATATTGCACTCCACCCGGAACAGTGTTTTCGATGAGGAATTGCTCTCCGGGAATCTTATCCACCTCAACCTGATAAATGCGGCGTCCGTTGAAAGCACCGCCGGGCAGATACTCATCCATCATAGTAAAGGTAAATGTTTGGCCCGAAGCATCGGTATAAGTGCCGGTTGCGCCATGATTATCCGCCGTAGAACTTGGAATAGTTCCCGAAGGATACGGTGTATTTTCGTTACAGCGCCGGCCGAGGAAAAACATGGTCTGAGGCGGATGATCAGCCCAGGCCTTGGTGAGGAGGCCGCGAATATCACCTTCACCTAATAAGACTGAGGTATTATCGATCGTCACCATCACCGCATGTTTGGGTACGTTATGCATCAAGGAGGCCGCTGCCCAACCATGGCAGTACCCCATCCAACTCCAATCATCGCCGCTGCCTTCTTCATTGAGAAACTGATACTGCGAGTTTTTGGTGTACCAAAGCCAACGCATCCAGCCGTCGGAAGCCATAGGCGACCAAGCTCTCAACGTCGGGCTTCTATCAAACTGATCAGAGATATTATTAACGATCTGCCTGCGGTCCAAGAGGGTGGTAGTCGAAGCAAAACCGAGTTCGATGGTTGAGAGCTTTGCGATGTCAGCCTTTATCTTGGCGGGATCAAACGTATTTTGATAACGAAGGCGATAAAGGAGGTCGTATTTTTCTGCAGGAGACAGGTGAGGATCGACGACAGCCTGTCCAGCCGAAGAAAGTTCGTCCCTCCAGTAGCTAGAGAAACCCAGAGGACTCACCTCAGTCGATACCGCACCCCAACGTCGCGCTAAGCCGGCCTGTGACAGGGGCCAGTACGTATCAGACCAGGGAATTCTCGGGGTAAAAACCTGTTTTGTGGCAAGGATATCTTCGTAAGTCGGCATAGCTTTGATTTGAAACAAACTGACAGCATTTGCTGAATCCGGCGCTTCCTTAACAGAACTCTCATGCCCTCCTTGATGTTCACCTTTTTCCGAACAGGCAAGTGGAGCACAGAGCAGTCCAGCACCATTGAACAGAGCCAAAGACACGAGCCAAGGTTTCATGATTTTACCCCTAATCGGCGACTACCATTTGAGCACGATCTTCCCTATATTTGCCTGTGTTTCCATGAAGGTATGAGCAGCTTCCACCTCTTTCGCCGGGAACACTCGGTCGATGATAGGGCGGAATTCTCCGGATGCGAATTTAGGTTTTGCGAAGTCCCAGAATTCTTTGATCAAGCAAGCTTTTTCATCGAGCGCTCTCGACCGGAGCGTACTCCCAAGAATATGTAGACGTTTGGAGATGAGAAGTGCGAGATCAACTTCGCTTTTGCGGCCTCCGCCCATACCGACGAGAAGCAGCTTTCCTTCGATGCTCAAGGCTTTAAGGTTGTTTGGAAAATGCGCGGCTCCAACCAAATCAAGTATGCAGTTCACACCTTGACCTTGAGTGTGTTCATCGATGACCTTCGCAAAATCATCGGTTTTATAATTAATGAGATGCTGCGCGCCGAGCGATTGACAGAATTGAAGCTTTTTATCCGAACTTGCTGTCACCCAAATCTCAGCGCCCAGACTTTTGGCAATCTGTATCGCAGCGGTTCCGACTCCGCTCGCACCCGCATGAATCAAAAGCCTTTGGCCTTTTTGAAGCTGACCTAACCATACCAGTTCAAGGTAAGCCGTTAGAAAGACTTCGGCGATGCCGCCCGCTTCCGTGAGATCAAACAAAGGGGGCAAGCTCATGACCTGATCGTAACGGATCACAACGTTTTCCGCATACCCGCCCCCGGCCAGCAGTGCGATAACAGAATCTCCTTTTTTCAGCTGAGAGCCCTGAGCCTTCGCGCCCAGACTTTCCACTGTCCCTGAGACTTCAAGACCAAGAAGAGGCGATACACCTGTAGGCGGCGGATAAAAACCTCGCCTTTGCATGAGATCCGCTCCGTTTAGACCGCTTGCCCAGGTCTTGATGAGGATCTCGTCCGGACCTGGTTGAGGGGGCTCAATGTCAGCGAATTTTAGTACCCCGACATCACCTGATCCCTCTGTTGTCACTGCTTTCATTTTGCGTTGCTCCCTTGCTAGCTCTCGGTTCCACTTTAGGGCCATCGTTGAGTCCGCGGCGAACCAATTCGTCTTCAATATCTTCGAGACTCGGGCGTACATCACCCACAGCCCACTGTCCCTCGGTATTAACGTGGAGACCGATATCTTCGGCACGGTAACGGCATAGAAACGTAAGCCATCTCAGAAGCATCTCGTCATCCAATGTTTGCACTTCATTTTTTGACATGGCTTTCATTGCGTATCTCCTCAAAGAATTTTAAGAAACTGGACTCACAGGCATAACCCTTGCAAACATCGTGGCAAACCCGAGGGATTGTCTTGATTCCCCCCTAATAAAGAGGTCCAATTATGAGCGTAAAAAATACTAGTATCGGTCAGCTCTTGACAGTTGGAGTCGTTGGCTTAGTAGCTCATCAGGCTTACCGAATGTACAAAGGACGTGGAATTAAAGCAGGCATTCAGGATGCTTTTGATAAAAAAGAATCCAAATTGGATAACATGCTTGCAGATAGTTTTCCAGCCAGTGATCCCATGCCTTTGAGAAGCGGTTCTGGTATAAACTAAAGCACTGATTTTGAAGTGCACTGTTCGCAGAAGACAACATGTCATGCGCATGGACCACCCTAAAAATCCTAAAAAAAGACCTCGATCTGAATAGATCGAGGTCTTTTTGTTGACTCAAAAACTTATTTTTTCTCAGGTACTGCGACTGTTTCTTTGGTTTTGTCCTTCTCTTTGACCGCTGTCTCTTTTTTATCCTTCGCTTTTTTCTCTTTCTCAGCTTTAGCGAGAAGCAGAGCAGGTAAGACAGGCTCTTTCGGATCGAGTTTCTTTTTGCTCATCAGCTGAACATAATCCGAAGCGATACGAACGGTTTCCTGGAGGTACATATCATCTTTGAGGTTGAACTCCGGCGAGTCATTCAAAGCATCTTCCAAATCGTCCTTTTTATCCTTCTCTTTGTCTTCTTTTTTCTCTTTCAAGGAAACGCGATTTCGCTCTTCCTTGTTTTTGCGATATTTATTGATCTCATCGCGAATTTTTACGAAGTCGGTATCTTTGGCCAAACGAGTTTCCGAACGTTTCTTAAGTTCCGGAAGGAATGGTTTGATCAAGTTGAACTTGGTATATTTCGCGGGTTTGATCTCTTCAAATGGAAGCGCATAATCGTAGTATTTCTCGCCCACTTCAAGTTCATCGATAATGCTCGGCAAAACGATATCGGACGCGACGCCCTTAAGCTGTGTCGATGCTCCTGATGCGCGATAGAACTGATTGACTGTGACTTTGACCGCACCGAGCTTCGGAGCAAGGTCATTCAGGTTCTGAACGGTGCCTTTACCGAAGGTATGCGTATCACCGACGATGAGACCCCTTTGGTAATCCTGGATCGCTCCAGCAAAGATCTCACTCGCACTTGCGGAATGACGATTGATCATAACGAGGAGCGGACCATCGTAAGCTGTGCCTTCATCCGGATCAAAGTAAGTTTCGGTCTCGCTATTGCTGGCTTTCACCTGAACCACCGGGCCCGCTCCAAAAAAGAGGCCCGCTGTCGAAATTGATTCATCCAAACCACCGCCGCCGTTGCTACGAAGGTCGAGAACGACCGCATCGACGCCTTTGTCATGGAGAACCTTGAGTTGCTCACGGGTGTCGTTCGAAGACGAACGGTAGTTTTTCAAGCGTTTCTGACGGCCTTCAAAGTCGATATAAAAAGAAGGAAGGGTGATCAGACCGATCTTCATGTGTTTCGGTTTGCCGTCTTCCATCGTGTCAACTTCGATAACATGAGAAGACGCCTGGCTGTCGACGAGTTGGATCTTTTCGCGAACGATAGGGACGATGATTTTGCGCGCGCCAGTTGGCTCATCTCGCATCACTGTGAGTTTTACCGTTGTGCCACGAGCACCGCGGATCTTTTTCACGACGTCCTGGAGATCCATATCGATAACGTCGACTGGCTCGCCGCTGTCTTGAGCAACTGCGATAATTTTGTCGTTAATTTTGAGAAGCTGGCTCTTTTCGGCCGCGCCGCCCTTAACTAGGCTGGCAACGCGCGTGAACCCATCTTCGGATTGCAGGGAGGCACCGATACCTTCAAGGGAAAGCCGGGTACGGATACGGAAATCTTCAAGTTCTTCGACAGGCATGTAGGAGGAGTGAGGATCGAGAGCCGTTGAGAACGCATTCAGAAATACGCCGTAAACCTTGTCTTTAGTCAAATCATTATGGCGCTTAGCAGCAAGCTCATAACGTTTTTTGATTTTGTCGCGGGCTTTATCGAGATTATTGTCGACGCTCGATTTTAGTGTGAGAAGTTGGAACTTGATGTGCTTACGCCACCTTTCGTTCACCTCTTCGACCGTCTTGGGATAGGTCATGTTTTTGCGATCGACGTTGAGGTACTCCTCGATCGTAAAATCCTGTTTGTCTGCGATAGCTTTTTGAACGAATTTATTTCGTTCCACAAAACGCTTTGCGTAGACGTTCATCACGTCGTCGATAGCGGAACAATCCATGTCGCGGCCGATCATATCGTCGAGTTTGCCAGCGTATTTCTTATTGAACTCATCAACGTCGGATTGGTAGAAATAGAGTTTGCCTGGATCCCATGCCTTGATGAAGTTATCGAGCGAACGGCGCGAAATTTCGTCGGTGAATTTATCGAACGAAAAGTGCATTTTGAAATAAAGCAAAGTCAATTGCCGCACTTCCGAACACGTCAACGCCGAGGCATTTTGGGAGACAAGCATCAGCCCTGCCACCACACAAAATGAGCGAAGGCACCGAGCAAACCGGCTTGCACTGAATGGCATTCTGAGAACCTCCTTAGACATCACACTTCGCTGGACTTCTTTCGAAAAGGCGGCGCGATGGTTGTTGACTTAGACTCAAGTATATCAGACCTAAAGGAAATGATATGGGAACAAATTTGCGTAGCTAATGCCCATTTACGTGGCTAAGATTTGCCGAGCTCTTAGATGATACTTAGAATTTTTACCACAGTTCCAGAGCTAGCATAGAGGATTTACATGAGGAAACGATGAAGGGCCCGACTGGGCCCTTGTTGACTCGACCAAATAGATGTTTATTTTTAAGCAATTCGTCCCGCGTAAAGCGTCTCAGCCATCAGGCAGACGTTGGGTTTAGATTTTTTCTCCACTTCAAAATCGTCTTCCAAACCCTCATCTTCATCGAACAGAGCATCTTCAATTTTCTGAAAGTGAGCCTTACTAGAACGGCGACGCAGTCGCTTGCCTAAAAACACAGCACTCATGACAAAGCCGACCCCCGACAACGAATACATAAGTCCTTCAAAGCGGCGAGGCGCTTGCCCGCTGATTTCCACTGACATCATCGGTCCCCAGACTTTATCGATCGCACCAGGCGCTTCAAACGAGTCCTGAAGGTCGGTGTACGTAATCAAAGCAGAGAACTCCGACCCGCTCGTGAAAATATGCATCTGCCGCATGGGGACGCCCGCATGTGTATAGGTCGAGAACACAAGGATTGCATCGCCTTTGGTCCGATATTTAATGATCCGGGCCTCGATAATATCAAAATCACTCAGACCCGCACCGAACTCCCTTCTGAGCTTTTCGCTCAGATGTTTGACTTCGAGGGCATCGATTGGCGATGCACCGGATTGGACAGAAACGGTGATATTTCGGGTGAAAGTCACACCTTTATTCGTCACCATCAAGGGATCTTCAAAAACGAGTGTTTTGCCCCGATAGTGGTCGCGCACCCGCCATCCGGCAGGCGCTTGGATACTAAACTTGAGATCGGCCAGGGAAACTTGGGAGAGGGGTTCCAGACGTTTTGTGACAGCAAAGGCAATCTTCGACTGCAAAAGGGCAAGAAAGGAGAAGCCGAGAAAACTCGAACGCAAAACCAGACAAAGAAGTGTTTTCATACCAGCAACCTCAGCAACAAAAGGAATCAACATCAGCAGGATAGAAAGTCTGAAATATCTCCAGACTTAACCTAACTGACATGGCGTCACTTTTGTGTCAAGCAGCTTTCAAAGGCCGGATCCGGCGCCTGTGGCCCCAATTGCGGCCGCTCCGAATAAGGTCTTGAGATCCTGGTCATTAAACGTCAACCCGGCTCCAACGAAGGGATTGAGTTTTTTGCGGACTTTCGTAGTGTTCTCGGCATATTTCGTCGGATCGTCAAGACCCGCCATAGCAACCAAGTGATCAAAGAAAAGTACGCTTGCGTAGGCTTTGAGGTGGGCCGTGCGCCTAGTCGTATCCGTTTTATCGGAAAAGTCGAAGACTTCGAGTGAAAGCTTAAATTTGTCTTTCCAGAAGTAAAGATCACTCGCCGCCCCACCGGTCGATTCAAACAAACCAAGACGTGCCCCTATCCAACCCCAGCGTTTGCCGAATTGGAGGTTGAAACGCAGCGCTTTGTTATCGCGGATAGTTTCACGAATAGCTGTTTTGCCGGCGCTACCTGGAAGTGTTTCGGTCGCGGTGTCACGGACCCGGTCGGGGAAAGAGGTAAACCCGATCAAGTAGAAGGAATCCGGCCGTGTATTGAGTCGGATGTTGAAATAAGTCTGGTTCGTTTCGTCCTGACGAGCTTCCACGTGAGTCTCAACAGCAACCTGAAGTTTGGTCACAGGTGAAAGCACTTCCCGCAGGTCTTTCAGAGTCGCTTGAATATCATCTGCGGTTTTGTCGTCATTGATAAGGCGACCAATGGTGCCCTCACCCTTTTCGATGCGCTGCGTGATGAGTTTGGCATTCTCGGAGGCGCCTTTGATCTGATCCATTGAGGTATCAAGGTTGGCGAGGATGCGGTCGATTTTTGCCTTGTTATCGTCGTTCATCACCTCTTTCAGCGAGGTTGAAACCTCTTTGAAATTGGCGACGAGAGCCCGGACGTCAGAGCGGTTTTCCTGGAGGATGTTCTTCGCGGCTTCGGTGAGTTTCTCGATGTTTTCCGCGATCTTTTCCATACGTTGTTCGCCGCGTTTGTCACCGAGGACTTTTGCGAGGTTTTCCGTTACTTTTTTCATGTCGTCGGCGATAGAACCGACCTTACCCATGACTTCGGCGATATCGCCTGTGTTTTTGGCTGGCGGAATAAATGCGTTATTGGCGAGAGGGGCGCCGCCTTTTTCGGGGCGAACCACATCGATGAATTTATCACCTAAAAATCCAACTGTTCGAACCGCGATCTCCGAGCCTTCCGGGATCAAAATTTGTGCTTCAACCTCGAGTTCGACTTCCGTTGTGTTCTCAACCAGCTTAATCACGCTCACGCGGCCGATGTTAACGCCGTTGGTTTTCACGTGGGTGTTGATCAAGATACCAGACGCGTCTTTAAGGGCAGTCTTATAGACCTTTTTCTCTTTACGATCAAAGAGCTCGGGACTGACAAAAAACACTGCAAAGGCGATCGCACCGACCCCAAGGAGTGTAAATAACCCGACTTTGAATTCTGTTCCCATGCGACTCATGCTAGGGCGAGCTCCTTATTGGGATAGGGTCCCAGTGTTAACCGCTTCGACTTTTTTAAGCAAAACTTAAGGAGGCAAATCTTACCGCCCGAATTATTTATGGCCCTTTTAGAAAAACTCCATCGGGCCATCGACTTTCCCTGCAAAGAACTGACGAATGATAGGATCCGAAGATTTCCTAAAATCGTCTGGTGTTCCCGCAAGCTGCACGCGCCCTTTATATAGCATGACAACGTGGTCAGCAATATCGAGTGCGGCTTTTAGATCGTGAGAAATGACGACTGAGGTCAAATCTTTATCACGCTGCGACACTTCCACGATCAGCTTATCAATCATATCCGACACAAGCGGGTCCATCCCCGTGGTCGGCTCATCGTACAGAATAATCTTGGGCTTGTGAACCAAGGCCCTGGCCAGCCCCACCCGCTTTTTCTCGCCGGTGGACAATTCGCTCGGCATTTTTTCCTGTAAGCCAGGTAGACCAACATCCTCGAGTATCTTCGCAACCTGGGTTTCCATTTCCGCTTCGCTCAACTTGGTGTGTTCGCGAAGGGGAAACATAACGTTTTCTTTGACCGATAAACTATCGAAAAGAGCAGCTTGTTGAAATAGCATGCCGAATTTTTTACGAAATTCCCTCAGCTGTTTCTCATCGAAATGTGTGATGTCCTCACCGTCGACGGTGACGGTCCCGGAATTTGGCTTGAGTAGGCCCATGATGTGTTTGATCGTGACCGATTTACCTTCTCCGGATTTACCGAGGATCAAGGTTATCCTGCCCTCGGGAATCTCGAGGTCCAACTCGTCGAGCACCTTGAAGGTCCCAAAGATTTTGGTCACTTTATCAAACTTAATGATGATTTTGTCGTTTGCCGCGTTCATTTAAACACAATCTGAAAATAAGTGATGATGAAATCGACGGTCAACAACGCCAAAAGCATGGTTACGACCGCATTCGTAGTCGCCTGCCCCACGCCTTTGGCCCCGCCCGAGGCATTGAGCCCGAAACGGCAGGCAAGCACAGAGATAATCACGCCGAAGATAAAGGATTTCTGGAGACCGGCCCAGACATCATGCCAGGTGACGATACTGAGCATTTTGTCGAAAAACGTCCCCATATCGATGTCAAAAATATTGATTGCCACTAGAAGCGATGCAAACTGACCCGCAATATTAAAAATGCCGACGAGCAGAGGCAGCATCAAAATCGAGGCGATCATGCGAGGCACAACCAAATACCCGACCGGGTCGACCGCCATGGCTTCCATCGCATCGATCTGCTCATTCACTTTCATCGTGCTGATTTCGGCCGTCATCGCCGCACCCCCACGACCCGCGATGAGAAAACCAGCCATTAGAGGCGAAAGTTCGCGAGCCAAGGATTTGGCGTTGGCCGCACCGACCATACTCTGCGCTCCGAACAGCATAAAAACAGTACCGACCTGAAGGCTCACCGCGGCCCCAATGGAAAACCCGCTCAGGATGATGATAAAAAGCGATTCATTGCCGATGAAGTACATTTGCTGAAAGATCAAACGCAGGCGGAAGGGCGGATGGGCGGCTTCGCGAATGGCGTAACCTAAAAACATCATGAAGGAACCGAGTTCCCCTATGGTGTCCTTAACCATTTTTCCAATGGCGGATATGCCTTTTACGATAAAATTTGATGATTCCATTATCCCCGTTCCACCTGCCTGTAACACACTTTAATTCTAACATATCTGCATTATCTGCAGCGTTACTCGTCCCCAAAAGTGCGTGCTTTGCAGAGCGCATCGGCGAAACTCCAGAGGGTTTCCTCGGAATGTATCATCTGCCCCTGCTCTTCTAAAAGCAGAAGATGAACACCTTTACCGGCTGATTCTCGTGCTTTCACCAAAAGTTGCTCGGCGAGGGAGGCGGCATACTGTTGACGGCTCGCGATGATGTCAAAACCTGGCGTCAGCAGGGGGTCGACCGCACCGGTCTTCGAATAGCCCCGTATTGACCTCTGCAGGTCGAAAGGCAGGTTGCGATTCATGATGAGGGCCAGGAGCGGATAATTGTTGGCCTTGAGTTCCTTTAAAAGATGCTGGGCGGAACGAACCGCATTGTTGTAGGGCGCCGATACCAGGACAAAACCTGTCGAATCCGCCTTGAGAGCGATCGATACGTCGCGGCCGACCCGGTTGAAACCGATGATCACGTCTTCCATCATCACCAAAAATTCGGCGAGCAGCTTGAGCATCTTCATCCCGGTGATGGAAGAGATGCCGCCCATAATCTTGCCGCCGGCTTTAAAAATCGCGCCCGCGCCTAGTTTTTGCGCGATATGGAAGGGCTTGATCATCCAGCTCATGACGCCTGTTTCTACAAAACCGGCAAGGATGTTGGGACGGGCCAAAAAATCGAGGGCGTGGGAATCGGGGGGCGTATCGATAATGATGAGATCATAGCCGCCCGTTCTTAACATCGTTTCAAGTTTGGCCAGAGCCATATATTCGAGTGGACCGCCCAGGTTGGTCGACACTTCTTTATAAATCGAGTTCTGGAATATTTTTTGAGCGACCTGCGGATTGGGCGCGAAACGAGTGACCATCTGGTCAAACACCGCTTTTTGATCCAGCATTGCCGCATCGAGGGTCCCTTTGATATTGGCCTTGAGTTCAACCCGACGCAATTCGCTCCCGAGCTTGATGCCTAACGCATCGGCTAGACGTTTGGCTGGGTCGATGCTCAGCAAACCGACTTTTTTCCCGAGGCGTGCGCCTATCAGCGCCATAGCAATGGAACTCGTCGTTTTCCCAACGCCACCCGAACCGACAGTCACAATCACCCGGCTTTTTTTAAGTATGACTTCTATTTCACTCAAATGTTCGCTCATAGCTTCTTCGCTCCCTCGATCCAGTCTTGCATCGTTTGAGCTGCAAGAGGTTCTTCAAACGCACCGCATTCTTCGAGAACAACGATAGGCAGCTTGGGATTGATAGCGAATATCCCGTCCTTAAGCCTCACGAGGTTTTCCGATTGCGATTTGCGTTGGGATATCCAATAGGCGCGACTTGCCTCGAGACTGCCGTCTAACGGGCGACTCGACCCGGGTACTTCCGGCCAAAGGCGATTGGCGATAATAGTTGTCAAGGTCGCGGGACTGTCTTTTGCGAGTCGCTGGCTGAAATCAAGGGCTTCGGAGATGATGAGTTCTTCGGGAACGGTGACTAAAGCCACGCCAACTTTCGAGCGATCATTGAGAAAATTCCGCACGCGTGTCGTTTCTTCAATAACCGGGCCTGACATGCCGGATTGCATCACAGCATCAGGCGTTCGCATAAGGCTGTAGAAATGCCCTGAGGCAAAGGAGTCAACGATAACGATATCGAATTTGTTTTCGCTATCGAGTTCGACAAAATAAAAAAGGCGGCCCAGCAAAGTGAGTTCGGCGATACCTGGCAACATCTGTATGAAAGAACGGACGATGGGTTTGGTGAAGACCTTCTCGAAGAGTTTCGCGAATCCAAGATGTTTGATCACGAAGTCTTTGAAGTTGTCCTGCGCGTTGAGATTGATAACGAAGATCCCAGGGCTCAGTTCGCGAAGCTGATGACCGATCGGAGCCGAGCCGAAAAGCGGCGCGAGTTGATCGTTCGCTGAGGATTCGACCAGACAGACTTTTTTACCGAGTTTTCTGGCTTCAAAAGCCAAGGCCGAACTGACTAAGGATTTTCCTATGCCGCCCTTCCCCGTGACGAACACGAGTTTTTTCGATAATAGCTCGGACAGTGATTCTTGCAGCATGGCCCTCATTCCGGGAGAACGGCGCCCGTTCCCTGTGAGAATACGTTAAGGGTTAAGCGACGCGTATATCAGACAAATGTTGGTTATCATACGTGGAGCCGAATTCAAATCATATACATTTTCGGCGAGGGTGGGAACCCGGCTAGGTCAGCTGGGTCGGCACATTCCACGAAGCTGCGACAAAATATCGTGGGACTTGCCCTTCGAGTAGGTTGGAGCGAAGATATTCGATAAAACGAGTCCTTTTTTGATCCAGGGTCAGGCTCTCAAAATTCATTTCGCGGAGCGAAGCAAGGTCGAGTCGATCCAATTTGCTGGAATCATGCGGCAAGATAAAAACACCCTTTTGACCCTGGCTAGCCTGGACTTTCCAGTAACGCAGCGAACGTTCGTTCCCCATAGTGAGGACAACGCGGTCGAGGGGAATGACCTGATTTTCGATACCAAGCACGAGAGGCCGCGCCGATCCGAAATGCCCCGACCATACATCGCCCGTCGCTCTATGAATAAGGCTGAAGCTGAGTGCGATGGCGCCAAGATCCGCGATGCCAGGGAAGGACTTAAGATATTTCTCAAGCAGATCCTGGATCTCCTCAGGACTGATCTGTTCCCGCGAACCGCCTGCAAACAGCGTCCGCATCGTGAATATTTCGTGCCAGAGGATAGAACTCAATTCTGTTCGTACGTCTTCCGGCCCATTGAGACGGCAATAGACCATGAGATAACTGTCATCACTCAAGGTCAGACCCACATACCACACGCTCTCGCGTGCATTGCGCAGAGTCCCTTCATTCCAGAGATGGAGCCAGGGACAGGGCTCGAGGTAATACCCACTTCCCTCAAAATAGAAGAGCGGTGAATCACCATTTTTTGCGTCATGAGGCAGGTAGTTACGGAGCCAGGTGCCCATTTCAGCCCCGAAGGTATCAAAGACCTGGCGAAGGGCCGTGGAGTCTTCATCCTGCATTTTGGATCCTTCGAGAAGGAGAATGCCAAGGCTTTGATTTGCATAGCGAATCGGGATAAGTGTGTTCATCATCCGCACACCGTATCCGCCGTCATCAACCTGATCGTTCACCCTGCTGGGTGCTCCGATATTGGTTGCCTCTTCAGGATTGAAAACGGCGGTATTCACCGTATCGGTGTTTCCGTGCGGCAACCCATTTATCGTAGTATTGCCTCGTGATCCATCATCCACGGAAACGGACGACCTTTTTACGCTGTGGCCTTGATCACCCGTTGGTTGACGCCAAGGGGCATCAGCAACAGGAATTGTCAAAGACGATCGCAGAGTAAAATAAGGCGAGACGTAAGTGATCATCTCCTGGAATTTATCGATCGGAGCCATCGCAAGACCCTCAAACCGTTTCAGTTCGTGGCTAGTGATGAGATAAATATTTTCGACCTTGATACGGTTTCTAACAAGATCAAACACCTTGCGTTTGGCGTCATCAAAAACCGTGATTTTTGGCGTCAACTGGAGCATGAGCAACAGATGCTGACTGAGAAGCTCGTCGATAGGCGGCGCAACCTCGTTTTGCTCTTTAGCATCAAATTGAGTTTGAGGCGAATGCCCTTGCCCCATCTCTTTTCGGGCTTTGCGCAGCATAGCTGTGATGAGATCGAGATTGAGTCCCTTGGCGGTATCTTCGGCCATGCTCAAATAATCAGCGCGTGTCATAGCCTTGGTATTGAACAGGTGACGTCCAAACCAAATACGCGTCAAGAGCTCAACTAAAGGCTGCTGCGTGATTTTGGATCTTTTTAGGGCGATATCGTAGTAGAGCTTGACCTTTTTATCACCCAGACGATCCTTGAGGCGCGCCTGAAGCATCGCGGGCACCGAGCGTTTATTGTGACGACGGTGACTTGCGATCGCCAGCACTTTTTTCAGAATAGGAACGACCTGTGGAATCTCCCAAAGGTCTTCGCCATACTCATGGGCAAATACATCCGGGAAAACACCGAGGAAAAAGAGCAGAAAATCGACTTCATAAGGCAGGAGCAGTGGCGAATCCACTTTATCCTTGAAGGTTCCGAGCACCACATAATACGCATTCCGCGCGTTTTCGCGCTCACCAGCTGCTAGCGAAACGATAGCTTCAATAACGCGATAATAGAGGTCGCCGCGTCTATGGTGGCGACTCGAGCTGCGTTTTTTGACAAAGGCTCCGTAACTTACGATCAATTCGCGTGAGTCTGTGAGCAAAAGCCAGAAAAGATACATACTCACGGCTTTTGCCGTCAGCCAATGGCGCGTTGTAAGGAGGTTAGGGAGCGACTGGAAGAGTTGGGTCAACTCCTTGCCCTGGCCGCCAAACAGAAACGCCACGATACGGAAGATACGCTCCTGCATGGATTGCAGTTGATAATCCTGCGTATCAAGTGATTTTTGAATCAATTCGAGGTTGTAACGGAAGTCCTCAAGTTTGCCTTGATACTGGTCCACGAGCACGATTTGCTGATAGGTCGCATACCCAAGAATAGTTTGGTCTTTTCGATTCCGAACGGCATCGAAAACAAGATCTAAAAATTGATAGGCCTTGGATTGAAACCCAAGGTAACTCAATATGATCGCGTGGTCGGCAACGAGGCGTAAGACGATATCCTCGGGAAGACTCTGACGCACACTTTGGTCGAGAAGCTCGGAATGATAAGCCAGCGCTATGCGCTTATCATAAGCGAGACCAGCATATTGCCCAATGAGATAAAGCGACAGAGGGTGGAAGCTTTTGTTGCCTGGATTGGAATTCTGCAAAGCGCGCGCCGGCATTGAACGGGGCACAGGCATGATGATGCTGATGATGATCTGCCAGGCGAAGCGCAGATGCATCTTCCAGTTGATCTGAATCGCCGGAAAACGAAGCGCATTGAAGCTCTGTGTCAATTCTCTGAGAGTAGCGCCAACGTTCCCGCTGACGAGAGTCAGATGTGTCAGTTTATAGGCGACGAAAGCGTATTCGTTGCTACTCAGCTTCATCTTCCGAAGATCATAATAAAGCTTGGCCGCCTCGTTGTATTCCCTCTGCGCAAAATGAATATCGGCCAAGGCATGATAAACGCGTTTTTGCTGGGACAAAACTTCCGCAGTTGGTGTTTTGAGCAGGGGTAACATCGATCGCGCGTTTTCAAGATAACGCTGCGCGGTGAGCTTCGAGTCGATCTCAAGCGCCTTCAACCCGGCTTTCATGTTGAATTCGATCGCTTTGGCTATCACCAAAGGATCACAGTCCGCAGGGCCCTGACACGCATGGAAATAATGATGCGCGAGGCTGAAAATATTTTGCGCGCGGTTTTTCTCGGTGACGTTTTCAAGGCGCATACCCACGAGGCGATGCACTTCGCACTGGAGGCCATCCGCCATGCTATCGACGAGGGCCTCACGAATGCTGCGATGCATAAAGGCATAGGTTCGGCCTGAAAGTGCAGTCGGTGTCGGCCCGCGGTCTGCGGTCATGATGAGGAGGCCTGAGCCCATCGCTCGTTGCAGCACGTCCGCGATACGCTGAGGCTCGGAATCCGGCAGAGCCTGGAGGATATCGGAGGTAAATTGCGTACCGATGATAGCTGCTATCTCAAGGATACGTCTGTCGTCCTCAGGCATTTCGCTGAGGCGGTTCAACTGCAGGTCGATCGAACTGGAGATGACGTCCGAGCGATTGATTTCGTCGAGCTCGATTCGCCATCGTCCTTGATCGTCAAGACTCAACATCTCCTGGAAAACAAGGCTTCTATGCAACTCGAGCAGATAGTGCGGGTTGCCGAGAGTTTTGTCGGACAGGTACTGCAGAAAGTTTTTGTCTGGGCTTTTATTCAAACCGAGTATACTGCGGCTCAACTCACCAATGGATGCGTCGCCAAGCGGCCCCATATCAATTTCCTGATAGCGGCGGCGGAGCTTCGCAAACTTCGTCAGGAAGTTCTGAAACGCTCGTCCCTGCTGCACTCCAACGGTTCTGTAGGAAATGATGAGAAGAAAACGCTGTGAATTGTTATAGGACAAAAAGCGATCGATCAGGTCGAGGCTTTTGTCGTCGGCCCAATGCATGTCGTCAAAGAAAAACACCACGGGCTCAGATTCATTGGCGAGGCAGCGCGTGAAGTCCGAAAAAGCCTTGGCAAAGTCAGCGAAATCGCCTTCCTTTTCCAGATCCAGCTCACTGCTTATCTGCGGCAAATCACTGGTATCTTCAAGGAGATACGGCTTAAGACCCTGAACCACGGAGGCGAGCATTTTGCCCGTAGGTCCGAGGAGTGTTTTTACCTTACGGCGAATCTCTTCCGCTTCGAACTGCTGGGTCTTTTGCACGTGAACGAGGTATTCGTTAAACCCGTTGGCGAGAGCATTAAATGGCAAGTTGTTCTCGTGCCGGGAAAAACTCGTCGAGATATAGCGAATTTTGTTTTTTGCGAGATAGCCCCGAAACTCCTTCATGAGCCGAGTTTTACCCGTTCCGCCCGCACCGCGAACCACAACGAGCCGACTCCGGCCGGTGTCTTTAGCGATAGCGCTGTAGTTACTCACCAGAGTATCAAAATCCTCCTGGCGGCCGACCATAGGAACCGACGAAGGCAAAATATTCAAACGATCATAACGAGCCAGGATAAAACGCTGAGCGCTTTTGCGTCCTGTCTGCATCATCTTTTTCACACGCTGAAGATCCACGTGGAGCCCAAACGCCGTCTGGTAGCGGTCTTTTGGATGTTTCTCCATCAATTTCATGACGATATCGTTCACCACTTCAGGGATGTCGGGGCGGATCATCGTCAGCGATTCGGGGGTTGCATGGGCGTGTTCCCGGGCGAGTTTATCGCGCGTTGCACCGTTGAAGGGCGGTTTGCCCGCAAGCACTTCGTAAAGCATGCAACCGAGTGAATAGAGATCGAGTCGATGATCGATAGGCGCATCGAGATATTTGGAGTTTTCAGGTGCCATATAAAGAGGCGTTCCGGCGACATCCGAACCCGCGCCTTCGTCAGAATAAAGGTCGAGGTCACCCAGACGTGCGATGCCAAAGTCGAGAACTTTGACGAGCAGGCCCGCCTCGGAATCGTTGGAGCGTTCGATGATGATATTCTGCGGTTTGATATCGCGGTGAACAATATTTTTGGCATGTGTATATTCAAGCGCCGCGGATACCTGGAGACCCAGCTCAAAAAAGAAATCAAGACGTTTTCGGCCGCCCTTAACGAGCGACTCCTTGAGATCATGGCCCTGCGCCACTTCCATGACTATGTAATAACCACCGACGATCGTTGTGCCGTCAGGACCTTCGGGACGATAAAGACCCAATTCGTGGAATGCGATGATATTAGGATGACGGAGGCGGCTCATGAGGGCCGCTTCCTTTTGGAAACGCAAAACGTCTTCATAATCGATGTTTGTACGCTCAATGACTTTGATAGCCACGGTCTGCGACGGATCTGAGAAAGGAATCGCAGAATATACCCGTCCCATACCGCCTCCACCGATCTCGCCGGTGATGCAATAACGGTCTGCGATGTTTTTCCCAGCAAATAGATTCTGCCGTGACACTCGTGGAACCCCTTAAGCGAAACAACTCTTTCGCGTTTTTCGTAAATCTCCCAAGAACAGCCCTAACGGCGAGAGACTCTGGGATGTTTTTCGGAAATTCTGACAAAGTTCTTAAGGTCCAAGTGAAATGCTGTTAAAAAGGGATAACGATTGTAAGCTCCATTTGTCATTTTTACCAAATGTCAGATGTTTCAAAAGGAACTCGTATGCCAACTTTATCCACTCCAACGGAAGCCGCTGTTCCCAACCGAGGTTTTTTTGAGCACCGCCACTGTAAGATAATCGGCACACTCGGGCCTTCCTCTTCCACCTTCGAAATCCAAAAACAACTGATCGAGGCCGGGCTCAACGTCGCGCGTCTCAACTTCTCGCATGGCGATCACGAAACCCACGCAAAAAATATTGAATCGATTCGTCGCGCAAGTGCAGAGCTTGGGCGTCCTGTTGCGCTCCTCCAGGACTTACAGGGTCCCAAAATTCGCGTCGGTCGCCTCATTGGCGGATCTCAGGAAATCAAAAACAACGAAGTGCTTCGTCTCCGTTATGCGGTCGAACAAGAAGTTCGCGAGATTATTCCGATCGACTATCGGGGTCTGGTCCATGACGTCAAAGCCGGTCAGCGCGTGATGATGGATGATGGACTCCTTCTCCTGCAAGTCCTTGAAGTGCAGGAGGATTCTGTCCTCGTCACAGTCCTTGAAGGCGGCCTTCTCAAAAACCGCAAAGGCGTGAACTTCCCCGACTCCAAACTCTCGATTCCTGCGATGACCGATAAAGATTCCAAAGACCTTTTATTTGGTATCGCCAATCGCGTCGACTACGTGGCCCTTTCCTTCGTTCAGGATCCAGCTGATATTTTGCAAGTCAAAGCTATGATCAAAGCGCTGGGTTCCGACGTTCCGGTCATCGCGAAGATTGAGATGCTTCCGGCTCTGGAACATATCGATGCGATCGCTGCTGTTGCCGATGCCCTGATGGTCGCACGTGGTGACCTTGGTGTTGAAGCTAACGTAGAACGTGTACCAAATCTCCAGAAAATCATCATCGCTGCTGCCGCCCGCGCTGGCAAGCCTGTGATCATCGCGACGCAGATGCTCGAGTCGATGATCACCAACCCTCGCGCCAGTCTTGCCGAAGTTGCTGACGTTGCCAATGGTGTCCTCGACGGCGCTGACTGCCTCATGCTTTCGGGCGAAGTGGCTTCAGGCCGCTACCCTATCGAATGCGTGAAACGCATGGCGTCCATCATCGAGCAGGTCGAAGCTTGGACCTTCAAGCGTCCTTCGCCTGTGAGCATTGCTGATACGTCAACGACGGAAGGCAGCTGGGAGATTCATGAGTCGATCGCTGTCGCTGCGTGTGAATCCGCCGACGCACTTAACGCCAAGGCCATTGTTTGTATGACTTTGACCGGTGCGATTGCCAAATCCATCTCGCGTTGGCGCCCGAACACTCCCATCATCGCGATCAGTCCACGGCCAGACGTGACGCGACGTTTGGCGCTCGTATGGGGCGTTCAAGGTGTGAATAACCAATCGTTCTACAACGCCGACTCCCTGGTTCAGGAGCTGCCGAAGTTTCTGAAAGAACTGGGTATAGTGGAGTCGGGTGACGTGGTAGTGATAACGGCGGGTATTCCGATCAATCAGATGAAACCAACCAACATGATCAAAATCAACCGTATCCCTTGATCGTTTTCGATTTATTCCTAGGGACCTTGCTGAGGCAAGGTCCCTTTTTCATGCCGTTTTTAAGAAATGCAGAGCATGTTTCTTCAGCATCTTCACCTTCTCGGCGTCATTGGATATACGAGCCAAAAATTGACTTCCGATGCCGAGCGAGACAATAAATTCGACTAGATCATCGAGTGGGATGTCACTGCGAGAAACCGCTTTCGCCTGCCCTTGTTCTATCGTTTTGTGGAGCCAACTCATCTGGGATTCATGAATGCCCTTCAAACGTTTTTTCATACTGGGTGGCAAAGAATGGACTTCGGCTGAAAGACTCGCAATAGGACAGTACAAAAGGCCTTTGTTTGCAAAACGGAAAAACATGTCGAAGTAGGCCGCTATTTTCAGCTCCGGTTCGAGCTCGCTCACAGATTCGGCCCAGCCTGCCAGCCAGCCACTGGCGATAAAATTCGATCATATCAAGACCGAACGCTTCCTTGGATTCGAAGTGGGCATATAGGCTTGGCTTTTTGATACCGAGGGTATCGGCTATATGCTGAAAGCTAAACCCATTGCAACCGAACTTCTGCACGAGAGCATTGCCTTCACGGATGGCTTTCTGTTTGGTTCCAAGTTCGACCGTCATTGCACGCTCCTCATACGTAACCGCCCCTATTGCCAAGGAGGCAAAACCTATCGAGAGGTAGGGAGCAAGAAAAAAGGCGGAGTTGACCCAGCTGGCAAATCATATAAGCCTTTGTTATGCTGCCAGGAACCACTTTCTGCTGACTTGATCAAGGATTGAAGTGTTATGGAACAGCCTGTTATATCTGGTCTCGATTCGTTTATACTCGGCATCGTTGAAGGCATTACCGAATACCTTCCGATCTCGTCCACTGGCCATCTCGTCGTGACCTCCAAGATCTTGGGTTTGAGTGAGGACGCGTCACGAACAGCAGACCAGATCGCCGCGATTCAAGCCTTTGAAATCGTCATTCAAGCCGGCGCTATCCTCGCCGTTTTATTTCTCTACAAAAAAGCGATCATCGATTTGATCGCGGGAGTATTCGGAAAATCCGAACATGGCCGCAAGGTCTTTATCAATATATGTTTTGCGGTGTTTCCCGTGCTGATCGTAGGATTTCTTTTGAAGGACGCTGTCAAAAATCTTCAGTTTACGGCTCCCGTCCTGATAGCAACCGTGGTCGGCGGTCTGGCGATGATCCTTTTTGAGCGCTTTTACGCCCGTAGACCGGACATCATGGACAAACCCCATGTTGGGATGCACGAACTCACCCCGAAACAGGCAATATTTATCGGCTGCTGTCAGTGCCTTGCTCTCTGGCCTGGCACGTCACGATCTATGGTAACGATAATGTCGGGCATGTTCACAGGATTAAAACGCCCTATCGCGGCCGAATTTTCTTTCCTCGTGGGTCTGCCGGTGCTTCTGCTAGCGACCGCCTATAAAGGCATGAAAAGCGGGCGGCTGCTCATCGATCATATCGGTCCAAGCGCTTTGCTTATCGGTCTTGTTACCTCGGCTGTTTTTGCCTTTTTTGCTGTAAAATGGCTCGTTTCGTTTCTCAACAAAAGAGGCCTCGAGCTTTTTGGCTGGTATCGACTGGCTTTCGCATTGGTGATCTATTTCGTTGTCGGGCTCTGAATCTTTTTATCAAAATGCAGGGAGACCATGCTATGTCCATCGTCACGTTCAAGGCTACCAAAGATGAAAAACCGATCACGATAGCGCGTCAGGCTTCAGCCCTGACTGTTCTTGTCTGTCTTGAGAAAGATGGTCAGAAGAAGGTCTCAGTCATCGAAAAGAGCGGTGCAAAACACACTCTTGCCATGACGTTCGACGACGCGCTGGATCTGTGGCAAAAAGCCTTTAAAAAGCCATCGGTCGGCACTTATCGCTTTGTGGAATCGAATGATCAGGGCTGGGGCCCGATAGCCGTTGCAGCGGATCACATTGCAGGTATTGATGATGTGGACGGTAGGGTCACGATCAAACTCAAAAACGGAGCTGAGGTCCACCTCGTGCAAAGCCTCGAAGAAGCGGTGGCCCGTTGGACTGATAGCCACTGATGTCACGTCAGCAGTATGGGTGCGGCCAAAGGAAATCTCCCGATTCCTTTTACCGTGGCCAATCCCATCGCATTCAAAATGGACACCAGGGCTCCGTGGTGCTCCGTCTGGGGAAGCTGCAGATACCGTCCTGTTTTCATCGCTCCACCAGCTTTTCCGGCCAAAACAAACGGCATATTCAAGGAGGTATGGCTGCTGCCCTCGCCGATTTCGCTCGTCCAAAGCGCTAAAGAATTATCGAGCAGAGTAGAGCTCCCCTCTTTCGAAGCTTTGAGCTGGCCTATCAAATAGGCAAATTGCGAAGCATGCCATTCATCGAGGATTTTAAGCTTAGGATCAAAATTTACGGGATCGGCCTGATGATGAGTCAGTGCATGGTAGGACTCAACGATAGGTTGACCGTTGAATGTCTCCCAGGTCGAAGGCACTCCATTGCCGCCACCGACTGACCAAACGAGAGTCGCAGACCGTGTGATATCTAATTGAAAAGCCGCCACGATCAAATCCATCATCAACTTAGCTATCGCCGCATAGTTCTCCGCCTTCACCGCGATCTGCGGTCCCGTGGTGAATGCCTTGAGTCCGTTGCAGGACGCCGCCGTACTCGAAGCCGCACTGTCGATCGTGGCCTCGATTTGACGAATGCTATCTTGATAAAAGGCGAGTTTAGCTTTTTCCTCTGCGTTCAATCCAACCTGTTTGACAGCATCGGCGAGGTCAGCATTAATAGCGTCGAGAATACTCTTGCGTTTGCTTTTTATTTTCGCAAGTGCGGCCGGATCTAATTTTGAGCTGTCGCAGCTTTGAATAATGTCTTTAAAAATAGCGTTGAATACAGTGTAGGGATTGGTTGCAAGGGGCACGACTTTGCCTGCTTCGTCATAGGAAATATACTTTGAGGGTCGTTCTGATGTTGGAAACAGACCAAGCACGAGTGAGGATACCGCAGTTTTTCCGCTATAATATTTTGCAATCATCTGGTCTATCGATGCACTTTTTGCAAATGTATCACCGGCATGAAAGTCACAGGACGCTTTATTACAGCCATCGGTATTCAACCAATTGCCAGTAAGGAGAGAAACGGCGCCCCCACTGTGGGAATCAAATGGGCCATAGTCATTGCGAAGGCCTTTGACTAGGGACAGATCGCTTTTGAAGGGACTCAAAACTTCCAGAGTGGTTCCGGTGAAATCATAGGATGCGGAATTGCCCTTCGGCCAGAAATTAGATTGCACAACACCACTCGATGTCATCATCGTGAAAAACCGCTTTTTGACGGCATTCTCGGCGTATCCTTCGCGGCTGCTCAGAATAGGGTGCAGCAGCAAGGCGCTTGCGCCAAAGCTTTTAAAGAGATCGCGGCGATTGTAAGGTTTCGTTTTCATTTTTATTTCTCTCTTCTGAAGCGAAACGCATCGGAGGTATAAAGGGTCGCGAACAGCTCGTTCATATCAAAATCAGACTTGGCAAAAGCCGCGTAAGACGCGTTGATCAGAGCGGTATCACCGTCAGTTTCAGCCCGACCGAAGGTATAACGAAAGACCTGTCGCACAAAACATTCTTGCACATCTTTGCTCGTAGCCAGGTCGTTGAGAAGCTCGACGCCCGACTTGAACGTGAAGTTCGAGTTGGCTGTGGTGGTGATGGCGCCCGAAGCGTCGACTGTTTTGCCATTATCCTTATCTCGAAAACGTCCGATTGCATCATAATTTTCCATCGAAAACCCAAAGGGATCCATCATTTTATGGCAAGACGAGCAATTGGCGTTATTAGAATGGACTGCAAAACGTTCGCGTAGAGTGAGAGTCGGATCACTCTCCGTGAGATCCGTTTTGAGATTGGCAGGAGGTGGCGGTGGACTGGTACACATGAGTTTACGAAGCAGGAAAACACCGCGTTGGGCAGGCCCGGTCTGGACAGCTGGCGAGTTCGCGGCGATAACGGCTGGAAGCGTAAACAGGCCCGAGCGTTCCGTGGTATTCGCCGTGATTTTTTTGGACCCTGTGAAGGTGCCGACTCCATAGACAGCGGCGAGTGGTGGCGTAATCGTAGTATCCGTGCTCGTCATGAGTTTTTTGAAGCTTGCCCTTTTATTGCGGAGAACATCGCGCAGAAATTCTTTGGATTCAGCAACCATCGCGGTTCGACTATCCGCTGAGTACCCAGGGTAGGTCTTTGCGTCTTTAGTCGCTTCATCAAGCCAGGTTATTCCAGTCCAACGAAATACAAAATCAGAGAAACCGTTGACGAAGCCATCACTCGTCATGAGGCGACGAACCTGAGTCTCCACGCCCTCTTTTTTGGCAAGAGTTCCATCCTCGGCAGCAGCAAGGAGCTCTTTGTCAGGGGGAGCTCCTGTTAAGGCAAAAGCGATTTGAGTGGCAAGTTCGTAGGGCGAAAGTTGGCTGATAGCAGGATTGTTGGCTACGGTTGTGCCGAGCTCACTTCGAAATTGAGTATAAGGGGACCGTAACATCGCTTCCGCGACCGCCGCTAGAGAGTCCGCGGCTGAAAAATTCACTTTTATCGCCGCAAAAAGATTGGAATAGCGAACTGTTTCGGCGTCGGTCAAAGGCCGACGAAAACTTGTGAGTGCCATCGCATTAAGAAATCGATCAAGGCAGTCGCTCGCGATGGATGGTTCGCTGAGACAAGGCATAGATTTGACCAGGTCACCACTCGAGGCTGCAAGTGTTTCGCTCAGGACTGTTTCAAGGTTGCTGGCATAAATCGAATCGATGCCGAGTTTATCAGAGTCGATCCCAAAGCCATCTTCAGGACGCGAGCCAGGATCGAACTTCGCAACGAGGTTGACGCTCTTACCGAGCGCAGCAGAAACGGTGTTGGAAAACTGCTGTACAGTCAAACGCCATAGGCGTGCGTATCCCACAGTTTTCGGGTCGAGAGTATCCGCTATGGGATCTGTTCTCGGCAGGGCGTTGCCCACGCCGCCACTCTTTGCGGTTTTACAGGCCGCTGATTTTGAGGTCGAGGCGCATCCTTCCGGATGCCAACGGTCCGAAGCCTTCGAACACGCAAATACACTCGACAGGAAAGTCGAGAGTAAAATTAGGTTTCGAATTGAGCGTTTTGCAGCCACGAGCGAGTCCCCCCCCCCAAAAAAAAAGCGGTCCTCTTCCTATCGGCCAAGAAGCACTGCGCCTTGAGCCTGATTTTATTAGGCAAATGGTATTTTTTAGGGGCCAATGATTATGCCACTGGATGGACCGCAGTCGGATTGCAACTTACTGATTTATTTCATAAAAAAAAGAACCAGAGGCATACCCTAAGGGCTGCCTCTGGCAATCTTATGACAATTGAGTCAAAGAATTAGTGATTGCAAGAGTTGAATGTCTTGCCAGTCAACTCTGTTGTTTCGATGCTTGGGTCAGCAGCCAAACGTGCGTCGATTGCAGGTTCGCAAAGTTGAGCGAGTGTTGTTATTGCGTCGAGAGCCGAACACTCAAGTTCGATATCCACAGCAGGTACTGTTTTTTTCACTTGCTCCAAGAGATTACAGGAAGCGAGAGTTGGCGCCATGGCTACGTCTTCGCTTTTGAAGGGCACTTCATAACCTTTCAAGGTGAAAGAAGCGCCGATTGTTTTAGTGTTGGCAACATCGAGAGAATCAGGTTGTTGCGCTGTTGCAGGGCGCCACTCAGAGGTAACTTGAGAACAGCTTACAACAGCTTTGAAAGGCTTAAGTTGTGAGTTTTGAAGCAGCTCGTTACATTTTGCCTTCAGGCCGTTTAAGTCGAGAGTCGCAGGTGTTGTGCCGGCATGCACAGCTGTTCCTGTAACCATTGTCATTGCGAAAATCACTGCTGAAGCTGCTTTGTTCATTTTCATTTCTTCTACTCCTTTGTTTGATTATAAAACCACTTTAGATCAGCCTGCATCTTTCATCATGCCGGCTTTGACCAAAAGCTTTCGAACTTCGTCATGCACGTTTCGAATCTCAAGATTCAGCTGGTTCTTGTTGTCCGTATCAACCGGAAGAAAAACCATATCGGGATGAGCGTTTATACTGCCGTTGATCCATTCTCCCGCAACGACCTTCAGAGACCCATCAGCTTCCGGTTTCGGATCGAGGTACAAACGATATTGGTAGACCGGTGCGGCAAGATCCTTTTGGATCGTCGTCAGATCATCACTCACCTGAGGCCGTTGACGAACCATCCATGGATAAGCGTCCACAAGGATTGCATTCGCAATATCGGGGTCACGGGTAAAACGAAAGCTCATACGGAAGAGGGGTTTTGACCAGACTTCGGGACCTGGATCCTCGTCGATGATAATGGCTTTTTGCTGAACCCCTATAACCTGCTGGACGATGCGATGAAAAGCTTCGGGTCGCAGATCCTGAATCTGGCCATCCGTATCGGCGGTCCCTAGGTAACGCCGACCATAAATTTTCGGTTTATAGCCTTCGAAATATTTAATCGCGAGGGCCTTGAGATCGCTGACGGAAAAGTTGATACCATTGAACGTCATGGCTGCTTTTGGTTCCGTCGTCATCGTTCCGGCGAATGCCCAGGCATCACAGAGCCCCTCCCATTCGGCTGCCTTTGAATCAAAATGGTCTGCTTCCCAGCCGTCGGTGTCACTGGTGACTCTATTCTTCTTCAAATAGGCATCGAGTTTAGCCAGTGGGGAACTATCTCCATCAAACAGCTCCTTGGAACGTTTCGGATACCAATACGCAGACCAAGGCAAAACGCCGTCGTTAACCTTATAGACAGTTAGAGGCAAGTGAGCTGCACCTGTTTCCTGGATCTGTTTTGGATCAATCTTGAGTTCTCCAAAATCAGTCATCACCTCGCGCGTTGCAGCGAGCTCAGCACTTTGATAAATAACCTTAGAGCCGACCCCCGGCACGCCGTTATTTGCTTCAATAATTTGGCGAAGGGCTTCATAACGCTGATGAATCGGGGTGATATTCGCGTTGCCTTTTTTATAGGCTTCAAGTGTTTCCATGAGCTCATTCAGTTGCATCTGGGCGAGATACGTTTGCGTCGCATCGCTAGCCGTTGTCGCGGCCGTCAGACTTAGATTTGCAGCATCAATCTGTTTTTGAATGTCTGCACATCGATCAACAAAATCGATTGGACAGGGGATTCCGGCGGCCCCCACAGTCGCTTGCGTGACCTGAGTTTGAGGCTGAGTCCTATCATCGAATTTGCTTTTAGAAGAGCCGCAACTAAACAAGCAGGCGCAGATAGATACAGACAACAGCTTTTCATGCCATCTCATAAGAGATTGTCCTTTTTGACGTTCGTTTCAAAGCTCTTTTGCTTTGGTATCAAATCTATATCGTTCTGCTTTTTTTGCCGCAATGGGGAACGAGTTGATGGGGATCCGAAACCTTGCCGAAATTGTATCCGTAAACGTTGGCGCACAAAAAAAAGTCGTCCTTTGCAGACGGTGATGGGAAACCGTTTGCGGGTGAACGCAACTCACTTATGTCCTACTCATCGTTTCAAACAAAAAACATTTTAAAAATATTATCTCGAATTTTAATGGCCGAAAGTTTGGCCAGATTTTGGAAGGGAGTTTAAAAAAAGGAAACACCTTTCGACGTTTCCTTCTTTCATTTTATTTAAAACTTCACAATCAATGTTGCGGATTGCCCGAAGCGGGAGCAGCTGAAGGGGAAGCGGAAGTTCCCGAGGTAGAGAGCACGCTCAATGCCGGAGCAGGAGCGACACTGGCTCCTGATTTTCTAGCTTTTTCTTTCTTCTTCGCATCGGCCAGAGCTTTGGCTCGTTTTGATTTTTTAAGCTTCGCGATGGCTTTGGCTTTATTTGCCTTCTTAGAAGAGATGGCTTTTTTACTGCCGCCGGCCTTCGGCTTCTGGACTACTTTTTTCTCTGCGGCCGGAGCTGCTTTAACAACCGGAGCTACGACTTTTTCATTTTCTACTGCAGGAGGGGGAATCGACGCAGGTGCCGGGCCCGGAGGTGGGACTGCCGCTTCTTTCATGGCCGGAGGTGTTGGTGATTGAACGTCGCTGGACGGAGCGATTTCAGGCTTTTTTGCAACGTCCAGAGCCCCATCGGGGGCATCTTTGGCTATGTCTTCCGACGTTTCCCCGGAGCCGCTCAGAAGTCCTTTTCCCATGTCAGTTGTTGATGCATAATATCCACCGCTTCCCAGAACAAGGAGAAGACCAGAGATCAGACCGATTTTTTTGAATTTAGAGGGTTTGGGAATTGTGATTGAACTGGTCGAGCCGAGCGACTCAAGCTCTGAGAGCGAAGATTTGACAGATGGGCCGGAATCAACATTGGTCTTCGTTTTATCTTTCATAGACTGTCTCTCTAATAAGTGGGCTCGCCTCGAATCGATTTGCATATCGGCATTTTAGGGAAAAACTTTAATTATCTTGAAAGACGGGAAATTTTAGAAAGAGAAATGAGGAGTTTGACCGTGGGTAAAATAAGGCTTAAGACCGAGGTTTCTATTCACGTAGTACTCTGTCTTATTCCTTGGCCATGAGAGCCGCCGGAACCGGCAAACGACCGCTTGAATCACCTTTACCTGCGATATAAGATCAGAGCCTTACCCTAAGGCATACTTTCGTAGGTGAAATTAGGATAGACACCCGAAGCTTGAGACTCGTTGAACTCGTGCAAATGCTCTCTCAGTGCCAGTCACTAACAGGTATCATAGACCTTGTGAAATCGGCGGCGCGGGAACTGGCAAATGCCGATGGGACCACCTTTATTTTACGAGAAGGCGATCAGTGCCATTATGTTGATGAGGAGGCCCTTGGACCCTTGTTCAAAGGCAAACATTTTCCAGCCTCGATTTGCGTGAGTGGTGCCGCCATGGAGGCAGGCGAAGCTATCATCATTCCTGAAGGCGGCGATATTTCCATTCAAGCCTATTGCGAAGAGAACCATTCCGTCATCGCGGTGTCTGACAACGGAATAGGGATTGCGGAGGAATTTTTGCCGAAGGTTTTTGATCTCTTTACGCAGGAGGATACGGGATTGAGTCGTGCCTACGCCTTTGGTATGTTCATCAGCAATTGCAAATGCCCACGAGTTTGTAAAAAGCCTTAGCTCGATCGTATCGTGATGGACCATACCCATCGACCCATAAAAATTGGCTTCGCCATATGTGCCTTTCACTTCACTCACTGTGGAATCATTACGTGTCAGAGTCAGGCGCAGGAGATGGGGAACTATCAGACCGACAAATCCAATCACACCCGTAAACGAAACAGCCGCTCCAACTGCTAATGCGATCGAGACCATAAAAATCTTCTTCTGCATTTCAACGGCAACACCCAGGAGATGGGCTTCGACCTCGCCCAGCATCCAGGCGTTCAGGATGTTTCTCGAAACCAACGTACAAAAAAGCAGAGGGAGACTAAAAATCAGTACGACTCCGATTTGATTCCACTCCGCCCCGGCTACGCTTCCCAGGTTCCAGAAACTAATGCCGCGAAGCTGTGGATCGCTTGCGAGAAATGTCAGAAGACCAGTTCCAGCGCCTGTGAGACTGTTGATTGCAAGGCCTGCAAGGAGCATGACGCCGGTATCAGTTTTTCCGGAGGATTGAGCCAAACTGAAAACAGCGACTGCACTCAGAGTACTTCCGAGGAACGCGGCGAGAGGCGTCGTCCAAAGTGGCGATAAGTCCAATGGAAGTGGGATGGCTATCGACAGGGCTGAAAAAATCCAGCGCCCGAAGATATCCCGATGGGGCTTGGGGCAGCCATAGGATTTCTAAGGATCGCTTGCGTTATTACCCCCGCCGCCGCTAAAATCGCTCCGCACAGCAGAGCCATGACTGCCCTTGGGATACGCAGCTCTCGGAGTCTCAAAATACGATTGGGATCTCCCACCCCTCTCAATGCGTCCCCTACGTCTGCCTATGGCATCGAAAATGCACCTAGGCGTAGAGAATAAAGGATCACGATGATGACCAAAACAAAGCCTAAAAGTGCCAATCCCCTAGCCGTCATCGATTATCCCTTTAATCCATTCAAATGCTTTCGGATCTTTTCAATAACGTCGGCGGTTCTTGGGCCTATCGTTAGAAGTCTTAGATCCGTATCGAACCATAGGTTTCGGTTCAAAGCTGCCGGTGTCATTCTAAGGCCGGGAAGATCGAAAACAGCCTTCTCACCTCCAAGACTTCGAACACCGCTTTCCGTCATCATGATGAGATCAGGCTTTGCCGCAACAACCGCTTCCGCAGTTAGAGGCTTAAATCCTTCTATCCCTTGGACCGCGTTGTCAGCTCCAGTTAGGGTGATAGCGTAGACACGGCCGTATGATCACCCGCCACCATCAAGGTCCGCCCGCCACGCGCATAGATGAAAAGCACGCGTTTTCTTGGATTCGCCTTCTGGGCTTTCGATAGTTTCGCAAGGCCCGCATCGTGGGGCTTAGCAAGAACCAAACGCCTATCAGAGCCCTCAATCCACTCATGGGTTATTCTCCCGTTCGAGTGGAGCGAGTTGCCAATGCCGTAATTGCGAGTTCCTGGTATTTGAGTTCGACATAGGCAGGAAGATGGTCGGCATTGTAGTAACCAAGGATGTTGAGTTTAAATTCCTTGCCACCGTTAGTTTTCACGATGTAATTGAAGACGCGGGAGCTGATGACATGGGTCTCCGGGTTATAGGAATACCATGCATCGCCAGCGTGGAAAAACAGACCGTTGGTTTCGCTCGTCGCGCCGGGGACACCTGTGTCGCTTGCAAAAGGATCTGCAGGTGCTGTGAGGATAGAGTTGAAATCGCCAACGCCTAGATTAAGGGCGGATACGGTCGGTCCGTTCATTTTGATCGCGGTTCTTTTGAAAGCAAGGTCCCACGTTGAATCGGTTTCGATAACGACAGTGCCGGTATCCAAATCAAAGTACGTCCACGCCTCTTTATTTGTCGCATCGACTTCAAATTTTGTTGAAGTGTCGACAATGTCGGCAGTTCCTGTTGCAGCCATAGCGGTTTTGTCGGCAGAGCTTTTGGGAGAATGGCCACACGCAACAGTGTTTAAAATCAGAACCGAATAAATTGTGATCAATGTTTTCATGTAGAAAACTCCTAGGAATTATGTGGAATCCAGCTAATAGATGCACCAATGCTGCGTGGAGGGATGTTCCAATACATGTCCCCCGCGCTCCCACCGATATTTTCCAAAGCAATTGAATAAAGCCATGACCGATCGTGGCGGTAGCTCAACACAAGATCACCTGTGATTATGGCTTTTTTGTTAGAGAACCAGTCGGAACCCCCTTGACGCGAGCTTTGCCATTTAAGCTGGTTCGCAAGGCTCAATTCCCCGATCGAGTACCGTATCTGGCTCGACAGTGTGTGTTTCGAGCGTCCGGCGAGAGCCGTTTGTGTAGTCAGATCACGAGCCTGGAGAAAGCTGTAATTCGCACCCAAAGACCAGCTATTCGAGAAATCGCCCGTGAGATTTACGTCTGACCCCGACGTCTCTGCCGCTGCCGTATTCATATAGGTATAATGGATCGTTCCTGAAACATCCTGGACTAGCAGGCGATTCTCAATAAGATCCTTGATTGCGTTATGGTAAGCCGAAGCTCGTAGAGTCCAGACGCCGTCTGTGCGATAACTGTATTGACCGTGAACAGAGCGTGATGATTCCGGCTTTAACCTGTCGTTTCCTTCGACCACATAGCCAACCGATGTATTTTCAAAAAGAAGATAGAGTTCTTTAAAACTTGGGGCACGGTAGCCTTCTCCGTACGACAGAGAATAGGACTGATGCGAGTCGGGCAGGTATCTGAGAGATAGTTTTTTAGTGAAATGGTTTTTATACTGCGTATCGTGATCCTGACGGATCGCTGGCACGATGGAATACTGTCCGTCTCCAAAAGCATATTCGTCTTGGAGATACACGGCTGCTCGTTGCCTCTTGGCTTTGCCTTCTAAAATACGGTCAGAATCCATAGACTCATTGATGTTCTGGGCGCCGATACTTAGGACCTGGGCCTCAATAGGTCTGGAGTAGCTAACATTGGTTTCGACGACACGCTCGACTGTTTTTTCATGAGTCAGATCCATTCCCGTTCGACGCAAACTCTGATGATAGTCGTCCCTGCTTTCTTCATGCTTCACGCTCGTCTGGAGTTGAGAATCGTCGGCAAAATGAGCGCTTGGCTCTAAGCTTATGGCGGTCGCCGCGAGATCGTTCTTGCGTTTGAGTATAGCACCTGCCGTTCCGATTTCAGTGCCCTCCAGCACTTCCCGGCTGCTATGGACGCGCCCTTTCACATCCCAGGTTCGACCTGACCATCTTGGCTCTAACTGAGCGCCGATCTTATGCGATCCGATGAAACGTGTTGCCTCGGAACCTGGTACATTAAGCGGATCGGAACGGTGCGTAAATATATCGAGGTTCATCGAAGTCGACTCGGCCTTCAGACCGGTGGAAGCGCTCGCATCCCGTTGACTATTAGAATCAACGTGAACACGCACAACGTTTTTCCCGCCTTCGCGCGTGATAAGGTTGACCACACCCGCTATAGCATCCGATCCATAAAGCGCAGAACCTGCGCCACGGATGATCTCGATACGTTGAATGCCCTCGAGCTCTATGGAATCCAAATCATAAGCGTCGTTTATTTTCCCGGTCATCCGCTGGCCGTCTACTAGTACGAGGGTATACTTGGGATCAAGGCCATCGAGCCGAACGCTCTGCCCACGAATTCCTCTGACTAGATCAAATCCAGGCGCGTTTGCGAGTATGGCAGCGACTGTACTGTAGTGTTGGAGCGCGAGCTCATCGATAAGAATGGTTTGACTGGGAACAGGACTTTCCCACACACTATGTTGGCTTCGCGTTCCTGTGACCGCCAACCGCTCCTGGCTTTTCTCCTCACCCTGCGCCTTCGCATGGAATGCTGCCAGTCCAAGATTCACTGACAGGAACACCAAAACTTTTTTCAAAACGCTCACCCTACAATTCCATCTGCATAATAATGATAATAGTTATCATTTTCATGATCTGCTGGCGAGACATTTTATTCAAGTATTTGGGGAGGTATTACGGCATAAGGGGTGCCGGCTAAGGTAGAATTGCAAAAAACCCAATAGAATTAGATATTTGAGATCGATATTGATTTGTGTGACGCTTGGGAGGCCGGTAAGTTAGGCGTTCTTTTTGAGTTTTTCAGGGCCAAAGAGCTCATCCTTATCAAGCAGATGAGGGGCACCTATGTCTTCAAAATTGATAGGATAACGAAGGATGAGGCCATTGATCTGATTGCGGCCCTTATGTTTACTGCGGTAGAGCATGAGATCGGCACTGCGGATCAAATCATCGGATTTGCCGTCAAATCCAGGATCGACCCAAGCCACACCAAAACTCGCGGTGAGTTTGAAACTAAAATTTTCTTTTTTGAAGACACTGCGAAGGATGAGGTCATGAACTTTTTCCGCGATCTGCCAGACGGCCTTTACATGCTCCGCCGGCACCGCGATGATATACTCGTCGCCACCGTAACGCGCAGCGAGAGCACCTTCGCCTAAAACGCCGGAAAACCGCATGAGATGGCCAATCTCCGAGATAACGAAGCTACCTACGAGGTGGTTAGCCGTATCGTTGATGCTCTTGAAACGATCGAGGTCGAACATAATGAGGCCGAGACCGTTTTTACCATCGCGGCAGTTTTTGATGAGTTTTTGGTATTCGATATTAAATGATCGCATGTTGCTGAGACCCGTGAGCTCGTCGGTCAGGCTCAATTGTTTGAGTCGATGATTCGCTGTTCGCAATCGATCGGTCATGAGCTTGAAGCGATAGACGGAATGAATACGGGCGAGAAGTTCGTGATCACCGACACGCGTATCGATCAGATCGTCAGCGCCGCACTCCAGCACCTTATCAAGATTGACTCGATCGGACGCTATCGCCCTTTCGCTGTAGAAGATTATTCCAGAATGTCGGTCTTTCTCAAGAAGTCTAATCGCCTTGCAAAGACGGAAGGCTTCTTCACCCAGATCATCGACGTTGATGATCACTACATCCGGGTGCTCGGTTTGGAACACGGAAAGCACCTCTGAGCTGCCCTCAGCAACATGTACGGCCTCTATCGCCAGTGGAAAATCTAAGTTATCATGGAAGCTAGCTGCCATGAAAAAACGCGCGATCGGACCACCTTCCTTTGAAGTGGCTTCGGCAACCAAGATCTTTGTCGCTCTGTTCTGATCCATTTTCACGTGATTTTCTCGTTCTCTAGAGATTCCCGATTCGCTAGCTTATTATCGGTGAAACAGCAAAAATCTTAAGAAAATTCGTCTTCTCGGAACAAAAACATATGCTTTCAAACCTGCTTCAGACCCTCAAGTCAATTCTTACCGAGCGGCAATTTCTGCCTAAGCGCTGGACCTTGATCCCAACGCTCATAGGCTCGATTTTAGCCATTACGCTCGTTTCCGGCATTTCGTTGATCGTCTGGCTGAGTTCGGCCGGCTTATTTGAGATCGACGAGTCCAAACTCGACGTGATCGTCAACTACGAGCACTCTGACAACAGTTTGGTTTTTGACAAAAGCGGCAAACAGATCGGCGAGTTTTTCTCCGACTACCATGTTTATTACCCCTACGCGAAGATCCCGCCCCTTATGGTCCATGCGGTTCTGTCTATCGAAGATCGATCCTTTTTTGAACATCATGGTCTCGACTACAAGGCGATCGCGCGCGCGGGTGTCTCGCTCTTAAAGACGGGGCATTTCCGGCAAGGCGCCAGCACTATCACCCAGCAAGTCGTCCGTAACTTTCTTCTCACTCCGGAACGCAAGCTCTCTCGAAAAATCAAAGAAGCCGCTTTTGCGCTCCAGCTGGAACGTCGCGTAAGTAAAGAACGGATACTCGAGATATACCTCAACGCGCTTTTCCTCGGGCAAGGATCATACGGCGTTGCTGCGGCCGCTCAACGGCATTTCGGAAAGACACTTGACGATCTAGGGCCTCACGAAATCGCCTTGATTGCCGGTCTTTTTCAATCACCGACTCGATTTAACCCTCATAAAAACCCAAAGGCGGCCAAAAAACGCCAGCTTTTGGTTCTAAAAGCGATGGTAGCAAATGGTTTTCTCGAGCCTTCCGACTACAAGAAATGGTCGACTGAGCCCTTGGTTTATCAAGTGCCCGCATCCATGAACCAGAGCATCGCCCCCTTTTTTCTCGACGCCATTCAAGAACAAACCGACAAGATTCTGCAAGGCAAATTCAAAGGCAAAGGTCTTCGCATCACCACCACGCTTGACCTCAGCCTTCAACAGGAGTTGAACACGATCCTGCAAGGCTCCAAATCGATCTACTCAACCGCCGCAAATGCGCTGATCAACGTAAAAAATCCTAAGGAATCAATGATCGAAGCCGCATCGCTCGTCATGAATCACAGGTCGGGCGAAATCCTCGCCATGGTCGGAGGCCGAGATTTCAGTCGCTCACAGTTCAACCGAGCCTTAAAAGCCAAACGTGCCCCGGGCTCGTGTTTCAAACCCCTGGTCTACAGCCAGGCGCTCATGGGCGGCATGAATTGGTCGGACATGACCTACATTACGCCCATCGTCATTCAAAACTATAGACCTCAGAACTACTCCAATGAATTCATGTCGGAGTCGACCTATTTCAACGCCTTTTACCGCTCAATCAATACGCCTGTCGTCGAGCTTGGATCGCGGATTGGCATCAAAAAAATCATCGAAACCGCCCGCAAGATGGGTGTGAAGACTGAATTGAAACCTCAGGCCGGCACCCTTCTCGGCGGCTCTGAGATGACGATGACCGACCTCGCTCAGATTTACGGAACAATCGGCAACGATGGCAACAAGCCCGACCCTTTCATGATAGAAAAAATCACCACGCGTAATGGGGTTGTGGTTTATGAACACAAGGCAGCGCCGGTTACACGAGTTCTCCCGCCCGCGGTTGCCTATATGATGACGATGGCGATGCAGGCCGTCTTTCGCTTCGGAACAGCCGCAAAATACCCTGAGTTCGCCAGCTATGCAGCGGGTAAAACAGGGACAACGAACGAAGCCAAGGACAACTGGTTCTGCGGCTTCACGCACGACATCACTTCGATCGTCTGGGTGGGTACCGACGACAACTATGCATTCAGTGGTGCAGTGGCAGGCGCATCGATGGCTCTCCCGATCTGGGCCCGTATGATGGAGCGCATTAAAGATCGTTATCCTCCGCTGCCATTTGAAATGCCGGAGGGTGTCGTCAAAAAACGCATTCATCCTCTTTTTGGCTTCGAAGACGCAAACGGCGTTGAGATGCCCCTCCTCGAAGGTCGAGGCCCGACGCGCCACGAATCAACACTGACTATCGTCCGCGACACAGGCTCATTTCGCGATGCATTGGATTGGTAATTATGAAGGCGATCATCCGTAAGTGTTTTCCTTTGCTTCTGGCGTTTACCGTGAGCGCCCCTCTCCTTGCGCAGAGTGATGGCACGGACAGTATTGTTGCGAGCGGAGGCGGTGCCGACTGCAAACGTATTTACGAATCCACTATGCAGTATTACAAAGCCCTAGCCCACTTCTTGCCCTCCGGTTTTAAGTACCATGACCAGTTGCCGACCCATCAGTTTCTCAAACTCTCTGGCGACGGCTGTGAGCTGTTTGATACGGTGGACCTATACCAGCGCGTGGTGAGTCTTCATTCACAGAAGATCGCCATCATGCTGCCTTTCAACCGTTGGCCGGCAGTGACTCACAAGGCCTTGATCAGCCACATTAAAACCTATGTCGCATCTCAGGGCCTTGATCCGGAAAAAAACCTCGTTTGGCTCGATACGGGCGGTCAGATTCAAACGATGCAGGAACAACTCGCACAGTTGGTTTTCTCTCAGCACATCAGTATGGTTATCGGCGGCGCAACTACAGCCGAAGCGCCTGTTCTCTCCAAATGGGGCGATCGCCTTCGCATCCCGACTCTTATTCTCAATAAAAAATTTGATCCGCCACGGTCTCGTTTTGTTTTCCGCCTGGGTCCTGACAACAAACAAATGGCCGCTTCTCTTGTCGCCTATGCTGAAAAAAGAGGCTTTAAAAAGATTGCGATCATCATGCCGCAATCATCTCGAGATGGTTCCTTCGCGGACGCTCTGGTTGGGAGCAAAAAAATCGAAACGATCGGCCCGCTGGTTTACAACCCATCGGACTACAATTCGATCGACATCATCTTTAAGCGCCTCTTTCACTTAAACGATGATTCCAGAAAGCCTGAGATGCTGGACCTCGTCAATCAGTTCAAGGACAAAGCCAAGGAAGAGGGTGTTGCCTTCGATCAGAAGGGCTTGATGCTGCCGCCCGAGGTGGACGTCGATGCACTCGTGATCATCGACAACTTCAAAAACGTGAGGCACATAGCCAAAAGCCTCCATTTTTACGGCGTAAAGCACTTACCTCTGCTGGGCATCCCCAAGTGGCGGGCGCCAGAACTCGTCGATCAGGAAGAAGAAAACCTCAGTGGCGCGGTGTTCGTCGATTATGTCGGCAGTTATAAAAACCTTCCCTACAATATCAAAGCGGACACTGTGAACGACGAAAATATGATTGAAGGCTCGGAAGCCTCACGCGTAGATCTTGAGCTTGTGGTGAATCATGCGGTAGCGGCTGCCGTCTTTGCTCTTAAGGGGCCAAAGGCGCCTCGCTTTGCTCTCTACAAACGCCTTGAGCAGGTTCAACCCGACGACAAAGCTTTTTTTGGTGCCGGTCCTATTTTCAAACCGGACCATGAAAGCAACTGGCCGAGTTTTCTTTTTAGCGTCGGCGGAGGAAAGCTCCAGGCGCTTCAGGGCTCATCCAGTGCCGCTAAGCCGAAATCCAAACCTTTATAGACCTTGAAAGCATAAAGAGCCGGGATCGATTCGCACAATGGCATTTGGTTATTGAGTTGGGAATTAGGCTGCGCACATTATTCGAAGCCTTTTTTGCGTCCGATTCTTAGCAATTATAGAAGAGCCGTCCTTGAGCTCAGCTCAATCTAAGGCCAGATGTGCCGCTTATTTGGAGCTACCGAAAAGCGCCTAGCCGTTTGGACCTAAGGCCCTAAAGAGGCACAAAAACGAAAGCTCATCCTTTGAATCGAGTACGCGTGAAGCATAGAGACTGGTTTTAAAAGATTTGCAGCTCCTGCCGGCCTACGTTATAACGTTCATCGAACAGCGAATACGTGTAGTCTCAGATCGGTAATTGCTTTAAACCCCGGAGTTCCTTTTATGGGCCGCTTAACAACCCATGTACTCGATACCGCCGTTGGCAAACCAGGGCGTAATATTGCGATTGTTCTCTATCGTCAGCTTGGGTCATCCCGGCAGAAAATTTGTGAGTTGCGAACCAACGAAGATGGCCGATGCAATCGACCTCTCCTCGAAGGCGAATCGCTTACCGTCGGCACTTACGAATTGGACTTCGATGTTGGTGACTATTTTAAAGTGCAGGGGACGGCTCTGCCAGAGCCTCCTTTTCTCGATATCGTGACCTTGCGTTTCGGGGTTGCTGATTCGGCGGCACACTATCACGTCCCCCTACTCGTTTCACCCTGGGCTTACTCGACTTATCGAGGCAGCTGACCGATTCCTGACTTGGAGACATAACGACCATGGAAAATTTCGTACTTGATTGGGCTTTGCTCCTGGTCCGCTGGCTTCACGTTATTGTTGCAATAGCTTGGATTGGAGCATCGTTCTACTTTGTCTGGCTCGATAACAGCCTCCAACAGCCGACAGACCCTGAGCTCATTAAAAAGGGCGTTAATGGCGAACTCTGGGCGGTGCATGGCGGTGGTTTTTATAATCCTCAGAAGTACATGGTCGCGCCTGGCAATTTACCGAAAAGCCTGCATTGGTTTTACTGGGAGTCTTACTCGACCTGGCTCTCGGGATTTGCCATGTTCGTGCTGCTCTACCTTTTTAATCCGCGCGCTTATCTGATTGACCCTCGGGTCTACGCGATGTCCTCTGGCCTAGCAGTTGGTTTAGCTTTGGCTTTTCTTGTGAGTGGTTGGTCTGTCTATGATGGCATCTGCCGAATCTTCGGCCAGGACAATCGCAAGGTAGGGATACTTACGGCTCTCGCCGTCGTGGTCGCCGCCTATGTCGCCTCGCGTCTCTTTGCTGGACGGGCTGCTTTTTTGCTGACCGGAGCCATGATGGCGACAATCATGACGGCGAATGTCTTTTTCTGGATTATTCCCGGACAGCGTAAGGTCATAGCCTCTATGCGAGCCGGAGAAAAAGCTGATCCTATCCACGGCCTCCGCGGCAAACAACGGAGCGTTCACAACACCTATTTCACGCTTCCTGTGTTGCTGGCGATGCTTTCTAATCACTATACAATACTGACAACCCATCCTTACAACTGGATCTTGCTCCTGCTCCTTATGGTAGCCAGTGTTTTGATTCGCCAGTTCTTTCTTTTGAAACACAAAGGCAAGATCAACTACTGGTTTCCCGCGGCGGGGGCGGCTGTCATCTTTGGGGTAGCGGTATGGACCCTTCCTGCTAACAGCAAGCCTCAGGTTGATACTTCGAACACACAGTCAGCGGTCATAGCCCCCAAGACAGAAACTTTGCCGCTCGGCGTCGCTGCTATCGTTAAAGAACGTTGCACGCCTTGCCACTCGCTCCATCCCACATTATTTGCAGTCGCTCCCAAAAACATGACTTTGGATCAACCCGAAGAAATCCTTGCTCACGCTCAACTCATTTATCAGCATGTCGTTGTTGAGAAAAGCATGCCGGTCGGCAATCTCACAAAAATCACGGACGATGAGCGTGGCATAATCCAGAAATGGTACGAGACAAGAGCTCAGTGATCTCCCGCATCGGCAGGAAATCGGAGTCGCCATTATTCCCAGTAACTCATTGCTTTCAGACGATTTAGACCTCCGTCCGGAAAAGTCTGAACGCGGAGTTCTTCAATCAGACGTGTGTCGGTCACAGCGAAAGCTTTTTGGGTGCCTGCAAAACTCTTGACGAAGCTGCGGGGAATAAGTTCTATCCATTCCGATCCACACAAACCTTGCAGAGCCAGCTCGCGCGGATTGTTATTCACAAAAAATCTGAAATCGACGACGATCTGATGCAATCGACTGGGTTTCGCCAGTCGGATAAGTGCTTCTTCCTGGTGTCCTGGTATTCGGCTGCGTGCCGATTCAAGCCCGTCAAACATATTCAAGGGAGGAAAAGGTGAGTTGAGTTGAATGGCTGGCCCGTAGTGTTCATTCGATGCATAAAGCACCTTGCCTCCTAAGGCCATCGACGCAAGATCGACAAGCTGCCCCGGACGAATTAGCGCCCGATTTCTGCTGATTTCAGCCTCATCCGGAGTATAGGGGATATTCAGCGGCTTCAAGGTCAGAGGAATGGGGTCCGAAAATTTCAGACTCTGCGCTTCGGTCGGTGATCGATAATTCAGTGACTCCGATTGCGACAAATTACTGTATAGCCCGAGGCGCGAAAGTCCTCCATCAGGGTAGATCTGTACACGAACTGCACTGTAAATCGAATGGTCCAAACCTCGATCAATGCATTTCAGAGCGTGGCCATCCAGGTAGGTTTTACCGAGAATCTCGCGCCATTGTCCATTTACTCGTCCTTCAAGGCTGACCGTAGGAGCATGATTGCCGAAGTGAAATTTCGTCGATAGCGAAATGTAACGAATCGGTGCCGGTGCCAAAAGTTCGAAGGCAAAATCATCAAAGCCCCTTTGGTTGTGCCTGACCGTTTCCCAGCTATCCATGATCTTTCCCTCTTTGCCGAAAAGGTGCGGATCAAAAACGGGCTCGTAAGGACTCAGTAGGTTTTCCGCACGTGCGAAAAGCTGGTTACTGACGTTTATTGTTTTGCCCCCGACGGCCCGATTTTTAGCGGCGAGAGGGGATTGAAGTCCTTTTGAGACTATTTTCTCCGGTAATCGTGGCTCAAAAGCTTTAATCAATAGATCGCGATAGCCGATGTTAACAATTTCTTCCTCTTTAAGCGCAGTTTTACTGAAGTGAGACGTAAAGCGGGAAAAATCTATCCCTTTCATGCCGAAGAGTTTCAGGGCCTCCTGTGCAATTTCAGAGTTGAATAAAACGCCTTTGAGTTCGCCATTACAGAGTGTGACGAGGCCCTTGCCGCGATCCGGGCCAGCAAAACAATAGATGTAGAGACAGCGAAAACCATCGTTGGCTCCCTGGTGGATTGCCATGCGATTGTCACCGGCCTCCGCGATAAAAACGCCCAAGCCCATGTTGCAGCCCATAAAAGCCTGACAGCCGAGGTCCGTTCCATAAAGCATGCTACGCGCGGTATCATGGGAAATCGGCCCCGAGCCTTCAAGAGAATGATAAGCTTGGCCAAGATGAGTGAGAAACGCAGCGATTGCTGCGCTTGTTCCCATGCCGCCTGCAGCAAAGGCTGGAAACATCAGACGTTTTCCCTCAACCAATTGACCATCATCGCGAATGCCATCGGCATAAACCTGGCCCCGAAGTGATTCCTGGTGAAAGCTAAAGTCTTGCATACCCAAGGCATCAAGAAATGGACGAGTCAGATCGCGAATGGAACGCTTTTCCATGAGTTCAATGAGATGTTCGAGGAGCAGGAAGCCAGCACCTGAATACTGAAAGACCTCACCGGGAGGATTGATGACAAGAATAGGTTCGTATCCATATTGAGTCGAGCCATTGATCAGCTGATCGAGAGCCGGCATGGGCTTGGTCGCCGGAATGCCTTTTACATAGTGCATATTTAAGGCTTTGTGGCTCATTAAATGAGCGAGCGTCACCGCGTCTCCGTAGGGTCCGGACAAACGAAAGGACGAGGATGTTTGAGCCAACAATTGATTGACGGAAGTATCCACTCCGATTTTTCGTGCAGAGAAATATTCCAAGGCAAAAGCAGACGCCACTGATTTGCTAAGCGAAGCGACTTCAAACCAAGTATGAGGCGAACAATTCAAGTTTATGTTTTGCGTGCCTTCTTTGCTCAACAGGGAAATCATTGCGGATGGCACTGAATGTTTGGCCTGAATCTTTTGGAAGACCTCGGCCCTTTCATAAATCGGAAAAGTCTTGAGTCGCTTACAAGCGATTTCCCACAGTGCCACACGGGCATTGTTGAGTTCCTCTGCTTTGGTATTGCCGATTCGCTCCTCGAGAATGTGCTTCAATTCTGCAGCTGACTTGCCCGCTGCGGAGACCAGAAACTTCACACCAAACTTATTGAGGTAGGTTTGTCCCCGCGCGCGAAGATCGCTCTTCAGAGCCTCGTCGGCAGGCAACACCTTTGCCTGTTCCTGCAAAGCCATGGCATCGAGAGTTTGTTTTCCTTCTCCGATATCGCCGTGGAAGGCAGCGGCAGCAATGACTTCAGCAAGACTAAAACTCTTGACCAAGGCCTCGCCTTTTGCCAGATCAGGCACCAGGTCTACTGCCATCGACTGCGCGAAACTCTGGTTCCCAAGGCATTCAAAATAACTTAGAAAACGGTCCACGTAAGGATCGAAACGATATTTTTGCGGATCAATGCTCCTTAGGGTTTCCCAGGGATCGGCCGCCTCACGTATGCTTTCAACGGTCAACGATAGCAGCAATTCACTCGCAAATTCGACGGGTTGTGCATCTGTCATGAGCCGAATCATTATTTTGAAAGCGATGGGATACCATCGTGCGCTTTGCTCGTCCCACTTCACTTGAACAATTTTTCGGGCGTTAGATTGATTTTTACGAATGAAATGCAATTCTTCGAAAGCGATGCGCAGAAAATCTTCCAAGGCAAAACGTCCGTGACGGATTTCGTGCCAAACCTCCCAGCGCGATCGTTCGGTCGTCGCGAGGTCATCCATCACGCGAACAGGCACGCCTTCCAATTCTGCAGGCAAAGCCACACATCCACGCCCCGAAAGCCAATCCGCTAGGTATTGCAGACATTGAAAAACATTGTAGCGAATTTCGTCAGGATGATTATTTTTTGCATTTTCCGATTCTTTACGATCGGCGACGATCAATGAACGGGCGTAAAGTGGATCGTCGGGATCTAAGCCTTCAATATCGGGTTTATCAATAAAAGCCAAAACCTCGCTCGCATGCTGCTCCTGTAGCAGACTGGTAACAAGAGTTCGCAAGGGCTGGGCATCCCCGGCGGTCCGAAGTTTCCAAGCCTCAACCAAGGCCAAGCCGAGGCGCACAAAGTCTGGATGTGCCACCCAATAACCAGTGAGGTCACGTTTCAGCTGGGTTACGACATCCTTGATATAACCCTTCAGAGTCACTTGGAATGAGGCGCTGGCAAGATCAGGCGTAAGGGGAAGCACTCCGTACATACCCCCGACTTTAATGCCTCCACGTGGACCGACCACGTCCGCCAGCAGCCGATGCGAGGCCTTGATATACTTGATAACGATATTCGGATCGCTTTTGGCAGGAATACGATACTGGCTATCTTCCTTGAAAATCCTCGCGGTCGAAGCCAGATAATCATGCCAGCCTAAAGATGCGCCTGCAAAGTAGGGATAGAGTTCGTCCATGATTTCATGTGTGCGGAAGATCGCTCTAGGATTCTCAAGTACGATCATCAAACGAATCTGTCCCATTCGATAGTCGGGATGTTTCACCTTCAAAAGTTTCTCGGCACGATCCATCATCAGATGAATATAACGAGCTTCTTCCTCATGCTCGAGTTTCGGCACATAAAAGACCAAAGCTTCCGGGTTTCGCCAATTTTGGTAAAAATGAAGGGCGAAGTCATAGAGATGGAGGGGAATCGGGTTGTCGCCGCGAAAGAGAAAGGTGCAAGGCAGAGCCAGGCCGGGAAATCGCTTGATAGGTTGCGCTCGTTTTTCCTTATGGATTTCGTAGCGTTTGCCACTCTTTTCATCGATGGCTATCAATGATCCATCAAAACAACGGCTGAGATTCTCACCGGCCGAAACTAAATCGGCCCGCAAGGGTGTTTTGGAATCTTCATCATCAGCGCCCCACTTGGGTGCGTGCACGCTGCTACGGAGCAAATCGCCCACGATCACAGGTTCGCCCGGCAACTGGCGATGATAGGCATTCATCGCGTTGACGGCTAGCTTTGCGCTGTCAGGAGGCCCAAAGAGAGTAACATGCGGCCCTTGCAAATAATGAGGAAGAGGCGCAATAGGTGCTCCGCCTTTTTTCACATAGTCGGCTCTTTTGGGACCGATGACTATGCGTCCTTCGCTGTCTTCCAGTCCAAGGATAGTCCGATAATCCGCAGACTGGTAATCACGCTTATGTTCATGATTGAAGACGGACAAAGCCCGACATCTTTGATCGATAAAAGCCCTGTCAGCCGTCCTTCTATTTAGGATGGAAGCCAGATCAGTCTTCAATTCATCGTAAAGCTCGCACAAATACATCAAGGACTCGGCATTCTCAAGACCCCCGCCCTCGCCGATCTGAGTAAGACCGGAAACCGATGGAACAGGACGAGCCTGTTGCAAAAGGTAGGCGCGCAATTCCGGGGAAATAAAGTCTTCGAAGTAGGGAATGTCTGCCATGAGCTGCCTTTCGCTATCCACGGATTGATGAACTTGATCTTATTCTAATGTTACACACCGCATTCTCAAGGTTTATCATCGATTTTTAAAAATGCGCCTCACCGGCAAGTTATAGAATCGTGGATTTGACCCTCCACAGAATGACACCCTAAGGAATGACCTTAAGTTCCGGGTTCCTCTTCCTATCGAGCAAATCTCGACTCCGAAGCAAATCCAATCTATATTTACGCCTGACCGGTTCTGAACAGTGAGAGAAGTTCTATATGAAAAGTACTCGCAACGCTGCCGTCGTTTATATCAATTCAAAACGCCATGAGCTTCGGGGCGAAGAAGCCTTTATGATGCTCGCCGATTATTTGCGTTATTCCGCGGGCCTGACAGGCACCAAGATCGTCTGCGCCGAAGGTGACTGTGGAGCCTGTTCGGTTCTTAAGGCTTCCTACTTCGGCGGCCGACCTGCGACGTTCGAACCTGTGAACGCCTGCATCGTGATGATGGCCCAACTCGATGGTTGTCATATCGTTACCGTCGAAGGCCTAAAAACCGACGAAGGGCTGTCGCCAGTTCAAGACGCTATGGTACGCTGCCACGCTTCACAGTGTGGTTACTGCACCCCTGGATTCGCGATCGCCATCACAAACTGCGTTGCAAGAGGTAAGCAGAGCGAGCAGGGCATTAAAAATGCTTTGACGGGCAATCTCTGCCGTTGTACCGGCTACTCGCCGCTTATAGAGGCAGCAATGATGGTTGACGCCGAAGCATTGCCATCGATCGAATCTCGCTATCTCAGCGCTGTTAAACACGAGGATTTACAAGGCATAACAGCCCAGGCGCTTCACCTCTCGTCCGAAAGTCACACATTTTTTGCGCCGACCACGATAAAGGATGCCGTCAAACTCCGGAAGGCTCATTCCGGTTCTCGACTGCTAGCTTCGGGAACTGACATTGGCGTCATGATCAACAAGGGAAAATCCACCGACGCGGTTTTCATCAGTCTTCATCTTATCGAAGGCCTCTATGCGATCCGGCGGGAAGGGACTCGATTCCACGTCGGTGCCCGCGTGACCTTGAGTGAAGTGCATGACGCTTGCCAGGATCTTATTCCCGAATTCGCAAAACTTTTGAACATCTTCGCATCACCGCAGATCAAAAATATCGGGACTCTAATTGGTAACGTTGCGAATGGCTCCCCGATCGGCGACACGCTTCCGTTTCTCATGGTTGCAAATGCTACTGTTCATACTGTAAATAGTCGCGGAGAACGCACTATCCCTATCGAAAGTCTTTACGTTGGTTATCGTCAGCTCGCACTCCAGTCCGACGAAATCATTAGCAGCATTAGTTTCGACGTTCCCAAATTGAACGAAACTCTCAAGCTTTACAAAGCATCGCAGCGCAAAGACCTTGATATAGCTACCGTAAGCTGTGCTTTCTCCGTTCGGCAGGCAAGAGGTACGATCACGGAGGCTCGTTTAGCAGTGGGCGGCGTCGGCGCTACTGTTATTCGCCTGACTGAGGTCGAAGCTTTTTTGCTGGGAAAAATTCTAAGCGAGGATCTAATCGAAGCATCATCGCAGTTGCTGCAGCAATCGATCAAACCACTGTCCGATGTCAGAGGGACGAACAGCTACCGTCGTGTACTGGTCGATGGTCTGTTCCGTAAGTACTTCTCTGAACTAGGAGGACAAGTATGAGTAAGCTTGAAACACCTCTAAGCGCGCCGCATGATTCGGCCGTCACCCATGTGCAAGGCACCTCGGAATTCGTTGACGATCGAGCCTTCCTATACGGTGAATTGCACGTTGGGCTCGTCCTCAGTCCGCATGCGCGAGCGCGAATCCTCGCTATCGATACTACCCGCGCACTCGGTATTCCAGGCGTGGAAACAGTGCAGACCCATCAGGATCTCTCCCATCATTACTGGGGCACAATCTTTACGGAACAGCCGTTCCTAGCCATCGACGAAGTTAAGTACGCGGGTGAGGTCGTGGCAGTGGTCGGTGCTGTGACGAGAAAAGCCCTGATTCAAGGAATCAGAGCGGTTCAGGTTGACTACGAACTTCTCCCGCCGATCCTCAGTGTCGACGAGGCCATAGCTGCAAAAAGCTACATCGGTGGTGAGCGTTTCATTAAACGCGGTGAAGCCGAGGCAACTTATGCCAATGCCCCATTCAAGCTTGAAGGACGGCAGGTCATTCGGGGGGCTGAACATTTTTATCTCGAGAATCAAGCGGCCATAGTCTATCCCAAGGAAGATGGGCTCATGGAAGTCCATTCCTCGACACAGCATCCGACCGAGACTCAGCATCTGGTAGCGGAAGCTTTAGGCCTTCAGCAGAACGAAGTCATCTGCATAGCCAAACGTCTCGGCGGCGGCTTCGGCGGAAAAGAAACTCAGGCTGCTCCTTTTGCGGTTTATGCAGCACTCGTTGCGCGAGCGACGGGTAAGCCGGCGCGTATCGTTCTGTCCAAAGATGAAGACATGATCATCACTGGAAAACGCAATCCCTTTCAGATCGATTATAAGGTTGGATTTGATGGGCTGGGGCAGATTATTGCACTCGATGCAAAGCTCTACGGTGATGGCGGCGCTTACGCCGATCTCTCGCCAGCGATTATGGAACGAGCCATGCTTCATTCCGATAATGCCTACTTCATTCCCAACATGCGTGTGGTTGGACAGGTGTGCCGAACCAATTATCATTCGCACACTGCGTTCCGTGGATTTGGAGGTCCTAAGGGTGTAGCTCTCATAGAAGGAATTATCGAAGACATCGCGATTGCCTTAAATCTTGATGCTCTGGACGTTCGTAAGCTTAACTGCTACCGCGGACCTGATCGCGATGTCACGCATTATGGGCAAAAGCTCGAAAATAATGTTTTGCCGCAACTCTTTGACGAACTCGAACAGAGCTGTGATTACCGCGCCCGTCGCGAAGCATTGAACGTCTGGAATCAAAATCCTAGGAATCATCCGCGCGGTCTTTCGCTTACTGCGGTGAAATTCGGCATAAGTTTCACGACCCGTTTTTTAAATCAAGGGAATGCCCTTATTAACGTGCATCGTGATGGAACCATTCAGGTTTCGACCGGAGCGGTGGAAATGGGGCAAGGTGTCAATAGTCGGATTGCGCGTTTAGTGGCGGACGAATTTGGACTACCGCTTAGATCCGTTAAAGTGATGGCGACTTCCACTGAAAAGAATGCCAACACTTCACCGACCGCAGCCTCGACCGGAACCGATCTAAATGGCGCCGCTGCATGTGTTGCGGCTGGGAAGATCAAACGACGACTTGCAGCATTGATGCAGAAACTCACTGAGATCCCTCTCGACAAGTGGGCGAGCAAAACAGCTGGTTTCGGTACGATGCCAGAAATCGAAGTAGGAGCAGAAGCAGAATCTTCCGACGCTTTTGACATCGATGCCATTGTCTTCGAAAGTGGGTTGGTCTACGCAAAATCTCATCCCGACCTGCGCATTCCCTTTTCAGCTTTGGTCTCCGAGGCTTACTTTAACCGCATCTCAGTGAGTGAATACGGGCATTATAAAATTGCCGATCTCGGCTTTAATAAGTTGACCGGCGAAGGCCGCGCATTTCTCTACTTCAGCCAAGGTGTTGCGGCGAGCGAAGTTGAAGTGAATCAGATCACTGGAGAAGTGAAGGTCCTCAGGACCGATATTCTCATGGATCTCGGTCGACCCATCAATCACGCTCTTGATGTCGGTCAAGTGGCTGGCGCCTTTATCCAAGGAATGGGTTGGGTTACGACTGAAGCACTTTTCTACAATGCAAAGGGCCAACTCTTATCTCATGCACCGAGTACTTATAAGATCCCCAGCGTGCATGATATTCCTCGAAATTTTAAGATTGATCTTTTGGAAAATCATGGCAATCACCGCAACATCAAAGGCACGAAAGCTGCCGGCGAACCACCTTTGCTGCTATGTTTTTCCGTGTGGAATGCGATCCGTGATGCTATTCGTTATCATGGGCTTCGGAGGCATGGCAGAGCTGACGTCGTGGCCATGCCTATACCGGCGACGGCCGAAACTATTCTCCGCGCTTTGAAGCCGGAAGCGTTTGCCGCCTGCGAGGGCCTATGAGCCACTTCGTTCGCGAGTATTTCGAAAAAGCCGATGAATTGGCCCGTCGAGGCGAAGACTTCGTGGTCTTTACTTGGACGAAGAGCATGGGGCATGCTCCACAGGAACTCGGCGCGAAAGCTATAGTCACCCGGGATGGTTTGCAATGGGGAACAGTCGGCGGTGGCAAAGTCGAAGCCAAAGCCATTGCTTTAGGAGTCGACACGCTCAAAAATAAGAAGCTGAGTAAAGCTCCAATACTTTTAAAATGGGACCTGCAGACGGATGTTGGTATGAGTTGCGGCGGCTCGGTGCAGATGCTGATGGAGACCTTCCCATCGCAAGCATGGAAGGTGGTCGTCTTCGGTGCAGGACACGTGGCCCAGGCTCTCGTGCGAAATCTCGCGCTCCTTGACTGCCATGTCACCTGTCTTGATGCCCGTTCGGAATGGCTCGCGAAACTCCCGGCCGCGAGCGATCGCCTTCGTATCGTGCAGATGGAAAATCTCCCTGATTTCGCGCCTGAAATCGATGCTGAAAGCTACTGTGTGCTGGTCACCAAAGGCCATGCAACCGATGTCCCAATTCTGAAGAGTCTTGTGAATCGCAGTGATCTCAACTATCTCGGTGTGATCGGGAGCACGGTGAAAGCGCGCCGGATAAAGGCTGAGCTTCTGGATGAAGGCTATTCGCAAGACGTAATCGAAAAATTGCGCTGTCCCATGGGCATAGGATTTAAAAGTCATGAGCCTGGCGAGATCGCCGTTAGCATTATCGCTGAGCTGCTGTTGGTTAAGAACGGACAGCACCGACGTATGTCCTAGCTTTCATTCGAAATATTGTTTTAAAAAAAGACCCTCCAAGGCGCATACCTTGGAGGGCAACCTCTATCACCACACTATCCTATTTATTGCATGTTCGACTCAAAGCCGTTAGCCTTGTGCTGCATAACGGGAGCACTCACTTCTCCAATGGGCACCGTCATGGCAGCCTCAATTGCGGAAAACTCTTCCGTACCAAACCCTTGAAAGAGCACAGTCCTCTGAGGTTTCAAGACCGACAAAGCATAAAGTTGTTTATAGCCCTTGAAAACGTCCGGATGTTGAGAAAGCTTTTTGTACACGCGGCTTACACCGAGCGCATGCTGTCCCTTGGCTTCTGCGACCAAGGCAGACACTTTCGCAGAGGTTTCCGCTTCCAATGTCAAAGCTTCGAGTCGTCCAACTTCTTCGATATCCGATTTGGCTTTTTCCAAGCGAGCTGCAACTGTATTAAAAAGTTGCTCGGAAACATCCGCAAGGAGGCTCAACTTGCTTATAAAGACCAGATTGATTTCAAGTCCCCAACGTGCCGTCTCGTCGGCAATATCAGCTTTCAGCATACTTCCAAGTTCGCTCCTGTTGCTCAAAATTTGCTGAAACTCAAAGGTACCTAAAATCGATGTCGTCGAATTTGTCAGCAGGCTTTGCAGGGAGCCTTCCCAGTTTTCGATGTGAAAAAGCGATTTTTCGGGCGACACGACTCGAAATTCAATCCAAACGTCGATCACAATGGTCGTGCCGCGGCAGTCGTTCACATGGATTTCGTCATAATGCCGAAAGTCCCTCTTGAGAGAAACTGTGTGAGTTGTGACCCAAGGCAAAATTCTTTCCGGCAAAAATGTGAAGCCAGGTTCGCGAAGTATACGAAACGTTTTGCCAAAACGATTGAGAATGACGGCCGACTCTTCATCAACAGTGAGTGTCAAAATGCGAAAGACCGACCAGATCAACGGCAACAACGCAAGTCCAGCTACGAACCAAAGCCCTATCGAAACGGAGTTATTCATATAGACCTCTTAATATAAGACATTCGGGATTCTGCAAACGTTTCGGCCTGACGACGCTCTATGTACTCAGGAAGAGTCCCATTGTTGTGGAGCTCGAGTAAGATCTCACCCATGGTGGAGACCTCATCTTCGACGGCGCGCGCCTTAAAGCGGGCGATACTGAGTCCTTTTTTGGCTGCGAGTATCCTCTGTTCACATTCCCCTTCCGTTTGTGCATACAGTCGTTGAGCTTCGCTGTGAGCGTTCATGACCCCGTTCAAGGCCTGAGCGAGTTCGTCGGGAGGGAGGATGTCAGTAAGATCGACGCCATTAAACTTGACACCATAAAACTCCCCGATTTGTGTCCGGCAAAATTCTTGAATATCATGATTGAGCTGACGACGTTCCCTACGGATAGCGGCATAAGAACCGACCTGGACGTGAGGAAGGAGCGAAAGATTTGATTGTCTTCCCGAGGCTTTCGACCGATCCCGATTATCAAAGTTTGCAATCTCATTGCGGAGCAAACAGATAAATAGCCCTTTTACATGCTCGACGGGTTCTGCCATTGAAAACAGGTAATTATAAAGCTCAGTCTGCTTTGGAGTGAAGCGCAGCTTAGAATCCAGACGAAGCATAGTACCGTCGGACGCCATAGCCGTTGTTCCACCCTCTTCGCCGGAAAGGTCTATCATCTGCTCCATCAACGAGACGTTGTGAACAGTCTGCCAAGGCCATTTGAAGTGAAGCCCGGGACCAAATGTTTTTAACTTCTTTTCCCTCTCGTTTAGAAACTCGGCCTTACCAAAAGCCGAACGGACAGCGACGTGCCCCTCCTCCACTTGAAACCGACTCCGGGTCGCGAGAAACAGAACGTAAACTAAGATCCCAAGCGTAAAGGCCGATTCAATACTTATTGTCATAATATGTCCTTGTTTTAAAAACGATCACTTGCTGTTCGCCAATCCGTGCCGATGGCTGGAATCCGTCTTTGGCCGCGCGATGCCTTCGGACTGTTATGCTTATTATAGGCAGCGGCCAACCCGCGGTTGACTTCCACCACATCTTCATTGAAATGCATGTGGGAATCGGTGACGTAATTTAACTGTTCGACTTTATCGATACTATCAATCACGGAACCGTGCGGAATATAGCGGCCAGGAGGAACTTCGACACCGACAACGATCGCTCCAATACCAATGTAACAGTTCGCACCTACGGTCGAGTCGTGAACAACAGCCTGAAAGCCCACGAAGGTTTTATCTCCGATATAACAAGGGCCATGTATGAGAGCCTGATGGGCTAATGAGACATCTTCCCCTATGTAAACAGCCCAATCCTCACCCGAAACGGTGACCCACTTTTCCTTGAGGGCATGGATCACGACTCCATCCTGCACATTGGAATTTGAACCTATGTAAAATGGGGAACCTTCATCCGCACGCACGGAACTTTCGGCTGCAATGTGCACATTTTCGCCCAAAACAACCCGACCAATGACGGACGCTTTATGATGGATGAATGCCGATGTTGCGAGTTGAGCCTTTTGCTGGATTTGAGTTAACCAATTTGCACCGCCAGCAGCCATCGTGTAGTGATTGGGCCGACCGCGTTTGGGCGATGCCCTCTCAATCACAGCACGAATGGAGGAGGGCTTAGACGCGGCCTTGTGATCGTGAACCACACTCTTGCCCCCACTCATCCATTGATTTACAAAATGGACAGCTGTTCCAGCACAAAGCCCCATCATAAGATGACCTGTCAACGTTCCCGCCGCGGTTATGATAAAAGCGACCGCTGCCATACGATTTTCGCGAAGAAAATGATGAAGCGTACTAATTTCCACCAACCTCCATCCGATAACTATCAGTAACCCAGCAAGAGCTGCCAAGGGGATAACGGCCATCGTTTCACTTAGATAGAGAATAGAGACAAACAAAATAACAGAATGAAGGAGTGCCGAAAGCCTAGTTTTAGCTCCGCTTTGCACATTGACACTTGAACGAACCACAACGCCTGAGACTGGCATTCCAGAAACCAAACCCGAGCTGATATTGGCCAGCCCTTGCCCTAAAAGTTCAAGGTTCGAGTTATGGGGTTTGGAGTGGGAAAGCCTATCCACGGATTGGGCGGAGAGTAGAGACTCAATTGACGCAAGAAACGCCAGCGGTACCGCGGCCACAATCAAATTCAGCCATTGGTTTTGAGGAACGAGGGGAAGATGAAATCCAGGAAATACGGCTGCGATCGTACCGACTCGTTTGATATCCCACCCAAGATGCACCGAGACGGCTGTTGCCAAGGCGATACCGACGAGAGCGGCTGGGAACTTTTTAAAGGAACTACAGGCGATGACGAGTAGCATCACGAAAAGGCCCGGTAATACTGCAAACCAAGAGACTTCCAGAAGCCATCCGAAATTCCCTAACTTCTGGAAAAGCGCGAAGAGCGAATAATCCAGATCGAGAAGTTCAGGAATTTGAGTATCAAGCAGCTTCAGTCCAACACCGGTCGTAAATCCAGCAAGTACGGCTTCTGGCACATAACGCATCAATTTTCCGCTCGAAAATGCGCACAGTATGAACTGAACAACGCCAATGACGATGCAAGCTGCAGCAACACCTTGGGGCCCAAAATCACGAGCCAGACTAAACACCATGATATTAAGAGCTGCTGCCGGTCCGGTCACTTGAAAAACAGACCCTCCAAAGAGAGCCGCGACTCCACCACCGATTGCCCCTGCGAGCAGTCCGGCAGCCGGCGGGAGCCCACAGGCGACGGCGAGGGCTATGTTAAGCGGCAAGGCTACAGCTGCAACCGTAATAGCCGCAATGCCGTCTTGCATCAAGGATTTGCCTTTAAAAACCTCTGACCACGATTGCCGCCAGGTCGTGAACATTTCTTCGTGCGAACTCTTGGGCGCGAGATTGAGTGCCGGACGCAGGCGCTCTCGCCTCACCGTCGGGCGAAGTTGACTCTTCGTTTTCATTATGTTCCATGCAATTTAGAATTTTAGTCGCAGAGATTCATTTCCGTCAGAAACGGAACGCAAGAATCACAATTGTTAGCTGTAAATGGAGAGTCTGGGGATTTCAGCAAAGAAGAGGAAGATTACGACGAACACCGGGCGAAGTCGGGGAAAAATAATAGGATGCGAGGGCTTTTTCTAAAACCGAAACGGTCGATGCAGCGGAGATTGCGTTTGAGCGACTGACCTCACGTACGAGATTTCGTCTTTCAATGAGGCCCCGAGCGCTGCGGATCTGAAAGGCTATGGTCGAAGCATCGCTCGCTCTCTGCTCAACGCTTTTCGTCGAGCCCGATGCATCTTCCGAGTCCCAGATCTCGTTACCCTGAAAAACTGAGACCGACTGCATAAAAGCCGAACAAAGTTCGACTGGACTCAGAAAAACCCACGATTGAGCCATGAGACCTAGAAGGAAGGTCAAGATAAAGGTCTTCAACGGGTGTTTCGAAAGGCGATACATTTGTTCTTCCACCAACATCAGAATTCATCAACTGATCTAAGAGCTACCCATTGTTATCGTTACCGTCCCCATTTGTCAAAGTTATCCTTCTGTAGAGGCCCCTTGGAATCGGTCTAGGCTATTATAGACCACCCGATAAGAAATGGCACTCGGTGTTAACCGAATGCCATAACAATCAATTCCCAGCTCTTATTAGTTTTCTCTAGTTTTTATAGATCATCGACGTCTGTCACGAAGGTTGCTTCTTCGCAGTGACCCTGGTGGCGGAAAGCCTCCGGAACATCGGTCTGGCACATGATCGTACTCGCCAAGTACGCTCTGTCCATCGCTGCGCCTTTGAAATGAGCCTGTGAGAGGTTCGCGCTTTTAAAATTAGAGTCAGTGAGATTCGCCCCGCGGAAACTTGCACCCGTTGCATCGGCCTTGATAGCGACGATATAGGAGAGATCGGCTTTATCGAAGTTCGCGCCGCTGAGATAAGCGCCGTTAAGTTGCGCGCCCTGAAGGTGAGCACCCCGGAGTATCGCGCTGCGGAGATTGGCTTTAACCAGAAGTGCGCTTGTCAAAAATGCGCCCGAGAGATCAACACCTTCGAGTGTTACAGCTTTCATGCGGGCGTTTTCAAGGTGAGCACCTTTCAGACTGCATCCTGTGAAATCAACATCATTCAAAAACGCGCCTTCGAGATGAACCATTGAAAGGTCAGCGCCGTAGAAGCTGACGTTTTCAAGTTTTGCACCGGCCAGTAGCGCCTGAGAGAGTTTGGAACCATTAAACTGCGCGCCGGTAAGGTCAGCTTTACGCAGATCGGCTTTGATAAAGATAGCATCGGCCAGCTGTGCTTCTTTGAGATTGGCGCCGACCAGAATAGCACCACTGAAGTTGGCTTCTGACAGCTCGGCTTCCGTAAGATTCGCACCTGCGAGGTTCGCACCTCGAAGATCCGCCCCTTTGAATGAGACGCGCGTCAGGTCTTTGCCATGAAGATCGGCGTTTCTGAGGTCAGCCTGTTCGAAGGAAACAAAGCTTAGGTCCATATCGCCAAAGCTCATGCCGACTGCGCGGCAGCCTTTGCAGTTTCTATTTTCAAGAATACGGTTTTTTACGCTGGAGTCGAGAGCTGCACCGAAAGCACTACCGGTCAAGAGGAGTCCTAAGAGGCTGATTGTGAGTCGCATGGCTTTCATTCCTTCTCTAATCGCGAGACGCATCGTCCCACATAAAAGTAGTGTCGGCCGAAGTGGCAGAAAATTTAGAAAAAATTATTGTTACTGAGATATTAAGCCCTTAGACTGCGGATTTTGTTGGGAGAGAGAGACAGTTCCTGAGGATTTTTTAAAAAAAGGGAACTCGCTAACGCTGGACCGCTTCATTCTTACCGTCGGTATCAATGATCACTGACTATACGGTAAGGATCTCTAAAGAAGTGAGACCAAAAGAAGAAATATCGCTCAGGACTAAATCATCCTGAGTAAAAAAAGAAGCGCCCTGAAGAGCGTCGATCGCCGGCTCCAATTGATAATGCAAAACGCGTTTAGCAACCGCAGCACCCGAGTCGATCCAACGAATCGAAGGCAGAAGTTCGGCGATCTCCTGATGAAGGAGTGGAAAATGGGTACAGCCCAGAACAACGACATCCGGATTGGAATCCGCGAACGGTTTCAGGATATTCATGAGCTCATCGCGAGAAACCGGGTGCCCCCGCATTTTTTCTTCGGCGATTGCCACCAGGCGTGAGCTCCCGACTTTGATGACTCTGCAATCCCTCGCGAATTCTTCGATCAAGGCATCGGTGTAGGGCCGCTTGATAGTAGCGGGAGTCGCTAGCAAACCGATGATTTTAGAAGAACTCAGTGCTGCGGCTGGTTTGATTGCCGGCACGACGCCAATGACGGGAAAAGAAAACTGGGAGCGAAGTGGCGGTAACACGATAGTGCTGGCTGTGTTGCAGGCGACGACAAGGAGTTGACATTGCACCTTTTCGAGAGCGCCCGCGATAACGCGTGGAACACGATCGACCAGCCACGCGTCAGACTTGTCGCCATAAGGGAGACCCGCGCTGTCGCCGACAAAGCAATAACTCAGATGCGGCGCATGTTTTCGGATCGCTTCCAGGACACTGAGGCCCCCTACTCCGGAATCAAAGACCATGACATCGACATTCAAAGGCATCGAGGCTCCAGCTACGCTATAAAGTCTGAAAGCCCATCATACGCAAAATAGCTTGCTCCTCAAGCGTAAAGTCTGGAAAAATGAAGCGCTTTCATCGGTCTTCAGGAGCCCTACGCGTGATCCCAAGTTCTAAAGGCCAATTTCCCTCTCTTCCCATAGGCTTGCGAACACGTTTCGCCCCGAGCCCTACGGGATATTTGCACCTCGGTCATGTTGCCTCCGCAATCTATGTCTGGGGCATTGCCCGTTTGCACGGCGCTGAAATCCTTCTTCGTATGGAAGATCACGATCAAGGGCGGTGCCGAAGGCACTACGAGGCCAGCATACTCGAAAACCTGCGTTGGCTTGGATTTTCGGCCGACATCGGTGTTACGGATGCTGATAAACCGTCACCTTATCGGCAAAGTAATCATTCAGAGCGTTATGAAGAGGCTTTAGATCAGCTTCACGCGAGCACCTATCGATGCCAGTGCAGTCGCAAAGATATTCTTGAGCGTACGGGCACTCAGCTTCACGAACTTTGGTATGACGGCTACTGCCGCTCGATCGACCGCGGCCCTAACATTCGCGCGAAATTTCCGCGCGAAATTCAAAGGTTTCACGATCATCGCCTCGGTGCCCAAACCCAAACGCCAGCCGATCAATGCGGCGATCTTCTGCTCAAAGACCGGGACGGATTTTGGACCTATAATTTTGCGGTCACCGTTGATGACATAAAGGAAGGAATCAACCTCATCATTCGAGGCGAGGATATCCTTTCGGCGACGGGAAGGCAGCTGCAGTTGAGGCAGATCCTCGGAGGGCCTTCCATTGCAGGCGTTCATTTCATGCATCATCCTCTGCTCCGATCACCGGAAAACGCAGAACAAAAACTATCCAAACGGGATCGGTCGACATCGATCGGAGAATGGAAAGCCCAAGGCTACGCCCCCGAAGATCTTATCGGCAAAGCGGCCTTCCAGCTCGGATTGCTTGATCGGGAGACAAAGGTCTCCGCTCACGAACTGGAAGGACTCTTTTCATGAACGAACTCTCCCTTATCGCGACTCTCAAGAGATTATGTCCGTCGAACGATAGCGTAATCCTTGGTATTGATGACGACGCCGCCGTACTTCGTCCTTCTACGAGGGAGGCGCTGGTTTGCACCGATATGTTGATGGAAGGTGTCCATTTCCTTGCCGAAAAAGCCGGTGCGCGTGCTGTAGGCCGCAAAGCACTGGCGGTTAATTTAAGTGACATTGCGGCCATGGGAGGCAAAGCGCTCTCCGCATTTGTTGCCCTGGCTTTGCCCCAGGACTTGGCCCAAGCGAGCTTTATCGAAGACCTCTACCGAGGCATGACCGAACTTGCCTTGGAGTTTGACGTAGCCATTGCGGGGGGTGATACCAATATTTGGACCGGACCTCTGGTGATTACGGTGACGGTAGTGGGAGAGGCTCATGCGAAAGGTCCGGTTCTACGCTCGGGCGCCAAGGTTGGAGACACGATATTTGTGTCTGGGCCACTGGGAGGCAGTATCCTTGGCCATCACCTGAGTTTTACCCCGAGGCTGACACTCGCGCGTGATTTGATGAATAATTTTTCTGTGACGAGCATGCTTGATATTTCCGACGGCCTGGCAAAGGACCTCCGCGAAATCATCAAGCAGAGCAGAGTCTCGGCTTATTTGAATGCCGAATCCATTCCTTTGAATGAATCCATCCGTCATCAGCCGGATACTCTCAAGGCAGCGCTTTGCGACGGCGAGGATTTTGAACTGTGTTTTACTCTCAGTCCTAGCGAGGCAGCACGCCTCCTCACGAACCCTCATTTTGCGAACTGCCGTCCTATTGGGACTATTCAAGCCGGTGAGGGGCTTTATTGGGATCACGACAAAAGTCCCATCGCATGGAGCGGATTTGAACATCGAGCACCGAAAGGATAACCCTTTATGACAATCGATCGTGACAGCCAGGAACGGGCCTGGATCCTGCAGCTGGTCAAAGAATTTCAAGAGATCGTTACCTACTACGGCGTGCACCTTTCGCAGCCTTTCATTAAAATCTCAGACACACGCTCGCAATACGGGGCTTGGTCGCACTACACCCGGACCTTGACTATGAGTCGCGCTCTTCTTGAAGAACACAAGTGGGACGTCGTCCTGGAGATATTCAAACATGAGCTAGCCCATGTTTGGGTGAGTGAACGCGGTCGCGACGATGACGGTGACCCGCATGGTTTCGTTTTTCAGCAGGCCTGTCGGCGTCTAGGTGTTGCTCCCTGGGCTCGTTCCGCATCGGTCGAAATTGATCCCGAGACCGCTCGAAGTCACCATCGACAACTGAGCGAAGACAAGGAACGTCAGGTTCGGCGTGTCGAAAAGCTACTTTCGCTCGCGCAATCGTCAAACTCCAATGAAGCGGCGCTGGCTATGGAACGCGCCCGTCAGCTGTCGCTTCAATACCAGATCGATATGCAAAGTGAGCAGCGCAATTACACTTATATCCTCATCAATCACCAAAAAAAGACTATGCCGGCGCATCAGAGTTCTATTGCCAGCATACTTTGCACCCATTTCTATGTCGACTGCGTGAGCCGATCTCAGTATGATGCCGACTCTCGGGAGTCCTATAAAGCCCTTGAGATCCTGGGTTCCGTCGAGAACGTTCAGATTGCCGAATACGTTTACTGGTATCTCTGGCGTGAGTTGCCTCAGCTGTGGAAAGTCTTTTCCATGCCGGGGCCAGGCGTCGAGAAAAAAAAGCGGTCTTCGCAGCGCTCGTTTTATCTGGGTGTACTGAATGGCTTTCACACGAAGTTGAGTCGCGAAAAGGCCGCAGCGGAAGCTGCAAAACTTGCTGGCACAGATTCGTCAGGCACGGCCTTGATCGCCCTCGACAAAGGCCTCGAAAGAATACTGAAGCAGGAACTCAAGAGTTTTGTGGCCGAACGATTTCCAAGACTCAACCGTGGCGGTACCAGCCGCAGTGGCCTTGAGGCGGATGCCTATCACTCCGGGGTAGCCAGGGGCCAGACTTTAGAGCTGAGACAGGGCCTCAATCAGACTTCAAAAACACTGACATTAACCGAAAGGAACTCCTGATATGCCGACCACTATCGATAAATACGCGTATTACCAGAACTCCGTGCAGTCACCCGACGTGGATTCCCAGTTCCTTCAACGCGTTTATACCTCTCTTCGTGGCAAAGAACCGGTGACTCTGCGCGAAGATTTCTGTGCGGCGTTTGCGCTCTGCTGCGAATGGGCCAAGCTTGGCAGCGATAAAAAAGCCATAGGCGTTGATCTCGACGAAGAGCCTTTGGAATACGGCAAGAAAAACTACCTGAGTCAGCTGACTCCGGCCCAGCAGAAACGCGTTACTGTTCTCCCACAGAACGTCCTCAGTCCGGATATGCCTCATGCGGATATCATTGCGGCTCTGAATTTCTCCTTCATGGGATTTAAAACACGTCCCCTGCTCAAAAAATATTTTGAGAACGCCTACAAGACCCTGAATGCCGACGGGCTCCTGATTATCGATTGCTTTGGCGGTCCGGCCTCGATGGAACCGAACGAAAGCGAAAGCGAATATGACGATTTCAGCTACTTCTGGGATCAGGACACGTTCGATCCGATCACCAATGAAGGCATGTTTTATATCCATTATCAGCCTAAGGGCAAAAAGAAGATTGAGAAGGTCTTCACTTATGACTGGCGTCTCTGGGGTATCCCCGAACTCAAAGACCTGATGGACGAAGTCGGATTCAAAAATGTTCACTTCTACTGGGAAGGAACAGACGAAGACGGCGAAGGCGACGGCAACTATACTAAGACGAACAAAGGCGAGAACTGTGATTCTTGGGTAGCGTACGTCGTCGGCGAAAAATAATAAGATCATATAAAGCGCCTGTTTCTTCTTTAGCTACAGGCGCTTACTGCTCGGACTGACTCTCGCCCCAAAAAAATTTCTTAGTTTTTTCAATGATCTTCCGAAATTCAGTACAGAATTGCCAAGGCTTTAACAGCCGGGCATCTTTGCACAAGTCCGTGGCATGGTCCGTGCTTAAGACTTTACAGAGCTCTGAACCGAACCCAGAACCAACCTCTCCGTTGGTAGAAAAAGGATAGGACCGTGAAGCTTTCTCTTTCACATTGTGTTCTTTTAGGACTCCTTTCCACACTTTCTCTGTCCTTCGACGCTCATGCCGAAGACGAAAGCGTTGAGGGGAAGCCGCGCGCCGAAGTTCGGTCTGGCGACAGTGAAAAAGAGAACGTAGGTATCACTGCGAAAGCAATTGCCCGCGCGGATACCGCGAAACCAGCTGAAGACGAATGGGGTGCGCCGCCCACTCCCAAAGCAGGACCTACGTTAAAAGCCAAAAAAGCGGTTCCCGCTCCTAAGCCCGATACCGAAATAAAAGACAAAATTGACCCTGAGAATACCGATAGCGATAAAAATAGAGATAGAGACAGAGATAAAGACAAAAACGAAGCGGAATCCATTCCCGGCGAAAGTATAGTCGCACCCGACGATGCACCTGTTAAACCCGCTCCTCCTCCCGCGGCTGTAAAACGTGTTTTGCCTGTGAAAAAAGCGGTACCGGTTGCAGCCCAGCCGCAGACCGATTCTGAAAAAAACATCAGTGCAAGTGCAAATGCGAACGAAAACAAAGATATCGAAGCACCTGTTACCGACAAAACACTCGCTCCCGCTGTAGCTCCAAAAGCCGTAGAGGCAATCCCAAAACCGGCGCGTGCTATGCGGGCAAAAGCACCGGTTCCACAGCCAGCTGGTGTTCCATTGAATCCTAACGCGGCCACCAATTCTAACGCTGCGGTCTCTCCTACAGAAGTCTCCGATGCCGAAACTCTAGGCGCCGATACAACGAATGTTCGCGAAACGCGAAGCAGCGGTACCGTCAGCGATGAGCTCAAAAACCGCACTAAAAATCGTATGAAACCAAGTGATGTCGGTCTAAGTGTCGAACAGACCAACGCTATCCTTGATATCCGCAAAAAAGCCCAGAGCGATCTAGAGAAACGTCTGACCGACGAACTCAAAACCGCAAAACTTGATATGAATACGTCGATGGTGGATGCAACGCCAGGCGATGACGTCCGCAAGAAGTTTGAGTTGGTACAAAAGAAGTACTTGGAGCTGCAACGCATCAAGTTTGAAAGAACTTTGAAAATCAGAGAAGTTCTCTCGGTTGAACAGCGCAAAAAGTTGCAGGGTTTCAAAAGTAGCCACTAAAATGGAAGCTACTTTTTCGTAACGCTTGTAAATAGACTATCCAAATGATGCCCCAGGATCGTCATCTTCGTTTTTAGATACTCTTCATTATGCTCATTTATGATCGTCAGCGAGGGGACTCGCTCGGCGATCTTGATGCCGTTGACTTCCATGTCTTTGATCTTCTCGGGATTGTTCGTATTGATACGCACGGAATGGATACCCCGCTGTTTGAGTATCAACGCAGCGCCTTCAAAACTCCTGAGGTCGGTGGCAAAACCCAGTTGGTGATTCGCTTCGACTGTATTAGCCCCCAGAGACTGCAGATGGTAAGCCTTGATTTTGTTGCCTAGACCTATCCCGCGCCCCTCCTGACGAAGGTAAACCACCGCACCCACACCGAGTCGCTCGATTTCTATCAAGGCCAGAGACAGCTGATCACGGCAGTCACACTTGAGCGACCCCAGAACTTCGCCCGTAAAACATTCGGAATGCACCCGCACAAAGGGAACGGCTCCAACATGCAAACCCTGTGAAATCAAAATTGCATTTTCGTTGTCGTCATGGTCGCGATAAACCGAGACTAAAAATTCTCCAAAGGTCGTAGGGAGAGTGGCTTCAGCATATAGGGTGAGCGAGAGATCTATGGAGCCCTTCGCTTTATTATCCGTCATGAATGTCCTTCGGCCTTCGCGGGCATCTATCGCTAAAAAGACGTAGTGCGCGCCCCCAGGAGCGAACTGCTCGTCAAAATACTGACAAACGTCCAGGAGGAAAAGGAATTTTCGGCATTTAGCGCACAAGTTCGGAAATAAATAAAATTACTCATAAATATGAGGGGCTTATACCAAGCCTTCCGGCGCAAGGGTGTTTTGATTTCCGTCTGAAAAAAATTTTCACCCAGCCGCTTGACTGTTCAAAGCCCGAAATTAATTTAAAAACAGAGCCAGCGAGCTCTGACCAAACCATGAAATTATGGAGTTGTTTATGTCTTACTTTAGCCAAGATCGAAACAGTCTTTCGCCCCGTACTCTCTGGAGAACCTGACTGTCACCGGAAAACGCGAACGCAGTGAAGACAAGGATAAAAACGATAACAGACTTCATCGCAGCGAAAGATTTTATGGTGAATATCGTCGCTCGATCACGCTGCCTGACAATGTAAAAGCGGATCAGATCGAGGCTCATTACGAACACGGCGTGTTAAGCGTCACCGTTCCTAAAGCGCAATTGGCCGAGTCACGCAGAATAGAAATCGGAACGAGTCCTAAACAAAAAACAGGAATCAGCTCAGCGGAAAACAATACGATGCATGCTCAGGCCAAAGAAATGCCGGAAAACGCGCAAGCTGTCTCACATTGAGATTGACGATCAAACGTTATCCGCTACTGTTTTCTGTAGCGGATTTTTTATCGATCAAAAAACCCCGGCATTCTTTAACGGAACACCGGGGTTTTCAAGAATTAGTTTTGATTAATTCGCGAGAGGCTTTACGGCCGTGACATTCACTTGCATCCACTGTCCGGACTCAAGACCGGACGGTGTTGGCAAATTCGGTACAGTGACATTCGAAAGGTTTTTCAGCATATCACCGTTCTGGGCATCTGCGACCATAGTCAAAGTCGAGCCGCCTTTTACATGGATCGTTGATTTAATCTCGATGGGCTGGACATTGGACGGGAAGGCGGCAATGGCATTCATGTAATAAGTCTGGGGAGGACTTGACGTCGTAAGTGAGTAGACATTGAGTGCGGCGTTATCTGGGGTTCCGCCTATGTGGAAGGACCCGGACTGCGCTCCGTTCTTATAAAGCATACCTTCCGCAACGCCGCGCACCCAAATATCGACAGCATAAGTCGTCGAGGGATCACCTGCGATGGTGATAGAACTTGTCACTTTACCCGTTGCGAAGTTGCAAGCCTGATCGTTGCGGGGAGCTGTGGAGTCGCAGGGCATTTCCCACCGAAAACTATCCAGCTTGGCGAAAAACCCAGCAGCCACCGTAGAAGAAGGAAGTGGTGCCGAAGCAGGAGCGGACGCCACGGTTTGATCGTCAGTTGTCGACGTATCGTCGGCAGTCGGGACAGATGTAGCATCGGTCTTTGGAGCCGCGCCTACTTTATTGCTGGCCGCAAAATCCGTGGCATTCTTAGCGTTACAAGCCGGTAGGATAAGGGCCAAAACTAAAAACTGGGCGAAGTATTTCATGAAAGACCTCGATAAATATCAATGCGTACGTATCGGCTGATCCCTGCGAGGTCTTAAATCAAATTTTAACTTAGATATTTAAGATAATGGGATTGGTTAGTTACGATAGGCCTTTTACGATGATTCAGCGCTCGATTGAAGGCCAATAGACTTATCAATCGGACCTCTATAATCGCTGAGATTGTTCCTCATAAAAAGTTGTCGAAAAAACAAAAGCCACATTACTTGCGATCGTACGTCCTGCGTTATAGTAGCAGCCCTGCCACGTTTCCGTCGGTACCGGATGGAACATATCACGGCTGCGTGCAGGGCGAAGACACAGCGGGCCAAAAATCGGCATGGGTTTCGACCGTTTCTTCCATAGTGGTCGACGCAACTGCTCCCACTGTAGCGCGTGTGACAAGCTCGACCGCAAATGGCGCTTATAAAGTCGGTGGCATCATCTCGCTTGCCGTGGAATTTTCGGAAGCGATTATCGTAACGAACTCTTCGGACCTTAGTTTAGTCCTCGAAACAGGCGCCGTCGATCACAGCGCGACCTTTGTTTCCACATCGGGGACCTCGATTAGCTTGAGTTATACTGTGGTGGCTGGCGATACTACGGCTCTCCTTGAAGCCAAAGATACCGCCTCTCTCCTCGTCGGGGGAACTGGTGCTATTCGTGATGCAGCCGGAAATAATGCCACCCGGACCCTTCCCCTCACAGGGCCTAACGCCTTGATTCCCGGTGCGACCTGCTCTGGATCGACCCTTCTTGACTACACTCAAAATGGTAAAGAATACCTGATGTTCGTCTATACGCAGAACGCGCTTAACGGAATTCTTGAATTCAAAGTTTCTCCTTAAATCACAAAACACAGCCGAAATCGGCTGTGTTTTGCTAAAACCAACAATAAACCAACGTTTACAAAGGATCCGTCTCAGGTCGTTTTTCTTCCCAACGGCGTTCAATGTGCTGGATGATTTTCCCGGCAACATTGATCTTTGTCGTTTTTTCGATGCCTTCAAGACCAGGGGAAGAGTTGACTTCCATAATCACAGGACCGTTTTTCGAACGAAGGATATCAACGCCGGCGACTTCAAGTCCCATCACTTGAGCGGCTCTCACGGCCATGTGACGTTCTTCATCGCTGATTTCGACTCTGTGCCCACTTCCGCCGCGGTGAATATTGGAACGGAATTCGCCATCCGCAGCTTTACGTTCCATCGAAGCCACGACTTCGTTACCCACCACAAAACATCGAATATCGCAGCCTGCTGCTTCTTTGACGAACTCTTGGACGATGATGTTGGCGTCTAGGCCTCGAAAGGCTTCAATGACCGATTCTGCGGCTTTCCGGGTTTCGGCCAGGACCACACCAATGCCTTGCGTTCCTTCGAGGAGCTTCACAACGAGAGGAGCTCCGCCGGCGATATCGATAAGACCTTGCACATCTTTGGTGCTGTGGGCGCAACCGGTAACCGGAAGACGGAGACCTGCTTTGGCCAAGGTTTGGAGGCAACGCAATTTGTCGCGTGACCTTGCAATGGCCTGAGATCGATTGACAGCATAGATATTCATCAGTTCAAACTGACGAACGACAGCGGTGCCATAAAAGGTATACGAAGCACCGATACGGGGAATGACGGCATCAACGCCAGCCAGTTCCTGAGTCCCGTAGAGGATCTTGGGATCGGTGTTGGTGATGTTGATGATACAGCGCAGATAATCGATGGCCCTGACCTGATGCCCCCGCTCTTCAGCGGCTTCCAGGAGCCGACGCGTGGAGTAGAGATCCTTCTTGCGAGAAAGTATCATAATCTTCATGCTTGAGCTCCCTCATTAGTCTTTTTGCCCAGGATATAGGATCGCCCCGAATGGACCAACAGATGTCTACGGATCGCTTGTCTACCAATTAACATACGAAAGCCCATTTTATCGCGGTTAGTGAGCGTCAGTTCAATATCCCAGAGGTGAGATCCGACCTTGAGCTGAGTAAGTATTACGGGTCTGAGGGAGGTATGTCCAGACGAGCTCCTTACATAACGATGGTCGTAGAGTTCGGCCTCGCATTGCATAATCTTGCGACTTTGTCTTTGCAAGGGATGTACCTTAAACCTTACGTAATCTTTACCCATTAGCTTAAACATTTCGATATCGAAAGCATGTAAAGAGGAAGTCCGTGCCCCTGTATCGATCTTTGCTTTGATGCGATCGATTCCGAAACCAGGCAGGCCAACCCATTCACGCCATCCCACTACCAAAAATTGCGAGTAGCGCTCAAAAGTGTTTGGATTTTGCGCAAACAGTTCGTTCGTCGTCACGTGAGATTACCCTTGCCCCTGAGTTGGTCGCCCAATGAATTGCGGTGAGTATAGCAATGCCCCCCGGTCTGAAAGCTAGGCAAATCTCAGGAGTCGCCGAAATTGTCGGCCTCATTTTTTGACATGATAAATTTAATTCTCGAATGTTTCGAGAACTGGCTGTTGACAGATTCGATTCAAGGCTTACTGTGTGAAGCTGATTATAAACTTATTTTAGAGCCGTCTTAAATATGTCCAGGAGGGGTAAATGAAATTCAGACCTTTGCAAGACCGTATACTTATCAAGCCTTTAACCGCCGAAACCAAAACCACCAGCGGTATTATCATTCCCGACAGCGCGCAAGAAAAGCCGGTTGAAGGCGAAGTGATCATTATCGGCAACGGGCGCGTTCTCAAAGACGGCAAGCTGGTGAAATCGGAACTGAAGGCCGGCGACAAAGTTCTCTACTCCAAATACACAGGCAACGAGATCAAACTTGACGGAGTCGACCACTTGGTTCTTCGGGAATCTGACATCCTTGCTGTCCTCGACAAGTAACTGACTCTTTCAGGAGATATCATATGAGCGTTAAGTCTATTTCTTTTGGCAATCAATCGCGCGAATCTATTCAGCGCGGCGTCGACACCTTGGCGAATGCCGTTAAGGTCACCCTCGGTCCTAAAGGCCGCAATGTTTTGATCGACCGTGATTACGGCGGTCCCCTGATCACGAAAGACGGCGTTACCGTCGCTAAAGTGATCGACCTCGACAATCGTTTTGAAAATATGGGCGTCCAGCTCGTCAAAGAAGTTGCCTCGAAAACCGCAGACCTCGCTGGTGACGGAACAACGACAGCGACTGTTCTTGCGCAATCCATTTTCCGCGAAGGCAACAAACTCGTCGCTGCCGGCCATAATCCTATGGAACTGAAGCGCGGTATCGATATCGCAGTCGCTGCTATCGTCAAGGAAATCGACAAACTCTCGAAGCCTTGCGACACCAAAGAAGCTATCACCCACGTTGGCTCAATCTCGGCGAATAATGACCAGGAAATCGGCGCTATCCTCGCCGATGCTATGGAAAAAGTCGGCCGTGATGGCGTCATCACTGTGGACGAAGCCAAAGGTTTTGAAACAACTTTGACCGTTGTCGAAGGTATGCAGTTTGATCGCGGGTACCTCTCGCCTTACTTCGTGACAAATCCTGAGCGTATGGAAGTTCAACTCGAAGACGCTTATATCCTCCTCGTCGAAAAACGCGTTTCGTCGATGAAAGAGATTCTGCCCGTCCTTGAGCAGGTTGCTCGTTCGCAGAAACCACTTCTTATCATCGCTGAAGACATCGATGGCGAAGCGCTCTCGACTCTCGTCGTCAACAAACTTCGCGGCACGATCAAAATCGCAGCTGTCAAAGCCCCGGCCTTCGGCGATCGCCGTAAAGCCCTTCTTGAAGATATCGCGGCTCTCACAGGCGGAACTTTGGTCTCCGAAGACCTCGGTATCAATATCGAAACTCTCGATCTGCAATCGCTTGGTTTTGCCTCGCGCATCACGATCGACAAAGACAACACAACGATCGTGAGCAGCAAAGGTAGCAAAGATGTTATCGATGCCCGCATCAAGACATTGCGTGCTCAAATCAAAGATGCAAGCGGTGACTACGACAGAAACCAACTGCAGGAACGTCTCGCGAAACTCGTCGGCGGTGTCGCTGTTATCAGCGTCGGCGCAAACAGCGAAGCTGAGATGAAAGAGAAAAAAGCTCGCGTTGAAGATGCTTTGCACTCAACACGCGCTGCCGTGGCTGAAGGTGTTGTTGCCGGTGGTGGTGTCGCTCTTGTGCGTTGCCAGGCTATCCTCAAAGACCTGAAAGTCAGCGACGAACAAAAACACGGCGTCCAGATCATCTATCGTGCGATCGAAGAGCCATGCCGCCAGATCCTTCTGAACGCTGGTCTCGAACCTGCTCCTATCATTGCCAAGATTCGTCTGGGCTCTGATGGCTTCGGTTTTAACGCCCGCACAGAAGTCTACGAAGACCTCATCAAAGCAGGTGTTCTTGATCCGGCTAAAGTCACGAAAACAGCTTTGGTCAACGCGGCCTCGGTTGCTGCTTTGCTTTTGACTACAGAAGCGATGATCACAGACAAACCTGAGAAAAAAGCCTCTGCCGCTGGTGGCCATCATGATCATGACCACGATCATTGATTTCGGGTTCTCATTTTAGATTGCTATAATATCAGGAAGGCCTGGCTCATGGAGCCAGGCCTTTTCTCTTTCTTTCTCACTCTCCGAAATCTTAGCAGCCTGTCTGCCAGCCGGTACTCACTCCAATGATGCCAGCCACTTCTCCAAAATACTGTCTACGCATCGCCGCGCCTGTGGTATTGGGGCCGCCATTGCATTCCAGGCCACCATTTATACTGCGAATCGTCTCGCCAAAATTACCTTTGAGACTCCAGTTATGCGAGGTGTCGTAACCCGCTCCCGACTGAGTCATCCAAAACCAGAGACCTGTTTGCCAGGCAACTTTCGGATCCTGCGCAATCAAATCCGGATTTGCGAGTAGCGGTAGGTTGAGAAATTGTCCGGCTGCCTGGTAATTGTAGTTCCAGCTGATCTGCAGCGGCCCGCGGCCGTAGTAGCGTTTGCCCGATGCGCAAGGAGCGACATTAGAATAATCACAGTAGTCAGCTTTCACAATCTCCTCGACATAAACAAGGCGACCCGTTTCCTGGGCGACGTTGGCAAGGAAAGCTGCAACTTCGAACTTCCTATTCTCGAGTGTGCCGGACTTCGCAAATCCTGCGACAGAGTCGGCAGCTGCGACCAGGCCTTGGTAAGTGTAGAACTGGTTTCTTTGCGGATATAGAGTGTTAAACATAGCTTCGGTAAAAATTGAGCTGAATCCGCTCGACACGGCAGCTGACGCATTCGTTGAAGCCGATGACGAGCCAAGAATTGATACAGTAAAATATTCCCAACCCAGTGCGCCTTCCCCATGAACATCGACACCGCCACCGCCACCGCCCAAGGCCGAAATGAATTTGCCCGTGGTATAAGAGCGAAGGGCTATCGCATCACCGTTACCGACGACACCATCTCCATTTTGTCTGACGACACTAAACATCTCCCAGGTGTCGGCATTGGAACTCGACGCGTTGAGGGTGGTGCTCCAACCATTACTCACCTGCAAATAGTTACCGTTTACCGTCCGGATATATACAAAATCACCATTTTGGAGAGCGCCACCATTTTTGTCGATGAGTTTGAATTCTTCCCAACCCTGCGCGCCCCATCGATTAGCATTCAAAACGTTGCCACCGCCGTTCTCAGCCGTTAGAAACTGCCCTGTCCCGACAGTCTTAAGATTAACAGAGATCGCCAGCGCACCGGCATCGATGAGGGAGGTTGCATCGACATTCGTTGTCTGCTGTGCAACGGTTGACTCAAGCGGCCTTGCACTCATCTTAATGGGGCGTTCCATCCCGCAAGCTGTGATGACAGTAAGGGCGCTTAGGGCTAACAAAGTATATATGGATTGCATGAAAGATCCTTTTTCTCGCGTTTGTAGATTATTTGTGAGAATTTACGACAGCTGAATTAGCTAGCGAGCCGCTCACAATATCCTTTCGGAAAAAGTTGGGGCTTAATAAGAAAAAACGTATAAGCCCTTGATTTTTATGACGCTTAAGTCTGGATTTATATCTTGATAGAAAGCAGGTTTTTCTGAAAAAAAGTTATTACAGGTTTTCGGTAGGATCGCCGCGATCCATCTCGCGTTATATCTATCTCTTACAATCCTTGAAAACTCTTCTCAAAGACGCAGGGGCCTGCGTGACAGCAACCGATACTCTTACAGCGTGCATCGCTGCCTTTGAGAACGAGCGCCCTAACGTCCTCATCAGTGACATTGAGCTCCCCGATGGCAACGGTTTTCAACTCCTCGACAAACTCCAGAACCTGTCACGGAAGGCATTGAAGCGGCCCTGAAGCGAGCGTTTGAAGCTGCCAAAGGCCGAGACGTACGATTGGGGGGACGGTTCCAATTTGATCCGCCAGCACCTCCGGCTCAGACTCGTGGACGAACTTCATCTGGTCCTTACTTCCAAGCTTTTGGGTGCTGGTGAGCGGCTCTTTGAAGGGACAGACTTGATTTCAAAACTTTATGAATGTGTTGAGTACCGTCCGTCAGAGACTGTGACTCATGCAAGATTGTGCAGACGATCATAATTTTCGAGTGCTGTTTGGTTCGTGAAGCGTATCCACAGCTGCACACCATCTTTGGATAGCCGAAGATGATGTTGGAACGCTTCATTTCGATATCGAGACTGGCTCCGTAGGACATTTCCGCCAACTCAAGCCAAACTTCTGCGTTATCTCGCCATCTACACTGTCATTTGAAATAATCCCAACCGCTTCCGGAAACTTCTTTACGCTCGTATTACGAAGTCGCAGTGCTGTATCAATACGTAGATCGCTCTTGCCATTACAGGCTGACCACTCATGACTGATCGTACTTGTCAAAATTCCGATCATATCCGTATAAACAAAATCTTTCGTTAGCGGCCCCACTTCCTGGTGCTTGAAGCCTCCTGAACGTCCACATTTGTTAAAATAGTAACGTGTCGCATGCAGCGACTCTACGCCTTCGTCGATAGTGAGAAAACCACGGAAGTTAAAGCTCGCTACAGAATACTGCCAGCCTTCGGGAACGTTTGTCGTAAGACTCACGCGACAGGATTTTACGCTTTTTTTGGTCCCGGCAACAAGCTCGGTTCCAAATTGGCTAAACGTAACGGTAAAAGCTTGTTTGTCGGGTGAAATATTGCTAGCGAAACTGCCGGAGGGACAGCCCGCTCCTTCGGCTTTGATAACCTCAATAGCGAATCCCGCTGGGGCCGTAGTAATCACGGGAACAATCTCGGATTGGTTTACGTTAGACTCACCCACGAGATTGGCGCCCGTTTTAGCGTGTTTTGCAGCCTCGCCAGGGGTCAAAGTCGGATTCATAGAAAGATCATCAGAAAAAAGTGCGGGATCATCCTGCCCCTCAGAAGCCACCGCTGCGGAAATTTCTGAGTCCTGGCTGTGACGTTTGGTCGCATTTACGCTTTTACAGGCAGACGTTGACACAAGAGCGAAACCAAGGGCTAAACATACGAAGGATTTCATGACATTTGCTTTCTATAAAAGTGTGGTGAGATCCGATTTTAAGCAACTTTTCCAGCTGCTTTGTGACTATCTAGTATGTGCTGAACATCTTGGAGCACGGAGCGAAATAGATCCTGGAGCGACTTCAGTGCGCCATCGATATCATTTAGATCTCCAGACTCACCCATCATTTCCATCCTTTGCGCTATTGCCACAGCTTGTTCCGCTTCCAGCATGGCCAAAGCCCCTTTCAATTTGTGCGCCCAGAGTTCGATCTCAACTTTGTTGCGCGTGACGACGGCATGTTCGAGATCCTGGAGTGTCGCTGGAGCACTCGCGACGAAAGTCTGCGCGAGCTCGATGAGAAGTTCGTGATCGCCCCCCAGGGCATTAAGAAACTTCTTTTCATCGATGAATTGATAGGCTTTCCCCACTCGGCCCGTTTGAATCGCCGCAGCGTTAACGATAGCGTAGAGGTCTTCCACCCGAATAGGTTTGCTTAGGTAAGCATCCATGCCCACCTGGAGGAATCGCTCTTTATCGCCCTGCATTGCATGCGCTGTCATCGCCACGATTGTGGTATAAGCGTTGTTTTTCTCCCGCCTGATATCCTGCGTAGCTTCCACCCCACCTTTACCGGGCATCTGAATATCCATGAGTATAAGGTCGAATTTCTCGTCGATTGCCATACGGACAGCTTCGTTACCGTTTTTAGCAAGTTGGACCCGACAGCCCTTTCTTTCGAGTAGGCGTAAAGCAAGGGTCTGATTGATGACATTGTCTTCGACGAGCAGGACCTTGAGACCGATTCCAATGTGCACATCGTCACGCATATTGGATTGAACCATACGTGAGAGTTGGCGGTTGCCCTCGAGCGCTTCAATCACATCCCTTGGCAGGAGTGGCTTAAGCACCTGACCGTCAACCTTGAATTCCTGGCAAAGGCTAATGGAGAACTGAGACATTTCAGCAATGATCACGATAATCTTCAGCTGGGAAAGAGCCGCGGATTGTCGAACTGAGCGAATAAGTTCATAGGAGCGATTGTAGCCGAGTGCAAGGTCAACCAACACAAAGTCGGGAGTGTTTGTAAGGAGTTCCTGGAGAGCTGACTCGGCGGAACTGAGTCGAACCGTCTGCATATTTTGCGTGAGGAGTTGTTGTTCGAGGAGAGTTGCGCTTTCCTTTGTATCGCATAAGAGAGCAACGGACTTCGCATCCATCCTAGGCTGCATTTCGTCTTGACCAAGCAGGAGTTTTAGATCAAACGTGAATAAACTCCCCTCGTTTGGTTTGCTTTCGACATGAATGCGGCTCCCCATCAAATTTACGAGACTTGAGGAAATGGTGAGACCCAGCCCAGAACCTCCGAAATTTCGGGATGTCGAACCGTCGGCTTGAGAGAAGGCTTCAAAAATTATATTCTGTTTGTCTTCAGAGATACCGATCCCGGTATCTTTCACAGCGAACCGTAACTGTTGGAAGACACCTCCATCAATCTCCGTACGTCCTGTCGATTTGATTGAAAGGACGACCGACCCAACGTTCGTAAACTTGATAGCATTACTCATGAGATTGATGAGGATTTGGCTTATCCGAAGGGGATCGCCCAGGAAATTGCTGGACAGCTCAGTATCGATATCGATAAGAAATTGGACGCCTTTTTCGAAGGCTCGCGAATACAGCGGTCTGACGGCCGCACTGACAACATCCTGAAGATTGAAATCAACGAGTTCGAGACTGAGTTTGCCGGCATCGATTTTCGAGAAGTCGAGAATATCGTTCACTATAGTCAAAAGAGTGTCAGCGGAGAACATCATCATATTAAGATAATCGCGTTGCTCAGGCATAAGCTGCGTGCGAAGGAGCAGTTCGGCCATTCCAATAATCCCGTTCATCGGAGTACGAACCTCGTGACTCACGTTGGCTAAGAATTCGCTTTTTGATTTGTTGGCATTTTCGGCAACGAGCCGCGCCTGTTGGAATTCTAACTCGATGCGCTTTTGCTCGGTGACGTCGATCGAAATAGCACCGATGAATCGTTTTCCGTTCTGAGCTTTCAGCAGAAAATGAAACATCATCCAGTAGCTGTCACGACCGCGGCCGTCGACCAGGTGACAAAGCTCGTACGCAGAACGTGTGCCATCCCAAGCCTTCTGTTCGGCATCGATGATGGGTTGATAGAGGGAAGCCGGCAAAAGATCCTGCAGCTTACGATCGAGAAGATCAAAGGACTTGAGACCAAAACTTTTGGCGCCATATTCATTCATATAGACTATGCGGCCATCTTCCGACTTGATATAGGCAAGGACTGGACTGTTCTCCATAAATGCCTTGAACCGTTCCTCGCTTTCTCGCAAAGCCTGTTCGGCGTTGAGGCGTTTCTGGAACTGACCAAGCAACAGACCGATCTCGTGAAGCGTATCGAAAAGAGACTCGTCGGATTCTTTTGCATTTATGCTGTATAGCGTGCAGCAACCCTTGAGTCCGTCGCCACTGTGCAAGGGGACGACAAACATAGTCCGGAATGTTTGCAGATTAGCGTGCTCATGTTCTCTGTGGAAGGTGAGCGGTCGACGCGCAAGAGATAGGTGCAACTCAGAGTTATTCAGCATGCCGCTGGAACGGTCTATATCATCGTGTCCGTGGACCTGAACCTTGGCATTGGTCCATTGATAGTCTTTTTTGAAGAAAGACGTTTCATCATTGTAATTCCAGAAAGCACAGGCATCAAATCCGAGCTTGGCGCCAAGGATAGACAGAACGTTGGGTAATGCCCCATGACTCGTTTCAGAACGGGCGAGTGTTTCCGTTATGCTAAGGCGAGTGGACTTGATATGTTCAGCACGTTTTTGTGCACTGATGTTCATGCTGATAAGCGCATAGCCCGTTATGTTTTCCGATTCATCGCGGAGCGTCGCAACGGAAAGTTGAACAGGAAACCTCGACCCGTCTTTACGAATGCATGTCCATTCCTGGTCGAGGTGTTTCTGATCCTTGTCGAGTGCGACGATAAGCGGCAACCCAGGCATCACGTATGTCCCCGTAACGGCCGACAGCGCGATCGCTTTTTCTTCCATATCAACGGTATCGAAGATCAGATCGATCCCAAGCTTGCCGATCAGCTCGCCTGCGAGGTAACCCAACTCGTTTTCCGCCGTGCGATTGAAGTGCTGGACATAGCCTTCATGATCAACCGAAACGATCGCGTAACGAACGCCGTCGAGTATCGCCTGCTGGAGCGCAAAGGTATCACGAAGCGTCTGAGTCGTATCTTCAGCAAGTTTAAGGGCAACGTTTCGATTGGACATTAAAAATGAAAGTACTGCGAACGCTACGAGACTGATGAGCGCCCCAACGCCCAAAACAATGTGCGCACTGTGGTCGACACTCTCCGTATTGAGAGGCATTTTCCAATGGAATATCCAGGTCCGCCCGTAGAGGTCTATCGTGGAATTGTGTTCGTAAATTTCGTCGTCATCGTCGTTTCTAAGGATATTGCGGAAATTATCAAACAAAGGTTTGTCGAGTGTCTCGCTATCGAGAATCGTGAGACTGTTGTTTTTGAGTTCGTTGGCAAAGGTGATGTCGATCACTTCTTTTAAGGCGAATGGAGCATAGATAACGCCTTGAAAGCTAAGCCGTTTTTGGTCCTCCGAAAAAGCCACGGTGCCTTTTTGAAAAAGCGGCATCATCAGGATCATAGACGGCTGTCGATCGACGTCAGACAAAAGATTGAGCGGTGCGCTGAGCACGACTTCACCGGCATCCCTGGCTTTTTTGATCGTCTCACGTCGGATGGGTTCGCTGCCGATATCGCGACCGACCAGATCGCTCATGTCGCGCTCAGAGGTCACATACAAAACCGGGAAATAGTCGGTTTGCGTCCCGCCTTGTATCGTAAAGTCCTTGACGCTTTCCCGCCTGATTTTTGACTGGAAATCCTTGCGGTCGGCGTCGAGTACCCATGGAGCATACGCAATGGCCCGAAATCCCGGGAAACGATCGCGGACTTTAAGAGAACTCATAAAGGAGTCCCAAGCGGGTGACGTGACTTCGCCTGAGGATTCAAAAAAGCCGGCGGTGGCTATCAGCGCCTGTTCATAGCCTTTGATGCGATTAACGAGTTTTTGCTCGAGATGATCACTGTGTTTACGAAGCGATATTTCTTCTGAGTTTTTGAGATAAGAAGCGCTTGATTGATAGGCAAAATACGTAAGGCTCAAGCACATGCCGAGCACGAACCAGGGTAAGAAGTTTTGGATTTGTCTATTGCCTCGACCGGAGCTCATGCAACCCACCACCATCCTAAAGCTTTTGCTCTGTAAGATTCGGCAGATAAGTCCTCTGAGTTGAATGTGTTTTTGGTCAGAGGTGGCACGAGGCTTTGGTATTATAGGGAATCGCCGTCCATTTACACAAAGTTTCGGAGGCTTGGAGCAGACAGGAATTTTAAATCAAAGAAAACGGGCATCCCTGCATGGGACGCCCGCTATAAGCTCATGACGATGTTCAAAACTTAATTGTGAGCATCACAGTTTACTTTGAGTCGACAATTCAGACGAATATTGAGGTCGTCAAACGACATGATAACGTCGTTGTATCCGTTGTCGAGGTCCACGCTCGCTGCACCATTATCAAAAACATCTTTTACAAAACCGGCACGGTTATAACGATCGATGACATGGTCTCCCGCACACAGATTCTCGATGCAACGGTAGCCCACTCCCAAAACGTAATTCACGGCGATGAAATTGGTATCGTAGTTGGCGAGGTTTACGTTGGATTTGCCGTTCGAAAATACATCCACAACATTGCCAAGGCGATTGTTGTTATCGAGGACATGATCGCCGGCACACACGCCGTCATTGCACTGAACTTCAACAGCCAATGTGTTTGTATCGACAATAGCGGTGGAATTGACGTTGTCGAGCGAGATCTCTGCGCGGCCATTTGAGTAAACATTCAAGACTGTCGCAACGCGATCGTACTGATCCAGCACGCGATCGCCGCTACGGGGATAATGGTAGGAGTCGTCACCCGAACTGCCGCCGTGGTCGTGTCCATCATCATGTCCAGGGCCTGGACCGGGCATAGGGATAGGAATGATGATAGGACCGTGGTCATGATCGCCGCCGTGGTCTCCACCTGGATAATGTCCACCAGGGCCATGGGTAAACAGCTCTTGTGGGTCCGCATAAGCGCGGGCGGTAAGGGCTGACGCTAGGAAAGTTACTAAAAGAAGGGATTTTTTCATGCTTGGTCTTCCTTAATCATAGTTACAAATCATCTTGAGCTACTCATGATCCGCAAGGAGAGCCAAGTCGTTTTTAAAGTATGAGAAGATGGAATGCATTTCTTAGGGAAGAGTTTTGCGCTTAAAAAATAGCTTCAAAAACACACTCTGAAAAAAAGGAATAAAAAAAAGCTTGAGTCGTAAAACTCAGGCTTTTTCGAATCTTAAAAAATGGCGGGAGCGACGGGACTCGAACCCGCGGCCTCCAGCGTGACAGGCTGGCGTTATAACCAACTTAACTACACCCCCGCAGAGAGCCCAGTTATAGGGGTTCCCTGAATTCTTGTCCATATTTTTTTTAAGGTTTTGGTAAGTTTTTTCATGAGATCCATTACGCACAATAAAAAAAGCCCAAGTCGTTAAACTCAGGCTTTTTCGGATCTTTAAAAAAATGGCGGGAGCGACGGGACTCGAACCCGCGGCCTCCAGCGTGACAGGCTGGCGTTATAACCAACTTAACTACACCCCCGCTCGATTTCCAATTTGTAAAGGACGAGCGGAATTCTGTCAATCACTCATAAGAAATTCTAAGCAAAAACCTTGAAGGAACGACATCGTACTTTTTAGTACAGCGCTAATGCCCCTGTCACAGCATCTATTTTTTCGCTCATATCAGGTCCTATTGCGCAGGCTGTATAGGTGGGAACACCCGCAAATTCCGTTTTTCCACTATCGCGAATAAGATGGCTTTTTAAGCCGGCTGCGAGAGCCTCCTGATGGATCTGAAGCAGTTGTTCCTCGGACGTGACCTGAAGACAAATCTTTGCCACTCCGATGGTGAGCCAGCTTTTTTCGGCCTCTGAGAGGGTGATTGTCACCGTTCCATCACTCCCGGCACACAGCTGCTCACGACAAGGATCGGCCAGAAACCCCATCGAGGCATGAGAGCCCTGGGCGATTTCTTTGCCGCGCCTCATTTTTAAGTCGCGACGAATGAGGATGACCTGTTTATAGAGGGCCAATAATCACCTCAATGGAATGTATGTGTTAAGGAGCAGTCTCATAGATGGAACTCATGACGAAGAGATCGCGCCCGAGTTGCTTGGAATCAGCTGTGCTGAGCATCAGGATATAAAAGTCATTCCCATAATTGGTCGCAACCAGGTTGAGGCCTTTTTTCTCGATCTTTTCGACTTCTTCGAGGTGAACAGCGACTTGATGGGCAGGAAAGGCAGCCTCAGCCTGCGTGCCATTATAATCGCGGCCGAACGTGAAAAACCAAGCGTCTTTATAACTGAAGCCACCAGTACGTGGAAAATTGCGTTTGGATATAGGAATAAACCCGAGCAGCAAAATACGCCCCTGAGCATCGTGATAACGAGCGAGTAGAAAGGGACGCTGGTGCACTGAGGCATCGGACCAGGCATCAAGCTGCCAGGCAGGAGAGCCTCTCAAGCCCCAGGGGCTTTCTTTGAATTTGGCCTTCAGAGTCGTGTTAAGCGCTGCGTAATCGGTCGTCGGTGTAAGCCCTTTGCCGGTTTCGTAGGTCAAAAGCAGGTCATCAACCAGCTCAGCGAAAAGACCCGCTTTGGAATTGCTTACCGTCTTTGGAACGGCCTTGATAATGAAAGTCATGTAAACAGCCGTAAGAACCATACAGACCGTAATGAAGATCATGATGGTTTTGAGGCTGGTTGTTTTGCTTTTAGAAGGAACCGCGTTCGCGCTGTTTGCCTGAACAGGGGTGGGCGTTGAAGCAGACGTTGTCATAAAAACCTCTTAGTGAGCCTTTTTTAGGCTCTCAAGATAAACTTCTATCGCACTGATATCGTAAGGCTGAAGGGCACCCATGAATTTTTTGACGATGAAACCGTCAGCTCCGACCAGGACACTGACCGGAAGAGCCGGCACTTTATAGTTATTCGCGACACTGCCGTCTTCGTCGAGTATCACAGCAAACGTCGGGTCCTTAATCATGCCCGATGCATCCATCGCTTGTTTTGTGTCAAAACTTGCGATGCCAAGCACCAAAAGGTCTTTGTCTTTGTGTCTGCCCCAGAGTTCGTCAATTGCCGGTTTTTCTTCGCGACAAACCGCGCACCAACTCGCCAGGAAATGGAGAAGGACAGGCGTTTTGCGAGCAGCCGCAAGCGTCAACCGCTCCTCCGAAGTAAAGTAGCGGCTTTTGCCGATGACTGGCAGATTAAACTCTTTCGCGGCTTCCCGACGATTGTATTCCACATTCACCACATCGTGGGAATCGGAATACTGTTTAACACCCCAAAAAGCGGCACCCAGTAAAAAAATAATGCCGAGAGCCATAAGCCCTCGGACGTAATTAGCGCTCTTGTTGATCATCGGCTTTTTTCACATATCGATAAATGGTGTAAACAACGCCGCCCATCGCCATCAATGGAACAAAGGAGAGAAATGCGGTCGAGCTTGTATAAGCGTTGCGAGTCGGGTCGTTTTCACCGGATCCACAGACCGCACAGGCCAAAAGTGGGTGCGACACAACCAAGACGAGGAAACCAAATACAAGGCGGTAAAGTCTATTCATAGAAACTCCCTATCCTGTCGGTTTTAAAAATAAACGAGCGAATACAAAACAGGCCAGATCAAAACCACAAACGACCAATAGATCTGAAGAGCTAACATCCCGTCCGGACCGAACTTGTCTTTTGAATAAAGGCGGTAAAACCAGAGCATCGTCAGCACAGCTAAAATCACATGAAGTGCATGACAGCCGATGAGCAAATAAAACGTCGCTCCAAAAACACTGGACGTCATCGTCATACCGTAGTGGAGTAGATTAAACCATTCGTAGCCTTGAACGCCGAGAAAAAACACGCCCGTGGCAATCGCCATTGCAAACAAGGACTTGCTGCGCTCACTGCCGTGCTTAAATCCAGCTGCGGCCATGAAGATGCCGCTGAGTAAAAGGACGATCGTGTTAAAGCCTGTAGTCAGCACAGGTAGTTTTACATTCTGCGGAGGGGCAAAAATACCGGCACTCGCTTTGATAACGATGCGGGTACTGACAAGCGCCGAGAAAAACATCAATTCGCCCACAACAAAAATAAGTATACCCAACACAGGGCTGGGTATACCTTTTTTGCTGTGACCAAGCGGACCGCTAACAGTTGCTTGAGTCGTAGCCATAATTTTGAGCTCCCTTTAAAGAAGCACTGAACTCGAGAATTATTCGTGCTCGATGTGCTCTTGGAAATCTTTGTGTTGTTCGATAACAGCTTTAGCCGAAGCATTTTCCCAGTTACTTCCACTTGTCATTTGAACGTCAGTCGAAACGGCAATATAGAACAGGAACACTGCACCAAGCATCGCGAACATGATGTAAGCTATATACTTCTTTTCATGCTTAATGTGCATAAAATTTACGGCAACCATATAAGCTTTTACGATGGCGATACCAAAGGCTGTGACCAGAATCACGGCTTTGTGGTGTGATATCTCCGGACCTGCAACACTGATAAGAAAGAGCACCAACAAAATTGCCCAGATCTTAATGTAAAACGCTGGTCCGTGACCGTCGCTATCGGTATGAGCATCATGATCGTGCGAATCGACATGTCCTGCCATAATTACCTATCCTCCAAAGTTTCGAGCCTGGCTCTTCGTTACCATCGACATTATTTCGCGATGTAAAGGAGCGGGAAAAGGAAAATCCAAACGATATCAACAAAGTGCCAGTAGATCCCGATGAGCTCCACGCGATGCATGTTCTTCTTCTGAAGGACATCCATCGAAATCCACGCCATCAAACACATACCTGCAATTACGTGCAAAGCATGGAGTCCAGCAGCTGTGTAGTAGAACGACCAGAACATTGACGACGTGATCGTGAAACCATTCGTGATCTCAGTCGTCCATTCGATACCTTTGATGACAAGGAATGTTAACCCGCCAAATATGGTAGCCCATATTAGACCAAAAGCCTTCAGCTCCTCTTTTCTTTCCGCATAATAATGCGCCAAGACTATAAACAAACTTGAGGTCAGAAGTACAAAAGTGTTCAACGCACCAGCGAAGGTATTGGTATGCACCGAGTACATGGCCCAGTATGGGTATTTCAAACGAAACATGAGATAGCACATCAAAAGACCGCCAAAGATGACGATTTCTGAGCCTATTACCCACCACACTGCCAGGCGACCGGTCGGCATTCCAGTTACGCTACGAGTCGTTGCGATCGGAGTTGTTGTTCCCACGGGCATCTTCCTTGATTAAACTTTTTCGTTTTGTGGCCAATAATCCAGTTCACGACCAGGTACGCTGAATTCATAAGGTCCGCGATACACTTCAGGCATAACCGGGAAGTTACCGTGCGGAGGAGGACAAGTCGCAAACCACTCAAGGGTGTTGGCTTTCCATGGGTTGTTGACTGTACATTTCCGTCCACGGAACATGGAGTAGATGAAGTTAAACAGGAACACAAATTGGAAGACGGCCGTGATGATAACGGAGACCGTAGCGGCAATACGAAGATTCTGAAGCGAGCTGACTGCCAATTCAGGGAAATTCGAGAAGTCAAAGATACGACGGTGGTCACCAGCAGCGCCCGTAAAGAAAAGCGGCATGAAGATACCATTGAAACCAACCATGGTGCCCCAGAAGTGGATCTTGCCGAGAGTTTCGTCCATGAAGCGACCAAACATTTTAGGGAACCAGTAGTAAAGGCCCGCGAAAACGGCAATCACAGCGATAGGCACGAAGGTGTAATGAAAGTGAGCGAGTACAAAATAGGTATCGTGGAAGTAAATATCGGCACCTGATGCACCCAAGAATACCCCCGTTACACCACCGATAAGGAAGGTCGCGAGGAAACCAAGAGCAAAAAGCATCGCTGTTGTGAGCTCGATCGCGCCGCCCCATAGAGTTGCGATGTAGACGAAAAGCATCTCTGCGATAGGAATCGATATCAAAAGAGTTGTCACGGTAAAGATGTTAGCCAAACGGGGGTCGATACCAGCGATAAACTGATGGTGAGCCCAAACGAAGAAGCTAAGGATACCGGTCGCAAAGGTTGTAAACAGTACGACTTTGTAAGCAAAAAGTTTCTTGCGTGAGAAAGTTGTGATCACTTCCGCAACGATACCCATTGCCGGCAAGAATACGACGTAAACTTCGGGGTGGCCGAAGAACCAGAACAAATGTTGCCATAGGATCGGGTCACCACCGCGCGCAGGGTCGAAGAAACCAGTCCCAATTGTTTGGTCGAAGAGGAGCATCGCTGCACCGGCGATCAGGGGACCAGCCGACGCCATGAAGAGGATCGACGCGAGGACGATCATCCAGCAAACCATCGGGATATCCATCATCTTCATGCCTTTGGCACGAGAGTTCATCAGAGTCGTAATGAAGTTGATACCACCGAGAAGGAAAGCGACGAATTCAAGAACAACGGCGATCAGCCAAAGGATAGAACCCCATGGCGTCAGGTTATATTCAGCTTTAGCCGAAAGAGGAGGATAAGCTGTCCAAGCTCCACCAAAACCACCGTTGTGAACAAAGAAGCTCGAGAGAAGAACAACGACAGAAAGAAGGAAAATCTGATAGGAGAGACGGTTGATCTTTGGGAATACCATATCGTCCGCGCCTATCATAAGCGGGATGAGGTAGTTACCAAAGCCCGCGACAAGGATAGGCATCGCGAACCAGAAGATCATAATCGTTCCGTGGTTGGTAATCAGCGAGTTGTACTGAGCTGACGTAACCAAGCCAAAAAGCGGAACATCAATACCTGGGAAGGCAAGCTGCATGCGGAAAACGTAGGAGAAATAGGCTCCGAGGAAGCCCATAATGATACCCGTTAACAGGTACTGCAATCCGATTATCTTATGATCGAGTGGGAAAACATACTTTTCCCAAAAGCTCATCTCATGGTGATCGTGATGTTCTGCGTGGTTCGTGGCCATATATGTACACCTAATTAATCGTGGCTACTAACTGACTGATCGCGTTTGACCGGCTGAGCATAAGTCTCAATTACTCGAGACGGCGGCGGGCGTGTGGCTTGCAATCCATTTGTCATAATCTTCGGGACTATCAACGAACAGTTTGCTCATCATGATACCGTGACCGATACCACATATCTCAGCGCACTGGATATCAAATCGGCCAACTTTAGTTGGTTTGAACCAACCGGTTACAATCCGACCTGGGAGACCATCCTGCTTCAGACGGAACTGGGGCACAGAGAAACTATGGATAACATCGATAGTCTCAAGTTTGAAATGGTAAACGGAATCCACTTTCACATGGAGCTCATCGACCGTTTCAATATCGTCTTTCGTGCCCAAAACGTTGTCAGCGCCTGGCATAACAAAACGCCAGGCCCACTGTTGGCCGATGATGCGAATCGTCGAACCAGCTGGCGGCAACTGTTGTTTGACCGTGTACCAAACACGGATAGCGAAAACGATGATGACAACGTCACAAATTAAGATGAGGTTGTGGGGCCAGTGGATCCACTTCATCTCTTCTTTACGTTCGCCCGTAATGTACTGAGCTTTGACTCCCGGCTTACGTCGGAACTTCCAAACCAACCAAAACAATACGACCTCAGCAACGATCAACCAAAAGCCTGCAAGCACCGTAATAAGCAAAATCAGGTTGTTGATATCGTTTGCAAAACTGGAGCCGCTTTGCCGTAATAATTCGATCATAAAATTTTCCCGTCTCCCCGTTTTTTTTCAGCGAGCTAAAATTAACACTGCTACGGTGTATGCAAGCACACCGGCCAGGATAACAAAAATGGCTTTCTTTGCGAGCTGATCCGCTTCATCCGGCTTTTTCACAAACTCCTCCCAACCTATTGTGCTGTGCTAGCTGCAGGCGCAGCTTTTTTGAACTTGAAGGTATTGATATAGCTCACAACGTTCAGCATGTCTTCGTCACTCAAACCCGCTGCCATCGAAGTCATGACTGCTCCGTATGTATCCCGTGAAGGATCGTAGGCTCGGACTTTGTGTTTGAAGTTCTGCAACTGTTTAAGCAAATACCAGTCGCTTGCACCAGCCAGAGGCGGAGCATTCAACGCGACGTTCCCTTCAGCACTCGCGCCGTGGCAGGTTGCACAGACCTTAAAGGTGTTTTGACCTTTGATCACGTGACCGCTGATGGTGTTATCCGGAGTAACACGGGGCATTGCCGCAACGACTTTCACGACGGCCTCGATATCCGACACACCGTTAAGTGTTCGGGCCATTGGATACATCCGCATGCCTGCAGCATCCCTCGGATGTGCACCTCGAGCCCCCGATCGGAAATTCAAGAGCTCTCGCTTAGCATACCAATCTGGCAACCCTGCAATGGTGGGAGCTCCGATAGTCGGATTACCTTCACCGCGGTCCCCGTGACAGTACGAACAAAGCTTGTACACTTCAGTTCCACGATCAGCTGCTTTTAAAGAGTAGCTACCGACTAGAGACGAAAGACCAAGAATCAAAAGAGACGGTTTCAAACTGATGTACATTCGACACCTACTGCGGCCGATTAACGGACAAATATCGAAAAAATTACGGCCTAATTACACCATAGATTGGCAATTCGAAGCAACTAAAAGCTCAGATTTTTACCAAGCATTCTTTGGCTCTAAAAAGCCTGCATTACAGTGGTTTGGTCGGAAGCCAACACTGGCAAGAACAATGTCTAATGTAAACTGGTTAGAAGACGACTACGAGAGGAAAGTATGAAGGAATAGCGGTTTGGCCACAAACGCACAAACGCAGCTTACACTTGTGTATAAGCTGCGTTTGGAATTTTCGGAAAGATTAAGCGATCGTTTGGCCAGAAGCCTTAGCGAAGCGAACTTTTGAGCCGCCTTCAACTTTGTGGCCGATCCGTGTTGCTTTACCTGATTTTGGATCGGCTAGCGAAACGTTGCTTACGTGAATCGAAGCAACTTTATCGAAGATACCGCCGGCTTCGCCGTTAGCACCTGGACGTGTGTGTTTCTTTTGTACATTCAGGCCGGCAACAAAAACTGCGTTACGTTTGAAGTCGACTTTGTCGATCTTGCCTTTTTTGCCTTTGTCAGCGCCTGTAAGGACTACGACTTCGTCACCTTTTTTAAGGCGGAATTTTGCTTGGTATTTAGTCTGTTGTGTTTGCTGCGCCATTTTTTGAATCCACATTTTTTGGATTAACGATCCGAACATACCTAATTTCTGGGTACTTCCGGCGTAAAGGAACTCTTCTATTAAGGGAAAGAGCTGGGGGAGTCAAGCAGACTTTAAGGAAATCAACGGTTTTAGGTGCATTTCTGACATTACAATGCTGAGACTTTCGTTGGATCTCAGGCTCCGCTATAACGATTAAGTAATGAAGTGGAAGGAGTTACCGTGCTGAAGCCCCTCGCTCTTGTCATATGCTTATGCGCCGCTACGCTTACCTCATGGTCACCCCTATCGGCCCAGGATTTCCTCGGCGCCCCGGGCAAGGCCGAGCTCGACATTCAACCGACGGATGTCATTATCTGGAGCCCTGTTCAGGCGCTGAGCGACGGCAAAGGTCGCATCCTGGTCGCTTTGCGTCTGGAGACGAAAAATCAGTTTACCATCTATAAAAACAAACTGGAATTGCGCGGACCGAACGGTTATTCGCTGGTCGTCAAAACGGCCCCTGAAAGCCGTAAACAAAAGGACCCCATGGGCGAGGGCGAAACCGACGTCTATGATGGCGGCGATTTTGAGATCGAGCTCGCCGGCGGTAAACCCATCAACTCCGGGACCCTTTCGATTTTTGTAACGTTTCTTGGGTGTACCCACAAAATCTGCCTCTTCCCCTACACCCAGGAACTCAAGGTGCCCGTGTATTTAAGCGAGGAAAACTCCCTGGCACCCGAACTACCAGGGGCTCTGCCTAGCGATCCGGCCCAGACCATAGCTGCCGCACCGGACACCAAAACCCCTGGTTTAAGCCTGGAAGAAGAATACGCGGAAAAGGTAAAGACGGGCGCCCTTCCTTTCAGCCTTCTTTTGTTTGTCGTGTTCATCGGCGGCCTCGCCACCAATCTCACACCCTGCGTTTTTCCTATGATACCGATTACCCTTCGCCTCCTGGCGCGGGATGGCCATAAACCCAAGGAGGGCTCGCTCTTCTATGCGGCCGGCATCATACTCACTTATACGGGACTCGGTGTTTTAGCCTCGTTTTCAGGCGGGGTATTTGGTTCTATATTGGCCAATCCCTGGGTAAACGTCGGGTTCGGCGTTATTTTTGCAATTCTCGCCGTAACGATGCTCGGTTTTGGTAATCTCTCGCGCCTCCAGAATATCGGGGCTTCCCTGGGATCCGGCCGGGCGTCAGCATTGAATTCGTTAGGGATGGGCGCAGGTGCGGGTCTCGTCGCAGCTCCTTGCACGGGCCCTATCATGGGTGCACTGATTGTTTATGCAGCCCATCTTTCATCGCCTTGGCAATCGATTCTGCTCTTTTTTCTCTACAGCCTCGGTTTTGCCATACCCTATGTTTTTCTGGGAATGGCGGCCAATCGAGTCAAAAACTTCAAAATCAGTCCGCGCATTCAGGTGGCCATCAAAATGATTTTCGCGGCTGCCATGTTTGGTCTGGCGGCCTACTATCTGAAAAACGTGGCTTACGGAGTTCTCCATTCGATTCAGGGTTATTGGAAACCTCTGGCGATCGGATTCCTTCTGGTCGGAGCCGTGGGGATCGGTATTATCCTAAGCCGGGCCCACCTTATGCACCATAAAGTCACCCAACTGGTACCGACCCTAATTTTCGGTCTTGGGTTATTTGCGACCGTTCAATGGGCCGTAGGAACCGACATTGCCGCGGAGATACCCTGGTTAAAAACCGAAACAGCAGCCTTCGCCCAATCCAAAAACCAGGGCAAACCGATATTTTTGGACGGCTGGGCCGACTGGTGCGTCGCCTGTAAAGAAATGGATAAAACAACATATCTCGATCCCCAGGTCATTTCCTTGCTGAAAGCAAAATGGGTCTTCGTTAAGCTAGATTTAACGGAAGCGAGCGAGACGAATGAAGCTCTCGCTCAAAAATACGAGATGCCAGGACTTCCGACGATAGTCCTGATTCCGGCTGATGGTGACCTGACGAAAGCGAAGAAGCTCACTGGATACGTGTCCCGTGAACGTCTTATTCAAGAGCTTGAGTCTTTCCAAGGAAAGTAAGATGCGCCAGCACCTCCTTTATGTCATGAGTCCCTCCCGTCTCGACGGTATCGCGAAGGCTATTGCACGTCTTGGGGCGGAACGGATCGATGACAATGCGATTACTATAACCTATGAACTCGATCACAAGATGATGAAGGGCATAAGTTTAAGAGTCTACCTTTTGAGCAATATCGATGGGGTTACTCCCTTTCTCCGCCATCACCCGGTCGATCTACTCGTTTACGATGAACGTGGAACGGGCGCCCCTGAGGCTCTTGAAGCGGTTTATCGAATCGCTCGCGACGTACACTCGTTGGCTCAACTCTGGGGTCCCGACTTTCATTTTCCAATGTCGCGGATCGTTGCCGTTCTGAATGCCACGCCTGATGTCGACCACCGTGTTTTCTCGCTCGGTCGCCTCAACGTACGCGACGTCATAGTCGAGCCTAAAAAGACCGCTCTGATGCTGCGTTGGTTGCACAACCTTCTTTATGCGGGAATCGTGCGGCGCGACCGAGTAGGCATTGCCCTGAGCGGGGGCGCAATAGAAGGCCTTCTTTATCAAATTGGAACAATTTTGGCTTTAAAACATGCTTTTAGAGGCCGAACCATCTACTCGTGCGAATCCATCTCCGGAGTCAGTTCGGGGAGTATCGTGGGATCGATCGTGGCGAACGATATCCAGGTCGAGGAAGTCATCAAAGGACTACTCGATATCAAATCCCAAATACCAGCCTTCAAAATTTCAACGATCTTCGACCTAGCCGGTTTTGATATCGTCAAACGTGTATTCAATACCTCGCTTCGCATGCGCAAAGTGAAGCTGAGCCAGTGGCTCGAGTCCACCCTTGAATCCATTCCAACCGGGTTTTTTAAGGGCGAAAAGCTCGAGGCGTACCTTCACGACCTGTTTGCCGAACACGGTCAGGGTGATAAATTCAACGAACTCCCGAACCATCTTTTTATCGGGGCAACCGACCACGATACCTTTGATCACGTGACTCTCGGTAAAGCGCCCTTTGATACGATGGCGATCAGCGCGGCGGTGCGCGCTTCCTGCTCTTTGCCTCCCCTCTTCACACCCAAGGCGATCGGCGATCGTTACTATATTGATGGACAGGTCACCAAAAGCTGCAACCTCGAGTCGGTTGTGGAGGATGGGGCCTGCCTAGTTTTTGTGATTGATCCCATGAAACCAATTCGTTCCAATACCGCAGGAATATCGGACACTAAGGGCGGTTATTTCTCTTTGCTTCAGATGATCAAGGGCTTGGTCTCCACGCGCTTCGAAACCAATTTTCACGCCGTTGCGGAACAGTATCCCGACGTCGATTTCATCGTGTTTCAACCCGATGAGGAGTGCGCCCGCATGATGGCGGGATCACCCATGAAACCCCGCCTGCGGCCACAGATGATAGAAGTTGCTTTCCAGAACACCTTGAGACGACTTCGCGAACGTCATAAGGTTTATGCTGCGAAAACCGTTCGTTTTGGCTTCGAACTCAAAAGCGTCGAAGAGCTGAGAAAGCTTGAGTCAAGCTACCAAACCATCGTTAAAAACTAAGCCCAGGACGTGCATCATGGATACTCCCACTCTTGAACTTTTCCACTACTGGCGTTCGTCCTGCTCGTGGCGCGTGCGATGGGCCCTGGCCCTCAAGGGATTACCCTACAAATCGACGCCGATCAATCTCCTTAAAAAGGAACAATCGGATCTTTCTTTTCTCAAAATCAACCCCTCGGGTCAGGTACCGGCGCTCAGCGTAAACGGCAAAATTCTGAGCGAATCCATCGCTATATTGGAGTGGCTTGAGGAAACCTTCCCAATCTCCCCTCTTCTACCAAAGGATCCCTGGCTCAGAGCTGAGATTCGGAGCTATTGCGCGATGATAGCCTCCGGCATACAGCCGGTTACAAACCTGCGCATAACCGGTTATTATTCCAACGATCCTGAAAAGAAAGCGGAGTGGGCGCGGCACTTCATGGATGAAGGCTTTATTCCGGTTGAGACTATGCTCCGAAAAAACGCAGGAACGTGGAGTTTTGGCGAAACATTTTCGATGGCAGACCTATTTTTGGTGCCGCAGGTCTATAATGCGCACCGTTTTGCAGTCGATATGAGCCGTTTTCCCCTTGCTCAAGCCATTTACGAGCGCTCATTAAAAACGGCTGCCTGTGACCAGGCAGCCCCTCATAACCAACCGGGTGCTGTCAACGCATAGACGTTTGCATTTCCGCTGTCTGTTTTGAGTCGCTGATTAGGCGGCTCGGCAGCAGCGCCTCCATCAAAGCCATATTCGCCTGAGGGCCTTCATACCAACGCTTGTAGTAGAAATAGTTTCTCATCACAAGCTTCACGTAAGACCGTGTTTCCTTATAGGGAATACGCTCGATAAACAGAATCAGGTCGGAACTGTCGATCGTGCTCAACCAACGTTCCGTCGCGCGGGGGTTGGCGTTGTAGCTCGTCAGAACAAAGACCGGATGTTTATACTTCTGAAGCAGACGATTGACGTGATGAACACCAAGCATAACGTTGGTTTCAGGATCCGAGAGATTTTTCTCGTCAGCGATTGCGCCTGACACGAGCCCGCCTTTGCCCGGATCCACATAATGAGGACTGAGGGCTTTCGCTTCAAGGCGCGCAGTTCCCGGCATCATCTGCATGAGTCCACGTGCACCTACCGGAGATTGCGCTTTTGGATTAAAAACACTCTCCTGGCGAATGATCGCATTTACGTAATGGGGATCGACGCCCAATTTTTTGGAATAGTGATCGATCAACGATGCGAAGCTTCGTGGAAAGAGTATCCGTTCCATACCCTTAGGGAGGGTCACGCGATAGGCTTTGGAGAGGTTCTGATAACTCTTCACAGCTGCTAACCAATCGCCCGAAGCATATTGAAAGATGGCTTTCGCAAGCAATCGATGATCACTGTTCGGTCCGAGAGGAATCTCATTGATCTCACACGCCGCCTCAGCTTTGAGCCCGCCCGAGAGCAGGTTTTCGGCTCTGTCCAATATCGCGCGGTCGTTCTTCTGGAAATCCTTCAGCATTTCTGCGCGACTGAACACCGGCACCTGCATAGGAGGTAGGAAGTACACTTTGTTATTCATCTTCTCCAGGGCCAGCTGACCCAGCGCTCCGTAAAACGTCGAATAAAATTCCTGGGCCAATCGTTGCCAGAAAAACTCAGCCTTTTTCTTTTGGTCTTTTTCATAGTAAATCTTGCCCGCCCAATACAAAGCCATTGGCAAAGTGGCAGTATCACGATCGTTGGATATCTTCCGAGTTTCGCGTTCGATCAGATTCAGTGCGGCCGTTAGAGCTTCGTCACTTTGTTTCTGGATCGCCGCTATGACGATCGTCTCGCTCAAAGCTTCGTTGACTTTGTCGTCCTGAGGATAGAGTTGGACGAAATTTTTGAATTTCTTTTCGGCTTCTTCGAAGTTTCCTTCATTCTCAGTGATGCGGGCCAACGTGAAAAGCGCATCGGCATGAACGGCTGGAAAGGTTTTTTCGGACTGGGAAATAAGCTCACCCAAGAGGGCTTTGGAGCCCTCAAAATCATTTCGTCCCCACATAATAAGGGCGCGTTTGCGTTTGGCTAAGGATTCGCCAAGGAATCCATAACGCTCTTTCAGGGGCGCCTCCATCTGCTCCCAGTAAGTCAGGCGGTTTTTGTCGCCTTTCGCGCGCCAGCAGGCTTCCAGTTTCGATCCACTCGTTTCAACCAGGCCAAGGAATTTTTTGTCTTTGTCTTCGTGAATGCCCAGCACGAGCTCGCGCTGCGCTTTATCGCACTGCTCGTCTTTGGACGCGCGATCCGCAAGGTCGGTTTTTGCTTTGACAGGGCCTGGCTGGACGAGTTCGATTTTTTCGTCGAATAAATCGGGGTAATTATTAACGAGCCTAGGAAAAGGCGCGATCGCCTGAACGATCTCCTTCCGCATATCCTTCATGCTTCCGTCATCAAGACGGTAGAGAAGGGTACGAAGAGCTTCTTCCTGAAAGGTCGGGGAACGAAACTCGGCTATCATTGCGAGAAAACGCACAGCCTCGTCTTTTTTTAGCTGTGATTTCTCGCTGCCACGCATCTCTTTGAGAACAACGCGTTTACGCGGACAGCTTGAACCGCCGTAAGTTAGCAGCATTCTTTCGACTTCCTGGCTCTCGCTGAGCGATAGGGATCCGCTATCGAGCAAGGTTTGGCCCAGATAGGGAAACATAGCCGAGTCTTTCAGATCTTTTTCTTTTGCGCGCAGGAATTTCAGTGCGCGTGCACCACTTTCTTTGCTTCCGGTCGACCGGCGCACATCCCACATCAAACGCGTGTATTCATCCAGCGTTCGCGCATACTTCTGGTACTCTGACTCGGTAAGGAGCAAAGGCGACGAACCGTTTTGCATAGCCGAAAGCCATTTATCAAAAGCTTCATCAGCCTGTCGAACACCTGGGCGAATCTCGCGCAGTCCTTGGGTTTCCGGAGGTGTTGGAGCAAAAAGGCGCTGACTAAACCCACTGACGGCGAGAAATCCCAGCAGACTGAGATGCAGTACGCGTCGATTCATGTATTGTACCAGGTGCAAGGGGGATGAAAGATATATTCCTGTAAGAATACCACGGTGGCTTTCGAGCGAGAAAGTCAAAAAGCGGAAAGTTAAAAAGCCCGTATTCCTCGAAAGTGAGGCCTAAACTTCAGGACTTCGAGCTCACATGGGGAGGCAAAATTATTTGGTCCCGCCCAAAGCTCACGATCCCTTCTTTACGAACCCAGCCCCGCTTTTGATCGGAAAGTTCAATCTTCACCCAATCCCCGCTTGAATCAACGATTTGAAAGGGAGCGCCTTCATGCAGTTCAAAAATTACGACGGATTGCGTGGGGCCCGAGTAGGCTTCGACCTTCGGGGCAGAAATAGCACCGACATCGTGCGTGTGATTGACTTTTAAATAAAGGCCAATGCTGCAATAGATTGTAAGGAGAGCCGCAATACCGCTGACACTCAACGCGCTTTTTTTCAAGCGGGTCTGAAGTATCCCATAACTCATAAAAAGAGCGGTAAGCACCAAAAAGACGAGCCCGGCATAAAAAATCTCGTGCTCGGACGCTATGTGGCTGGGAAAGAGCCGTTCTGAGGTCGGGACCGGAAAATTAGAGTCGAGTTTGTCTTCCGCCTTGCCGAGGAGAAACCGCAGGTTGTATTGAAAGTCGTCCTGCCTTGGACGCAGCTGGAGAGCCCTGAGATAGGCGGCTACGGCAGGCCCCAGTTCTTTTTCCCGATCAAATGCCAATCCAAGGTTATGAAACACGCTGCCATTCGGTGACGAGGCTTCGGCTTCAACATATTCCAAATAGAGTTTTGACGATTCCGCATAACCTCCGCTCTCGTAGGCCGCCTGGGCTTTCTCAAGAGTACCTGCGGTTGCGACAGGTGAGAGGGCGAAAGCCATGATCAAAGAAAAAACTGCGCGTAATCTCAGCATTGCCGCTCCATCTGCTCTAGAATTTTTCGCGTTTTAGCCAAAAGCTCCTCGCCTCGACTTGGGTTTTGCCCCAAAGGCGGAGCGTATATCATTTGGTCGAGAGCACTCCACACTTCCCTGAGTTCGACCAGAGTATCGCGATCCACTTCTTTACTTCGCAAATAACCTTCAATATCCCGCAAGGTCACGGCTGCACCCTGCACACCAAACTTCGCCCCGGTATAATCCTTAAAACACCCCTGCGCTATCCGAAGAGCAGCGGCAAGGTCTTGTTTTTGAAGGCATTGATGAGCCATTTCAAGCTGTTTTTTCGAGACTTTAAAAGCTTTGTTGGCTCTTTGCGTACGGAGTGCTTCGTCGGCTGGGGAACGCATTCGCGAAAACCACGAAGCGACACCGATACTTCCGAGGCTCAAGAGCGTTACAAGTCCGCCGACCATCCAATCGCTTTGCGTTAAACGATCCGAGCCCGAAAGGAGTTTCGGGCTGTGGGGTTCGACGAGGTCGGTACTGAGGACTTCCACGGCCTTATGTTCGTTTTTAGCTCCTGATGCCGAGGCTTTGGGAGCCAAATTATCACCGATCTGGGATTGGGCAACAGGCGCGGGCGCCACTGCGATAGCCGAACCACTCACCTCAATTTTGCCAAGGTCAGCGTCCAGGTCTTCGTAAGCGGCATGTTCCGGATTAAAAATTTGCACCTTGAGATGACCGAGATTAAACGAACCAGGCTTGTTGGGAACGAGAGCATATTTAAAGGCTTTTTGTGAGGTAATCCCTTTGTTGGGATCAAGGTCTTCGTGGCTGTCAGGCTTGTCTTTGTAGACTTTTGCGAGACTCGGATCGATAGGCAGCGTGGGCTCGGACATGGTGCTCACCGCCCCCTGACCTTCGATGTTAATCGTCAGGTTTAAGGTATCGCCGGCATTTGCAGCGCGTGGCGTGACATCAGCCGCCATCGAGAAGTTGCCCACGAGACCCGAGAAATCCTTGCGCCGGCCTTCGAGAGGAAGAGGCAGAATCTTCAGAGTCGCCACGCTGCTATGGAGGCGTTTTTCCTGAAGCTCCGTGGATCCCAGCATGTCGTCAAAAAAGGAACGCGATCGCGTCCGCCGTTGCACAGCAACGCGCGCGGTGAGTATCGCGGGATCGATTTTATAGTCACCTTCGCGATTAGGAATCACTACGGCATCCAGCTCGGTGACATTATACTCATTGCCGCCGACCATTTCCGTGTAAGATTTTTGGCCTTCGATATTTTTGACCTGAAAAGCCGAGGGATATTTAAAATCAGGCTGGGCACCCGCGACTTTCACGCGGTTGAAAACCTTGATCTTCACGCCTATGGCTTCGCCTACGTAAGCCTGTGTTTTGGAGAAGGTTCTTTCAAGGAAGATCCCATCACCTGCCCCAGCCTCTGAGTCTGCGGATGCCGAACTGGGGACATTTCGGGATGCAGAACCGGCCCTGTTCGATCCGGCGCCGGCGGCTGACACTTTCATCTCGAGAGGAAGGGTCTGCATGTCCTTGCCGTCAACTTTAAGTTTGACCGGGGGAATCGCGAACGTTCCTTCTTTACCGGGCGTGAGAACGTATTGAACTTGAACTTCTTTCGAATACTTACCGTTAACGATGGATATGTTTTGGCTCTGGCCAGCCGCTCTTGCTTCCAAACCCTGAACCTGCGGGAACTCCGGCTCACCGTCGAAGCTGCCTTCGATAGTTAGAGTATAAACAAATTGATCATCGAGGCCACCTTCCGTTCTATCGAGTTCCCCCGTAAGAACGCCGGCCAGTGCAGTCGCGGAGGATAATAACCACAGCATTGCTGCCACAAGACCACTGCTACCAATTTTTGCCATCTTTTCCTCTTTCGCCGGTCGCTTCGGTGTCGGTTAATGGATAGCGTCCAATTTTATCGTCGATCGATCGCAACAGTCGCTCGGCTTCTTGATTTTTCAACTCGGCGGGCGTCAGCACCGTCTGAGCCTTTTGCACACCCTCATGGGTTTTCGTTTTGCTGTTATCTCTATCTTTATCTTTGTCTTTATCTTTTTCTTCAGCAGCCGCTTGAGCCTCTTTTTTATCTTTATCCTTTTCAGCTGCAGCCTGAGCTTCTGCTTTCTCTTTCTCTTTTTCTTTCTCTTCCGCCTTTTTTTCGTCCTCAGATTTTTTCTGATCCTTCTGCGCCCCAGATTTTGGATCTGACTTGGCCTGCTTTTGATCTTTGTCTTGACTCTTTTCCCCAGCCTTATCCTTATTTTCCTGCTCTTTATCTTTATCTTTATCCTGCTGAGCCTGCTTATCGTCTTTTTTATCTTTCTCTTTGTCAGCTTGCTTTTGATCGTTTTGCTTCGGGTCGTTCTGCTGATTTTTCTGGTCTTTATCCTTCTCGTCAAGATTTTTCTTAGTCTTCAACTGCTCTTCAACCCACTGCAAATTTTCTTGTGTCGCTTTGTTGTCATTATCAAAAGCCAAGGCGTCTTTTAACTTATCCCGCGCCTTCTCGAGCTCATTTTTATCGATATGAACGATCGCTTCATTCGCAAGGGCGCGACTTTTAATCAATACATCCGACCCTGCCTCAGCCCGTCCCCAATACTTCACGGCATCATCTGGTTTACCGGCGCGATAGGCCGCAACACCGGTATCATAATTTTGCTCCTGCGCATCCTGATGGTGATCTGCATAGGTTTGAAAGGCCTTCTGCGAATCGTCGAATTTCCCCTGATCATAGGCGTCATAGGCCTGACTCAGCTCTTGACCCTGCCCCCAGATCATATGATCAAGACGCTCCATCAAAGATCGTGCTTCGGCGACATTCGTAAATGCGAGCAGACCCGCAACCCAGGCAAAAATCCATTTCATAAAGTCTGACCTTCCCGCATTCTCTCAAGCCATTGTGCAACTTGCTTTTGCCAGCGCACCCGCTCCTCCTCTTCGTACGGTTGATAGGCAAACAGAACGCGGTCGGCAGTCTTTAGAAATTCTGCACATTCCGCCTGAAAATCCGATGAGAATTGGGAATTCATTTGTAGATGCGTCAAGATCTCAGCCGATGTGAAGGCTGTATAAGGTTCTTTCAAGCGCAGTTCCATGCCACGTCGCAGACTGTGATTGAGGACAGTCATGCTTTCGGTTGGCGAGCTAAGCTCCCCAAGTCTTTGCAATTGAAGCTGAATTTGTTCCCAAGGCGTAAGCACTGGTTGGGTTTGCGCAGTACTTTTGTTTTTGGAACGCCAATAAAAATAAACACTCACTGCCAGCGCAAAAAGCAGCAGCCCGCACGCTGCGTAAAACAGCGAGCTGGTAAGTCCGAGGGTTCTGGATGGCGCGAGCTCAAAGATCCCGTGAGGGGATTTCGATGGCATGTCTTAACCTCATGGAACTGGAATATGGGCGAGAATGCGCACGATCATGTCTTCGGTCGATATATTTTCCGCTTCCGCTTCGAAGCTCGGGATAATGCGATGGCGCAAAACATCTTCCGCAATATCCTTGACGTCTTGCGGAATGACGTAGCTACGCCCTTGGAAAAGAGCGTTGAGTCGTGCAGCGCGCTCGAGATTGATCGAGGCCCTGGGACTGGCTCCGACGCGGATCAACCCTTGCATTCGCTGGATTTTATAGGCCTCAGGCCTACGAGTGGCAAATACTATATCGACGATGTACTTACGGATATTTTCGGCAACATGGATGTGTTGTACAAGAGTCTGAAAGTGCTCGATCTCACGAGGATTCAGGACCTTTGCGAGAGGTCTTGGGTCCCCGGAGGCCATGCGTTCCACTACCTTCATCTCTTCTTCGGGTGTTCCGTAATCGACTTTGAGTTTGAAGAAAAAACGATCAAGTTGTGCTTCGGGCAGCGGATAGGTTCCTTCCTGCTCGATCGGGTTTTGTGTGGCAAGGACCAAAAAGGGCTTTGGAAGGGCATACGTTTCGTCGGCTATTGTTACTTGCCGCTCCTGCATTGCTTCAAGCAGAGCCGATTGGACTTTGGCCGGAGCGCGGTTGATCTCATCGGCGATGAGGAGATTGGTGAATATTGGGCCCTTTTTGAGCTTGAATTCTGACAAACGGGGATCGAAGATCTGAGTCCCGACTACGTCGGCAGGCAGGAGATCGGGTGTAAATTGCACGCGATTCACCTGCAGGTCCGAACATTCTCCTAAAGCCTTGACTGCTGTGGTTTTGGCAAGACCTGGAAGGCCCTCGAGGAGTATGTGACCCTGGCCTATGAGGCCCATGAGAAGGCGCTCCATAACTACATTCTGGCCAACGACGCGTTCAGCCATCGTCGCCAGGATTCTTTTTGCCTGCTCGGCGGCCGCTTCCATTTGAGTCTGTAGATCTTCTTGAATAGGCATAACGATTCAACTCTCCCTATCGAACTTTACGCTTAAATTTCCGTATAAAACGAGCGCCCGACACAAGCGCGGGGAAAATGAGCAACAGACTTGAGCCAAACCCATCACGCGAACCCCCGAGGACACCGCAACCGGCCCGAACAGAGTCGGGTCTCTGCGCTATCAATACCGCCGAGGTCTGCAGAGTCGGGTTCGTTGCGGTCAGCGCATTAACGACTCCACTTCCGAGCAGAGGCACAAGTCCCGCGCCTTTCATGTTAGGACGATAACCATCATTGATTCCGTCCTGATAGAGTTTGCTTGGGTTTGCGGTCTGTATCAAACGATTTTCCAGCTCGGCGGCTGTAAGATCGGGTTCAAGGCTTAAAACCAGGCCCCCGATTCCAGTGACGATTGGCGAGGCCATGGAAGTGCCTGACAAACAACGCGAGTCACCGCCTGGGACAGTAGACAGAATGCCCTCCGCTCCGCCTGAACAATCACCGTCCCCCGGCGCAGCGATATCGACCCACATCCCGAAATTCGAAGACACGCTTTTTTTCGGTTCGTCGGTTGAACTCATAACGTTCGACACGGCTAACACATCATCAAATCCTGCGGGAAATTGACGTTTCATCGTATCTTCGTTGCCCGCTGCGGCCACCAGCAAAGTCCCGCGGCCGAAGTTTTTTAGAGCTTTGATAAACAACTCGACGGAACGGGAGCTCTCAAATTTCCCAAACGATGCATTAATCAAACGGACCAGCGGCTGGCCCCCTGATTTAAAGCCCGAAATATACGCAAGCCCGGCAAGAATGGATGAATCCTTGATAGGAAACGTTTCGACATCGCCAGTCGTTTCCACTTCGACAACTTTGACGACCAATATTTTACAGTAAGGGCACATCCCCGTAAAATCCGCAGATCCACGCGCACCAATAAGTCCGGCTACGTGCGTTCCGTGTTCGCACTGGCCTTGGCCCGAACAAGCCGTACCGAATGCACTCGTGCCGGTTGGGAAAACATCGCCGTTCCCAAGTACGTCTTTTTTCGCGACGGTCGTGTTGCAGCCGTAGATATCGCCTGTACATTGTTTATTCTGACCACCCTCGTTCACAAAAATTGCATCTTTCAAATTGGGATGTTGAACATCCACACCCGAATCCATAACAGCAATCAGAGGCGAGGATTTGGCTCCGGTGCTGGCGATTTTTTCTATCGTGTCGACAAACGAAACTTCGTTGAGCCACGGCGTAGTTGTATTAGTTTTAAAATTTTTGATGATCTGATCTTCAGCGGCACTTTGGGTTGACCGTTTATAGTTGGGTTCGGCGAAAACAATTTTTTTCGCGGCATACCAGTCTTTTATTTGACGCTCCGCGGACGCTTCATCAACGAACTGCACCTCGGCGAGGTGCGTGTATTCTTCCGGAGTATTCAGCTCGGAATTAAACAAAGGATGGGCGTCGACCTTCCTATCTTGCCCGAAAGAATGTCCAGGGTAAGTGAGATTAAGGCGCGCTATAGTCTTTTGAGCGCTGACCGGTGTTGTGTTTTGAAGCATGGTCTGCAGGCCTTGCTGCATCTGCAGAATGGAGCGCGCCAGGCTTGGTGACCCTGCGTCATCTTTAAAGGCTATGAGATAGCTGAAAGGCACAACGTCACCATGGGAGATCTGGGTGTCGGTGGCGAACAATAGATCTTGGGTTACGATAACACCCTTCGATCGTTTTATAGATTCATCGCGGCCGCAAGCGCTGGTAGCGAGGAGAGTTAGGATCAAGAAGGAAAAGCTGAAGGCTGACAAAGAGCAACGTCGCACGAGGATTCCTCCGATTCTGATTTTTCATAATACGTGTCGGAGGCGCAAAGCCTCAACTCAAAACCTTCAAGCTTACAAACATGAGCGAAGCTTATTAAAGTTGCAACTTGGATAGGGAGCCAACGGACAAAGCGGCATAATTATGTTATCCACAGGGACAGTGGATAAGATTGAAAAGGAAAGAAAAAAAACCAAATATTTCAGTGTGTTAATAATTTTGATTAAAAATTGTGCATGGTGGTGTTTTCAGAATTTGCACACTACATGTGGTAGAGCAAACTTACCTCATGCCAAATTCTTTCACGAGTTCTCGGTAGTGGGACTTGGAAAATGCACAACTTCGATGCCGACAGTTGCAAAAAGATCGAGAGAGGAAATAGATCGGTAGGGTTGTGCGTAATAGATTTTCTTGACGTTGCCCAAGTTAATGAGACGCTTCGCGCACGCGGCGCAAGGGAGGTGGGTTACAAAGGCGAATTTTTCTATCGTCCGGGGACTGTCACAATTAATCACGGCATTTTCTTCCGAATGCAGGCAGCCGCAGTTGCCAGCCTCATCCCGATCACAACCGTTTGGTAAGCCCGTGGCATTGCCGTTATAACCCACTGCGAGCACCTTACGGAAATCCGTACTCGTAATCACCGTTCCGACATTCAACCGGTGACAGGTCGAACGCCTCGCCAGGCTGAATGCCAGATCCATGTATATTTCTTCAAATCGTGGTCGCACGTTAGGCCCTGCCTCTACTTTGAATCATTCGATTTGACTACGCATCGACAAGCAACTTTACAAGTTTTTTGTTCAAATGCCTTTGAAATGTAAAGATTCGGATAAGCACTTATTCAATAAGGGACGACTCGGAGTACGAGCGATCCCTCTTTTTAATTCTGTTTGCAGCTATTTTTAGTGAAACAGTTGAGTCGCGTAAAAGGTGTTGCCGATCCGCGAAACACCGACGCCCATATACGTGAAGGGTCCTTGAATGTTCATTAAATGGCCCGGGCTGTTTTTCCACATCGTGACAAACTGTTTCGCGATCTTTTTAGCATCAGGATCAGAGGATTGAAGCATCGCCACATTCTCAGCTAAAAAATCCCAGTTTGCTTCGGGAAAAGCTGAGACCAAAACCTCTTGCCTTGCCTCTGGAAATCCCAAGTGACTAATCTGTCCCGTCTCCGCCTGCGAGTCCGACCAGGTCCGAGCTACATAAGACGACTCAAAACTCTGCGTGAGAGGCGATGTGCTTCGTAGAGTATTGGATTCTTTTACGATCGCTGCCTCAACGGCACAGGTCCAGGTGTCACCTTTATAACAACTCGTGAACCTGGGTTCGGTCGCCGCAATTCCGTTGCTGGCTATAGCGTTGGAAGACAAAGTGGAAGACGAGGCCGTAGCATGAGAACCCGGCCTAGATACGTCGCTTCGGCAGCCATTGAGCGTGATGAGGAAGGCGAAGGCCGGCGCCATAAGGTAAATTTGTTTCACTTCGTTTCTCCAAGCCACAGCATGGGCGAATCACTCATCTCATCGGAAATTCTGGACCCAAACCTGACAGGCGACCGGAAATACCGGGGAAATATCGCAATTTACTTGTGGTTATAAGACCTTAAGAAGCAATTTTATTGCCGGCTTCTCAAAGATTCTGCTGCGACGAGCCTATCATCGAAGGGGAACTTGGTTTTGCCCAGGATTTGATAATCCTCATGGCCCTTGCCCGCAATCAAAACACTATCGCTAGCTTGTGCGTGGTGGCAGGCGTAGGTGATCGCTTCGAGACGATCTTCGATGACCTCAATATTTTTCTTCCGGACGATTCCGCTCAGGATCTGCTTGACGATTTCGCCCGGCATTTCGGTTCGGGGGTTATCCGACGTTATGACTAAGTAATCCGCGATTTTATCCGCAATTGCGCCCATGAGTGGCCGTTTGCCGCTATCGCGATCGCCGCCGCAACCAAACACCACCCAAAGTCTGCCGGTCGTCATCTCTTTCAGCTTCTGCAGTGTTTTCTCGAGAGCATCAGGTGTGTGGGCATAATCAACAATCACGGCGAAATCAAAAGCCGCAGCGCTCGGCACCGGCTCGAACCGTCCAGGGACAGGCAGGATTCCGTCGCCGCCGAACGTCTGGATATGATCCAGACTATCCACAAGAGCAAAAGCTGCCGTGAAATTATCCATCACGAAATCGCCGCCGAAGTTGAATGCCAACTCATAGGACATGCGAGGCGAATGAAGGGTAAGGTGCGTATGATTCAGCCGACTTTCGCTTATTGTGTAGCGGTAATTGGCTTTTTCTCCGCTCGGATCGTTCTTTCCGTATAACCCAAAATGAGCGTGCTTTTTGGGCAAAATCTTCTGCTCGCAGAGCGTCGTAGAAACCCACCCGGGAGCGTTTGGTTTGCGGTAACGAGAAAAAAGCTCCCACTTCGCAGCGAAGTATTCTTTCATCGTCGCATGGAAGTCGAGATGATCACGGGAAAAGGACGTGAATGCAACGGCATCAAAAAGCAAAGGCCCCAGGCGCCGCTGCGTGATCGAATGAGACGAGACTTCCATCGCCACCCAGGTCACACCGCGTGTAACAGCCATAGCCAGGTTGTTGAAAAGATCGTCGGGATCAGGCGTGGTATGCGTCGCGGGTAGCATTTCGTCACCGCAATAAATCCCAAGCGTACCCATGGTCATGCACGGGATTTGGCGCGCAAGCATAATTTGCCGTATAAACCAGACCGTCGAGGTCTTCCCGTTCGTTCCGGTGACGCCTATCAACTTGAGTTTGGTCTGAGGATTGCCATAACGCATAGCTGCAATATGGGACCAGGCATCGCGACTATCGGATACAAGCAGGACGGGATTATCCGTTCCAAGAAGCTCAAAACACTTTGGCTCCTCGATGAGGAACATAGCCTTGGGGTACTGACGTGCAAGCTCCGGCACACGCGCATGGGAATCAAAACTCACGCCTCGATAGGCGATGAAAAGCTGCCCATCCTGGAACGTGCGAGTATCGGTCGTATAATTAAGGCTTTCAAGGCGCTGAAAGCTTCCTTTTTGATCAACGAGTAATCCTGCATCCTTGAGGCAACGGACGACGTCGTTCAATGTGAAGCTTACGGCTGGCATAGAATTATCCTTGTTTTAGCGCTTCGTAGGGTTGAAGAGTTTCGGTATACCCTTCCAACAATCCGCGTAATTGGACTGCAGAAGACCGCCGTTCATTGCAAAATCTGTCGGTCGATACAAATAGGCAGACTCAAACATGAAAGCTAAAGTCTTGTCGAGAAAATGCGGTTTCAGCTCGGCCGCGATCGCACCTTCGTACGCTTTCGCTTCAGGTCCGTGCGGGAGCATGCAATTGTGCAAACTTCCGCCACCGGGCTCAAACCCGCCCGCCGGCTTCGCGTCGTAGACCCCATGGATCAAGCCCATATATTCGCTCATCATATTACGATGGAAGTAAGGCGGCCTAAAAGTATTTTGTGCCACCATCCAGCGCGGCGGGAATATTACGAAATCGACATTCGCCTGGCCCTCAATTTCTCCAGGCGAAGTGAGAACAGTGAAAATGGATGGATCGGGGTGATCAAAACTCACCGTATTGATCGTCATGAATTTGCGCAGGTCGTATTTATAGGGGGCATAATTTCCGTGCCAGGCGACGACATCGAGCGGCGAGTGATCGAGAGCCGCCTTATAGTGCTGCCCGGCAAACTTGCAATGCATGATGAAATTACCAGTTTTGTCTTCGTAGGCAGCGACCGGAGTTTCAAAGTCGCGAGCATTCGCCAATCCGCTTGAGCCGATCGGACCGAGATAAGGCAACACGAGGTGAGCCCCGTAGATTTCCAGAACATAACCACGCGCTTTGCCTTCCGGCAGCTGCACCTGAAATTTCATTCCGCGTTGAACGACAGCGATTTCATTGGGTTCGATCTCGATGGTCCCAAACTCAGTCCTGAGCTCAAGTCGTCCCTCCTGGGGAACAATCAGGAGGTCTCCATCGCCGTTCATAAAAAATTGTTCGTCCATGGACTTCTGAGCTGCGTACATATGGACGGCACTGCCGTGCCGCATAGCGACGTCACCATTGGTGGCGAAAGTCGTCATACTCCCCAGGAAATTTTCGGCTTTTTGGGGATAACTCATAGGATCCCAACGGAGCTGGGCCGCCGGAACATTAGGCTCGTGTTGAGGTGCACTCAACCAGCGGCCCTTGGAAATTTTCTGATATTCGCCATGAACCACCGATGGGCGAATCCGGTAAACCCAAGTGCGCAGATTCTCATGGCGTTTCGCCGTAAAGGCACTTCCCGAGAGCAGTTCGGCAACGAGACCATAGGGGACTTTCTGAGGCGAATTCTGCCCCTCGGGCAAGGCTCCCGGCAGGGCCTCGCTACTAAAATGATTGCCGAATCCGCTTTGGTAACGTTTTTTCTCACTCATCCCTGATGCCCTCGCAATCCGTAAGCACTGATCGTCCCAGGACCTTATCAGAATTCTTTGGAAGGTGCCAAGGACCGGAAGCGCCTTGTGAGAGTCGCCATGTCTAAAAAAATGACGCGGCATCCTACTCTTCTCTCATGTTGCAGAAGATTCGACCGATAAGACGTAAGAATTGGAGAATGAGGTGACCGTTATGAGGCGCTACATTGCTACAGGCATTATGATTCTCGCGATGAATACAGCCTGTGAAGAAAAGAAAAAACCGGTGGTAATTCCCGTCGATCGTTCCAAAGACATCGTCTTGGCTAACCCCGTGGAAATTTCCTTGCCGACCGTCAGCACGGACGTCAGGGAAAAAGCTGCTCCTATCGAAAAACCTATGACTTTGTCTGCCAAGGCCCTGCCGGTCGAAGCGAAGGCCGCGCCTGTTTCAACACCAGTCGTTGCTACCCCTGCGCCCGTCCGCTACGAAGATGTCACCAGCACCGTTCTGGCTGAAGGCAGTCGTAACGAAGTGATGGACGAAGGCATTGCAAAAATCAAAGAGAAAGCTCTCCTTCGATTGAAAGAACTTCAGTCCGACGAAGACGCAACGGAAAGTGAAGCCGATAAAGCTCCGACTCGCGACGACGAAAAAGTAGCCGTGGCCGAACCTCAGGCGGCTGAATCGACCAAACCCGCTGAAGAATCCGCACCGGATGCCAAAGCGATGCCAAGCATCGATTTGCCTGCAAAAGACGAAGAACCTTTAGCCGCGGTCAAGACCAAACAAGTGGATTCAAAAACAGCGAAAGCTCTCGAAATTCGTTTCAACAAAGCCAGAAATCTCGCCAAAGTCGGAAAAGTTGAAGCCGCCAAAAGCCTTTTCCTGGACATTTGCCAGGCTGGTCATGCCCATGCTTGCCACAAGTTTGCCTGGTACGAAGAACTCGCCGGCAATACAGCAAACGCGACTCGTTTTTATCGCGCGGCCTGTGACAACGGCTTGGGTAAGAGCTGCAACAACCTTGCCTTTCAATTTGAACAGAAAAAGAATTACGATAAAGCCTTGGATCTCTACGCAAAAGGTTGCATGGACAAACACGAAGCATCCTGCACAAGTTTAAAACGGATCCGCGAAGGGCAGCTTTTGAATCAAAAAGAAAAACAGTCTGAAAGCCCACAGGCTCGCTGATTGAAGAAGCCTTTCCACTTGCGTTACAGGCGTCGTCCTATAGCTACCGCTTTCTCTTCCTTTAGCGCCTTACAGGCTGTCATCACTGTCCTCGTCATCGCCCCATTCTTCATCAATCTCCACTCTCTCAATTTTTTGTCCGCACCACTCGATTATGATTTCGACAACTTCTTCACGTTCGGAACCTATTAAGGGTTGATGGCTCACGCCCGCGTAGGCAATAAGTGTTTTATCGTGCGAAAGCAGATTCTCATTCAACCTATCCATGGCCGGCAGATCTTTTTCGCTGCTCAAACACAAGACCGGAAAATTCAGGAGGGGGCTAACGGTCGCGAGACTGTTGCGCACGGCGTTAAGTTCCCAGATCGTTTTGGCTTTCACGGCCCCCCGAAAGGCGAGTTCATCATCTTTCAAAACACCTGAAAGAGCTGGTGACAGAAGGAGTTCGCGGGCTTCCGCGTTGGCCTCAATCCGGGAAAGGAAAAGGGCCGCATACTGAGCCAGCAGACGCTCCTTGCTGTTCATGGGGAGCTCTGGAAGGCCACCGCAGAGAATGAGGCCGTGGATCCTAAGTTTCCGTGTGAGTGCGTAACGAAGGGCTATGAGCGACCCCATTCCCTGACCCAGTAGAAAGATGGGACGATCGCCCTCGCGGTCCTGCATACGGGCATAGAGGAGATCAAGGTCATCGAGGAAATCATCAAAGTGATCTATGGCCGCTCGCTCGCCGGGTGACTTCCCATGACCGCGAAGGTCGATCGTATAAACGTTGAAGCCGGCGTTGACCATACGCTCGTGCGCTTTTTCGTAAGCACCGCTGTGTTGACCGTAGTCATGCACAGTCAGAAGAACTGAGGTAGGCGCGGGGCTGGGATAAAACTGGCAATAGAGTTCGATACCGTCGTGAGCTTCTAAGGTTTCAACCCAACGTGTATTATCAGTCATAGTGACCTCTGAAGAGGAGATATCTTGTTCTGCTTCTACAAATTTGACATAGATTAAGGGAATTCTCTAGCAGTAAAGTCATGAAGACTGATCTCAGTAGGCCGGAGAAAATTTGATGGGACCTGAGCTGCAAAAAGGTTACACTGCTCGGCCGTGCTGACTTTTGACAGCGATTTTGAAGGACTAAACGTATGCGTTATCAGGATATTCAGTGGGAAGACGAGGACAGTGGCTTCGAGGGTGAAAAGGCGAAAAAGAAAGAAGAGGAAGCCTCATTCGAGGATCTCCTTTCGCAAGACGCGTCACAGAATGATGAAGCTGATATTCGAGTGGGTCGCCAGGTTACCGGCACCATCTCCTCGATCGGAACACACTCCGATACTGTGTTGATCGAGCTCGACGCTCTGCACACAGCTGTCATGGACAAAAATCAGATCGTGAACGACAAAGGCGAGATGGAATTTCATCTCGGCGATAAAATCACAGCTTACGTCATCAGCAAAAGCGGTGACGAGATTCTATTAAGTCGTCGTATGGGCCAATCCAAGAACCCACTCGAAGACCTGCTTATGGCGCGCAACGGCCAGTTACCTGTCAAAGGTAAAGTGACCGGCGAAAACAAAGGCGGGTTTGAAGTCACGATTATGGGCAAGCGGGCCTTCTGCCCCGTCTCGCAAATCGACACCAAGTTTGTTGCGAACAAAGCGGAATACATGGGCCAGGAATTCAACTTCCTCATCGAGAAAGTTGAAGAGGGCGGCCGCAATGTGGTTGTCTCCCGTGCGAAGCTTCTCAAACGCGAAGGCGAAGCGAAGATCGAAGAACTCGAGGCACGCGTCGATCAAGAATTGATCCTCGATGGCATCATCCGCGAAGTCAAAGACTTCGGCGCTTTCGTCGACCTCGGCGGCTTTGATGGTTTCCTCCACGTTTCCGAAATGAGTTATGCCCGCGTGAACCGCGCCAGCGATTACGTGCAAAAAGGCGATAAAGTCCGTGTGAAACTGCAGAAAATCGAAACAACTGCCGATGGCAAAAAACGCATCAGCCTCAGCATGAAAGCGATCCAGGAAGATCCCTGGGCAACGCTTGGCACCAAATTTGAAGTCGGCAAGTCTTATAGCGGGACCGTTGTCCGTCTCGAAAATTTCGGTGCGTTTGTCAGCCTGACGCCGGGCGTTGAAGGCCTCATCCACGTTTCGGAAATGTCCTGGGAAAAACGCATCAATCATCCCAGCGAAATTCTCAAGGTTGGGGATTCGGTTCAGATCCGCATCATCGATATCAAGATGGGCGAGCAGAAACTCTCGCTCAGCCTTAAGAATATCGAAGAAGATCCATGGGCTAACGCAGAAACGAAATATGCGAGCGGAGCCCTGTTCACTGGCCAGGTGCAAAGCCTCAAGGGTTTCGGAGCTTTTGTTGAAATCGCGCCGGGCGTGACAGGCCTGGTTCCAACGGAGATCCTGAAGAGAGCCTATGGCGAGTCGTTCAAAAAGAAAGCGTCGCCGCCTCAGGACCTGAGCGTTGTGGTTCGCGAGCTTAACCTCGGCGAACGCAAGATACTTCTGTCCCTTCCTGAAATCAAAGACGATTCCGGGGACATTGCTGCTTATCGTGAGTACATGGAATCGCAGGAAGAGAAAACGCACACCAAAGCGGCGCTCCCTCAGAATCGCGGTACTTTTGGTGATCTACTGGCCGCTAAGCTCGATAAAAGCAAAGCGAAAAACTGAAGCGTTCGTTCAGACTTCACACACGATTTAGATTCGAAGCCGAGGGGGGAAGACTCCCTCGGCCTTTTTGAGAAGGGATGTTTCATGCGTCTTGAAGATTACATTCGCAATGTTCCGGATTTCCCGAAGCCTGGTATCAACTTTAAGGACATTACGCCCTTACTGAGAGATCCAGCTGCTTTGCTCCAGACCTACAAGTCCCTCGCAAGCCAGTACAATGAAGACGAGGTTGATCTCGTCGTCGGTGCTGAAAGCCGTGGCTTTCTCTTTGGGGTCGGCGTTGCGATGTTACTCAATAAAGGCTTCGTTCCTATCCGTAAGCCCGGGAAGCTCCCTGCAGCCGTCCACAAGCAGTCCTACGCGCTTGAATACGGCACAGACACCCTTGAGATCCATCAGGATGCCATTCGCCCTGGCCAACGTGTGTTGATCATCGATGACCTCCTTGCGACGGGAGGTACGGCTAAAGCCGCGACTGAACTCGTGAAAAAGTGCGGCGGAACTGTCGTTGGGTGTTCGTTTGTGATTGAGTTGAGCTTTTTGCCTGGACGCCAGGTGCTATCACCGTTCCCGGTTCATAGTTTGGTTAAGTATAACTGATAAGTGTCTGGAATCGGGTAGGAGGGGCCCGCTAGGCCCCGACCTCCCACACCACCGGACGTACGGTTCCGTATCCGGCGGTTCATCTAAATAGATTTGAGCTTTCCGGCTTCTTCAGGCAGTGACACCAATCCACGCTTCATGAAATAGACATTTTTCAATGCCCAGTGCATGTGTGAGGCATCCGAGTTCCACCAAGTACCACGCCCGTTAAAAGCACCCAGCGCCGCGCGCTTTTCTGAATGCCCTGCGGCCTTCAGGTGCGCAAAGCGAGTTTTGGGCCTCTTCCATTGCCTCCAGATGAGGCTGCGCATCTTACGTCGAATCCATTCATCAAGCGTAGCAAAAATTCCCTTTTCTTCAGCAAAGCCGAAGTAATTTATCCAGCCTTTGAGGTAAGGATAAAGGTCCTCGTTGATAAAGCGCTCGACGTTGCGTCCCCTACCTTTTCGAAAAAGAGCCCTAATCTTACCTTTAAAGGTAGCTAAGAATGCTTTAGCATACTTTTAGCTTAGGCATAAGTTTATGCCATGAGATTGAGTATCCTAGGAACTTTCTTTGCCAAGGACGATCAACGGCGCTCTTCTCGGCGTTCACCTGGAGTTTCAGGTTCTTTTCGAGGAAGTTCGTGATCGATTCGAGAAAGCGTTCGCCAGCAATTTTCGACTTAACATAAATGTTACAGTCGTCGGCGTAGCGAACAAATCTATGGTTTCGTCGTTCCAGTTCTCAATCGAGGTCAGTGAGAATAACATTGGATAACAACGGGGAAAGTGGGCAGCCTTGCGGTGTACCCATTTCTGTTGGCTCAATATCCTTTCCAACCATGACACCTGCTTTAAGATAACAACGAATAAGACGAAGAAGGATTTTATCCCCTATTCGACGGTAGATTCGCGCCATTAAAAGGCCATGATTTACTCGATCAAAGAATTATTCCAAGTCTACATCTACAACCCAACGATGACCCTCACGAACGAAGTTCTGAGCTTGACAGATCGCTTGATGCGCGGTGCGTTCAGGACGAAAACCGTAGCTTGAATCTGAGAAGGTTTGTTCGAAGATAGGACTTAACACTGGGGGGATTGCTTGTTGAATTACGCGGTCCAAGACCGTAGGGATACCAAGCTTACGTATCCCTCCATTCGGTTTCGGAATTTCTACGCGCAGCGCGGGCTGCGGTTGGTAGCATTCTTCGATAAGCTATCGTTTGATTCTCGGCCGTTCTTTAAGTAAGTAGGGTTGGATTTCGTCTGTCGACATCCTGTCGATACCGGTAGCACCACCGTTACTAATGACTTTCTGAGTAGCCTTCAGCATGTTTTCGCTTTCGATCACCGCGCTCATAAGATCAGTGAGCTTAGGCGGATGAAGATCCTTCGTCGCCAGAGTTTTGGATGCACCTTCCGACTCTTCTTGCGCTTTCCGAGCGCTACCCTCCTCCAAGGCTTTAAGCGTTTCAGCTTTCTTTTCTACATCTTTTGAACTCATGAGATTCAGGTTCCCTACCTTATTTAGATGTTTGGGCCTTCGACTGGATCGAGCAGTCTTAGTATGCCCTCTGCTGACTTCTGATAGTCGCCCGAAACCTGCCGGCCTCAGTGGTATCAGATCTCCCCGGGTAATGCACACCCACCTTCACACTTATGCCCACTGCATCTACTACTGTGCGTTCTGTGTAAGTATTGGGCTTTGATGATAAATGCCATCTCACCCCACACAGCAGCCTCATATGCAATTTCTGCTCGTCAGGCCAGTGCTTTGCCTGCGGCTTCCTTCAGATTCCACCTCACGATGGACACCCTTGCCGACCAGCTAACGCTTCTCCTTACCGAGCACGTCGAGGACTTTCACCTCCGAGTAGGTGCGCCCTGCCGGGCGCACATTGAGAAAGGGCCGGGAAGCTTTGTTTCTCGGCCCTTTTTGTATTTTTGGTATCGGTCGATTAACTTATTTAACTGGCTTGTCGACCAATAAAACTTTGCCTTTCATCAAGGCAAAATGTCCTGGGAACGTACAGAAAAACGAATAGTCTTTTTTAGGGTCAAGCTTCGTGGTGTCGATTGTAGCAGTTGTATGGTCACCGCCACCGACTACGCTTGAATGAGCGATTACAAGGCTATCGGCTTTGGGATCGATATAGTCCTTATCTTTAAAGGTACTGCCACCTGTAGCGATTTTCTCTAGATTTGCAGTTTCAGCGATAACTATGTTGTGTCCCATTGCTTCTTTTGGAAGCTTCCCGATGTGAGTCAGCGTGATTTCAAACAAGGGGCAGCTTTTCGGAATACTAATATCAAAAGCCGGAGATATAACCGGTTTGGATCCAATCGTCGCCGTGTAATGCATCTCATCATTGCCGTTTATATTGAATTTACACTCAGGAGAGATCTTAGCCGCGCGTTTGGAATCGGCCTTTTTGCTTGCACTCGATTTCGATTCAGTCGATTTAGCAGCAGATTTTGCACCCTGCGCATATGTTAAAGTGGCTGGAAGAACCGAGAGGATACTTAGAAGGACTACGTTTTTAATCATTGTCGATTTCCTTTGAGAGATAGACGGCACCTTAATCGTAGCAAGGTGCGAAAGACCCATCTCGCATAAAGACAAACTTTAAGAAGGAAATCTACAGCTAATTTTATGTATACAAAGCTTCTATGGGAAATGTTCCGCTATATCGTCTATCTATAGGCGTCCGTCGACTCTTAACATTAAATCGTGCTATTTCGATTCTAAAAAATGCTTGTTAATTCCCGGCACCTCTGCTCAAGTCAACATGTGCGATTTCTGAGAAATTGTATAGCCACAGTGCTCCCCAGGGGTCAGAGGCGACAAAGGTTGTGCCTGTTTCGCTTATCCCCTTGATAATTGACGAGTTGACCATATTGAAGTCCACATCAAAAAGCATGTTGTCTTTCACAAAGACCCGGTTCACAGCTGACCAATGAAAATCATCTAAAATATTCTTTACATGAGCATCTATTGTTTTCACAGAATGATCGACGGTCGAAAAAAGGACGTTCAGGTTCATACCTTCTTTTCCGCCGCCCATAAACATCACTCGGTCTTCGTCGATACAAGATATCCTTGATATCAAATCATAGGCATTTCCTGGAATTGAGAACCTTTCAAAGGTCTCCTTTTTTGAGCTATATCGTGTGATTTCAAGTGACTTCCCATCAACTACCTTTCCCCGCGTGACAAACCACACGTCGCCCATGCATTCAACCCCTGATTGTTGAGACATTTCCAGAGCGGGAAATTCTTCCCGATGAATTCCATGGCGGTCCGAGTTGAATATTTTTGTTTTCCAATCGAGCCAGAACACACTTCCATCGGAGGCCATCTGCACATAAAAAGGAAATTCCGTATCCGATATATTTTTGTTACTGGTGACTTTTCTCCAATTGAGACGATCCTCGGTAACCCACATATCACCGTCCTGCTTCACACCAAAATACCGGGAGGCGTAAATATCGAGCTGGTAGTATCTTGAAAGGTCAATTTCGGGTGGAAATACCAGGTCCATACGCACCCAGGAAAAATCCCTGAACTCCATGATCTGTCCACCGAAATGAATAACCACAGGACGGTCTTGAAAGAATTTTAGTTCCTTAATACTGCTGTGGTCTTCAAACGGGTACTGAGAACTATCGAACTTAATCCAATCTTCATTTTTCACTGTTAGGAGCGATCCATTTCTGCCAGGCATGATTAAGGTCTTTGAGTCCATTATTTCAATGCTTGAACAATCAACGGGCCATTCCCCCGAATGCATCAGGACCACTTCCAAAGGCCAAAAATATTCTTTTCCTGCCACGGTAGTCCTAACGTACCGGTTTCCACATATTCTATCTTCTCCAAAGTGATTTCTTGTGGGGATCTCTGTATCGCTAATTGCAATGGAATTCATAACGTTGGAATCGGCTGTCCTCGGCTGAAATTTATCCCATATCGTTTTAAAAACGGAATCATTCGCCACTATTGAAAGTGCTTTTTCGTTCTGACCTCGGCTATAGAGAAAGCTACCACATTCGATATAGAGGCGATTACTAACTGCTAGAACCTTGTGAATATCGCAAGACGAATCATCTGTGAACTCATCGCTTTGGATCGTAAAATTAGAGATCATTTTGCCGTCGAAATACCAAATCTTCCTCTGTTCATTATCCTCATCAGAAGAAGAGTACCAAAAGCTATTTGTTTCGCCTGATCCAAATGATTTAGAATTGCAATCTTCAATAATTCCAGACTCGACTAATTTAAATTGTTGGTTTTCAAATTTGGAAACAATGCAGGTATTTGTAATGTTCTCTGAACCGTCATCCACACTACGGGCCCAAACGACAAGCATATTTGAGAATTTGCCCAAAAAAACCTGTTTGACTATGGTGTGAATATCATCAAACTTTTTTACCTCTAATATTTTTTGGCCTGAAATAATACGAAACATAGCAGCAGAATTCACGATGTTTGTATCCATATCACCCGGATAAGCGAGTTCGAGGAATTCAGTTTGTTTGCCCGTTGGGTAAATAATATTAGTGAACTTTTCGTTCGTAACATTTTCACCAAGTCCATACCGCTCATATTTAAGCTTTGAAGTATCTAGCCAGAACGACAGTTGTTCGGTCTTGTCATGCCCACTCCCATCTTTCGCCAGAGCAGTCAGTTGAAATACCGATTTTGCAATTTCTGGTCTTGCGTAGGCTTTCCTAAAATCCATTTGGATCTCGCCTGAACACGGCACAAAGCCCCCTAGATTCTTGCCTTTGCATTGATCACTTGTACAGACAACAGACGATGCTGGAATAGAATCTCCGGATCCAAGTCTAAAACTCCCTTTACATTGCAGATCGAGCGATTCTGGACCGACCAGGATGTGTCTGGCATTTATGAACGCGGAGATTTTCGACCTGAAGTCAGAGAGCATCGCATAGGGTTTGGATAAAGTCGGATCATCCCACCGCATATCAATGCTAGGCGCAGCATCACTCACCAAATACTGCGAACAAGCCACCTCAGAAACCTGATCCGCTTGGTCCTGAGTGAAATAGAAATATTGAAACACCCCTGCGGTCTGGGCAACAACCG
>JACMOC010000080.1 GCA_014378195.1 Oligoflexus sp. | reverse complement strand
GCGCCTGTAACCAAGGGTTTTGTCAAACTCGCTAAATCAAAGTAAGACGTTGAATTGCCATAGTGGTAACGGGCCGAAGATTCATTCAGTCGTCCGGCTTCGACGTAGAAATCGGTAAAAAACCCCGATTTTTGTTCGGAAAGGAGCTCGGATTCTAACAACTCACGATTTGGGGTCGCCATCCAAAGCATCCTTAAGCGATTGATTGACTAAGGCCGGATTAAAACGGCCCTGGGAAACCTTTAACACCTGTCCGACCAAAAAACCAAAGACCTTGGGTTTGCCTGCCCGATGCTGGACGACCTGCTCGGGAAACTGGGCGATGATATCGGCAACAACACTCTTGATTTCGCCGGTATCAGAAATCTGCACGAGGCCCTTCGCGTCAATGATGGATTTGGCACTCACCTTTTTTTCGATCATTTCTTCGAAGACTGTTTTGGCAATTTTCCCTGAAATCGTCCCTTCCCCTATCAAGCGCAAAAGTTCAGCAAGATCACCCGCGGAAAGAATAGGGGAGGCCCACTGAGCCTGACGGTTATTCATCTCACGCAGAAACTCGGTGTTGATCCAGTTGGCGACAATTTTCGGTGCAACTTTGCCATCAACGAGTCTGACAACGTCTTCGAAAAATGCAGCCAATTCATGCTCTTCCGTGAGTTGAGCAGCGTCGGCTTCAGGGATGACAAAACTTTCCTGAAAGCGTTTTTTGCGCGCTTCCGGCAGTTCGGGAATGAGGAATTGAATCGTTTTGATGCGTTCGGAGGAAATAAAGAGAGGGCCTAAATCGGGCTCCGGGAAATAACGGTAATCCGGAGCATCTTCTTTGCTGCGCATCATCTGCGTGCGCCCGGTTGCGGCATCAAAGAGCAACGTCGCCTGACGAACCGTTTCGCCTGAATCAAGCAGATCACTCTGACGAAGGATTTCGTAAGCGATGGCTTTTTCCACATTCCGAAACGAGTTGACGTTTTTGATCTCGGTGCGGGTCCCAAGCTTGGAAGCCCCCCGCGGCCGCAGGGAAATATTCACGTCACAGCGAAAGGAACCCTCCTCCATATTGCCGTCGGAAATACCGAGGTAGCGTACGATTGCTCGAAGTTTTCGGAGGTAATCCACGGCTTCTTCCGGACTATACATTTCCGGAGCCGAAACGATTTCAAGCAACGGGACTCCAGCGCGGTTAAGGTCGACGTAACTCGCGTTATCACCATGAATATTTTTGCCGGCATCCTCTTCCATATGAATGCGTTCGATCTTGATCACGCGTCCATTATCGAGCGTGAGAGAGCCGTGTTCGCAGTAAGGAAGATCGTATTGGGTCAGCTGGTAACCTTTGGGAAGGTCTGGATAGAAATACTGTTTTCGGGCAAAAACGCTTTTTTCTCGGATACGTGCGCCAACGGCAAGTGCCATTCGGATTGCGTAATCAACCGCTGTTTTATTGATGACGGGAAGTACACCCGGCAAACCAAGGCAGAGGGGACAGGTGTTTTGATTTGGCAGGGAACCAAACTCCGTTTTGCAGCTGCAAAAAAGCTTGCTGGCCGTATTGAGCTGACAGTGAACTTCAAGTCCAATCACCGGCTCGTAACGCGCTAATAATCGTTTAAAACTTTGGTCGCTCTGTCCAACGCTTGTACTGCTCATATTGATAGGCACTCCTGAGCAGCTCCCCTTCATGATGGGTTTTTCCCATCAACTGTAGACCAATTGGCAAACCTTTACGGTCGAGTCCAATAGGCAACGATAGGGCCGGAATACCCGAGAGGTTGGCTGCGATCGTATAGATATCCATTAGGTACATTGAAAGAGAATTGTCGGTCTTTTGCCCTAAAACAAAGGCTGTTGTCGGCGCTGTCGGCGTTGCGATCAGATCGACTCCGTACTCAAAAGCTGCTGCAAAATCGCGGCGGATGAGTTCGCGCATGCGATTGGCTTTCGCATAATAGGCATCGTAATAACCTGACGAGAGCACGTAGGTGCCGAGCATGATCCGCTGCTTCACTTCGCGGCCGAACCCTTCACTCCGCGACTGTGCATAAAGGTCTTTGAGACTCGCGCCTGGCTTAGATGCTCGCACCCCAAAACGGATGCCATCAAACCGGGCCAGGTTCGATGACGCCTCAGCTGTAGCGAGAATATAGTACGTAGGTATGCTGTGACGAAGATTCGGGAGAGTAATCTTTTTTATCGTGCACCCAAGTTCCTTATAGACCTCAAGGCTCTCAAAAAAGCTTTTTTTGACGTCCTCATCAAGGCCCTCCTGGAGGAGCTCGTCGGCGATCCCGATCGTCAAACCTTTCAAGGGACGTTCGAGTTGAATCTCGGTCTTCTCAAAAGCCGACGTATCGACCGAGGTCGAATCCAATGGATCATGAGTTCGCAAAAGGTCAAAGGTACGGGCAAGGTCACGGGCGTTGGTGCCTATGGGACCAATCTGATCGAAGGACGAAGCGTAGGCGACAAGTCCATAACGGCTTACAGCGCCGTAGCTTGGCTTAAGACCGAGAACACCGCAGAAACTCGCTGGCTGACGAACCGATCCACCGGTGTCACTGCCGAGAGCAAGCGTCGTCATTCCGGCCGCAACAGCTGCGGCTGAACCACCGGAGGAGCCACCCGAAACATGGCTCCGGTTCCAAGGATTTCGAACCGGTCCAAACGCCGAATTTTCGTTCGACGAACCCATGCCGAACTCATCCATGTTGGTCCGGCCCATAAGTACGGCACCGGCCTGCTTCAGTTGTTTGATAACGGTTGCATCGAAGGCAGCACGATGGTTTTGAAGAAATTTAGAGCCACAGCTCACAATTGAGCCTTCAGCCATAATATTGTCTTTTATTGCAATGGGAACGCCGGCTAAGGGGAGATATTTCTGGGCGCGACGGGCAGCTTCGATGTAATCGAGCTGTTTTTCGGTTTCGTTTTGAACGGCTTCTTTGTCCCAAAAAACATGGGTATTGAGTTCGCGATGCAGATCTTCGGTGCGCTGGAGAAAGCTCGAAACGACGTCCGCCGCCTTGATGCTTCCCTCATTTACCGCGCTGGCAATAGCGCAGGCGCTCATCTGAATCGGATCAATACCAGCCATTACAATCCTCGCTCGCGAGCTTTCACTCTATGATCCTTGGTACTTGAAACGCTGTGCCAACGACCTTTGGAGCACTCTGCAAGACCCTCTCAATCACATGGGAGTGTTTTGCCTCGTCGTCACGCTCGGGACACGAAACACCGGCTGTATCCGCACGCCAATCGGCTGGCAATTCCTCGCCAGCCGTCTGGATTTGCTGCATATAATCCAAGATTGAGCCGAGTTCGCGCTGGTAATATCCGATGTCGTCTTCCGACAGCTGAATATGAGCCAGACGCGCGACCTTCTCGACCGTTTCACGATCGATGATCATGATTCTTCGGATCCTTCGTCATCGCTGTCGGTATCGGTATCGGATTCAAGATCAGTTTCGTTGTCGATTTCATCTTCAATTTCAGCTTCCGCTTCAGCCAAAGGAATCACGCGGGCTTCACCTTCAATTTCTTGAATGTCTTCGCCACCGATTCTTTGGATCTTCGCGAGGCTGATGATCTTCTCGCCAGCATCGACGTTCATGAGGCGAACCCCTTGCGTCAAGCGGCCGATAAGACCAACTTCGGCAACCGTAAAGCGCATGACTTTGCCGCCTGAGGTCATAACCATCAGGTGATCATCGTCCGCCACTTGCATAATGCCGACAACCGGACCGTTACGATCGGTAACCTTGATCGTATAGATGCCTTTACCAGCGCGGGTCTGGGTTCGGTATTCGGCGATAGGTGTCCGTTTTCCATAACCATTTTCGCAAACTGAGAGCACCGAGTCGGTGTTATTCACAACGGCTACGCCGATGACTTCATCGTTTTTATCACTGAATTTGATACCCGTGACACCACGTGCCGAGCGGCCCATAGGTCGAGTCTCTTTCTCGTCGAAGCGAATCGCTTTGCCGAGTTTGGTTGCGAGTAGAATATGTTCATCGCCTGAGGTGATTTTGCAATCAATGAGGCGATCGCCGTCTTCGAGTTTCAGGCCGATAATACCGGTCTGACGAAGCGAAGAATAGGCCATCAGATCAGTCTTCTTCACATAACCTTGAGCCGTAACCGAAAGGATATACTTGCCGGCAACGAACTCTTTTACGGGCAAGACGGAGACGACTTTTTCGTCGGCTGTGAGTTTGATGAGGTTGGCAAAGTGAGCGCCACGGCCTGAGAGTGCGACTTCAGGAAGCCTGTAAACTTTCAGTTCGTAGACGCGGCCTTGATCGGTGAAACAGAGAAGCGACTGGTGATTGGACGTAATAAAGAGGTCACGTACAACATCGTCCGCTTTCGTTTTCATGCCCGAACGGCCTTTGCCGCCGCGTTTTTGCGCCTGAATATCATCGATCGGCGTGCGTTTTACATAACCAGCATGCGTAATGGCGACGGCCACTTCTTCATCGGCTACAAGGCTTTCCATGGTGAATTCGTCGGCGTCACTTGCGACGATTTCCGTACGGCGCGCATCGGCGAAGTTTTCGCGAAGCTCAAGGATCTCGTCCTTGATGATCGCGATAACGCGAGCGGGCGTTGCGAGGATATCTTTCAAGTCTATGATAACTTTCATCAATTCAGCATATTCGCTGGCGATCTTATCACGCTCAAGGCCGGTAAGACGCGAGAGACGCATATCGAGGATCGCTTTAGCCTGAATTTCGCTCAGTTCGAATTGAGCGATAAGTTCGAGCTGCGCGGCATCACTATCGGCCGAAGCACGGATAATCCGAACGACTTCATCGAGGTTTTCGACCGCAATTTTGAGGCCGAGCAAGATGTGCGCGCGTTCTTCCGCTTTACGAAGTTCAAAGGCCGTACGGCGAATGACAACTTCTTTACGGTGATAATAAAACTGCTCAAGGATTTCCTTGAGGTTCAAAATCTTGGGAATACCGTTAACGAGAGCAACAGTGTTGACACCGAAGCTGGTCTGCATAGGTGTGAGTTTGAAGAGGTTATTGAGCATGATTTCGCCCATTTCGCCTTTTTTCAACTCAATCACGATGCGGATTTCTTCCTGTGCGGATTCGTCTCGCAGATCGCTGATGCCTTCGATGCGTTTCTCATTGACGAGATCGGCGATCTTTTCGATCAGGTTCGCTTTGTTGACCTGATAGGGAAGCTCAGTGACGATCACACGCTGACGGCCGTTAGGCAGGTCTTCGACATGGGCGCGGGCGCGCATGCTGATCGATCCGCGACCGGTGAGATAAGCCTGCTGAATTCCGCCACGGCCATAGATAAGACCCGCAGTGGGGAAGTCAGGTCCATGCACGTACTGCATCAATTCTTCGATGGAAACGGCTGGATTTTCGATAACGGCCAAAAGCGCGTCAAGGATTTCGCCCAGGTTGTGGGGCGGGATGTTTGTCGCCATACCTACAGCGATACCGCTGGCGCCGTTAACGATCAACGCCGGAAAACGGGTCGGAAGAACGAGAGGTTCTTCTTCTTTATTATCGTAGTTTGGTCCGAAATCGACAGTATCTTTTTCGATATCCGCGAGGAGCTGCTCAGCGAGTTTTTCTAGACGAACTTCGGTATAACGCATCGCAGCCGGCATATCACCGTCGATCGAACCGAAGTTCCCCTGACCGTCAACCAGTGGATATCGCATCGAAAAGCTTTGGGCCAAACGGACGAGGGCAAAGTAAACCGACGAGTCACCGTGAGGGTGAAGGCGACCGATAACGTCACCGACGATACGCGCCGACTTCAGGTACGGACGGTTATAGTAGTTGCGCATTTGATGCATCGCGAACAAAACGCGGCGATGGACGGGCTTGAGGCCGTCACGAACATCAGGGAGAGCACGCGATACAATTACGCTCATCGAATAGTCGAGAAACGAAGCCTTCAGCTCGTCTTCAATATGGATAAGCTGCACATTTGGATGTTCCATGGTCTTCCCTTAAGCGTCCAAGTTCTTGACGTTCAATGCGTTGGTCTGGATAAAGTCACGGCGCGGCTCAACGTCGTCACCCATGAGGCAGCTGAACAGAAGATCTGTTTCAATCGCATCCTGGATCTCGATTTTGAGGAGGGTTCGTTTATCCACTTCCATCGTCGTCTCAGCCAGCTGATCAGGGTTCATTTCACCCAGACCTTTATAGCGCTGGACATAAGCGCCCTTACGACCTTCGGCAACGATCAAGTCGCGGAGTTCTTCGAGGTTATTCAGACGACCGTTGCGTGAGCTGGTACCCGCGGCAACTACACTGTCGTCCTCGACCTCATTTTTCTCTTTCGCGCCCGCGCGGCCGGTTCTTTCAAAGGTGAAAGGAGCCGTCGCTATCTCTTCGATTTGTTTACGAATTCGGCGAAGTTCGGTCATTTCACCACTAGCAAAAATCGCCGCATCGACGGTCGAAACACGGGGCACGTCTTTGATGATGGTTTCGATTTGTACTTTGTAGCGGCTGTATTCCTGATCGAAGACAACGCTTCCCACAGCATGGCTACGGCGGCCCTGGCTATCGATGTACTTGACGATTTCTTCCATCAGGGCCTGTGCACTGGCTTCGTCAGCCATCGCTGTGCCGTCGATATCGGAATGGTTCAAGAGATATTCGATAACGCCACGGGCTCGGCGTTTCGTGGCCATATCAAGAAGCTCAGTGTAACGAGCCAGTTTGGAAATAAGGCCTTTGACTACGACTTTATCGAGAGCGCGACCTTGAGAGTCTTTGACTTCAAGGTTTGACATACCGGTGTCGCTTAGGAACTCGAGGAGTTCGCGGTTGTCCTTGAGGTAACGCTCAACTTTGCCTTTTTTGTATTTATACAAAGGCGGTTGCGCGATGTAGAGATACCCGCGTTCGATGATTTCCGGCATTTGACGGAAAAAGAACGTGAGGAGAAGGGTTCGAATGTGAGCACCGTCGACGTCCGCGTCAGTCATGATCACGATTTTTTGGTAACGAATTTTGCTGATATCGAAGTCTTCTTTACCGATCCCGGTCCCGATCGCCTTGATGAGGAGCTTGATCTCCGTCGACGATAGCATCTTGTCGTAACGCGCTTTTTCAACGTTGAGAATCTTACCGCGAAGGGGAAGCACCGCTTGCACACGACGATCACGCGCCTGTTTTGCTGATCCACCCGCCGAGTCACCCTCGACAAGGAAGAGTTCGCACTCGGTCGGATCTTTCGATTGGCAGTCAGCCATCTTTCCTGGAAGACCAGCAAAATCGAGAGCACCTTTACGGCGAGTCAATTCACGGGCTTTTTTAGCGGCTATGCGCGCGCGCGCGGCATCGATAATTTTTTGGATGATACGACGCACGATAGAAGGATTTTCATTGAAATAGTCGGTCAATTTCTCAGAAACGGTATTTTCCACCCAGGCCCGCACTTCGGTGTTGCCGAGTTTGGTTTTGGTTTGGCCTTGGAATTCAGGGTTTTTCACGCGGACCGAACAGATCCCGACAAGACCCTCGCGAATATCCTCACCGGTGATGCCGTCTTTGAAGGTCTTAAGCATGCCTGAGGATTCGGCAAAGTTGTTCACGACGCGCGTAAGGGCAGCTTTGAGACCCGTTAAGTGGGTACCGCCTTCCATCGTGTTGATATTGTTGACAAAGGAGAAAATGCTTTCGTTATAAGCATCGGTCCACTGCAAGACCACTTCGACCTGGCCCTGGATCATGCCGTTCTCACCAAGAGTCTGGCCAAAGATATAAAGAGGCTTGTCGTGCAAAGGGTTTTTGCCTTTGGCGAGGAACTCACAATAGGAAACGAGACCGCCCTCAAACTTCAGATCCGCGACCTGATCGGTGCGTTCATCAGTGAGAACGATGTGGAGACCGCGGTTTAGGAATGCGAGCTCTTTGAGACGACGGGTAAGAGTCTCAAAAACAAATGTCGTATCAGCAAAGATCTCGTGATCTGGCTTAAATGTCGTGTAAGTACCGTGCTCATCGGTGGTGCCGATAACTGCCAATGGGGAGTCCGGCTTGCCGCGTTGATAGCCTTGTTTGTACACTTTATCGTCACGGCGAACTTCGACAGTACACCACTCCGAAAGTGCATTCACAACGGACGCCCCCACGCCGTGGAGACCACCGGAAAAGGCGAATGCTTTATCGTCAAATTTACCGCCGGCATGGAGGACTGTCATGACGACTTCCACTGCCGATCGACCTTCTTTGGGATGGATGGAAACAGGGATTCCGCGTCCGTTATCACGCACAGAAGCCGAACCATCGATATGCAAGCTCACTTCGATCTTATCGCAGTGGCCGCCCATAGCTTCGTCGATAGAGTTATCCACAATCTCATACACAAGGTGATGCAGACCATCCACCGAAGTCGAGCCGATATACATACCCGGGCGTTTTCGAACAGCGTCGAGGCCTTCGAGGACTTGAATATTGTCAGCCGTGTAAGAAGCTGCGTTTTCGGCACCAACGGGTTGAGGACGAGTTACATCACCGGTCGATTCTGGGTTCGCGCTCATATCCATCCTTTAGCTTTCTTTAATGGGCACTAAGACATGCATCGAGTGGCAATTGGCAGGTTCTGTAAAAGGAACAAGAACTACCGGATCTTCATCAGATCCGAAGTTGATCGTCACTTCATCGCTCGACATAGTTGAGAATACGTCAGTCAGAAATTTGCCATTGATCGCTAATTCGCGACTACCGTCTGAGTAATCCGCCAATGCGATACTTTCTTGTCCTTCCGAGCTTCCTAGAGTCCGCGACCTAAGGGTAAGCGAGTAATCTGAAAAGCACAACTGCAAAGCACGGGTCTTGTCCGAGGCCAGCAGTACGCGTTTCGCGACGTTTTGAAGATACGGTCTTTGCACCTTTACGGCACTCGCATTGTTCTTCGGGAGAACGCCAAAGTAGTTGGGATATCGGACCGCTGAAAGGCGTACGAAAAGCTTATAGCCGGGAAGTCGCGCTTCAAGCGTAGTCTGATCTGGCGCTATCGCAAGGGTCAGTTCTTTGAAGCCCTCAGTGCACATTTTTTGCAATTCTTGAAGAGCACGCTTCGAAAGACATACGCCTGTTTTCAAAAAATCGTCCGGCAGATCCAAGTCCACTTCTGCGTACGACAATCGATAGCCATCCGTACCGACGAGACGTAGGTTTTTGTCGGTAGGGCGATGGAGATAACCAACTGAGCCATAGTTACGAGGAGAATCTGTAACGACGCAGAATTGGACCTGTTCGATTACGTAGGCGAGTTTATCGCAAGGAAGTGCGACTTCGAGAGCGCCTTCAAAATGCAAGGGCTCCTGCCAAGCACGATCTTCGATCTTCGGAAGCTTCATCGTAAATTCGCGCTTCTCGCCCGCTACGAGGACAACCTGGGTCGGTTCTTCATAAAACTCGACTTGGCCCTCTGGAAGCTCCCTTACGACATCGGAGAAGAGCTTCGCGGGGACAAAGACCGTACCTTCTTCGAGAACTTCACAGTCGAAGCTCGAATAGATCGCAATCACTCGATCGGCCGCAGTTAGCTCCAGTTGGCCTTTTGTTGCTCTAAAGCCTATCTGCGCTAAATTGCGTTCGGTCATTGCGCCTTGAGACCTTGATGTCGCCGTACTGAGCTGGGCCTTGTCGACTTTCACTCTCATCGCTTTTTTCTCCGGGAATCTTCTTCTTTATTAAGAAGTTATTTATTTAACAGATAGTAGTAGTAATAGTTGTCGGGCAAAAAAAGTGGACAACTCGCCAAGCCATTGAATTCAAGAACATTTCCAGGAAAATTGCCTGTGCAAAAGCTGTGGAAAACTTGGGGATAACGTTGTGGATAGAAATGTGGATAACTTTGGGACCGAATCTATCCACAACTTATCAACAGCTTGTCCACAGGGTTATCAACAAGCGCAACCCCTATAAAACTAGGACATCTGATCGAGCTTTCGTTCCAGCACTTCCATCTGGGACCGCAGTTCTAGATCCTTTTTCCTATCCTTTTCGATCTTCTTCACAGCATGCATAACCGTCGTGTGGTCTTTTCCGCCGAAGATTCCGCCTATTTCGGGATAGGAAGCCTGAGTTCTCATGCGCGAAAGATACATCGCTATTTGTCTAGGAACCGACAAAGCGCGATGACGCTTTTTGGACTTGAGATCGGCTACCTTGAGCTTGAAATGATCGGCGACGATCTTCTGGATAGTCTCGACAGAGATACTGCTGTCATTTTTGTCGACGAGTATGTCCTGTAGGATCTCAGAAGCCAACTGCGTATTTATTGGCCGTCCTTGTAGCGCTGCAAAGGCAATAACGCGACGCAAGGCCCCTTCCAAAACGCGGATGTTTCCTTTGGCATGTGTGGCTATATATTCCGCGACTTCAGTTTTGAGCAAAATGCCCTGTTTCTCGGCTTTATTCATCAAAATCGCGACCCGGTGTTCAATGTCAGGCGCCTGGATATCGGCGATGAGTCCCCACTGGAAGCGGTTTCGCAGGCGATCTTCGATATCAGGAATATCTTGAGGAAAGATGTCAGAGGTGACGACGATCTGTTTTTTGGATTCATAAAGAGCGTTGAAGGTATGGAAGAACTCTTCCTGAGTGCGTTCTTTGCCGGAGATAAACTGAATGTCATCGACAAGTAGGACATCGCAGTTGCGATATTTACGTCGGAAATCCCACATTTTATTAAAACGGAGACAATAAATCATCTCGTTCATAAAACGCTCGCTAGTGATGTAGGTAATCACCGCATTTGGACGCGCTTTTAAAACCCTATTTCCCACAGCATGGAGAAGGTGAGTTTTACCAAGACCTGTACCCCCGTAGAGAAACAAGGGATTGTATGTCTGACCTGGCGCATCGGCGACAGCAAGACAGGATGCATGGGCGAACTGGTTACTGGGGCCGTTGACGAAGGTCTCGAAGGTATACTCAACATTAAGCTGTGACTGCAAAGTGAGAGCACGCGCGATGGTGTTTGGACTCTCTTTGACGTCTTCCGCTACAGTAGGGCCAGTATCGGGGTAGGGCGCCTCTGGAGGGGGGGCTATATCGGCAAAATAATCGAGGTGCTCAAGGGTTTCTGAATCATTCGCCTCTGTGCCATCAATTTCAAAACGCACCAGAACAGAAAGACCGAGCGTCGCCTTGCAGTAGTCGAGCTGGTCCATATAGCTACCTAGAACTTTTTGATAAGAAGCCATATCCGGAAAACTAATGATAAGCTCCGAATCCGAAACCAGCTTGGACCGTAGTGGTTCGATCCAACGCTTAAAATCTTCCTCAGCCATCATGGGGCGAAGCGTATCTTTCATACGCTGCCAGGTATCCTGGGCGCCTACCGTTTCGGGCTGCACAAGTTTTGGTTGGTGTGAATGAGGAAGACTGCTTTGCATTGATTGAGATCCTGGTGCTTCGGAAGTTCGGTTCTAAAATGGACGAGTTGACAGAGAGATCCAAAAAACTATCACAGCCGGCTTTCGCTTATCAAGGCCAAAGAAAATGTTTATTTTATTCGCAATTTCAATTGGTTGAAGACATTTTAAGCTTGTGGATAAAGTGTCGCTGACTGACCTTGCAGTGTCATATAGATTACCTGTTCGAAATGTCTTTCTTCCCTCAGCTGGAGCATGGGATCGATGAAGCAGTTTTATAAATTCGGGATTGTTATGGGCGCCAACTTCGAAACTATTGCAGCAATGTTGGCTGCGTTCTATTCCGCGAAATGGCTGAATGTCCATTATCCTAAGTCCTTCGACTGGTCTAACGTGACTTACGTTTTGGGCTTGCTTCTCATCGCACGCTCTTGGTATGTGATGCTCCGCGTCCTGATCCGTGACCAAAAGGTCTCGGAAATCGTCCCAAAAAAGAGTGAGTCAAAAAATGATATCGGGCTTAACTAAAAAGACATTGCTGATACTCGCACTCGGTGTTCTTGTTCTTTTGGCGATAGCATCTCATTTCGAAGAACGTAGCGTGGGCATAGCTCTGCTTTCCGGTTACCTTCTCTTCTCTCTAAACTACATTCTTCTCGCTCGTATTTACGCTGGACTTGTTCAGGTGTCTCAAACTGGAGCAACAAGTCGTGCTATGAAAATTTGGTTGTTTGCTGGAAGCGGCATTAAATTTTTAGGGCTTATTGCTGCACTGTACGCTCTCATCGTTTACTGGAAACTTCCAGGGCTATACATCGCGGTGGGATCGCTTTTTTCACTCTTTCTTTTGACGAGTCTTCTCACCACTTCTTATCTGAGGAGTTATGGCTCTTCTACAGCGCATTAAGAAGCGGAATAACTGTATTTTGGACTGGTCATTCTCCAAGAAATCAGTTAGTAAGGAAATCCATTTCAAAACTGGTGGAGCAGAAAGGATTGTCTCAACATGACAAAGAAGACGCTCAAGTTACTGACATCTCTTTCCATACTGAGCTGGAGTACAGCTGGGCTAGCTGAAGGAGGCGGAGCGCCGTCTATCATTAATTATTATGAGATTCTGCTTCATAGCTTGGGCATGAACCATCACATGATCGAAGACTGGGCGCCAGTCGTTGGATCGTTTTTGACCCTTTTGCTTACGGTAATTTTGGGTTTTGCCTACAAGAGCTCGATAGCAAAAGCCGGTTCGGACGTGGTTCCAAGTGGGAAAATGGACCTTAAAGGTGTGGTCGAAACTATCTTGGAATTTGTCCATGACCTTGCGATCAACATACTTGGCGAAGAAAAAGCAGGACCATTTCTCTCGACTTTGTTCGGAATTTTCGCGTTTATTTTTGTGAGCAACCTCACTGGTTTGGTTCCTGGCCTTACTCCGGCAACGGATAGTTTCAGCACCAACTTGGTGCTTGGTTTGTTCGTATTCCTCGTGTTTAACGGTGCTGGTATCAAGGAACACGGTCTCCTTGGGTACCTGAAGATATTCGCAGGTCCATTATTGGTCATGGCGCCTTTGATTTTCGGTATCGAAATCATTGGTTTGCTCGTTCGTCCAATATCCTTGGCTCTTCGTTTGTACGGTAATATTTTTGGCGATCACCTTGTCCTCTCGGTATTTACGAGCCTAACAAAAGTGATTCTCCCATCGATGTTATTGTTCTTCGGGCTTCTGGTAGCCTGTCTGCAAAGCTTTGTTTTCACACTGCTAAGCGGCATATATATTTCGATGGCGATTTCTCACGATCATTAATCTTTCGACGGCATCACGGGGTAATTATGAAACGTAATCTTACTAATTTGTTTACTGTTCTTGGCGGTCTGTTCCTCAGCTCTTTGGCTTTTGCGCAAGAAGGAACAGCAGCTGCAACTACAATGGGCGGCGGCGGATTAGTTGCTGTCGGTTCTGCTTTGGCAATCGGCCTTGCAGCTCTCGGCGGAACTATGGGTCAAGGTCGTGCAGCTGGTGCCGCTCTTTCTGGTATCGCTCGCAACCCAACTGCAGCTGACAAAGTTTTCACACCGATGATTATTGCTTTGGCTCTTATCGAATTCCAAGCGATCATGGGCTTCATCATCGCTTACATATTGTCTGGTAAAGTCTAAGTCCTAATAGGTCTTAATGACATATAGCCTGTGTTCCACGTGGAACATGGGCTTTTATTTGCCTAGAGTTCCAGTGCTAAGTCCCTCATCCGCCAGTCGAATTCGTCCCAATTTTTTACCTCAGCCTAAATTATTCATTTTGATACTCCGCTGTATTTTTAAGCGATTGGAGGAATAGATGTGTTCGTGCATTCTAATATCTCCGAGAGCACAGCATCATTGTCGGTAATCCATTGAATTTCAGTCTCTAGCGTTATTTTCATCGCATAGATAGTTTGAATATCTGCATTTTGTCGGTGATTTTTCTAAAAAATTAGATTCGAGATATTTTGGTCCAAATTAAATTAAATATAGTCCGCTGCAGTGAGTTACAAGAGTTCTGATGTAGTTTGGTACCAAACTAGGCTTTAAGTTCAAACCATTCATAGAACAATAAAAGTTCGAGAAGTTTGAGCGATTTATGCCCAAGTTAAAACCTTACAGTTGTTGTTTTAGAATATTTAGACATCGAATTCATAAAGTTTTGTTCGAATATCCTGAAAATTGATTCGAATATGGACAAATTTGCAAAATATTGGCCAATAAAAACTAATCAGTAGTTCTCCTAAACAATAATACGTTTCATTCTTTGGAACGGACCATAAATAGCTCAAGGATAACTTTGTGCTGGGAAAAAAATTCGAACTGGGAAGAAAAGCGGCATAATTTTGCTTATCCTTATAAGCCGATTAATTAAAAATGTGTTGCGGCTGAATTACCTAAGCAGGCTGAGTGGAATTCAGATTTTAACGGTTCCCGGAGACGGGTGGGGATTCAGTTTCGAGAAAATGGTGGGGTTTAACTCATTATTGATGAAAAAGGTAGAAATAAAAAGCTTCGCTTGGCCCCCAAAACCGCATCCTTCAACTTCCTCTTAACACACAGCTTTCAATCTTAGTCACACTGCTCCATGCAGCACTTCTAACTTTTTCCCATACGAATTTGATACTTTGGTAAATTGAAACTTAGATCTCCTCCATCTTGGAGCTCTAAGTAGTTGAAGAATCACACTCTCGCCAATCCAACGGTTCTTAGAGGCATCGAGGCGATATAGGAATGCATCGTGTGAGCCATCTAGGGTCAGGAGGAACTACAAATAAGGGAGGAACTGGGCATGGTACTACTCCAGCCGATATGGGGAGAGGGCGCTGCTCTTTTATGATTTTGGAGCATTCAAGGCCTGGAAAGAGAGGCCTCGCAATGACTGTGATTTGTTTGTCTCCACAAACATTCCACGTGGAACATTCTTCTTTTCTAATTCGAGAGGCATCCCCGACGTTCCACGTGAAACACTCCCGTTGTTAAACCCGATATGTGGGTTCCGATGTTCCACGTGAAACACTCCCGTTGTTAAACCCGATATGTGGGTTCCCATGTTCCACGTGAAACACTTCTTGTATCAAACCCAATATCTGGGTTTCGATGTTCCACGTGAAACACTTCTTGTATCAAACCTAATATCTGGGTTTCGATGTTCCACGTGAAACACTTCTTGTATCAAACCTAATATCTGGGTTCCGATGTTCCACGTGAAACACTCCCTTTGTTAAACCCGATATGTGGGTTCCGATGTTCCACGTGAAACACTTCTTGTATCAAACCCAATATCTGGGTTTCGACGTTCCACGTGAAACACTTCTTGTATCAAACCCAATATCTGGGTTTCGACGTTCCACGTGAAACACTCCTCGTCTCAAGCAATATGTGGGTTTCGATGTTCCACGTGAAACATCTCAACCAGAGTGGTCACAATCCACCGTATACAGCCATACGAGCGCTATTGTTCCACGTGAAACATATATCTTGGCGCAGCCATCTATGCGGCTGGGTGGAACTCCGAAATCTTTAACCGATGTTTCACGTGAAACATGAACCGAGCTTGTGTTAAGTAGATTGCGGTCCAAGAGATGGTGTTTGGCTAAGGGGTAAAATATGGCGCGGGTAATTGCGATCTCAAATCAAAAGGGTGGGGTTGGTAAAACAACGACAGCCGTAAACCTCTCGAGTTGTCTGGCCAAGAGCGGCGAAAAAGTACTCCTTGTGGATCTCGATCCCCAGGCCAACGCCGGCAGCGGTCTGGGTGTTTACCCAGATCAGTTTGAGCAGAGCATCTATCATGTCCTGGTCAGTGAGTATCCGATAGTCAACATTATCCTGAACACAAAGATCCCGGGATTGGATTTTGCGCCGGCGAAACAAGACTTGGCCGGAGCCGAGCTTGAACTTGTCACTATGTTTGGTCGTGAGACACGTTTGAAAGAAGCGCTTGAGCCCATACTCGCCAGCTACGACTTCATCATTATAGATACCCCGCCGACGTTAGGACTGATGACAGTCAACGCCCTAACTGCGGCTGACTCGGTTTTGATCCCCCTTCAATCGGAATACTATGCGATGGAAGGTCTGTCTCAACTCGTAACGACTACGGGCCTCATCAAAAAAAGACTGAACCCGGGTCTGGAGCGCGAGGGGATCCTTCTCACCATGTTTGATAAACGAAATAATCTCAGTGGCCAAGTCGAAGCCCAGATTCGAGAGCACTTCCCTAACGATGTGTTCAAAACCGTTATCCCTCGTAATGTCCGTCTCTCCGAGGCTCCTTCGCATGGTATGCCAGCGATCATGTACGACAAGGGATCGAGCGGATCTCAAGCTTACTGGGAATTCTCTCAAGAGCTTTTGGCGCGCTATCGGCCAGTAAGTGCCGCAAAGATTTCGACCAAAAAAGCTTACCCAGTTAAAACGCACTAACGATCACTATTCCCTTTCGAGGAGTTTCCTATGCCTGATAAACAACCGGCTTCTAAAAGTCCTGCTCCTAAACGTGACGTCCTTGGTAAAGGTCTCGGTTCGCTCCTGGGTCTCGATAAAGAAACGCCAACGCCCGCCAGTGCGGAGTCGTATGCGATTGGTACCAGCATCCTCGAACTGGAAGTTGGACGCATTCATCCCAATCCTAAGCAGCCTCGAAAGCTTTTTCGGGAGGCCGATCTTCTCTCGCTCGCCCAGAGTTTGAAACAAGACGGCGTCATCCAACCTCTCGTGGTTTCGAAAGATGAAGATGGGTACATGATCATTGCGGGTGAACGCCGATGGCGCGCATCGAAGATTGCCGGTTTTGAAAAAGTTCCTGTGATCGTCAAGGAAGTTACGCCTGAAGATATGCTTCGCCTCGCGATCATAGAAAACGTCCAGCGCGCAAACCTCAATGTAATCGAAGAGGCGGAAGCCTACGCGATGCTCATTAAAGACTACGGCCTGACGCAAGATGATTGCGCCCGTAAGGTCGGTAAGGACCGTGCGACAATCTCTAACCTTTTGCGGATTCTTTCTCTGCCGCAAGAAGTTCAAGACGACTTGATGAACGAAAAACTCAGCATGGGCCATGGTCGGGCGATCCTAGCCCTTGAAGAACGAGGCCTCATTCTTCAAGCGCGCGATATCGTCCTCGCCAAAAAACTGAGTGTTCGGCAGACCGAGCAGCTTGTGAAACGGATGAAGCGTCAAGGCGCCGAAGGTGGCGAGGCCGCTGAGGTGAAATCCGGACATGCCGATTTGGACTATTTGGCGGATACGCTACGCTCTCATTTGCGAACTAAGGTTCGCCTTCAGGGAAGCGGTAGCCGTGGCAAAATTGAGATTTCCTTTTTCTCCCCAGCCGAACTAGAGCGCTTGCTTCAACTGATTGGCGGGGGCGTATTTTAAGCTCCCGCTAGCTCATCCAAAGCAGTCCCTATGAAAGGGCTGCAAATTCACCATTTCAGCAAACAATTCCTTGAGAAAGGGACCACAATAAGTTACTTATGTGGTCCTTTGCTTCGAAATTATCACCATCTGTGAAGAGAGGTTTATCTAAAGATGTCCTCACTCAATCTGACTCCTAACCTCCCAGTTATGGCCATTGAGGCGGGTGTTTTTCTTGTCAATTTTGTAGTGGTGAAGAAACTTCTTCTCGACCCTTATCTTGCTGTCAGCGCCAAGCGCAAACAGTTCACAGAAGGTAACCAAAATCAGGCAGAACACCTTGAGATCGAAAACATCAAAGCGGCTCAGAAAATTCAGAGCCAGCTCAGCTTGGTTAACGATGAAAGCCGCGCTTTACGCGACGAAGCTGTTCAGGATGCCAAAGTGAAACGTGACTCTTTGGTTCATGCGGCGTCTGTCGAAGCCACACGAACAATCGAAGACATGCGTCAAGAGTTGAGTCGAGAACTGGCCGGCGAGCGTGCTCGTATTCCAGCCCTCGTTGAACAACTAACCCGTGAATTTGTTCAGAAGGTCGTACCGGCCTGAGCCCTAAGAAAATAAAGTGTCGAGGTGACTGTTGGAAAATTTCGATCTACTAAATAGCTTTATCTTTCCTTATGTCAATTTGGCGATATTTCTCGTTCTGGCTGTCTATATTCTCAAGAAACCGATCCAAAACGCTCTTCGGGGCAAACGGGATTCCTACCTTGTGATGTTGGAGCGAGCGAATCATGCGAAAGAGGAAGCGGAACGTAAACACCGCGAAATCGAAGCCCGATTCAAAGCTCTCGATAGCGAAATGAACAGAATCCGCGCTGAAGTTAAGGAATCGGCTGATCTGGAAGCGCAAGCGATCCTGACCAGTGCGCAGCAGCTCGCGGAACACTTGAAACACGAAGCGAAACGCATCGCGGTAGCGGAAATCACAGCGGCTAAAGAAGCTGTTCGCGCTGACATCCTTCAGCAGGTTAAGCAAAAAACCGCTGAAGAACTCGCTCGCACTCTCGACGATTCGCGTCAGCACAAGATCGTTCAGCAAAGCCTGAACACGCTGCCGAACATCAAGGAGCTTAAACTATGAGTTCTGAAAAAATTGCTAGTCGCTATGCATCAGCGCTCATGGAATTGACCAAGGGCGATGCCGCTGTTCAAGCAAAAATTGACAGCCAACTAACGAGTATTCTTGATCTTTTTGCTGATAAAGAGATCAAGAAAGTGATCGCCAGTCCGATCGTGAACACGGAATTGATGTCCGCCGTTTTCAAAAACGTTGCGGATCAAATCGGTGCTCCCGAGATCCTAAAACAGTTCTTCCGAGTCCTTGTCGACGCGCGCAGAACTGCAATTATTCCAGAAATCAAACAAGCTTTTCATAAGCAATTTCTCGAGTCCCAAGGCCAGGTTGAAGCAACTGCTATCACAGCGGTTCAACTCGATGCCGGCGAACTCGATCAAATCAAAGCGAAGCTTGAGGGTATGCTGAACAAAAAAGTTTTGCTTACCACGCAGATCGATAAATCGATTCTTGGCGGTTTTGTCATCAAGATCGACAACAATCTGATTGATATGAGCCTCAGAACTAAACTCGACAATATGACAAAGTTTGCCGTCAGCTAAGGAGTTCGTGACCATCATGGAAAAGATCCGTGTAGAAGAAGTCAGTAAAATCATAAGCGAACGCATCAAGAACTTCGATCGTAAGGTTGAACTTGAAGAAACCGGAACCGTACTCTCAGTCGGTGACGGTATCGCACGCGTTTACGGTCTCGACAAAGTGCAGTCTGGTGAGCTCGTTGTGTTTCCTAACGGAGTACGCGGCGTAGTTTTGAACCTTGAAGAAGACAACGTCGGTATCGCTGTTCTTGGTACTACAGAAGGCATCAAAGAAGGCGAAATCGTTAAACGTACCAATGAAATCAACTCGGTTCCAGTTGGTGAAGGCCTTGTCGGCCGTGTTGTGAACGCATTGGGTGAGCCGATCGACGGCCAGGGCCCTATCGTCAACGCATCACGCGGTGTTTTGGAAGTGAAAGCTCCCGGAATTATCGCTCGTAAATCGGTTCATGAGCCTTTGCAAACTGGTCAAAAATCGATCGATGCGATGGTTCCGATCGGTCGTGGACAGCGCGAACTTATCATTGGCGACCGCCAAACAGGTAAAACAGCGATCTGTGTCGATACGATCTTGAACCAAAAAGGCCAAGACGTAATCTGTGTTTATGTAGCTATCGGCCAGAAAGCTTCGACAATCGCTCAGGTTGTTGATCGTCTGAAACGTAACGGCGCCATGGACTACACGATCGTCGTTGCTGCCTCTGCAAACGATCCAGCTCCTCTGCAATACCTCGCGCCTTACTCAGGCTGCCGTATGGCTGAGTTCTTCCGCGATAGCGGCCGTCACGCCGTTATCTTCTATGATGACTTGTCGAAACAAGCTGTTGCTTACCGCGAACTTTCGCTTCTTCTTCGCCGTCCTCCAGGTCGCGAAGCTTATCCAGGCGACGTTTTCTACGTTCACAGCCGCCTCCTTGAGCGCGCCTGTAAATTGAACGATGAACTCGGTGCGGGTTCGATCACTGCTTTCCCAGTTATCGAAACACAAGCGGGTGATATCTCTGCTTACATTCCTACCAACGTAATTTCGATTACCGATGGTCAGATCTTCCTCGAGGCCGACCTTTTCCACGCTGGTGTCCGCCCTGCGGTCAACGCGGGTCTCTCGGTTTCACGGGTCGGTGGTTCTGCTCAGGTTCCTGCGATGAAATCAGTGGCTGGTTCCCTCCGCCTTGATCTCGCTCAGTACCGCGAACTCGCAGCGTTTGCTCAGTTCGGTTCAGATCTCGATGCCGGTACTCAAAAAATTCTAGCCCGCGGCGCGCGCCTTACTGAACTCCTTAAACAAGGTCAGTACAGCCCGATGTCTGTCGGTCTCCAAGTTGCTGTTATTTATGCTGGTATCAAGGGTCACCTCGATACTTATGAACTCAGCAAACTGAAGTCTTGGGAACAAGGTTTCATTCAACATCTGAAAGCTCATCACGCAGGCATGCTCGACAAAATCGAGAAACGCGCGAAGCTCAATGATGTTGAGGCTGAGTTGAAAGAAGCTATTTCTTCTTACGACAAGGGGTTCAAGGCACATGGCTAGTCTGAAGGACATTAAGACTCGAATTGGTAGCGTAAAAAGCACGCAAAAAATTACCAATGCGATGAAACTCGTGTCCGCAGCTAAGTTTGCCAGAGCCAGCCACGCTGCGGAAGCAGCGCGTCCATATGCTAAAGCTCTCGATAAAATCGTATCGAAGCTTTTAGCTGGAAAAGCAGAGCTAAAGTCACCTCTCCTCCGCGAGTCGGAAGAGAAGAAGATTTTAGTGCTCATGCTCGCCCCAGACCGGGGTTTGTGTGGGGGCCTCAACTCAAACATGGCGAAAGCGGTCGCAGCTTTCATCCGTGAAAAAACGGCTAAAGGCGCTACTCGGGTCGACCTCTATGCGGCCGGCCGTCGCGCTACGCTTTTTGGTAAAAAGAACAACCTTCAATTCAAAGCGCAAGCCGAGAAGGTTGTTGAAAAAGCCAACGTCGACACAGCTCGCCTCCTGACCAAAGACGTAGTTGATGCGTTTGTCAGCGGTGAATACGACCGTGTATACGTAGCTTACACATACTTTAAGTCAGCTCTCGATCAGACGCCTCAGATCGATCAGCTCCTACCGGTGCCTTTGAATCAATCGATGGCTGAAGGTAATGGCTCTGATGTGATCGTGGAACCGGGACTTAATGCGCTACTCGACAAACTCCTCGAACGTAAAATCGCGACCAATCTCTTTGCTGCCCTTCTCAGCACCCTTGCTTCTGAGCACGGTGCGCGTATGACAGCGATGGATTCAGCTACGAATAACGCACGAGAAGTTATCAAGAAATTGACGTTGCAATATAACCGTGCACGTCAGGCTGCGATTACGAAAGAGCTCATCGAGATCATCAGCGGCGCGGAAGCATTGAACTAACTCTGAGAAACACGAGAGGTATTGAATATGACAACGGGAACTATCGTACAGGTCATGGGACCAGTCGTAGACGTCGAGTTCAGCTCAGGCGTTCTTCCTACGATTTATAACGCACTCCGCCTGACCAATCCTTTGATCAACGGCGAAAAAGAAAACCTCGTTCTAGAAGTCGCTCAACATTTGGGCCAGAACGTGGTTCGTACGATCGCAATGGACGCAACCGAAGGTCTCGCACGCGGGATGTCGGTTCGCGATACAGGCGAGCAAATCACAGTTCCAGTCGGTAAAGCAGCTTTAGGCCGCATTATCAACGTCATCGGCGATCCGATCGACGAAGCTGGTCCTGTTAAAACTGAGAAGCGTTATGCGATTCACCGCGACGCTCCAAAATTTACAGATCTAGCTGGTCAAACCGAGATCCTCGAAACAGGTATCAAGGTTGTTGACTTGATCGCGCCTTACGCAAAAGGCGGTAAAATCGGCCTCTTCGGTGGTGCGGGCGTAGGCAAGACAGTCATTATTCTCGAGTTGATCAACAACATCGCGAAGCAGCACGGTGGATTCTCGGTGTTCGGCGGCGTCGGCGAACGTACACGTGAAGGTAACGACCTTTATCACGAGATGAAAGATTCGGGCGTTTTGGATAAAGTTGCCCTCGTATTCGGTCAGATGAATGAGCCACCCGGAGCGCGTGCTCGCGTTGCTTTGAGTGCTCTTTCGATCGCAGAATATTTCCGTGACGAACAAAACCAAGACGTTTTGCTCTTCATCGACAACATCTTCCGCTTTACCCAAGCCGGTTCGGAAGTATCAGCGCTCCTCGGCCGTATCCCTTCTGCGGTAGGGTATCAGCCAACTCTCGCGACAGAGATGGGCGAGCTTCAAGAACGTATTACAACCACGAAAAATGGTTCGATTACTTCCGTTCAAGCGATCTACGTACCTGCGGATGACTATACCGATCCAGCGCCTGCTACGACCTTTGCCCACTTGGACGCATCGACCGTATTGTCTCGTCAAATCGCTGAGCTCGGCATTTATCCTGCGGTTGATCCACTGGGATCCAACTCAAGAATGCTCGATCCTCAAGTTGTTGGCGAAGAGCACTATAACGTTGCCCGTAAAGTGCAGTCGATTCTTCAACGCTACAAAGAACTCCTCGACATTATCGCCATTCTCGGCATGGATGAATTGTCGGAAGAAGATAAACTCGCTGTTGCGCGTGCCCGTAAAGTGCAGCGTTTCATGAGTCAGCCGTTCTTCGTTGCTGAGCAGTTTACTGGTTCGCCCGGTAAATACGTGAAACGCGAAGACACGATCAAAGGCTTTAAAGGCATCTGCGAAGGTGATTACGATCATATTCCAGAACAGGCCTTCCTTTACGCCGGCGCGATTGAAGAAGTGATCGAAAAAGCCAAGAAGATTTAATCAGCAGGATTTTTTATGACCAACAGTTTTGAGCTGAAAATCCTATCGCCCAATCGCGCGTTGCCGTCTATCAAAGCGAAAGCCGTGGTTTTGCCTGGAGTCCTTGGCTACATGACCGTCCTTCCCGACCATGCTGCGATGATCGCGGAATTGGAAGCGGGCGAGGTTGTTATTGAAGCTCAAGGCGCGGCTTCCGAACATTTCTTCATTACGGGCGGCTATGTAGAAGTCGACCATAACCGAGTGAGTGTTCTTGCTGATGTCGTGGAAAACGCTAAAGACATCAATCTTGCCAAGGCTGAAGAAACGCTGCGCGCGGCTCAGGCCAAGCTCACGACTCTAAGCCCCGAGACGGATGTTGAACAGGCAAACCGTGACCTTCGCGCGGCGGAAGCCCGTGTTTCTGTTGCTAAAGGCATAAGCCAGGTCAAAGGCTAAGGTCTTTGGATTAGGCGATAGCCCCTGATACGTTTAAGATGAAAAGAGGAAGGTTAACTTCCTCTTTTTTTCGTTTGGGGGTTAGGGAATGCTACTGTGGGATGGATACGGACTGCAATCAACCCATTCAGGAATAGGCCGGCATGCCCTTGAGCTCGCGCAAAACCTCACGGCCTTAGGCACGCCTCCTCATATCCTTCCAAGCGTTCCACAGCTCGATTTTACATTTCAGCCCTGGACGGTGCCGCTCAAGCCTTTTTCCATGGGCCGCATTAAACCTCTCGCGCTGTTTGCCGCAGGCCGCATGGCGAAACGTTTTGTCAAAGGCGACGACGGTCCCCATGTTTTCCATGGTTTGAGTAATTACAATATTCCCGCACTTTCCCCCGCCTTTCAAAGGGTTTTGACGATCCACGACCTGATTCCCTTCATGGCGCCCGATGCGGTGTCCAAAGCCTTGCGTACCTATATGGTTCTCCAACTCCCGCGTGCAATTTTAAAAGCAGATCACATCATTTGTGTGTCGCAGTGGACGGCCGACAGTGTGCTTGATCTTTTCCCAGGGGCGAAAGGCAAGATATCCGTGATTCTGAACGGCAAACCGCCGCTTGCGTCATCCGCGGTAAAAGCTGGCGAAAAGGATACGATCAATCTTTTCACGCTCAGTCGAGACGAGACGTATAAAAGACTCCACTTGATTCCTGAGATTTTGAAAAAGCTTCCAGAGAACTACGAATGGCACGTCCTTACCCAGGGTTCAGGCCTTGATTTGCTTCAGAACATTCCCAGGCTCCATTTGCATACGGCCATTGCTGATGCAGCACTGGAGCAGCTGTGGAAAAACACCGATATCTTTGTGCATCCGAGTCTTTGGGAGGGCTACTGCCTTCCTGCCGCGAGCGCTCTAAGTCTTGGCATTCCTTCTGTTTATACTGGGGGTAGCGGGATCGACGAAGTGGTCGGGAGCGCCGGCATTCGCCTTGCGGCCAGTGAGGGTGCCGCTCCGTGGGCTTCGGCCATCGAGGGGGTAGGGAATAGTCTTACCCAGTGGCCCTCACGCTGCGCGAAGCAGTGGCAAAGGCTTCCGACCTGGGCTGAGGTCGCGGGGCAAACTCAAAAGGTTTATGCTACACTTAGCGCAAGTCTAGACACGTCAAAAGAAAGCGTGAGGTGAGCCTTGAAAAGCAATCGTACGAAACCTAAACAGATCCTTATCGTGGGTTCCGCCGGGTTTATCGGCAAGGCTCTCATGCGAAAAATTTCGCAGCTGGGGCGCCCGGCCTATAGCCTTTATCATGCGCATCTACCCGAACCACTTAATCATATTACGCCCGTTTTTGCCGATCTCTTACGGCCCGAGCAACTCGATACTTATGTGAAACAAGCGGACGAGGTTATATACCTTGCGTGGTCAAACACCCTACGTGGCAACAAAAATGCAGCGACGCCAAACAACGATTCCGCCAACGTTGTGATGCTGAGAAACCTTATTGCCTCGATGGAGGCGCAAGAAACCAAGCGTCTTATCTTCGTATCGTCGCTCGGGGCGTCTCGATATGCGACGTCTTATTATTTGCAGGAAAAATACTTAGCTGAGACAGTTGTGCTGAATTCCAGTATTCCTGAAAAAATTATCCTGCGCTCTTCTCTCGTCTACAGTGATCTCAGCGCCAAGGATAAATTTGTGCAGTCAATTGAGAGTCTTATGACTCTGCCTTGGGTCTATCCTGTGCCGCGTTTTGAGCAGAAAATCGCGCCTCTTCACGTCCAGGACCTGGTCGAGGTGCTCGTGAAGCTTATCGATATTCCTCTGACAAGTCCGGCTCAGCTGCTTGAAATTTCCGGCGAGGAATCGCTCGCTCTCGATGAGATCTTCAAATCGGTGTCAACCGGTATCGGCAAAGGCAATCACATCGCGCTCAAAGGGTTTATTGGTGATGCCTTAACACCGCTCTTTGAAAAACTCCATGGCCGCAAACGCTTTGAAGGCCCATCGCTCAGGGACCTACTGACAGTCGCCACGAAAAAAGACGACGCCATGGAACCCAACAATCCCATTCTCGAAAAAATGCCGCATTTTGCGCATCGGTTTGACGAGGCGATGGGCAAACCCAAAAGCCCTCTTTTGAATTAACCGGCCCTACCTTTATCAGGAAAAAAAGAGGCTTTCCAGCAAAGGAAGGCCTCTTCAATTTCACACTCAAGAGTCGATCAAACGTTTACGAAAACTTATCAGATCAGGACAAAGATAAATCTTTGTTCGACTTACGGAGAAAGGAAGGGATATCGAGATCGTCGTCTTCACCTTGTGCAGGTGATTTGCTCAATTGTTCCGCGATCTTCAGTGCTTCGTCGATTTTGCGATCCATCTCGTCGGAATTTTGGTGACCATAGTGGCCCTCATCACCGGCGTGCTGGGGCGCGATAGCTGCAAGGTCTTCGTCATCATGTAAAGGAGCAGACACCGTGGCACCGATGCGCTCACGCGTGAAATCAGGAGTCGCATTACGAGCGGGCTCGGGCGCCTGCTGAGCTTGGGAATAAGCAGCCGGAGCATGACGCTCTTGGTTGCCTATACCATTCATGGTGAGCTTCGCCAGGCTTTCTTCGAACCCTGTGCGATCTTCGCGATAAGGCATGGGAGCGTGCGCTACTTCCGTGCGAAAGCTACGTTCCGAAGTGGCCTGAGGGCGCATTTGCATCGGAGGATAAGGCGGTTTTGCCGTGACGATAGGGCGTTTATTTTTGTACCCGAGATTGGAGTCGCGGCGCTGATCGCGCTCAAGGCTTGGAAAGCCGGTTGCAATAACAGTTACGCGGATCTGATCGCCGACGCTCTCATCGATAACGGTACCAAAGATGATGTTTGCATCTTCGTGGGCCGCTTCCTGAATGAGTGAGCAAGCTTCATGAACTTCACGAATACCGAGCGTATGGCTCGCCGTGATGTTGATCAGGATGCCCGTTGCGCCTTCGATGCTGACATCCTCAAGGAGAGGCGACGAAATCGCCCGTTGAGCGGCATCTTTCGCGCGGGTAGGGCCTTCGCCGAAGCCAATCCCCATAAGGGCTTGGCCCATGCAGGACATGACGGTCTTCACGTCAGCGAAGTCGACGTTGATGTCGCCGCGCACGTTGATGATATCAGAGATGCCTTTAACCGCGTTCACAAGCACGTTGTCAGCCATACGGAAGGCATCGATCATGCTGAGTTCGGGGCTCGAGACTTCAAGAAGTCGTTGGTTTGGAATCGTGATGAGCGTATCAACACATTCCTCAAGGCGACGGATGCCTTCTTCCGCGTACTTCAAACGGCGTTTGCCTTCAAAGCTAAACGGCTTTGTGACAACAGCGACGGTGAGGGCGCCTTGTTCACGAGCGATCTGCGCGGCGATCGCAGCCCCGCCTGTTCCAGTCCCACCACCCATACCGGCCGTGATAAAGACCATGTTCGCGCCGAGGAGGGATTCGCTGATGGCATGACGATCTTCAAGCATCGCATCACGACCGATATCGGGATCAGCACCAGCGCCCAAACCGCGAGTAAGTTCTTTGCCGATCTGAATTTTGTTGTCGGCAAGAGAAAAGCGAAGGGACTGGACATCGGTGTTTGCTGTAATGAATTCAACACCTTCGATACCTGTTCGAATCATTGTGTTGACTGCGTTGCCACCGCCACCGCCGATGCCGATGACTTTAATTTTCGCGCCTGGAGGTACGAGGTTTTCTGAGTCGGACATAGTTCTGCTCCTTCGCAACGGGCGATCCGGGTGTCTCAAAGCGCAATGAGCCGCTGAAAGCTTGACGAGTGTTCGACAAGCTTTATCGAGGTTTGCGCGCGAGCCGCAGGATGAGTTGCTGAAAATGACGATAGGACTACGTTAAGTATAAGAATGAAGAGCGGCAGCTGTCAAATTTTTGACGTGAAACTTAGGAAAGTTCTCGAATCCAATTCACAAAATGATCGATGTAACGACGTGACCAGGAACCCTGATGCTGGCGCTCCGTATAGTATCGTCCAAGTTCAAGGTTCAGAAGGCCTAGAGCTGTCGCATGGCGAGTATTAACTTGGTCGCTGGAGTGAGTGATAGCAGTCAGTTGCGGGACCCGTGTGGTGACTTTCACTTTGAAGCGATCAGCCATAAACGTGTCGATGCCCTGAACCTGTGATCCACCACCGGTTAAAAGGATGCCAGCACCCAGAAGCCCACGGAAGTCCTTGAGTTCGTTTGCAAGGTGAGCGCCGAGCTCATGAATGCGAGAGCCTAGAATTACAAACACCCGTTTGGCCATTGGATCGAGCGCAACGGACGGATCATTTTGATGCCGTAAGTAAGCTAACCCGAAGTGATGTTTTACCTTCTCGGCTTCTGCAAAACTTAGATTGAGACCCACAGCGATGTCTTTCGTCATCATCGATCCGGCGATGTTGATCGTGAAAGCATTCACGGGTTTGCCGCTTTGAAATATGATGCCATCAGTCGTGCCCCCCCCGATATCGGCGACGGCGATACCAAGCTGTTTCGCTTCGTCGTCGACGGAAACAGACGCTGAGGCAAATGGCTCCGAGTAGAGACGGGAAACTTCGAGACCGTTGCTATTGCAAATTCGGATAAGGTCTTTGAGATAATCTTTGTCGGAGTCAATGACAAAAAACCGTCCGGTCAGCTGCGAGCCCGTGAAGCCCAGGGGATTGTCGATTTCTTCGCGATGGTCGATTTTATAGCCGACCGGCACGCAGTGGAGAATTTCACGAAATGGATTCTCTTCTTTGGCTTCAACGTCATCGATCATCCGCTGGATGTGACGATGCTGGCAGTTCTGCCGATTCAGCTGCAGAGACTGCGTCGCCATATAGCCGCGTAGGTGAGACCCAGCAACGCCGACAACGACTTTGTCGATCGTCGTGTTCAACTGCTTTTCGGCTTTTTCTATCAACTCACCGAGACAACGTTCTGCACGCGAAATATCAGCGACCATACCGCGGTGCATACCGTCAGCTGGAATATCTATGAGTTCTAGACGCGATTTCTCGCCGTGCCACATGAGGGCGGCTAGACAAAACTTTGTTGTCCCTAAGTCGAGGGCAAAAAGGTTTTTTGGATGCACGACTCGTCCTTAAATCTTTTGAGTACGGTTTATCTGACGAATGCTTTGTCTTTGTAGTCCAGCTCTATACTCGCCGAGGTTTGACCACTGTCTTTGAGCCCCTCGAGGATTTTTTCCAGTCGTTCGTACTTATCGCGGTAGGGCTGAAAGCCAAGCGTGACGCGATAATTGGACTCGAGCATTTCTGCACTTAAGCCGCGGAATTCGTCATAGGTAATGGTTCGATATTGGTAATGATAGCGCGACCCTTCTTTAATTGCGAGTAGTGCTTCATCAACTATGCGTTGATTGGCTGCGCTTAATACCAATGTATCATTTTCGCTCTTGGTGAAAGGCGCGCTCCGGTAGAGTCCACGAAGCACAGGCAGGCCAGTGGCTTCCGTGCTGGTTGGACCTCCGAAAACGATACCGTCTTCGGTCACGAAACGCATTTTATCGAGCTCGGCGATGAGTTTGGGGGTGAATGTTTCGGTGGCGATTGTAATCCGATCCGGAGCGGTCTGAATGAGCTGGATCGAACGCAGTCCCATCGAGCGGTAAAGGCCCTTGGAGAATTCCGCAAGATCTTTAGGAGCGAGATGGCCCATCTGTCGATAGCGAGTAAGGATCGCTTCCTTTTCCTGATCCGACAAACCTCGGAGCGCCTGGAGCTGTGGCCTCTCCTCAAAGGCAAAGGCTGAGGTCTGTGAGAGGTAATCGTATGATTTATAAAGGAGAAATAGGGTTCCAAGAGTGCCCAATCCATAAACTACAAATTTTTTGGACGACTCAGCAGAGAAAGACCAGCGTTTTTTAGGCTTTTGGCTCGATAGAAGGGTCTTTCGTTTGCGTTTCTGGCCCATGCAAGAATTCCTTCCACTCTTGACTCAAGCGCCACACGTCACCGGCGCCTATCGTAATGAGAACAGTTGGAGACTGCTGATGGCTTAGACGCGCTTTCAGGACATCGGTCTCATACTTGGACGCGCGGACCTTACTTGCATCTTGAATGTCTTTTGCCACGCGAGCCGGTGAGAAGTCTCTCGTACTCGTCTCTCCTGCGGCATACACAGGCAAAACAAATACTTCGTCAGCTGCTCCAAATGATTGCATGAACTCATTATACATAGTTTCCAGACGCGAGTATCTGTGAGGTTGGAAGATGATGAGTATTCTTTCGCTCGGGAAGGCGCTACGCGCGCCCTCAATACACGAACGAATTTTGCCGGGGTTATGAGCATAATCATCGTAGATCTTGACTCCGGCGTATTCAGCCATCAACGAGAAGCGCCGACCAACGCCCGGATAATGGCTCAGGGCAAGGGCTGCCGCTGCCAGGTCAAGCTCAAGAACGTTAGCCACTGCCAGGCAGCAGAGGATGTTTTGAAAGTTGTGTTTGCCAACCAGGGCTGCTTCGCTTGCAACCAAGGTTTTGTCAACGACCGCTTCATAGGCTACGGTGCGGCCGTGGCTCGTGAAGCGTGTACCGCGGACCTCGCTCCCCATGCGGGTTCCAAACGCAAGTTTGCTCCCCGAAAAAGAACTCATGAGTTCGCGCACGATCGGGTTATCCCAGCCTACAACGGCACAACCGTCTTTGTCGGTCTTCTGAATAAAGCTGAGGAAAGCCTTTTTAAGGCCTTCTATATCGCCATAATGATCTAGGTGATCCAGGTCTATATTTGTAACGATACTGATGAAGGGATCGTACTTCAAAAAGCTTCCATCGGATTCGTCACACTCGGCTACAAAATAATCCCCTGAGCCTACAAAAGACGACTTTTCCAGACCTACCAGCTCTCCGCCAATGGCGGCCGTAGGATCGAGTTCGAGAGCATGCAGCATGTATGCAAGCATGGCCGTCGTTGAAGTCTTTCCATGTGTTCCGCTCACACAGATGGCTTTTTTCCCCACCATAAGGAGCTTGAGGAGGTCCGATCGGTGAACGATGGAATACCCTTGCTCGCAGGCGGCTTTGAGCTCGGGGTTGTCGGCTTTTATTGCGCTGGAAATAATAATTTCGCAGGGTTTTGGCGGTAGATTTGCAGCCGTATGTTCGGCTGCGACAGGTATACCCGCGGCGATGAGGCGCTCGACGTTCGTCGAACGGCTCTGATCAGAGCCTGATACGTGAAAACCCTTCAGATGAGCAATCTCAGCCAGGGGACGCATACCGGTCCCACCAATGCCTATGAGATGCAAACGCCTGGACGAAAGGATTGAAGAGCTTGAACTAGAGTGAAGCGGGACTTGTTTTGCCATGCGTTAAATCCGTGCTGACCGCTAGTTTTGCGAGTAAACCAATCATCAGCATAAAGATCAGAAGAGAACTTGAACCGAAGCTCACAAACGGTAAAGACATGCCCTTCGTGGGGGCCAGTCCCATCGCGACTCCCATATTTACGATAGCCTGTATGGAAATAAAAGCGCTTAGTCCAAGCGCCAAATATTTTTTATACGATTCGGTCTGAAGCGCAGTGATTTTCATACCGAGCCAGGCGATATAGGCAAAACACAGAATGACCAGAAAAATTCCAATAAGACCAGCCTCTTCACCGATTACAGACAGGATGAAATCGGTGTGGGCTTCCGGCAAAAATCCCAGCTTTTGACGAGACTCTCCAAGGCCAGCTCCCAAGATCCCGCCATTGTGGAAAGCCAGGAGACTTTGCGCAATTTGAAATCCAGTGGTTGCAATATTTTTCCAGGGATCGAGAAAGCCAAAGATACGGGCCATACGATAGGGGGCTATCGCAATCATAACGCCGGCACCGGTGAGACCTATGGTTCCGGCAATGGCGAGATAAGGGATAGGAAGGCCAGCGACGAAAAGCATGACAAACGTGATGGCCGTATAGACGACTGTCGAACCAAAGTCGGGCTGCAGCATGAGGAGAACACCGAGCACACCCAGCACCAAGAGGTTAGGCAGGATGGCCTTGGGATCTTTATCGATGCGTGTTCCGGGGCGGCTGAGACTTTTGGCAAGGAAAAGGATCCAGGCAATTTTGCCGACTTCTGCTGGCTGAAAGGTAAAAAAGCCCAAATTTATCCACCGTGCCGCGCCGTTAGCTTTATGCTGAAGGCCTGGGACCAGGGTGATGCCGAGGAGTAACATCGTCAAGGCTATGAATGGAAGCGTGACTTTTTCGATCAGAGAGAATGGAATCCATTGCAGCGCAATAATCGCGATGAGACCAAGGCTACCGAACATCGCCTGCTTTTTAACAAAGTAAAGGGAGTCTTTGAACTTGAGCTCGGCGGTAATGGAAGATGAGGTGTAGATCATAAGAAGGCCCATGCAAAGGAGCATGAGCATCGTAAAAATAAGGGCGTTGCGATAAAAGCGTCCACGTGCGATCGGACCCACGCTGCTCTCCCTCTGAGTGTCAACAAGCGCTGTTGCAAAAATGGCTTTTGAACACGATACAACACTTTAGCTTTTTTGGGGATCGAGAAGAGGGTTTATTGCGCTAGAAAAAAACAGTCCGCGTTCCTCAAAGTTATTGAATTCATCAAAGCTCGCGTTGGCTGGAGAGAACACTAGGGGGGTCGGATGCTCGAGGCTAGACATTAAGTCGGGCAAAGCTTTGAGGGCATCTTTAAGCGTTTTAAAACTCAGAGGATTAAGAACTGCGAGATCCGAATCGATTTGTGGCCCTGCAGCGCCGAAGGTCACCAGTTTATGAATTTTAGGGGAAAGCGCTAAGAGCGGGGCGTAACTCTCGCCCTTTGGTGCGCCACCCAGGAGCAAAATACAGGGCTTTTCCAGACTGCGAAGCGCAATTTCGGTCGATTCAACGTTGGTTGATTTGCTGTCGTTATAGACCGACTCGCCTTTGAGTGTCCCGATTTTTTGGAAGCGATAGGGGAGCCATTGAAAACTGAAAAGGCTCTCTAACACCTTTGCATTGGGACGAATAAAGTGAGCGGCGACCAGCGCGGCGGCGGCATTCAATTGATTGTGTATCTCGAGCGGCATCGGAAATTGCCTGTCGCCACCAAGTAGATCGGATTGAATAATGCCGTCGCGGGTATGGACGCGCACGGTGTGTCCTGTCCCGAATTCCAAAGGTTCTTCCTCATTCATCACGATCTGCGCTATCTGTGCGGCTGGGACCGGAGCATGAAAACGTTTGGCAAATTCTATGATTTTGCGGGGCATCACGATAAGGCCGTCCGTCGCCATGAGGAGTTTCCATTTGGCGAGGAAGTAAGCCTCGAGAGTTCCGTGGCGCTCCATATGATCGGGCGCGAACGACATGAAAAGACTCACGCGGTTCGGAAGTCGGGCCGAATAATCGAGCTGGTAGGAGGAGAGTTCAAGAACAAGGACGTCGGGGATCTGACCGGATGAAAGGATGAGGCTGGGCGCAATCCCTATGTTGCCGGAGGCTTCGGCTGCAAGGCCAGAGGCTTTGAGAAAATGGGCAAGGAGAAGAGTCGTCGTCGATTTCCCATTGGTTCCGGTCACACCAAGGACGAGACCGTGAAATCGTTCGAGGGCAATATCGATTTCACTCAGGATCCGGAGGCCACGTTTTTTGGCTTCGAGCAGCAAAGGAATCTTTGGGGAAAGGCCGGGGCTTACGACAATGCAATCAATGTTATCAAGGAGTTCTGGGCCCTGTGGCCCTATCACAACCTTAGCCCCCGAGCTGCGAATTTCGGCGAGGGCCAGAGGAAATTTTTCTTCGATATCAGAAATCGTTACGACGTTATTCTCACGGAGCAGGAGCTTACAGGCACCGAGAGCAGATCGACCAGCACCAACGATGAGATAACGTTTCATAACAAGTGAACCTTATAGCGATCAGCGGAGTTTGAGACTCATTAGGCCGATGATAGCTAAGATTACGGAAATGATCCAAAAGCGAATGACGACCCGGGGTTCCGGCCAGCCTTTTAGCTCATAATGATGATGAATCGGTGCCATACGAAAAATTCGTTTGCCGCGCAGTTTGAAGGAACCGACCTGAAGGATTACGGAAAGAGCCTCAACTACAAAGACGGCGCCAACTAGGACCAGCAAGATTTCGTTTTTTGTGAATACGGCGATTGCACCTAAAGCGCCACCGAGCGGAAGCGAACCGACATCGCCCATAAAAACTTGCGCAGGAAAAGTGTTGTACCAAAGGAACGCCATGCCTGCACCGACTATGGCCGCACAGAATATGGCTAGCTCACCGGTTTCACGGAGGTAGTGAAGTTGAAGGTATTCGGCTAATTTGGAATTCCCACCGACATAAGAAAGAATGAGAAAGGTGCCCGCTGTGGTCATCACGGGGCCTATAGCAAGACCGTCGAGACCATCCGTGAGATTAACTGCGTTGCTTGCACCAACGATGACAAAGACAGCGAAGGGTACGTATCCCCAGCCGAGGTCAAAGATTAACTCTTTGAAAAAAGGAACGTGTAGCTCGGAGTTTTGGTAAATCGCGTAATGGATCCAGCAGACAATCGTAGCGATCACGATTTGTCCCAACATTTTCTTTTTACTGGAAAGACCTTTGGTATTTTTCTTTGATACCTTCAGATAGTCATCCATGAATCCAAGGGCACCGTAGCCAATAGTGAGTGCGGTCACGAGCCAAAGATGAGGGTTGGTCCAGTCCATCCATAGGAGGGCGGGTATGATCGCTGCCGTGAGAATAAGAACGCCGCCCATGGTTGGGGTGCCGGCCTTAGAAAAGTGCGACTGGGGGCCGTCATTACGCACTTGCTGACCAACTTTAAAGGTCTTCAACCAGCGAATGAACCACGGAGCCGAAAAAAGACCGATACCAAGCGCCGTAAGCATCGCCGCCATAGCGCGGAACGTGATGTAGCGAACCACGTTGAGTGGGCCGGCGTCTTCAGCGATGGAATGCAAGAGATTATAGATCAATGGTGGGCCCTGCCTTCTGTTGCCAGCAGCTTGTCGATGATTTTTGATAATTTTAAACTATTTGAAGCTTTAACGTAAAGAAGATCGCCGTGGCTTTGTATATCCGCAAGGATCGGCATAAGATCTTCGACCGTCGCGAAATGCTTGAGTTGATTGGTTTTGAGGCCGTGACTACGAGCCGCTTCCTCCATCCAAAGACTGCTTTCACCAACCGTAATCAATAATTCAGGACGAACAGAATCAGCGCAATAGGCGCCCATTTCCCTATGAGCGTGCTCGGTTTCTTCACCCAGTTCGCGCATGTCGCCAAGGATGAGTATCTTACGTGTATCGGGAAATGCTTTTCGTAGGGTTTCCAGACCGGCCCGCATGCTTTGGGGATTAGCATTGTAAGCGTCGTCGATGAGAGTCAATTTCGGCAGGCGATGGATTTGGAATCGACCCTTGATACCGTTGTATCGCTTTAGGCCCGGGAGACAGGCTTCGATGCTCAGACCTAAGCGTAAACCAATCGCAAGGACGGCTGCCACATTGAGACTATAAACATCATGAAAGTAGGGGAGAACAAAACTACGCTCTTTCCCTGCTGCTGTCAGAGTAAGGTGCAGTTGGCCTTGAGTATCACACGTGTCGCTTATGATTCGAACATCAGCCGATGGGGATCGGCCAAAGCTTGTGACCTTGGCCGAAGTTTTTTTCATAGCGGAATGAATGCGTTCGTCATCTCGAAAATAAACAGCATGGGGCGCAGATGCGATCTCCATCTTAGCTTCCAAGACCTTCTCGGGGCCCCCGAATTCGCCGATATGGGCGGTACCGACATTGATGAGAACGCCCACATTCTGTTGAACAATTTTCGTGAGAAATGCGATATCACCGACGTGACGAGCACCCATTTCGATAACGGCGAATTTGTGTTCGAGTTTTAACTGAAGAAGTGTAAGGGGAACGCCTAACTCATTGTTAAGGCTACCTACTGTTTTAAGCGTCGGAGCAATGCCGCCGAGCATCTCAGAGCAGAGCTCTTTTACGCTGGTTTTACCGGACGATCCTGTGATGCCGATCACCTGGCAGTTGGGGTGTTGCGCGCGCCACCATTGAGCGAGATCCTGAACGGCTTTGAAGGTGTCGGGGACTGCGATGCCTTTCGCTTTCAAAGCAGCTGAAAGTTTGGATTCATAAGTTTTTGCGTAAAAAAATCCGCCGGCGCCCGCTTCACATGCGCCCTCAATAAAGGTATGACCGTCGTGATTCTCGCCAACGATCGGCACAAACCACTGACCCACCGAGACTTTGCGGCTGTCGGTCTGAACGAGGCTAGGAAGCGATTCTGGAACGGATACGTGTTTATGTTCCCAGCCGTGACTGCTCATGAATGAAGCAAGCATGATGATAGCGCCTTCCCTTAGTTAACGGATTTTTTTACTGGATGTGGAGCAGCTTTAGCAAGCGGCTCTTGTACGGGGGCAACTTTCTCTTTGTCTTTTTCCGGCACGACTTTGTCGGGAGCCACGTTAAGATAACGAAGGCTTTCCTCTGCGATCTCTTTAAAGATAGGCGCAGACCAGGTTCCGCCGTAGCCTTTGCCTGCGTCAGGTTCGTCGACAACGACGTATATAACAAGGTGAGGATCAGTTGCCGGAGCAAAACCGATAAATCCTGCGACGCGGAGTTTAGGAGAGTAGGTATGCGTGGTAATGTCGAATTTTTGCGACGTTCCTGTTTTACCGGCCGTGGTGTATTCAGCAATTTTAGCTTTTCCGCCCGTACCCTCCTCGACAGTTTTCTGGAGAACACCGCGGATTTTGAAGGCTGCTTCGGGACTGTAAACACGCCGCAAAACTTCTGAGGAGTGGGCTTCGACCATGCCGCCCTCAGGAGATTCAATATGATCAATAATATAAGGCTTCATCAAGGTACCGCCGTTCGCAATCGCTCCATAAGCCTGCACCATTTCCATGGCTGTCACGGCAATACCTTGACCAAAGGCCAGGTTTGCAAAGCGCGAGGGCGCCCATTTTTCCCAATGGGAAAGGCGTCCACGGCTCTGGCCCGAAATGCCCATGAGCTGTTCGGGTTTGGTGAATCCAAGGTCCTGATAGGCATTATAGAGGCGCTCGGGCCCTAAGCGTCGCACGATTTGATAGGTTCCAATATTGCTGGAGTGGGTGATGACCTCTTCGGTTGTCATTGAAGGCAGCGGGTGATCGTCGTGAATTTTGATGCTGCCTTCGTGATAAAAGCCGCTATAGGTATTGAACTGCTCATCCATCCGTACAAGGCCGGCATCAAGGACTTTACCGATAAGAAGGGGTTTTACAACTGATCCGGGTTCGAACGTATCCGCCAGCGCAAAGTTTCTTTGGCTTTCATCTTCGTTGGAACCGGCGTGACGTTTTAGACTGTGGTTAGCAAGTGCAAGAATGCGTCCGGTGTGTGGATCTGAAACGACGGCAAAACCGCTTTTGGCGTCTGCTGCTAACAGCCCTTTTTCGAGTGCTGTTTGAGCGATGTCCTGGATCGCACTATCGATCGTCAAAACGATGTTTTGGCCTGTCTTTTCAGGGGAAGCGAGTATGGAGTCCTGATAGATGGCCTTGCCGCGCGCATCGCGGTTTCGGTAGGTCGTGAGTTTGTCGCCTTTGAGGATTTTTTCATAGGCGAGTTCAAGGCCGCTCATCCCGTTATTGTCGATACCGACAGTGCCGAGAATGGGCGCCATTTCAAATCCGCTCGGATAAAAGCGCGAAGGCTCAGCGATTTCCGCGATTTCTTTGATTTTGAGTTCGTTGATTTGGTCGGCCTGTGTCTTCTCGACCTTGCGGGCAAGCCAAGCAAAATAGCCTTTTTTCGCAGCGATTTCTTTGATTTTTTGCGGCGTTTGATTGAGAATCTTGGCGATCTTGCGGATCTCCTCAGGCGTCGGGTCAAAGACGCGAGGATTGATGAAAAACGAGGGTTTTCGGATAGAGATCGCCAAGGGCTCGCCACGACGATCGTAAATGTTGCCCCGATAGGGCGCGAGTTCGATTTTGGTTTGGTATTGCCCATTCGCCAATTTATCGAGGATATCGGCACTCGGGGAGAGCACGAGTATGATAACGGCCCTGATGCTCATGATCCCAAACACAGCGAAAAAACAAATGCTAAGAAATTTACTTCGCTGAATTCTAAATGAATCGACGGCCTGGTTGGGACGGGTCCACTGGCGCCAGACTTGCTTCAGGGAATGGATATTCAATGCACCGCCCAGCCTTCACTGTTTGGTTGGCCTCCTTTACCTCCATTGGACGTCTGCAAGAGATTCTGTTTGGTAGAGATCTTTGCAAGTTCCATTTTCAAGGTACTTTGGGTGGCCAACAGTTCGGATTCCATCTGCTTGAATTGGCCAATTCGATAACCGATCAAGGTTGTCTGAATACGTACATAGGCTTTCAAGCTTGCGACTACAAACAGTGTAGCAAGAATTGCGAGCGGGGCTTGATACCAAAGTTTCTTAAAAAAAGATTTCATGCATTATTCTCCCTTTTTTTCGATCACTCTAAGCTTTGCACTTCGACTTCTCGGATTGGCATTGAGTTCAATGTCCCCGGGAATCTTAGGGAATGGCTTAATAATTGTATATTTCTTAAGTTCGTCGAGCTGAGCCGCCGTGAAGGGAAGGCTCTTACCTATGTGTTTCATATGACCTTCGGCGAGGGCACGGAAGGCGTTTTTGATCAGGCGGTCTTCTAAAGAGTGAAAGCTGATGATAGCGCAGCGCCCCAGTGGTTTGAGACTCGACCCAACATCGTTCAAAAGCGCTTCGAGTTCCCGGAGTTCGCCGTTCACCTCGATCCGCAAAGCTTGGAATACGCGAGTCGCCGGATGTTTACGGCTGCGCTCTTTATAGTGAACTGACTGGGCGATGAGATCGGCAAGATCAAGGGTTCGTTCGAAGGGTTTTTTAGCCCGTTCCCGTTCAATTGCTTGCGCTATTCGCCTAGCTTGTGGATCTTCACCATAATCCCGAAAGAGGCGCGTGAGATCAGGCACCGACCATTCGTTCACGATATCGGTAGCTGTTATGCCTTGGGTTTGGTCCATCCGCATATCCAACGGCCCGTCTTTCGCGAAAGAAAAGCCACGCTCAGCTGCGTCTAATTGAGGTGATGACACGCCAATATCTGCGCATAGGCCTTGAACCTTCCCCACCCAGTCCCGCTTCACGAGTTCAGCGTGGATCTCAGAGAAGGGTTTCGCAATCAATTCGAGTTGCCCGTTGGCAAGCTCAGCTGGAAAGCGTTTCTGCAAAACATCCTGAGCCCAGGGGTCTCGATCGAAGGCAATGACCTTTCCTGCCTTGCCAACGCGCTCTAATAGGCCCTGTGTATGGCCTCCGCCGCCCGCTGTACAGTCGACTGCATAATCCCCGTGGGTTAAGCCTAGGCTATCCAATAGCTCTTCACGGAGGACGGTAATGTGCTCAAACGGAATCGTTGCTGTCATAGAAGTGTCTCCCTTCTTTGGGAGCCTTGTCATAATGCAGTGACAAGCAATGGGCAATCTTAAATATAGATATGTGTATAGCTCTAGCTTATCTGGCTGCGTGAGATGCGGTCAATGGCTCGTCTCAATCGCCTGCACAAATCGCCTATGAATCGTGGTTATGCGGAGCACTTGTGCCTACCCATCACGTGTAGGCCCTCGGCTCGCCTTTGCCTCATGCGTATTCATCTCTTTCTGAAAAGGTGTGAAGAGGCCAATGATATCGGATTTGTAGAAGGAAATGCCTGCCGATTGTGGCGTTAAAAAAAAGGGATTTAAATGATTAAAGGACACTAATCTTTCTTCCGAGGTAGGAAGGTGGAAAAAGTCCATTGTGGAGGTTTTTAATGTTTAAGACGTTGGAGAACGTTTGTCTGGGGGACATCTCATGAAGAGAAGTTTAGTAAAGCTTTTTGGTATCACGTATCTTTTCGCTGCCACTCATCTAATGACGGTTTCATGTGCAAGCTCTGATGAAGGCGCTGGCGATGAAGTAACATCGGAAGACGGCAATGCTGCTGACGCGGACGGCGCGAACAATGCAGAAAACGCTAACGGTGCTAACAATGAAGACGGAGCCAATGGCGGCAACAACTTCGGCAACAACGAAGGCAATGCAGCTGCAGGCGGTAAAAACGAATTCGGTAATCAAGCGGACGGCGGCGCAGGTGCTGGCGCGGAAGGTGCCGTTGCAGAGGGTGGAGCCCCAGCGGGTGGTGGCGACGAAAACCTTCAACAGATTATAGAAGAAATGAACTCGGCTAACCCAGCTGCTCCTGCTGCTCAAGGTTCTGCTGAACAAGGTTTTGATAACCTCGCTAAAAATGCTACTCCTGAAGGCGCTGCTTCTGCTGCCGCTCCAGTTGGAAAGGGGGCTCCTGCTACTGGTGCTCCAGCAGCTCCTGGTCTTCCTGAACTCGGCTCGAAAATGGCTTACGTTGTGCAAAAAGGCGACACACTCGCTAAAATTGCAACACGCATCTACGGCGAAGCCAACAAATGGGCCGAGATCGCAGACTTTACAGGTATAGCAAATCCTAAGTTAATCTATCCTGGCGATGTGGTTTACTACCAACTCACAGAGAAGACAGCGACCTTTGCGACAGCTTATGAAGGTGTCGGTCGTTCAGAAGTCGAAGTCGCACAAGGCGATACACTGGCAACAATTGCTAACAAAGTTTTCCATAACTCTTCGCTCTGGAAAATGATCTGGCGTCAAAACGACAAAATCGACAATCCTGATAAATTGATTCCAGGAACTAAAGTCTATTACATCGACCAAGCAAAACTTGCCGATCTGAACAAAGAAGTTTCCAGCAAAGTCGCAAGCATCAAAGTAGAAAACAAAAGCAAAGCCAATAAAGTCGTAAAGTCAGAAGTTTCGAAAAGCAAAAAATCAGCTGAAGTCAAAGCTAAATCAACCAAGTCTATCGAAGTTGCTAACGATCAAGTCGTTGATCAATTCAGTCACCTTAATGCTCACAACCTAGTTGCCCGTTTGATCTGAAGCGCTAATACACGAATCCAAGCGAACTCAAAAGTTTCAAACCATAAACCGTAACGAACCAGTGTCCCATATCCAGTAATCTTGTGTAGCGCCGAAAGCATGTTTTAAAAATCTATCAACGCAATGACTTTTGACAAAAGACTTATAGCGGCCAGGATTTTAAAAACAAGCATCGAAGCTGTCTCCCCCCCCTCTTTCTCTGCGCCTATACATCCTCGCATTTTGTCTACTCATTTCCTCTGCCTAGACTCATCAACTCATCATATTCAAAAGCGCGTAACCTGTGACTATCTTATATTTTTCGTGACTATGCTTACTCAACTGACTATGCGGATACACTATACAGACATCAAACTGTACAGGCTGCTCACACGCTATAGGACCAAACACGAAACTATCCTTGAATCCTGCGATAGGTTCGCAGCCTATAAAAAGCGTGCGCTGTGTTTCAGCGTAACGCCACGGCCCTGTGTCGAGACACAAAGACTCGCAGAGGCGAGCGCGATCCGGATGGTGCAAAAGGCTTTGGTGCGCTTCCAAATAGTCGCGCGGTATCCCAAGGTCCGCCCAATAGGAATTGTGTTCAAAAGCTAAAATAGAGCCTTTGGCTTTCAAGAGCTTTTGATAGGTATCAATCACACTGTAAAAGCCCGATGTCGGCATCTCCCGGATGAACGCATCACTGATGATATGGATGCCGGCGAAGGTTTTCTTCAGCGCTCCCGGCACCGCCTCACCGATGCTGACCACCTGGTCGCCCAGGATGTAAACTGGCGTTGTTCCAGCTTTATGGGGAATCAGCACCATACCTGCGAGGGGCTTGGCTTTCTCAAAAGCGGCAATGAAGGACAAGGTATCAAGGGAGGTGACGATGTCACCATTAAATATCAATAGATCCTCGCCGCCAAGCCAAGAGCGAAGCGGGTTGATCGACCCACCTGTTCCAAGGATGTCGGGTTCGTAGGAAATATGAACAGGATGCTTATACAAAGGGCTGTTTTGTATATGCAGTCTAATGCGTTCGGATAAGTGGTGTGTATTCACCGCTATGTTCTGTATACCCGCACGCACGACCTGGCTATAAACGATGTCGAGTATGGGGCTCCCCATAAACAAAGTGAGAGGCTTCGGAACGTGATCTGTCAAAGGCTTCAGCCTCGTCCCGTAACCGGCAGCAAGCAGTAGCGCTTTCATGGTGTTTTCCAGCGATTGCGAATACCTTCGATCATGTCGGTCGAAAGGAAGTTCCATTTGCCGTTGGCAACGTTCTCAGGGACCAAAGTCTCGAGTGCGGCCGAAACATATTTGAGATAATTACCGCGATTTTTTTGGGTCGTCAGGTATCCAAAACTTCCGAGTGCTTTCAATTGTCTTTGCAGGAGCATGGGACGCCACTCTTCGTGCAACTGTTCGAGCGATAAGCCGGCAACCTGATCGACCAGATAGTCACAGCCTTCGTTAACAAGGGTGCGACGCTCGTCAGCCTTGAGTGGAATATAAGAGTCAAAACAGATAGATACAAGATCATAAGTGGCAGGGCCTAGGCGTGCATCCTGAAAGTCTATGACCGCAAGCTTATTGTTTGTCACCATGACGTTTCGCGAATGGAAATCACGGTGAACAAAAAAGTTCGACTTCGAGGCCAGCTGTTCAGCAAGACGTTTGCTACCCTGATCAAAAGATTTTTGCTCGGCAGGGCTAAGCGTCCAGCCTAAAACGCCCTTTAGAAATTGCTCCTGGAAAAAGTGCAGCTCCCAATCAAGGCGCGCCGCATCAAAGGAACGATCGGTCCAGTTCGATTGGCCCTTTTCGGTAATTTGAAGAAAACGAGCGAGGATATTAAACGATTGGCGGTAAAGAGCCATAACATTTGCGCGATCGTTATTCTCAAGGCCGGAAAGCGCACGCGTCTCCATCATGAGATCGCCGTAGTCTTCGATGATCAGCGCTGCAAAATCGGGAAGAGTCGCCACAGTCTGGGGGGCAAAGATTCCATGATCATGCAAAAGGCGCCCAATTTTGACCCATTCATAGCCATCCCTTTGCAGCTGAACGGCGTCGTCACCCGAGAGTTGCATCAGGACAAAGGTTCGTTCTCCCGCCTGGATACGGTAATAGCAGCGGTCCGAGCCGTCTCCGGCGAGCCACGATGTTGAAACTTTATCAAGGCCAAGGGCTTGAGCTATAGCCCACTCAGGAGGCGGAGGCAGCGTTTTGGAGCGCATGGCAAGACCTGTGGTAAGAGAATTAAGAGAATCTTCGACTGTGTTTTCAAGACCTGAGTTGTCTCCGGCCAGCATTACCAGTTTCTTTGCGTTACTTGAAACATCCATAAATAATCCGTGTGGCTCGCACTGTTGCTGTCGCCCCGAAAGGGTGAGGGACCTGCAACGGCCAGGATCACTCCTGGCGAGGCGGGACACTCTGCTGGTTCGGTAATCTCTATTATGGCAAATTTTGCCGAGTAGGAAAATCTAGATGGAGAGAAATCGTAAGCTCGGGCCTGCTTCGATAAGAATGTCGCCTTTTGGAGCCGCATAAATTTCGCCGTCGACGGTGAAGTGGGCCTCGCCTTCGTAGTCCAAACGCGCTTCATGAACGCAGAAGCTCACTTTGCCGAGCGATTTTCCCTCTTTTTGCACGAGTAGTATCAAAGGCAAGTTCCAGAGGAGCGAATCGGCCAGACAGGTTACGGCTGTCACCTGGAAATGGTTGGGATAGCGACGTGCCAAGGGCAAAAAGGGAAAACCGAGGGGAAACTTGGTGATCGTCCCCGCAAAACAACCGAGGACTTTGCGATCGAGAGTGCCGGCTGGTTCAAACGTAGCTTTCAGTCCATGCTCTTTCACTACACTTTTGATCAAAGTCCCTTTGACGAGAAAGCTGCATGCGAGGCGGGTTGCCAGCCAGGCAGCTCCCAGGTGTCCAGACTTTTTGCGATAAAATTCTTCAAGGATTGCCGTAGACGATTGATCGGCGTAAAGAAATCCATAGATATCGTTGATCTTAAGTGTCGACAAACGCTGCGTTGGCAAAGTTTTTTTGGATTTAACTAAAGCGACGAGTTTGTTGATGTTTTCGAGCGGGGTGCCCGACACCGAAAGCTGCGCAGCGATGAGGTTCATCGTTCCTCCTCGCAAAACTACGAGCAAAGGGTAGGGCTTTGAACCGTAGATCTGGACCATGCGCGTGATGATCTGCGAAATCGTTCCATCACCGCCATTGATGCCGAGAACAGAAATTTCTTGTTTTTTATAGCTCTTTAGCGTCTCGTCCAGATGGTCGAGATCTCGGGTAATGGTGAAGATGCCGTTTTGGCCAACGACTTCGGCCATAAGGCTTAGAGTGTGGGGTGAACGTTTGTTTAACTTAGAGTGGGGATTTGCTATGATCCCGATTCCTGGCATATTCGATTTCCTATTTCTCAGGTTCATGCAGGGGGTTCTCTAAATGTCTAAGAATCTACCAACGGCTCGTGCGGATCATTCCGTCGCGAAGCTAACGCCTCTGCAGCTCTACCTCAAGGAAATCGCTAAATACCCGCTGCTCTCCCCGGAAGAAGAACTCGACAATGCTCAAAAGCATTTTGAAGAGGGAGATATAGCAGCCGCTCACCGCCTTGTAACCTCGAATCTCCGCTTGGTTGTCAAAATAGCCAATGATTTTAGGCAGGCTCAAAACAATCTTTTAGATCTCATACAAGAGGGCAACTATGGCCTCATGCAGGCCGTCAAAAAGTTCAACCCTTACAAAGGCGTTAAGCTTTCGAGTTATGCGGCCTGGTGGATAAGGGCCTACATACTAAAGTTCATTATGGACAATAAGAGCCAGGTAAAAATCGGGACGACTGCCGCTCAGCGTAAACTCTTTTTCAATTTGAGAAAAGAGATGGATCGCCTGCTTGCTGAGTACGATCATATCGATACGAAGCTTCTGGCGCAAAATCTCAATGTTCGCGAAAAAGATGTCGTGGATATGCAGATGCGGCTTGGATCGCCCGACTTTTCGCTCGATGCGCCTGTCGGCGACGAAGATGGCGAGACCCGCGGAGCCCAACTTTCCGTGCCGCAGGCGAGCGCTGAAGATACTTATGCCGTTGAAGAAATTCGTCAGCATTTTTCTGATCATATTGACGAATTTCGCAAAACACTCAAAGGCCGGGATAGCGAGATCTTTGAAGACCGCATTATGAGCGAGACGCCTCTCACACTCCAGGAGATCGGCGATCGTTACAACATCACGCGGGAGCGCGCTCGGCAGCTGGAAGCCAAGGTGATCCAAAAGCTCAAAGCCTTCGTTAAAGACCAAGGCATCATCGATATAGACTAAGCTTTATGATCGGCCGCTGGGATCGTAGTTCCCGGCTTTCGGTCAAAACCTGTTTTGAGCGAGTTTTTCAGCATGGAAAGCCGCTGCATATTGATCTGCTTTTTATCCTCAGCCTGGACCTGCTCACGTTTTGCTGCATCCAGTTCCGATAGCATACCCTCGGCAGGGAGCTCGTCCAAAAACCGACTTGGTTTACGCTCTGACTTTTTAAACTGAGAGAAGCGCTCGCGTGCGTAGGTGAGATGTAGCTTTTCCTTAGCGCGGGTAAGGGCCACGTAGAACAAACGGCGTTCTTCGGAAAGGCCAAGCTCAGAGTCGCGGCTGTTTTTATGAGGAAGCTGATCCTCTTCAAGTCCACAGACAAATACGACTGGGAATTCAAGGCCTTTGGATCCATGGATAGTCATCAGGGAGACGTGATTGTCGTTCCCCTTATCCTTGTCGTTGGCACCATCAGCATCGAGGCTTAACTGATCCAAAAGATCAAGCAGCTGCAGTTGGCCCTTCTCCTCGATGCGTGATTCCGCGATCTGCCTGATCCAGGTAGGCAGTTTTTTCAGCGAATCAAGTTTCCGCCGACGCGAGCCCTCGTGGCTTGTTTTCAGCTTAATCTCATCGTCGAGGCCAAACTCCTTGATGATGCGCCGGCCTCGTTCTTCAAGCTCCGCGCCATCACTGAGGGGTGCGCTTTGAATATTCCTTAAAACGTCGGTAAAATGCTGAGCGGCGACCTGCACTTTTTTATCGAGTGGGATTAGGCTCTGATGCAAAACCTCAAAGGGACTCAGACCGGTTTCCTTGGCTTTTTCTTCGATCTTTTCCAGGGTTTTAAGGCCAATGCCGCGTGACGGCGTGTTGATGATTCGCCAGAAAGCAAGCCTATCGTTGGGGTTCACCGAGAGGCGGAAATAACAAAGGAAATCTTTCACCTCCTTGCGTTCGAAAAAGCTCGAACCCCCAAAGACTTTGTAGGCAATCTGAAGCTCTCTCAGCGCCAGCTCAAGCGCTCGCGCCTGGGCGTTAGCTCTATAAAGAATGCCAAATTCCTTGGGCTTTCGGCCTTGCCCCAACAATCCAAAAATGCGCAACGCGATCCACTTGGCTTCGGCAACATCATCCACGTGCGAGGCGAGGGTGATAGGGTCTTCGTTTTTAGAGGCGCTCCAAAGCGTCTTGTTTTTGCGGCCTGTATTGTTACGGATAACCTTGTTTGCTGCATTAAGAATGACGTTTGAACAACGGTAATTTTGCTCCAGCTTGATCAGGCGTGTGCCTTTAAACGTCGTTTCAAAACGATCGAGCGTTTCCACCAGCGCCCCGCGCCAGCTGTAGATCGACTGATCATCATCGCCGACAACGCAGATATTTCCGTGCCGGTTTGCAAGCATTTCAAGCACATAAAGTTGAGCAGAATTGGTGTCTTGGAACTCATCGACCAGATAGTGGGTCCAGCGGTCTTGAAGCTTCGAGACGATGTCCGGATTATTTTTTAAAAGAATGGCCGCTTTAAAAATGCAGTCGTCAAAATCAATGACGCGATTGAGTTTCAGCTGACGTTCATACAGATCGTAAACGACGGCAAGAACTGCCGGATCACGATCGGCGAAGTCGCCCTTGATTTCGTGCGGTAGCAACAAGGCATTTTTTGCCGAACTAATGCGTGTCAAAAGATCTTCGGGTCTATACAGGCCTTGCCACCCGTGTTCTTCAAGTGCCTTTCGAATAAGGTCTATTTGATCCGACGTCCCTGCGAGGGAAAACTGTGGGTCGAGACCAATAGCATCCGCAAACTCACGAAGTATCCTCAGACAGTAACTGTGAAAGGTCCCAATGAAAATACCTTTGGAACTTTTGCCAGCCAGTTCATGAAGGCGTTCCTTCATTTCTTTCGCCGCTTTGTTGGTGAAGGTGAGCGCGACGATTTTCGAGCCTTCGATCCCAAGGCCAAGCATATGCGTCATGCGATATGTGATGACGCGGGTTTTTCCTGTTCCCGCGCCGGCGATAATCATCACCGGACCACTCACTTGGGTGACCGCATCGTACTGCTCGGCGTTCAGAGTCGAGAGGTTAACCATCGGTGTATGTCCTGTTGAAGTGTCCATGGCAAAAAAGCCAAGTGCCAAGGATCTTAGAATTCCGTTTTCGATTATGTTACGATGCTCAAAGAGTCAATGGGACACTAGGAGTTATCGTTGTTGGACCTCACTGCGGATTTAATCCGGGCAGAAGCTCCCGCCATATTGGTGCTATTGGCAACTGCGCTTGTCTATTTGGGTGAGCGGCGTGTTCATAACTACAATTACGTTTATCTAACACATGTCGAGGGCGAGGAACTTATCCCGACCTTGATGAAGACCTACTATCGCCTCGTCCTACTCTTTCCATTCGTGGCATTGATAACAGCGTTTTTACTGCCTCGCGCCCTTGTTCCAATCCGAGCAACTCTACCGGGAATCGCACTCATAGTCCTAGGTTTTCTCTCACGAAGTTGGTCTATGCGAAGTCTGGGTCGCCTGTGGACGCAACGCTGCATCTATATCGCTGATATGCCGCGGGCTACGAATGGGCCCTATAAATTTCTGCGTCATCCTGAATATATTGCCCGAACGGTGGAAGGTCTGGGGTTTATCCTTTTTTTTGGCCTGAATCCCTTATCGCTCTTGCTCTGGCTCCGGATGATTATGCTTTTGAGTCGCGTCATTAAAGTTGAATCACGACAGGTCCATGAGCTATCGGGTGCCCCGTTGCATTTGCTTGATGGCTCAAGTACAGTCGGTGCCTCTAAGTTATAGATGAGGTATCCACAATGATTCAGCTCTTTACAGACGTCGCCTACGCCCAAACAGCAGGTAAGGCCGCTCAGCCCAGCATATTTGAAATACTCGTTATGCCTGCGGCTTTAGTCGTGATTATGTATTTGTTTGTTATTCGTCCTCAGCAAAAAAAGGCCAAAGACCAACTTAGTCTTATAGGCGGCCTCAAAGTTGGGGATGAAGTCGTAACAACGGGCGGCATCATCGGCCGCGTGAAGTCGATTGCGGATCAGTTTATTACTCTGGAAGCGGGTGCAAACACGTTTCTGAAGATACAAAAGTCTCACATCACATCTACACCGATCGCTAAGCCTGAAGCCAAGTAAGGCCGCGCGTGGTCGCGAAAGGTAAGTCATGCGCAGTCACTGCATCGCCCTTTGGTCTTGGTGTGCTGCCATGACCTTTGCTCTGCCTCTTTATGCGTCGGACAAAAACCACAGCACGATCCCCGATGAAATCGTTACCCCTGGCGGTCAAGCTGCTTATCAAGCCGGCTCAGGTGCAGCCTTGGTTTCTGACCAAGGCGCCATCCATATCAACCCTGCCATGCTTTACAGGCACCGAACCTATGATGTCGGCGGGACTTATACGTGGCCTGTGGTGGGTCGCGAGTATTACCGGGTCTCGGCCATCGATGGGGTGACTTCTAAATGGACAACTGCTTTTGAATACACAGGCTTCGGTGATGGTTTGGCCGGACGGGAGACACGCAACCTCGATAGTCCAGTCCGCCGGCGCGGGGCCCTGGGTTTTTCTATCCCTTCCGATTTTGTAGCCGTCGGTTTCGCCGGAAATTACCTGGAGGCTGACGATCCACGCTCGGCTCAAACCCAGACAATCAAAGCCTTTACTCTTGGCGCCGGGCTTGTCGCGCAGCTCTCGCACAACTTTAGTTTTGGTGCTTCCGTCGAAAACTTTAACAACAAAAAAGTGAAAGACGTAGCTCCCCAGACCGTACGGGCCGGGGTTGCTTACGAGGACAAGGGTGGAACCCTGGGGGTTTACGCTGACTATCGCGACCGCGAACGCAGTCCTTATCTTGAAGAGAGGCTGCTCACCGCGGATCTTAACCATATGGTGCCGCTTGATACAAACGTCACCCCCTCGAATCTGCCCCGTGAGAGAATGGCCCTTATAGGTGGTCAAGTTCAGACTTTCGATGTCCTCAGGATCTTTTTTGGGGCGGGTAAAAACGTTGGTGGGGAACACGCTGAAGTCATCAGCGGTGGCCTTGGTATTTTCCAAAAGAATTTTTCACTCGCCTACGGGGTGAGTCGAACCTATCCTAATGTTAAAGATTTGCAGGATTCTGTGACTCTTTCTATCACTATGAAAATGTAAGAGGACTTGATGCTGAGAAAGCACTTAAATAACGGCCTCGATGTTTGTATTCAAGAGAGTTCCTTCTCCAAGATGTTTGCGCTTCAGTGCTGGATCCACGTGGGATCCATTCACGAGACAACGGGCGAAGAAGGGATGAGCCATTGTCTCGAGCACATGCTGTTTAAGGGCACCCGAAAATTCGCGGTCGGCGAGCTCTCGCGACGGGTCGAGTTTTTAGGCGGTGAAATGAACGCTTACACGAGCTTCGACCACACGGTCTTTTATCTCACGCTTCCCTCGATGCATGCGGCTGAAGCCGTTGAAATCCTTGCTGAAGCCATCTTTCATAGCACCTTTGATGCCGAAGAGCTGGCGCGCGAAAAAGAAGTCATCCTCGAAGAAATGAAGCGCAGCGACGACAGTCCAAGTCATGCTCTTGGACGCAAAATTTTCGAGACGATTTACGCCGGCACACCTGCGGCCCAGCCGATCATCGGTTTTGAAGCAAATATTGAAGCTTTTACCCGCGAAGACGTTCAGCGTTTTCACCAGAAATGGTATCAGCCGACCAACATGAAGCTCATCGGGGTGGGCAACGTGAAGGCCGCCAGCCTTATACAACATGTCGAGACGCACTTCGGGTCGGCCGTTAGTTCTAATAATTTTGTAGAAGCCGAACTGAAAGTAAACTTTCCCAAGGAACTCACCGTCCACGTGGTCGAGGGGGATTATGAGCAGGCTCGTATCGAGATCTCATTTCCTGCGCCCTCTTTGATGGACGAGGACATGCTGGCTATTGATATGGCGGCCTTTGCTCTGGGCAGCGGAGAGTCGGCTCGTCTTAACCGGAAAATTCGCGACGAAAAACAACTGACCAGCGTTGTCGGCTGCTCGATGTTTGCGCCCAAGTTCGGGGGTGTCATCGAACTCAGCGCGATGCCACGCGACGAATCGTATCTCGAATGCATTAAAGCCCTCGGTGAAGAGCTCGCGCGCCTTAAATATCACGAAGGCGTGAACCAGGAAGAACTCGATCGGGCTCGCGCTAACGCGAAGGCCGACCGCATTTACAGCGAAGAAACCGTATCGGGCCAGGCTCGTTCGATCGGCAATGCGCTGCAGACGCCGCATGGCCTGCTCTTTGATTATGTCATGGAAGCCAAGATGAATCGCTTGACGCCTTATGACGTCAACGCGTCTCTCAGTCGCTGGTTAATCTCTGAACGTGCGGTGATTGCGTGCGTATTACCGAAAACAGTTTCGGTCACAGCAGACCAAGTTAAAAAAGCCTTTTTAGACGGTTTTGTTGAGCCAAAACATACGATTACGCAAAGAGCCCGCAAGCCTGATCCAGAGGGCATCTATCACGAGCAGCTGACGCCGCAGATCACAGTCATTTATCGTCAGCAGGATCGAAGCGATTTGTTGAACCTTATGGCTGTCGCCTCGGGTGGTCTTCGCATTGAAAAAGAAAACGAAACGGGCCTCTTTCATATGATTGCCGACCTCCTTGGGACAGCAACGGAAGAGCTGGATTATGATGAAATGCTGAATGCGGTCGAAGGTCGAGGTGCGGTTCTTGCGGGCTTTTCCGGCCGTGATAGCTGCGGACTTAAGCTGCAGTGTCTTACCGAACAAACCGATGCCCTTTTACCGGTGTTTGCTGATTGTTTAATGAAACCCGTGTTTTATAACGATCAGCTCGAGAGCACCAAACTCGAAATCTTCGACGATATTCATATGGAGCAGGACTCGCCGTCGTCGCTCGCAATGAGACGTTTTCAGCAGGCGATGTACGAAGATCACCCCTATCAGTACCCAGTGTGGGGCAAAGAGGAGATCGTGCGCGCATGGACGCCCGAAAGTCTCCTCGAATCCTTTAAAACCTGGCGTGATGGATCCCATTGGATAATCAGTGGCGTGGGGCGTATCCCCTTTGAAGATTTGATGAAAAAGCTCGAAGTTTTATTCAAGGATCTGAAGCGCCCAGTCCCAAAAGCCAAAGGCCTCGTTGTGGCAATGCCGCAGAAACTAGCGAGCGGAACGTTTCAAATCGAGAAAGACCGTGAGCAAGTTCACCTTGTTATGGGAACTCTCGGGCTTAACTGGCATGACTCCGATCGTTACGCTTTGGATCTCCTTAGCAACGTCCTTGGTGGAAGCGGGGGGCAGATGTTCCTGAAGCTTCGCGACGAGCAGAGTCTTGCTTACACAGTGGCACCTATGCAGTCGGCGGGTTGCCATCGCGGCATTTTTGGCGCTTACATGGCGTGCAGCCCTCATAAGCTTGAAGAGGCGGAAGAGGGGATACTAAAACTCTGGGATGACCTATGTAAAAAAGGCGTTACCCAGGACGAACTTGATAGGGCTCGAAACTACCTTGTCGGAAGTCACGAAGGCGACATGCAAAGAGCCGACAGCCAGGCCATGACGATGGGGCTTATGGAGCTCTATGGGCTTGGATATAATGACTTTTCTCTCTATACCGCGCGACTCAACAAAATCGAGATTGCAGATCTTCAAAGGGTTGCCAAAAGGCTACTCGAGGGTCAAAACCGCGTCACAGTGAAAGTCGGGCCCTTCGCAGGAAAACAGTGAGGCCCGTTTGAAAGCTAGCTCTGCAGATGGCTGATATTTGGAGCTTTGTCTGGAAAAATGACGTCTGTTGAGTTAAGACAGACTGGATATAAAGCCGGATTTTTCCCCTCGGAGGAAACCGGACTTTTTGTCACTGCCTGCATTATCCGTGTCCTCGATAGCGGCTGCTGCCATGTGTTAAACGAAAGACTGCAGACAAAGACTCGTTTTTTTGAATGCAGTCCTGGAGATTTCTCGTACGCAGCAGCTCGCTCAGCAGTTTTCCCTGTTGGAGTAAGTTATGAGTTGGATCGTACGTCTGCAAAAGTCCTCACTTGGCTCTAAATACATTATGGCCATAACTGGGGCAGGTCTGTTTTTGTTCGTTATAGGGCACTTTGCCGGAAACTTGTTACTCTACTGGGGTCAGGATGCGATGAATGCGTATGCTGTGGAACTCCACAACCTGCCTTACGGCGCGCTGTGGATTGCTCGCGGCGGCTTGCTCATCATGGTTCTGGCGCATATCTTCATCGCCTATCGACTGACCTTTCAGAACCGCGCGGCGCGTCCTCAGCGCTATCAGTACGAAGCGACTCTTCAGGCAAGTTTTGCCTCCCGCACGATGCCTTACACAGGAACCATCGTGCTTTTGTTCATCCTCTTTCACTTGGCCCAGTTTACGTTTCATCTCGTTGCAGTGGACCCTGTACAGCTAGACCCACAAGGCCGCGAAGATGTTTATTCCATGGTTGTGCACGCGTTCCAAAGCCCGGTTTACAGCGCTATTTACGTTGTTTCTGTGCTGATCTTGGGCTTTCACTTGAGTCATGGCCTTTCGAGCATGTGGCAATCAGTTGGCCTCAATCATCGGAAGTATAACCTAGCGTTTCGCAAGCTCTCGCCGCTCTTGGGCTGGATTGTTTGTCTTGCAGGGGTGTCGTTGCCGTTGGCTGTCTTGTTCGGCTTGATCAAATAGATCCCAAAACAACTGCCTTCGTCTTCCTTGTGTAAAAAATTGTAATGAGGAGCCTCGATATGAAATTGGATGCGAAAATTCCCGCAGGTCCATTGGCTGAAAAATGGGAAAAACATCTCTTTGAAAGCAAGCTCGTAAGCCCTGCCAACCGCCGTAAGTTTAAAGTCATCGTAGTCGGTTCTGGCCTCGGCGGCTCGTCCGCAGCCGCTACTCTTGGGGAATTGGGCTACAAAGTTTCGTGTTTCTGTTTTCAAGACAGCCCACGCCGGGCCCACTCCATCGCCGCTCAGGGCGGGATTAATGGTGCGAAAAACTATAAAAACGATGGCGACAGCGTTCGTCGTCTCTTCTACGACACCATCAAGGGCGGCGACTTTCGATCGCGCGAAGCCAACGTTTATCGCCTCGCAGACAAAAGCCGTTCGATCATCGATCAGTGCGTTGCCCAAGGCGTGCCCTTTGCCCGTGAATACGGCGGCTTGCTCGACAATCGCTCGTTCGGTGGCGCCCAGGTTTCCCGTACGTTCTATGCACGCGGACAAACAGGCCAGCAGCTTCTGCTCGGCGCGTATTCAGCGCTCGAACGGCAAATCGGTCTTGGCCATGTGGAGATGCATCCACGTACGGAGATGCTCGATCTTGTCATCATCGATGGCAAAGCACGCGGCATCGTCGTGCGTAACCTCATCACTGGACATGTTACAACTCACATGGCAGAAGCTGTAGTACTCGCTACGGGCGGCTACGGAAACGTATTTTACCTTTCTACCAACGCTAAAGGCTGTAACGTAACCGCTACGCATCGCGCCTATAAACGCGGTGCCGGATTCGCGAACCCATGTTACACCCAGATTCACCCGACCTGTATACCAGTTCATGGGGAGCATCAATCAAAGCTGACTTTGATGTCGGAATCTCTTCGCAACGACGGCCGCGTTTGGGTGCCTAAAGCCAAAGGTGACACGCGTTCTGCGGATAAAATTCCAGAGGAAGAGCGCGATTATTTCCTGGAACGCAAATACCCAAGCTTCGGTAACCTTTCGCCACGCGATATCGCTTCTCGTGCTGCAAAAGAAGCTTGCGATGCGGGTCTTGGCGTTGGACCGGGTGGTCTGGGCGTATATCTCGACTTCCGTGATGCAATTCAGCGCGAAGGCGAAGATGTGATCCGTGAGCGTTACGGCAACCTCTTTGAAATGTACCAACGCATCACAGACGAAAACCCTTACAAGGGTCCAATGCGTATCTACCCAGCCGTTCACTATACGATGGGTGGACTTTGGGTTGATTACAACCTTATGAGTAACATCGAAGGTCTCTTTGTTGTGGGCGAAGCAAACTTCTCTGATCACGGTGCAAACCGCCTCGGGGCTAGTGCACTGATGCAAGGCCTCGCTGATGGTTATTTTGTTCTACCATCCACCATCAGTGACTATTTCGCGAAAAATAAGTTCGATAAAGTTGACACTTCGCACGCCGAAGTGAAAAAAGTCGAAAATGAAGTGAACGAGCTTACCAAGAGACTTCTGTCAATCAACGGTACACGTACCGTGGATTCTATTCATAGAGAGTTAGGCAAACTGATGTGGGACAACTGCGGAATGGCCCGTAGCCGCGAAAGTCTGACCGAAGCCCTCAGAAAGATTCCAGAAATTCGCAATCAGTTCTGGACCAACGTCAAAGTCACTGGGACGGGCGAAGAACTTAACCAAGTACTCGAAAAGGCGGGCCGGGTTGCCGACTTTATCGAACACGCCGAACTCATGTGCCTCGATGCCCTCGAGCGCGAAGAGTCGTGTGGTGGCCACTTTCGTGTGGAATATCAGGAAGAAGGCGAAGCGAAACGGGATGATGAGAATTTCGCTCATGTCGCCGTCTGGGAGTACACCGGGCATACGAAAAAACCGTTACGTCACAAAGAAGAATTAGTATTTGAAAACGTCAAACTCAGCACCAGGAGTTACAAATAATGGAGCTTACATTACACGTTTGGCGCCAAAAAAACGGCCAAGATTCAGGCAAAATGGTGACTTACAAGGCGCGCGATGTCTCGCCTGAAAGTTCCTTCCTGGAAATGCTCGATCAGGTAAACGAAGAACTCATCGGCAAAAACGATGAACCCATAGCCTTCGACCACGATTGCCGCGAAGGGATCTGCGGCTCCTGCTCGATGATGATCAACGGTAAAGCACACGGCGGGCGAAAGGGAACAACAACCTGTCAGTTGCATATGCGTAGCTTCAAAGATGGCGAGCAGATCTATATCGAACCGTGGCGCGCACGAGCGTTCCCCGTTGTGAAAGATCTAGTCGTCGATCGCGGGGCTTTTGACCGTATTATATCGAAAGGTGGCTTCGTATCAGTAGCGACTGGTGGTGTGCCCGACGCAAACGCGATTCCGATTTCCAAAGAAGCTGCGGACTTGGCCATGGATACAGCAGAATGCATCGCCTGCGGCGCGTGTGTTGCTGCTTGTAAGAACGCATCTGCTATGTTATTCGTTTCCGCGAAAGTATCTCACCTTGCCAATCTTCCTCAGGGTCAACCGGAACGACTGCAGCGTGCTACCCACATGGTGGAGCAGATGGATAAAGAAGGTTTTGGGAATTGTACCAACTACTTCGAATGCGAAGCAGCTTGCCCAAAACAAATCAGCGTCCGTTCGATTGCTGTCATGAACCGTGATTTCCTGAAGGCAAGTTTGCTTCATCAGGAACCGGTAGGAAAAGCATGAACTACGAAGTCATTGTCGAACTAAAACCGGAGGTCCTGGATACCCAGGGCCGCGCTATCAAAGAAGCACTTACCCGTCTTGGGCACCATGATCTAAAGTCTATCAAAGTCACCAAACGTTTCGTCCTCGAAATCGACGGCACTGAAGTGGACGCAGAGAAGCTGGTGCGAAAGCTTGCGGAAGAGCATCTGGCCAATTCGGTTGCAGAAACCTTTCAAACAAAAAGGTTATAAGGCAATGACAAGTAAGTTTGGGGCGACGCAGATCGGTTTAGTCCAATTTCCGGGCTCGAACTGCGACGCCGACTGTATTGATGCCTTTAAACGTCTCTTCCAAATCGATCTTCAACTGATCTGGCACGAAGAGACGTCTCTCCCTTCAAGGCTTCAGGGCCTTATCCTTCCCGGTGGTTTCAGTTACGGTGATTATCTCAGAAGCGGTGCTCTTGCGAGCATCAGCCCTATCATGCAGGCCGTTAAAGGATTTGTAGGTAAGGGAGGTTCGGTGATCGGCATCTGTAACGGGTTTCAAGTCCTTACCGAATCCAAACTCCTCCCGGGCGCCCTTCTTAAAAACGACTCACGAAAATTTATTTGCGAATATGCCCATCTCTCTGTCGCCGGTGGCGATAGCGTTTATCACCGAAAGCTCAAAGGCAGCCTTTATAAGGTTCCTATCGCTCACGGTGAAGGCCGCTACTATGTGGACTCGGAGGGTTTGAAAAAGCTCGGGGCCAACGGCCAGATCCTCTTTCAATACGCAGGCACCGACGGAGTGCTGAGCGAGGCGTCCAACCCTAACGGAGCGATTTCGCATATTGCTGGGATAGTGTCCGAAAACGGACGAGTCCTCGGTATGATGCCTCACCCTGAGCGGGCGTCTTCGGAACTTCTTGGGAGTGCCGACGGCCAGAAGATCCTCGAGGCTTTTTTAGAGACGGTCGGTTGAGATTGAAACGCAACAAAAGGTCCACTTAGGACCTTTTTTCTTTGATAGTCAGGGAAAATCATGCAGAAAGAGCTTCTTCAGCAATTTGCAGCTTTAAATTCCACAACCCGCGCACCCCTCATTTCTGAAGAAGGCGCCTCGTTTGCAGTCGATTTGCGGAAACACAAAATCTCCGATGCTGAATATAGTGTTCTCAAAAAAATCGTAGGCCGCACACCGACGCTGCCTGAGCTTGGCGTGTTTTCGGCGATGTGGAGCGAACACTGCTCCTACAAATCGTCCAAAGTTCATTTGGGGAAACTTCCAACCAACGGCCCTCAGGTCGTCGTTGGCCCAGGCGAAAACGCAGGCGTTATTCGTTTGTCCGGAAAGCTGTGCGTGGCCTTCAAAATGGAAAGCCATAACCATCCGAGTTATATCGAGCCTTATCAAGGGGCTGCAACCGGCGTGGGCGGAATTTTGCGCGATGTCTTCTGCATGGGCGCGCGTCCTATCGCCAACCTCAACTCCTTGAGATTTGGCCAACGTTCTCATCCGAAAACACATTATCTCTTTGAAAATGTCGTTAAAGGCGTTGGGGATTACGGGAACTGCGTCGGCATCCCAACCGTGGCCGGCACCGTTTCCTTCGACAAAACCTACGATGGCAATATTCTCGTGAATGCCATGACCTGCGGAACTATTCATGAAGACCGCATCTTCAAGGGCTTCGCGACAGGTGTGAACAACCTGGTGGTCTATGTAGGCTCGGCGACAGGCCGTGACGGAATCCATGGCGCTTCCATGGCGTCCGATAGCTTTTCGAGTGCGACAAGCGGCGAGCGCTCAACGGTTCAAGTCGGTGATCCTTTTGCGGAAAAACTTCTTTTAGAAGCGACTCTTGAAGTCCTTGAGCGGGATTTGGTTATTGGTCTTCAGGATATGGGAGCAGCCGGCCTAACGTCATCATCCTTTGAAATGGCTGATCGCGCGGGCAACGGTCTTTATCTTAATCTCGATCTGGTGCCGGCTCGCGCTCAGCATATGACCGCTTATGAACTCCTCCTTTCGGAATCGCAGGAACGCATGCTCATGTGTGTCGAGCCTGGGAAATGGGAGGCGCTTCAGGAGTGCTTGAAGCGTTGGCAGTTACCCTTCGCAATCATCGGCCTCGTCACAGAAGGCGGCCGCATGCATATCGTCAAAGACGGTGTGCTGGAAGTCGATGTCCCTGTCGCTCCCCTTGCCGAAGAGGCTCCTCGCTATGAGCGGCCCTATACGATGCCGTCGCGAACGTATTCAAAAGACACAAATTTCCGGGCCGTTTTACAGAAAGCTTCGTTTGCCGAGCTTTTAGAAAAGGCGATTTACGACAACGGTGACAAAGCCAAAATTTATCGACAATATGATCATCATATTGGCAACAAAACGATTCTGGGACCCGAAGAGGAAGGCGCTGGCCTCCTTTGGCTCCATTCAGATTGGGCCGAAAAAGGCGAAGATTATATCGGTCTTGCGGTTAGCACCAACTGCAACGAACGTTACTGCGCACAGGATCCCTTCGTTGGGGCAGCGCAGGCCGTTGCGAAAAGTTATCGGGCGATTGTAGCCACCGGCGCGACGCCTTTGGCTGTTACCGATTGTTTGAATTACGGAAATCCCGAAGATCCGACCGTCATGGGCCAGATCGTTGCCGGCATCGAAGGTATCGGCGAGGCCTGTCGCGCCCTTGACACCCCGGTCGTAAGCGGAAACGTTTCGCTCTACAACACGACCGACGGCAAAAGCATCGCGCCCACGCCGATGATAGGCATGGTTGGGAAGCACCCGGATATACGGAAAGCAGTGCCAGCTATCCTGAAAACCAAAGCTTACATCTACTGGCTTCGTCCTAAAGCCACGGAAGGCAGCTTTGGTGGATCATTACTGGCAAAAATCCTTGATAAAGATGTCACAGAAGCGGTTCCAGCACTCAACTGGAAAGCCGAACGAGAAGCCGCCTTTTGGATTCAAAATCTTGTGGCTACAGACCGTCTGGTCGCCGCACGGGATTTAGGCACCGGCGGACTGGCGCTGACTCTACAAAAGATGCTATTACCGCATGCGTTTGGTGGTACATTTGCGCTGCCTGGAGTCAAGGGCAAGGATGATCAAAACGAGGCTGCTTTTGCAGAATACAGTGCATCCTATGTCCTCGCCTTCCACGAGCCTTTAACGCTTTCGCTTAATTCATTCGAGCATTTGGAATGTCATCTGCTTGGTGAAGCCAAAGCAAACAGTAACATGCAGCTTGGAAGCGGGACCTTTGAACGGCGAACGGCCGAAGCGAAAGCTTTAGAGTCGCTCAAAATATAGATCCTCTGTCTCCTCGGTTTTAGCTTTTTCGAAAGGGTGACGCCTATGGCGGGTTTCCGTGAAGAGTGTGGTGTCGTGGGTGTGATCGGTGATCCCGATGCTGCGAAGCTTATATATTTGGGACTTCATGCTCTCCAACATCGCGGCCAGGAAGCGGCCGGCATTGTCACTCTCAACGGTGGCGAGGAATTCACAGGTCATAAAGCTTTTGGATTGGTCGGAGACAGTTTTCCTAACGAAATCATAGCGCGGCTCGAAGGTTCGTCGGGCGTGGGCCATAACCGTTATTCCACAACGGGCGGCAGCCGTCTGACGCAAAACATCCAGCCGTTTACCTTTAATACCGCCATCGGCAATATAGCCATTGCTCACAACGGTAACCTCACCAACGCCTACATGATTCGCCAAGAACTTGAAGCGATGGGCAGTATTTTTCAATCGACCTCTGACACCGAAGTCTTCATGCACCTTCTCGCCCGCAGCGATAAAGCCGACGTTCTCGAACGTATGGTCGAGGTTATGAGCAAAGTGAAGGGAGCCTATTCCCTCGTGATCCTCACCAAGGACCGGCTCTATGCGCTCCGGGATCCGTTTGGATTCAGGCCTCTGGTGTTTGGCCGCCGCGGATCTGCGGTCGTCGTGGCGAGTGAATCATGCGCTTTGGAACTTCTCGATGCCGACTTCGACCGGGAGATTCTTCCTGGCGAAATCATCGAGATATTCCCCGATGGTTTGGTTAAATCCCACCATCCGTTCCCAAATGCCCGCAAAGGCTTTTGTTCGTTTGAGCCCGTATATTTTGCAAGGCCTGACAGTCAGGTTTTTGGTGAGGAGATCTATAATCTTCGTAAACGCATGGGCCAGGTCCTTGCGCGCGAAACCGCAGTCGATGCCGACGTTGTTATTGCTGTGCCGGACTCCGGTTTTCCCATGGCGCTCGGTTATGCGAATGAAGCTGGCATCCCGATGGAAATCGGTCTGGTCAGAAACCCTTACGTGGGTCGGACCTTCATCGAACCGTCTCAATCGATTCGCGACTTTGGGGTCAAACTCAAGCTCAGCCCTGTACGTTCGACCCTTTACGGCAAACGCGTAATCGTGGTCGACGATAGCCTCGTGCGCGGAACAACGTCTCTCAAGATCCTCCGTATGCTTCGAAAAGCAGGCGCCAAAGAAATTCACATGCGACTCGGATCACCGCCTATCACCCACTCCTGTTACTTCGGAGTGGATACACCGGAGCGGGATCAGTTGATGGCGGCAACAAATACCGCCGAAGAGATTCGTGAATTTATAGGTGCGGACACCCTGGGCTTTTTAAGTCTCGAAGGGCTTCGTGAAGCTCTTGGCGAACAAAATGCTAATAACTATTGCTACGGGTGTTTCACAGGAAATTATCCGGAAGACCCATGTCGCACGATCACACCCCAGGCGACGGACGCCATGGGCGGTCCGGGTCTGAAGGCCGGTTTTTAATGGCAGAGGTTTTGGTTGAGGGGGTCGATTATACGATCGATCCCGCGACGGGATATCTCGTCTTTACCGGGGCGTATCATCTCAAACGCGGGTCCTGCTGCGGCAGCGGATGTCGCAATTGTCCCTACGAAGGGGATGCTAAAAAGACAAAAAAAGGATGAAGTTTGCGCTTCATCCTTTTCTTTCGATTTTTTTGAGAGTGTGATCAAGTCTCGACGAGATGGCCGTCGGCCGCTTCGTGGAGGAGTTCAAAGACTGGCTTCAAGGCTGCTTCAGCCGCATCCAGTATAGCGTTCACTTCCTTACGTGAGAAAGCCGCTCGCTCGGCAGTCCCTTGAATTTCAAGGAATTTTCCGCCCTGAGTCATGACCACATTCATATCGAGATCAGCCGTGCTGTCTTCTTGATAATCGAGGTCGACGAGGACTTCGCCATCGCGAAGACCAACGGAAACCGCTGCCACCGCTTCGGTCAAAGGATTCTCGTGGAGACGGCCGCTGCGAAGGAGTTTATCCACCGCAATTTTCATCGCTACGTAGGCACCCGTGATTGAGGCCGTACGTGTGCCCCCGTCTGCCTGAATTACGTCACAGTCGATGTTAAAGGTCAAATCCGTGGCTTTTCTGAGATCGATAACACCACGCAGAGAGCGACCGATGAGCCGCTGGATCTCTTGGCTACGGCCAGAGGGAGCAGGGCGTTCGCGGCGGGTTCGTGAGCCCGTGGCGCCCGGGAGCATACTATATTCGGCCGTCAACCAGCCTTGGGCTGGGCTTGAATTGCGAAGAAACCCAGGAACGCCGTCTTCAACGCAAACTGTACATATAACGCGTGTTTCGCCGTACTCAACAAGGACGGAGCCTGTCGCGTTTTTCGTGAAATTAGGAACGATTCGGATGGGACGCATCTGTCCGGAAGATCGGCCGTCGTGGCGCAACATGGTATGTTTCCCATTATAAAAAGAGTGGCCGGTAAAAAAGCCGAAAGGGAGTTAGTAACGGAGGGGCTAGGAGAGCGCAAGCCTCATTTTATCGCTGCATCGCAAAGTAGGCGATGATCCCTACGATGACGATGATAGCGAGGCCTATAAGGGTCTGCCGCCGTGAAGAGCGTGATCCAAATCGCTGCAGTTCTGGGTCCCCACCGAGGAGGTCATCACCGGCATCCTCCAAACGTCCCGCTTCCGCGGCTTCGCGCAGCGCTTCGCTAGGGGCGACTTGGGTGAGAGTCGGTTCGTCATAGCCGGTAAACGCGGTTTTGGCAAAACGCGCCGAAGCCGGTTGGGCATTTGGAAAGGCTTCGTCGATGGCCTGATGCACCTGCATAAGGATTCTCGAGACGATAACCTCATCATCAACTGGCGTGAAGTCGAGACTGCGATGCACGCCATACCTCCAAGTGTGATCGGCGACCGTACGTAAAAAGAGAGCCCGTCGATGGGGCTCTCTCTATTATACAGAATCTTCGTTTTCTAGGCGACCGTGACACTTTTTATATTTTTGTCCGGATCCACAGGGGCAGGGGTCGTTGCGGCCCACTTTTTCGCCAACCCTACGTGTCGGCTCGCCTCCAGCCTCTTCGCTGTCCTCGTATTCCATCGTATGGTTCGGCTGAGGAGCCGGTGCATCGGGATGGGCAAAGATCAATTTGGAGTCTTCGGGCTCGGCGACGAGGGGAACTTCCTCGATTTCGGTGCCTTCAGGGGGCGGCATACGGATGAGAGCGAGGACGGTTTCGTCCTCGATACGGATCATAAGGCTTTCAAAGAGTTTGAAGGCTTCGCGTTTGTATTCCTGCAAAGGATCACGCTGTCCATAGCCGCGGAGTCTTACGCTGTCTTGAAGCGTATCCATGGTACGAAGGTGTTCCTTCCAGCTTTGATCGATGATTTGCAGGTAAACATAGGCTTCAATACGGCCCATGAGTTCGGCGCCAACGGTCGAGCGTTTGTCGTTATAGGCTTTTTCAAGAACATCAACGACGCTTGTGACGATGGTGTCGGTCGAATGCTTATCTTTGCCAATTTCTTCCAAATCCAGTGGAATATGGAATTCAGCCGTCAGCTCTTTGCTTGCCGCAAGAAAATCCCATGAGGCATTGGTCGACGTCTCAGGCGAATGTTTGGTGAGGATGCCTTCGGTGATGCTTTTGAGGCCATCGCGAAGGAATGAGATATCCGCTTTGTCTTCGAGAATTTTGCGGCGACGGGTATAAACCACCTGACGCTGCTGATTCATAACGTCATCGTATTCCAGGACGTTTTTACGAGACGAGAAGTTTTGCTCTTCAACGCGTTTTTGAGCTTTCTCAATGGCACGGGTGACCATAGGCGAAACAATGGCTTCGCCCTCTTTCATACCGAGTCGCTGCATGATGGCCGAGAGGCGATCGCTGGCGAAGATACGCATCAAGTCGTCTTCAAGAGAGAGATAGAACTTGGTTCGGCCGTTATCGCCCTGGCGACCGGAACGACCCCGAAGCTGGTTATCGATACGACGCGATTCGTGGCGTTCCGTACCAATCACATAAAGACCGCCGAGTTCCCGAACGCCTTCACCAAGCACGATGTCGGTACCACGACCTGCCATGTTCGTGGAAATCGTTACGTTTCCGCGTTGGCCGGCATTGGCGATGATATGGGCTTCACGACTGTGGTTTTTCGCGTTTAACACTTCGTGCGGTGTGCCGCGTTTCTTCAGTAGGCTTGAGAGAAGCTCGGATTTCTCGACAGAAACCGTACCGACTAGAATAGGTTGTCCAGCGGTTTGAGCACGTGCGATTTCATCGGCGATGAGTTCGAATTTCTCACGGGCGGTACGATAAACCTCATCCTGCTCGTCTTTACGAATCAACACGCGGTTGGTCGGGATAACGACGACGTCGAGATTATAGATGCGTTTGAATTCAACCGCTTCCGTATCCGCTGTTCCGGTCATGCCGGAGAGTTTGGAATAAAGGCGGAAGAAGTTCTGGAAGGTAATCGTTGCGAGGACTTGCGTCTCGTTCTCGACAGGCAAATGCTCTTTGGCTTCTAGAGCGCCGTGGAGGCCATCACTGTAGCGACGGCCCGGCATAAGGCGGCCCGTAAATTCATCAACGATTACGACTTTGCGATCACGCACAACATAGTCGACATCTTTTTTGAATATGATGTGGGCCTTCAAGGCTTGCTGCACATGGTGAAGATATTCGATGTTTTGCGGTTCGTAGAGGTTATCGACGTTGAGGCGTTTTTCCAATTTGGAAATACCGTCTTCGGTCAGCGTCACGGAACGCGATTTTTCGTCAACGATGTAATCGCTATCTTTTTGGAGACCAGGAATTGCCCCGTTCACCTTCACGTAGATCTCGGAATTGGTTTCCGAAGGTCCTGAAATAATCAGCGGTGTTCGGGCTTCATCGATAAGGATGGAGTCGACCTCATCGACGATACAGAAGTTTGCTTCGCGCTGAACAAAACGACTTTTATCGGTCTTCATGTTGTCACGAAGATAATCGAAACCAAATTCGTTGTTGGTTCCGTAAGTTACGTCCGAATGGTAAGCTTCCCGGCGCTCGCTGTCGCTCAGCCCGTGGACGATGAGACCCGTTGTCAGGCCCAAAAATCCGTAGAGCGCCGACATTTGCTCGGAGTCACGTGTCGCGAGGTAGTCGTTGACTGTGACGACGTGAACACCTTTGCCCGTAAGGGCATTGAGGTAAACAGGGGCGGTCGCCGTCAGCGTTTTACCTTCGCCTGTTTTCATTTCCGAAATGCGGCCATCGTGAAGCGAGAGCCCACCGATAAGCTGAACATCGAAATGTCTCATATTCAAAACGCGACGAGCGGCTTCACGGACGACCGCAAATGCTTCTGGCGTGATAGCTTGTATGGTTTCGCCTTTGGCAAGGCGGTCTTTGTACTCTTGTGTTTTGGCCTTTAGGGCCTCATCTGAAAGAGCTTTAAGGCCAGGCTCGAGTCCGTTGATGCGAGTGACGATAGACGCATAACGTTTGATTTCTCGGTCGTTTTTAGTACCAAAAATTTTCCGCGCAAGATTCAACATATCGATGTTCCGCGTAAGCGTTAAAGATCCTGGAGCCCAGCCTTGCGAAAGGTACGCAGAAATGCCAGGTTAGGTCGTTTAGTATATCGACAAATGGGGGTGGGGGGAATGCTTTTCCAAGGGGCGAGGACGGCGGGTTCAAAGAATAGTTACCTGATGAAGCGCGGGCTGCGCCAGGGTATCTTGGCTATTGTATGCTTAGGATAAAGCGGCTGGGATCAACGTTGGTTCCATTCAACATTACTTCATAATGCAGATGCGGACCTGTAGTCCGTCCTGTCATTCCAACCGTACCAAGTTGTTCGCCGCGGGCCACTCTTTGGCCTGCTTCCACAAGATTTTCCGCTGAATGACCGTAGCGCGAGATCACGCCAAATCCATGGGCGACCATGATGAAATTTCCGAACCCATCTTTTTTGCCTGAGAAAATCACGACGCCATCGGCTGGCGCATAAAAGGGAGTACCGACCGGAGCCGCTATGTCGAGGCCCATATGAAGGTTGTGTTCACCCGTGAAAGGCGATTCCCGGGCGCCAAAACCCGACGTTATCCAGCCTTCAACAGGTGATATCGATGGCACGGAAGCAAGTATGGACTTCTGCTGGCTTAGGGTTGAAAGTAATTTTTGTAGGCGCAAGGCGTTCTGGTTGGCATTATTTCCGACCTGCTTCATGTTTTCAAAAACAGTGCGGAACATAAGGCGATCCACATCAATTCCGGCTGGGATATGCTGCTGATCTTCCTTTTCCGCCAGTTCTTTTTTTGCATGATTATATTCATTGGGTGAGAGCGGACCAATGCCTGTATGAACGCTGAATTTTTTTACTTTGATTTGAGTCAGTTCACCGAGTTTTTCGCTATAGTCCTGAACGCGTTTAAGACTGCGTTTTACTTCCTCGAGGTTTGAAAGAAGAAGATTTGCCTCGCCACGCAGACCCTGGTTTTCCGCGGCGATCGTTTGATAGGTTTTGCGCAGGGTTCGGAGCTGCATGTAGTCATAAATGAGATAACCAAAGGTCAGTGAGGCTAAAACAGTCGCTCCGATAAAGCCGTGTACGACCCATTGCGAGACCTTGAACTGCTTCGATTGCCGAGCGTTCTCAGGAATAAGCACTATCGTGATTTTTTGCATGGGCCATTCCTTATGGGAGGGCAAGCTTTTGCCTAAGGCTCTTTAACTTCGATGATAACGAGCGTAATGTTGTCTTCTCCACCGCGTTCATTGGCGAGATCAAGAAGTTCCCGCACCGCGTTCAAGCCTTTGTCTGTCGTGATCTTAGATATTTCACCATCTCCGATCTTACCGTGCAAGCCGTCGCTGCAAAGCAACAGATAGTCGCCTGGCTCCATATGCGTGCAAAGTGTGTCGACGTCTTCTTCTTCCTGATACCCTACGCTACGCGTAATAACGTTTTTCAGATGATGAACTTCAGCTTCTTCCGGTGTGAGAATGCCGGCACGAACCTGTTCATTCACGAGGGAGTGATCAAAACTCAGCTGATAAATAAGGCCCTTACGAACCAAATAAAAGCGGCTATCGCCGACATGTGCGCAGTATGCATAGTCGTCCACGATCTTAACCACCGTCGCCGTTGTCCCCATGCCTCGAAGCGAGGGGTCTTCCAGCGAATGCTCGTAGATTTTAGCCGACGCATGATTGATAGAATTTGCTAAACCATTGAGAAGTACAGGGTCTGGATGGTTTTTCGGGGAAGCGGCCAAGAGTGCCGTAAACTTTGTACTTACCTCGGACAGAACCTGCTCGATGCATATACGACTCGCAATCTCTCCCCCCGCATGGCCGCCCATACCGTCAGCGACGATAAACAGTCCGAGTTCATTGTCGACCAGCATAGAATCTTGATTGGTGGCGCGTACACGACCAATATCAGTCAATCCTATGGCTTGGACATTCACAAACATGGGGCTCCTCAAATCATTCAATGAGAAAAAGAGAAACGTCTAAAGTCAGGTTTCGGTATAACTTCGCAGAAGTTGAGACACCCTGAAAGATTTCGGTAAGAATTTTCTTAGAATAAGATTGGGCGAAAGCCAAGAGAGCGAAAAAAAGCCCTGCTGACTAAAGACTTAGTGGGCAGGGTATCGAGGACTCTATTTGAGGGATGAGATAACGGCTGCGGTGAACTCTTTCGTGCCGAGCTTGCCGCCGAGATCCTTCGTGCGTGTATCGGCATTCGCGAGTGTGACGCTGACAGCATCTTGAATGCGGCGCGCTGTCTCAAGTTCGCCCATATATTCAAGCATCGAGACGGAACTAAGCAGAAGCGCGGTCGGATTCGCGAGGTTCTTGCCCTGGATGTCAGGGGCAGAACCGTGCACCGCTTCGAACATCGCGCAATGTTCGCCGATGTTTGCTCCAGCTGCAATACCGAGGCCGCCGATGAGGCCCGCGCCGATATCGGAAAGGATATCGCCATAGAGGTTTTCGGTGACGATGACATCGAACTGCTGAGGACGCGTGACCATCTGCATACCGCAGTTGTCCACAATCATATCGTCGATGGCAATCGTTGGGTAATCCGCAGCGACCTTCCGGACGGAATCCAAAAAGAGACCATCGGTGTATTTCATGATGTTGGCTTTATGCACAACCGTCACTTTTTTACGGCCAAGTTTTACAGCTAATTCAAAGGCATGGCGCCCGATGCGTTCCGACGCTTCCGCCGTGATGAGTTTGATCCCTTGAGCGACGCCCGGAGCGATCATGTATTCGATACCTTTATAAAGGTCTTCAGAATTTTCACGAACGATAAAAAAGTCGATACCTTCAAAAAAGGATTTGAGTCCTTTGAAGTTTTTGATCGGACGAACGCTGGCGTAAAGGTTAAACATCTGACGCATTTGAACATTGATCGAACGATGGCCACCACCGATAGGGGTCGTCGTAGGGCCTTTGAGGCCCACGCCTGTACGATTCAGGCTATCGATGAATTCTTGGGGCATGAGAGTGCCGGTGCGCTCGTAAGCGTTGAGTCCGCAGTCTGTTTCTTCCCAAGCGATAGGAGCGTTGGCAGCCTTAAAAACGGCTTTCACACTTTCGGTGATTTCGGGACCAATCCCATCACCGGGAACTAAGGTTACTGTCTTCATATAGAGATCCTTGTTAAGTGGAAGCTTTGGGGTGAGCGTTCCAAAGGTATATGGAATCAATAAAAGGAGGTGCCTCTATGCGTCAAATTATCGGGATGAGGGCGAGACTTTGACTTGGGCCGAAGCACGAGGGATTTTTTATGGACCTAAACCCCTAGGGTCTTCAAGACATATTTCTGCGCCATAAGAATTGTCAAATTTGCCAGAGCATTTTGCAGCTCCCCCTTTTGAATCATGGCATCAAGCGCACTCAAAGGTACCGTCACGATTTGTATCTCTTCGGAGTCATCTGGGAAGTGTTGGCGCGACGGGGCTAGCTGGCAATCCTGCGCCAGGAACATATGGAGTTTATTGTTCATTATGGCCGGATTAGGGTTAATTGTCCCCAGGAGTTGAATTCGCCCAACGATATAACCTGTCTCTTCCTCAAGCTCACGGCGTGCCGCAGCTTCAGGCGCCTCCCCGTCATCAATGTTGCCCCCGGGTGTTTCCAGAGTATCGGCCATAGCGCCAGCTCGGGGCTGGCGAACGAGTATGGCTTTAGAGTCAGAGGTTATCGCAAAGATATTGACCCAGGAATTACTCGCCAGTCGATAGTAAGGGTGAGGGAGCGGCTCGTTCGTTGAGGCACGGTTAATATGCAGTTCTTCAACCGCAAACGGCCGTGCCTTAAGAAGAGTTTTTTTATTTTCGAGCCGCCAGTCCATGAGTTGCCTCGCCGAGTATCATGACTTTACTGATGACGACAGGTTTTTTAATAAACCGATCCGACAAAGTGCGTCTCACCGTTAAACGAGAGCGTTCATTGAACGAATCAAACGAAAAGTCATTGCTTGCACGTAAATTACGCACAAGTCCACGCAGTTCATTCTGCATCCGATTTTTGATGCTGTCCGCATCATCGTCACTATCGAAAGGAAGGCCGATAAAATCAATGTCTATATCGAGATTGTCGTTCTGGATGATACCCGTGACAACGGCAAGCCCCGAATCACCTATTTTATGGCGTTCACGCATCGTGTCGTAAGTCATGGGACGACGTGACCAGGAATCGATGAACAAAAGATTAAGGTCGTGGTTGGCTATAACCTCGACACCCTCGGCGTTCATGGCCGTGATTTGTCCGTTGGCAACATCGATCGTGGGTTTGGTCGTCAGGTTTTTATTCGCATCGAGCTGGATAAACGTCCCGTGGACTGGAATCGTGTACGTCGGCTGGAGGGCATCCATGACCGATTTCAAGTCTTCGCTGTAAGCATGACCACTGACGTGAATGCCTGGGAATTCCTTGGCCGTAATCGTTGCAATGCCTTTGAAGGCACACATGCTCATGAGTTTTGCCAGGGGTTTTTCGTTGCCGGGAATAACCCGTGACGAGAAGATGACCTGATCACCCTCTTTTGCCTGCATAAATGCTACTTCGTCAAAAACGATGCGTTTCAGACCGGATTTGTATTCACCCTGACAACCGCTGCAAAGGATGATGAGATCCTTACGATCCACTTTGCGGCTGCCTTCTTCGTCGACGAGACAAGCGGCTTCGTCGCCGAGGAGCTTCAATCGACCGGCGATTTCCATCCCGCGTCTCATGCCGGCACCAAATATCAGAACCTTCTTCTTCAATTCGCAGGCGATGAGAAGAACCGTCTGAAGGCGCCATAGATTCGAGGAAAAGGTTGTAACAAAACTTACGCCTTCAGCCCTTGCAATGACTTCCGTCAAAGCCGGCCTGACGATGTTTTCACTGGGGCAATGGCCGTTGGCGCTGGCGTTAGTACTATCGGACACCAGAGCGAGTATGGGGGCCTGCGCCGCCAATGCCTTGAGGTTTTCGAGATTGAGGCTGGCCTCATAGGGCGTAAAACCATTCAACTTGAAATCACCCGTGTGGAACACGCGGTGTGGTCCAGCTTCAAGCAGAAGCGAACAGCAAAACGGAATTGAGTGGGGCACATGAACCCAATGGACATTCATTTCCGCGAGGCGAATCGTCTGACCCGCCCTCACTTCGTGAAAGGTGTAGGGCTTGTTGTTTTTGAGCTGAAGCAGTTTTTCGCGAACCAGCTCTAATGCCCATGGTCCAATGTACACAGGCGCCGGCCAGCGTTCGAGGAAGTACGGCAGCGCACCGATGTGGTCTTCGTGTCCGTGCGTAATAAGATAGGCCGTCGGAGGTCCGCCTAAAATGGATTCGAGTTGGGAAATATCGGGGATGCGTGCGTCAACACCGATCTCATAAGTCTCGGCAAATGACAGACCACAATCGACTACGTAGGTCTGACCTTTGTGGGCGTAAATAGTGAGATTCATACCAAATTCACCACAGCCACCGACTATGAACATGTAAATGCGATTCGGGTCACGTTCTGAAAGCTTCGACAAGGATTGAAAAGTCATTTTGTTTTGAACACCGTTCTAAAGCGAGGCGTTTTTGTACTACTCGAGAGAAACGCTTTTAGCTTTTATCCTTTTGAGGGTTTAAAGTAAAAAGGAAAGCTGACTTGGATACTGCCTTTCTGCGGCTTTGGCCAGTTCCAACGACTCAGCTTTTCACGAATACAACTAATCATTTTGGTATCTGAGATGCCCGACTCCACTAACTCCAGCTCCGACACGCGGCCTTGCGTGTCGAGATGCCATCGCCATTCCATTAGGCCCTGGGCGGCTTGATTCCGTCTCAACGCCAGTTCGTAACAAAGCTGCAGCTCAAAGCGCGAGTGGGCTACCGTCTGTTCAATGAGCCTGGGGTCGAGACTGCCAATGATTGGCTCTTTGATCACCTTAGGTTTAGTCGGATCAAAAAGTGAAGCCATGATCGCATCAATCTTTCGGTTCATCTCAGCAAAACTGCGGCCCGAGAGAGTCGGCGTATAGTCCGCTCCCGAGGCCATCGCAAGTGGTCGGTTTTGTTCAGGTTTTAGCCGGGTAAACGACGAGCGAAGTTTGTTGATCTTAGTTCTCTCCCGTTCGGCTTTGCCGGCGAGCTCTTTGGCATCGGTATACATGACTTCTTCGTCATGACTGAATTTGAAAGGCACCGGTGTTTTGCTCTCTTTCTCGATCTTTCGGTATTCCTTGAAGTCATAGCCGGGATCCTGAACAAAAGACGCCGTGGTTTTGCTTCTCAAACTGACAATGGCTTGAGTGCCTTTATACCATTTTTCCATCGAAGTCTGGACTCTTAAAAGTTGGCTATTAAGAGATTCCCCTTTCACTACGGGAATTATGATAAGACCGTTGCGTTGATCTGCAAGCTGAGCCGCCTCGTTTTGTTTGCGAACAACACGGAGCGCAGCGGCTCTTTTTACGTCGGCCTCTCGCCGTTGTTTATAAACAGCCGAAGCGGATTCGAAAATCGGCGACTTGAATTCTTCGCGTTCAGGATGAAGATCGAGCACAACATCCACAAAATCCTGCGTAAAGTTCACGGCCGATAGAATCCTGTCGCGTCTGTCGTATAGACTTTGCTGGCTTTCCGGCCCCTGCGACAGGTGAAGCGGATGGATGAAAGGCAAAGTGTAATCATCGGGTAACTCAATAAAACTATGGGGCCTATCATCGGGCCTTAATTTAAGCCCATAGATAAAACCGAGCATCAGGATGGCGGAAACCAACAGGCCAGCCCAGAGACCCGCAAACTCTTTGCCCCACCAGAATTCGAGGATCGAACCTTTGTATTCGCTTGTATGTCTGGCGGCAAGAGCGTGCGGTTTATGCTCGCGTCCGATTCGTATGAGGATGCGCAGATCGTTGTAGGAAATGCTGCCGAAATCGCCGCGTTTCATAATGTGCGTGTAAGCCGCTTTACGATCGGAACTGACGTTTTCGACCTTGCCGTCACAGGTCGTGAACCCTTCCCAGTTCGGATCGAGATCGAGTTCGACACCACGGTTTGTAATGCGAAGAAGTTCAATGTCACTCGGCAGAGGATAAAAAGGAGCCGTTAGCTCGCCGTCAGGGTTGGCTGTTAAGACGATTGCGCCACGCTGCTGAAAAAAGCGCGAGGTCTTCGAGAGGAGCTCACCGTTTTGGTGAACCTCTACAAAAACTCGGTCTTTTTCTCGGTTCAGCTTTCCTGTGAGAAAGCGTGGCTTTTTCAGAAGAATACCTCTTCTTGTCTAACGAACCATGCGCGTTTCAAAGCCATAATTCGATATTTTGGCTTCAACTAGGGCAAACAGTATAGGGCGTATGTGAATGTACTTAAGCTTTTGATCGACCGCGAGCACGGCTCGTGTTCGATTTTTTTCGGTCTCAAGTGCCAGAGTTGTTTTAAAGGCCGTCGCTTCCGTTCGTTTGTTGAGATAGGCGATGAAAGGTTTGAGGTCTTTCATATCGCGCGTTCCAAGAGGCCACGAAAATCGACTGTGATCATCCGTTACAACCACCAGTTGATCTTTGTCCTGATACACACTGATCCAGATTCCTGTATTATCAAGGGGGGTTGCCATAAGGTGTACAACGTCCGCCTGCGTTCCAAGCCGATGGTTGAACCCACTGAGGAGCTGTCCTCTTAAAACGATGACCAAACCGAATGCGATCAGCGCCGGAAAGGGAAACCAGAGGAGTGGCTCACTCAGGCGCTCACGCGTGCGACGTATCAAGTCGAGCCATAGACTGCCTCTCATAAGAGTCCGCCCCCTAGTATCACCTGATCAAACAAACCCATTTTTTTCAAAGCGGCAAAACATTGAATCACGATAGGCATCGGAATATCTTCGGTTGGCACAAAAATAAGCGAGCGACTCGCGTGAGCCTCAGCTTGCCATTTTGCAAGGTCGAGCGCTAACCGCGGTAAATCTGGAGCTCCATCGACATGCGGAATCTGGAATTTATTGTGAACAGCACTGAGCTCTTTACCAAATGCCCCGAGCTGACCAAAATAGAATCGATCGCGACTGAGTATAACAAGAGCCGCGTTGTTATTGATCGTTTCCCTGGGTTGAGCCCAAGTTTCAGCCGCTGACACGACTCGGTCCTCGGTGATCACCGGAAATTCCGCTTCCACGATTCCAAAGGAACCAGGCGTGGAAATGCCGCGCAGCGCGGTTGACAAAAAGGTCATCAACAGCATCAGCGCGAGCACGATGATGGGAAGATACCAGACGTTGCTAGATAATCTCTTCTTCATCCTTAATATCTTCGACTGAAGAATCGTCAAAACTGTCATCTTCAACCTCAATTTTAGTATCCGCATGAACGTCACGGCGAGGCTCAGAAGCCGCAGCAGACGAGCCTGAACCATGGCCGCCACCTGATGAAACGGCACCGGCAGGGACATAGGTCGAAAATTCGGCTGGCGCAAGTAAGTTGGTCAGGACAGAGACGCCGTAGTGAACACGCTCTGTCAAACGCAGGGCTAGGCCACGCAGAACCTGATGCCCCGTGAGAAATATCATGCTCATCAAGAGTCCCATGGTGGTGGGATTGAGAGAGCTTGCAATACCGTTTGAAAGGCGGACCTGTTTTTCGGTCGTGTCAAGGATCTCGATCGAATCAAAGGCAGCCCAGAGGCCGTCGATCGTTCCTAGGATACCAATGAGAAGGATAAGGGTCGACAGCGCCGGTAAGATACCAATGCGGGCCTCGATCTTCGGGAGAAAATCGATGCTCTCTTCTTCGATTGCGCCTCGAACCGACGCGGGGTCACGCTCCTTCGCTTCGAGAGCTTTGAGACTGATGGCTGGGAGCGAGGTGTAGGAAGCATTTTTGCAAATACTCACGGCTCGTTCGATGTCCTCAGCCTGAACCGATCGCCTGAGATTGTTTAGGAATTTCTTGAAGTCCAAGGAATAAACAACCTGCAGCATGATGAGCCGCTCAAAAACGATAACAGTTCCAATAAAACCAAGGAATAGGATTAGGTACAGATAGGTATTCCCACTCTGAAGACTAACCGCGAGCTGGCTCCACATATCAAGAATCCTTTCGGCAGAACAAAAGGTTTGATTCAGTATACCAAGGTGAGCGATGCTTGGGTATGGGAGCGGATTATTGGTGTTTGGGAGCTTATTTAAATTTGGTGATTTCGGTATCTGTTTCGCGGACTTCTTCTTCGGGCTCGTTGTTTTGAGTCGAGGTCTTTGGCGAGAGTGTGCCTTTCTCTACGGCACGAACGAAGGCTTTTAAGATCTCTGGATCAAAAAGCTCAGCTTCGTTCTGAAGGCGTTCGACCGCCTCTGTTTGATCCATAAAGCCTGAATAGGAACGACCTGAGACCATGGCATCGAATACATCAGCGAGGGCGACGATACGTCCGAAGAAAGGGATGTCTTCGCCGGCTAAACCCTCAGGATAGCCGGTTCCATCCCATTTTTCATGATGGTACTTCACGCCTGATACAATGCGCTTGGCGTTAGGAAGATGATGGATGATATTTGCGCCGATGGTCGGGTGCAATTTCATCTCGGCGTATTCTTCTGACGAAAGTGACGAAGCTTTTTTAAGGATCGCATCGGGAATCCCAATTTTCCCGATGTCATGGCACAGGGCGCTGATCATCAACAGGCGCTTGATATCGGTATGGAGGCGGAGCTCCTCCGCGATCGCCATGCAGTAGGTCGAGACACGTTCCGAATGTCCGCGCGTATAGGTATCTTTCGCTTCAACAACGCTCAGTACCGTATCGATCACGCCGTCGAGCCAGCCATCGAGTTCTCTCCTAAGTAGCATGGCTTCGATAAGCGGAGACGCTCTCTGAAGCAAGGCTTGCGCGCACTCCAGTTCGTGCATCGCGAATTCTTCTTTTGGGCTATCGATTTCAATGTGAACAAGAGCAATGATGTCTTCACTATGCATCACGGGGAGTATCACGCGGTTGCGTCCCTGGTGGGTGGCTTTTACTTCAGGCGATAGCATGATTCCCTGTTTACGTGACAAGGCGTCTTCAAATGCGCTGCGGCTTAGTAGGAAGCCAGGCGTTTCCTTTCCAAAATGTTTTGCCGCGTACGGCACGAGCTGTCTTTCCTGGTTAGACCAGATGAAGATCGCAGCGCGTGACGCATTGTGCACGATTTTGCCGATGCTCTTGAGGAGTGTGTGGCAAGTTTCTTTAAGGTCTTTAATAACGATGAGATTGCTGTGATAATTAAAAATGTCATTAATCGACTGATTATTGCTCATCATGTTGTTGGCGAGAGTACTTGGATCAAGACGCACAGCGCGTTTGAAATGATGGCGGTGAGGTGTTTCCAGATGAATAGGCATTTTCAGCCCTTCATCCATCTGCATATCGAATTGCCTGATATCGGTCGGTATGTGAATGCTGGAATCGGGAGAGATAAAAGTGAGTTCTGTCGAACCAACCAAAATCTTGTCGCCGTTGTTTAAGGTCGAGTTGATGACGCGGTCGCCGTTGATGTAAGTCCCGTTTCGCGATTCCAGATCTTCGAGGATAAACAGCCGGCCTCGGCGTTTAATACGAATGTGGTGACGCGAGGATTCGGTATCGCGAATGACCACAGTATTGGTCGGGTCTCGTCCGATGGACGCAGGAAACTCCTTAAGCTCAATGCGGGTGCCCGCATTGTGTCCCCGTTCAACGATGAGAAAGGCCGAACTCATAGGTTCTTTCATAAATAAGAAATACCGCATCTTCGTATCGGCTGATGGAAATTTCTATTGAGCGACTAAAGTTTGGTCAGATTCTGCCGAAAGGTAAGAATCAAAGCGTGAGGGAAATAGCTTATGAAATATATCTGTAGTTTGGCTCTGTTGCTCTTCGTGTGCGACGCAGCGTCGGCAAAATCCCTGCCGCCTTTGGGCAAAAGAAAATACCTGCTTGATACGCGTAGTCCTGAGCGTCCGGCCCAGATTGAAGGCATCGAGGCCCCCGCAAGCGACCTGAGTGCCGGAATTATGAAAGATCCGATCCCTGTGGGCGAAAAAGCCGACACAAAAAAAGCCAGGGCCTGGCAGGATCCGCCTCGCGTTGTTTTGAAGACATCCAAAATGAAATTTGAAAAGGTCGCGGTCGGCGGACGGTACTCCGTGCCACGCGTAACGTTTGAGCCTGAGCGAAAAGAAATCAAGCATTCGGACGAACTCGTAAAGCATGATTACAAGAAAAAGGTGCAGGATTCCGAACAGATCCTGAAGGATCTGAACTGGTAAACGCCCCCAGCTCCCCAGGCCAGCCCCCCCCAGAGGTCCTTTCCCGTTTTTCCGCCAAGCACATTCAGTGATATTGTCTTTGTATTATGAAGCGGTTGTATCACCTGCCTGGCTGGCTGGTCAATTTATTTTCGCTTATCTGACAAAGTTTTGCTGTCTAGTTAACTGTTTGGAAATTCAGGAATAAAATGGACTTAATCGAATATTTGCGCGCTGTTGATCTAAAAATTCTTCGCATTATGAATCTCGAGTGGTCTCATCCAGGGAACGATTTGATCTTTAAGCTCCTTTCATCCCAGGTCCCCTGGCTACTTTTGCTTGCGTGTCTCTTCCTGCAAAGTGCCTACCGTAGGCAGTGGGCCAATATAAGAGCGCTTTTTTGGCTAGGTGCTACAGTGGGAATAAGCGATGCGGTCGCGGCTCAGATTATCAAGCCGTTTGCCGCTCGCATTCGTCCCTGCATTGCTCTGAATTGGATCCACGTCGTTGATGGATGTGCCGGCAGCTTGTGCTTTCCCTCAAATCACGCTTCAAATGGAGCTGCATTTGCAGCCTTCTGGTTCATGTGGAAAGGCGGGCCCATCGGTTGGTTCGCGCTCGCCTGTGCTT
>JACMOC010000079.1 GCA_014378195.1 Oligoflexus sp. | reverse complement strand
TTGAGACGATGAGAATAATTAGAAAACGGCAAGTGAAAGCTAAGGGCAACACCTCGGCCGAAATCTTCTATTCTCTAGCGGCATGATTTCTATTGAGTCCTAGCATTTTCTCCTTCTCAGTTTGCAGCCGCAACAGATCCATACCCCGAGCGTCCCTTCGAAACGCTTGATGGCGCCAAGCTATGGGTCGCAGATTTCGTGAGGTGGTACAACACCGAGCACCTCCACAGCGGTGTGAGCTACGTAACACCAGAGGATCGGCATCAAGGTAAGGACTCCGAAATATTGAGGCATCGCCGTGAGGTCTATCAGGAAGCTATGGCAGCGAATCCTAATCGATGGCGACGAGGTGTTAAAAAATGGGGCTATCAAGCTGTAGTCTATCTCAACCCGACAGATTTAATAGAGGCACAACATTAAGACTTAGCGACATCTTTCTTGACACTAACCGCTGGCAAGTTGAAGAAGCCAAATCAATCATATCGAATAAAATTTCTTTCCAGTTCGGAAAAGGCACCTGATCGTCGGCGTGGCCGCATCGCATGCCTATACTACCACTTACCTGTAGCCTCCTGCTTACCCTCGGCAATCTTACGGTAGGCATGGCACTTTCTACGATCATATTTTTAGGTGTCTCGAGAATAACAGCCGCGAAAGCTGGGGGAGCATCTTTGTTGAGAGGAGCCCTTCGAGTCACCTTCTAGGGTAGTATCGCTCTGCCTGTGACTGAGGGCATTGGGAGTATAACTGGCAGCAGGTTTTGAGAGATCGCCACGAAACAATTGCGTCCTTTTAGAGAGCGTCACCATAAAGAACCCAAGTGTCTGGAAACTAAACACGCGGGATCTTTGGACACTCAACTTGCGAATAATATCTTTTATCAAAATAAATATCGTCTGCAGTATCAATGCCATACGATCATTTTCTCCAAAGTCTTTGCCAAGCCAGCTTCTTGCAACATGGTGAACTGTGACAGTCAGACCGAACGAAACGCTGAAAATCGATTTCTTAACTCTTACACACTTGGTCACATCACCGGTATTCAAGGGAGGTTTTTATGAGCATTCGTCAGCCTTTAGCCTACATCCAAAAAATTGATTCGATTCCTGCACCTTATCAATTGAGTCAAAGTGAGACTATTGGTTGGATTATGAGGGCGCTCCAAAGAGTGGAATCCACGCCTGAGCGTATAAAAGCGCTCAATCTCTATGAACGACTCCTAGGCAATGAAAATATTTTGACTCGCGGATCAGTCCTTGCTGATTATCAAAGGTCGGATTGGGCGTCCATGTCGCTCTTCAGAGATTCGATTCGGACCGATGGATCTGTCTCGCCTTGGTTTGCGCCTCCTCTCCAAGATCGCATGAAGATCTATGTTGAAGCCGCTCAAATTATGGCCCGGAAAGCCTTTGAATCAACCGCTGTGCCGCCAAAGTATATCATTGATATCTCATGCACAGGTTATCGAGCCCCTTATCCGGTCCAGATGTTGGCGATGGAGAGAGGTTGGGAAAATCAAACTAGGCTCCTAAAGATTGGTCATATGGGATGTTATGCCTCTGTCCCTGGTATTCATCTTGGAGCTCAGCTCACGCGATCGATTGAAATGGATGAAACAGTCAGTGTATTGAGCACCGAGTTCTGTACCCTTCATCTTGATCCTTTGGCTACTGACGCTGATCAAGTTGTCAGCAATATGCTATTTGCAGATGGCTGTGCTCGCATGGACCTCGGTCTCAAAGCGATGCCGGGCAGTCTTGCTCTCCTGTCTCACTATGAAGCTCTAGTGCCTGATAGTTCGCAATATATGGCCTGGGACCTACAAGACTCACGTTTCCATATGACCTTAAGCCGAAAGGTGGTTACTCAGCTTAATCAGGTGATTGGCAAGCATTTAACTACTTTCCTGAATGAAAGTGGTGTGAGCAGAAGTCAAATTTCCCGATTTGCCATCCATCCAGGTGGTCCACGAATCGTCGAGTCGATACAAGAAGCTCTGAATATCGATGATGAATCTGTGCGACATAGCAAAGCCGTCCTTAAAAAACACGGTAATATGTCTTCTGCTACTCTGCCACACGTTTGGAAAAGCATGCAGGAAGACGAGCTTGTCAAAAAAGGTGAATTGATCGTCTCTATGGCTTTCGGTCCCGGCTTGACGGTGACGATGAACCTTCTAGAGAAAAATTGAGAACTCTATGCTTGAAACCTTTCGAATCTTTTTGATGGTCATTGGCGGACTTCAAGCTCTACTTATGTTCATCGATGAGGGCATCTTTCATCATGGTCGTGGCTTAGGTGCCTTTGAGCGTTGGGGTCATGTAGCGGATACAAGTCTTTTTTTAGCAGCATTGCTTGTTCCTGCTTTTTGCCTACCAACTCAGGCATCGATGGCGGCTTTCATTGTTTTAGGGTGCGCTTCCTGTTTGCTGATTACGAAGGATGAATGGATTCATTCTGAAGCCTGTAAACCTGTCGAACAGTGGTGTCACGCCATGCTCTTTATCATGCATGGGCCGATACTCGGTTTGATAGGACTCGTTTGGTACCTTGGACCTAACTCATGGGAGCTCAAGGCTCTTCCCGCAGCTGTTCTGGTTTTTGGAATTTATCAACATCTTTATTGGAATGTATACAATGTCAGAAGCAACGATAAATAATGCATTTTATGACGATCTAGACGAGCGTTGGTACAACGACGATGGTCATATCATCGGTCTCCTCAAAGCTGAATCTCGCCTCAAGACAATCTACGTTCGCGATGTTTTTGCCCGGGAAGGTGTTTCATCCGATGCCAAAGTACTTGACGTCGGTTGCGGTGCAGGACTGATTTCCAACAAGCTGGCCGTAGATGGTTATCACATGCACGGTGTGGATCAGTCTGCGAGCTCGATTGCCGTAGCTCTACGTCACGCACCTGCAGGTTCCAAAGTGGATTATGTTGCCGGTAGCGCCTTTGAGCTGCCCTACGCTGATGGAACTTTCGATGCCGTGATGCTGCTTGATTTTCTAGAGCATGTGAACGAACCTGCCCTTGCTATTCTGGAAGCCTCGCGCGTCCTTAAACCAGGTGGGATCATGCTTTTTTATACGTTCAACCGAACCTTTATCGCCGGCTTATTGGCGGTTAAAGCGGTTGAATTTATCGCCAGAGATTGTCCTAAAAACTTCCACTTGCTCAGTATGTTTATTAAGCCATCTGAATTGAAAGACATGCTAAAATCAGCGAAACTTGAAACCAAAGAATTCCGCGGCCTAAGACCCGTTATTTTCCACTGGCCTTTTTTTGCAAGTATTTTCGCACGCAAGGTTCACAAAGATTTTGATTTTACCTTCACGAAAGACCTCAACCTCGGCTATATGGGATTTGGTAAAAAATCGTAAAACGCGCACGATAAAAAATGGGTTTCGAAGTTTCCCTTCGAATCCCATTTTTTTTTGGCGATGCTTGACCAAAATCAAGCCGCTGGTTCGCGGCGAACTTCTTTGTTCATGTCATGACGTAGCTTACTGATTTGCTCGTAAATGACTTTGCGCAGGCGATTCATTGCGCCGAGTGGTTTGTGTTCGGGAAGAGAATGCCAAGGGCTGAATGAAAGCGTATCGCATGCGATATTTCGAGAATCAGTCGTATCGGGAGTTGGCGCAAGGTTTTGGACGCCTTTATCCATGGTTAGAGTCGCGATTGGAACCCACGGTGAATTCCATTCATCGCGGGAGTCTTCCACGCTCATCGAATCATTCTGTTTGAGTTGGACTAAGATCGTATAACAGGCGTCAGCTCCTTTAAAATGACTGATGAGACTATTGCGAAGATAATCATTATCATCAGTACCTTGAGGAATAGGATCCGAACCGTTTTGAGGGCAAGGATCGGCACGGTAGCGAGCGGCCTTTCGAGGCATAGCCGGTTTTCGCAAATACGACGACGTTGAGAAGTTTGTTGGTCTCATTCCAATCGCCGATGATGATCACAGATTCCACGTCCCGAGACCCAGAATTTTTCAAATCGTTACGGAACCTCATTCATAGAGACGGTACATGGAACCGGAATAACATTCAGTTGCCCAAGCTGTCACGTGAGCCAACTTTTTGGTGTTCCGGTATATGGCTTGCAAAATAGATTTCCTCGTGCAAATGAATTTTTCATTGCTAGTAAATCAGCCCTTTCCCTCATACCGCCGCACGTTGCGCATTCCCGTGATTCCGACCGGGCAATCAGTGGTCGGTTTGGGCGAGAATACGCACACGTTGCTGCTCTGAGTGTTGGCGCGGCTTTTGGAGCGGGAATCATGCTACAGAACTCTAAAGATGCGATGGCACGCATTGAAGCACGACGTCCTGAAGCGGATGGTCTTGATACTTCCCTTGCCCATGTGGCTCTTTCCCTCTCTCACCGTGATCGTGACGATTACGCAAATATTTCTTCTTTTTATGAGCATTTCCCACGCGCTGAGACCTTGCGTGATACACCAGCCGACAGTAAACCGGGAACATGGTAGAACTTGAAGTATAAAAACAAATGGTTGCTCGATGGATCCGTCCAATCAGGCAACTCTATTTTTACCAACATCATGTGGAATGAAATCGGTCGCGGAACGGATTTGCATAAGCTTGAGCAATGGCTCGACGAAAACAAACAAACGATAGATGATCTCCCTGCATCTGTTTTTGCAGCAGAGCCCCCTAAATACACCGATTTTTTCCGAGCGGATTCAATCGATTTTGTGAAGGCTAAAAGCGGTCAGGCTCTTTTCTCTTCGAATTGTTCGCGCTGTCACGGCACTTACGACAAGGCATGGGACGCTCCCAATGCTGCAGGCCTCTCATTAGACGATGTTATCAAAACGACCAAAGTTCGTTATTTTGCCAACACACCTGTCATTAACGTCGGGACAGATGCGAGTCGCAGGCTTGGAATGAAATCCCTTGAACAGTTGAACGACCTTGCGATCTCAAAAAAGCATGGAATCGTGGTTAAAGCTCAAAACGGTTATGTCCCGCCTCCGCTTGTGGGTATTTGGGCTCGGTGGCCATACTTTCATAATAACTCTGCGCCTTCTCTTTGTGCTGTCCTTACACGGACTGAGGAACGTCCGAAGATATATGCTGCAGCCGAGGCTATCAACCAAGCCACCGATTTTGATGCTGACTGTAATGGTTACCCAAGCATGGATAAGGCTCCCCCTGAATGGAAGACTAATCTCCGCCGTATATATGATACAACCCGCGAAGGAATGCATAATACGGGGCACGATGAAGGAGTGTTTTTGAAAGATGGAAAAGAGATCTACTCCGGAACAAAAGCGAAGCATCATCGAATTCTTAAAGACGCTTTAAAAGCCTAGTTGTAAACAAATAGCCATTCGATTGTTCAGATCGAATGGCTATTTGTTTGGCTGCTTTTTTTTCCTCAAATTTTGATGAGGAATAGACTTACATCTGAGGATTCACTCGAATAATCGCCATCATTCCTTTGTCTTCATGTTCCAAGATATGACAGTGATAAACAAAATCTCCTACATACGGACCGCGGAAGTCCATTCTGAGTTTCACGCTTGGATACGGGCCTGTGCCGCTCCAGTAGGGGACATTGATGACATCACGATATTGAGCTTCGCTTGGCGAAACGGGAACACCGTTAATCTCAAGGACTAAAAAGTGAATCTGATGGATGTGAAACGTGTGGAGTTCATCCGTACGGTTTTCGATAGTCCATTCTTCCGTCAAACCCTGGGTTGTTGTAATTGACGGCGGAAGGTGAGCATTGAATACGGCCGGCTCCTGACCATCGACAACTATAAAGAAGTTGGTATCTGTGCCTGTCTCGGCAGATGAGAAGTAGATTTTACGCTGGGCACTTGGAGGCGTTTGATCTAGGCCTTCGAAGCGGAGTTTGGGATAGCTTTCTGCATTTTGAGGCAAAGCGAGTTCAGGAGCTAGAGCAGCTACGGGTGGAAAGGGGCGAGTGTCAGACTCTTTCATTGAGATATTAAGGAGTGGACGCTCTGGATCAAGATCGCCACCTGGGCCTGTATCGACAGCTCGGCTGATGAGCTGCGCTTTTTTAACAGATGAATTTGGGGGTGTGACAATAAACTCGATTCGACTGCCGGGTGCCATCACATAGTTGGACATCGTAATGGATGTTCCACGTCGAGTCGCATTCTGCGAATTGATAGGAACAGCATCTAGGGAGACAACTTGAAAAGGCTGGGGAACACCGTCGTAAACAAGCTGGACGTCAAACATCGCATCGGCTGCCGCGTTTACGAGACGCCATATTTCTGAGCGACCTGGGATCATTTCGAGGGTGGGAGCGTTGTAATCCGGGAATAAAATAGGAATGCCGTTAAGCGAAACATCCCAGCCGGGGGTTTTATCGCTTTGGGCAATTGTCTTTGGTAGAAGTTGATCCCGAAACATCATCGTTCTTTGAATCATGCCGATCGTTTCGGGGATAACGCGTTCGATGCCATCAACTATCAGTGCACCAGTCGCACCTCCTTGAACGGCAGCTTCCGATAAACCGTGAACATGAGGGTGGTACCAGTAGAGCCCCGGCGGCTCGTCGACTGGAATCGTGAGGTCATAGTTGAAAACAGTGCCTGGATTAATCATGGTTTTTAGCACTTCGTCTTCGTGACAGACAGGACGCGCATTTGTGCCGTGAAAATGGAGATTAGTCGTGGCGTCTGTCATGCTTCTCGAGCCACAGGCAGATCCCGAGGTATGAGACATTTCCATAGCCATTGTCGAAGCGGATTGGGTCACGGGAGTATCGTTTCGAAGCGCGATCTTTAAGTGGTCTCCGGGCCTGACATGGAGACTGGGATCTTGTTCCCCATCCGGCGTAATATAGCAAAACCGGACATTACCATCCTCTCCGACCGATGTTTGGTAGGACAGGGCCACGGACAGCACCCCATCCTTTGATACGAGGTGCGGACTTTCCCGGTAGGACGCGCCGGGCGCTTCTCGTTTGCAGCCGTGCGACACAGCGTCCCAGCTTGGATCTTTGGGTATGTTTGCGAAACCCGTCATCGCATTCCAGGCCTCTCGAATTTTCGCATTATGGTTTTCGCGGTTGGTCACAACCTTCACACGGGCCGCGGCTTGCTCCAGTACATTGGGAGGATTCCGTGGAACGGCAGGTCCTGTTTGGGGCGCGACTATAGGATCCAGAGGGGGCGGCGATGAATTACCGTGTCTACAGGCGGACCCGGATACAGCTAGAAATAATACAGGAATAAGGTAAGAACGCATAAAGAGCTCTTTTGCTTAAATGGTTCTACACCCTTGAGCGTGTGTAGACTTTGGAATGTGTAATCTTGCTGCTATTACGATAGCCTAGCCTTTAATCAGGATCAATGTGTACGTTCGTTTATATATGTACGTTTTATTTGGTAGGAGACGCCCCCCAGGAGGGGGGGCGAAGTCTGCCCTTGGCTTTTAATGAGCCGAGGCTAATCAATGAAGAATGCAATCGTGTCTAAACCTACGTGAAACTGTTCATGATGTCAGACGTTGCATGACCTTCGGGTATTCGCAAATAATTGCTCTTTATAGGAATGTATCCTCTATACCATTTGTAAGATAGTTTCAAACGAGGCTTCAAGAATCGTTTCGAATGCAGATTTACCATCTTAGATCGGTAGGATTGATTGAAGCACACGCGTGATACATACCAATAGCGATCGTAGCCGCGTTTGTCCTGCGACGCCTCCTGTTACACCAACACCGGCTCCACGACCGAACCCAAGCTTGCCTTCGCCGTGTGGTGGAATTATAGAAATGTGCTTGATCCCGATTCAAGCATCGGAGATCTCGTTGGACTTGATGACAGCTGCACTTACAGCGAGTCTATCCTAGACTCTTGGTGGTCGTCTGAGGCTCTAAAGCAAATAAAAAAGCCCTCCGCGATCAATGGTCGAGGAGGGTCATGGAATCATCAACTGTTTCGCACTTATTTCTTGTCGGTTGGAATCTGGTTTTTACTCCCTTTCGCGGATTCTGCTTTTCTA
>JACMOC010000078.1 GCA_014378195.1 Oligoflexus sp. | reverse complement strand
GTCGTGGAGTTGTCCGCCTGGACAAAGGGCTCCCAGATGCGATCGAATTGTTCGGGGCTGAGACCTATACCTGTATCGAAAACGTCGAATCTTAAACGAAGGGTTGGATCTGGCCCCTCCGAAGATTTCATGCTCATGTGTATTTCGACTCCACCCTTTTCTGTGAATTTAAGAGCATTACCCACGATATTGATAAGAATTTGCCGCAGACGCACCGCATCTGTTGTCACATTTTTCTGAACGAGGTCATCGGAATAGAATTTAAGTCCGACTCCTTTTTCTTTCGCATGAAATGACATAAGCTGCTCGACATCTTGAATGAGACTCCCGAGTTCAAAGCGAGTTTTTTCTATTTCGAGGTGGTCGGCTTCGATTTTTGAGATATCAAGCAGTTCGTTGATAAGGCTAGAAAGTTGAGCCGCATTGCGCCGGATGGTGATCGTACATTCGTGCCGATCGGAGGCACTTTGCATCGGTTCGAGTAAAAACTCAGAGAAGCCAAGGATGATACCCAACGGAGTTCTGATCTCGTGGCTCATATTGGCAAGAAAGCGGCTTTTGGTGGCGCTCGCGCTTTCAGCCACACTCTTCGAAAGGGCGAGTTCCATAGCGAGCTGCTTTTGTTCCTCGATGTCGGTACACGAGCCGAACCACTTTTCTGTGCCGCTGTCTTCGCTTTTCGAGGGGACCGCCCTCAGCAAAAACCAACGGTAAACGCCATCATTCCGGCGAAATCTGGCTTCCCCTTCAAAAAGCTGACTGCTCCCAAGCGACATCTCCCATTTCTCAATGAGCCCTCGATAATCTTCGGGATGAACGAGAGGAGAGTCAGGGCCATTGAAAATCTCGGGCTCGTCCATGCCTGAAAATTCAGAGAAACCTCGATTCGTGTAATCGATTCTGCCCGATTCGTCAGCAGTCCAAATCAATTGAGGCATTGAATCAGCCAGATTTTTGAATTTTTTCTCACTTTCGCGAATCCTGATCCTGGCCTCGACCTGAAGCGTCACATCATGGACGACGGCAACTATCCCTTCTGTCTCGCCTCTCACATTTGCCATAGGCTGATAGACAAAATTTAGAAAAAAACTCTTCGTCTGACCATCGTCCTGAAGGAGCTGGACTAGAGTTTCGATCCCGTGAAAGGGGAGGCCGGTTCTATAAACCTCATCAAGGAGTTCCGAGAAACCTTGATATTCAACCTCTGGCAGCGCCTTGCGAACAGTCTTGCCAATCAATTCGCGCCTGCCGAAAAGTAAGCTTACGCAGGCGGGATTTGCCAATGCGATAACATGCTCTGGACCTTCCAAAACGCAAACCGGTACCGGTGCCTGCATAAAGACGGAAAACAGCTTTTCCCGCTCCATCATGGCTTCAGCCCTAAGTTTTCCGATTTGAAGATGCGTATTGACCCGCGCGATCAACTCTCTCGCGGAAAACGGCTTCACCAAATAGTCGTCCGCTCCAGCTGTCATCCCTTCCACCCTTGACTCAGAGCCAGCTCTCGCGGAAAGCATGATGATGGGTATGGCTCTCGTCTTCTCGTTTTTCTTCAGCGCTGAGAGCAGTCCAAAGCCATCGAGACGAGGCATCATGACATCGGTGAGTATAAGATCGGGTGGATCAGAAAGCACGCGTGCGAGTGCCGCCTCTCCATCGCTAACTGCTATTACGTTCCAGCCCTGGGCTTCGAGGAGTTTGCAGACATACTGCCTCATGTCGGCGTTGTCGTCGGCAAGCAAGATGCGTGCTCCAGGACTAACCCCGCTGCTCGCCGGTACCAAATCGGGATTGGCGAGAAAACTAGAACCTTCCCTTGGGCCAGAATCTTCGTCCCCTGATACCCATCGGAGAGCCTCAGCTACGAAAGGCGCCGCTCCTAGTCCAGGAGACGCAAGATTTCGGCTGGTTCCGACGCGGCCCTCAGGAAGGTGGGCTTTCCCAAGGGGCATTCGCACGGTGAAAGTACTGCCCTGGCCGTAGACGCTTGTGACCTTAACAGTGCCGCTCTGGAGCTTCACGAGTTCTTGAACAAGGGCGAGTCCGATGCCGGTGCCCTCATGGGTACGGCCGCGTGCGCCCTCGACGCGGTGAAAACGCTCAAAAAGCTGGTCTAGCTCACTTTCCGGGATGCCGGTTCCAGTATCCGCGACCGCAAACTCTATGTCTTCTCCTTCTTGGTGAAGCGTGACGGTGATTTTGCCTTCGAGCGTGTATTTGAAAGCGTTGGAGAGAAGATTCAGGACGATTTTTTCCCACATGTCGCGATCGACGTAGGCCGGTGCTGACAATGCTGAGCAGTCCACCACGAGTTCCATTCCTGCGCGTTCGATAAGCGAGCGGAAGCCGCTTGCGAGGTCTGTCGTCAAGGTTGATAGATCTGTCTCTTCGTAGGTCGCCTGCACTCTGCCGGCCTCGATGCGCGAGAAGTCGAGGAGTGAGTTAACGAGCTTTAAAAGTCGCTGACCGTTTCGGTGAACAATCTCCAGCTCAGTCCGATCTTTGCAATCGAGAGTGCTGTGATGCCTACCAAGTATGTCTTCCATTGGCCCAAGCATCAGTGTCAGGGGTGTGCGAAACTCGTGGCTGACGTTGCCGAAGAACGCCGTCTTCGCCCGGTCAATCTCTGCCAAAGCTTCGGCGCGTCGTCGCTCTTCCTCAAAGGCCCGCCCGTTGGCGACGGCGGTTGTCACGGCGGCAGCAAGAAGGTCATAGAAGCCACGATAGACCTCGTCGAGGGCGAGTCGCGCGCTGACCCCAGCGACGAGAACTCCGATCGGGCGTTCAGCTCCTGGCGGTGTAATGGGGAGCAGGAGGGCACCCTTCGGCGAATCTGGGTAGGGACCTGACCTGAAGAGACCAAACCGTCTTTCCAGATCGTTCAGTTCTCGCGGGCGTCCCGACACGAAAACTTCGCCCAGAGGCAAACTCGCAGAAACCGTCGATACTTTATCCATAGAGGTCGCGAAAGCCTTGGCATGCTCTTCGATTCCTGTGACACCGATGAGCCGAGCCGACTTTCCCCCATCGTCAAACAGGTAAAGGAGAGCGAAGGGAACGTCCGTACTATGATCGGCTAGTGTAAGAGCTGTAAGCGTGCAGGCTTCATCTATGGTCTTGGCCTTCGCGGTCCGCCCGGCCACGTCCTTAAGGACGCGAGTACGGCGTTCGCTCAGAATCTTGCCCGTCATCTCAACTACGGGATGAAAAAGACCGCCAATTCCTCCACTTTCGTCACGTATAGGGCTGAAGGAAAAGGAAAAAAAGGTCTCCTCGAGGTAGCCGTTACGATCGAGAAAGATACGCTGATTTTCCAGGAAAGACGTCTCACCAAGAAGCGCTCGCTCATAAGCCTCGCCGATGACACCCCAAGCCTCAGTCCAGCACTCGCGGAAGCTCTGACCCATCGCGCGTGGATGTTTGCCACCACAGACGGGAACATAGCCGTCGTTGTAAATTTGGACGTCGCCAGGACCCCAGGCGATCGCGATTGGAAAGTTAGAGGCAAGGCAAAGATCGACGGTCGTACGTAGACTCTGCGGCCATGCCTCCCACGGTCCGAGGGGCGTTTTCGACCAATCAAAGTCGCGAACAAGCCTCCCTGTCTCGCCGCCGCTGGAAAGCTTTTCGCCGATCGATGCCTGTCTTTTCGTCTCGAATTCATTCATAGCTTTGCTTTCAATGGAATTGAGGGTTGATGGCCGATTCTTGCAAAATCCTAGCAAATCGAACTAAACTGATTGCTTTAATTAAATAAATTTAGATCGAATTTCGGCAGGTCGGCTATTCTAGCGGTATTCAGCTCATACTTTCCAAGCCTGTTGATGTGCTTTGTACGATAGGGAGATAGGGCTTTAATCACTGCTCTCAAGAAAGTTCTTAAGCCTATCGAGGTGATCATCCCAGCGCTTAGATACTTCAGCGATATAAACTTTCAAATCATCCATTGGTTTTGGATCGAGCTGAAATTGGCTCTCACGTCCAGTTTTCACGCTATGGACCAGGCCCACTCCCTCTAAGACACGAAGATGCTTTGTAATCGCTTGACGAGTCAGAGGAAATCCCTCCGCAAGTTGCGTGATAGAGTGGGCTTCTCCATCAGCGAGCCTAGTAACTAGCTTAAGACGAGTCTCATCACCGAGGGCGGCAAAAATCTGCGCCTTCTCGCTGAGAACTAGAGTTTTAGTGTTAGAACTACTTTGTGACATAATTTTCAATATTTTTGAGCTGTGCAATCCAGCCTTCATTATGCATAGAAAAGGCTTCTGCCCTGCGATCGGCAGAAACTTTCTCGAAACCTGATTCTGTTACGAGGAGTAGAGTTCCCTTCGCAGTAGGCTCTAACCGAAATTCGATGAGTGTCTGCTCTTCTTTCGAATAATCCCGTTTATCGTCTATAGCATAGGGGTGCCATGTCATTGAAAAGTAAGTTTCAGGTTCGATTTTTTTCACTTCAAAAGCGAAGTGAATATGCTCACCGCCGGGATAGGTGTGTCTGGCCCTGGTCGTTTTCCCCGCAACAAAAGGCTCGTCAATCTGCACATGAAACCACTCGCCGAACTGCCTTGAGTCGGAGAGGGCCTTCCATACTTTCGACACCGGTGCTGCGATCTCTAATTGCTTCTTAAGTGTATTTTCCATTTACGCTACCCCCAGGTTGCATATTGACCCAGTTGGTCTCGTTATGCAACTAACTTGTTGCATAAACAACATCCTCCCGAAAGGATGAGATAAAATAGGACCTAGGAACTATACTTTATATCTCGCGACACACCGCTTCGATATTATTGCCATCTGGGTCAAAGACGAACGTTGCATAGTATCCTTGTGGATAACCTCCTCCACGAAGTCCAGGAGGACCATTATCTTTTCGTCCTGACTTCAACGCAGCTTGATAGAAAGCGTCGAATTCCGCGCGACTCCTTGCCACAAATGCAACATGCTGCCCCATGGAGTGTGGGTGGAAACGATCGGCCCAATAAATGGGATAATCGCGTCCATAACCAATTCCATCAGTTCCCACATCCTCCGGCATTTGAGCGACATGCCGATGGCCCAGAGCCCCTAAAACACTATCGTAAAAAACTCCGGATCGAACAACGTCGGCTGCGCCGATTCCCGTGTGATCAATCATAGGCTCCTCCATTAGCGAATCTCAGCCGTTGCCTTTTGCAACTTAAGCGCGTCAGGCAAGAATTCGCACTGAGATCTTCTCACCTTTGCAAAAAAACACGCCCAAGCCGTTTGAGGGGCCGGGCGCGTCTTTCTACGTGAAAATTTAACTGAAGATCATGGTGTGAATGGAAAAGCGCTGTAATGATAAGTGACAGCATGCCCTGTTCCAGCACCATTTTCAACGCCTTCACCTTGAACGTCACCAGTGTGGGCTGAGCGTTTAAAGGAAAAGAATCCGTAATCCATAGACTTAACGGTAAGAGACTCGTCAGCATTGACCGAGAAGTTTGTTACTGAGTTAGCATAACCAGAAACCCCTTTATCGCCTGTGCCGTAGTTAACTGTATCTTTATTGTAGTAGTTGTTGAATGAAGCCCAAAACGGTTTCCCATCCGAATCCTTGATGATTTTGACAAGAACGTTAGCGTCTCCAACCACTAAACCATCTGACGTCGTTTTGGAGTTTGCCACCTTATAGTATTCAACTTTGGGAACAGTCTCGCCGAAGTAGGGGAACACGCTCGGGTAGTTTGAGCAGAAAGCCGGGCCAGGCATGTTTGCAGCTTTATCTGCATTACTCAGTCGGCAGCCGCCCATTCCGGGAGATTGTGTAGGAGCAAAGAAGGTCACCAAGTTAAGGTTCGAGAATATAGTCATTGTCACGTGAGTGCCTACAGGGGCTGTCTCAGTCGTAGCAGGCGTTGAAGAAGCAGGAGGCGCGGCTTCAGCGACTACAAGCGGTTTAGACAAAGGCATTGTGAGTCCGCAGCCGTTAAGTCCGGTAAGTTTCAAAGTTCCTGCTTTAGCTGAATCAGACGTTACCGACAAACCATCAGCGTTATCAGCATCCGCTGTATAACGGGTCGTGCCGTCAGCTAAAGTTACCTGACCCTTGATTTTCATATAGCCACCCGACTTGGGCGAGCACGAAAGCCATACTTTTGTGAAAGTACCTGCACCAATATTCAAGGAGCTTAACTTCGCTTCGAAAGCAGCTATTGACGCTGCATCGGCGAAATCAACTTCGCAGTCTGTTTCGCTTGTTTCGCACATATAGAATTGGTTCGAAAGGTTATTATCACCTTGCAGAACGATTGTATTAATCCAAAGTTTGAAAGATGTGGGAGTAAAAGAAAGGTTCCCGGCGCCAGTGCCTGTTAAAGACAAGGATTGTTGTAACGACGCAGGAACAGCCTCTGTTTTACGAATTTTAAGTGAGAGTGTGGTGGCTGATTCTGTCGAACTTGTGGATTTTTTTCCACAGGCAAAAATCGCACACGATGTTGAAACCAAAATAAGTGATTTTGTAGAAATGAAACTTGACATCCGCATTAGCTGCCCCATGTGAAGGTACGGTTTATTAGATAATACCAGGACAACGCTTCCGTAGGAGTGGGCAAATACTGCAATTGGGTGATGTAAGAAATATTTATGATACGGAATCTAGTGATTTTCACAGCCTATTTTGCGAAATAGATCCTAATATTTTCAGTATATTATGCCCTAACACACCACATCCAGCACCTCTTGACTAGCAAATATGATTAAGTATCCCGCGTAGGTCCCGATAACGAGTAAGAATGAGCGTAAGGATTGTTGTGGAAATCGAAAATAACCAACGTAATTCCAACGGCCAAGGCTTAATCCGCCTGATCGCTTTTCTATTGCTGGCAGCAGCGGGACTAGCGGTTGCTTACACTGTCGATCAAAATGCCGAAGAAAAAGCCAAGGTAGAAGCTGAGCATTATCAAGAAGAGAAAGCCCAGATCACACTCTCGAAAATTAGGGCATTCCTACTCAATGCCACTCAACTTTCTGAAACACTTCGCGTGCTTGTTGAGCAATACGGCGGAGACGATCCGAAACAAATCGAAGAATATCTCGATCGAATCGTTGAAAGCGCCCCCGAGGACTTGATCTATGGCGCCGGCATTTGGTACGAACCTTATCCATTCGACACAAAGAGTCTCTATGTAGGTCCATACGTTCACCGGGGCCCACGTCCCGGTTCGCGAATTTTGACGAAAGAATGGGAAAATCCGGATTACAATTTCCACAAACAGGAATGGTATGCGCTCGCAGTCCAGGCGAAGGGTGCTCCGGCATTTGCTGAGCCTTATTTCGACAATGGAATGGTATACATGACCTTAGCGGTCGCATTTAATGATAGAAAGACCGGTAAAATTAAAGGCGTGGTCACGATCGACATGATCCTGCCCCAGTTGCAGCACTTAATCGATGCCGTAAATGAACATAGCAGCGATATCATCACCGTCACAGGTAAGTCGGGGCGATTACTTGCGCATCCACGCAGTAGAGAACTTCTCCTCGTTGCTCAGGCTAAGGAAAAGCCAGGGACAATACAAAGTATCCTCGATGTACCCTCGCAATATTTTCGAGATAATGTTTGGTCGTCTATCGTTTCTGAAACGACCATGAAAGAAAACGGCTGGAAAGTCGCGGTCACAAGCCCGCGTGTGAGTATCATGTCAGCGTATCTCAACCAGAGGACACTGACGATTATTCTTACTCTCACATACGAAGGCATTCTGGTCATCGTTTTTGTTTTAATTACACTATTCAACGAAAGCATCACTCGGCTTAAAGAACGATCGTTTCAGGCACTCATGTCAGAACGAAACCAAATAAAAGCTATCGTCGATAATGTTCAATTTGGGCTTTTCCGAGCGGATCGCCTTGGCCGCATTCAATCAGGATATTCGCAATCGTGCCGGGCCCTATTATCGCTCGAACCTGGAACTGAACTTGGACGTCGGACATTCTGGCATTTTTTTCATATGACGCCGCGTGAAGAAGCGAATTTTGAAGCCTTTTATGAACAGGTTTTCGAAGTTTCGTTCCTTGCTGATGAGATGGCCGATCAAATCCCCTCGCAGATCAACGTGTACGGGAAGATCCTTTCTTGTCGGTATTATCCTATAAAAAAAGGGGATGAAGTCGAATCTGTCCTCGTTTCTTTTTCAGATGTCAGCCGCTCACACTTGACAGAAATCGAAAACGAAAACAACAAAGCCCTTGTGCGAATCCTTCGCAATAAAGACAGGTTTGCCATAGTTGTCGGCGACATCTTTCATACCGAAGATATTATCCTAAGCCCCATGGCATGGCCGCAATCTGACGACGTAACGGCCCTTCGTCGCATCAAGAGACTTGTCCACACATGGAAAGGCGACCTTTCTGCCTTCGGTCTTAACGATGCCGTCTCCTTTATTCACCAGCTTGAAGACAGCCTTCGTGATGGACTGAGCCTCACCTCGTCCCGTGAATTTATGAAAACTCTCAAATCCATACTGGTTACGTATCTTGAGAAGCACTATGCTATCCTAAGAATTACCCCGGGCCGCATCGATGAGAGACAGGTCACGGTGTCGGAACAATCCCTCGTTAACCTGCAAAAAAAGATTGCCTCTGCCCTCGATGCTCAGGAAGCGTATGCGCTGATGGAAAATTTCATCGATCAGAGCACCATGGAAAAAGGCGAAGACATTCTTTCTTATCTTTCAATTACAGCCCAAGAGATGGCCCGTCGCCAGGAAAAAGCTTTGCGTATGGAAACGCGAGGCGGGTCCGTGACGCTTCCTCAACAGTATGCAACTCTATTATCCTCACTCAACCATGTGGTACGCAATGCAGTCGATCACGGCATTGAAAAAACCCGCGATCGTTTGGGAAAAACGCTTGAAAGTAAAATTGAAATAGAGATATCGGAAGACAGGTATTGCTATAAGATCGTTATCGCTGACGATGGACGCGGGATTGATCGTGAAAAACTAAAGGAAAGTGTGCTGGCTCGCGGACTTTGCACGTCACAGGCCTGGGATGCCCTCACCCCTGACGCGCAACTCCGCTACATATTCGAAGAATCGGTAACGACCAATTCTCATGTGACGCTTATTTCAGGTCGGGGTGTAGGACTCGACAAGGTACTCTCTGCCGTCGAAGAGCAGGGCGGAGAAATCAGTGTAAGTACGAAGCTCGGTCAGGGAACCAGTTTTGAAATCATCCTACCCAAGGGCAAATCGTCACCCACGACCAGTGGAGCAGTCGATTCTCTTGTTTCTTAGGTCATAAAATCAGTTTAAGCTCTTTCCTTTGAAGCTTAGTACTCCTGGCTTGAGCAAAGGAAAGATATGAACGCAAAACTCCTTAGATTGCTTCCCATCCCGTTGCTAGTCCTCATAGCGTGTCAGTCAAATGATGATGAATCCATGCGTCATCCTCCTGCAGACATCGTTGTGAGTCGATCTTCGACGCCATTTCCTGATATGTTCCTCGAGGCCCTGCCCCCTATCAGCTCGTTGACTCGGGAGCATTTCGACAAAAAGTATCCTGAACTCAACGCCGAACAGCTTAACCTCAAATGGAACGCCGCCAAGTCATCACCCATGATGTTTACACGCTCTTACATCAATGCATGGTATGACGATCTCGCGACACTGTCCAAAATAGGGCCCGTTGGTCCTTGCTTTGGCGATGCTCATATCGATAATTTTGGGTTCTTGTGGAAAGGCTCGTGGACGTTTACTTACAATGATTTTGACGACGTTGGTCGGTGTCCCGTAATTTTTGATGCTCTCAGGTTTTTTACAACCGTGAGTTTTGCATTAAATGACACTTTTGAAGTCGAGACTATACGCAATGCCTACCTTGGTTTCCTAAACGGCGATTCACTCTCGACTCACGTTTCGGACAGCTATAAACCTAAGGCCGATGATTTAAACACCTTGCTTCTCTCAAAGCTTGTCAAAGGCTCTAAATTGGTAGACAAAGTAGCTGACCTCCCCGTCACGCCCACGGAGAGAAAAAAGATTTTTGAGGCCATCACAGCATCTCTGAATAGGCCTAGTGATCTCACTCTCCTCGACATAAAAGGCATAATTAAAAATTCAGGGGGAAGTGCCGGCCATAAGCGTTATGACGTCCTCGCGCGGAAACCAAACGGTGAGCTTCAGCTCTTAGAACTGAAGGAGTCGACTGCCCCTGCTTCCGAACGGGGTTCGTGGGCTGTAACCGACAAAATTTCGAGATTGGAATTTGCGAAGATACTTTGGGGAAAAGATATCCCATGGCACATGACTTTCCCCGTTATCAATTCTGTGCCATACCAGTTGCGATCGAAGAATAAAACAGGGATGAACTTTGACAAGATGCAAGCGGGCGAACAAATCTTATTTTTCACGGAAGAAGCTTATGCAATAGCTCAGGTGCACAAGCTCTCGATACGTGGAACGCCTGAATATGGGGTTTGGTTAGCCGCGTACACCCCATTTATGGTCGAGCGCTATACTCAAATTGTAAAAAATGCCAACTGATCAGGATTTGAGATGACTTCGTGATGATTGAATAAGGGCACCTTTTTCGAAAGGCGCCCTTATTAGTCTATCCACCGGTACGCATGAAATTCACAACGCATATTCTGTGCTGAACATCATTGTCGTTTCACCAATAAGTAGAAAGTCAGTGTTCAGAGCAAGTTTTTTGTTAAGCTTGTACGCGCCTCCTATACGAACATTAAAAACGTTCTTCCGTTTGGCCGAATAGGAAATTTCGCCAAAATCGTAGTTACCGTCGGAATAGCCCGTGAACTCAAGGCCACCGTAGGCCGCAAAGGGTGAAAAGGAATGGAGTAAAAGTCCACCCACTTTCACCTCCAATATGCTCAATACTGCGCCGACCCCGACTTCACTAAAGGTAAAATGATCATATGAAAAGGTGCCTGTTGCGAAGACCTTATTGTTGTCGAAGCGGGACACCTCGTACCGGGTATCTCCGAACAACCTTAAGCCTGTTCCACCGTTGGAATGATGGATTCCACTCTCAGCATTGCCGTCATACATCAGCGCAAGGCCACCGCCGATCGTCCACTTGGGCATCAATTCGAAATCAAAGCCAGCTTCGACGAGTTGCCCGCCAATTGTTACGAGCTGGTCACCAGCCGTATATTTGGTTGAGGTCTCTAGCAATAATCCACCCGACACCCTGTTTTTACCTAAAAGCGAAGTATCGGCCTGAGCCGATGAGTAAAAAATGAGCGCGAGTGCAGCCATCACAATGGAAAGATGTTTCACTCGTTTATGCCCCATTTTGTCGATTAGAATAAGAAAATGATTTGAATTTAATTATTATCACTGAAAATCCTGTTCTTCGGTTTTATAAAATCATAACGATGTACTCTAAGTCATCATCTCATAAGCGAGACTTACGATGAACGAACAAATTGCACTCATAACAGGCGGGGGCCGGGGTCTTGGTAAAAATGCTGCGCTCGCTTTAGCTGGACGAGGCATTGACATTATTCTTACTTACAATTCCAATCAGCAGGAAGCTGATGCGACAGTTTCGGCAATCTCTGCGACAGACCGGAAGGCAAAGGATTATTCAACTGAACGTTTCGGAAACAGCAGGCTTTCCTGATTTCGTTCAAGGCATTGAAAAAGAATTAAAAAGGCATTGGGCCGCGTAGGTTTACCTAACGACATTGGGCCCCTTATCGCCTTGATGTGCACGGATGAAATGGGCTGGATGAATGCGCAGCGACTCGAAGCTTCGGGCGGGATGTTTCTTTAGTCGTAAAAAGAGAAGGCTGCTCGATGGTAAGTTCCATCAACCAACCTCCTGCTAGCTTATCCTTCAATCGCTTCAGTCTTTAGGGCTTCAGGTTAGCCACCAGGAGTCGGTGCTCCCGGTGATTTGGAAGGAAGCACGCACGAAACGGCAACGTTCGGAATAGTGTTTATCAAATTCAAACCAGTGAAATCTTTGTCAGGTGTGGTGACCATCACTAGGTTTTTCCGGCTCGAAGCTTCAATCAAGAGAATTTGGATCTGACCTACATACTGCGCAACTTGAATCGAGTAACGCACGTCATGCAAGACCTTCCGCACTTGATTGTCCCCAAACAGCATCAAAGTCGTCTCGGTTCCTGAGCCCCCACTCGGTGCCGAAGGAACCGCACGGGGCAGGCTTTTTGCTCCATTCGTTCCGCCGATCCTCGGCTTGGCATTCGTCTCCATGACCTCCGGTGCCTCATTTGAACGAAGAGCCGTGAAATCATGCACGACGCAGGCTACTGAGTCTGCGGCCCGTGCAATAGGGGTTAAGCCTAACGCAGAAACAAAACAAGCAGATAGGGCGAGCGGAACAAGCTTCCACATTTATGTAAGCTCCAAATAGTCGAGCGAAAGAGTCATTTTGCTCAAATCATCTGGGTTTGGGTTGTTTTTCCAAACGGCACTGACGAGGATCGGAGCAGATTTACCATAAGGCTTTCTGTTGGCAGCCACCAGATGTTTCACCGTAGGAACAAGGTCATAAACAGCTGAAATCGTTGCATCTGTATGTTTATGGCCAAAAAAGCTGAAGCTGCCGATAAAGCCCGGGTTTGACGATTCTCCAATTGCCGATGTTACATTCATGTAAAGAAGCAATTCACCCTGTGGATTGGTTGGGAACGGAATGTTGTTCACGATCAAACGGAGCGTCGCTTCTTTATTTCCCCGGTTTTTGCTTGCAGCTAGCATAACAGCATCGAGCTTCGTGCTACCGGCTAGACTGATAACGGTAGGACCGGAGCCGGTTAGTGAGAAGTGGCTCACCATTTTTTGCACAAGCGAAACACGCGTGATTGCCATTTGAAAACGCGAGCGAAGGAACCGAGAAGCACCAGCACTTGGATAGGTGAGGATGGTCCCTCCTTTTGCGCGAGCCATTTGAGCCGCAATTGCAGCCCGCACCGCTTCTTGAATGGCTTCAATGTTCGATTGTGGATTCGGGTTGGGTGGCGTGTGAGCTATGACCGCCGGCGAAGGAACTGATGGAAGTGGCGAAGAGACAACCGGATTCGGGTTGGGCAAAGGCAAAGGCACGGGTTGAGGCGCTGGTATCACCGCGACAGGCACAGGGGTAACGGGCACCGATCCCGTCACAACGGGAGCAGGGGCCTGAACTCCAGGCGCTGGCGGTGTCGGTGCTGTCACGACTGGAGCTGGAGGTGGTGTTGGCTTTTGCTCGACTGGTGCCGGTTGACTAGGAGCGATCCATTCGTAGGACAATCCAAGTGCCGAAGCATCTATCACTTCGCCAACTGTAAAGTCAGCGGTTGCAGCTGTAAACTTATCGCCATCACGCACGACACTATAGAACCCGAAAACCTTAGATTTCAAAAAATAATCGCGTGTTAGGCGCGCAGTGGCAGCACCTGCAACAGGATCGGGAGGCAACACGTCCTGGTTTTTCTCAGCGCGTTTGGTGACCCATACCGTCCATAAACGATCGACGTTGCAATGGTGAAGCCAGAAGATAGGGTCGCGCGGCGATGTGAAGGCGCCCATGTCTCCTTGAATAGTCGCGTGCACTTTATTGTGCGGCAAGCCTTCAAAGCGACCTGTAAACCCGCGCGCTTCGTTCGCAATACTGGAATCGATCTGCCGTGGACGATCGGCAGGACCGCCAGCAAAAGTCGTGAAATCGCTGATTTCCATAAGGGAATCTATAGTTCCTTGATTGACCTCAGCCACGTTAAGGGGGGTGCGATCCTTGACCACGCGTGTTGGATTGAACAACGCATTGCTCGATTCGTCACCCGACGTGAACGCTTCTGGAAGGGCAGAGTCCGAAGTCCAGTCCCAATAGGGAAGTGCAAAGGTACTATCTTCACAAAACGCCCGACAAACGAGTTCAAAATAATGAAGATAAGCACGGTGCCACGGGAAGAAATACCAGTTTCCATGCGGGCAGTTGTTATTGTGAATTTCCGCGTGAGCTTCCCACCAAGTCAACTGCTGGCCATCGACCAGAATAGGGAAAGGCGTGATTTTCATCTTGGCTACGGCCTTGCGATAAAGCTCGACGTTAGCCTTATTATTTGGCGCAGTCGCACTCCGCCGAATCGTTCTTGTTCCCGTGAAGAGGTCAGCACCTGCACTCAAAGATCCATCAATGGACATGTGATTGGCTGGTTTACACGCATTGAGCAAAAACCCCGCAAGGGGAGTCGCGTAACCCGCAGCGCCTAGGGTTGAAAGCAAAAAACGCCGACGATCTTGTGAATGATCCATTATATGACCTCTCTTGATCACACGAGAATTAGAAGAATAAGTTCTACAATTCTAAGCTCTGTGTGAAGGAGCGGCAAGAGCTAAGGCGTATTTCGCCTTAAGAACCCGGTTCGGCTTCGCTCGGAACAGGGATGTCAAGCTTAGGGATGTTGTGAAAGTCCTTGATAAAAAATTGGAACGCGAGCGCTGAAACCAGCCCACAGCCTAGTATCACGCCCGTCATTGGCATTGCCGTTCCATTATGAAAGTAGCTGACAAGGAACGCTGAGCCAGACGCGAGACTCCATTGCAGACACCCATAAAGCGCCGAGGCCGTACCGGCTTGATGTCCCTGCGTTGCCAAAGCTCCGGCAAGAGCATTGGGACCTATAAAATTGAGACTCGCCAGAAAGCAAAATATCGGAATAAGTGTAACCACGGCTGCACTGCTTAAAAACGGACCTGCAAATACGAAAAAGGCCGCTAAAGCCGCGAAGCGTACTGACCAACGCAGTATCAGGTCTGGCTCAAAGCGCCTCAGGAGGCGGCGATTAACCTGGGAAGCTGCCATCAGTCCGACTCCATTCATGCCGAAGATCCAGCCGTAATATTCCTGGGGGACGTTGAAGTATTGAATAAATACAAAAGGTGATCCGGCGATGTAAGCGAACATTCCTGCGCGAACCGCTGCATCTGGAATCAGAAAACCAACAAATTTGCGGCTCGACATTAGACCTGCATAAGCTTTCAACGTTGAGAGAACATCGATGGACTGGCTTCGTTTATGATTGGTTTCGGGAAGAAATAGGATAATACAGGCCAAGCACAGGATATTCGCGACCGCGAGCGAGCCAAAGATTACCCGCCAGCCGAAAAAGTGATTGACGAAGGCGCCCATCGAAGGCGCTAGGATGGGCGCAAGTCCCATAATGAGCGCCATAGACGAGAGAAACTCGGCAACTCGTTTTTTATCGAAAAGGTCTCGCACGATCGCGCGCGTGACGACCATTCCAGCACAACCACCAAAGGCCTGCAGGAGACGGAGTGCGAGGAAGCTCTCAATGTTAGACGCAAATGCCAGACCTGCGGACGCACAGATATAGAGAATCATTCCGGCAATAAGTGGTCTTTTACGACCGAACCTGTCTGCAAGGGGACCATAAAACAACTGGCCAAAAGCCATGCCGACAAAAAAGGTCGAAACCGACAATTCGATGTTGGAAAACGAAGTTCCGAATGCTGTTTGCAGATCCGAAAAAGCGGGCAGATACATATCGATCGAAAGAGGGTCAAAAGCTGTTAAAGCACCCAATAAGATGATAAGTGCTTTTGAATCGGTGAATGATTTTTTGTTCATTAAATCAGCAGAATTTGCCATAAAAACCTCTGAAATAAAAAGAGAAGACCCGAAAGTCTTCTCTTTTTTAATCGTTTATTAAGCTCGGTTTGGAATGAATGTTCGAACAACCCTCACGGCGTCACCGCCAGTATCTTGATGTCAGCTTTTTTCCTTTGGCCTTCGATCCAACGTGATAATAATCGACCCATCTCTTCCTGGCGAAGAGCGTTCTCGAGTTGTGGTTTTTGCTTCACGTACTCTTCGCTGCCTGAGAACTCTTTTTTCTCGACATAAAATATAAAGTATCCAACTGGAGTTTCTATTGGTTTCGAATACTTGCCTTCGTCAAGATCCTTTACTGCACCTTGAAAAAGCGGCGCCAGGTCTTTGACATAAAGGGGCGTCATGAGGCCCCCATTTTTGCGAGCTTCGTCATTATCGGAATAGATTTTCACAACCTGTTCAAAAGGCATTCCGCCCTCGAGCTCCTGGTAGGCTTTGTCGACCAGACTGTGTTTGCCTTCTTTCACAGAGGCAACACCATCGGGCGGAAGAGAGATCTGAAGCTGACGCAAAACGAGTCTAACATTTTCAGCAGCACTTCCCGAGGTACGGAGATAATAAAGCTGAACATCCCGATCCGATATTTTCACCTGAGGAACGATTTCGCGACCTTGAAACTGGTTCATAATCAGGTTTTTGCGGAAGTCTTCTTTGTATTTGTCGTACGTCATACCCTCTTGAGCCAAAGCTGTATTCAACGCTTCCTTGGTGAGATTGCGGCTCTTCATGAACTTGTCAATTTCTTCGTTGAGATTGGCGTCGGTTACTTCAATCTCGAGCTCTTGAGCTTTCTGCATAACAAGTTTCGTATTGATCAGATCCTGGATCGCGACCTGCAATGGAGGATCCGACTCTTTGGCAGGAAAAGGCGAAATCTCAATCAAGGGCCCCTTTTCAACTTTGACCTTTGCTTCGCTTAAAGTTATGGCGGCACCATTCACTTCGGCAGCCAGCCGATCAATAAGCTCGGCAGATACGGCATTTTGGCCCAGAAAGAGGGTGCTGGAGACCACCAAGGCCTTTAGAAAGCCCGGGAACTTTTGATTGGTATGGTGTTGAGGGCGGATTCGACCCATTTTTTATATTCCTCTTCCTGACGTTTTTGAGTCAGGTCTTTGGTAATTTTAGGTTTTGCCGCTTCGTAGCTGAGTTCGAAGCGCGGTATCTTCTTTTCTAGCATAAGAATATGGAAACCATAAGTTGACTTTAGTATCCCCTGAATTGAACCTGGGCTCATCTCAAATGCTATGTCAAAGACTGAGGGCATCTCTCCCTTAGCAAAGGGCCCCAAGATCCCACCCTGTTTGGCTTCTGGGGTAATGGAATTCTCTTTGGCCAACTGGGCGAAGTTCTGAACGTTGGCTTTGGCACGGATCTTTTTCGCTTCATCCTCATTGCCGATCGCTATCTGCCGAATAACGACGCGTGCCGGTTCGACAAACTCGGCTTTATGCGTGTTGAAGTAAGAATGGATGTCATCTTCGGAAACCGTGACAGCGGGGTTGACTCGATCCCTCACATACTGCGTAAGTATAGATTTTTCACAAAGCATTGATTTGAGATGTTCGCTGTTCTTGGTATTTTGGACAAGAGCCGGAAGGCGTTTGCTCGCGTCGGCCCATTCCTGAACGCACGCAGTGTAACGCGATGGTTCTTTGAGCGTAAATTTCTGGTCGCTTTCAAGGAACTGATAAAGGAGTTTGCGCTCAATAAGGTCAGCCAAGATCTTATTATAAAGTTCCATGTTTGGCTTTTTCACGAGAGGATCAAGGACATCCGGCTTTTCGCCGTTCACGGGCTGGCCTTCGGTTTGCCCAACCACTTCGGGAGTCTCGATTTGGTTCATGTAAAGTTTGTATTCCCACTCCACCTCTTCGCGCGTGATGAGGTAATCGCCGACATGGACGGTAAAGTCCATGTCATCGGCCGACGTTGAATTTTCGGCCGATCGCCAAAAGAAAGCGCCCGTGTGTCTGATCTTCCAAAAGTAGGCTCCGAAAACGAAACAGCCGACTAGAATGACGAGAAAAACAAGTCGCTTTTTGTTCAGCATAAACCCTCAGGCAATCGTAAGCGGAAAGAGTACTTCTATAAGCCTCTGCAAAGGATCCTCGATTTCCCCGGCCCCCAAGTTCACGATCAACTTGAAGTCGGGCGTCAGGGTTAAAATGCGGCTTTGGAGTGCACAAGCTTCCGACAGAATCTTGATTTGAGCTTCCTTAAGTTGGCTCATTCTCAGTTCGAAGAGGTGAGGCTTCAAAGCTTGAATCTGTTCAACACGCATTTTTCGCAAGAGGACTTTGAGAGAGGCTACCTGGAAGAGATTATACGCCTCTTTCGGCAGATTGCCAAAGCGATCGACACATTCCCGGCGATAGCGGTCGACTTCCTCCATCTCGGTCGCCGAAAAGAGGTTTTTATAGAGGAGCAGACGCTGTCGCTCCTGAGGAACATAAGCCGCGCTAAGAGAAGCGGAGAGTGGAATCTTAATCTCTGGATCGACGTCAGGTTCTCGCTCCTGGCCTCGTAGCAAGGCCATTTCTTTCTCAAGAAGGTCGAGATACATCTCATAGCCGATATCATCCATGTGTCCCGACTGCTGGCCTCCCAGGATATTACCCGTTCCGCGCAACTCCAAATCATAGCTTGCGATTTGGAACCCAACTCCGAGTTCCTGATGAGTGGCAAGGATTTCAAGTCGCCGTCTTGCATCTTCATTGCTGGCGAGAGGAGCCTTTGTAAGGAAGTATGCGTAGGATTGTCGAGTCGAGCGACCGACCCGCCCTCTCATCTGGTAAAGCTGGGCCAGCCCAAAACGATCGGCATCGTTGACTATAATCGTGTTGACATTGGGCATGTCGATGCCGGATTCGATAATCGTAGTGCACACGAGGACCGAGTACTTCTGTTGAACGAAATCGACTATGGTCGTCTCAACATTATTCTCCTTCATCTGACCGTGGGCGACTGTCATTGTCACTTCCGGTACGAGGGACCGTAAAAATGCCGACATTTCCACAATGTCCTGCACACGGTTATGCACAAAAAAGATTTGGCCGCCGCGCTGCACTTCGAGTCTGATCGCACGCTTGATGAGTTCGGCATCAAACTGTGCGATATAGGTCTTGATTGAAAGTCGTTCCATGGGAGGGGTCGCAATGATCGAAATATCACGAAGGCCTACCAGCGACATATGAAGGGACCGGGGGATAGGGGTCGCAGTCAATGTAATGATATCGCATTCCGCTTTATACTGTTTTAGCTTTTCCTTGTGAGTAACCCCAAACCGTTGCTCTTCATCAACGATAAGCAGGCCTAAATTTTTAGGCTTTACATCGCCCGAAAGTAAACGATGGGTGCCGATCATGATATCGACTTTGCCTTGAGTAAAACGCTCAAGATTCGTTTTGATACGATCGGCTTTAACAAAACGGTTGGCCACGCCGACTTCAATGCCATAGGGTTTGAAGCGACGCGCGAAGGTTTCGTAATGCTGGTAGCTGAGCAGTGTGGTCGGCGCTAAAACCATGATTTGATAGCCATCTAGGACTACGCGCATCGCGGCTCGCAGAGCAACTTCTGTCTTGCCAAAACCAACATCACCACAGATCAATCGATCCATGGGAAGGTCGCTGCTCAGATCGGCATTGACCTCATCGATCGCTTTTTGCTGGTCGTCCGTTTCAGAATAAGGAAAATCTGCTTCAAACTGAAAGTAAAGGTCACTGAGTGAGCTATAAGGCGCGCGCCCCGCCAGCCGCCTTTGCGCATGGAGCCGAAGCAGTTGGTCCGCGATATCCTGAATTGATTTTTTCGCCCGGGATTTGCGCTTGATCCAGGATTGGCTGCGAAGTTTATCGAGAGGAGCTGACTCGGTATGCTCGACTGCCGAATATTTCTGCAACAGGCCCAGCCGATAAACCGGCAGGTAAAGTCTATCTTGATCGGCATACTCCAACACAAGGAAATCGGTCGTGCTCCCACCGACGTCCATCGTTTTCATACCGAGGTATTTGCCGATGCCGTGATCGCTATGGACTACGAGAGAGCCGATTCCAAGCTCTTGAAAGGACCGGAAAGCATTTTTCGCGTCTTTTTTGCGAGTGGGGGCCGGGATGAAATATTCCCCAAAAAATACGTGTTCGGGCAGAATAAGTACGCCGCTCAATTCATCCCAAAGCAACCCAGGCACACTGCCTACGGCAAGCGTGATGCTTGCACCCATGGGGGTCGAGAACAGCTGATCAAGTCTCTGGTCACTCTGATCAAAACTGAGATTATGATGCTGAAGGACACTGCGAATACGGAGAAAGTGCTCTTCCTGCCTCACGAGAAGAATGACCCTAAAAGCAAGCGCGGGATCTTCGAGACACTCAATCCAGCGAGAAAGCGAGCTTTTGTCAGTTGCCAGAGCTGGAAGGTGCCAGTCACCCGGAGCCTGAGAACTCGTCTGAATCTGCTCCTCCACGGCATGAGAATGATTGAGACCAAACTCCAGAACGGGTCTTTTGCCAATGAGCTTTTGGACCAGTTTTGGCGCAAGAAAATGAGCGTCCGTGCTTAAAACTATCCGCTTCTGGAGGCGATCTTCCTCGTATTCTTTTTCCCAGCGTTCATAAGAATGGGTATATTTTGCAATGCACACGTCAACGGACTCCAGAAAAACCAAACGATCGGCTGGTTCGAGGTAGTCGAAGAAATGGCTTGATTTGCGCCGTAAAGCTGGCAGAAGGATCGGCATCTCATTGAGAACATGTCCTTCAGCAAAGGCATCCACGAGACCCTGACGATCCGAGGAACTGACGTCTTCGGCAAGTAGGGCGTCATATAATCTTTGAGCGTCGTGTTTTCGTTCTGATATAGGGAACACTTCTTCCCAATTGGAACTTATCCACAGAGAGGACGTCTCCCCTGTGGAAAGCTGAGTATCTACTGAGAATAGCTTTATTTTTTGTAGAGTATCCGCGAAGAACTCACAGCGCGCGGCTGAGCTTTCGGCCGGACTGAAGATATCAATCATCCCGCCTTTCACCGCAAATTGACCGACCTCTTCTACCTCTTGAACCTGTCGGAATCCACGCTCCATCAGGGATTTGATAAGTTGGTCGAGATCGTATTCCTCGCCCTGCTTAAGCTGAAAACAGGATTCGCGGAAAATCTTCGGCGCGGTGACGCTTTGAGCTAATGCGCTAAAACTGGCCCATATTAGGGGCGCTGACCTTTCACGAAAAGCGAGCACACTGAGGGCCTGGAGCCTTGGCCCACGAAGGTGATTTTGCTGACGGTAACGTTGAAAGCCCCAAAACTGCTGAGACTGTATCTCAAGCGTCGGAACGAGCTTCTTATTGTTCGCCTGAACAAGCTCATTCCAAAAGCCAAGCTGTTTAGGATCACTATGGACAAAAACCAGGCGCTCGTGATGGGACTCTTTTTGCCAGTAACGAATTAAACCGAGTAGGACATATAGCTTTTGTGCATCGGTAAGACCGATGAGCTGCACGGGTTCACCGCGAACACTCAAATCGAGCGTCGCCTGAAAATATTGGGTTAGGCTTGGGATCGTTTTCAAAGCAGGCACTTCCTTCGTCATGGCGGATCCTCAGCCCTTCTACGTTAGCCAACATCAGCTTGGCTTATCAAGCTCTTTAACTCAACGAACGACCCGTCACTGAAAAACGAGTAGTCAAGCTTTGAGGACTCCCCTAGTCTTGGGTGGATGAATAAACGAGTAAGAATACCTAAGATTAGCACCCGTACTCATGAGGTTGCCCGTGGATACTTCTAGCAAAATTATTATGAACAAGCGCTTGCTTGTTGCCAATCGCGGCGAGATCGCCACCCGCATATTTAGGGCCGCGACTGAGCTCAACATGCAGACAATCGCGCTCTACAGCTACGAAGACCGTTTTTCGATGCACCGCTTCAAGGCTGATGAAGCCTATAAAGTCGGTAAAAAAGGTGACCCCCTCGGCGCCTATCTCAACTGGCATGATATCGTCGATCTCGCCGTTGAAAAGAAAATTGACATGATTCATCCAGGCTACGGTTTCCTTTCGGAAAATCCGGATTTTGCTGACGCGTGCGAAAAAAACGGCATTTTATTTTGTGGCCCGTCACCTAAAGTCCTACAACTGTTCGGCGATAAACTGCAGGCCAAACAGATTGCCCGAAACGCAAAAGTGCCCGTCATACCCGGCACCGAGGCGCCAGTGGAGACCTTAGAGGAAGCTCGAGAAATCAGCAAAGGACTTAAATACCCTGTTACCCTGAAAGCCTTGTCAGGCGGCGGGGGAAAAGGGATTCGCATCGTTCACTCCGAGGCGGAACTCGTGGAGGCCTTTCAGCGCGCTAAATCGGAGGCTATGAGTTCATTTGGGCGCTCTGAGATATATCTCGAGAAAAGCATCATGAACGCCAAACATATTGAAGTGCAGATTGCTGGAGATAAGTCCGGGCACGTGATTCATCTTTACGAACGAGACTGCTCAGTGCAAAGGCGTCACCAAAAGCTCGTCGAAATTGCGCCGGCACTTGGTATTAGCAAACAGACCCGCGAGCGTCTTCTCGAAGACTCCATTAAGATAGCAGAATCAGTCAATTATGTTGGCGTTGGCACGGTCGAGTTTTTGGTTTCTGAAAATGGCGAGCACTATTTCCTTGAAGTGAATCCCAGGATTCAGGTCGAACATACAGTGACCGAAATGATAACTGGGGTCGACCTTGTGCAAATGTCCATCATGCTGCCCGCAGGTCGGAGCATGAGTCACCCTGCGATTGGAATTCATTCGCAGGCTGACGTTCGACAAAGTGGAGTCGCGATTCAATGCCGTATCACCACCGAAAATCCACAGAAAAACTTCGCCCCTGACACTGGAGTGATACTGGCTTATCGCCCCGCTCAGGGCTTTGGTATTCGCCTGGATGAGGGCATGGGAACGTCGGGCGGGATCGTCACGCCCTACTATGATTCCCTGCTTGTCAAGGTCACAGCACACAGCGTCGATCTCATCGGAGCGGCATCAAAAATGTCGCGTGCTTTGAAGGAGTTCCGAGTTCGCGGCATCAAAACGAATATGGAACTCCTCTTCAATATCGTAACTCATCCAATGTTTGCAGCCGGGACTATAAAGACAAACTTTCTCGAACTTCACCCGGAAGTCTTTGAATTTCCGCAGCCTAAAGATCGCGCAACCAAAATTCTTCGGTTTATCGCCGATGTTACGGTCAATAACCCTCATAAACTGCACACAAAAACACCTCCCAAAGAGGTTGATATTTATGAGTTGCCTAAACGAACACCAGTCGTCGGTGGACCTTTAACCGCGAAACAAATCTTCGACCAACGCGGCGTTGAAGGTCTCAAAACCTGGATCCACGCACAAAAGCAGCTTTTGATCACTGACACAACAATGCGGGATGCTCACCAATCACTTTTCGCAACGCGCCTTCGCAACAACGATATCTATAAAGCCACGCGCTTTTACGAAGCCGCGACACCCGGATTTTTCTCGCTTGAATGCTGGGGCGGCGCGACTTTTGACACCTGTCTTCGCTTTCTAAAGGAAGACCCCTGGGAACGTCTTGCCCGCATTCGGGAAGAGGTTCCAAACAGCCTTCTGCAAATGCTTTTGCGCGGAGATAATGCTGTTGGCTACACGAATTATCCAGAATGGGTGATCCGTGACTTTATTCGTCTGAGTGCAGAGGCAGGCCTTGATCTGTTTCGGATTTTCGACTGTTTGAATAATCCTGAGCAAATGGCTATTGCGATTGACGAAGTCAAAAAACGAGGGGCCATAGCGGAAGCTAGTATTTGCTATACAGGCAACATCCTTGATCCCCGGAATCAAAAATACACGCTCAAGTATTACCTCAAAATCGCCAAGGAACTTGAGGCGATGGGATCCGATATCCTTTGCATCAAGGATATGGCAGGACTTTTACGTCCGCGTGCCGCCACCGAACTGGTCAAAGCCCTTAAGGATACGATCGGCATACCAATCCACCTCCATATGCATGCGAGTGCGGGCTCTTCGGAAGCTTCCCTTCTGGCAGCCGCCGAAGCCGGCTGCGATATCGTAGATGGCGCCGTCAGTACCATGGCTGGCCTCACCTCTCAACCCAGTATCAATGCTATCGTGGCGAGCCTTGAAGGCACCGATCGATGTCCTGAATTGAAGCTGAGTGATCTTGATGAACTCAGCCGTTTTTGGGAAACCATTCGGGCTCAATATAACGCCTTTGACCCAGGCATAAAAGCTACCTCCACTGACGTATATGAGCACGAAATTCCTGGCGGGCAATATTCAAACCTTTTTGATCAAGCTCAAAAAGTCGGCGTGAAAGCTGCGGAATTTCACGAACTCACCATTCGGTATAAAGAAGTAAATGATCTATTTGGAAATATTGTGAAGGTCACACCGTCTTCGAAAGTCGTCGGCGACTTTGCCTTACTGCTGCAAAAGCATGGCCTTAACTCCTCAGATCTTATGGCGAAAAAGCCGGTCCTGGACTACCCGGATTCCGTTGTCAGCTTTTTCCAGGGGCATATGGGTATACCCTACGGTGGATTCAACAAAGAACTGCGCGAGATGGTTCTTGGCAAAAATCCGCCTCCTCCGCAAAAACCGCCTTTGGTTGCTGGCGATAGTTTTGAAAAAGCCAAAACGGAATTGAGTTTACTCACGGAAAAAACTCCGACTGATACACAAGTCTTGTCGTATCGACTCTATCCAAAGGTCTATAAAGACTACCTCACTTCGCTTAGGGAGTTTGGCTCTGTCGAATCACTGCCGACCGATGTTTTTTTCAACGGTCTCGACCTCAATCGTGAAGTCGATATTGAACTTGAGCCTGGCAAAACATTGATCGTCAGTCTCTCTGGTATTACCGATCCCGATAAAGACGGTAAACGTAGAGTCTTTTTTCAACTCAATGGTTTCCCGAGGAACCTAGAAGTGATCGACGAATCCGTGACTGGCGTCACTAAAAAGCGTCCTAAGGCAGACTCAACGAACGCAGAACAAATCGGTTCACCCATGCCTGGCAAAATCCTTGAGATCCGCGCCGTCGCTGGCAACGCTGTAAAAAAAGGCGATATTGTTCTGATCACAGAGTCGATGAAGATGGAGTATGCAATCACCGCAAAGATGGACGGGAAAATAAAATCCATTTATGTGCACAAAGGTGAGCTGGTTGAAGAAGGGGATCTCCTACTCGACATTCAACCGTAAAGTCTACGGGGCAAGCTCACTCGAGGCTTGCCCCGAATCGCCTGATCGTTTCCCGAACGATTCGTACAAACGAAATCCCACCCAAATCACCAACAGAACCAAACTCACGCCTTGCGATGTTGAAAATCCGGTTCCCAAAAACTCACCGCGCTCATCCCCCCGAAAATACTCCAAAAAAAACCGCGCAACCGTATAGCCGACGACACCACAATCGGCGAAGAAAAGCTTTTGCCTGGACCAATGCTGGGTCGCAAAAACGAGCAAACACCCGAGAGCGATGCAAAAGCAGCTTTCCCAGAGCTGCACAGGGTACCGATAAATAGAATCTTCTAGACTGGGAAATCGTACGGCCCAGTATTGAGGGTGCAGTTGATCGTGAACTGGGGCTCCGTAATCATCGCCATTAAGGAAACAACCGATGCGCCCAAGGCCAACAGCCACGAGACCAGGGCCAGTGAATAATGCTCCAAGTCGGGTTAAGGAAAGATGTTTATGAAAGGTATAAAAACTAAGAACCAGGGCGACGGCGATAATACCGCCATACAAAGTCATGCTGCCGAAGGTCAGAAGCCCTGCAAAAAATTCGGAGATGGAATGAATGCCATCTTCAAAAAAAATAGAGAAAATACGAGCTCCGAAGTACCCACTGATATATAACACGACGAAAAGTCTATCAATTTGACCTGCTGAATAAGCGGGAAGGACAGCGGACCGTAGCTTCTGCATCCCATACCAACCAGCAAACGCACCGATCACAAAAAAAACATGCCAACTCGCGAGAATGAAGTTTCCGTGCCGAAAAAGAATGGGAAACATAGCGACTCTCCTTTTTAAGCGGCGGCTTTCTCGTAAGAGAGAAACGCGCGCTTATCCCGATTGACAGCAAATGAACTGAGGCTCGAGAAGAGTGCCGCGAACCCAACGATCCACTGCATACCCACAAAAAGCACAATGGCCAGGCCGAAAGCAAAAATTGACTCCGCATAGAGAAAAATTCGCATCCATCTCAAAAAATGCAAGGCGGGTCGCGGATGATGAAGCCTGAACATCGTCCAATTCAAAAGGTCACCTTGGGCATTTTCTTCGGGCGGCTTTTGGTTCAGATAAATGTAAAACGGAATCATAAGGATAGTGATAAGACATAACGTAATTTCGCCAAAATCCGGGTACAGAATCTTAACGATAACCGATAAAACCAGACTCGACACGAGATACGAAAGAGTTCGATGAACACTGCTCTGAAGCTTGAGAACGAGCCGTGTTAGAGCAATTCCGAGGAACAACATACCAATCACGAAGTTTTGCAATGGTGCGATCAGATCCATCCAGCGGGATTGCGTAATCGTGATTAATATTACAAACCCTGTCGTAAACCGGGCAAGAAGGCTCAGGGCAATATGCACATTCCCCGATTTTTCGGCACCGAGGTCTATCACACCGAGTTGCAGAGGAGGCAGGCCAAACAAAAGAAACAACGCCACTATGAAACTCGAAGCCGTAATGGTTTGCGCGACTTGAGTTGTAATAAGAAAGGGGAGGGCAGTTGCTGGATGAAGCGAGAGGTCAAGAAAAAGCATACCCAAAAGATAGCTGACGGCACCCTTGAACCAGGCTTCATCGCTCTCCACTTCCGTTCGCGTCAGGAGTAGCACAGCCGCTAACATTCCTTGGCAACTATAGATCCAGAGGTCTGCGATACGAAAATAGAGCAAAGCAACCCAGGGCAAAAGAAAAGTGAGGGGAAGCGCTATCGATTTGAAAAAGTTAAGATTCGTTCTTAGCGATGTTCGTTTTGAAGAGAGAGTTAAGGCCGTGAGACCTAACAAAAGTACTGGAAAGAGCCATACGATATACATCACGACCTCGCCACAAAATAGGCAATCACAGTAAGCACGACAAACATCTTCAGGACGATGCCTGCATGTGTCCGTACATCACCGGTCATTTTCGAAGAGACGACGGCACCGATTATATCGCTAAGATTGAGTAGAAATTGCATGATGCTGTTAGCCTTTCAAAATACGAAATCGATCGACCCCAGTCGACATGCGATACAAGCTGATCGCGACGATCAACCATAGCCCAAAACAAAGAGCGATAAGAGTCTGCAGGGAAACATCGGTAGATTGAGCTATGAAATAGAAGCCAAAAACCAAAAGCAGGAACGAAAAAAGCAGTGCAATGCTCTTCGTCCCTTTGCTATAGGAGAGCATAACCAAGGCAAGGCATAGTATAAAAATCAAAGCTGCGCCCTTTAAGTTATGGTAAAATCGGCTTGTTATTGTGTCGCATATGAACAGTTTGAAACGGGCATAATCCCAACATTATCCAACCTGAAGGGGGCTGATTTGTCAAATTCTGGAATACCGGGAAAAACAATAGTCCTCGGCACCGGAAACTTTGGAACCTGTCTGGCTAATCATTTAGCTCAAAAAGGCCATTCGGTAACGATTTGGGGGCGATCACAAGAAATCGTCGACTCGATCAATACCCTCCATAGAAATCCAAAATACCTCGAGCACATCGCGCTCGACCATCGGCTAAACGCGACACTCAAGCTCGAACCTGAGAGCCTCAAAGCCGCTTCCTTTTTGGTCCTGGCGATACCGACTCAATCGCTTCGTTCCGTGATGGAGCCTATCAAGGACCTTATTTCGCCTTCGTGTATTATCGTCTGTGCCGTTAAGGGCATCGAAAACGATACCTATCGCTTTCCCATTCAGATCGTAGAAGACGTCTTAGGCCCCGCATCTCGCGATAAGATCGTGGTGCTGTCAGGGCCTAGCTTTGCGATAGAGGTCGCTGAAAAACAGCCGACGGCTGTATCCGTAGCATGCCGAAACGCCGAAACAAATCGGGCGACACAGGCTCTCTTTCATACATCTTTATTTCGTGTCTATACGACTGATGATCCTATCGGGTTAGAAGTGGCTGGCGCTCTTAAAAACGTTATTGCTATCGCATCCGGGACTCTAGCAGGCCTAGGCTTTCAGCAGAACGCACGGGCGGCCCTGCTGACTCGAGGCTTGGCAGAGATTGCACGCGTAGGTGCAGCGCTTGGCGCGAATCCGATTACGTTCATGGGCCTCGGCGGGGTTGGCGACTTATTCCTAACCTGCACTTCAGAGAAGAGCCGAAATTATACGGTCGGTTATCGCTTGGGTAAAGGGGAGAGTCTCGACGAAGTCCTGCGGACCTTGGGGTCCGTGGCGGAAGGCGTGTCGACGTCGAAGGCAGCTTATGAGCTCTGTGAGAAACTCAAGGTTGATTCGCCCATCATCCACGTAGTTTACTCTGTTCTATACGGTGGAGATACCGTAGCAAACGGACTTCATCGACTTTTGAATCGGGAGATGAAAGCGGAGATTTCTAATCAGTAGGCGCAAAAAAGGGAGGTTTTGAACCTCCCTTTATCTTGCTTACGATTTTTCGTTCTTCAATTCTCCGCCTAAAGTCGGCTGTCCTTCTGGCATTTTCGGGGAGAAGATTTCGAGAAAGTCAGGCTTTACCTGATAATAGGTTTCCGCCGATTTGATAATCATGGCATTGGGATCACCTGGTTTTTTCCAGACCGAGAACTGAGCGAGTATTGTGTCGCCTTGCTTGACCGTAACATTCTGAATTGACTTGTCCTTTGACCACTCCGCTCCCTGCTCCGGGCTCAACTTCAAATCCGCCTTCGCGAACTCAAGACTCACAAGTATGCCTTGCACATAATCGGCCCGTTTGTTTTCTGGACCTTCAACCCATCGTTTATCAACTTTATGATAGTGTTTTGCATCGACCATAAGCTCTGTCACGTCCGATGATACGTATGAGAACATCGAACGATCCTGAACATCGATGGCGCTTCGTTTGAGGGAATCGATTTGATTTTTGTCCAGTTCCGCAAAAACATCATTGGAAAATTTCACATAAAGTTTGCCATTGTTTTCAAGGATTGCGAGTTCCTGTTTAGTTTGATCCCTTCGACCAAACACTACTTTCGCATACTCCTTAGTCCCTTTTCCAATCTCAGTCAGTGCACTGCGTAGAGCCGGGACCGGCGAGTCGATAAACCCAACAACACGCACCTGATCCCACCCGTTCAAGACCTTTGACATTTCGGTGGTATCGCCTTTTGCGACAAACGGAGTCTGGATTTCCCAGTCTTTGTCATTGCGGATAATCTTGATGGGCGGCTGTCCTGGGCAAATCATTTCAACCATCACGATTTCAGAGATCTTAGGTATGAACAGGGAGCGATTCCGAAAATCGAGTAGAGTTTTATTCGTCGCCGTTAACATATATTGGTTCACCAAATAGAGGTGCTCCGTATTGGATGTCATCAGATACGAACTATAACCTGTCGGGCTTTTTCCGCCGATTGCAAAGATATAGGTCTTACCATCCTTGTCTGTGAGGTTGTAGCTAAGTTGAGGATGATCGAGACCAAAGGCTTTCAGATCTTTGTCAGAACGCTCGAACTCACGTTCTGACCTTGAATCAACGATGATTTTGAGAAAACGCTCAATGCCTTCACCGTCAGCCGGATAGTCAATCGGACCGTTGACCTTCCATGTCCCTGCTTCTTTTTTCAAAGTCCATTGGGCTGGAATTGCCGCCGGATTTACGACCGCAATTGAAGTGATATCTTCGATTTTAAAGTCGAAGAGCTTGCCTTTTTGATCCTTGGCAATTTTATCAGTTCCGGTTTTCTTCTCATCCCAAAACGCAAGGCCGGCAAGGACTAGAAGAACGAGTAAAATTGCGAGGGGAGTTGTAAAGCCCTTAAGCTTCATGCTCGTCTCCTTCGAACCCAGTAAAAGCTACCGACACCACCAAAGATGAGGGGGTAGATAAACGCAAGAAATATCAGGAGAAATTGACTCGACGACGTCGTAAGATCAAGTCGACTTGGGTCGCTATCTTTCGCCCTAATCGAAAGAAAATCTTCGTCCTGAAGTAAAAAGTTGACCCCGTTGACAAAGAGATCGAGATTTTCTCCTCGTTGCGCTCCAAGGTTGGTTGCAAGCTGAGCTGTGCCACCCACAAATACGCGAAGTTCTTTCGATGATTTGCCTTTTCCATCCGCCGTCACGTCCTTAGTTTCCATGGACTGGTTAGCAGCGAGTCGATCGCCACCCACCTGGCCGGTCGAAACAGCGAAGACATCGAAAGCTCCCGTTTGAATCTGATTCTCTTTCACGCCTCCCTGAAGATCCTTCTCCGTGCGGACGTTTTGAACCTTGATGATCATCGCAGCTGTACGGGCCAGCGTCACTGTTTTGAGGTGAAGCTTGTTATCAGCGACAACATCGAGGGATCGCGTGTTTGCGGTTACAAAAGCAACACCACCCCGCTTGGCGAAATCAGCAGTGATTGGCGAGACTTTATCGAGATCAGTCACGATCGCATTGTTTTGTCCAAGCATTTTCGCGCGAGGGTCATCCGGCCGAATAATGAGCAGGTCATCATTCATTTTGATTCCGGCATCGACGGCCAAGGCCTTTATGTTGGGCAAATCCACAAGAGCGTCGACCAGGATCATAAGAGGTTTTGCATCCAGCATTGCCTTTTCAAGAATCTCTTTTTCCGCAGGCAGCAGGTCATATTTGGGACCAGCTATCACGACAAGATCGGCGTCATCAGGATATTTCCCAATTTCCATGAGCTTCGCCGTCTTGACAACAAAGCGTTCCGACTCGAGTTCGGCTTTTGCCAGACTGAGGCCAACGGCCTCTTTGCTGGTAATATCGGGCTCCCCGTGTCCAGAGAGAAAATAGACAACGTGCTCTTTGTCTTTCATGACCCGAACTAACGCGTTACTAAATTTTTCCTCAGAAAATGACGTAAGACGCGCTTCCTGCTTGCCAAGTTTGATGAGCACGGTGTCGGGAACAGTAATGCTCTCGGCCATGGCGCGTGTGGGATCAGTTTGAGGATCGATGTATTCAACGGCAAGGCTAAGACCCGTTGATTGATAAAGAGCCAGGACTTTATTGAACTGGGCTTTTTTCACTTCGTCCTGGAAAAAACCATGGATCGTTATGATCTGATTATTGGCTTTCAGCTGATTCACAAGTTTTTGAGATTCGGGGGAGAGTGTGTTAAGACCCTCTTTGGTCACATCGAAGGTTTTGTTAAAACGATCGCGTTTTGTAACAAAGCCGATTCCAAGGGCCAGGAGTATTGCCAGAACTACACTCAAACCTTGGCTAAGACCGTGTTTTGCCCCTTTTCTCTTAAACATCCGCCCGATACGGTTAGCATCAAGTATGCCCCACGAAACGATACAAACGGCTGCAACGAACCATAAAGCGATGCCGACGTATGGCATGGACGCATAGGCTTTCTGGGTCGCGAGTGCAAGGATAGCTGCAAAAAAGCTGACAAATGGCAAAAAGAGAATTCCGCTACGCATCGCTATTACCTCCAGCGTTTTGCATCAACTGCAACGTTAGTAAAAAATAGGAACAACCCGATAAACGCGATGAAGTAGCCGAGATCAGCCACGGTTATGAGGCCCGAAAAAAAATTGTCAAGATGCGGTGTGGCTGCAAGATATTTTACAAACTCCTCCGCCCCCCCGGCTCCTGAGATATTGGGGGCGATCCACGCGAGAATGAGGAGCAGAAACAAGCCGAACGACGTAAACAGGTAAGCTAGAAACTGATGATTCACCATAGACGAAACCCACAGTCCAAATGCGACCTGAGCACACATCAGCAAAAACACCCCAAGATACGATGTAAAAATAGGACCGAGTTCGGGGTTACCGTACTTAAAGAGGAAAAATGGATAGACCGCCGAAGCGATCAAAACCAAACCAAGTGCTCCGGCCGAGGCCACGAATTTGCCCATGACGATTTGGAGTGTGGTAACAGGCGCTGTTTGCAAGAGCCGATCCACCTGCGTTTTGCTCTCCTCAGCAAATGAAGACATCGTTGTGGCTGGAACGATGAAGAGCAAAATGAAATGGAGGTTTTGAAAAATTGCCGTCGTGAGCTGGGAAAGTTTTGGCGCTTCGCCGCCCATTTGCAAAGTCTGGGCCTGGATATCGATGAAAGTCGCGGTGAACGAGCGAAAAAACATACCCATCAAAAGCAAGAGGAAACAAAAGGTCACTGAGCCTTTGAACGATACAAAAAACGACTTCAAATCTCTATTAGCAATGGTCGCAATCGCACCCATCGTATAATACTCCTTTGTTTAGCGCGTAAGTTGAAAAAATACGTCTTCGAGTTTCCTTGATTTTCCGCCTAATTCCTTGAGGCCAAACCCTCCATCAAGAACGCGGCGGGCAACCTGATCCAAGACATCATCGCCATCTCGCGTCAGAAAACTGACCAACTGCTCCTCTTCACTCACGGTGATGCGACTGAGATTGGGCAGGGTTTCTTCGAGTTCTTTGGCTAACGACATGGCGCCTTGACGAACTTTGACGTGGAACTCGCGTGCTCCATCGATACGCGTGATGAGCTCCTGATGTGTCCCTTGTTCTACAACACGCCCTTTGTCGACGATGATCAATTGGTCGCAAACGCTTTCGACTTCGGAGAGAATATGCGAGGAAAAGAGTATCGTGTGCTGTCCCTTAAGGCCCCGTATCATCTCCCGAATTTGGAGAATCTGATGAGGGTCGAGACCTTCCGTTGGCTCATCGAGAATGAGCACCTCAGGATCGTGGATAAGCGCACCCGCAAGACCCACTCTCTGGCGAAATCCTTTCGACAGTTGCCCGATCAGACGGTTTTTGTTTGAGCCTAACTCGAGGCGCTCAATCAAATCTGCCACGCGGATGTTGAGACGGTCGCCCCGAAGACCATGAAGTTTGCCAGCGTAGCTCAAGAACTCACCGACCTGCATTTCTCGATGCAAAGGCGGTTCGTCAGGCAAATAACCAATCTTTCTTTTCACTTCAATCGGGTTCTCTGAGATCTCAAATCCAGCGATCTTAGCGGTCCCGGCGTCGGCTCCTATGCATCCGCAGAGGATATCCATCGTCGTCGTCTTCCCGGCGCCATTGGCACCGAGAAAGCCGACGATCTGCCCTTTAGCCACTTTGAAACTGATGTCACTTAACGCAACTTGGTTCCCGAAGCTCTTCTGTAAGCCAACGACTTCGATCATTGGGCAACTCCCCAAAAACGGTCTATTTGTCCAAATCTATCCACTGACAGCAGTTTATAGCTTGAAGGCAGCAAGTCAATAAAAGGAAGTTCGTGACATAGATTAGGTCACTTGGCATACTGTTAGGGGGGACTCTAGCGCAGAGAGAGGCCAAAAAAATTTTTGGTATCAATGACTTCCGAAAGAATGGGAATCTTGATAAGATTGATGGCTGGAAGAACTCATCGAGGCAAGAGTTAAGCATCGAGCAGTCTGGAGGTGCCGTAATGGCTACTTTAACCAAGGACATCTTGGTAGAAATGATCCGCGACAAAGTTGGATTCCCTGTAAAAGAAGCGAAAGAAATCCTCGAGATCATTCTTGAAGAGGTCAAACTCCGTCTTGAAGATGGCAAAGATGTGAAAATTTCTGGCTTCGGGAAGTGGACCGTTAAAGAAAAACGCTCACGACCAGGCAGAAACCCACATACCGGTGAGAAGATCGAAATCTCAGCTCGCCGCGTTGTGACATTTCATCCGTCGGACAAGATGCGTGATCAGGTCAACAGAGAATACGCTGGTACCGATACCAATAAAGTCTACAAAGACGAAGATTGAGATCGCGTCACCCCTTGAAGTAAAGGGCGTCAGCTTGCTGCGCCCTGGGCCTTCGTTTCTTACACCTTCCTGCTTTCAAAACACCGAGGAGCCTGCGATACTGCGCCGGGACCTTGTGGATTATTCATGTTTTGAAGGATAGAGTATGCGCCTTTCAAAAATATACACCAAGACCGGAGACCAGGGCGGCACGATGCTTGCGTCTGGCGATCATATTTCTAAAACTGCATCGCGGATTGAAGCTTACGGCACAGTCGACGAATTAAATGCGTGCGTGGGAATGCTTCGCGATTCGATGCGCACCGATGTGACGCTCGAAACATTGTGGTTATTCTCAAGCCTCGGCCGCGTTCAAAATGAATTGTTTGATCTCGGCGGTGAGTTGGCGACGCCTACCCGCATACTGGAAAAATCGAAACAAAAGCTCCTTTCCCAAACTGACATTCAAGTACTTGAGCAAGAAATTGATCTCTGCAACGAGACTTTGCCTCCGCTTGCAAACTTTGTATTGCCTGGTGGGCATCTTTGCAATTCGACGGCACACCTTGCTCGGACCGTATGCCGACGCGCAGAACGCGAGGTCATAAGGCTGCGTGCGGAAGAAACAGACGTTCGGGTGGAAACACAAATATATCTGAATCGTTTGAGTGATTGGCTTTTTGTGGCGAGCCGAGCCCTTAGCCATGAATTGAATGTCGAGGAAGTCCTTTGGGACCAAAGAAAAGATAAAGTTTAATAGGGAGCGTAGGTGTTAAACCTAGGCGCGGCAGTGTAAAATCAGAGTATTCAATGCCTAGGTAAAACATGTCAAATTTACTAGATTATGGTCGGCGCTCGTCTGCGGTTTTTGCTGCGCTTGTCCTTATCGCCTGGGGACTGGCCATAATTGTCAGTTTGCGGGATGCCTATCCGGCGTTTCGAGCCAGTTACGCCATCCTTCAAAAAGACACTTTTTGGAATACCGCTGAAACTGCAGAAGAAAGTCTAACGAAACAGCGCCAAATCCAGTCGCACTATTTATCTTATGGTGTTTATATTCCGCTCGATGATATTGTCATAGGTGCGCATGTCTCCAATACACAAGCCTTAAAGAAATCGATCGAAGGTGTGTGTGGCCCTGGTTCGACCGCTATTTGGGTACCGGTGGCTTTTCATTTTCCTATATTCGGAGAAAAGGTTTTCGAATGGTGCTTAGTGAGAACTTAGGTATCGCTGACTCCCGTATCACCACCGATGCGCCTCTGCTTCCCCCTCAAAAGGCGACGCCGACTGGTCATATTGCGATTGATGTTTTTGTCGGCGGCGAACAGCAGACTGCTACGGATAGTTTTGTTGAAAATCTAATCCAGGCATTTGTCACCAAACACGGGACAAAGCCGATCATCGATGCCAAAGAAGAATTTTTTAAGCACGGCGGCAAAATATTTGCGGAAGATGATAATTATCATCAACGCATCTACTACTTCCTCAATCATTTTATATTCGAACGTCCGCTCAATACGTTTTCGAGATCGACTCCTTTTCTTGAACATCTTGAGGCCAAGCCCGAAGCCTCGGACATCGAAGGATTTACGCATTCCCTGTTCAAGATCCTGAAGATTCGTCCTGACCATTTGATGCTAAAAGATCTTTTTTCGGAAAAAAAATTGCGGGTTGATCGTCAGGATCTCGAAGTCTTCGAAGGCATTTCAAAAGACGACGTATTCCAGGGCATATTGCTTCATCGCGGGGCTTTTACGAACCTGAGCCGAGGATTGATCTTCCATCCGCCTCGTGCTCACAAAATCATCGCAAGCCTCTTGAAACAAGAGAAAAAAATCCAACGTTTTGGCAAAGACCAAATACTTTTTGCTCTGGCGCGCCTTCAGCTTAAGCATACGAGATTAAAGCACGTTGACCCGAAAGTTGTTTATCAGGAAAACATCCTCCAAACATCCATGCTTTAGCTAACGCAACAATTTCCGATAATCCCATTGACCGAAAAGATACGGTGGTGGGAGCGTTATGCTGAGGCAATTTCAAGAGATCGCTGTCAATCAGCTCAAGATCGATGCGAAAGCGTTGCAAGAGGCGGAAGCCTTTTCACGGCAAAAAAGCATTCTTCTGGTGCATGCATTGATACGCCTCAAATTAGGTGATCCCGCTAAGCTGCTTGCGGCTTGGGCCCATTGTTTTCACGTTCGCATCGCCGATCTGGATGCGATGGACATCCCCGCAGAGATCATCAAACTCATTCCGGAAGCCTTGGCGAAACAAGCCCGCGCTATCCCCATCGATCGCGTGGGTAACAACATCATCGTCGCTGTGGAAAATCCGCACGATTTGAATACCGTCAACCTCCTACAGCTTAAAACAGGCTTTTTGCTCAAAACCGTTCTGTCGAGCGAAGACAAGATCACGAGCGCCTTGAGCCGCTATTACCCATCGGCCCAAAGCATCGATATCAACAAATTCAATAAAACAACGGCGGTCGTTTCCAAAACCCGGCCTCAAGAACACCGCCTGGTCATCGACGATGTCTCTGCGGGAGATGATGCACCTGCCTTGATCGATACGGTGATGCGCGCCTGTCTATCTATGGGGGCCTCAGATATACACGTAGAGCCCTATGAAAGTTATATGCGTATCCGCCTCAGGATCGATGGTGTTTTACAGGAGATCGCGCGTCCGCCGGCGCATATGAAAGCGGCTGTGGCATCCCGGTTCAAAGTCATGGCCGGTATGAAAATCGAGGAAAAACGGTTGCCTCAAGATGGCAACATCAATGCCACAATCGATAATAAACCGATCGATTTCCGTATCAACACTCTGCCCACGGTCCATGGCGAAAAAATCGTTCTTCGTATTTTGGATAAATCGAGCTTGCAAGTCGACATGACCAAGCTTGGGTTTGAACAATCTGATTTGGATCGTTTTAAAGACTCTATTCATAAACCATACGGAATGGTTTTGGTTACCGGCCCGACTGGTTCTGGCAAAACAACGACACTCTATTCGGCCCTAGCTGACCTTAACCAGGTCTCCGATAACATCATGACAGCCGAGGATCCGGTGGAATTTACGCTGGAGGGCGTGAATCAGGTTCATGTGAAACCCGACATCGGCCTGACCTTCGCCGATGCTCTCAAAGCCTTCTTGCGTCAGGATCCGGACATCGTCATGGTCGGTGAGATCAGGGACCGTGAGACAGGCGAAATTGCTATTAAAGCTGCGCTCACAGGCCACATGGTTCTATCCACCCTCCACACCAACAGTGCGGCTGATACCGTGGTTCGTTTGCAGAACATGGGCCTAGAATCGTTTAACCTGATATCGGCCCTCCAATGCATCGTCGCTCAGCGACTTGCCCGGCGTATATGCCTCAAGTGTCGGGAAGTTGATCCGGCGATTAAATACGAGCACCTCGTGAGTTTAGGCGTTTCACCTGAAATCGCCTCGAAGTCTCAGGCGTATCGTGGCCGCGGCTGTGATTATTGCAATAAAAGTGGGTACAAGGGCCGAACAGCTATCCACGAAGTTATGGTTATCAACGATGAGCTGCGCGAAGCGATCATGAAGGGCGCGCCCGCGATGGTTCTCAAAAAAATCGCCGTTGCTAACGGCATGAAAACACTAAGACAAAACGCTCTTTTGAAAATGCTTAAGGGCGAGACCGATCCTTTAGAAGTCGTTGCAAACACCGCAGCGGACGATGAAAAAACCGATCACCATACGGCGGCCTAATCAATGGATTATTCAATGCCACAGCTCTTAAAGGCTCTGGTTCAACAAGGTGGTAGCGACTTGCATATAACGGCAGGCTCACCACCCCGTATTCGTGTCGACGGTCAAATCGTACCTTTGAATCTTCCGGCGATGCTTCCTCAAAAGACGCTCGATCTGTGTTATAGCGTCCTTACAGAGGCGCAAAAGAAGATCTTCGAGCAGAAAAAAGAACTTGATCTTTCCTTTTCAATCCCTCAAATCTCACGTTTTCGTGCCAATATTTACTTTCAACAGGGTCACGTGTCGGGATCTTTTCGGGTTGTATCCCACCGTGTCTTGACCCTCGACGAATTGGGTAGCCCGCCCATTCTTAAAAAGCTGGCCGCACTACCGCGCGGTTTGGTCCTTGTGACCGGACCGACTGGTTCTGGCAAGTCAACGACTCTGGCTGCCATGGTCAACCATGTGAACGAAACCCGTTACGATCATATCGTGACCATCGAAGATCCTATCGAATACGTGCATGTTCACAAAAACTGCATCATCAACCAGAGAGAGCTGGGCGAAGATACGACGACCTTCACCGCAGCCTTGAAATCTGTTTTGCGGCAGGATCCGGATGTTATCCTCATCGGTGAGATGCGCGACCCTGAAACGATTTCCGCCGCGTTGACTATCGCTGAAACCGGTCACTTGGTGTTCGGCACCCTTCACACCAACGGCGCTGTCTCGAGTATCAACCGTATCGTCGACTCTTTTCCGCCTCATCAGCAATCGCAGATCCGCACCCAACTCTCAATGAGTTTGGAAGCCGTCCTTTCACAGACGCTTTTGCCGAAGGTCGATGGCGGTCGAATCATGGCGATGGAAATTCTTATGCTGAATAGCGCCGTCAGAGCTTTGATTCAAGAGGGCAAGGTCCAGCAGATCTATTCCGCGATGCAGACCGGACAAAACGGGACCGGCATGCAGACTATGAATCAGGCTCTCTACACACTCGTCTCGCGCCGCATCATCAACAAAGAGCTCGCGATTCAAAAGAGTCCGAACCCGGACGAGTTACTCGATATGTTTGTTGATGCTAAAGCCCGAGGCACCACCGGTAAAGCGCGATAGGATTAAATTATGCCAACGTATGCGTATCGAGCCAAAAACAGAACCGGAAAAATCTCCAACGGTGAGATCGTTTCAGCCGACAAAAATGCTGCAAAGGCCGCCCTTGCCAATAAAGGCTTCAAAGTCATGCGCTTAACAACGCAGGAAGACGATGGCAGCGGATCAGGGACAGGCAAAGGCAACTTCCTGACCAACTTTATTTACAAAGATAAACAAGGCCGGATCAACGTTCGTTTGGGATCCCAGCTGCCTACAACGCGCGAACTGGCTCTTTTCACCAAACAGTTTTCGCTTATGATTGAAAACGGCATCCCCATGCTGCAAGCCCTGCAAATGCTCGGGGAGCAGCAGCGAAAAGCTGACTTTGTCGACATTATTACGAAGGTCAATAAAGCGATCGAAGGCGGATCGACTCTTACCGACGCCCTCGAAGCTTACCCACTCGTATTTGACCAACTATACGTCGCCATGACGAGAGCCGGCGAAGCATCCGGTCGCCTCGATGTGATTTTAAAGCAGCTCGTTCTTTATATCGAAAAAGCCGCTAAAATCAAGTCTCAGGTTAAGTCCGCTATGTCGTATCCAATTATCATTTTGGTTGTTGCGGTCGGCGTTGTGACCTTGCTTCTCGTCTTCGTAGTTCCGACATTTGCCAAGCAGTTCCAAGAAGGCGGGCAAGAGCTTCCGGGAATCACAGCGTTTGTAATCGACCTGTCTAATTTTCTCGTCAATCAGTATATCAACATCATTGTCGGTGCTGCCGCGACTTTTTTCGCTTTCAACTGGTGGCGGAAAACGCCTAAAGGCAAGACTGTCGTCGATACTTATATTCTTAAGGCCCCCATCCTTGGCGACGTTATGACAAAAATCGCCGTTGGGCGTTTTTGTTCCACGATGTCGACCATGATGAGCTCAGGTGTTGCGATTCTTGAAGCACTTAGCATTTGCGCGGCATCATCAGGCAACAATAAGATCGAAGAATTTGTACTCAACGTTCGCGAGGAAATTTCCAAAGGTTCGACCTTTGCTGATCCACTGAGCGAAGGGACACTTTTCCCGAAAATGGTGATCTCTATGGTCTCGGTGGGAGAATCCACCGGTACCTTGGATGAGACCCTACGCAAGGTAACCGATATCTACGATGAAGAAGTCGACAACGCGATCAAGGCGATGATGGCCATGATCGAACCGTTGATGATTGTAGTTATTGGGGGTTTGGTCGGATTTATCGTAATCGCCATGTACCTGCCGATCTTCGGTCTTGCCGGTACTTTGGGTTAAGCAAAGAAGTCTAGGCGACTTCTCCAGCTTTACGCCACTTATAAGTGCACTCTGTGCACGTGTACTCGAGCTCGTCGCCTTTTCCCATATTCACGCTTGGGCCCGGATGTTTGCATCGCGGGCACAGCTCTAACCTATGATTATAAGCACAGGTGGAATTGCGACAGCGAATACCGCCCTCAACTTCCTTAATAGGACCCTGACATGTCGGACAGCGGTCTCGGGAACGGCGCTCGTTCGTCATCACTCATCCTAACCTATATAAACTTGCCATCTTGAGCCGTCGAAGCCTTCATATGATACCAGAGAGGGATGATCTGGCGAAGCAGGACAGTGGCCTGCTCCACAGAGAGCTGTGTTGCGGCATCACTCTTAGCCTTGTTAGGGTCGGTATGAACCTCGAGGAAATATCCATCGAGATAACCAGTGGCCGTAGCAGACCGTGCAAGCACGGGCGCAAAGTTTCGGAGTCCCCCTGAGATTTCGCCACTGCTTCCACCGGCAGCAGGTAATTGTAGGCTGTGAGTGATATCAAAAATCATGGGTGCGCCCATATCACTCATAATTTTAAAGCCTCGCATGTCAACAATCAAATTGCCGTAGCCAAAGGTCACCCCGCGCTCAGTCAAAGCATAGTTGGGCTGGAAACCTTTCTCTTTCGACGCTGCAACCATCTTACTTATGATGTGCTGTGCATTTTCAGGTGCCAAAAACTGGCCCTTTTTCACGTTTACTGCACGACCAGTTTGAGCAGCAGCTACAAGCAAATCAGTTTGACGGCATAAAAACGCCGGAATTTGTAGCACATCAATGACTTCCGCTGCTTCCGGTATCTGAATTGTCTCATGAACGTCGGTAAGCACGGGAAGTCCAGGATATTTTGACTTAATGGTCTCGAACCATTTCAAGGTCTGAGTCAGACCCGGCCCACGATAACTGCCAATCGATGTCCGATTGGCCTTGTCAAAGCTGGCTTTGAAGATGAGATCAAATTTTAATTCCTGACTCAGAGCATAGAGTGGCGCAACCACTGCTTCCAAAAGCTCTAAAGATTCGGCCATGCAAGGGCCAGCGATCAACGTCGGACGGCTCGGATTTCTTATAAATGAAAACGCCATGGCCTGATTTCCTCTCTACAAAAGAACACTCGAAACATTTTTCCAAACGCGGAGCTTGGTGAAGAGTCTCATTATTTGATAGCCTAGAAAAGTTGGCCTGAGCTAGTCAAAGACTTTCGACAGACAGCTTCGGCGGTCTAAGAAAGTATTGACAACAACTCAAGCCTGTTTTAATTACTAGGCTCCCTTTCGGGAAAATGGCTTCTTAGCTCAGTCGGTAGAGCAGTGGATTGAAAATCCACGTGTCCCCAGTTCGATTCTGGGAGAAGCCACCATAAGTTTCTATCGGTGGTAGCATGGATATTTCTCTCTCAATCGTGCATACACTGGCTGCTTTGTTTTTGATCTTTGTGATCATTATTCAAGGTGGTAATTCCGGTGGCGTTGGCGCTGCTTTTGGTGGTGGAAACTCGACAGGTCTCTTCGGAGCATCGGGCGCAACATCGTTCCTTGGCAAAGTTACGTACGGGATGGCGGCAATCTTCATGATTTCTAGCATTACGCTTTCGGTTCGTACTGGCACATCTGGTAAAACGGGTTTGACAAAACGCCTTGAGCAACAAGCTGGTGATGTGAAAACAGACTCAACAAAACCTGTTGAAGCAGCAAAACCCGCAGAGACAAAGCCCGAAACGAAATAAGCAACCTCAATTGCTTTATGCTCAGGTGGTGGAATTGGTAGACACGCATGTTTGAGGGGCATGTGCCGTAAGGTGTGCGGGTTCGAGTCCCGCCCTGAGCACCATTACAAAAACTCTCGAAAAACCCAGACGCGTAAGTGACTGGGTTTTTTATTGCCTTCAGAGACTTAACGCACGGGCTCGAATCTGAAGTATCGTTTCGTGCAAAACACTTTCGTCTTCGGGCATGACCGTGGCTATCGCCTCTTCGAGGCGAGGATCTTCTAAAACAGCCAAAGCTATCAGTCCATTACGTCTAAGACCAGAGCGTTTAGCGCGCGTCACTGGCGTTCCACCGAAGGTTGCCACGTAATATTCTTGAGTCATGCAGGCGATCTCAAAGGGATCTACCTCGGCGGCTTTTAATACGACATCTTCTTTTGAAAGCGCGTGGGTCCGGTTGTAGGGACACGCCAGTTGGCAAAGATCACAACCAAAGAGATAAGTCCTCACCCAGGGCCAGAACTTTTCGGGGATGACACCACGATGCTCGATGGTCCAGTACGCCAGGCATTTGCGCGCATCGAGCGTATAAGCCTCATCCAGAGCGCCCGTGGGGCAAAACACCTGGCAGCGTCGACAGGACCCGCAGCCACCTGCTTCCGTGCGTTTCGTTCCATCGACCGGAATCTTCGTATCGGCTTCTAAAACTACGTGATCCAGCAGTATCTCAGAGAGCAAAAACATGCTGCCCTTATCCGGATGAATAAAGAGGGTGTTTTTGCCGATGAAACCACGATTGGTACGATTGGCGAGCGCCCTTTCCAGGAGCGGTGCGCTATCGACCATCACACGCGCCTTTAGATCAGGGCATAGCTTCTGGAGTTCTTGAATAATGGAATCGCCACGCTTTTTTAAGCTTTTGTGATAATCCCTTAGACGCGCATACTGAGCGATGCGGCCGCTTCCCTGAAGCGCGGCATTGAGTTTGTCGCCTTGATAATAATTCAAACCGAAAATCAAAGCCTGTTTTGCACCCTCCATCAGCCCGGCAGGATTCTCACGCTTATCCTGATAGTTTTTCAAAAACTCCATCTCAGCGTTATAGCCCTTGTCGAGCCATTCTTTGAAAATGGGAAATGTAGGCTCGGGCCCCAAGTCGACGACACCAAGGAACTCGAGATTATGACTTTGAAAAAGCTGAGAGAGTGTGGAGTGGTCGATGATCAGGTGCGATCTCCTTTTGCATAGCTTAACTTTGGCGCAGAATCGCAGCCTTCATATCAGAAAAAGACGCCGCTTGCCCCCACCAAAGTTGCTGACTTACCAAGGCCTGGTGAATAAGCATAGGAATACCGTCCTGACAGGGAAGATCCATTGCCTTCGCTTGGTCCAGCATTGCGGAAGGCGTGCCGTAAACAAGATCAACAAAAACCCCCTCGAGTCCCGCAAGAGTAAATTGCTCTAAGTTGTCACCGCGAAGAGGGGCGCTCGTGCACTGGATAACGAGGGCATTAGGATGCGTTTGAATCAGAGCGGTCAACACAGGTGGTTCAAACTTCCCGAAAACCAGTGATTCTAGTGCTTTTTCATGCTCACCACGGCACAGAACAAAAAGAGGCAAATCAGGTCTTTGCAAATACAACGACGCAATCAAAGCTTTGGCAGCTCCGCCATACCCTAAACAGATGACAGCATTAAAATCAAAGACGTCCGTATCGATCTCTGACAAGCCTCTAAAAAATCCATCGGCATCAGTACTGGCAGACTTCCACTGCCCATTCTGAGAGGCCAGGGTATTGCAGCTCTGTGGACCCTCAGGGAATAGACGTCCAACCGTTTCTTTATAAGGAACTGTGATGTTGAACCCGTAACAATTGGATTCAAGCATTTGATTAAAGAATTCGGCACTTGGAGGTACGGCAAAATCAAACGGGACATAGACTACGTCGAGTCCAAGGAGCCGCGCCGCCGTATTGTGAATGAGGGGCGAAAGGGAATGGGAGATGCCTCGGCCAATCAAGCCTCCGATCCGTGTAGACCCTGTAATCCCGGCGTTTTTCATGCTCTATCTCCCAGCTCAGGGGCCATGTTATTATTTACAGGGGGGCAATGCTTTCGACTTGATCCGCGATTGCGCCTCTATCCTAGGGATGTTAGAAATTCGGTGTGAGCCTCTCCTCGCATCCATTTCAGTGCATCATAGCATTTCCTAAACTAGAGAGCGTGGGTCAGCAAAGGGCGAATTTTTGAAAGTTGTTCATCGTAATTCCCTCGATCCTCTTGATACTTTCACCTTCACGCGGCAAAGCTCTCTGACGATAGGCAACTTCGATGGCTGTCATATCGGTCACCAGGAGCTTCTTCGTGTCGCTCGCACCCTAGCTAAAAAATATGATGCACAGACGACAGTCCTTACTTTCGACCCTCATCCTCGGGAGTATTTTTCGCCCGAAGTTTCTTTACCGCGCCTGTTCCAGCCACAGCAGAAATTGAGGGCCCTCCAGGAACAAGGTGTAGACTCATTAGTCATTCAAACCTTCGACCAAAAATTCAGTGAGATGACACCCGAGACGTTCTCCATCGAACTCGTTGCGCGCCAGCTAAAAGCGATGGCCGTTACAGTCGGCCATGATTTTCGGTTTGGTAAAGGACGCTCTGGACGATTGCGGGATTTTAAAGAGTGGCTTCCTCACTGCATTGTGAATGAAGTCGGTGAGGTCCTTAAAGACAACGAGATCGTGAGCAGCAGCACGATACGAAAGCACCTGCAAACAAGCCAGATTCGACTTGCTAACGCCTTGCTTGGTCGCTCCTATCTTTTAGAAGGAACAATCCAAAAAGGTCGGCAGCTAGGCCGTACCATCGGGTTTCCTACTGCAAATATTGAAGTCAAGCTGCAGATGCTGCCCGAAACGGGCGTTTATTGCGGCTGGGCCGTTCTTGAAAACAATTCGCCGGTTTTTAATATTCCCGCTCATCGCATACCCTGCATCATGAACATCGGTTATCGTCCGACCATCGCGCAGGACGTGCCGCAGCTCCTCGTCGAAACCCATCTTTTGACTGGAGAATACGGTCAAGACAGTCTCTACGGATTACCGATTAGCATTTATATTACGGATCATATTCGCGGTGAGAAAAAGTTCGGGGGGCTTGATGCCTTAAAAGAACAGATCAAACTTGATAGTCAAGCAGCCAAGACCACGCTTGGCTGCCCATAACTTAAAGCTTAATAACGACTGTTAGCCGATACGTTTGTAATAGAAACTTCCGAAGCTATGCCTGTATCCCAATCCAGCTTGAAACGCGCAAGACGAATCTCCTGATCGATTGTGATATAGGAGTTGACGGCGATTACAAAAAAATTGCCGGCAAAACTCAAGAGCTCGCCCTTGGTAATCGTCGAGTCCACTTCCCGCACAACTCCACCCGGAATCGTATTGTCGACGACGCTGCAGAGTTTGGTAATAACTTCGGTCCATTTATTAACATTGTCGGGAGCCAGGCGCGCTAGCATGAAGGTGACAACTTTCATATCGCTACGGCGAATGAGCTTAAAGGTAGGCCACTGTCGGCTTCCTGCAGTACAGCCAATTCCATCAAGACCACTTGTCAAAATAAATTGACCGTCTAACGTGCCAGAAATACTGGAAATAGTGATGGGTTCGTCCGCAACATACGGTGCCGCTGACCACGAATAGGGAAGTGCGGCTGCAAAAATATCGATCTGACCAATGTCTTCTATAATCTGCACAGTCTCTGCTGCGGCACCGGCGACAGGTGTTCCCAGTTTGTTACGAATACGTTTTGTGACCGAAGTTTTAGGCAGAAATAAACCCGCCTGCGTAAGCAGAATAGGATTCACCACATCCTGAGTTTTCAGGCTAAGCACGCCTTCACTTAATAAAGTCCATGCGCCGCCGGAACCATCAGAACTTCGTACCGTTACCGCTTGTGAGCCTATACCGGTGGTTCCCAGCGTTGAGAGAGTAAGCAGGTTATTTGCAGACATAAGATCAGGACGCTCTTGATCGGCAAAACTTCCGACTTCTGTAAGGGTGACGCTGGTCGCAGCGCTGCCGATTTTCACAACTTTAGTGGATCGTGCATTGTCGAGTCGATCAACATAAGCAAAATAAGTGTCCGACCCTTTTGCAAAGCTAATATCGTTGACGGTGTGCCCGGCAGGAAGATCGATTGTGGCATGAATGCTTCCGGCGAAATTGGTAACCAATACCTGCGAAAGACCGCTTGCCAGCGTGATTCGATTCATCACAATCCAAGCCGCTGTAGAACTCACGGCATTGAGTAACTCACGACCTTCAAGAGGCGGCAACGCAAGGCGATCATCGAGGCGCGCAACGTTAGGGGCAACGGTACTGTCATAGACGAAAACGTGAGCGAGATTTGCATCACGTAGTGACGTAAACACACCTTTGGACCCATCAGCGCTAAAATGCGCCGAGAAGTCTTCGAATTTCGGAAGTAAATCGACCTCGGTTGTCTCTTTAATTGCAGGATGCGTAGTCTTTGCAGACCCACAAGCCGACAGCAACACGAGAGCAGCGACGCTTAAAATATAACGCATAATCGAACCTGTTCCTTCGTAGGGTGACATAAAGTCGGTATATTATTCCTATGGGCAAGCCAAGCTAAAAGGGCTATGCTCGTTTAAAGGTCCTATTAACACAGCTTTCAGCAGATACGGCACCTAATATAATCATGAACTCTGAAAAATTGCGAAAACTAAACCCTGACGAAGAGCTCTACCTCAACAGAGAGCTGAGCTGGCTTGCGTTCAACCAAAGAGTATTGGATGAGAGCCGCCGAGATCGCACGCCTCTTCTCGAACGCGTCAAGTTTCTGACTATCTTCTACTCGAACCTTGATGAGTTTTTCATGGTCAGGGTCGCGGGAAAAAAACGGGCCCTCCGCGAAGGCGTACGCCAAGTGGACGAACCCGACATAGTTTCCGTGGAACATACCCTTGAGCTGATCCATCAGAAAGCTCGCGAAATTGTTGCGGAAATGTATGCGACCTTGCAACGTTCTCTGCTCCCGCACTTAGCGCAGGCCAACATTCATTTGCATCGTATTCATACTTTGAGTGATACCCAGCGCTCAAGTTTATACCAGTACTACAAACATCTTGTACTACCTGTTCTTACGCCGCTTGCCGTAGATCCGGCCCATCCCTTTCCCTTTTTAGGGAACCGAAAACTCTACCTGCTTGTTGCCTTTCAGTCAGCAACAACAGCGATTACACCCAGCTCACCGATTGCTTTTGTGGAAGTGCCCGGCGTGCTCCCAAGGCTTATTCCGGTGAACATGGACAGTTCAGGATCAAACTTCGTTCTCCTTGAGGACCTGATCAGCGAGCACTTGGGCGAACTCTTTTTTGGGCTCCCCATGAAAGCTGCATTTCCGATTCGCGTAACTCGAAACCTCGACATTACTTTACTTGAAAGCGAAGTAGTCGATCTCTTGAGTTCCGTCCAGATGGAAGTGAAGGCCAGGGAGCAGGCTGAGGCGGTCAGGCTTGAGTACGCACCGGATTTGCCTCGTGAACTCCTTGATTTGCTTGAGAAAAAGCTGTCATTAAACGATTCTGATACCTATGAATGTCAAGGCCCTCTCGCGCTCGCTGACTTTAGTGCGCTCTACGAACTTAATGGCGAAAACTGGAAATACCCGGCCTTCAATCCAAGGCTCCCGCAGAGGATGAAAGGCAATCGTTCGATCTTTTCGTTGATACGCGAAGCCGATCTTATGCTTCATCATCCTTACGATAGCTTTTATGCGATCATCGAGCTCTTGCACGAAGCGGCCTGGGATCCCGATGTTTTGGCGATCAAACAAACGCTTTACCGCACCTCAGGTGATTCACCCATTATCGATGCCCTCATACTGGCAGCCGAGCAGGGTAAACAGGTCACAGCCGTCGTTGAACTCAAGGCTCGCTTTGATGAAAACAACAACATTGTCTGGGCTCGCCGTATGGAACGGGCCGGAGTTCATGTCGTTTATGGTTTTATAGGCCTCAAAACGCATTCGAAGATGACTCTCATCGTCCGCCGCGAAAATCGTCGCCTCGCGCGTTATGTTCACCTTTCAACCGGTAACTATAACTCGACCACCGCGCGGCAATACGTGGACATTGGATACATCACCGCAAGACCCGAGTTCGGCGATGACGTAACGCTTCTTTTTAATATTCTAACTGGTTTCAATATTATGGGGCGCGCGGGACCCGAGCTCCAGCCTATGCCGTCCCCGATGAAAGTCTTGATGATCGCCCCCCTCTATATGCGGAACGGACTCATCAACCTCATTCAACGGGAAATCGACGAGCAAAAAGCCGGCGGCAAAGGCCTGATCATCGCTAAGATGAATGCCTTGGTGGATCTCAAACTCATCGACAAACTCTATGAAGCTTCAAAGGCTGGCGTTGAGATTCGCCTGCTTGTCCGAAGCATCTGTTGCCTTCGTCCAGGCGTTCCGGGTCTGAGTGAAAATATCACTGTACGATCAGTCGTAGGTCGTTTCCTCGAGCATTCCCGTGTTCTCTATTTCCGCAACCGCGGTAAAGAGGAAGTGTTTCTCGGTTCAGCCGATTGGATGCCGCGCAACATGGACCGCCGGATTGAGGTCATTTTTCCGGTTGAGGATCCAACGGCCAAAAAGCAGATTATAAGCGAAATATTGCCGATATATTGGGCAGATACAGAAAACAGCTGGCAACTCGACGCCGATGGGTCTTACCATCGAGTGGCAAGTCAGGATGCAGCCGCAAATTCTCAGCAGAAGTTCATTGAAATCGCCAGGGAACAGGGTATCAAGTCTTTGCCTTATGAAAAAGCAATTCGCCATGATCTGAAGCACAAGGGGCGCCCTATCGTCAGCACCAATCGCAAAAGCGATGTGACGCCAGTTGCCCCAAAGCAAAAGGACACGAAAAACAATTAATCGGCTAGACTTCCAACCTAAAAATCCTTTGGCCGTGATTGATCTCGGGTCTAATACCTTTCATCTTGCGATTACGACTCTCGATGAAGACGGACATATCCACGTTATCGATACGCAGAAAGACAACCTTCGCCTCGCTGAAATGCTTGAAGACGGTTATATTCCCGCAAAATTTTTCAAACACTCAGCGGATTCTCTGCTCGCCATGAAAAGTATCGGACAAAGTTACAACGCTCAATTCCGTCTGGTTGCAACGCAGGCGATTCGCTCCGCACATAATCGCCTCGCTTTCATTGAACACATCAGAAAAGCCACGGGCCTTGACCTTGAAATTATCGATGGGGTGGAAGAGGCGCGATTGTCCTACCTAGGCGTCGTGCAGGGCCTTCATTTTGCCGACGAATCTGTAATGACTGTCGACATTGGAGGCGCCAGCACAGAAATTGCTGCGGGTCAGGCGAGCGATTGCCATTACCTCTCTTCCATCAAAATCGGTGGCCTCCTATTATCCAAACGTTATCTTTTTGGAAACAAGGTCAAAGAATCGGCGATTGAAGACTTGAAGCAGATTGTCGAAGCGCGTCTCCTGCCATTGCTGGAGGATCTGGAAAATGTTCCCATCCAACATGCAGCCGTCACATCAGGCACTGCGAAGGCTATAGCGCGCATGGTGCATTGGGACAAAAATCACGAAGCCCTCGACGATGCGCACGGGTATATCGTCACGGCCGAAGAACTTTTCCGTCTGGAAAAGGAAGTTAACGAGCTTAAAACCTCGGAACTCATTGCTGCCCGCTGGGTACTCGACATTCGGCGTGCTGACATTATACTCGCCGGCATAGCCATCCTCGCCCAACTTACACGCGGTCTCAAAATTCCACGTTGGAAAATTTCGAACAGCGGCTTGCGCGAAGGTGTTGCGACCGATACCTACGAACGTCAGGGACTTTTGCCAGCAAAAAAATGGCAAGATCTGCGCCTGCATACTATCCAAGGCCTCGCCAAAAAGCTGAGCCTGGATCCGATCTTTTCCAATGCGACCAGCCAACTGGCAGCCGATATCTTTGATCGATTTATCGCTTATGACGACTTCAAGATACGCTGTAAAAATCCGGCCATCGATCGCGATCTCCTCAGGGCGGCGGCTTACCTCCTGGAAGCCGGAAAGTTCATCAACTTTAGCAGTTATCACAAACACACTTATTATTTAATCACAGAGATGAACCTTCTTGGGTTTACCCAGGAAGAAAAGCACGTGATCGGCCTCGTCAATCGCTATTCGAGGAAGGCGCCGCCCAAGCATGGGAAATCCGATGCTCTGCCTTATCTTGAACGCAACTTTAATCGCGTCTCACTTTTGTCTTCGTGTTTACGAATCGCGCGAAGCCTTTTGAGGACACGGCAAATCAAGATCCAGGATTTTCAGATTCTAAAGGTGGCTAATCGCTGCACTCTCGTCTTAAAGGTCCCAGCAGATCAAAGACTTGAAGCGGAACGCATCGCGCTGGCCAAAGAAATCAAAAACCTCGAAAAGGCGCTGCACGTCGACTTCGACTTCCGCCTTGAAATATAAAGTGCCGTTATGAGTTCTTATAAGAGTTATCAAAGCCAACTGGCAAAAGCCCTCGAGCCTCAGCATCCGTTCAAGACCCCATTGATAGTCCTCAAGGGGGGATCGGATTTTATGCTGAACCTCACCTCCAACACATTAAAATCTCATTGGCGCGCAGCTGACTGGACGATGGAACGCATTGAAGGCACAGCTTTTACAGCTGAACGTTTTTTGCAGACGACGTCATCGCGCTCGATGTTCGAACCGCAGCAAATGACGATCGTCACCCAGGCTTTTGCGAGCCCCGATATGTTTGATTGTTTGAAAAAGCTTGAGTCGACGAAATCCATACAACCAGCCCTCTGCCTCATGCATGGCGGAGAGATCCCCGCGAAATTTCAAAAAGAATTGGCGCGCCTGGGAGCTTTTATCATTGGCTGTGATGAACCGGCGCCGTGGGAAGCGAAAGATTTTCTGAGCGACCGAGCAAAGTCTCACAAGCTGAATCTAAGTTCCGAAGCCTCGAATCTATTTTTAGATTCAACCGGATCCGACCTTATTAAAATCGAAAATGAACTCAAAAAAATTTCCCTCATCCTTGAGACGGGAAAAAGCCCCGTCTCGGGGGATGCGATCAGGCCCTATCTTGATTTTTTACGGGAAGACAACGCCTTCAAAGTCGATCAGCTGCTTTGCCAGGAGGCCTATCCGCAGGCCCTATTGCTTCTAAAGGGTCTTCTTGATCGTGGAGAAAGCTCTCTCGCTATCCTTGCGATCCTTGCTATGCATTGCCGAAAAGCTCTGCAAATACAGGCTGGAATGAAATCAGGCCACACACCTGCTGACTTAAGTCGCGAGCTGAGGCTGCCGACCTCGGTCGTCCAGAATTATCTGCCTTATATTCGCAAACGCAGCGCGGTCACGTTTCAGAGAGCTTTGAATCTGTGTCATGAAGCAGATCGACGTTTAAAATCGATCCGCCACGGGGAAGAAGCCTGGTTGGATAGAATCGTGTGGGAGCTTATGCCTGCGCCAAAGGCGTAAGGCCGAGTTTCTTCTTTTCAGCAGGCGAATAGGTGAGGATCTCGACGGTCCAGTCGCTGCGAATGGCAAGGGTATGTTCAAATTGAGCCGAAAGCGATCCGTCGATCGTCAAGGCTGTCCAACCATCCTTCAGTACCTTCGTGCGATAGTTGCCTTCGTTTATCATCGGTTCGATCGTAAAGACCATTCCTGTTTCGAGGCGAAGGCCCCGGCCTTTTTCACCGTAGTGAAAGATCTGTGGGTCTTCGTGAAAAACCTTGCCGATGCCGTGCCCTACAAAATCGCGCACAACGGAGAATCCCTGAGCTTCCGCATATTTTTGGATCGCATGACCGATGTCTCCGACACGCGCGCCTTCTTTTACCTCGGCGATCCCGAGGTAGAGACATTCTTTAGTCACTTCAATGAGCTTTTTCGTTTTCTCAGGAACCATGCCTACTGTAAAGGTGCGCGAGCTGTCGCCATGGTAGCCACCGAGGATAGGGGTGACATCGATATTGATGATATCGCCTTCTTTGAGTTTGGCTTTTGCCGAGGGGATGCCGTGACATACGACATCGTTGATCGATGTGCACATCGATTTCGGATAGCCGCGGTAGTTGAGTGGCGCTGAGATGCCGCCGCGCTTGATTGTGAAGCTGTGAACAATATCGTTAAGTTCAAGCGTGGTCACACCTGGTTTGATGTGAGCTTCGATCATGTCCAGCAGTTCCCCAGCGAGCTCGCCTGCGGGTCTCATGAGATCAATTTCTGCATCTGTCTTTAGGTATATCACAACTTTATCCTCATTTTCTCGATACTTAGCGCTCAAACACAGCGCGAACCCAATCAGGATTGCGCACACTGATGACCTTGGGCGGGGTCATTCCTTTGCCGTACTGCATACAACTTTTATGCTGGACTAGCACGGAAAAAGGTTCTCGTTTATAGACGAGCTCATGAATCGCTTCGAGGAGGCCGAAATTCGGTTTCTCCTGGGTTAAACTCATATTGTAACGACCCATCGCTTCGTCAATCTCGGGATAGTTATAGGACCAGGGCCAGAAACTGCCGCTGCGTTTACTATGCAATATTGACGACAAATCGTTTTCGGGCCAACTGCCTTGAATACCAGCCAGCACGCCATCCGCCTTTGCGTCGTTCGATAGGAGGCTCAGCTTCATTCCCAAAGCGCGAAAACTATCGTCCAAAACTTTTCGCAGAAGGCTTGAGTCGTGGCTTTTATCGGCCGAGATCGTGATCTCAACGAACTGACCTTGAGCGGTCCTCCTGTAACCATCCTTTTCGGAACGCATCAGGCCAAGCTGATTGAGTATCGCGTCAGCTTTTTTAAGATCGTAAGGCATGACCAGGAGAGACTTTTTATAGCCAGGGTGAAGGCGAAGTATAGGCGCCGAAATCAAATCGCCCAGAGACCCCGCTCCTGCCCTCAGAAGCGCTCCGCGTGGCATGATGTAGGTCATGGCTTTTCGAAACTGTTCGTCTTTGGTGTAATGGCCATCGGGATTCCAAGCGATCATGGTCATGACCGGGACGTCGATGGAATTCGAACAGGACAACTCCTCTTCGATCTGGCGCTCCCATGTCGGAGGGTGCATCTCCTCACCAAAACGAAAACTTACGTAGGCATCCTTAGGTGTGATGGCAGTGTTCGGCGTTGGCTTATTGAGAACAAGGCCTCTTTCCTTACCGCCCATTGTCCCGGTCAGGGACAGTCCCTCGTCAGATTTCTGCGGGTGAAGGCTCCCAACACAGTCAAGGCCTTGGGCCCCTCGACGATAGAACGGCAAGCGGTTAAAGATATAAGGACCAAAAACAGGGGGTTTATCCCAAACAATTATGGCGCCTTTGCTGTTGGTTTCGATATGATGCCCCGGCAAAGCCCACTGCTCGCTGCCGATCTTTTTCACAAGGTTTGGCAGCTCCCTATCCAGGTACTCATTGAGGTCGCGGGTTTCGAGCGCTTTCCCATCCCACCACTTGAGGCCAGGTTTAAGTTCAAACGTCCATTGTTTGTCGCTCTGCATAAGCTTTTGCAGAAGGACGAGTTCGGATTTGCCAGCCCCTAAATTAAGCCGCGTGAGCGAGGGGCAAACATAGGTGCCCATTATTGCGTCTTGATTCAGCAAAATCTTATCAGGATCGGTTTCCGCAATGGGCCACCCGTAAACCATCAGCGGTCTTTCTCTTGCATGAAGTCCCTGGGTCAGAGCAAGATAAGCCAGCGCTAGGGGTACACATGTTGTCAGCTTGATAGATCGCATGGATCAAAAACCTCGGCATACAACGAAGTGGATGGATTGAGCGCCGACTAAAACTCAAGTCAGGCCTTGAAAAAGAGAGGATTTATGCAAAAAATTCAACACTACGATATTGCCATAATAGGGTCGGGCATAACAGGCCTTTCTACGGCCCATCATCTCGCTCAGGACACCGATGTCCGCGTATGCCTTTCCGTTGGTCTCGAGCCCGAACCTGTTAGCCGGGCCAGTGCAAACATGATCACGGGTGGGCTGATCGACAACTTCACGCGCATATCGCAAAGGCACGGAATGGAGCATGCAAAAGAATCGTGGCTTTATTCCAATCGCGCCTACGATGCTCTCATGAAATTTGCAAAACATTCAGGGCTAGAGCCGATCGAAGGCGCACGCATTCGCCTGATTGAATCCGAGGATGAATTTGTCGAATGCACCAAAGCGGTTGAGCAGTTAAAACAGGCTGGATTCTCAAGCGAAATCTCGAAGGGCCTCCCTGAGGGAACCGAACATTTACTCGCTCAGCAGATCGACCAACCGAAGGCTGCGACGCTCGACACCCAAAAGCTTCTTAATACGCTGCAGGTGACGACGGCCAAAATCGAACGCGTGCCCCGCACCCTTTCGTTTACGCGTGAATCCCAGCATTTTTCGGTAAAAACAGAAGGTGAAAGTTTTACAGCCGCAGTGATCGTTTTAGCGAATCACTTGCAAATCCCTCAGTTCCTGCCAGGCCTTTCCGAGGTGATACTCTCGACTCAGGATCAATCCCTACGTATGAGCACAGGCGGCAAAACCCTGCCTTTTCCCGTAGGAAGTCTACTGACTTGGCGTCACGGACACTATTGGGCATCGATTGAGTCCGCAACGCAGCTGAGCATTGGAGGCGCGCGTTTTTTAAGACCTTTGGCGGGTTTTGAAGCGAATAAACCAGAGCTCTCGGAGAAGGTTTCCAAACATCTTCCTGAAGCGTGGAAAAAATATTTTCCAACTATTCCACTGGCCGAACACCTTCACCAGAAAGCCGGCCTCGATTGTAGACCCTGTGACGAGATTCCGGTGATAGGTCCCATGTTTGGCGAGACAGGTATTTTTCTTGGCGCTGGCTACATGGGGCAGGGCATGAGTCTGGGGTTTAAGGCTGGTCAATCCCTGGCTAACCTTGTATTAGGAAAATCGGATGAACTTCCCAGATTTTTCTGGCCCGAGCGACACCGAAGTTTGGCGCCAAGCCTTTCAGGAGATTGAGATGGCAAGTGAAGACAAAGTCCCCGCTGCTCGAATCGTCCGTTGCCCAAGCTGCGGAAAAAGCACGCGTTACGATCAGTCAAACGCCGATCGCCCGTTCTGCAGCAGTCGCTGCAAAACGATGGATATCGCGCAATGGGCCGACGAAGGGTATCGCATCCCGACCAAACCTGGAATTGATGACGATTCGGAGTTTGAAGTTCCCGGGCGATTCAATGAGGAAGAAGACGACTGACCTTAGACGGATTGTCGGTCGGTCATGATCTCGATATAAAGTTCGAGCTCGTCAAAATACACTGTTTCCGTGAGTTTCAGACGGCTTTCAAGCACAAGACATTGATCGGAAAGATCCGAAAGTACGGCTTCACGATAGGTTTCTTTTTCATCTTCGAGGAGTGCGCCTTGGACTTTGAGTCGATCCATGACGATATCGATGTCGGCGACCTGTTTGCGAGCGACTTCGAGCCTTAGCTCACGGAGCTCTCGAATGGTTTGAAGGGTTTCATCATCAAGGGGGCATTCAAATACAACGGTAGCCATAGGGAGAGCACCTTTCCTTTTGCGACCCTTCAAAGGGGGTCACAAACAAAGGTGCAACTACCAGGCCATTACGCTCAACCGAGAACAACATCTTTGATTTCAGGTATTTTGTCTCGCAAAATCGGGACGATACCATTAAAAAGAGTGATTTGAGAGGATGGGCACCCTGAGCACCCTCCAAACAAACGAAGTGTCACGATTCCATCATCGACGTCCAAAAGCTCACAGCCGCCTGCGTGGAGTTCCAGCATGGGGTTGATATCGCTCGCGATCAATTCTTTGATTCGTTCAATCATGGACAGATTCCTTATTTAAGTCTCTGTAGTTTTGGCAAAAAGTGTCTTAATTCCACGTATTGCGGCCTGGCCCATTGCGAATACCGCTTGTTCGCTATTGCCCGCAGTATGGGGCGTTCCTAACAGCCGGTCTGACTCTGCCAGTTCTTTATCATGAAGTGGTTCCTTTTCGAAGACATCTAATGCAGCCCCTGCGATTTGTCCCAGGCGGAGGCCACGTTTGAGGGCCTCAGTTTCGATAACCTCGCCTCGGCTCGTGTTCACGACAAAGACACTTGTTCTGCTTAGGCTCAGTTCCTCCTCCCCAAACATATTACGTGTCTCATCGGTAAGGGGAACGTGAAAACTCAAGAGTTCTGCCCACGATAAAAGGGAAGCATAGTCAAGCCTTTGAATTCGAAGAGAACTCTCAAGTTCTGGCTTGGAAATAATATCGGTGTAAGCGAGATCCGCGCCTAAGTACGAAAGTAATGTCGCAACTTTTGACCCAACATGGCCCAAACCGATGATCCCGACCTTCATCCCATGAAGGCCGCGCCCTCCGTCTTTGTTCCATTGGCCTTGCGAGAGTTTAACGGAGTTGGTGCGAATGTTTCGGCACATACCGATGATGAGACCGAGAGTATGTTCGGCGACTGCCATAGCGTTTACCCCGGGCTCGAAATGAACAGGTACTTTGGCCTTCGCACAGGCTGCGAAATCGATGTTATCGACACCGACTCCATATTTGGAAATTATTTGCAATTGTGGGAAATGAGTAAGCTGGGTCTGCGTGACAGCTTCGCCCCCGACAAGCCAACCTCTGACTGAACCGGCAAAGACCGGATCATCAAACTGTGCTTTCTGGATGGGATTACGAAGATCGAGATAAGTGACACTTGAACCACTTGGAAGTATGCGTTCGAGATCCACTCGTAAGAGTGGACTTTTCATGAAACTCGTAGCAGTAACCAGTATATCCGCAGCCATCGGCGCGCCTAGTTCAAAAGTGTAACGAGTCTATCGATCGTTAGAGCTCCGAATACTCCAAAGAGATAAAAGCAGGAGTAATAAAAGAGGGGCATGGCGCGTTGATTCTCTTTTGTCGCGTAGAGACGATAAGCCAACCACACGAAATAAAGTGTTAGGCCGCCCGCAATCGTTCCGTAGATCCAACCGGCAACACCGAAGATTGAGAGCGAGAATACCGTTGGGATGAGGAGCACGCTGTAAAATAAGATCTGTTTACGCGTGACTTCAAGACCTTTGACGGTCGGCAGCATCGGGATATTTGCTCTTGCATAATCGTCTTTGTATTTGATCGCTAGAGACCAGAAATGAGGCGGGGTCCATAGGAAAACAATTCCAAACAACACCCAGGCAGGCCAAGCAATTGTACCCGTAACGGCAGCCCAACCAATCAATGGACCCACGCAGCCCGCAGCGCCGCCCAGGACGATATTCTGGACCGTACGGCGTTTGAGGTACATCGTGTAAACCACGACATAGAGAAAGTTAGCGGCCACACCAAGCCAAGCAGCAAGTGGCGTCGCGAAGCGATACAGGAGAAAAAACGAAGCCAGGCCCATGACAACAGCGAAAGTCGCGGCTTTGGCGGTGCTGATTTTGCCCGCAGGAATAGGTCGCGTACGGGTACGCTTCATATGGGAGTCGATATCGGAATCGACGAGATGATTAAAGACAGCGGCCGATCCTGAGGCAAAAAAAGTGCCGAGCAATGCAACGATTGAAAGTTGAAGGCTGGGAAAACCATTCTGCGTAAGGAAAAGTGCAGGGATGACCGTGACGACGACCAGGAGGGAGATCGTCGGCTTGGTCATTTGAAAGTAGGCCCGCCAATCGACGGTTGGCGCGTTGTCTTCAACTCCACTGAGGTGAAAAGACTGAGCCGTACCCTTGTGTTCCATAAAGAGTCCTTTTCTTAACAAGAAAAGGCGATAGACACAGACGTTGTTTATCGCCCATGAACTCGCGCAGAATAATCAAAAATATCGATCACATTAGAATGGCGAAGCGATATCCATCCAAATCGGAATCCAAACGCAAACGAAAAATAGAATTGGGAACATGAACATCATGAATACGAGCGTCAACCAACCCTTCGATTCCCGTTGCTGCGTTTCAAGATCTTTGCTTGTCATGGAATTACCTCGTGCAGAGTGGATCAAATGAAGGGATTCTATCACGTTCTAATCGTGACCCCCTTTCTATCACGGACTTTTTAAGTGCAAAAGGGGTTTTGCAGAGAATCGTCCCGGTCAATACGATAAGTCTCATCGGCGCTTTCTAAGCCAATGATACACTTCCCAATTTCGCCAGACATTCTTAACATAAGAACTTGTTTCACCAAAACTAAGAGCCTCGGCCCAGACAACCATATCGGGCGAATCACGGCGCTCTATCCACGTATCTACGACATACTCTCCTGCATTATAAGCCGCAATAGCACGCGGCCATTTATTTTGATAACGCTTGCCGAGTTTCGCGAGATAGGCAGTACCTAATTGAAGATTGAGTTCGGGTCGGCGCAGGCGTTCAGCAATACCACTTGGACTTAAGCCTTGCGTCCGCGCCTGCTCTTGGGCGGTCGTTGGCATGAGCTGCATGAGACCAATTGCTCCAACCGGGGATTCTACGGTTGGTCGGAAACTACTTTCCTGGCGCGACAATCCCCAGACGAGATCAGGATCGAGGAAAGTTTGGCTTGCAAAGCGCTCCACGTCACTTCGGAATGGCGTAGGGAAAAATATGAGAAGCTGTTCAGGATAATCGTGCCAGAGATGTGGTACGGTCTGGCTGAGTGTTGAACTGAGACTGATAGAAAGCCCATACTGACGCGCCATATGCAAGAGCCGTGTTGCATAAAGAGTTGGTTCGACGTCTTTAAGAAGCTTGGGCTTGCCATTTACCTGTTCAAAAAGTTCGAGGCCGAGGCCTTCGTACAAAGGTTTGGACTTGATACGCAGGGCAACTTCCAGGCGATGAAAGCGGCGCATAGCCTCCGCATCGTCCTGATAGGCACCCCAATCGAACGAATCAATTTTGGAGAGCTTTGAGCCCTGGGCTTTTTTAAAGCCGTCGGTCCAATCCACAGTCGGATCGATTTGTGGAACAGCAACGACGGAATAAAAGGACAGCGGCGCCAGGTTTTGCAAAGCTTTAAATTCTTCAGTCGCGGCAGCCTTGTTGCCTAACTCCCAATAGGCGCGGCCCGACCAGTAAAGAGCCTTGGTGCGAAGACTATCCTCTAATTTTTCGGCCAAGAAGACTTTCCAAGCATCGATCGCGCGTTTTTTCTCACCCTTTCGATACTCATACCAGCCTTGGGACCACAGAAGCCTGAGTCGCCAATCTGTTGAAAGGTTAGGTGTTTCGAGCGAAAGACGGTTGAGTTCAAGCGCTCCGTTATAGTCGAGTTGTTCGTAGGAAATACGGGATGCCAGGATATTGTAACCATCAACTTTCAGCTCGCTTGCCTGCTGCAATTCCTTAGGGCCCTGGGCAAGACCCAAGAGTTGGGCTATCCCTTCAATGCCTTCATGGGCAGCGATCTTCGCCCGTTCATACTCGCCTTCCATCGCCCGGTTGCGGGCAACCCAATAGATGCTCTCAATATAGCGACGCTGTTTTTCGAATGCGGACCACTTCAAAAGGCTTAGAGGGAGGTCGTCTCGCTTTAAAAGGATCGATTGCCCCAGATAGGCTTCTGTGGCCCCAACACGATCGCCTACAGCCTTAAGACTGGCGATTTGAAGTTCGGCTGCCCGCACGGCCTTCGCTTTGTCCTCAGGCTCATCGGATAGCTTCGTCACAGCTTCATAAAAAAGCTTAGCGGCTTTTTTCGGTTCGCCTTCGCAGTGAGCTAAAAGACCGTCCCAGTAAGATCTCTGCCCGGCGGATAGTTTGCGCGACCAAAGCACCCAACGCGTATCAAGGGATTTTTTGCAAACAGCCTTGGCTCTTTTCTCCCAGAATAGATCATCGTCGCTGAGAAAGCTCTCCGGAGCCGGTAAAACGGTAGGAACCGGTTCGCTCAAGGTTTTTTGTGCAACCAGGGACTGAAACTTTTTGGTGAGAGCTGCCTTGCTGGTAAGACTTTGTTTTTTGAGCCAAGGACTCTCTTCACCGTCTTTTGTTTCGGCTAAAAGAATTCGTGCCAGGGCCTCGGGATTACTTCCTAAATTGGGATCCATTTTAGCCTGCACACCGGTCCAGCGCTGAAAAGCAATTTTGCTGATCGCGCCGCGATCAAGCTTAAGTGCGGCCAGCCAATGTTTTGCAGCCCCTTCCCAGTCTTGTTTTTCCTCCGTGATCTCGGCTTGAAGCACTTCCGCAAAATCCGTCACAAGAGGCGCGAGATTAGGCTCGTCCTTTAGCAGTCTTTGGAGCGCCTCGTATTGCAGGGCCCAAGAGCTATTGCTCGAGGCCTCAGGCTCTGATTCTATGGGAATCAGAGCGCGATGAGAATCCGTTGCACAGGCCGCTGCCAGGAACACAAAGGCACCTACCGCACAGTTTCTCAGTAGGGCTTTAACCCTCTTTGTTCCGAGTCGACCATCAACCATAAAGGGAACCTTTCACTACGGTGCCTTCGAGGCTCACCGTACCATCGAGAATTGTGCCACCTGCCGCGGTCAGGGCCTGCCTGACCTTTGCGTGGGCTGAAGGCTCTGCAAAGACTGCCATCACCCCTCCGCCGCCTGCTCCGCAAATACGAGAGAACATCGCCCCTGCGCCCCGCGCCGCCGCCGTGATCGCGCGTGTTTCCGTCGTTTCTATATCCGACCATAACTTAACACGCAAATTCCATTCTGCTTCGGACATTTTAAAGACATCTTTCCAGGCCCCTTCACGTACAGCTGAAGCGAGGTTGGTCGCAATCAAGCCCATTTCATTCAGAATAGAAAGTGTCTCTTTATCACCCTCAAAGGCTTTGTTAAAGATAGCCCAATTGTTCTTGCCGGAGGCCCGTGAAACTCCGCTATAGCAAAGGATCAGCATGTCTTTAAGCGCAAAGATATCCGCACCTCGTAGCGTTTCGACCGTAGTTCCGCCGAGTGGATAACTGATGAGATTGATGCCGCCGCGGAGTCCGCCCCAATAATCCTGGCAGCCGGTCGGAACGTTGATTACGCCGGTTTCCACGTCCTGAACGGTCTGTACGAGTTCGCCATCTGTTAAATGTATAGGCAGACCAATTTCATTGCGGGCCCGAATAAGAGCCGATGCGAACGCAATGGCAAGACAGGACGAGCCACCTAAGCCTGCTCCGGCCGGAGATTTCGCTTTGACTTCAATGTCGAGGGCCGGCAGGGATTTGTGCCAGAAGCAATTAAGGAGCTTGCTGAAAAGGGGGAGGCGGTTGGTGTTGATGATATCTGCCCATGACCCACTCAATTCAAGATTTTGGTCCACGCTTTTGATGTGATAACTGTCTCCGCGCGCACTGACACTCACCTGCGCATCCAGTGTAATACCGAAATTAACGGTCGTTTTATGCTGAAGGATGCGCGTCAAAGGCGCTATATCAAGGGTTCCACCAGCTAGGTCTACACGTGTGGGACTGCGAGCAATAATCGCCATGATGGCCTCCCATGAGGGTCGGGTTAAGAACTTTTCTTTTTTGGCTGCCTTTGGGCTCTATGCTAAACTATACCGAAAGCATTTCCGACCTCCCAACATCAAAGTGCAGTGGTTCTCGAGAAAGACTCATAGAACGGCGAAGGCTACCCTATATGACACGTCAAATAAGCTCATTCTCCGAGAAAAAAGTCATCTGCTCCTGGGATCTCGATCCAAAACGCAGTGATATAACCAAGCTGAATCTTGAGCGATTTTTAAAACTTCTGCCGTCCCTCCAATGGAAGAAAGTCAAAGGGCTTGAAGCCCCGGATTTTTTACCGTGTGATCTGGCAGTGGTTTACGCCTGGCATCTCAATCAGATAGAGCTTCAAACCTGGCTCGAAAATTTTGAAAAAAGATGGAAAAAACAAGGCGCTATTTGGATCCCGGCCCTGATAGTATCACCCCTGGATATTGGTGATTTAGTCGCCAGCATGGATGGCATCTGGTCGTCTAACTGGTACTTCGATATTATTCATCCCGACCATTTTTTGAGTTTGCCTGTTCGCATTGCCAACCTTCTGCGCATCAATGATCATTTACACGAACTTGAGCGTTACGAGTTGGAGATGAGCCGTATGCAGCAGGATATCAAAGCCATCGAAGCGCAACTGCAAACGATGCCAAAGCCCTGAAGACTTAGGAACATATATTGAGTTTCATTCCACCCGAGCAACTTGATGGACCCAACCTCATCGCGCAATTCATCATTGAATACCGCGGTCGGGGGCATTTCATGCCTTACGATGACCATTTGCTGGTAAAAAAATGGATCCTCGATGCAGGCGACGTCGATACGCTTTTGCTCGTGCTGTCCGACATCATACCGAAGTTTTTTGCGGGTGCAGCGGCTCAAGGCAAACACCCACCCTCTCTCCAGCGCCTCGATCGCAAAGTCTCGCAGATCCTTGAGGCGAGACGCAAAAATAATCTACCCCCATTGGAAGCGTAATCTCAAAGCGCAGACCTAAAGGTAAAGACCATGAAACCTGTACTCAGCAGCATGAATGATGAAGCTCTCAAAGCATACTTGGCCGAAAAAAAAGCGCCTCTTCTTGTTTCGTTCTGGGCGCCTTGGAGCTCAAGCAGTCAAATTCTTGAGCAAACCCTGGGCGAGCTTGCGCATGACTACCAGAAGCGCGTGCAGATTTCGATGCTCAACATCGACGAAAATGCTCATTCACCGGCTGAATACGGCATACGCTCCGTCCCTCACCTCGTCCTCTTCGACCAGGGCGAAGCCGTCGCAAGTTTTTCCGGCGCTCAACCCAAAAATAAACTTGTCGAAATCATTGAATCGCATCTTTCGTCTTGAGACCTATTTCTGCTAGATTCTCCCTGAAATGGGGGAGAGTCTATGAAGGGTCTTATCGAGAAAAACAGCTTAAAAAAAGATCGACGCCTTATAGGTGTCGATGAAGTCGGCCGTGGTTGCCTTGCAGGGCCAGTTTACGCGGCCGTTGCAGCGCTCGATTACTACAAGATCGATGATCTCGATGAAGGAACGCGCGATCTCATTCGTGACTCAAAAAAACTAACGTCTAAACAAAGACAAAAGATTCTCCCTGTCTTGGATGATGTGTGTGTTGAGTTTGGGATCGGTTATGCCACTGCACGCGAGATCGAAAGTCTCGGCATCGTCCCGGCGACTTTTCTTGCTATGAAGAGAGCGTACCTCAAACTTACCGAACCTTATGATCTGCTTTTGATCGACGGCAACCAAAAACATCCTGATATGCCGATGGAGCAGCTCACCATCGTTGGTGGTGATGCTCTCTGTTATGCGATTGCCGCAGCCTCCATCCTTGCAAAAGAAGCGCGTGATGCGGTAATGCGTGAGGCGCATCACCTTTATCCCGAGTACGGTTTTGCTGATCACGTGGGTTACGGGACTAAAGGTCATTTGCAAGCGCTCTCCATTCACGGCATCACACCTTTGCATCGACGCACGTTTGCGCCGATCCGCAACATGGTGGCGATCGAACTTGAGCTGGTCGAAGGGTGAAAGGGCCGAAGATTTTGTAGCGGCCCATCTCGGGGCCGCTGGTTGGTTTATCGAGGCCCGTAATTACCGACGTAAAGGCTTCGAAATCGACATTATCGCTTCACGTTTTGAACGCCTGCTCTGTATCGAAGTGAAAGCCCGGCGCTTCGCTTTCGCTGACCAAGACCCTCATTCCCTTTTAACACTCCGCAAAATACAACGCCTCTTTAACGGCATGAACCATTGGCACCAAGAGACTCAAGACTCGGGGCGCAATGCGGAGTTCTGGCTTTGTATTGTAGGACTGCCCTTAAATCGAAATTGCGTGAGTTGGCAAAAATGGGAGGGAAATGAAGAGGCTTTTACTTGACCAGAAATGACTAAATCCCCTCTAAGCCACTAGGACCGAGAAGGGATTTCGTAAAAAATATACGAGAATTAGTCTTTTTTAACAGCCATGTAACGGCTACGGATACGAGCTGCTTTACCTGTGAGATCACGAAGGTAGTACAGACGTGAGCGACGAACGATACCGTTAGCAACGACTTCAACCTTAGCGATCGAACCCGAAAATGCTGGGAATACGCGTTCTACGCCGATGCTGTTAGCACCGATTTTGCGAACTGTGAAGGAAGACTCAGGTCCGCCTTTTTTAAACGCAATCACAACGCCTTCGAATTGTTGAATACGGAACTTTGCAGCATCCGCGCCTTCTTGGAGTTTGTAATGAACGCGCACGGTGTCGCCAGGGCGAAACTCTGGGAGACCAGAGGTTGCAGGAAACTTTTTCTTTTCGAAGTTAGCTATAATAGCGTTTTTCATGGGTATTAAACCTATTTCAGTTTGCAAGCTTTTTTAAGTGCTACCCTGACTTATCATTGCAGGAATGAGCTGAATACCTCAGTTCCTATGAACGGTCAAGGGCTTGTTCCTTAATGCCTGCGGTGGTCAGATGGCAAACTCGACACTCCGTGTGTTGAGCAGTTCCTGTCTCGCATCTTCAAAAACGTGATAGAGCTCTTCACGCTCCACCGTCGGTATTTTTTGACGCATAAAAGGCAAGATTTTTTCTTCAACGATATCGGTATGTCGATTGAAAGCTTCCAGAAGTTCGGCGCCATCTTGGCTTTTATCGAGACATAACGACTGCAGGAGTTTGAGATTCTGCTGATACTTCTCAAGCAATGCATCCCCATGGGTAGCAATTACTGACAGCTCAGGCAAGAGGAACTCAGCTTCCCAAGCCAAATGAACATTTAGGCGCGACAGAATCGCGGCTTTGGTAGAGCTCGCCAACTGGGGTTGGGCCAACTCAGCGAGATCAGATTTGCGGCTGCGAAATTCAGCCTTCAAGAGCTGCAGTACATCCATTAACTCTGTCTCCCGGAGAAAGGTTCACCCGAGGTGGGTACTCGGCGTGGAAACGCGAGGCTTTCTCGACTCTTCCGATTTATGAAATGATGATGGAGTGGATATAAACATATCTGCAGGAGAATTCAAGCAAGTGCTTCGACGTAAACTTATTAGCAGAATCCCAAAAAGCTTAGAATAGCTTGCGCCCGTTGGTTAAGATCTCATCGAAGCCTAAAGAATGAGCAATTTTTGCATCATCTTCGCGGTCCGGTAAATAAGCCAACACCCATGCACCTTGAGCGTGGTATGCCTCCACAGTTCTTGAATTAAAAAGCCTGAATTTGCCGAAGCGAGGAGGAATGCTGTACGTCCGCCCCTTTTTAAGCCCACCCAAGCGCGTGAGTCCAAGAAGTACCGCTAGACCCGCCTGATAGCATTCTTTCTCCTGAGCCATAGTCATGACCCTAGGAAAGAGTTTTTCGCAGTGCCGAGCCGTGCCGCGCGACCACAGCAAGAACCGGACGTTGGTCTCGACCCATGCCTGAGCGTTATGAATACGTACCCAGTCGACAAGGAGGTCGAGGGTCCTCTTGTCTCCTGGTTTTTTGATATCGAGAATCCATTTATAAGGGTGATAAAGTCGGTAAAGGTCGGTGAGAGTCAAAAGAGACTGGCCGTCGGTCGTCTTTATTTTTTTTAAATCCGTCCATCGCGACGTCTCCACGTGATTGGCAACACCACAGGTCTTGTCCAAAGTGGCATTGTGTTGCAAAATGATTTCGCCATCGGCCGTCGAGCGTAGGTCCGTTTCAAGATGTCGAAAACCCTGCTCAAGTGCCGCATCAAATGATTTTTGGGTATTTTCAACGGCGTTTTGGCAATAACCACGATGACTGATCCATATGACTTGGCTCACCCCAACTCCTCTGTAAAAGAAATCCTGACCGTTTCACTCGCGCTTGATCATATCGAGAGCTTACACTATCGTCGAGAGGTCGGTGAGGCGATTAGACTGCCTTAACCTTATACAAAGAGATCTCTTCTATGACGAATAAAGACATATCAAAAGCGGAAACCCCCCCTACACCGGAAGCGGACGAAACCGGACCCAATATCTTTTTGACCCCAGGCGCCCTCGCGCAAGCCCTTCACTTGAAAGCCACAACACCCGAATATGAGGGTTTACCTTTGCGGCTCTATATAGAGGGGAAAGGCTGTGATGGGTTCTACTATGGGGTGAATTTTGATAAGGCTGAACCGGATGATCTGCATTTTGCGGTCGAAACCTTAGAATGCATCATCGATGACCGAACCCTGCTTTTCTGCAAGGGTTCGATTATCGATTGGGTTGATGATGAAAGAGGGCGGGGATTCCTGGTCGAAAATCCAAAAGAAAAGAATTTTCGAGGAAAGTTTTACAAAAAAAGCACGTGGCGCACACGGCTTGAAGCGATGGCTCAGGTCTCTGAATCTTGATTCACGAGCCGATACCCACCGCCGTAAATGCTTTCTATCGTAAAATGCGACGACGAAAGATTCTGCCGAAGTCTCGAGATGTGAGAGGACACGCTTTTGGGCGAAACTTTCACATCCTTCCAAATCTCATTGCACAGATCTTCATGACTTAAAAATCGATTTTGAAACCGAATAAGATGCCGCATGATCTGCGCCTGTTTATGGGTCAGGTGCTGCCAATCACCTTCGGGAAGCGTACGCAAACGATTCCCCTCAAAATCCAGGCAGAGATTTCCGAGCACGATAAACCGCGACTCTTCTCTGTTTTCCATATTGAGCAACCGCTGAAGAGTGAAGGGGAGCTGCGAAAAGCCCTCCTTCTCGATCCAGAAGGCATAGGAAGAAGCGTGAATGGGTTTCGTGCCGAGGACGACAATTTTTGCCAATGGCCAATGGATATCAATCAATTTCTCGAGGTTCTCAAGATCATCAGGAAAATCATCACCATGGATCACGATAGCCTGCGGCTTGACTGCACTCATTCGACCTAGCTTTAAAAAATTCTTGATCGACGCAAAAGCCCGAACTGCAACGTCGCCCTGCAGCAAAGATGTCAAGGAGAGCTCGGATCGACCCGGCTTTTCAATTACCCAGACGACGCCCATCTTTAGCCCTTTCCTACTTCGCAAAGACTGAATCGCGCGACTGCATTGCTGTTAAATCGGGAGATCAAATAGAACCTCTCTGACGGCTCATGGTAAAATGCCTTTTCAAAAGCCGTTCCTTCTTTAAAAACACCGAGATATCCCAAGGGTTTTAATTCCGCACCATTCACGCGATAACCTGCGACAGTGATTTCGTGGTCGAGCCACTGGGGCAAAAACACGAGCGTGTCCCTCATGCTGCCGGCTACAAGGGGCTGGGCTACGTGCACCCGTGATAGGGCAGCGCTGGCCTGCGTTTCTTTTTGGAATGGCATATTGAAACTTAGGCTCGCGACCTCAAGGGAGGTGTTTTCCCAGAGCAGGCTATCGCCTTTGATATAGGCCAGTTGCAGGCCGCGACCACTTTCCGCGAGATTCCAACTTTCGATTGGCCCTTTCTCATCAAGCTCGACCCCCGTTTCTTTTTTTCCTGCCATCCAGGGCGTCACCCGAAATCGAGGATCCTTTTTGCTAGCCGATAGGCCGCGATCAAGGGAGAAAATCCAGCGCTTTTTTTGAGGATCGGAGAAGGTCGCGATCTGATTGCCGATGACATGGCTCGTGACAGTCTGCATTCCCTTATCGCTATGAATGGGAATCTCAATCTCCTGATAGGGTTGATCGTCTGTCGCCTCATCCGTCTTATCCTCCCGAACCAAGGCAAAGAGTTTTTCGCCGGTTAATTCCCAGCCGCCGAGCTCGAAGGCATTGAGCTTCGTAGGGATTTGAGCGAGCAGAGCATTATTCGTCAGATCACGCACCTGAAAGTAGGGCTTGCCCTTCACTAGGGTATGAATCACAAAAACAGCTTTTTTTCCCGATATTCCTGCGCCCATAAAGGTTGAGTCTTGACCGACCGGCAGCTTTACGAGCGTTTGGGGCGAAAGATCCCCCATTTTACGAAACGCTAAATGATAGTAATTTTTCACGCCTTTGCGGGATGTTGCCTCGAGCAGCAGACTGGGGCCACTCGTTTCTAAAACCCGAACCTTGTCGATTCTGAGGTCTTCGGGCAGCACAGGCAGCTCGCGGCAATCGAGATCGGAGGCGTCCGAAAGAGCTGACCACTCCGACTTCACATCTTGCTTCCCGAAGGTCGCACAGCCCGAAATGATTACTAAACTCGCAATTTTTAAGCAATTATGATGCATCGAAGCCTCACAAGTGGATTCAAGTATTTCCAGGATATGACGATAGAAGATCAGGTTGTATGGGAATCATTGTATGCGATTATCGAGTGCCAACCAAAAACTTTTCCTTGTCCTCGCCCTTGGCCTGGCCACGAACGCTTGCCAATCCGTGGTGAAACTTGAGGGCCGAACGCCCGTGCAAGTTCCCTATATTCGCAATTCTGCTAATGAATGTTATTACCTGGATGAATTCATGCCGGTAGCAGACAGCCTCGTAAGCGGCGAGTCCGGAGCCATGAAACTTCGTTATTACACTTATAATTTTGCCAATTACAAAGATTGGGACAATCGAGAGATTATTCTATCCTTCTACTCCAGAGACGATAAGTGCTGGTCTCTCTTCGAAGAATTTTACCTCATTCGCTAATAGCCAAATCTTTTTCTATGACGCCCACCTTCGTGTTTTCACCGACTTCAAGCTACAATAGACAACATACGCCAGCTTGAGGAGTCACGGGGTGGGTCGATTTCCTTCGCCTTTCATTTTTGTAATAAGCGGACTTTTGGCTTCGTGCGTAAGCACGCAATCAAATAAGGCCCAGCCAACGGCTTCTGAAATGCGGCGAGACAAAGAGCGTGATTCCAGTGAAAAGGAATCCGGCGCTCATCTCCTTGAGACAGCCAATCAGTATGCGCGCGACGGACTTTATCGCGAAGCGATTACGGCGTTCAACCAGTACCTCGAAAAACACCCTGAAGACGGCGCTGCCAACCGCACGCTCGGCATACTCTACGTAAAGAGTGGAGCCTATAAAAAAGCCACTCAATACCTCGACAAGGCGTTTGCCATTTATCCCAACAACTATGAACTCAACTTTTATCTCGGCGAAGCGATGCGTATGCAGTCGCGATACGCCGATGCCATTTACCACTATCAGAGAGCTCTTGAAGCGGATCCGAAAAACACCGGCACCCTCAAAGCACTCGCCTGGGCTTATTACAATATTCGTTATTATTCAGAAGCAATTCACACAGCCAAACAGCTGAAACAATTGGCTCCGAACGATTTTCAGGTCGCTATCATAACGGCCCGAATCCTCAATAAAATCAGCATGAACGACAAAGCCCTTGCGCTCCTCAACCGCACGGAGACGTTCGCCAATGCTGACAGCATTCCGTTCCTCAACAGTGTGAAGGGCGATATCCTGCTCTCGATGGGCGAAAAAGATGCGGCCGAGCAAGCTTATCGCAAGGCCCTGCAAGACCAGCCGCTCCTGCCCGGAGCTTTGATTGGTCTCGCTAAAAAATTCATTGAAGACAAAGATAAAAAGAACAACGAAACGGCTGTCGTTTACCTGGAACGCGCCCTCAAGATTCGTCCGAATTTGTTTGAAGCCTATTACCTGCTCGGCAAGGCCTATCAAAAATCCAATCCTCTCAAGTCCCTTGAGTACTATAAGATGTTTGCGAAGGAAGCCTCGTACGATCCCAGTTATCAGCATGAACTGGCCGAAATACGCCCTCAACTCATGGAAGCCCGAAAAGCATCGAATGCGAATAAACGCAGCGATGCAACCGGCTCGACTGGCAAACCGGATGTGGAAGAGCAGTTCTGAACGAATTAGAGGAGCTTCATCTCTTCTTTTTGGAAACTAAGAAGACTGCGACGAGCGTCAAAGAGATTTTTGTAAGAATCATAACGAACTTTGAGTTTGTCACACTCGCGGCGTGCTTCGAGGAGCTTTTCAAGAAAACTCAGATACTCAGGATCAGTCTCCGCCAATCGTTTGAGTTTGGCTTCGCTCATCTTATCGTCGTCAAGTCGGAGCGAAATCTGCGCGCGCACAATCGATTTCATAAGCTCCATATGTTCAGCCGTTTTTTTGGCGTCAACATACGCAAGTCCTACCTTGTTCGTAATGTGCACGATCTCTTCGAGACCGAGTTTATCCCATGACTTCTCTTTAGGATTTTGACTTTTATCCTCTGCCAAGGGGCGCCCTTTCTATGGAACAACGGGGATGCTGCGCAGGCCATTTGCTGCCCCTAAATGTCGCACGATCCGCAAAATTTAGCCTTATCTTTCCACTTCGTCAAACCTCTCTTAAGCTAGTTCGCGTATTGGCCGATAAGCCAGTTAGATGGTGTATAATAAGCATATCACCGATAATGACGTACTTGGAGAGTTTGCCATGAGCACCTTAACACTCCTAAGCCCCCAGGATTTCTTTCGGACTCAAGTCTGTAATGCCTCAAAATCATTACAAATTGAACTCAGCCACGAGATCGAGTTTTACGTGGTCAATCTCCTGTGCGAGTTCATCAACCCATCCCAGCTCGCCATTGACAGTGAAAACGTCCTTGATACCCCTTTGGCTCTCATGCTCAAAAAAGCCCTGGAATCTCCGCCTGATAACCAGATCAAAGTCATGAAACGACTCGGCGATACCAGCCTCTATGTATCCGGATACTTTCAGGATTGTTTCAAACGCAAAGCCGTTGATGTCAGCTATTACATCGATATGGGCTCAACAGCCTACGGTCACACCGCCCAGCTTATGCGTTCTTATAAAAATGACAGCCATTTTTCCAAGATCTATACGACCTTAAGTCATGAATTCCGTAACCTTGTTGCGATCATCACTGAGATTGCCGAGACGCTCATTGCATCCCGAAACGATGACCTGCTTGATACCTACATCAAATGGCAGAATACACAATCGGTTAAGCTACGGAAGGTATTGGAAGAAAAAGGGGTTAGTCCGGTACTCTTTTCCAGCAAGCTTTCCTCATGAGCGCTGCCGCAGGCAAGCTCATTCAAGCCGTCGAGGAACAACTTGCGACTCTCTATCGCTTTCCTCTCGTCACGAGCGCGGTCCCTTTTCTTATGAAATCGGAGCAGTTCGAGCGAACCGGGGAGGCAAGGGCTCCCCGTGCTGCCGTATTTTTCACCCAAACCTCAGACACTCTCGATATTGGAATTTTCATCGATCCTGAACTCCTTGATACCCTTGACGCCTATGATCCCAAGATACAGCTGAGCTCTCATAACCTCGACGCCTACTGTGTCTTGATTGAGGAGCTTTCGCATTTTCACCTCCTTCTGCAACGTTCGGAAGAAGGCCGCGGTATCAGTCAGCTGGAGCTCGAATGGCAAGGCGAGATAGATAAGCTTTTGATCGCCGGTCTCCTGATGTCGGAGCAACGCCAGACCTCGTGCTTCCAGAATCTGCATCGCCTCATCTTTGAAGAGGGGGTGCTGATTTCTCAAGATCCCGTTTATCAAGAGGCTTCGCACTACGCAGCGAAGTGTTGGCATCGCCTCCTACCCAAAAGTCAACGCCTCACAGACGTTCGGGGCCACGTCTTGCCCATTTTGCAAAAAGCTTATAAAGCGAACTGGGACCATAAGTTCCGCATCATCCGAGACCTCTGAGGCCTTCGGTGCAAACGAAAATGGCCGGATCTTATCGGACCCAGCCTATTCCTATGACCTAAAACTACAACTTATTTACGCTCAGTAATTGCTTGGTAGTGGCGTTCCGTAGAACCCACATAAATCTGGCGCGGACGACCAATTTTTATGCTTGGTGTTTCGACCATTTCTTTCCATTGAGCTTCCCAGCCTGGGAGACGACCGAGAGCAAACATCACGGTGAACATGTTCGTTGGGATATTCAAAGCTTTGTAGATAATCCCCGAATAGAAGTCGACGTTTGGATAAAGTTTGCGTTCGACAAAATACTGGTCTTTAAGAGCTTCTTCTTCCAGACCTTTAGCGATCGCAAGAAGTGGATCCTTGATCTTCAATTTCTCAAGGATCGTATCACATGCTTTTTTGATAATTTTAGCGCGTGGATCGAAGTTTTTGTAAACGCGATGCCCAAAGCCCATGAGACGGAAGTTGTCGTCTTTGTTTTTCGCTTTCAGAATGAACTTTTTGTAGTCACCACCGTCTGCTTGGATCTCTTGGAGCATCTCGATAACAGCTTGGTTTGCACCACCGTGCAAAGGTCCCCAGAGGGCATCAACACCGGCTGATATGGAAGCAAAGACGTTAGCTTGAGACGAACCGACCAAACGCACGCTTGAAGTCGAACAATTTTGTTCATGATCCGCATGGAGAATAAGGAGGATGTTCAAGGCCTTCGACACTTCAGGGTCAACATCTTTGCCAGTCATCTGGAAAAGAAAATCGGTGACGTAATCGAATTTTTTCGGCTGCGCATCAACCAGATCTTTGCCTTGGCTTGCACGGTACTGATAGGCCGCGATGTTTTTGAGTTGAGCCATCAAAAGAGGAAACACTTCGTCTTTTTGGGCTTCGGTCAAATGACCTTCCGAATATTCGGGATAGAAACCCGAGAGGGCAACAACAGCAGCCGAAGCGATACCCATGGGGTGAGCTTCTTTCGGGAAGGCTTTGATGATGGTTTTGATGCCTTCTTTGGTGTCCGAATGCTTCGCCAGTTGACCTTCAAACCATTTCAAACGCGTCGCCGTTGGGAGCTCGCCGTATAGGAGTAGGTAGGAAACTTCGATAAAAGTCGACTTTTCCGCAAGCTCTTCAATAGGATAACCGCGGTAACGAAGAATGCCCTTTTCGCCATCGAGGAAGGTAACAGCTGACGATGTTGCTGCGGTGTTCATGAAGCCGTTATCGATAGTGACTAAGCCGGTTGCATCGCGCAGCTTATTAATGTCAATACCGCGCTCGCCTTCACTGCCCTCAGTGACCTGGAATTCAATTTTGTGGCCGTCGTAGTTCAGTTCTGCTGGCTTGCTTGTCATAGGCATTTTTCCCGCTACAGTCATAGTATTCTCCGGTAGTCCGAGTGCAGTCACAGAAAGTGTGATGATTGAAGATCGGATACGTAGAGAATAGAATTTAATGAAAACTGCCAACCCGCTTGATTCGTTACAGAGATCTTTGGCTCACGGCAAAGCATCACTCATCTCACGGTCAGTCAGTCACCTTAGTTTATTTCAGCGCTTCGTTCATTCTCTCCTGCAACCACTGAGAAGCAAGGGAGTCTTCCGAAGTCGTAAGTTCAGCTTCCAAGGTGGAGATTTTCTGACCAAAATCAGTTTCTCCAGAGAGCAGCTTAAAATCTCGATACGCACTTGTAAAATCTTTAAGCGATAGCGCGACCCGAAAGTGATGCCAAAGGATGGAAGAATCCGAAGCATCCAGCTTTAAAAGACGATCTAAATAAAAATACCGCTCTTCGATCTGCTCGGCTTTTTCAACAGCTCGATTCAATCGCCATTTTACATAGTATGGCGTACTTCCGATCCCAGCGAGTATAAGAAACAATACGATCGAAAGGCCCAGAGCTACGTACGCCCGTTTTGGCTCCTGTGAGACAATGCGGTTTGGCGTCGCTCGCAGAATTATGTAAGCACCGCACACACCTGTGATTAAACCACCGATATGCGCAGCATTATCGATCTGCGGTATAATAAATCCAAATAAAATATTCGCAACCACCATTACCGTATAAGGCCCAGCCTTAGGCTTATATCCGGTCATCTGTTTGACTCGACGTTGGATTGTACGCTCAAAAAACCAGGCACACCCTAGCAGTCCGAAGAGTGATCCAGACGCACCAACACTCAAATTGAGACTCCAAACAGAGCTCAAAATGTTGCCGCCTAAACCAGCCAAAAAGTAGAGAATGAGAAATTTTCGAGCACCGAGGAGAGCCTCGATCTGATAGGCCACTGCATAAAGTGCCCAGTTATTAAAGAGGATATGGAGAAGATTCCCGTGGAGAAACATCGGCAGAATAAAACGCCACCATTGCCCCTGTGCAAGCAGCACAGACTCCTTTGCCCCCATGCGAATAAGGACAGAAACCGGGATCGAATTGATATCAACCTTAGGGCTCAGGTAGAGCTCAAAGAGGAACACTAGTGTATTGAGAAGAATGATGCGACCGGACCAGGTCTTCAGAAGAAAATCCAGACCACGCGGCTGGACTACGGGGGGAAGTATAGCGGGAGGCGGCTCTGGAGCAGTTTCCACGGGACGATGATACACAGCCGGCCCCCTTCAATCAGATTACATAACTTGGTAGTCAGCTTGCGGTGCATGCATTTCGAGCCAGCGAGCGCCTCGAATTTCATGCGTCTCGTGAGATTTGGACAGAACCCAGACCGGTGTCAAACCGTAATCCTGGGATGGTAGAAAGAGTAGAACCTGAGTGATCTCGTGTTCTTTGGCAGAGCCTGTCAAGACTTCAGCTGAGAGCTTGATAACCTGACCCTCTTCAACCTTTACGTTCAAACCATCGGAGTTTAATACGAGCTGATCGTGAACGCCATCTTTTGCTTGCGCTTCAAAATGAAGCACGTACTCATTATCCGGCTTTTTCTCAATATGCGCGAGTTTATAAAGGCCCGACACACGCTCAGCTTTAGGCCCAGCGGTCTCACTTCCAGGTGCTTTTACCGGGACTTGGCCCTCAGCTTTGGTCGTAGAAGGGACAGGCGCGGTCTGCGTTGCTCCAGCCGCGAACCCACTGGAAGCAGAAGTTAAGCCTAAAACAGAAACCCAAAAGAGGGCGATCGTCTTGCGCATGGGGGACCTCATATTTACTTCACAGTGACTAGTTTAACCAACTCGCCTTTGAGAAGCCAATCGGCAACTTGCACGATATCCTCGTGCAGCGAACGATCAACCTCCATGCCAGGCGACATATGCCTTACGGCATCATATATCTTTTTGAGCTTTGCGTTCGGTTCAAGCGGCTTCAGGAGGTCAAGTCCCTGACAGGCAGCCAGGAGTTCGATCGACAGGATATTCGAAACGTTTTTGAGAATGCGGCGAGCCTTCCATGCAGCGATAGGCCCCATGCTCACGTGATCCTCCTTGTCAGCCGACGTCGGAATGCTATCCACGGACGCAGGGTGGGAAAGAACTTTATTTTCAGATACAAGAGCTGCGGTTACAACGTGGGGAATCATATAACCCGAGTTAAGGCCGCCTTCCTTCATGAGAAAGGCTGGAAGCCCACTCATGTTAGGGTTCGTTAACTTTTCCGTGCGGCGTTCGGAAATACTACCGATCTCTGAGGCTGCAATCGCCAGAAAGTCCATCGCCATCGCCATGGGTTCGCCGTGGAAATTGCCGCCGCTGACCATATCACCATCTTCAAAACAAAGAGGATTGTCGGTTACGGAGTTGAGTTCGATATTCACCTTACTCTCGACATAGGCAAGAGTATCGTGCGCTGCGCCGTGGACTTGGGGGGCGCAACGGAAGCTATAAGGATCCTGCACGCGCGAACAATCCGCATGACTATCCATGATCGGATCGGCCTCAAGATACATCTCGCGAATACGTTTCGCGCTCAACTGTTGACCAACCTGTGGACGAATCGCGTGAACGCGCGCATCAAACGCACGTGTCGTTCCCCGAAGGGCGCCGAGACTCAATGCCGTAATAATATCAGCTGAATGGAAAAGGACTTTGGCTTCTTCGACCGCAAGCGCAGCAAGGGTTGTCATGTACTGCGTGCCATTGATCAGCGAAAGACCTTCTTTGGGAGAAAGTTTCAAGGGCATGATTTTAGCGTCCGCGAGCGCGTCCTTCGCTGGCACGACTTTGCCCTTGTAAAGAACTTTGCCTTCGCCCAGGAAACCAAGCGCGAGATGGGCGAGGGGAGCCAGGTCACCGGAAGCACCAACACTGCCCTGACTAGGAATGAGCGGCAGGATATCGTGCTCGAGAAAGCTCAGGATCGTCATTACACAGTTAAGTGTAATACCTGAGTAACCAAGGCTAAACGTATGGACACGAAGAAACAACATTCCACGCACAACCTCAGGGCTTGCATAATCGCCAACGCCACAGGCATGCGACCGCACAAGATTCTCCTGCAGCTGGGTGAGTTTGTCGGCTTCGATGCGAACGTCGGATAGATAACCAAAACCAGTATTGATTCCATAGATCGTGCGACCCGATGCGAGAGCTGCTTCTACGTGTTTTCGAAAATCATTGATGCGCGCTATGACTTCGTCTGAAAGTTTCGTATCGAGTTTGCGATTGACGATGTGATCAAACAAAACAGCCGTGGTGAGATTATCTTTACCGAAACTAAAACTCATCAGATTCCTCTCAGAGTATTGAGCGCGCCGCGTTTATCTTTGTTGCCATAAAAAAACGTACCCGCAACGAGGACGTCGGCCCCGGCTTCTATGATCAAAGCTGCGGTTTCTGCGTTGACGCCGCCATCGACTTCGATGAGGCATTTTTTTGCGCGACCGAGATTGGTCAACTGGCTCTTTAAAGTACGAATGCGGTTGAGCGCTTCCGGGATAAACTTCTGCCCACCGAACCCGGGGTTCACGGACATGATGTTTACAAGGTCGAGGTAAGGCAGCAGAGCTTCAATTGCGTGAAGCGGTGTGCCCGGATTAATGGCAACGCCGGCCTTTGCGCCTTTTTCTTGGATCGCATGAATTAATCTGTGCGAATGAACCACGGATTCGATAGGAAAAACAAGATAGTTGGCACCGGCGGCGACATAATCTAGCGCCACCTGATCGGGATTCGACACCATAATGTGCACATCGAGTGGGATCGTCGACTTTTCTTTCAAAGCCTTTACCAAAGGAATGCCATACGTGAGGTTGGGCACGAAGTGGCCATCCATCACATCGAAGTGATGCCAGTCGACTCCAAGCTCCTCTGCCTCTTTGAGGTCCCGACCAAAATGAAGAGGGTCAGCCGCAAGGAGCGAGGGCGCCACCAGGATCTTATTTTTCATTGGCCAGTTCCTCAGCTTCCAAACGATGTCGTTTCAGAATTTTTTTCTTAACGAGGTTCGATTTGAGTGCACTCATTCGTGAAATAAACACGACGCCATCGATGTGGTCGATTTCGTGTTGAAGACATACCGAGAATAATCCGTTCGCGTGAACTTCAAACGTTTTGCCGTTTTCATCCTGAGCCGTGACCCAGATTTCGGCTGAGCGCTCCACGTTTTCAAATATCTCAGGAAAGCTCAAACAGCCCTCCTGACCTTTGAATTTCCCAGCCTTTTTATCGATCACGGGATTAACGAAGGTCCAGCGTTTATCATGCCAGTCCTGGCGCGCTTCTGGTGCTTCACCGCGGCGCTCTTCCCAAGGAATCATGATAGTCAGAACCCGTTTTGCGACGCCAACCTGATTGGAGGCCAAACCAATTCCGCCGGCCTCGTCCATAGTCTCATGCATATCACGGACGTACTGCTTAAATTCTTCATTGAATTCAGTGACATCGCTAGACTTGATTTCTAGTACTTTTGCCGGCCATTCAACCACTTTTAATACTGTCATAGCAAACTCGGCTCCCCGTAATCTGCGTTTACGCCAAATAGCCTACTGTGTAGGCTGCCCATGCACAAATAGCAACAAAAAAGCATGGTTCGCTCCTAAGGAGCGAACGGGCTTTTTAACAATGACGAAAGTGGGAATTGAGATCCAGGCTGGATGAGATAAGGGCAATGTTTAGAATTCTTTGGTCTTCACTTCTTTAGGGACATCATTTTCGGTGTCAGCTAAGGCGGACCGTGCCTTACCCTTCAAATCTCGCCAGGCTGTCTTCGTTTCCCGTTGAATAGCGTGGATTACGCTATTATCTACCAATACGTCATAAACATGGTCGAAGAGCAACTTCTCTCCTACTGGAATGGATAACACATATACCCAAATCGTGCCGTATAAAAGCACTCGTCCAAGCTTTTTCAAACGCTCTTTGAAATCCATTTTTATGCTCCCTAACGGTGGCAAATAAGAAGAGCTTCTGAGCTATTGCCCAGAAGCACTTCATGCTTGTATAGAAATTTTACTCGATAATGGGCTTAGCTGGCGAGACTCTTGGGTCCTTTGACTTCTTCGAAGGTATCGATTTTCACTTCGTGGAGTTTGTGGTTTTCGAAAAGTATTTCAAAAGCCTCACTATAATCCTTCACAAAATGAGCTTTGAGATTCTTGCGAACCTGGATCGGGAGCTCCATGAAGACAGATTTATTTTTCTCAGGGAGAACAACTTCCTTCACACCTTCACGAATCGCCGCCAATAGCTTCTCTTTAAGACCGCCGATTGGCAGAACTTTGCCGTGGATCGTAATCTCGCCCGTCATCGCCACTCGTTTTGGAGCGGTTTTGGTCAAAGCCGAGATGATAGCCGTTGCCATCGCGATACCTGCAGAAGGACCGTCTTTCGGAACCGCACCCGCGGGCACGTGGATGTGGAGTTCGTTGCGTTCAAGGCGCTCAGGATCAAGACCAAATTCCTGCATGTTCGAGCGTACATAGCTAAGTGCCGCTTGTGCGCTTTCTTTCATGACGTCACCGAGTTTACCTGTCAGCACCAGACCGTGTTTGCCAGTGGGGACGAGTGAGCACTCGATCGCCATGACTTCACCACCGTACTGTGTGTAAGCGAGGCCAAGAGAAACACCGGCTTGCGCTTCTTTGTGGAAGAAGTTGTCATCATAACGCTGCGCGCCGAGGTGGCGTTGAATCAACTGGGGCGTGAGTTTGAGGCCTTCACCCAGGTCCCACATATCCGTTTGCTCAGCATAGATACGAGCGAGTTTTCTACAGACGGAAGCGATCTTTTTATCGAGGCTACGGAGACCGCTTTCGCGTGTGTAACCGTTGATGATCGTCGTTACAGAATTTTTGGTGAAGACGACATTGGCTTTATCCAATCCTGATTCTTTCAGCTGCTTAGGAATAAGGTACTGATTCGCAATTGCGAGTTTTTCCTCTTCCGAATAACCCGAGACATCGATGATTTCAAGGCGGTCGCGCAGTGGCGCTGGAATGGTATCAAGCGTGTTGGCGTTGGCGATGAACATGATATCGGAAAGATCGAAGGGTATGCCGATGTAATGGTCGACGAAAGCATTGTTTTGCGCTGGATCCAAAACTTCGAGAAGTGCGCTGCTTGGGTCGCCGCGGTGATCCGATGCCATCTTGTCGATTTCGTCTAACATAATGACTGGATTGCAGGATCCAGCTGTTTTCAGTGCTGCTATAACACGTCCCGGGAAAGCACCGACATAGGTTTTGCGATGACCGCGGATATCCGCTTCGTCACGAACACCGCCGAGGGCGATACGGGCAAACTCGCGACCGAGGGATTTGGCGATGGAACGACCAAGACTCGTTTTACCGACTCCAGGAGGGCCTACGAAACATACGATAGGGCTTTTTGCTTCCGGATTAAGCTTTTTCACAGCCAGATACTCGAGGATGCGGTCTTTCACCTGGTCGAGGCCGAAGTGATCATCGTCAAGGATTTCCTTGGCTTTTTTCAGATTGAGGCTGTCAGGGAGTTTTTTGCCCCAAGGCAAAGCCAGGATGGTTTCGATATGAGTCCGGGTCAGAGCGGCTTCGCTCGTGTCCTGATGCATACGCTCTAGACGTTTGATTTGGCGAGTCAGCTCTTCGCGCGCTTCCTTGTTCAAAGGAAGAGTTTCCATTTTTTGCCAGTATTGATCGAGCTCGTCTTTGCCGTCGTTATCACCGAGCTCGGACTTAATCACGCGCATTTGCTCGCGGAGATAGTGTTCGCGTTGCATACGACCAATTTCATCTTTGGCGTGAGATTGGATGCGTACCTGCATTTGATACACTTCGATTTCGCGTGAAAGGCATGTGTAAACGCGCTTCAGGCGATCAAGCGGCTGATTTATGGCGAGGATGGCTTGTGCTTCATGAACTTTGAGGCCGAGGTTGGATGCGACGAGATCGGCAAGGCGACCAGGTTCATTTACATCTTCGAGGATCATAAGGATATCAGGAGACAAGACTTTACCGAGGGCCACAACCTTCTCGAGGCTATCACGAACCGAACGAATCAAAGCTTCAACTTCGCTGGAATTGTTCGTGACTTTGGCTTCTTGTATCGTTTGCACAAAAACTTTTGGGTAGGGTTCGGATTCGATCAGCTCTTTCACAGAGGCTTTGTGAAGACCTTGGACCAGGACCTTCATGCGGCCATCAGGAAGTTTTCTGGTGCGCATGATAGTACAGACTGTACCGATGTCATAAACATCGAACGGGGCCTCAAGCTTGGCTTCAAGGCCTTCGCCCTCGTGACCCGCGACTTTAAAAGCTGAAAGGAAGATCTTTCTTTGTTTGGCCATCGCGCTTTCAACGGCATTGATGCAGAGATCCTCGTTGATGAAGACTGGGACAATCATGTTCGGAAACACGACTATATCTTTGAGCGGCAACAGCGGCATTTCACTGTTACTGACTGTGAGTTTTCCTGAATTCGCATCCGTCATACATGACTCCCGTTTGAGAGGACAATTTCACAACACTCTTATATTTTCGGACGTCGGGCCAATAAACCTTAGTCCTTGAGCTGTAATGGAAGAAAACTCTGGATTGGAGCGAGGTGAAGTTATTCTGAAATCTTGAGGATTATCAGGAGATCACCTGCAGCAGCATCACGTCGATCACCGAGACCAGGATATTTTAAGACGCTTCGGTCTTTTAGGTTTCCACAGAGTTGAACTTCGAATTCGAACTTCTCTCTCTGTTCCTCACGTCGACCATTCGTAGCGATTGCATTGATGGTTCGGCTGAGTTTGATCACGGCTTTCGAGGTTTGATGAAGCTCTGATCGTGCGATGTTCAGGGGATACAAGAGGTCGAGTTTGCTATGTTTTTTCTGCCAAGTTTCGAAAGTGATTTCTTCGTAACTGATCTTGGCACAGAATGTCTTGATGTCGGCTTCTTCTTGTGGAGAGGAAGCGCAGTGCGAAGATTCTAAGGATTCTTCTTGCAGCTTACGCTTCCTCGTCACGGTTATTTTCCTTAAGAACTTTTAGGAACCGAGACACTGACCATCGATGGACGTACCAGTCGACCGTTGAGCGTATAGCCCTTTTGGAACTCTTCTTTTACCGTATCTTCCGCGACATCGTCTTCGAGCCGCTGGATCGCTTGATGAACGTTCGGGTCGAAGACCTGGCCTTTGGATTGCAAAGGTTTCAGTCCGTGTTGCTCGAGAACCGAAGAAAATTGTTTTTGGACCATCTTAACCCCTTCAACGACTGGGTTCGTTTGGCCGTCCGCCGAGAGCATCGCTTTATCGAGGCTGTCGAGAACTGGAAGGAGGTCTTGCAGAAGTTTTTCTGTGCCATATTTGAGCAGATCGGCTCGTTCCTTCTCTTGGCGTCGACGCATGTTTTCAATGTCAGCGGCTTGACGCATGTAACGGTCTTTAGCATCGAGAAGCTGTTCTTCGAGCTTTTTGACCAGGGCAGAGCCGTCTTCATCATTGTTATCGAGAGAAGAGTTGCCTAGTTCTTCGTCGAAGGAACCATTGATCTCTTCATTCTGGGTATCGACATCCATAAGCACTCCGAGTCTTGCGTTAATCAGGTCTCTTTTTACATCGCAAGCTTTCGAATCGCAAGACCTTGTCAACTGTGGCAGACGTCCTCAATGTGACATTTGTCGCAAAGTTTGACTGGCTTAAATGACGCTTCCCTTACATTCAATACTAAAGATATTTTGCTGCAGTGAAAAGTAGGCAAGTCTTCCCTAGCGGGGTTCTTAAAAAATTCGCCAGCTTGGCCATTGACAGTAGGGAGAGGCTTGCGTTAAATCTTTCTTCACTCAAAAACGCAATGGTTTTCGATCCCTGTGACTAAAACCAATGTATCGCCGCAGCACCTGGAATCCGAGTTGTCTATGGATACGCCTGTTGAAGTTATGCCTTCTGAATCGAATGTCCTTGGGAATGCTCACGTTTCTAGCGAGACGAGCAAACGCCTATCCGCCCTTGCCCGACGAGGAATACATATCGAGGACGCCGATCTCATCACAAGGTTGGATCAGTACTCGATTGAAGATGTCGTGGAATTGAAGATCTCACGCTTTTTTGACCAAATTGGGACTTTTTACCCAGAAGACGTCTACGAGCTCTTGATGTCAAAAGTGGAAAAACCACTCTTGATTCAAATACTCCGACGCGTTGGTGGGAATCAGGTTCAAGCGGCCAAAATTCTTGGCATCAATCGCAATACCCTGCGAAAGAAGATCAAGCAGTACGGACTGTGAATTATTGATTTCAGGACTCTAGCCGGAATGTCTTAAACGAGCACCCCTTATTCTTCGGGGTCGCTCATCGTTCCGCCTTCCTGGAAGAGATTCTGGAAGGATACGTAGTGAGGTTGGAAAGCAACCTTGAGCGTTTTGAGCGCACCATGACGGTTCTTCGCAATGAGAATTTCGGCAACACCAGTCATCTCAGAGTTAGGGTTGTAGTACTCATCGCGATAGATAAACATAATCATATCCGCATCCTGCTCCATCGAGCCTGATTCCCGCAAATCTGACAGTTTAGGTCTTTTATCCGGACGTTGCTCAACGCCACGGTTAAGCTGCGCCAACGCAATGACAGGAATATTCAATTCTTTGGCCAGGTTTTTAAGCCCCATGGAGATCTCCGAAATCTCGCGCTCACGGCTTTCGACTTTCCCTGTGCCTGCTGTCATCAGCTGGAGGTAATCGATGATGACCATGTCGAGGCCGTTTTCTTTATGATACCGCCGACAGCGTGAACGCAGCTCCATGAGTGAGATACCGGGCGTCTCATCGATACCGAGGTAATCTTTTTTCTCATAGATACGCCGCGCCCCTTCCATCAGACGGTCCTGTTCCTCATCCGTCAATTCACCCTTTCGAAGGCGTGAAGAATCAACACGCGAGATCGATGATAAAACCCGCGACATGAGCTGCTCTTTACTCATTTCGAGTGTGAACACTGCGACTTTTTTACCAGCCATCGCCGCGTTAGAAGCTACGTTCAAGACAAACGCTGTTTTACCCATACCAGGACGGGCCGCGAGAATCACAAGGTCAGAGCCCTGCATACCGCCTGTGAGCGAGTCCAGGTCGTTAAAGCCCGTCGTTACCCCAGTCACCGACCCATCGAGCTCAAGCTTTCGCTGGATCTCTTCAATCGTCGATTCCAAAACAACGTCGGCTTTTTGAATACCCTTTTTATCGTATTCACTCGAAATGGTGAGAAATTGCTTTTCCACCACCTCGATGAAGGTCTCGATACGCCCTTCGTACGAACCGGCTTTTTCGACAACTTCCTGACAAACACGAATAATCGAGCGGCGATAGAAATGATTCCGGATGATATTCGCGTAATGCTCAAGGTTTTGAGCAACAGGCGAACTCTCCGTCAACTCGATAAGATAGGCGGCACCAATTTCTTTGATCTTATTTTGACGAAGCTTTTCTGTGACCGTGACTATGTCCGCGGCTTCACCGGCTGCAGAAAGCTCGAGTATCGCTTCGTATATTTTATGGTGAGAATCGAGAAAGAAGTGTTTGGCCGCAAGGCTTCCTTCGATCGCTGTAAGGGAATCAGCATCACTTAGGATAGCACCGAGTACCGCTTTTTCGGCATCAATAGAATGCGGCAGCGGTTGTCCTGATGCCATGGAGGTCTCGAGCGAACAAGGAGTGGAAGACTTAACGACTATCGTTTGTTTAAAGATATGGGGATCTGAGGCGTTTGACAAGAGCGCAATTTTTCCAAAAAATTCGCGTACTTACGACTTAACGTAAGCACGCGAATTATCTTGCAATTACTGTGCAGCAACTACCCAGATTTTGAACTTTGCAGTCACTTCTGGATGGACTTTAACTTCAGCAGAGTAAACACCGACTTTCTTAATTTCTTCAGAAAGTTTGATGTCTTTTTTGCTGACTTTAACGCCTTCAGCGGCAAGGAGTTCTTCGAGTTCAGCCGTAGTAACTGAACCAAAGATTTTCTCGTCTTCGCCAACTTGTTTCGTAACAGTGACGGAGATTTTTTCGATGTTCGAAGCAGCTTTTTTCGCTTCGCCAAGGATAAGGGCTTTTTTCTTATCCAAAAGGCGGAGTTGATGATTCAGAGCTGATTGGTTGCCTTCGTTAGCAACCATCCCAAGTCCGCGTGGGATCAGGAAGTTACGAGCAAAACCATTTTTCACTTTAACCAAATCACCGATTCGGCCCAAGTTTTCAACATTTTGGCTTAAGATCAATTTCATGGATTATCTCTCCTCAGCTTGACGCTGAGACGCAGCCGCTGCTTTTGCAAGTTCGACCTTACGTGCTTCAACATCGACTTTGTCGCCAATTTTGACGACGAGGTAACGAAGAATGTTTTCGTCAATGCGAAGTAGACGTTCGCACTCAGCGATGCTCGCTGGGCTACTTGCAGTGTCGTAGAACATAAAATGTCCGCGGAAGTTTTTGCGGATTGGAAAAGCCATACGCTTAGAGCCCCAATCGTCACGCTTCACGAACTCGCCGCCATCACGTTTCAAAATTTCTTCGTAACCGGCAAAAATCTTTTGCTTGTCTGCGTCTGGCAAATCAGCTTTAGCCACGACTGTAAATTCATACTCGCGTAACAAAATAAAACCTCCCTTATGGATTGAGCAGCCAACCTCGAGAGGCCAGCAAGAGAGCTCATACGTATCAATACAGAACGAAATAAAATTAGCGACTTTGTTGAAAAATGCCCTGAATTCTCAGAAGCGTTTCGTCTACCATCGCTTTTTCGACTATCTGAAGTTCATCGGGCGTAAAACTCGCCAAAACCCAGTCTGCGACCTCCATCTGAGCTTTATCACCCGATGGTTTGCCGACGCCCAGTTTCAAACGAGCAAAATCTTCCGATCCAAGCTCGGCGATTGTGCTACGAATGCCGTTATGGCCACCCGCTCCACCACCCATGCGAGCCTTTACTTTACCGAACGGAACATCGACATCATCATGAAGGACAATAACATCCTCGTTCTCAAGCTTGAAGAATCGACAGGCTTGTGCAATCGATTTTCCGCTGAGGTTCATGAAAGTCTGCGGTTTTAGAAGAAGACAGTCTTCTCCAAACAGCCGCATGCGTCCAAATTCCGAATCAAACTTCTTGCCCTGCCAATCGGCTTTCTGACGAAGAAGGATCTGATCAAGGATAAGAAATCCAGCGTTGTGGCGAGTTGTCTTGTATTTGCTTCCTGGATTACCCAGCCCAACAATCAATTTCAACTTAGCCACCGTCCCTTACACAACGATAAGGTCAACGTGCAAAGCCACACGTTTAACGGGATCCAATTGGAGCTCTTGAATTCTGACTTTGTGGGTTTTCCCTTCCAAAGTCAGGTTGAAGATTTTGCCTTCAGCCTTATTGGCTTTATGGAGCCATTTAGGATCGATGGTAAGATTGGTATTACCACTTTTCGCCAAAATTACCGCTGGGATGATGCCATCACGGCGCATTTTACGAGCTTGGCTTTTGCCACCTGGAACGCGAGTTGTACCAGCGATAGTCACTAATTCTTCGGACATGAATAACTCTCCTAATATCACCCCAAAATCGAACATGCTGGTCAGGATGATAAGGCTGCAGAATGCATCTGCGGCTATCAAGGGGTGGATAGTCCACGCATGAGCATAGGGTTATATAGGGAAGTTTTCCGGCTGGCAAGAGGCTTGTGACGCCTCTTTTCCCGGTTTTTGGAAAACGAGGCGCGTCAATTAAACGAAGAGGTTGCTGATTGAACCCGACGTGTGGATGCGCCTAATAGCCTTGGCTAAGAGCTCGCCTACACTCAGCTGGGTGATTTTTGTGCACTTTTTAGCCGCGTCCGAGAGAGGGATGGTATCAGTAACCACCAGCTCTTTAAGAACAGAGTTATTAATACGTTCAATTGCACGGCCACTCAGGACTGCATGCGTAATGGCAGCACTCACTGAACGAGCTCCGTTTTCCATAAGGGCCTCTGCCGTTTTGCAGAGTGAGCCACCGGTGTCGCAGATATCGTCGATGATAAGGCAGTTTTTGCCTTTTACATCACCGATTACGTTCATGACATCGCTCTCATTCGGACGATCACGTCTTTTATCCACGATTGCGAGACCGCACTCATAATATTTCGCCATAGCCCGTGCGCGCTCGACACCGCCCGCGTCAGGAGAGACGATCAAAAGATCTTCATGCTGCGTAAAATAAGGACCAAAGATAGGCTTCGAGAAAAGGTGGTCCACTGGAATATTGAAGAAGCCCTGAATCGCGGAGGTATGAAGCTCCATCACTAACAGACGGTCGATACCAGAAACCGTAAAAAGATCGGCTACCAGCTTTGCGGTGATTGGTGTGCGCGGCGCACTCTTGCGTTCTTGGCGGGCATAGCCGAAATAAGGGCACACCAAAGTGATGCGGCGGGCCGATGCACGGCGGCAGGCATCGACCATCACGAGGGCTTCAAGTATATTATCGTTGGCAGGGGCACAGGTTGGCTGAATAATGAAAACGTCTTTGCCTCGAACATTGTCTTGAATTTCGACGCGGATTTCGCCGTCAGAAAAGCGATCGACTCGTGCGGCTCCAGCAGGCATGTCGAGATGCTGACAAATCTTCGCAGCGAGTTCCTTATTGCCGTTACCAGAGAATACTATGATGTCACTGTCCATCGCCCAGGCCCCTTGCATCAATTCGTGGAATAGTCAGCAATCGTTTCGGTAAGCTTTAAACAGAAAATGCGCCGAAGACCAACTGAAATCAGCGGTCTTTGCCAAAGATAGAATTCTTTTGTATAGAATAGACGCTAGGAATAATAACAAGAGAAGGAGTGGCTGGGGCGGAAGGATTCGAACCTTCGAATGCTGGAATCAAAATCCAGAGACTTACCACTTGTCGACGCCCCAGTTAGAATGAATTGTCATCCTCGATGGGAGCTAAACCTACCGCAGCTATTTATCAGTCGTCAAGTACGAATCTCATAATTTTTTAAGCGCGCGCCGCTGGCAGCAAAAGCGTGCTTCCTTGACCTGTCTTCCATTCCAGCCCCGATTCCTCTGACCAGTCAAGTATCCATACACCAGATAGTTCAGTGCTTTCCTTAAGTAAACGATCCGATACAGCATCGACCACACCGCGTTGGAATATGCGTTTGAGCTCACGGCCCGCAAAGGAACTCTTCAAAACGTCATTGATGATATGCCCCCTCAAACCCTTGCCAATCTCTACGCGGAGCTGACGGGAACTGAGCCTCTGATTGAGAGTAGAAAGTTCATAGTTGAGCAGTCGATCGAAATCCTCGCCTGAAAGCCGAGAGAAACTTACGATCTCGTCGATACGATTCAAAAGCTCAGGGCGCATAAACTCGGTAAGTTGTTGACGAAGGTAGGCGTCGCGTTCGAGAGGCTTTACACCTTGAAGAGGAATTTGAGTATTGGACGTCATGATGAAAATGCAGCGTTTAAAATCCGCAGCGCGCCCCTGACCATCGGTTAAACGGCCTTCGTCAAGAATTTGCAGGAGGAGATCGAGAACACGGGGGTGCGCTTTGTCGATTTCATCTAGGAGCACTAGAGAAAACGGGTGATGACGAACGGCATCTGTTAAAACACCGCCTGATTCATAACCAGCATAACCGGGAGGCGCTCCTATCAAGCGCGACACATGGTGAGACTCGCCATATTCGGTCATATCGATTCGAATCAGGTTATCCTCATGAACAAAAACGCGCTCGGCCAATGCTTTTGCGGTTTCTGTCTTACCAACCCCTGTCGGCCCGAGAAAGAGAAATACTCCCGAGGGTTTGCCTGGATCAGTAAGACCCAGGCGCGCCCGTCTCACTGCTTTAGTAAGGACTTCCACGGCATCTTCCTGCCCTGTAACCTTTTGATTGAGAAAAGCGCCCAGATCCTTGAGGCGATCTTTTTCTTCAGCCATCAGCTGCCCGACCGGAATACCGGTCCATCGCCCTAAAACAAAAGCTATATCCTGCGCATCGACGTGCTGAGAGGAAAAGCCTTGAAACCGCTCTGATTCCACCAATTGTTTTTTGATGGCAGCCATCCGCTCGGCTAGCTTCGGCATCTCATCAAATTGGATTCGGCCGGCCAGTTCAAAATTCCCGCTCGTTTTACTGGCTTCAAGAAGACTCAGGCGCTCCTCCCAATTCTGCTCCAGGAGACGATAGTCAGCAAGGGACTTCTGATGGGATTTCCAGGCTGTTTCCAGCATTGTACAAGCCTGAGCGATCTTTTCCAGCTTGACCTTGACGATCGTCAGTTCGCGCATGTTCGTTTTTTGCTTTTCCAGGAGCTGTTGCTCCATCTTGAGTTGTGCGGCTTGTGCCTGAAGCTGTTCGAGCTCGGCAGGCACACTTAAAAGCTTCAGTTTCAGATGGGAACAGGCCTCATCCAAAAGATCGATCGATTTATCCGGCAACTGTCGATGGGGTAAATAGAGGATTGATAAGTCGACGGCGGCCCGCAGAGCGCTATCACTGATAGGAATTCCGTGGTGAATTTCATATTTTTGTTTGAGACCGCGCATGATCGAAAGACAGGCATCACGGTCTGGCTCACTGACGAGTATGGGTTGAAATCGTCGTTCGAGTGCAGCGTCTTTTTCAAAGTATTTACGAAATTCCTGCATCGTTGTCGCACCAATACAGCGGAGTTGCCCACGCGCGAGAGCTGGTTTCAGAAGGTTTGCTGCGTCTGCGCCGCCCTCGGAACTTCCCGCCCCAAGTATCGTATGAATCTCATCGATGAATATAATCGCGCGATCACCGAGTTCCTCAAGCGCCTGAATCAGCTGTTTGAGCCGCTGCTCGAATTCACCGCGATACTTGGTGCCTGCGATCAAGGCACCAAGGTCTAACGAGAGAACACGTACGCCTCGCATCGATTCAGGAATACGATCTTCGGCGATCCGAAGGGCCAAACCCTCGGCGATAGCTGTTTTGCCCACGCCCGGTTCGCCAAGAAGAATAGGGTTATTTTTCTTCTTACGGCCAAGTATTTCCAAGACATGCCGTATCTCTTCATCGCGACCGATGACAGGATCAATTTTGCCTTCACTTGCCATTTGCGTAAGGTCGACGGTGAACTCACGGAGCCTTTTATCATCAGCGTCCTGAAGCTTTTTGCCGTTTTGGGGTTTGTCTTTGGAGAGGGACGGATTGGGATTCACCTTGCCGGGATTGGCCTTATAAATGCCGCCTTTGGTCACAACGCTTTTTTGGGCCGTAGGGACGTTCCAACGCTGGAAATCCTTGGCCTGGTCATCTTCCGTTTGTTTGATGTATTTTCTAAGGGTTTCGGAGTGGGGCAAAAACGAAGTCCACAGCTCATCCACTTCGATGAGGCGCCCCGAAATCGTTTTTTCAACTTGATCCAACGCAAGGTTGAGGCGAGGACCAAAGGCGACAGAGAGTTGACCGAATCGGCGAGGAAAATCCTCCAGGAACACTTCGAGACCTTTTTCCACTGCCGCATGGGACTCGCTATCAAGACGACTGAAATCACGCCTGAGAAGGGCTAAAGCCACGTGTTCGATCTCAAGATGGTCGTGCCCGAGGCCTTTTGCATAGCGCAGTCCGTAGTGCAAAACCGCCTGGCATTCGTAGCTGTAGCGCGAGACATCCATACGTCACCTCATAAGATAACGTATGTATCGGGCAACTTCGGCTATTCTTAAGCCTTTCTGCCCCCTGAGACTTCGACAAATTTGGACTTGAGGTCGATCAGGACCTCATCGACCAAAGTTTTTTCGTCATCTGTCAAATTGCCAAGGGTCTTGGTGCGGAGCATCTCAATGATATCTATATTCTGACGTGCCAAAATAAGGTTTTTACCAAAAGAGTTATCGTTATAACCCAAATAGGATAGGGCAGCCGAACAGAGCCCTAAAATTAATCCTGAAAAATCAACACTGGCACCGGTGGAATCCATAGGAGCCTTCTCCAAAAGCAGGGTCTGGGGACGAAACACCGCCTATACTAGCGTGAAGCTTCCCCTCGTTGCAACGTCGAGAGGCTAGCGGCTTACAAAGCGACATACAAAAAGCGAAAGCTTTTCAGCTTGAGAATTGACAAAACGGATTTGCACAGGCAAATCTAGGTTTCTCAATTCGGCCGTGTCCGCACGAATGGATTGCAGACCTTGGTATTCCAAGTGGGGTTGTGGTGAAATTGGTAGACACACCGGTCTTAGAAGCCGGCGCCGCAAGGCATCGCAGTTCAAGTCTGCGCAGCCCCATTTTTCAAATCAAATCTTCAAAAAAGCCTCTCCGAAACTCACGCTCGTTCGAGCAACTTAAAAATAAAAAAGATCAAAGCGTAAGAATACGAACAAACTGGACGCCTTTTAATGCCGGGTGCATTTTGTAAGCCTTGATATAAGACATAAAATCGTCATCTTTAACTCGACCATTAGCCGCCGACGCGTGGCGAAGAACGACGTCGCCTCCTTTTAGCAGCACAAAGCCTTGATGCGAAATATCAATCTTCGTCCCGATGTACCTTACCGTGTCCCAATTGGGACGAACGAAATTAACGATTAAAGGACCTTTCTCAAGCTCGGCTTTAAGGCGATTCGCTGCTGCTGGTTCCTCAAGTAAAGTTTCAAACTTCACATACTCAATTTTTGCGACCTGAGGTTTGAGTTGAGGATGAAATTGATTAAACAGCCAAACCTGCTCGGGATGCATCTTCTCATACCAAGCTTTTTTATCGATGAGCGTCTGCGATTCCACCAGATCGCCTCCGATCAGTCGGGTGAGGTCAGTCACAGCTCCACGCTGCAGATGGTAAGGCATCCAATCCACAGATATGAAATGAAGACGTTTAACGTAAGAAATTTCGCCGTGGTCATATCGTATTTTTTGGAGATTTGACTTCCAGTCCGTATCATCTTTGGTAAAACTGAGTGCCCAGACTGTTTCCACAAAAGTCGTACAATCAAATAAGTCGGTGCGAGCTAAGGGATCACTATCATAAGTTCCAGCGCCTTCGCCTAGCGCATCGTTATGGTAAGGAACGCCCAAAAATGATTCGCTTACTTTCTCGATTGATTGTCCAATCGGAAGCACGGCTGAAGGTTTTGCATGGGCCAGCATTGAAAACATGGTGAGCAAGGTGAGCGCAAACAATTGAACTTTCATAGCGAGACCCGGCCTTATGTAAAGATGCCAAAGGCGGGTAAACCACCTAGGGCATCTTTAATCTTACATTATATACGGACAGCTTTTCTCTAAATCACTGAAAGGCAGAAAGGTTTAGGGAGAGAGGACTAATCACACACTGATCCATTTGAACAAGATCAAGTTCCATGCAGTCGACGGTCACTACAAAGTCGGCGAGGGTTGGAGGCGCAACTTTGATGTCCTGTTTGAATTTCGCTACTACACTCGGATAGATAGCTTGGAACACG